>NZ_BAABCJ010000001.1:0-1268439 GCF_039538765.1 Zhihengliuella alba | reverse complement strand
CGGGAGGGTGTGGGAGAGTAGGTCGCCGCCGGACAACCATTACAGCCAGGCCCCCGCCAACGCGGGGGCCTGACCTGTTTAACACACCGACCCGGGCGCCTTCGGCACCGCAGTATCGTGGGGGCATGACCGGCCTCTTCTCCCATGCGCCCCAGGAACCCGACGACGAGACAGCGGGTACCGCGCCCCTCCCCGCCAGGACTGCAGCCGTGCGCGTCCCCGTCGACGCCGAGCACGCCTTCGAGGGCTTCACCGAGTACATCCACCTCTGGTGGCCGGCGGACCGGCACTCCCGCCTCGGGGCCGGAAGCCACTTCAGCCTCGATCGGGACGGGCTCCAGGAGGAGAACGACGCCGGAGAGGCGCACGCCTGGGCCGAACTGGTCCGGGCCGAGCCTCCCGGACTGCTCGAGCTGCGTCTCCTCCACCTCCACGAGCAGGCACCTCCGAGCCATCTCGCCCTTCGCTTCGTCGACGCCGGCGGCGTCGACGCCGGCGACGCAGGGACCGAGGTACGGCTCGAGCACGGCGGCTGGGCCGCCGGACGGGCAGGGGAGGCGCAGTACGCCGCCTCCGGCTACTGGAGCGACGTCCTGGACGCCTATGGGCGGTTCATGGGCTCCGGCCGCTGACGGGCCACGGCCGCGGCGGCGCGGTGGCCGATCCGCGTGCAGCAGAGACGCTCCGTGCGCGCGGACCGCGCTCCACCGGGCTCCCGAGGTCACTGTGTGCCGGGCACCACAGGGAGGGCCGCCGATTATGAGAATGCGCCGAGAATGAGTAAGCTATTGGAGGTTGCTAACGCACCGGGGTGTAGCGCAGCTTGGTAGCGCGCCTCGTTCGGGACGAGGAGGTCGCAGGTTCAAATCCTGTCACCCCGACCACTAGCAAAGGCGAGGGCCGACTCCACGGAGTCGGCCCTCGCCTTTTGTCTGCACCCTCCTGAGGGCGGCCGGTGAACACAGCCCCGGCCGGCTCAGGGGCGCGGGGCGGCTAGGGCCGGGCCGGGGGAGCGGTCGTCGAGCGCACGACGAACTCGGTGGGATAGAACCCGTCGGTCGGATCCCGTTCCAGGGCCCGCTCGCCCAGGAGCTCCAGGATCTTCCGCACGGCCCAGATACCCTGGCTGCGGGCATCCTGGCTGAACGTGGTCAGCCCGAACAGCTCACTCAGGTCGTGCCCGTCCATGCCGACCACGGAGAGCTCCCCCGGAACGTCGATCCCCGAGTCCCGGGCCGCCATGAGCGCGCCGAAGGCCATCTCGTCCGAGGCGCACACCACGGCGGTGGGCCGCTCCCGGGGCATGGAGAGCAGACTGCGGATCTTCCGGTAGGCGCCCTCGGTGGTGAAGTTCGCGGCGAGCAGCCACTCGGGCCGCACCTCCAGATTCGCCTGGTCGAGGGCGTACTCGAAGCCGTCCTGCCGCGCCGTGGTCAGCTTGAAGTCGACGTCGAACTCCTCCGAGCCGCCGAGGAACGCGATCCGCGTGTGGCCGAGCTCGATGAGGTGCTCCGTGAGGAGCGTCGTCGTGTTGAAGTCGTCCACGCGGATGGTCGCGATGTCCGGGATGAAACCGCCGATGGCGACGACGGGCTTGTCCACCGAGGCGAGCTGGCGGACCTCGTCGTCGCTGAGCTTGAGGGTGACGGTGATGACCGCGTCGAGCCGCTTGCGCAGCAGCAGATCGGAGAACACGGACGCCCGGTGCTGCTCCTGGCCGCCCGTGTCGTAGAGGGTGAGGTCGTAGCCGGCATTGATCAGCTCGCCGGCGATGCCCTCGAGGACCGTGGAGAAGAACCAGCGGCTCACCGTCGGCACCACCACGCCGATGTTCCGGCTCCGGCCGGAGGCCAGCGAGGACGCGTTGAAGGAGACCACGTAGCCGAGTTCCTCGGCCGCCTGCTGCACCCGCGCGCGCGTGCCGGGGGAGACCTTCCCGTTCCCGCTCAGGGCGCGGGAGACCGTCGCTGCGGAGACTCCTGCCCGGAGGGCGACATCTTTAATTCCAGCCATCGACCGTATTCTTCCATCCTGCCCGGGCCACTGCGGCCGCGGCGCCCGCGCGCGGCTCAGCCACCGGCGCCCGCACGGTCCGCGGGGCCGGTCCCGGCGGCGGCCTCGGCGGAGGCCGGCACCTCCAGCCAGACGGTGGCGTCCGGGGCGAGCGCGCCCTCGGCCACGGCGCCGGGGACGCTCTCGAGCAGGAGGCGCCCGGCCGGCAGCGGCACCGGCCCGGTGCCCGTGTTCAGCACCACGACGGTGCTCCCGTTCCGGTAGGCCGCCACGTCCGCGTCGGCGGGGCCGTCGGTCGGCTCGAGCCAGGCGAGTCCGCCGAGCCCGAGCCCCCGTCCCGCGCGCTCGCGCAGGGCCGCCCGGTAGAGCTCGAGCGTCGAGTCCCGGCGTCCGCTCTGGGCGTCCCGGGCGTACCCGGCCCAGGCCTCCGGCTGGGGCAGCCAGGGCTCGGCGCGGCCGCCGCCGTCGGACGAGCCCGGCGCCGTGCTGAACCCGAAGCTCGCGGCGTCCGCCCGCCAGGGCAGCGGCACGCGGCAGCCGTCGCGGCCGATCCGCTCGCCGCCGGTGCGGAGGAAGGTCGGATCCTGACGCGCCTCGGCCGGGAGGTCGAGGTGGTCGGGCAGGCCGAGCTCCTCGCCCTGGTAGAGGTACATCCCCCCGGGCAGGCCGAGGGTGAAGAGCGTCGCCGCCCGGGCCCGGCGCAGACCGAGCTCCTCGTCGGGGCGGTGCGCGCCGGGTGCGACGCCGTCGCCCACGTGCCCGGCGGCGCCCAGTCCGAAGCGGGTGGTGTGCCGGGAGGTGTCGTGATTGGAGAGCACCCACGTGGTCGGCGCGCCCACGGCGTCGAACGCGCGCAGGGAGCGCTCGACCGTTCCCTTGAACGAGGCCGCGCCCCAGCCCATGCCCAGGTAGTCGAAGTTGAACGTCTGGTGCATCTCGTCCCGGCGGACCCAGTGCGCCATCGTCTCCACGGGGTGGGCATTCGCCTCGCCGCAGAGGATCCGCTCGCCGTCGTACTCCTCCAGGACCCGGCGCCACTCGCGGAAGACCTCGTGGACGCCGGCCCGGCCGAACATCGGCGCGTCCGAGAACGGGTAGCCCTCCACCGGGCGCCCGTCGGGACGGCCGTGCCAGTCCGGCAGGTCCGGCTCCTTGATGAGGGCGTGCGCGACGTCGACGCGGAACCCGCCGGCGCCCCGGTCCAGCCAGAACCGCAGGATCCGCTCGAACTCGGCGCGCACGTCCGGGTGGTCCCAGTTGAAGTCGGGCTGCGAGGAGTCGAAGAGGTGCAGGTACCACTGCCCGGGGGAGCCGTCCGGCTCCGTCACCCGGGTCCAGGCGGACCCGCCGAAGTGGGACTGCCAGTTGTTCGGGGGCAGCTCGCCGTGCTCGCCGCGGCCATTGCGGAAGTGGAACAGCGCCCGGGGCAGGGCGCCGGGTCCGCCCGCCAGCGCCGCCTGGAACAGGGGGTGCTGGTCCGAGCAGTGATTGGGCACCAGGTCCACGATGATCCGCAGCCCCAGGCGGTCGGCCTCGGCGACGAGGTCGTCGAAGTCGTCGAGCGTGCCGAAGAGCGGATCGACGTCGCAGTAGTCGGACACGTCGTAGCCGGCGTCGCGCTGCGGCGATCGGAAGAACGGCGAGAGCCAGACGGCGTCCACGCCGAGGTCGGCGACGTGGCGGAGCTCCGCGGTGATACCGCGCAGGTCGCCCATGCCGTCGCCGTCGGCGTCGCGGAAGGAGCGGGGATAGACCTGGTAGATCACGGCGCGGCGCCACCACTCGTCCCGCGCGGAGGCCGCGTGGACGGGACGTTCGGCGGCGAGGGCGGGCGGCAGGGATGCGGCGGTGGTCATGCCGCCCATGGTAGCGGCATTGCCCGTTGTCTGGAAGCGCTTACCCCGATGTCCCCGACCGGTACAGGCATATTTGTGGAACGCTGGACGAACGTCATGTAAGCGCTTACACTCGTGTCTTGCATCACTTCGTGCCGAGCGGGCCTCCCGCGTCGACGCGCCAACGGGGATGCGGAATCGACCAACAAGGAGCTCACCCATGAAGGTGCACACTCGTACCATCAGCCGCCGCTCGGCGGCACTCGGGGCGCTGGGCGTCTCGGCCGTCCTGGCGCTCTCCGCCTGCGGCGGCGGCAGCTCGGAGCCGGCGGAGACGACGGCGGCCTCCGGGTCCCCCGCGGCCGGCAGCACCACGCTGACCATGTGGACCGACGCCGAGCGCGCGCCGGCCCTCGAGGAGATCGCGGCGCAGTTCGAGTCCGACAAGGGCATCGCCGTCGACCTCGTGGTCAAGGACTTCGCCGCCGTGCGCGACGACTTCATCACCCAGGCGCCGACCGGCAAGGGCCCCGACGTCCTCGTCGGCCCGCACGACTGGCTGGGCACCCTGGTGCAGAACGGCGTCGTGGCACCCGTCCAGCTCGGCGACAAGGCCGGCGACTTCAGCGAGGCCTCCGTCGAGGCGATGACCTACGAGGGCCAGACCTACGGCGTTCCCTACAGCGTGGAGAACATCGCCCTGGTCCGGAACACGGCCCTGGTGGGCGAGGCGCACGAGGACTTCGCCGACGTGGTCGCGGCCGGGCAGGCCGCGGTCGACTCCGGCGACGCCGAGTTCCCCTTCCTGGTGGGGCTGGACCCCAAGCAGGCCGACCCCTACCACGCGTACCCGCTGCAGACCTCGTTCGGCGCCCCGGTCTTCGAGCGCGGCGAGGACGGCTCCTACGACGTCAGCAAGCTCGCCATGAACAACGACGGCGGCAAGGAGTTCGCCCAGTTCCTCGCCGACCACGGCGATCAGGGCACCGGCGTCTTCAACTCCAACATCACCGGCGACATCGCCAAGGAGAAGTTCGCCGCCGGCGCCTCGCCGTACTTCCTCACCGGTCCCTGGAACATCCCGGCCATCGAGGAGGCGGGCATCGAGTTCGCCGTCGACCCGCTGCCCCAGGCCGGTTCCGAGGACGCGCAGCCGTTCATCGGCGTCAACGGCTTCTTCGTCTCCGCGCACAGCAAGAACCAGCTGGCCGCCAACGAGTTCGTCGTGAACTACCTCAGCGCCGAGTCGGCGCAGCAGGCGCTGTTCGAGCAGGGAGGCCGCCCGCCGGCCCTGACGTCCGCCTTCGAGCAGGCGGCCTCCGACCCGGTCGTCGCCGCCTTCGGCGAGATCGGCGCCGACGGCGTGCCGATGCCGGCGGCCCCCGAGATGCAGGCCGTCTGGGCCGACTGGGGCGCCACCGAGCTCGCCCTGATCAAGGGCGGCGTCGCCGACCCGGCGGCGGCGTGGGAAGAGATGTGCAAGTCCATCGAAGCCAAGTTCGACAGCTAGGACTAGAGCGTGCGCGGTGAATCGACCCCCACGGGGGCCGTCCGTCCGGCCGCGGGAGCGCCTCGGCGCGTCTCCCGCGGCCCCGACGGGCTGATCGGAATCCTGGCCAAGATCATCCTGCTGGGCCTCGTCGACGCGGCGGCCGCCTACGGCCTGTTCCAGCTCGCGGTGAGCGAGGAGTGGGTGGTCTTCGGCATCAGCCTGGTGGTGACGCTGGCCGTCAACTGGATCTACCTCGGGAAGAGGAGGCTCCCGGCCAAGTACCTGGCCCCGGGCCTGATCTTCCTCCTCGTGTTCCAGGTGTTCGTGATGTTCTACTCCACCTACATCGCGTTCACGAACTACGGCGACGGGCACAACTCCACCAAGGAGGACGCCATCCACGCCATCCAGCTCTCGGCGCTGGAGCGCGTGCCGGATTCACCGCAGTACGCGGCCACCGTGGTCGAGGACGGCGACGAGCTCTTCCTGCTCGTCACCGACCCGACCGGCCAGGTCAGCCTCGGCGGGCCCGAGCAGCCGCTCGAGCCCGTCGAGGAACCCGTCGAGCGGGACGGCACCGGCAAGGCCGTCGCGGTCGAGGGGTACGAGACCCTCCAGTTCGCCGACCTGCTGAACCGGCAGGCCGACGTGGCCGAGCTCGTGGTCCCGCTCAGCGAGGACCTCGAGGACGGGACGCTGCGCACCCAGGACGGGTCGACGGCCTACGTGTTCAAGCCCCGTCTCACGTACGACGCCGCGGCCGACACGTTCACGAACACCACGACCGGCGTGGTCTACTCCGACTCCGGGGAGGGCACGTTCCGCGCGGAGTCCGGGGAGACGCTCGGGGTCGGCTGGAAGATCAACGTCGGCTTCGAGAACTTCGAACGCGCCGTCACGGATCCGGACCTGCGCGGCCCGCTCCTGCAGGTGGTGCTCTGGACCTTCGCCTTCGCCTTCCTGTCCGTCCTGACGACCTTTGCGCTCGGTCTCTTCCTGGCGATCGCGTTCAACCGGGCCGACCTGCGGGGCAAGCGGATCTACCGGGTGCTCATGATCCTGCCCTACGCCTTCCCCGCGTTCCTCTCGGGGCTGGTGTGGTCCGGCCTGCTGAACCCGGAGTTCGGGTTCATCAACAACGCGCTGCTCGGCGGCGCCGACATCGCCTGGCTCACGGACCCCTGGATGGCGCGGTTCTCCGTCCTCCTGGTGAACCTCTGGCTCGGCTACCCGTACATGTTCCTGGTCTGCACCGGGGCGCTGCAGTCGCTGCCCCCGGACGTCGAGGAGGCCGCCCGCATGGACGGCGCCGGCGCGTGGCGCATCTTCAGCGCCATCAAGCTGCCGCTGCTGCTGGTCTCGCTCGCGCCGCTGCTGATCTCCTCGTTCGCGTTCAACTTCAACAACTTCAACGTCATCTACATGCTCACCGGCGGCGGGCCCCGGTTCGCCGGCACCACCTTCGACATCGGCGCCACGGACATCCTGATCACGATGGTCTACAAGGTCGCCTTCGGCACCGGCACGGGCCGCGACTACGGGCTGGCGAGCGCGCTGGCGATCATCATCTTCATCGTGGTGGCCCTCGTCTCGACGATCAGCTTCAACCGGACCAAGGCGTTGGAGGAGATCAACTGATGCCCACGCACAGCACCGCACGCGAACCCGCCACGGCGATCCCCGCACCGAGGATGTCCTTCGGCCGGTGGGCCCGGGAGAAGGGGTGGCGGCACCTGGTGGCCGCCCTGGCGACGCTCTTCTCGATCTTCCCGCTGGTCTACGTCCTCTCCGCCGCGCTGAACCCCACCGGCACGATGGCCGGGGCGACGAGCCTGTTCACGAACATCGGCTTCGGCAACTTCGAGGCGCTGTTCTCCAACGAGCAGCGCCCGTTCGGCCGCTGGTTCGTCAACACCCTCGTGATCGGTGTCGTCGCCAGTGGCGCCACGGTGTTCCTCGGCGCCCTGGCCGCCTACGCCTTCTCCCGCATGCGCTTCTACGGACGACGGGTGGGACTGCTGGCGCTCCTGCTGCTGCAGATGTTCCCGCAGCTGCTCGCCGTCGTCGCGATCTTCCTGCTGCTGAACTTCATCGGCGACATCTTTCCGTTCCTCGGGCTCGGAAGCATGCTTGGATTGATCATGGTCTACCTGGGAGGGGCGCTCGGCGTGAACACGTATCTGATGTACGGGTTCTTCAATACCGTCCCCAAGTCCCTCGACGAGTCGGCCCGGATCGACGGCGCCTCGCACGCGCAGGTCTTCTTCCGGATCGTGCTGCCGCTGGTGACGCCCATCCTCGCGGTGGTCGGCCTGCTGGCGTTCATCGGCATCTCGAGCGAGTTCGTGATCGCCTCCGTGGTGCTGACCGACCCCGACTCGCAGACGCTCGCCGTGGGCCTGTACTCGTACGTGGCCCAGCAGCGCAGCGAGAACTGGGGCGTGTTCGCCGCGGGCGCCGTCATCGCCGCCATCCCGGTCATGGCCCTGTTCCTGTTCCTCCAGCGGTACATCACCTCCGGCCTGACGGCCGGAAGCGTCAAGGGGTAGTCGATGACCAGCAGCACCGATCCGTTCGCCCGCGTCCCGCTCAGCTCGTGGCCGCACCACGACGGATCGGCGCTGCACGTCGGGAGCCTGTTCCCGGCGCTGGGGGAGAGCGTCCCGGTGCGGCTGCGCCTCCCGGACTCCCTGAGCGCGGCGCTGGGCCCGGTCGAGGGGGTCTGGCTGCGCAGCCTCCGGGACTTCGAGCCCCACTACGAGGCCGCCGCCGTCCTGGACGGCGGCGGCCCGTCGTCGTCCTGGACCTGGTACGGGACCGATCTGCCGGTGGTCAATCCCGTCCAGCGGTACCGCTGGCTCGTCCGGGCCGGAGGGCGGGCGTACTGGCTCAACGCCGCCGGGTTCTGGGACCGCGACGTGACCGACGCCCACGACTTCCGCCTCGCCGCCCACGCGGGCCGGACGACCCCCGACTGGGCCCACCGGTCCGTGATGTACCAGGTGTTCCCGGACCGCTTCGCGCGCTCGCCCCAGGCCGACCGGCATCCGACGCCGGAGTGGGCGATCGCCTGCGACTGGGACACCACGGAGGTGATCGGCCAGGGCCCGCAGACGCCGTACCAGTTCTTCGGCGGGGACCTCCCCGGGATCACCGAACGGCTCGACCACCTGGTCCGGCTGGGCGCCACGGTCCTCTACCTCACGCCGATGTTCCCGGCTCGGTCCAACCACCGGTACGACGCGTCGTCGTTCTCCGGCGTCGACCCGCTCCTGGGCGGCGACGAGGCACTCGTGGAGCTGGTCCGGGCCGCGCACGATCGCGGGTTGAAGGTCCTCGGCGATCTCACGACCAACCACTCCGGGGCCGCCCACGAGTGGTTCCAGACGGCACTGGCGGACCCGCGCTCGCAGGAGGCCGGCTTCTACTACTTCAGCGACGACCACAGCACCTACGAGGCCTGGCTCGGCGTGGACTCGCTGCCCAAGTTCAACTGGCGCTCCGAGGCGCTGCGCCGGCGGTTCGTCCTCGACGACGACTCGATGGTGGCCCGCTGGCTCCAGCCGCCCTACGACCTCGACGGGTGGCGGATCGACGTGGGCAACATGACCGGCCGACTGGGCCGGGAGGACCTGAACCACGAGGTCGCCGGCCTCATCCGCGACCGCATCGCCGAGGTCAAGCCGGACGCCCTGCTGCTGGCCGAGTCCACGTCCGACGCGGCCCCGGACTTCCAGGGCGACACGTGGCAGGGCGCCATGACGTACACGAACTTCACCCGGCCGCTCTGGCACTGGCTGGCGGACGAGCCGGAGGCGCTCGCCGGGCGCGAGCCGTGGTTCTTCGGCGTCCCGCCCGGGGCCACGGACCGGAAGCCGGCGGAGACGTTCCTGGTGACGCACCTCGATTTCGTCTCCGGGTTCCCGTGGACGGTCCGGCGGTGCAACATGAACGCGCTGGACACGCACGACACCGCCCGGGCCGCCGGGATCATGCTCCCCGGCGGCCAGGCCATCGGCGTGCTGCTCCAGTACACGCTGCCCGGGATCCCCATGGTCTTCATGGGCGACGAGTTCGGGTTGACGGGGTGGAACGGCGAGGCCTCGCGCACCCCGATGCCCTGGGGCGAGCTCGAGGCGCCGGAGAGCGCACGACGCCGGATCCGCGAGGACCTGCGCGGGCTCTACGGGGCGCTCGGCTCGCTGCGCGCCGACAGCCCGGCCCTGCTGGACGGCGGGATCCGGTGGCTGCACGCCGAGGGCGACGTCCTGGTCTTCGTCCGCGAGCACGCCGAGCAGACGGCGCTGGTGGTGGCGTCACGCGCGGCCTTCCGGGTCGAGCTGGAGCTTCCGTCCGTCACGACGGCGCCGGTGGGGGAGTGGGAGCACGCGCTCGACGCCGGCAGCGGTGCCGGGGCCGTCCAGGACGGCGACACGGTCCGCCTCGAGGGGACCGGCGGGCCGGGCGGGGCCGTGTGGCTCCTGCCGGGCGTCCGGTAGCCGGCGCTCGGCAACTCGGCGCGCGGCTACTCGGCGCGCGGCTACTCGGCGCGCGGCTACTCGGCGCGCGGCTACTCGGCGCGCGGCAACAGGCGCCGAACACGGTCGCAGACGCCAACGTGCTCGTCATCGGGTACAGAACCCATCGGGTATGGAACGGCTCGGGCCGGCCACCGTGACGGTGGCCGGCCCGAGCCGTGCGGAGCCGCGGAGCGGCGCGGCGACTAGTCGATGCGCTTGCCGGAGGCGTTGTCGAAGCGGTGCAGGCGCTCCTCCGGGGCATGGACCTTCAGCGTCTCGCCCATGCTGACCTGCGCGCGGCCGTCGAGACGGACCACGAACTGGTGCTCCTTGCCGGAAATCTGCGTGCGGCCGTAGGCGAAGGCGTCCGAGCCGAGCTCCTCGACGACGTCCACGACGACGTCCCAGGTGTGCTCGCCGACGCTCGAGTCGCTCACGAGCTTCAGGTCCTCCGGGCGGACGCCGACCGTCTGCGTGCCCTCGTCCACGAGGTTCATGGCCGGGGAGCCGATGAAGCCGGCGACGAAGACGTTGGCCGGGCGGTCGTACAGGTTGCGGGGGGTGTCCACCTGCTGCAGCAGGCCGTCCTTGAGCACGGCGACGCGGTCGCCCATGGTCATGGCCTCCACCTGGTCGTGCGTGACGTAGACCGTGGTGACGCCGAGACGGCGCGTCAGGGACGCGATCTGCGTGCGCGTCTGGACACGCAGCTTGGCGTCCAGGTTGGACAGCGGCTCGTCCATGAGGAAGACCTGCGGCGAGCGGACGATCGCGCGGCCCATGGCGACGCGCTGGCGCTGGCCGCCGGAGAGGGCCTTCGGCTTGCGGTCCAGGTAGTCCGTGAGGTCGAGCAGGCGGGCGGCCTCCTCGATGCGCTTGCGGCGCTCGTCCTTGTCCACGCCGGCGATCTTCAGGGCGAAGCCCATGTTGTCGGCGACCGACATGTGCGGGTAGAGCGCGTAGTTCTGGAACACCATGGCGATGTCCCGGTCCTTGGGCGCGACGTCCGTGACGTCGCGGTCCCCGATGAGGATGCGGCCCGCGTTGACGTCCTCCAGGCCGGCGAGCATGCGCAGCGTGGTGGACTTGCCGCAGCCCGAGGGGCCGACGAGGACGAGGAACTCGCCGTCGGCGATCTCCAGGTTCAGCGAGTCCACTGCGGGCGTGGTGCTGCCCGGGTAGAGACGGGTGGTGTTGTCGAAAGTGACCGTAGCCATGGTGTATCCCTTCACCGGCAGGTACGTGCCGGACGATCCGTTGTGAATGGGCCCTCGTGTGAGGGTAGTCACAAGTCTCGCATACTCCGCAGCAGTTCCAGAAACTCCGTCACGTCATCGAGCGACTCCAGCCGGTACCCGGCGGCCGTGGCGCCCTCGCCGACCTTGACGCCGACGTCGCCCGCGGCGAGCACCGCGAACCCGTGCTCGTCCGTCACGTCGTCGCCCACGAACACGGTCGCGTCGGCGCCGGTCCCCTCGCGCAGCCAGGCCAGGCCCAGGCCCTTGTCCACCCGGACGACGGCGGCCTCCAGGACCGCCTTGCCCTCCGTCACCTTCACGTCGAGGCCGACGAGCGCCGTGCGCCCGGCCTCCAGAGCGGCCGCGCCGTCCTCCTCCGAGCACTGCCGGACGTGCAGGACCACGCCCGAGGGCTTGTGCTCCAGCCGGGCGCCGGGGAACCGCTCCGCCACGGAACGCAGCGCCCCCGTGGTGCGGTCCAGCTCGGCGGCCTGCTCCTCGGTCAGGGTGAGCGGTTCCTCCCCGGCGGCCGGACTGTAGCGCTCCGCCCCGTGGCTGCCGACCAGCCATGTGGCCTCCGGCGGCGTGGCCGTGGCCCGCAGGCTGGAGAGGTGACGGCCGGAGAGCAGCGCCGTCGTCGTCCGGCGGGGCCGGGCCGCGCTCCCCGTCGCAGCGCCCGCCGCATCGTCCGCCACGTCGTCCGCCGAGGCGCCGTCGGATCCGCGGGCGAGGGCCGCGAGGGCCGCAGCCGAGCCGGGGAGGGGCCGGGCGTCCTCCGGGCGCGGGACGAACGGCGCCAGGGTTCCGTCGAAGTCCAGCGCCACGAGCAGGTGCGGCACGTCGGCGAGGGCCGCGACGGCGGTCTCGAGTTCGGCGGGGATCGGCATGTCAGTGCTCCTGGTGGACGCTGTCCGGCTCGGGCGCGCTGTCCGGTTCCTGGTCGCGGTCACCGGCGCCCGTGGTCCGGTTCTCGGTCCGGTGCGCGGATTCCGCCGGGTCCGCGGAGAGCGACTTGAGGAAGCGGCGGGACCAGCGGTTGACGTCGTTGGTGGAGATCTGCCGGCGCATGATGCGCATCCGGCGCTGCGCCTCGGTCGTCGGCATCCGGACCGCCTCGATGATGCGCTCCTTGAGCGCGTCGATGTCGTGCGGGTTGACCAGCAGGGCGTGCTTGAGCTGGTCGGCGGCCCCGGCGAACTCGGAGAGGATCAGGGCCCCCCGGCTGTCCACGTGCGCGGCGACGAACTCCTTGGCGACCAGGTTCATGCCATCGCGCAGGGCGGTGATCAGCATGACGTCGGAGGCCAGGTAGAGCGCCACCATCTCCTCGAACGGGTAGGAGTGGTGCAGGTACCGGACGGCGGTGTGGCTCATGGTGTCGTGCTGGCCGTTGATGCGGCCCACCGTCAGCTCGATCTCGTCCCTGAGCTCCTTGTACTTCTCCACCCGTTCGCGGCTCGGGCTCGCCACCTGCACCAGCGCCGCACCGCCGACCTCCAGCCGGCCGTCCTCGAGCAGCTCGTCGAACGCCTTGAGCCGGTGGCCGATGCCCTTGGTGTAGTCCAGCCGGTCCACGCCGAGCAGCACCACGTCCGGGTTGCCCAGGCCGCGCCGGATCTCCTTGGCGCGGGCCTGGACCTTCGGGTCGTTCGCCATCTTCGCGACGGCCTGCGCGTCGATCGAGATCGGATGGGCCTCGGCGCGCGAGATGTGGGTGAGCTTGCCCTCCTCGTCCTGCACGTGGACCTGCTGGCCGCGGATGGTGAAGCCGAGGATCCGGCGGACCGCGCCCATGAAGTTGGAGGCGTCCGAGGCGCGCTGGAAGCCGATCAGGTCGGCGCCGAGCAGCCCCTCGAGCACGCGGTGGCGCCAGGGCAGCTGGGCGAAGATCTCGACCGGCGGGAAGGGGATGTGGTTGAAGAAGCCGATGCGCAGGTCCGGCCGGGCCGCCCGCAGCATCTTCGGGACCAGCTGCAGCTGGTAGTCCTGCACCCACACCGTGGCGCCCTCGGCGGCGACGGCCGCCGTGGCGTCCGCGAAGCGCTGGTTGACGCGCCGGTAGCTGTCCCACCACGCGCGGTGGTACTCGGGGGTGACGATCACATCGTGGTACAGCGGCCACAGCGTCGAGTTGGAGAAGCCCTCGTAGTAGTGGTTGACCTCCCGCTCGGAGAGCTCGACCGGGACGATCTGGATGCCGTCGTGCTCGAAGGGCTCGACGGTCTCGTCCGGGGCGCCGTGCCAGCCCACCCAGGCGCCGTCGGCCGCGGTCATGACCGGCGCGAGCGCGGTGACCAGGCCGCCGGGCGAGCGCTTCCACGAGGCCTCGCCGTCGTCGTTCACGACCCGGTCCACCGGGAGACGGTTGGCGACGACGACGAAGTCGAACTGCTCGGGGTTCTGGTCCTGGGCGGAAGCGGACATGCGTTTCTCCTCGACTAGGTTGGATAGAGCACCGTCATGCCCGAGCCTATAGCGTCCACTAATATGGCGGGAGCACACGAACCTTCAGCCGACAGATAAGGATGTTCCCAGCATGGCTGAGTCCCCGAAACGACCGAGCAAGGCCGAGCGGAGCTCGTCCGCCCGCGAGGCGGCGCGCCGGCTCCACGGGGAGGAGCAGGCCAAGGCCAAGCGCAAATCGCTGCTGGTCAAGCTCGGCGTCGTGGGCGCCATGGTGGTCATCGTGGCCCTCGTGATCATGATCGTCGTCCAGAACCGCAACGCCGAGATCCCCGAGTCGGGGCCGATCCCGCAGGGCGGCAACGAGCACGGCGGCATCGTCCTGGTCTCCGACGGCGAGGGCGGGGTCACCGTGGACCCCGAGCTGACCGGCGAGCGCACCATCAGCCTCGATGACATCGGGGAGCCGCTCCCGCAGGGGGCGGCCCCGGAACCGCGCGGCGTCGCCGGTGAGGAGCCCGCCGAGAGCGGCCCCGCCGAGATGGTCGTCTACGTGGACGTGAACTGCCCGCACTGCGCGCAGTTCGAGGGCCAGTACGGCGACCAGCTCGAGGAGTGGGTCGCCAGCGGCGACATCGTGCTCGAGTACCGCAACGTCGCGTTCCTGGACGGCAACTCCTCGACGAACTACTCCTCGCGCGGTGCCAACGCCCTGGCCTGCGTCGCCGATCAGGCGCCGACGGCCTACATGGACTTCGCCTCCGCGCTCATGGCGCAGCAGGAGGAGGAGCTGGACAACGCCGGCCTGGCCGCGCTGGCCGCCGAGAACGGGGCCGAGGGCCTGGAGGACTGCATCGACTCCGGCACGTACCGCCCGTTCGCCCAGGCCACGCACGAGGCGGCCGTCGCCGACGCCATCCCGGGCACCCCGAGCGTGTGGCTCGACGGCGAGGAGTGGGACATGCAGGGCCAGCCCGACTTCGCCGCGTGGGTCGGCGAGCGCCTCGGCTGACACCCGGCCCTCAGCCCGCCGCCGCGTAGCGGCAGCGTGACGCAGGGGTACGACGGCGGTGATTCGCCGCCGTCGTACCCCGTGGGTTAATCTGGACGGGCTGCCCGCCGCTCGCGGCGCGGCACCCATCCCGCCCCCTTAGCTCAGCTGGCCAGAGCATCTGTCTTGTAAACAGAGGGTCGCCGGTTCGAATCCGGCAGGGGGCTCGCGACTGAAGCACGAAGGGCCGCCGTCTCCGTTCCGGAGGCGGCGGCCCTTCGCGTCCGCGGAGTCAGCGGGAGGGCAGGTCCCGCGTCGCCGGACCCTCGAGCACCTCGCCGTCCGGCGTGAAGCGCGAGCCGTGCAACGGGCAGTCCCAGGTGCGCTCGGCGTCGTTCCAGTCGAGGACGCCGCCCAGGTGGGTGCACACGGCCGAGACCCGGCAGACCCGGCCCCCGATCTTGGCGACCGCCACCGGCGCCATGCCCTGGCGGTGCACCACGCCCTGCCCCTCCGGAGGCAGACCGCCGGCCCCCGGGGCGCGGGACGCCGGGGAGCGGTCCGCCGGGGCCTCCGCTGGATCGACCGGACGCGCGGCGGCACCCTCGGTGCGGTTCTCCTCGGACCGGGACGTCTCGGCGGAGACCCATCCGGAGGCCAGGTGCGCGGCGACCTTGGCGTTGATCCTCAGCGCGTCGGCGATGCCGCCGAGCGTGGGCGCATGGTCGTACAGGGTCTCGGCCCAGTCGGTCCGCCCGCCCAGGATGTGCGAGGAGAGCGACAGCGCGGCGGCGACGCCGTTGGTCAGGCCCCACTTGTTGAAGCCGGTCGCCACGTGGATGCGCCGGCCGCTGCCAGGCAGCGCGCCCACGATCGGGGCCAGGCCCGTGGCCCGGTAGTCCTGCGCGGACCAGCGGTGGGTGCGCTCCGCCCCCGCGAACTGCTGGCGCGTCCAGTCGTGGAGTTCGTCCGCGAGGGCGGCGGGGGAGGCGCTGCGGCCGACGGGGTAGCCGTTGCCGCCGACCACCAGGACGTCGCCGCCGTGCGGATCCGGTGCGGTGCGCAGCGTGCGGCTCGGCTGGTCCACCGAGAGGTACATTCCCTGCGGCGGCCGTGCGGAGCCCGGCAGCCGGTACGCGGCCGCGTGGGAGCGGTGGGGTTCCAGCCGGGCGAAGTCCAGCCCCCGGTTGAGGATCGGCGTGCCCGTCGCGAGGACCACCTGGTCCGCGAGGACCCGGCCCAGCGACGTCGTCAGCGTCACGCGCTCGCCGGCGGCCCGCGGGGCGTCGACGTCGCGCACCCGCACCCCCTCGATCAGGACGCCGCCGTGCGCCCGCAGGTCCGCGGCCAGCGCCACCAGGACCGGCAGCGGGTCGATCTGCGCCTGGCCGTCCAGGCGGAGTGCACCGGCGGTCGCGAAGGGCAGCCCCACGTTCTCGGTGAAGTGGACGTCGAGGCCGGCGTCGCGCGCGGCGTGGAGCTCGGGTTCCAGCGACTCGAGCCCGGACGGGGTGGTCGCGTACGTGTAGGCGGGGCGCCGCTGGTAGGGGACCTCGTGCTCGTCCAGGTAGCGGGTCAGCCACGCCTGGCCCTCCCGGTTCGCGTCGACGTACGCCTGCACGACCTCGGCGCTGGTCTTCCGCTGCAGGCCGGACAGGGTGGTGCCCTGCAGCAGGCTGACCTTGCCGGTGGTGTGCCCGGTGGTGACGGCACCGACGTGCCGGGCCTCGAGGACCGCCACGGTGACGCCCGAGCGGGCGAGCAGCAGCGCCGTCGTCAGGCCGGTGATCCCGGCCCCGACCACCACGGCGTCGTACTCCGCATCCGGTTCGAACGGCTCGGGGTGAACCGGGTCGGGGCCGGTGGAGCTGCGCGCCCCGTGCGCCGCGGTCGCCCGCGACAGCCAGAGCGAGGTGCTCTCGGGTGTGGACGCGTCGGGTGTTGTCATGGCGGGCTCCCCTCCGAATCGACTCGTGGCAGAACACGTGGGCGTGACCTGTGACCGAGCGTACGCCGACGAACAGGTGGGGTTCTAGCGCTGAGCTGGGAATCGGCGGGGAGTTCTCCGGCGCCCCGGCACCCGGCCGGCGGGGACGAGGCGGCGGGCGCGCCACGCCGCCCGGGCACCGCGGCCTGCTGGCTGGCGGCCGCGCCGCTCAGTAGATTGTGCAGCATGGCCCTCACACTCGCCGTCATCCCGCGCGGCCCGGAAGCACCTTCCCACCGCCCGCTCGAACCCCTGCTCGCCTCCGTGGCCGACGCGGCCCGGCCGCGGCTCGGCCCGCGCTACCGGGCGGAGCCGACCGTCCGGCCGGACCTCAGCATCAACGGCGGCGCCGTCGCCCAGTGGACCGCCGACGGCGAGACCGACGTCTTCTACACGCTCAAGGGCCGCTGGGCCGCGAGCTCCTCGCCGCGGACGGCGACCCCACTGTGGCGGGCGATGTCCTCGGGCGCCGGCCAGCTGCGCTACTCCGAGCCCGTCTGGGGCACCTACATGGCCATGATCGGCGACAAGAGCACCGAGCGGCTCTTCGCGTGGAACACGGTGCCGACCGTCGAGGCCGTCCACTACGCGCAGGACGCCGACTACACGTACGTGTCCAATCGCCCGCTGCTCATCGCCCTGGCGATGAACGACGGCGACCTGTCCCGCGTCCAGCTCGACACCGAGCGGTACCTGCCCGAGTACCTGAACTTCGGCTTCTCGATCAGCGGCGCCACGCCCTTCAAGGGCGTCACGACCCTCGAGCCGCGCAGCACGCTCGCCGTGGTGGACGGCCGGATCGGCCTCGGCCCCGCACCCGTGGCGGACCGGGTCGAGCTGGTGGAGCAGGAGAACGAGCGCCACACCGGAGCCGCCGAGCTCGCCGAGGCGTTCCGGGCCGCGACCCGCCGCTGCGTCGACCGCCGCTACTCGGACACCGTCCAGCTGCGACTGAGCGGCGGGCTGGACAGCCGCATCATCCTCGGGCTGCTCCGCGAGCACCCGGTCCTGGAGATCTCCACGGTCACCCAGGGCGGGCAGACCTCGCCGGATGCCGCCGTCGCGGCGATCCTCGCCCAGCGCGCCGGCGTCCCGCACCAGGTGGTCTACCCGGAGCTGACCGACGACGAGGGCTTCATCGAGTCCATGCGCCGCTCCATCTTCGAGTCGCAGGGCTTCCTGCCGTCGGAGGCGCTGACCGCCCCCTACGCGGCGGCAGCGCCGATGCACGACCGCGAGATGCTCGCGGCCGGCCAGTGGCCCCTCTTCAAGGGCGTGCTCGACAAATCCGGGCGGAACACGCTGGACGAGGTCCGCGCCAAGCTCTTCGGCGTCGACGCGCGCATGCTCAACCCGGAGCTGAACGCGCAGACCCGGGACACCGTGGCGGCCTGGATGGCCAGCGTCCACGGGACGAGCAACCTGGAGTACCTCTACATGTACGCCCGGGACATCCGCTCCAGCCGCTACCTGCAGCCGCACAACATCCAGGTGGACCGCATCAGCCAGCTGATGTACCCGTTCCTGGACTCCCAGGTCGCCGCGGTGGCCGACGTCCTGCCGGCGCTGAACCGGATGCGCAACATCGCGGCGTTCCTCGCCGTGGAGCGCATCTGGCCGGAGGCGGTCCGGGTGCCGACGCCCGCGGACGGCCGCTTCCGGTTCGAGCTGACGCAGCCCATGGAGGGCGTCTCCGGGCCGCACTACGAGGAGCGGATGGCCGTGGCGCCGCCCTACACCGGCACGGTGGTCCGCCCCGCGGCCGTGGACCGTCCCGCGTTCCAGGAGTACGCGGGCGACCCGTTCCGCTCGGTCGCACGGTATCTCCTCGCCAGCCCCCGGTACGCCGTCCTCGAGCCGCTGCTCGGGGACGAGACCCGGGACGTCGTGCGGAGACTGATCGAGAAGCCCATCGCCGAGGCCATGGCCCCCTACCCGGATCTGCCGCCCGCGCGCAGCATGCGGCTGCGGCTGTGGAGGGTCCTGCTGGCGGACCTGTGGCTCGAGGGCGGATGGAGGACGCTGAGCGACTGAGCGACTGAGCGACTGACCGGCCCCTGGGGGAGCGTGCCACCCGCCGGCCCGGACCGATTTGGCGGCGGGGCCGCGGTGCCGTTAAGATAGTCCGGTGCCTGCACGCAGGCACGCATCCCCGGATCTTTAGCTCAGTTGGTTAGAGCGTTCGCCTCACACGCGAAAGGTCGCTGGTTCGAGTCCAGTAAGATCCACCGCCACGGTCGGCCAGACCGAGGAAGCCCCCGGCAGCGCCGGGGGCTTCCTGCGTCTGCGGCAGCGGTTCAGTCTGCCAGCATGTCGCGCACCAGCGGCGCCACCCTGGTCCCGAGCAGCTCGATGCTGCGGGCGATCTCCCCGTGCGGCAGCGTGCCGTTGCTCAGCTTCAGGTCCATGCGCGCGAGGCCCAGGTGCCGGGCGACGCGCGCGATCTTCCGGGCGACCGTCTCCGGCGAGCCGACGGCGAGGTTGCCCTCCGGCCCGGCAGAAGCCTCGAACTGCCCGCGACCGTAGCCCCGCCAGCCCCGCTCCCGGCCCATCTTGGACATCTGCGCGTAGTAGTGCGGCCAGAGCAGCTCCTTGGCCTGCTCGTCCGTCTCCGCCACGAAGCCGTGCAGGTGCGCGCCCACCGGGCGCGGCCCGTGCCCGAACTCCTCGAGCGCGTTGCGGTAGATGTCGGCGAACTGCTTGAACATCAGCGGGTCGCCGCCGATGATCGCGAGCATCATGGGCAGCTCCCGGCGGGCCGCGCGGACCGCGGACTCCGGGCTGCCGCCCACGCCGACCCAGGCCGGCAGACCGCCCTCTGTCCTCGGGTGGACGTCCTGGCCCGTCAGGCGGGACCGCGTCCGGCCGGCCCACGTCACCGGCTCCTCGCGGAGGAGCCTGCGCATGAGGTCGAGCTTCTCGTCGAAGAGGACCTCGTAGTCGTGGAGGTCGTAGCCGAAGAGCGGGAAAGACTCGATGAAGGACCCCCGGCCCAGGATCATCTCCGCGCGGCCGCCGGAGATGCCGTCGAGCGTGGCGAAGCGCTGGTAGACGCGCACGGGGTCGTCCGAGCTCAGCACGGTCACGGCCGAACCGAGCCGGAGGCGCTCCGTCCGCGCCGCGACGGCGGCCAGCACGACCTCGGGCGCGGACACCGCGTAGTCGGCCCGGTGGTGCTCGCCGACCCCGAAGAAGTCCAGGCCGGCCTGGTCCGCCAGGACGCCCTCCTCGACCACGTCGCGCAGCACCCGGGCGTGGGCGTGTCCCTCGGTCTCGGCCTCCACGTTGACGTCCCCGAACGTCTCGACGCCGAGTTCCAGCACGCTGTCCATACCGCCTCCAAAAATAGATGTATTTGCATGCAAAACCCTGTGGCGAAGCTATCTATTCCCGCCCGTACCCACGCCTCCGGGGCGGCTGTAAAGTGAGCGGCGAGAGCAGTCTTGGAGGAGTCGCCAGGTGAGTCGTACGCAACCGTTCGAACCCGAGCCGTCAGGCGGGGAGGAACAGCAGTCGCGCGTCCACTTCGAGTCCCCGGCCACGTCCTCGGCGCTCGCCCCCGAGAACGGGGACGAGGCGGAGGCGTCCGCCGCCACCCCTGGTTCCGCAGCTGGTGCCGGGGCTGGTTCTGCAGCGCACGAATCCGCGGCGCACGACTCCCAGACCGGACAGGGCGGCGGACCCGATTCCTCCGCCGACGCGAACCCGGTCGCCGGGCCCATTCCCAGGATCGTCACGTCGCAGATCGCCAACCCCCTGGCGCCACCGCCCCGCCCCGCGCCCGTCCTGCCGCCGTCGGCCGACCCGAACGACGACCGCACGCAGGCCGAGATCGAGTGGGAGGCGTTGAACTACGGCCACGGCGTCACGAGCACCGAGGGCGGGCCCGCCATCGAGCGCGACGACGACGCCGACCGCCCCTCCGGCTACGGCACGCCGCACCAGGCCGGGCAGGCCCCGACGACCGGAGGCCCGGACACCGGGGCACCCTCCCCGGGCGCCGGCTCGGCTGCCCAAGGGGCCGGTGCTCCCGGGGCCGACCCGTCCGGACCGGGCCCGGCCGCGTCCGCCGGACCGCCGCCGACGGGGGCCCTGCGTCCGCCCAAGGGCGGCACGCCCAGGCCGCGCTGGCCCGGTGGGCCGGTGACGACGTCGTACCCCGCCACGGGCGCCTACCCGAGCACGGGGACGTACCCCGGCACGGGCACGTACCAAGGGCCGCCGACCCAGGCCTATCCCGGCTCGCAGGCGCACCCGGTGCACCCGCAGACGGCGCCGCAGCCGACGACGGCCGCCCAGCAGCGGGCCGGGCGCGGACGGCTGCCCTCCTGGCGGCCCGCCCCGAGCGCCCGCCGCGTCTTCTCCCGCCTCCTGACCACGGAGCACCCGCCCACGCAGGCCTTCTCGATCGTCGACCGGCTGGTGGGCAGCCCCTACGCCAACCCCACGGTGCAGACGGGCGTGCACGAGACGGACGCCCGCGAGACGCTCGAGTTCACGCTCGACCTCGCGGAGATCATGTTCCGCTTCGGCGGCGGCGCCCTGGAGGCCGAGACCAGCATCATCGCGGTCACGGCGTCCTTCGGACTGCGCAACGTGGACGTGGACATCACCAACCAGTCCATCCACATCAACTACGCCGGCGACGACCAGATGCCGATCAGCCTGCTGCGCGTGGTCCGCTCGTGGACGAGCAACTACGCGGGCCTGGCGCTGGTCCACCAGCTGGTCACGGACATCGTCGCCGGCGACGTCAACCGGCGCGAGGCGATCGAGCGGCTGGAGGCGATTTCCCGCAAGCCCAAGCCGTTCCCGCGCTGGATGGCCGACGCGGGCGGCGGCGTGTTCGCCGGCTGCTTCGTGCTCTTCAGCGGCGGCAGCCTCCTGGGCGGCATCATCGCCTTCCTGTCCTGGCTGGCCGTCTCGCAACTCTTCAAGGTGTCGGCGAGCTGGCGCATCCCGGAGTTCTTCGCCACCGCGTTCGCCTCGGTCCTGATCACCACCACGGCGCTGCTGCTGTGGCGCTTCCACGTCCCCATCGAGCCGTCGATGGTGATCGCCGGCGGGATCATGCTGCTGCTGCCCAGTGCCCGCTTCGTCGCGTCCGCGCAGGACGCCATCAACGGGTTCCCCGTCACGGCGATCGGCCGACTCCTGCCGGCCATGATGATCTTCGCGGCGATCGTCTCCGGCATCATGACGGGCATCGTGATCGGCGACCTCTCCGGCATCGGCACGGTCGACGTCACGGAGGCCACCGCGATCGCCTATCCCACGTGGTTCCTGGTCCTCGTGGTGGGGCTGGCGATCACGGCGGGCACGGTCTTCGAGCAGTCCTCACCGAAGCTCCTGCTTCCGACCGCCGCGGTCTCGGTGCTGGGCTACCTCACGATGCTGTTGGTGCAGCAGCTCGGCATCGGTTCCCGGCTAGCCCCCGCCGCGGCCGCGGTGGTGATCGGCGCCGCGGGCCGCTGGGTGGCGCTGCGCATGGAGGCACCGCAGATGGTGGTCGCGGTGCCGGCGATGATGTTCCTGCTCCCGGGGCTCATGATCTTCCGGGCGATGTACGGCATCACGGTCGACTCGGGCGACCTGGTCCTCGGCATCACGCAGATCATGAACGCGTTCGGCATCATCCTCTCCATCGCCGCCGGGATCGTGCTCGGCGACACCATCGCCCGCCCGCTGACCAAGGGCTGGAACTCGCACGAGCGCCGCCGGATCCGCCGCCGCTGACACGGAGCGGTCGATTCAGAACAGGGAGCCCTGCCCGCCCGCGCGCCCGTCCCGCTCCGGCGGGGACGGCGGACCGGTCGGGGCTTCCCCGGTCCCCGGGGAGGCGAGGGCCGAGGGCTGCGCGGGAAGCGTCCAGTCGATGGGCGGGGCGCCCTGCGCCGCGAGCAGCTCGTTGGCCCGGCTGAACGGCCGCGAGCCGAAGAAGCCGCGCCGGGCGGACAGGGGCGACGGGTGCGCGGAGGCGATGACCGCCGTCGTACCCGCGCCCGTTCCAGCGCCGGCGCCGTCCGCCCCGCGGGGCGCGAGGAGCGGGGCCAGGCGCTGGGCGTCCCGGCCCCAGAGGACGGCGACGAGCGGACCGCCGCGCGCCGCCAGCGCCCGGATGGCCGCGTCGGTGACGGCCTCCCACCCGAGCCCGCGGTGGGACCCGGCCTCCCCGGCGCGCACGGTGAGGACCCGGTTCAGGAGCATGACGCCCTGCCCCTGCCACGCGGAGAGGTCCCCGTGCGCCGGCGGCGCGACGCCCAGGTCCGACTGCAGCTCCCGGTAGATGTTGGCCAGGGACCGGGGGAGTGGCCGGACGTGCCCGTCGACGGCGAAGCTCAGCCCGATCGGGTGCCCCGGCGTCGGGTAGGGGTCCTGGCCGACGATCAGCACGCGCACCTCGGACAGCGGGCGGCCGAAGGCCCGCAGGACGTGCGGCTCCGCCGGGAGGATCTGCTCGCCCGCGGCCCGGCGCGCCGCGACGGCCCCCAGCACCTCGTCGAGCGCGGGGGCCACGGGGGCCAGTGCGGTGCGCCAGTCTTCGGCCAAGTCCATGCGCCCATTAAAGTAGATGGTCGGGTCCCGGACGGGGACCCACGGACGCCGGGCGGGCCGGGCGGGTTCCGCCGTAGAGTGGCGGGGCCGGCCGGGCAGGCCGGGCCGATGGAGGAGACGAGGAGGGCGCATGCCGCAGGAGGAGCTGTCCGAGCTCGAGCAGCGCATGCTCGAGCTCGAGAAACGGCACTTCAAGCACGCTGGCGCCAAGGACCAGGTGATCCGGGAGGAGTTCGAGCTCTCGCCGACGCTCTACTACCAGCGGCTCAACGTGCTGATCGACACCGACGCCGCTCTGGCCCATGATCCGATGTTGATCAAGCGGTTGCGTAGACTACGAACGACGCGACGACGAATCAGCCCCCAGGCCGCATCAAAGGACGTTTAGTGAGTAAGTACCCCAGCGACGAGTTCGACCGAGTCCCGGAATACACGGACCGTCAGGGTGTGCACCGGCTCGACGCCGGGATGGCACCTGTCAAACGCGGCGGCCTCTGGCCGCTCATGCTCTTCGGCGTGGCCGCGCTGATCATCGGCATCGTCGCCTTCACGCTGCTGCGCCCCCAGTTCGGCGCCGAGCCGACGGCCGGCTCCGACGCGTCGTCCTCGGCGACGCAGAGCGGCGAGCCCGCGGCGGAGTCCTCGGAGGGCGACGACGGCGGGTCGCCGGCGGCCGAGGACGGCCAGGACGGGGCCGGCCAGGGCGGCGAGGACGGCGGCGACGCCTCCGATCCCGCCACCGGCGAGGACGAGCAGAGCGAGCAGCCGGGCGAATCGGGCGCGGTGGACCAGGGCATCGCCGTCGGCGTCTACAACGCGTCGACCGAGCCCGGCCTGGCGGGGACCCGCGCCGACGCCCTGCGCGCGGCCGGGTACACCGAGGTGGTGACGGGCAACTGGACCCGCCAGGTGGAGCCCACGGTGGTCTACTACCGCGGCGAGGCCTCGGCGGCCACGGCGCGTGCGATCGCCGACGAGCTGGGCATCGCGACGATCTACCAGACGGAGAACATCCCCCTGGAGATCAGCGTGGTCCTCGGCACCGTCAACTGACCGGTTCGCCGCCCTCCCGTCTGCCGGCGGGCGGCAGGCAGCCATGTACAACGTTGTAAGCTGTGATTCCGTCCACCGCGAGGAGGAATCATGGCCGTGACCCTGCACGATGTCGCCCGGCGCGCCGGCGTGTCCATCAAGACGGTCTCCAACGTCATCAACGACCGCCCGAATGTCGGGAACACCACCCGTGCCCTGGTGCAGGCCGCCGTCGAGGAGCTCGGCTACACGCCGAACCTCACGGCCCGGGGGCTCCGCTCGGGACGGAAGGGCGCCCTCGCGCTCGCGGTGCCCGATCTCGCGCTGAGCTACTTCGCGGAGCTCGCCGCAGCCGTGATCGAGACCGCCGAGGCGGCCGGCGTGGTCGTGCTGATCGAGCAGACCGGCGCCAGCCGCGACCGCGAGATCGCCTTGCTGAAGAGCCCCCGGCTGAACATGACGGACGGGCTGATCTTCTCCCCGCTGGGGATGGGGCAGGAGGACGTCGAGGCGCTCCGGGTCGACTATCCGCTGGTGGTGCTGGGCGAGCGCGTCTTCGACGCGCCGACGGACCACGTGACCATGCACAACGTCGCCGGCGCGCGGGCCGCCACGGACCACCTCTTCTCCCTCGGGCGGCGCCGCATCGCCGTCGTCGGGGCCCATGCGGGCGAGGTCGTCGGTTCGGCGGGGCTACGCCTGGCCGGCTACCGGGAGGCGCTGGCGGCCGCGGGGATCCCGTTCGACGAGGATCTGATCGGGTACTCGGAGCTGTGGCATCGTGCCGACGGCGCCAACGCGATGCGCGAGCTGCTGTCCCGTGGCGTGGCCTTCGACGCGGTGTTCGGGCTCAACGACACGTTGGCGCTCGGGGCCATGCGCGTGCTCCAGGAGGCCGGGCGCCGGGTGCCGCAGGACGTCGCCGTGATCGGCTTCGACGACCTGGACGAGGCCCCGTACGCCATTCCCTCGCTCTCCACGGTGGACCCCGGGCGAGGCTGGATCGCCCGGACCGCGGTGGGGCTCCTGCTGCAGCGGATCGAGTCCGGCGGCGGCGATGCCGTCCCGCAGCGCCATCTGGCCGACTTCCGCGTCGTCGCCCGCGAGTCCACCGTGGCGCGGTGACCTGCTTCACAAATTTCGCTTGACAGGGGTCTGAAGGCCAGCCAAGATACTGGGTACAACGTTTACGGTACAACGTTGTACCGGGAGGGCGGAGCGCCGTCCCCCGCACTCCGCCGGCCCCGCCCGGGGCTGGGACGGGCCGCAGCAGTGGGCCGGACCCCGCCGGCCGCCCGGCACGATCAGCATCGCATCCACGAGAGGGACGTATTGACGATGAAGTCCAGGACTTCCAGAATGGCCGCCGCGACCACGGTCGCCGCGCTGACCATGGTCGGTCTCGCGGCCTGCTCCGGCGAGGCCGAGGCCGCCTGCACCAACGACGTCGTCCACCCCGACGCGAAGCAGGTGACGGTCTGGGCGTGGTACCCCGCCTTCGAGCAGGTCGTCGACCACTTCAACGAGACGCACGACGAGGTCCAGGTCTGCTGGACCAACGCCGGGCAGGGCAACGACGAGTACACGAAGTTCTCCACCGCCATCGAGGCCGGCTCCGGCGCCCCCGACGTCATCATGCTCGAGGCCGAGGTGCTGTCCAGCTTCGCGATCCGCGACGCGCTGGTGGACCTGACCGAGTACGGCGTCGGCGAGATCGAGGGCGACTACACCGAGGGCGCCTGGAAGGACGTCTCCAGCGGGGACGCCGTCTACGCGGTCCCGGTCGACGGCGGCCCGATGGGCATGCTCTACCGCCAGGACATCCTGGACGAGTACGGCATCGCCCCGCCGACCACGTGGGCGGAGTTCGAGGCCGCGGCCGTCCAGCTGAAGGAGGCCGGCGCCCCCGGCGTCCTCGCCAACTTCCCCACCAACGGCCGCGCCTTCAACCAGGCGCTCTTCGCCCAGGCCGGCTCCGCGCCGTACGAGTACGACCCCGCCAACCCGGCCGAGATCGGCATCGAGGTCGACGACCAGGCCTCCAAGGACGTCCTCGCCTACTGGGAGGGCCTCGTCGACGAGGGGCTCGTCAGCACCGACGACGCCTTCACCGCCGACTACAACACCAAGCTCGTGGACGGCACCTACGCCATCTACCTCGCCGCCGCCTGGGGACCCGGGTACCTGCAGGGACTCTCCGACACCGACCCGGACGCGGTGTGGCGCGCCGCCCCGCTCCCGCAGTGGGACCTGGAGAACCCGACCCAGGTGAACTGGGGCGGCTCCACCTTCGCCGTCACCGAGCAGGCCGAGGACAAGGAGGCCGCCGCCCTGGTGGCCCAGGAGATCTTCGGCACCGAGGAGGCGTGGAGGATCGGGGTCGAGGAGGCCGCACTGTTCCCGCTCTGGAAGCCGATGCTCGAATCCGAGTACTTCCGCGAGCTGGAGTACCCCTTCTTCGGCGGCCAGAAGATCAACGAGGACGTCTTCCTCGAGGCCGCCCAGGGCTACGAGGGCTTCACGTTCAGCCCCTTCCAGAACTACGCCTACGACCAGCTCACGGAGGAGCTCTTCGCGATGACCGAGGGGCAGAAGGAAGCCGCGGGCGCCCTCGAGGACCTCCAGGGCAGCCTCGAGAAGTACGCCCAGGAGCAGGGCTTCACGCTGAAATAGCCGCCGATCCGGCCGCCACCCCCGACGTGTCCGGCCCCGTCCCGCCAGCCGGCGGGACGGGGCCCCGCACGGCCCTCCCGTCCCACTAGGAGATACACCATGACGACTCAGACGCTCGAGCCGAGCCCGGTCGCGAGCCGGGCCCGCGCCTCCGCGGGGTCGGTCCTCGTCCGGCGGCGCCAGCGCTGGGGCTGGCTCTTCGTCTCGCCCTTCCTGCTGGTCTTCGCGCTCTTCCTGATCATCCCCCTGGGCTACGCGCTCTGGATGAGCCTCTTCACCTCGACCCTCGCCGCGGGGACCGAGTTCACCGGACTGGCCAACTACGTCCGGGCCTTCAACGACCCCCTGTTCCTGGAGGGGATGCTCCGCGTCCTCGGCTTCGGAGCGGTGATGATCCCGGCGCAGCTGATTGTCGCCCTGATCGCGGCCCTGGTCCTCGACACGCTGTCGACCTGGCTGTCCAAGCTGACGCGGCTCTTCATCTTCGTCCCGTACGCCGTCCCGGTGGTAATCGGCGCCCTGATGTGGAGCTTCCTGTACAGCCCCCGCTTCGGGCCCGGCGCCACGATCTTCACGGCACTCGGGCTCGACGCGCCGAACTTCCTCGGCCCGGACACGATCTTCGCCTCGCTCGTGAACATCGTGACCTGGCAGTGGGCCGGCTACTACATGGTGGTCATCTACTCCGCGCTGCGGGCCATCGACCCGGCCATCTACGAGGCGGCACGGATCGACGGCGCCAACGGGCTCCAGACGGCGCTGCGGATCAAGATCCCCATGATCTCGTCCTCGATGGTCATGGTCATCACCTTCGCGCTGATCGGCACCCTGCAGTTCTTCACGGAGCCCGTCGTCCTCCAGAGCATCGCCCAGGGATCGATCGACGCGGCGTACACGCCGAACATGTACGCGTTCTCGCTGGCGTTCTCCTACAGCCAGTTCAACTACGCGTCGGCCATCGCCTTCTCGCTGGGCATCCTCGTGTTCATCGGGTCGTTCGTGTTCCTCTTCCTCACACGCAAGCAGAGCGGTCTCAAATGATGGCAACCCCGACAAGCACCATCCGTGCCCGGCGCCCGGCCGGCCGCCGGCGGGTCGGCTCCCACGCCTTCCTGATCATCCTGGCGTTCTACTTCATCATCCCCATCTGGTGGCTCGTGGTCGCCGCCACCAAGGACACCGCCGGCCTGTTCGGCAGCCCCGCCTTCTGGTTCGCCGACGATTTCGCGCTCTTCGGCAACATCGCCGGTCTCTTCCAGCATCAGGACGGCATCTACTGGCGCTGGCTCGGGAACTCGTTCCTCTACGCGTTCACCAGCGGCATCGGCGCCACGATACTCGCGGTCCTCGCCGGGTACGGGTTCGCGAAGTTCCGGTTCCGCGGCGGCAGCTGGGTCTTCACCCTCATCCTCGGCTCCGTCATGGTGCCGCTGACCGCGCTGGTGATCCCCACCTTCGTGCTGCTGAGCGACTACGGCATCATCAACACGCCGTGGGCCGTCATCCTGCCCTCCCTGCTGAACCCGTTCGGCGTCTACCTGATGCGCATCTACACCCAGGACGCCATCCCGGACGAGATCATCGAGGCCTCCCGGATCGACGGTGCCGGCGAGATCCGGACATTCGTCACCGTAGTCCTCCCGATGCTCCGCCCCGGCGTGGTGACGGTGCTGCTGCTCTCCGTCGTCGTGACGTGGAACAACTTCTTCCTGCCACTGGCCGTCCTCACCGACCCGGACCTGCTGCCGGTCACCGTCGGCCTGAACCGCTGGACCGCACTCTCCAACGCCGGGGCCGGCGGCGAGCAGGTGTGGAACCTCATCACGTCGGGCGCCTTCATCTCGGTCGTTCCGCTGATCCTGTCCTTCCTCTTCCTGCAGCGCTACTGGCAGGGCGGCCTCAGCACGGGCGCCATCAAGTAGGACCGCAGCTCCCCGGCGCGCCGGCGACGGCGGCGCGCCGGGACCGCACCCCCCCCACGCGACGAAAGTGAAAACATGACTGACGCATCCTCGACCCTCGACCCGAACCACAGCGTCGGCCCCGTGCAGCGGCGGCTCTTCGGCGGGTTCGTCGAGCACCTCGGACGACACATCTACGACGGCATCTTCGAACCCACGCACCCAGAGGCCGACGAGGACGGATTCCGCCGCGACGTGATCGCGCTCGTCCGCGAACTCGGCGTCTCGACGATCCGCTACCCCGGGGGCAACTTCGTCTCCGGCTTCCAGTGGGAGGACAGCGTCGGCCCCCGCGAGGATCGGCCCCGCCGCCTCGACCTGGCCTGGCACTCGACCGAGACCAACGAGGTCGGGCTGCACGAGTTCGCGGACTGGCTGGAGAAGGTCGGCAGCGAGCTGATGCTGGCCGTGAACCTCGGGACCCGCGGCACCCGCGAGGCGCTCGAGCTGCTCGAGTACGCCAATATCCCCGGCGGCACGGCCCTGGCCGAGCGCCGCATCGGCAACGGACGCCGCGAGCCCTTCGGCGTGAAGATGTGGTGCCTCGGCAACGAGATGGACGGCCCCTGGCAGGTGGGGCACCGCTCGGCCGAGGACTACGGCAAGATCGCCGCGCAGACCGCCAAGGCCATGCGCATGGTGGATGCGGACCTCGAACTCGTGGTCTGCGGATCCTCCAGCGCCCACATGCCGACGTTCGGCGAGTGGGAGCGCACGGTCCTGACGCACACGTACGACGACGTCGACTACATCTCCTGCCACGCCTACTACGAGGAGAAGGGCGGGGACCTCGGATCCTTCCTCGCCTCCGCGGTGGACATGGACCGCTTCATCGAGTCCGTCGTCGCGACGGCGGATCACGTCGGCGCGGTCCGCGGCTCGCAGAAGCGGATCGACATCGCCTTCGACGAGTGGAACGTCTGGTACCAGTCCCGGTTCGAGAACGTGGACAAGATCGCGGGGCTGGACAACTGGCCCGTCGCGCCGCGCCTGCTGGAGGACGTGTACTCCGTCGCGGACGCCGTCGTCTTCGGCAGCCTCATGATCTCCCTGCTCAACCACGCCGACCGGGTCACCAGCGCGTCGCTGGCCCAGCTGGTCAACGTGATCGGCCCCATCATGACCGAGCCCGGCGGGCCGGCCTGGCGGCAGACCACGTTCTTCCCGTTCTCGATCACGTCGCGGCTGGCCCGGGGCCGGGCCCTCCGCCTGCCGGTGCAGGCCGGCACCTACCCAACGGAGCGCTACGGCGAGGTCCCGCTGGTCGACGCCGCGGCCACCCACGACGACGAGACGGGCCGCGCCGCCGTCTTCCTCGTGAACCGCAGCACCACGGAGGAGCTGACCGTCACGGTGGACGTCACGCGACTCGGGGACCTGTCCGTCGAGGAGAGCCACCTCATGGCCGACGAGGACCACTACGCCAAGAACACCCTGGAGGACCCGGAGCGCGTGACGACGCGGCGCAACGAGTCCGCCCGCGTCGTCGACGGGCGGCTCACGGTGGCCCTGCCGCCGGTCTCCTGGACGGCCGTGGGGCTCGCCTGACGCGGAGGGGAGCACGACGGCGGGCGGGGCGGCGGCGATCGACCGCGCCTCCCGCGGGCAGAATGTTCACGGAGGCCACCGGCGCGACCGAGGGCTGCGGCGGTCCGGACGGGCCCCGGGAGAGGAATCGATGCAACCGAGCGAGACCAACTGGGCGGGGAACCTCGCCTACCGTGCGGGGGCCATGGCCCGGCCGAGCAGCCGCGAGGAGCTCCTCGCGGCGCTCGCCGGCGAGGGGGAGCTGCGCGTCGTCGGCAGCCGGCACTCCTTCAACACGATCACCGACACCGCCGGCACGCTCGTCTCGGCCGAGGACCTCCCGGCCGGCATCGAGATCGCCGCGGACCGGCGCTCGGTCGGCCTCGGCGGGGGCGTGCGCTACGGCGACCTGGCGGTGGAGCTCGCCCGGCACGGCCTGGCCCTGGCGAACCTGGCCTCGCTGCCCCACATCTCGGTCGCCGGAGCGATCGCCACGGGGACGCACGGCTCGGGGGACCGGCTCGGGTCGCTCGCCACCTCGGTCCGCGCCCTGACGTTCCTGGCCCCCGACGGCGCCGAGCGCACCTACCGGCGCGGCGACGAGGACTTCGCGGGGGCCGTGGTGCACCTCGGGGCCCTCGGCGTGGTGGTCCGCGTGGAGCTCGACGTCGAGCCGGCCTACCAGGTCGTCCAGACGGTCTTCGAGTCGCTCGACTGGGCCACCGTGGTCGAGAACTTCGACGCCGTCACTGGGTGCGGCACCAGCGTCTCGCTGTTCACCTCCTGGGGCGGGACCGGCGGGGTGGACCAGATCTGGGTCAAGGACCGCGCCGACGCCCCTGCGGGCAACGCGGCGGCGGTTCTCGCCGGACTCGGGGCCCGGCCGGCGGACGGTCCGCGCCATCCGCTGCCCGGGGGCGACACCCGCGCGAGCACCGAGCAGCTCGGACTGCCCGGTCTGTGGTCGGAGCGCCTGCCGCACTTCCGACTGGCCTTCACCCCCTCCAGCGGTGACGAGCTGCAGTCCGAGTACTTCCTGCCCCGGGAGGCCGCGCGCGCCGCGATCGCCCGCGTGCAGGCGCTCGGGCCCCGCCTGGCGCCGCTCGTGCAGGTCTCCGAGCTGCGCACCGTCCGGGCGGACGACCTCTGGCTGAGCCCCGCCTACGGGCAGGACGTCGTGGCCTTCCACTTCACGTGGAGGCCGGACCAGCCGGCGGTCGAGGCGCTCCTGCCGGAGCTCGAGGCGGCCCTCGGCGAGGGCGTGCGGGCGCACTGGGGCAAGCTCTGGCAGCTGGACCCGGCCTCCGTCGCGGGCGGCTACGAGCGCTGGGACGACTTCGTCGCGCTGCAGCGCCGGCACGACCCGCAGGGACGCTTCGTCAACGACTTCCTCCGGCGACTGGGCCTGTAACCGGTTCGGAACCCGGGACTCGGGGCCCGGGGCCGCGCCGGGCCGGGCCCGGCCGGAGCACCGCCGGGGTGCGCTCCGTGCCCCCGCCCACCCGAGCGGCGCCGGCGGGCGGGCGGCCGCCCGTCGGCCTACTTGCACTCTCCGCTCGAGAGTGCCAATAATTGGTTTAGCACTCGGAAGCCCCGACTGCCAGACGCACCTCCGGGTGCCGACGGCTGCGGGCGACCGGTGATTCGTGGATTGAGGTAGCGAGGGTGCTCGCGGAGGCGTTCCGAACAACGCCGCCGTGGAGGCTCGTCCGTCGCGGGCGTTGCCGTCACTCCACTTCCATCGCATGAATGTCCCGGAAGGACCACACGCAACCATGGCCAAGATGATTGCATTTGACGAGGAAGCTCGCCGCGGCCTCGAGCGCGGACTGAACACCCTTGCCGACGCCGTGAAGGTGACGCTGGGCCCGCGTGGCCGCAACGTCGTCCTCGAGAAGAAGTGGGGCGCGCCGACGATCACCAACGACGGCGTCTCCATCGCCAAGGAGATCGAGCTCGACGAGCCGTACGAGAAGATCGGCGCCGAGCTGGTCAAGGAAGTCGCCAAGAAGACGGACGACGTCGCCGGCGACGGCACCACCACCGCCACCGTCCTCGCCCAGGCGCTCGTCAAGGAGGGCCTGCGCAACGTTGCCGCCGGCGCCGACCCGCTCTCGCTCAAGCGCGGCATCGAGAAGGCCGTCGAGGCCGTCACCGCCGAGCTCATCGGCTCCGCCAAGGAGATCGAGACCAAGGAGCAGATCGCTGCCACCGCGTCGATCTCCGCCGGCGACACCCAGATCGGCGAGCTGATCGCCGAGGCCCTGGACAAGGTCGGCAAGGAAGGCGTCATCACGGTCGAGGAGTCCAACACCTTCGGCCTGGACCTCGAGCTCACCGAGGGCATGCGCTTCGACAAGGGCTACATCTCCGCCTACTTCGTCTCCGACGCCGAGCGCCAGGAGACCGTGCTGGAGGATCCGTACATCCTCATCGTCAACTCCAAGATCTCCACGATCAAGGACATGGTCGGCATCCTGGAGAAGGTCATGCAGTCGGGCAAGCCGCTGATGATCATCGCCGAGGACGTCGAGGGCGAGGCTCTGGCGACGCTGGTCCTGAACAAGATCCAGGGCCGCTTCAAGTCCGTCGCCGTGAAGGCCCCGGGCTTCGGCGACCGCCGCAAGGCCATGCTCGCCGACATCGCCATCCTCACGGGCGGCCAGGTCATCTCCGAGGAGGTCGGCCTCTCGCTGGACAAGGCCGAGCTGGACATGCTGGGCCAGGCCCGCAAGGTCGTCATCACCAAGGACGAGACCACCATCGTCGAGGGCGCCGGCTCCGCCGAGGAGATCGCCGGCCGGGTCAAGCAGATCCGCGCCGAGATCGCCAACACCGACTCCGACTACGACCGCGAGAAGCTCCAGGAGCGCCTCGCGAAGCTGGCCGGCGGCGTGGCCGTCATCAAGGCCGGTGCCGCCACGGAGGTCGAGCTCAAGGAGCGCAAGCACCGCATCGAGGACGCCGTGCGCAACGCCAAGGCGGCCGTGGAGGAGGGCATCGTCGCCGGCGGCGGCGTGGCACTCATCCAGGCCGGCGAGCGTGCCTTCGGCAAGCTCGCCCTCGAGGGCGACGAGGCCACCGGCGCCAACATCGTCAAGGTCGCCATCGAGGCCCCGCTGAAGCAGATCGCCTTCAACGCCGGCCTCGAGCCGGGCGTCGTGGCCGACAAGGTCAAGGGCCTCGAGTCCGGCCACGGCCTCAACGCCGCCACCGGCGTGTACGAGGACCTGCTGGCCGCCGGCGTCAACGACCCGGTGAAGGTCACGCGTTCCGCGCTGCAGAACGCCGCGTCCATCGCCGGCCTGTTCCTCACCACCGAGGCCGTCGTGGCCGACAAGCCGGAGCCGAACGCTCCGGCCGGCGGCGGCGACGACATGGGCGGCATGGGCGGCATGGGCGGCTTCTAGGCCCTGGCCACCCGGGCCCGGTCCGACTGCGGGCCGGGTCCGACGCAGCGGAGGTGCCGCACCCTCGAGGGGGGTGCGGCACCTCCGCCGTTTAACCAGCGATCGCCCCGCAGAGACTCGCGGGGACCACCTGCAGAGACCCGCGGAGACCACCCGCAGAGAGCCCCGGAGGGTCCGGCCGCGCGTCAGCTAGTCGGCGACCCGGCGCCACCGCCCTCCAGGTGGGCGAGCTCCCGCGTGAGGTTCGCTCGGGCGGCCGCCTCCCAGAGGCGCCGGCCGGCCTCGGTCCCGAACAGCGGATCCTGGGCGAGCAGGCCGCGCAGGACCTCCGCCCGGCCGGCGGCGAAGTCCGGGTCGGCGACGTGGGCGTAGTCCTGCCTGACCTGCTCGGCATAGCGCCGGTACTCCGGCCACGGGCGGGCGAGGACCTCCAGGTCCGCATCGCACAGCGCCTGGCCGTCCGCGTCGGCGGCAGCGGGCGAATGGCTGGCGGTCGTCCGGACCAGCCGGGCGACCTCGGCCGCGTCGGCGGCAGGCAGGAGGTCCCGCAGGCGCGCCTCCGCCAGTGCGGCGGAGGCCTCCTCGTCCCGCCCCGGGACCCCCTCGTAGACGGCGTCGTGGAACCACGCGGCCAGACGCACCCGCCGCAGGGCGGAGTCGTCGGCGGGTGCTCCACCGGCGGCCGCCAGGGTGTCGAGGGCGCGCAGCACCGCGAGCAGATGGCTGCGCCCGTGGTAGTGCCGGTGCGGCTCGGACCACCGGCGGAGCAGCTCCTCGCGGACGCGCTCCGCGGCCGCCGGGCCGTCCAGGCCCAGGGCGTCCCAGCGTCGCCGCAGGATGGCCTCCAGCCTCTCGTCCCGCTGACGGGCGGGGACCCGGAGGCCGGAGCGGATCAGCCGCCGCACCAGCTCGCGGCCGGAGACCGGGACGGCCCCCAGGGCCACGAGCTGCTCGTAGCGGCGCTCCGGCACGTCGTAGTGGTCGCGGTCGAACGCGCGCGGAGGCAGGCCGGCCCGCTCGGCGAAGGCCTGCAGCTCCTCGAGCGACGCGTCCGAGACGAGGTGCGAGAACAGGGTGCCGTGGGCCGGCCACGCCGGCGGATCGATGTAGAGGGCCACGGGCACCACAGTACGCCGCGGCCGGGGACGGGCGCGGGGACGGGCCAGCCGCCTAGTAGGTGAACATGCTCGCGTTGGCGGACTCGACGTCGTCGTACTGCTGCGACGCCCGGGCGAGCGCGCCGTTGATCGAGGCGAGCGACTCCTCGACGCGCAGCTGTGTCCCGTGCCAGTCGGCGACTACGGCCTGGAAGTTCGTGGCCGCCGCGCCCTGCCACGTTCCCTCGAGCTCCCGGAGGTTCGCCGTCATGCTCGCGACCTCCGAGCGGAGGCGCTCCACGGTCGCCTGGACGGCGGCCGCCTTGGTCCGCATCTCGGCCGTGTTCGCTGCAAATGTGCTCATGGCATGTCCCTTTCACTGCGCCGGTCCGCCACGGGCCGGCCCTCGACGCGGCCCACGGACCGCGGCGGGGCGAGCGCCCCACGGCCCGACGCTACGGAGAGCGGCCGGCACGGCGCGCACGGCCCGGGGTGCCTGTGGGGAGCGGCCCCGGCTCAGGATCCCTGTGGAGGGGGAGTGCCGTCGCCGACGGTGCCGCGACCGGGACCTGCCGGCGGCCCCGCCGCGTCCTCCTCGTGGTCTACGTCCTCGTCCCCGGTATGGTCCGGCATCGGCTCGTAGGGCAGGTGGATGGACAGGGTGGCACCGCCGCCCGGGGTCTCCGAGAGCCGCACCGAGCCGTCGTGCTGCGCGACGATGGCCGCCACGATGGCCAGGCCCAGGCCGGTGCCGCCCGTCTCGCGGTGCCGCGACGTGTCGGCGCGGTAGAAGCGCTCGAAGACGCGCGCGGCGTCCTCCTCGGAGATCCCCGGCCCGTGGTCGCGGATCTCGAGCACGGAGTCGGAGCGCCCGTCGATGACCGGCATCGTCCCGACGGCGATCTCGATCGGTGTCCCCTCGGGCGTGTAGCGCAGCGCATTGGTCAGGAGGTTCGCGACCACCTGGCGCAGTCGCGACTCGTCGCCGCTCGTGGGCGCCGGCAGAGCCGGGCCGCCGTCGAGCCCCACCAACCGGACGGTGCGGTCCGGGGCGTTGACCCGGGCGTCCTCCACCGCGTCGCTGCCCAGCAGCAGCAGGTCCACGGGCACCCGCTCCAGGGCACGCTGCTCGTCGAGGCGCGCCAGCGTCAGCAGGTCCTCGACGAGCTGTCCCATGCGCTTGGCCTCGCCCTCGATCCGGCCCATGGCCGAGTCCAGCTGCTCGGGCTCGCGGATGCCGCCGTGCCGGTAGAGCTCGGAGTAGCCGCGGATGGTGACCAGGGGGGTGCGCAGCTCGTGGGAGGCGTCCTGGACGAAGCGGCGCATCTTCCGCTCGGAGGCCTCCTGGGCGCGGAACGCGTGCTCGATGTGCGCGAGCATCGCGTTCAGGGCGCGGGAGAGCCGCCCGACCTCCGTGTCGTGCGAGGTCTCCTCGACACGCCGGGAGAGATCCCCGGCGGCGATCGCCGCGGCCGTGCGCTCGACGCGCACCAGCGGGCGGAAGGCGCGGCCCGTGGCAGCGTACGCCACCAGCGACATCAGCAGGGTGGCCAGCATCCCGGAGGTCACCATCGACCCGGCCGCGTCGGAGACGGTGTGCTCGACGTCGCTCAGGGGCAGCGCGATGGTGATGTACCCGGCCCCGTTCGCCATGTCGATCATGCGGTAGCGCCAGCCCTCGGACTCCGGTGTCGCCCCCGGCGCCGTGAACGCGAGGTCGTGGACCTCCTTGACGTGCTCGACGCCGACCGGGTCGATCACGGGCTCGTCGTCGCCCTCGATCCCGGGCAGCTCGGCGAGCACCTGGCCGTCGGCGTTGCGCAGGGTCGCGTGGAAGCGCGTCAGCTCGAGGTTCGCCCACATCCGGTACGGCGAGGACGGCGACGTGTCCTGGCTCGACTCCTCCTGGTACACCGCGTACAGGATGTTCGCCATCGGACTCGAGTAGCTCGCCAGGTCCTGGTCCATCTGGTCCACCATCGTCAGGCGCAGCGAGAACGACGCCGTGAAGGTCGTGGCGATGACGCCGATGGTCATCAGCAGCGCCATGAGCGCTGTGAGCTTGGACCGCAGCGAGACCTGCCGCAGGAAGCGGGTTGCCGAGCGCAAGGGGTCAGCGGCGCTCGGCGGAGCGCAGCACGTATCCGACGCCGCGCTTGGTCTGGATCATCGGCGTCCACTCCTCCTGGGCGTCGATCTTGCGGCGGAGGTAGGAGATGTAGGACTCGACGATGGAGGCGTCCCCGTTGAAGTCGTACTCCCACACGTGGTCCAGGATCTGCGCCTTGGAGAGCACGCGGTTCGGGTTCATCATCAGGTAGCGCAGCAGCTTGAACTCGGTGGGGGACAGGTCCACGACGACGCCGGCGCGGCGCACCTCGTGCGCATCGTCGTCGAGCTCCAGGTCGTCGACCCGGATGATGGCGCCCTCGTCCTCGAAGGGGCGGGAGCGGCGCAGCACTGCGCGGATGCGGGCCACGACCTCGTCCAGGCTGAACGGCTTGGTGACGTAGTCGTCGCCGCCGACCGTCAGGCCGGTGACCTTGTCCTCGGTGTCGTCGCGGGCGGTGAGGAACAGCACGGGGAAGTGCCGCCCCGCCGCGCGGAGCTTGCGGGTCACCGTGAAGCCGTCCATGTCCGGCAGCATCACGTCCAGCACGGCCAGATCGGGCTGCTCGGACTCGGCGAGCTCCAGCGCCTCCCGCCCGTTCGCGGCCGCGAAGACCTCGAAGCCCGCGAAGCGCAGGGACGTCGCGAGCAGTTCGCGGATGTTCGGTTCGTCGTCTACAACCAGGAGGCGTGCCTCGGCGCTCTTCTCACTCATGAGACCAGTGTGGGAGCTTCGTCTGGGAGTTGGCTGGATGTCCGGTGCGAGCGACGTCAGTTCTTCCGCCGTCGCCGCTGGCCCCAGCTCACGAGGAGGCTGGCGATCAGGAGGGCGAACGCGGCCGGCAGGCCGTAGAGGCCGACCGCGAAGAAGCCCGGCCACAGGTCGGCACCGGCGGCGTAGCCGATCAGGATGGCCGCCAGGCAGACGAGCGAGACGACGGCGACCGTCACGGCGGCGCGCATGAGCAGGGCGGCCGTCGCGGGCCGTCCCGCCGGGGCCCCGGGGGCCGGGGGAGCTGGGGTCGGGGAATCGGGTGTGTTCACGGGTTAAAGGTAGAGGGGGCCGGGCCGGGCCCCAAAAGTCGGGCGGACCGCCGTCGTGCCGGGACCAGCTCCGGCCACGGCTGTCGGTGACGTACCCTAGAGATACAGACTTCCCCAGCGAGGACGCCGCGATCGCATCGACGAGCGCAGGCGCCGCTGGGAATCCACTGCGCAGGCGGCGCCGACTACCGCGCCCCGCGCACGACGCAAGAACGAGGGAAGAGACAGTGCCTGTAGGCAAGGTGAAGTGGTACGAGGCCTCCAAGGGGTTCGGCTTCGTGGTGACCGAGGACGGGCAGGAGGTCTACCTGCCCAAGTCGGCCCTGCCCAGCGGCGTGGAGACGCTCCGGGCCGGGACGCGGCTGGAGTTCGGCGTCGCGGAGGGGCGGCGGGGCGCGCAGGCGCTCGCCGCGCGCGTCCTGGACAAGGCGCCGTCGGTGGCGCGCGCCCGCCGCAAGCCGGCCGAGGACACGGCCGTCATCGTCGAGGATGTGATCCGCCTGCTCGATGGCATCTCCAACGGCCTGCGCAAGGGCCGCTACCCCGACGGCAAGCAGGGCGCCAAGATCGCTGCCGTGCTCCGCGCCGTCGCCGACGAGCTGGACTCCTGAGCGTGGCACGGACTCCGAAGCTCGATGCCGTGCTGGCCGCGCAGGTGGAGTCCGCGCGCGCGGCTCTGACCGAGCTCGTCGCGCAGGACCAGATCGGTGACCACCTGGAGGCCACGGCCGAGGGCGAGCGGCTGGTCATGCACCGGTTCGAGGCCCGGGTGCCCGGCTACGGGGGCTGGCAGTGGTTCGTCACGCTCGCCCGCGGGCCGCGCATGAAGGTGCCGACGGTGTGCGATTCGGGTCTGCTCCCGGGCGCGGGCGCACTCCTGGCCCCGGACTGGGTGCCGTGGGCCGAGCGCGTCGCCCCGGAGGAGCTCGAGGCCGAGCGGCTGGCCGAGGCTGCAGCCGCCGCGGCGGAGGGCGCCGCCGACGGGGGAGCCGGGACGACGTCGTCGTCGGCCGGCTCGCCCGAGGAGGACGGCGCCGGGGGCGTGCGTCCGACGCCCGAGACCGCTGAGGCGGGTTCGGCCGGCGACGGGCCCGTGCCGTCGGACGCGGAGGACTCCGACTCCTCCCACGACACCGGCCGCTCGCGCCACGGCGAAGCCCCTGGGGCCGGGGCGGCGCCGGAGGCAGCCGCCACCGGGGACGACGACGCCCGCGCGGCGGCCGACGCCGACGCCGACTCCGAGTCCGAGCAGCCTCGGCGGCCCCGCCGCCGTCGCCGGGCACGGCGCGCGACGCGCGGCTAGCTGGCTTCCCAGCGGCGATCCCGCGCGCCGGCCGCGCGCGTGGACGTCGACGAGCGGACAGCGGAAGGGGCTCCCAGCGCATCGCTTGAGATCAAGCCATGCGCCGGGAGCCCCTTCCGCCTTCCCGCCGTTCCGGGACCGCCCGGGTGCGGGACGCGCCGGCTACAGGTTCTCGAGCACGTAGTCGACGCAGCGCGTCAGCGCAGTGACGTCGTCCGGCTCGATGGCGACGAACGTCGCGATGCGCAGCTGGTTCCGCCCGAGCTTGCGGTACGGCTCGGTGTCGACGATGCCGTTGGCGCGCAGCACCTTCGAGACGGCCGCGGCGTCGACCGACTCGTCGAAGTCGATGGTCGCGATGACGTTCGAGCGGTCCTCGGGGCGGACGACGTACGGCGCCGCCACGCTGGAGGCCTCCGCCCAGTCGTAGACCCGCGAGGCCGAGTCGGCCGTCCGGGCCGCGGCCCAGTCGAGGCCACCGTTGGAGTTCAACCACTGGATCTGCGCGTCGAGCGTGACCAGCGTGGTCAGGCTGGGGGTGTTGTACGTCTGGTTCTTCACCGAGTTCTCGATCGCCGTCTGCAGGTTGAGGAAGTCGGGGGTCCAGCGGCCGCTGGCGGCCACGCGATCGGCGCGCTCCAGCGCAGCCGGGGAGAACAGGCCGAGCCACAGGCCGCCGTCGGACGCGAAGTTCTTCTGCGGCGCGAAGTAGTAGACGTCCGTCTCGGCGACGTCGACGGCGAGGCCTCCGGCGGCCGACGTCGCGTCGACGAGCACCAGCGAGCCCTCGTCGGCGCCGGCGACGCGGCGGACCGGCGCGGCGACGCCGGTGGAGGTCTCGTTCTGCGGCCAGGCGTAGACGTCCACGCCGGCCTCGGCCTGCGGCTCGGGGCGCGTGCCCGGCTCCGAGGCGAGGATGGAGGACGGCTGCAGGAACGGCGCCCGGTCCGTCGCCTTGGCGAACTTGGAGCCGAACTCGCCGAAGGAGAGGTGCTGGGCGCGCTGCTCCACGAGGCCGAAGGCCGCCACGTCCCAGAAGGCCGTGGAGCCGCCGACGCCGAGCACCACCTCGTAGCCATCGGGGGCCCGGAAGAACTCGAGCAGCCCCTCCTGCACCGACTTGACCAGGTTCTTGACCGGGGCCTGGCGGTGCGAGGTCCCCAGCACCGAGGAGCCGGCGGCCAGCAGTGCGTCGAGCTGCGCCGGACGGACCTTGGACGGACCGGCGCCGAAGCGGCCGTCCGCGGGGAGGAGGTTGGAGGGGATGGTCAGAGTTTCGCTCACGGTGGCTCCTGCCGTCGGGTACGCCGGGATGTGCGGGACGCGGGCGCGTCGGATGCGGGCACTGCCCGGACGGAAGGCCGACGCGGCGGCCCGCACCCCTCCATAATCGCGCAGGGCGGGCGGATTGCCGGAACCGGACCGGGATTATTAACGCGCGGTAGAGTGGCTGATGCCGCTGCCCTGTCCACGCCTGCTCCGGGAGACTCACCGACGTGACTGATCTGATCGATACCACCGAGATGTACCTCCGCACCGTCCTCGAACTGGAGGAGGAGCGCATCGTCCCGCTGCGTGCGCGCATCGCGGAGCGGCTGGGGCACTCGGGGCCGACGGTCTCGCAGACGGTGGCGCGCATGGAGCGCGACGGCCTCCTGGTGGTCTCGCAGGACCGCCACCTGGAGCTCACGCCCGCCGGGCGCCAGCTGGCCACCGAGGTCATGCGCAAGCACCGTCTGGCTGAACGCCTGCTCTCCGACGTGATCGGTCTGGACTGGGAGTACGTGCACGACGAGGCCTGCCGCTGGGAGCACGTCATGAGCGAGCGCGTCGAGCGCCGCCTCTACGAACTGCTCGGCCAGCCGTCCGAGTCCCCGTACGGCAATCCGATCCCGGGCCTGGATGCGCTCGGCGGCCCAACGCTGGGCGATTTCGCCGTCGGGGTCCAGAACCTGGACGCGGCGCTCGAGGCCGGGGAGTCCGGACCCACCCGCATCCTGCGCCTGGCCGAGACGATCCAGGTGGACCCGGTGCTCCTGGCCCAGCTCAACGAGGGCGGTATCCGGCCCGGCGCCACCGTGACGCTGGAGCGCGCGGGGGAGTACGTCGTCGTCCGCGTCGAGGGGATCGAGGGCGCCCTCGAGCTGCCGACCGAAGTCAGTGCACACGTCTTCGTGGAACGTCGCGCGGCCTAGCCGGGCCCGCCGGGGCCGGATAACGAAGCCGATCCTTCAGGTGCGGTTATCCACAAGATTAGATAACGAAATTGTAACTGTCGGGCCCCTCCTGTAGTCTCGTAGAGGCTCAGAACGATTTCTGACACCACGACTCGCTTCCGTCTCCACCTGCCGGCGAGTCGGTTGAATCGCACGAAAGGCAGGGCGGAAGGCTGCTCCCTCCAGGATCCGCGCGCCCCTGCGCGGCCTTTTCCGGGGCCGGCCAGCCGCGTCCGAGGTCACCGCTGCGTCGCAGCGCGCATGGCCCGACGCCTCCGCCAGTGCAGCGAAGAGGTACTTTGACTTTGACTACGCAGACGACCCGCGGCCCGGTGACCGCCTCCGTTGAAGCGGTGAACGCCCCCGTGCATCCCGTGACGGCCGCCGCAACCGAGCAGCCGCTGCGTCGTCCCCGCGGATCCGAGCGACGCCGCCTCCTCCAGGAGGAGGCCTTCGGCACGGTCGCGGCCGACGGCGACTACATCGGCCGACGCTACGCCCGTGACCTGCGCTACAGCGCCGCGACCACCGGCGAGCTCGACGCGCTCCTGGCCGCCCGCGAGAGCGCTGCCGCCCCGGCCGTCGTCGACCTGGCCGCCCACCGGGTGGACCGCCCCATCGCCGCCGCGCCGGTGCGCAAGGGCGTGGCCCTGAGCCACAAGCTCGCCGCCGCGGCCGCCGTCTCCGGACTGGCGCTCACCGCCGCGTGGCCCCAGATCTCGAGCGAGGCGGAGGGCGCCGGGCTCGAGGTCGCCGGGAATCCCGCCGGGACCGCCGAGGTCGAGGACGTCGTCGTCGCCGAGGATGCGCCGTACGAGCTGGAGCTGGCCTCCATCCACGCGTCCTTCACCAAGGACGACCGCCTCGACCAGATCATGGCCGCCTCCGGTGGCGACGTGAAGCGGGTCGAGACCAGTGGAGTGCTCTCCCAGCCCCTCGACCAGGTCCGCATCACGTCCCGGTTCGGGTACCGCGCCGACCCGTGGGGCGGCGGCGGCACGGTCAACCACATCGGCCAGGACTACGGCTCCTCCTGCGGTACGCCCGTGAAGGCGGCGGCGTCCGGGACGGTCGTGCAGGCGGAATACGCCGGGCACTCCGGCAACCGCGTGCGGATCGACCACGGCAACGGCCTGGAGACGACGTACAACCACAACTCCTCGCTGAAGGTCAGCGTGGGCCAGAAGGTCGACCGCGGAGACGTCGTCTCGCTCAGCGGCACCACCGGCAACTCGACTGGCTGCCACCTCCACTTCGAGGTGCTCGTCGACGGCAACGCCGTCGATCCGGCCGGCTGGCTGTAGCCTCCGTCACGTTTCGAGACCGGATCTAGACACTCCCGTGACCTTAACGTGACATTCGGTCCGGATTCCGATAACTTTGATCAAGTGCTGAGCCTCCCGCGGGCTCAACACCCTCGGACGGAGTGCCAAGCACTGCCACCGACCGAGGTCCGTTCGTATCTAACCGCATGGCAGTGGCGGGGGAACCAATCAGGAGCCGGAAACGGCTCCCGGGGCCGAGAGGCCCTTGGGGTTAAGTGCCGGTCGAGTTCTTCGATCAGCACCGAGTGACTCCCACTCGAACCCGACAGCTCACCTCGTAGGCATAGGGAGAGGTACAACTTTGTCCAAGCGTCAAGCTCTGGGTCGCCACCGCGCGGCTCCCGTTCGCAGCAACCCGCTCGAGGGCCTGTCCAAGGCCGTCGCATCCAACGCCGGTTCCGTCGGCCGCCAGGCCGCCGTCATCGCAGCCGCCTCCGGCCTCGTCCTGACCGTCGGCGTGCCGGCCCAGGCGAACCAGACCAGCCGTGAGGCCGCCAGCGCCCCGGTCGAGGCCCTTCCGGTCGAGCGCACCGCGGTCTCCGCAGTGACCGTCTCCGCCAAGGCCGTGGAGGACTACGAGGTCGAGCGCGCCTTCGTCGAGTCCGCTCCGGCCCCCGAGCCCGAGCCGGTCGTCGTCGCCACCGCCGAGACCGTCGAGGAGACGTCCAGCGCGTCCGAGGACGACGAGGCCCGCTACGCCGCGACCACGCGCCAGAACGTCGGCTCGCAGCAGCAGGCCGCGGCCGAGCCCGCAGCCGAGGAGAAGGCAGAGCCCAAGGCCGAGTCCGCCCCGAGCGCAGGCCTCTCCGGCATCGCCGCCACGGCATCGCAGTACATCGGTGCCCCCTACGTCTGGGGCGGCAGCAGCCCCTCGGGCTGGGACTGCTCCGGCTTCGTCAAGTGGGTCTACGCGCAGCACGGCATCGACGTCGCCCGCGGCACCTCCGCACTGCTGAGCTCCGGCCAGTTCGTCCGCACCAGCAACCCGAAGCCGGGCGACCTGGTGTTCCAGAACGGTGGAGGCCACGTCGGCATCTACATCGGCGGCGGCAAGATCGTCGGTGCGCAGAATCCGTCCGTCGGCACGGTCGTCCGTCCGGCCGACAGCCCCTACGGCCCGCTCATGGGCTACTACACGCTGGCCCGCTAAGAGCCCGCAGCTGTCTGAGGGGGAGCCCATCCGCATCGCGCGGATGGGCTCCTTCTGTCTGTGCAGGCCCTGCTCCGGCCTCGTCGTGCCAGCGGTGCCCCGCGCCGCTGCGGAATCCGGCACGGTTCCGGGGCCTCCACCTGACCGGCGGGGAGCGTCCGGGTTAACGGCGCGGAACGGTCCGGCGACGCCACGCCGTCCTGTGGCGTGGGCCACGCCCGCACGGCGCGAATCCGGTTACCCTGAAGACGCGAAGAACCACGTGACACGCCGCAGGGAGCGCTCCGGCGCGACCCGCTGGGCGCTATGACGTAAGGAACGCGTATGCGCACGCTAGTACTGAATGCAGGATACGAGCCGCTCGCGGTCGTGACGTTCCGCCGCGCGCTGCTCCTGGTGCTCACGGGCAAGGCGAGCGTCCTCGCCGAGGACCCGGATCCCGTGGTGGGTCCCAGCGACGTGGTCGGCCGCCCGTCCGTCATCCTGCTGCACCGTTACATCCACATCCCCCATCGGGGCCCGGCGAGTGTGACCCGCCGCGGGGTGCTGCGCCGCGACGGATTCCGCTGCGCCTACTGCGGCCGCAGCGCCTCCACCGTGGACCACGTCCACCCGCGCTCGCTCGGCGGGGCGGACTCCTGGGAGAATCTGGTGGCGTGCTGCCTCTCCTGCAACGGTCGCAAGGGAAACCGCACGCTGAATCAGCTGGGCTGGAAGCTCAAGACCCAGCCGTCGGTCCCGCACGGGCCGGCGTGCTACATCCGCGACCTCGATCGACCGGCGGAGGCATGGGACCCATTCCTGCAGAGCACCGCGGCGTAGCGGCCGCCCGAGTCGAGTCCGTGGTGCTGCTCGCCGGGGGCCGCGGGAGTCGCCTCGGCGGCGTCTGGAAGGCGCTGCTCAGGCGCGACGGCGCGTCGCTCCTGTCCGCGGCCCTGGCCGCAGTCGTCGAATCCCTGCCGCGGGCCCGCGTCGTCGTCGTGGGCCCGGACGCCCTGCGGCCGGCCCTGGCTGAGTCGCCCCACGGGAGCACCGTGACCCTGGTCCGCGAGGAGCCGGCCTTCGCCGGCCCGCTGGCCGCCGTCGCCGCGGGCCTCGACGCAGCGAGGGACGTCGCCGGTCACGGATCCGCGGGGGAACCGGGCCCGGCCTCCGGGCTGACCCTGCTGCTCGCCGTCGACTACGTCCGCCCCCGGGGGATCGTCGCCGCGCTGGCCGCGCGCGCGTCCGAGCTGGGGACCGACGGTCCGCGGAACGCCGGCGCCGAGAAGCCCGCCACCGAGGAGGGCGTCCGGGCGGAGGGCGACCCCGGGGAGGCCGAGCCCGGGGGACCGGGTCCCGATGCGCTCGTGCCGGTCGACGCCTCGGGCCGGCAGCAACCGCTGGCCGCCCTGTGGCGCAGCGACTCCCTCCGCAGGGCCCTCGAGGCCGCTGCCCGGCCCGCGGCCGGCGTCGCCGGAGCGGGCCCGCTTTCCGTGCGGCTGGCCGATGCGCCGATGCGCCGGATCACCCGTGCCGAGGGCGTCGTCGTCCGCGAGTGGCGGACCGTGGAGCCGCATCTCTTCGACGATGTCGACACATGGGAGGACGCGGCGGCGCATGGGATCCAGGGCGACCGGGCGTGAGGTAACGTCTTCCCGAGATCGCAGGAGGAACGCATGAGTGAGCACCCCGAACTGGAGCAGTGGGCCGAACGGCTGCAGGCTGCCTACGACATCCCGGACGCGCCCGTGGACATCGACAAGATCCTGTCGCTGGCGGGGGAGGCGGCCCACACGATCGCCCGGCCCGCCGCTCCCGTGACCACCTACATCGCAGGCTTCGCGGCCGGTCTCGCCGCCGGGCACCAGACCGCGAGCGAGACGAAGGCCGCCGCCGCCGCGGACCTCGTCGCGCGTCAGCTGCTCGCCCGGATCCGGGACGCCGCGGCCTCCGACCACGACGCCGACGGCCCGCGTGGCCGGTAGCCCCTGGCCGGCGGCCCGCGCCGCCGCGTACCGGGCAGGAGCCGCGCTGGCCCCACGCCTCGACGGCAGTCGCCGGATCCCCGTGCCCGAGTGCTCCGGGCGGGTCTGCGCCGAGGACGTGCTCGCCCCGATGGACCTGCCGCACTTCGCCTCCTCCGCCATGGACGGGTGGGCGGTCTCCGGCCCGTCGCCGTGGCGGCTCGTCCCCGCCGGGGATCCGCGCCGCCCGGCACCGCTGGAGTCCCGCACAGCGGCCGCCGTGCTCACAGGCGCGCCCCTGCCGGCGGGTACGACGGCGGTCCTGCGCTCCGAGCGCGGCGACGCCTCGGCGGGCCTGCTCCGTGCGACGGAGCCGCTGCGGGACGGCGCCGACATCCGTCCGGCCGGGCGGGAGGCCTCCCGCGGCGACCTGCTCGTCCGGGCGGGGACCCGTCTCACGCCGGCCCACGCGGCCGCCGTGGCCGTCGCCGGGGTCGACGCCGTCCGCGTCGCGTCCGCGCCCCGCGTCCGGCTGGTCCTGACCGGGGACGAGGTGGTCGAGACCGGCGTGCCGGAGCCCGGCTACGTCCGCGACGCCTTCCGGCCGCTGCTGCCCGCCGCCGTCGCGGGCCTCGGCGGCGAGGTGGCCGCCGTCGTCCGCATCGGCGACGACCGTCGCCGCACCGACGAGGAGATCGCCGCCGCGGCGGACCTCGTGATCCTCACCGGCGGCACCGGCCGCTCCCGGGCGGACCACGTCCGGGCCGCCATCGAGGATCTGGGCGCGGAGTTGCTCGTCGACCAGATCGACATGCGTCCGGGCCATCCGGCCCTGCTCGCCCGACGGGCCGACGGCGCGCTGCTCGTCGCGCTGCCGGGGAACCCGCTCGCGGCCGTCGCCGCGCTGCTCACTCTGGCCGCTCCCGCCCTGGCGGGGGCCACCGGGCGCGCCGAGCCCCGCCCGCGCCGGGCACCCGCGGGGGAGCCGCACGCCCCGCTGCCCGGACGGCACCGGCTCGTCCCGTCCGTCGTGGCAGACGACGCGACTGGTGGACTTGTCGCCTGCGACCGGGCGGGTCCGGGCATGATGCGCGGCCTGGCCGGCGCCGACGTCCTGATGGTCGTCCCGCCGGAGGGCATCGAGGCGGGGGAACCCGTAGAGTTCCTCCCACTGCCGTGGAGCACACGCTAGGAGGACGCATGCCACGCAAGATCGCACGACGCCGGGTCACCAGGCTCTTCCTCGACGCGCCCGGCCGCCGGCGGGAGGAGACCCTCGCCGCCGAGGAGCCGCTCGAGATCCGGCTCGGCCACAAGGCCTTCAGCGTCACCATGCGTACGCCCGGGGACGACTTCGACCTGGTGGCGGGTTTCCTGACGGGCGAGGGCGTCCTCCGCGCGGAGGAGGACCTGGTGAGCATGCGCTTCTGCGCGGGCGAGGACGAGGACGGCCGGCAGACGTTCAACGTCGTGGAGGCGCAGCTCTCCGCCACGGCCGTGCCGCCTGACGCCGGGCTGGAGCGCCACGTCTACACCACCAGCTCGTGCGGCATCTGCGGCACCGCGTCGATCGACGCGGTGGCGAAGGCCGCGCGGCTGCCCGGATCCCCGATGCCGGGCGCCCGGATCGACATCGCCACGCTGCTGTCGCTGCCGGATGCGCTGCGCGAGCAGCAGGAGCTGTTCTCCCGGACCGGGGGCGTCCACGCGGCCGGTCTCTTCACCATGGAGGGCGAGCTGCTGTGCATCCGCGAAGACGTCGGGCGTCACAATGCGGTCGACAAAGTCATCGGCTGGGCGCTGCGGGAGGGGCGGCTGCCACTGCACGACGTGGTGCTCCAGGTCTCCGGCCGGGCCTCGTTCGAGCTGGTCCAGAAGGCCCGCATGGCCGGCATCGCCGTCCTCTCGGCGGTCAGCGCGCCGTCCTCCCTCGCCGTCGAGCTGGCGGACCGCGAGGGAGTGACTCTTGCGGCTTTCAGCAGGGGGAGTAGCGTAAATCTCTACACACATCCGGACCGGGTCGTCCCGGTCTCCAGCTGAACTCCGAGGAGGAGCAATGCACCGTCCAGCGCCAGTGGAAGACATCGACGAGGGCAGCATTCAGGTCACGCCGCCCAAGAAGACGGCTGCAGGCATGAAGGCCGTCATGGTGGCTCTGGAGCGCGGGATCGAGCAGGCGGGTGTGACGCGCACGATGCGTTCGATGGCGCGCGTCAACCAGCGCAACGGCGTCGACTGCCCGGGCTGCGCGTGGCCGGAGACCACGGGGCGGCGCAAGCCGGCCGAGTTCTGCGAGAACGGGGCCAAGGCGCTCGCCGAGGAGTCCACGCTGCGCACCGTGGACCCGCAGTGGTGGGCCGAGCACCCGATCAGCGACCTGCGGGACAAGACCGAGTACTGGCTCGGCAGCCAGGGGCGCATCACGCACCCCGTGATCATCCGGGAGGGCGAGGACCGCTACTCGCCGATCTCCTGGGCCGACGCCTTCGAGACGATCGCCCAGCACATCAACGCGACGACACCGGACCGCTGCTCGTTCTACACGTCCGGGCGCACGGCGAACGAGACCGCGTTCATGTACCAGCTGTTCGCCCGCTCGATCGGGACGAACAACCTGCCGGACTGCTCCAACATGTGCCACGAGTCCTCGGGGTCGGCACTGTCGCCGACCATCGGCATCGGCAAGGGCACGGTCCTGCTGGACGACTTCGAGCACGCCGACGTGATCATGGTGGTCGGCCAGAACCCGGGCACCAACCACCCGCGCATGCTCTCCGCCCTCGCCGAGGCGCGGAAGAAGGGCGCCAAGGTCGTCTCCGTGAACCCGCTGCCCGAGGCCGGGCTGCTCAGCTTCAAGGACCCCCAGTCGGTGAAGGGCCTGCTCGGCAGCGGCGACACGATCTCCGACGAGTACCTGCAGATCCGGGTCGGTGGAGACCTCGCCCTGTTCCAGGCGCTGGGCCACCTGCTGCTCCAGGAGGAGGAGCGCTCGCCGGGGACCGTGGTCGACCACGAGTTCGTGGAGCGCAACACGGCCGGCTTCGAGGCCTACCGCCAGGCGCGCACCGAGATCGACTGGGACGCCACCGAGGAGGCCACCGGGCTGTCCCGCCTCGAGATCTCGTCGCTGGCGAACCTGCTGGTGAAGTCCAAGGGCACCATCATCTGCTGGGCGCTGGGTCTGACCCAGCAGCCGCACTCGGTCAACACGATCAAGGAGATCATCAACGTCCTGCTCCTGCAGGGCAACTTCGGCAAGCCGGGCGCCGGCGCCTGCCCCGTGCGCGGCCACTCGAACGTCCAGGGAGACCGCACCATGGGCGTGTGGGAGCGGATGTCGGACGCCTGGCTGGACCGGCTGGACGCCGAGTTCGGCATCGAGAGCCCGCGCGAGCACGGGTACGACTCCGTGGCGACGCAGGAGGCCTTCGAGCGCGGCGACATCGACGTGTTCGTGTCGATGGGCGGCAACTTCTCGCTCGCCGGCTCGGACACCGAGGTCCTCGAGGCCGCGATGCAGCGGGCCGGCCTGACCGTGCACATCTCCACCAAGCCCAACCGCTCGCACGTGGTGCACGGGAAGACCTCCATCATCCTCCCGACCCTCGGCCGCACCGACAAGGACGACAAGCACCCGGGCGGGGCGCAGTTCCTCACCGTCGAGGACTCGATGTCCACCATCAAGACCACGCAGGGCCGCCTGGCCCCCGTCTCCGAGCACCTGCTCGCCGAGCCCGTCATCGTCGCGCGCCTGGCCGAGGCGACGCTGGGCGCGGACCATCCGGTCGACTGGCGGGCCATGGCCGAGGACTACGACGTCATCCGCGACCACATCGCCAACGTCATCCCGGGCTTCGAGGACTTCAACCGGCGGATCAAGCACCGCAACGGCTTCGTGCTGCCGAACCCGCCGCGGGACACCCGGTCCTTCGCCACGGAGTCCGGCAAGGGACTCTTCAGCGTGAGCCCGCTGGAGTACCTCAAGGCCCCCGAGGACCACCTGGTCCTGCAGACGATCCGCAGCCACGACCAGTTCAACACCACCTTCTACGGGCTGGACGACCGCTACCGCGGCATCAAGAACGCCCGCCGCGTCATCCTGGTCAATCCCGAGGACCTGGAGCGGCTCGGCTTCGAGGACCGGCAGGTGGTGGACGTCATCTCCGTGTTCAAGGGCGGGCGCGAGGGCGGCGAGGAGCGCCGGGCCAACCAGTTCCGCCTGGTGTCCTACCCGACGCCCCGCGGATGCGCCGCGGCCTACTACCCGGAGGCCAACGCGCTGGTGCACCGCGAGCTGGTGGCGCGCGAGTCCAACACCCCCGGCTACAAGGCGATGATGGTCCGGTTCGTCCCCTCCACCGGCCAGGCGGACCCGGCGCTGGACCCGGAGAAGGCGGACGCCGCCTCCTGACCCGGCCGCCGGCGGGGGACGCCGGGGCCCATCGGGCGGGACCGTCGCGGTAGTGTGCCGTGCGTGAGCATGGAACACGCCGCGTACGGCACCCTCTACCGATTGTCCAACGACAAGTCGTCCCCGATCGACCCCGGGACGCCGCGCCGCGTCCTCGGATTCGCGAAGCAGTACGGGACGCGGCTCGTGCTCTTCATCGTCGTCTCCGTCGTCGTGGCCGTGCTCGCCGTCGCGACGCCGGTCCTGGCCGGGCGGGTCGTCGACGCGATCGTGGCGGGCGGCCCGCTCGCCACGATCGCCGCCCTGGCCGGTCTGATCGCCCTGGTGGCCCTCGCGGAGGCCGGCGTCTCGGTGCTCTCGCGCTGGCTGTCCTCCTCGCTCGGGGAACAGGTCATCTACGACCTGCGCACGGCCGTGTTCGACCACGTCCAGCGCATGCCCGTCGCGTTCTTCACGCGCACGCGCACCGGCGCCCTCGTCTCCCGTCTGAACAACGACGTCATCGGCGCCCAGGCCGCCTTCGCCGGGACCCTCTCGTCCGTGGTGAGCAACGTCGTCGCACTGGTCCTGACGGCCGGCGTCATGTTCTCGACGTCCTGGCAGGTGACGCTGCTGGCCATCGTCATGCTCCCGGTCTTCCTGCTCCCGGCGCGGCGCATGGGCCGGAGCATCGCCGAGCTCCGGCGGGAGGCGGCCAACCACAACGCGGACATGGGCACCCAGATGACCGAGCGCTTCAGCGCCCCCGGCGCCACCCTCGTGAAGCTGTTCGGCCGCCCGGACGCGGAGTCGGCGGAGTTCGCCGCCCGCGCCGCCCGCGTGCGGGACATCGGCGTGAAGGCGTCCATGCGCCAGCACTACTTCGTCGCGGCGCTGACGCTGGTGGCGGCCCTGGCGCTGGCACTGGTCTACGGCCTCGGCGGCATGTATGCGCTGCGCGGCGAGCTGGCCGCCGGCGACGTCGTCACTCTGGCGCTGCTGCTCACGCGCCTGTACGTCCCGCTCACCGGTCTGGCCAACGCCCGCGTCGAGATCATGAGCGCCCTGGTGAGCTTCGACCGGGTCTTCGAGATCCTCGACCTGCAGCCCATGATCGCGGAGAAGGAGGACGCCGGCGAGCTGCCCGGCGGCCCGGTCGACGTGCGGTTCGACGACGTGCGCTTCGCCTACCCGAGCGCCGAGCAGGTCTCGCTGGCCTCGCTCGAGGACGTGGCGGTGCTGGACCGGCGCGGCGGCGAGGAGGTCCTGCACGGGATCGACTTCCACGTCCCGGCCGGGCAGACGTTCGCCCTCGTCGGCTCCTCCGGGGCCGGCAAGTCGACGTGCGCGCAGCTGCTGACGCGCCTGTACGACGTCGACTCCGGGGCGGTGCGCATCGGCGGCACCGACCTCCGCGACGTCACGTTCGCGTCGCTGCGGGCGACCGTGGGCATGGTGACCCAAGACGGGCATCTCTTCCACGACACGATCGCCGCGAACCTGCGGCTGGCCGCGCCCGAGGCGACGGACGAGCAGTTGTGGGAGGCCCTGCGGCGGGCCCGGCTGCAGCCGGTGATCGCCGGCCTGCCCGATGGCCTGGCCACCGTCGTCGGCGAGCGGGGCTACCGCCTCTCCGGCGGGGAGCGCCAGCGGATGACGATCGCCCGGCTGCTGCTGGCGGCGCCCCGCGTGGTGGTGCTCGACGAGGCCACGGCCGCACTGGACTCCACGAACGAGGCGGCGGTCCAGGCGGCGCTGTCGGAGGCGCTCGAGGGGCGCACCGCGGTCGTCATCGCCCACCGGCTCTCCACCGTCCGCTCCGCCGACCAGATCCTGGTGCTCGAGGACGGGGCCATCGTGGAGCGCGGCACGCACCCCGAGCTGCTCGCCCGGGACGGTCGGTACGCCGAGCTCTACCGGACCCAGTTCTCCTGAGCCGGCCCCGCCGCCGGAGCCCCTGCGGCGCCGACCCCCGTGCCGTGCCGCGCCCGCAGCAGTCGCGGCAGGACCTCCTCGCGCAGCAGCGGGGCCAGATCGGCGCGCTCCAGTGCCTCCTCCGGGCGGAGCCAGACGAGCTCGGCGATCTCGGCCTGTGCCACGACGTCCCGGGGCGTGACCGTCCCGGCGGCGCTCCCGGCCGCGGCGGCGTCCGCCAGCCGCGCCTCGAACAGGTGCGCACGGAGCCCGGTCCCGGGCTCGTTGGCCGCGGCCCCCGTCCAGAGGCCGCGGGGGACGAGGGCGTCGGCCTCCAGGAGCAGGCCCAGCTCCTCGTGGACCTCGCGGGCGGCCGCCTCGGCAGGGGACTCGCCGGGCTCCGGTTTGCCGCCGGGCTGCATGAAGAGAGAGGTTCCCCGCTTGCGGACCAGCAGGACGCGGCCCTGGTCGTCCAGGAGCGCTACGGCCGAGACGGAGATGATCGCAGACATGCGGCTCCTTGTTTAGGTGCAACGAATCTACTCGCGAGTAGAGTGGCATTCGAGGCCATGCTATCGAACCGCAGGTTTACCCAAATGGTTGGGTATCGAATTTCTCAAAGAGGCCCTACAATAGGCCCGAGGATACGCCCGGTCCGGCGCGGGGCGCCGGTCGGAGAAGTGCACGGGCGACCACCAGACGTCGCAGGCGACGGGCGGGCCACGCGCGCCCGTCAGATTTCGGAGTGTGTATGCAGCGGGGAACCAATCTAGGCCGACTCGGCGACTTCAACCAGGCGGTCATCTTCGACTCGATCCGCCGCGCGCCGGACGGTGTGAGCCGCGTCGAGCTGGCGTCGTCGACCGGCCTGTCGCCGCAGACCATCTCGAACGTGGTCCGGCGGCTGCTGGACAACGGCTTCGCCCGGGAGGACCGCACGGTGATCTCCGGGCCCGGCAAGCCGCGCACCGTGCTGGAGCTGGAGCCCGACCGGCTGCTCGCCGTCGGCGTCCACCTCGACCCCGCCCAGATGACCGTGGTGCTCGTGAACCTCCGCGGGCACGTCCTGGGCAGCCGGCGGTTCGCCGATCACGACATCGACAGCCCGCAGGCCACCATCGGCATCATGGGCGACACGATCGACGAGCTCATCCGCGACTCCGGGCAGCGCCGCGACCACATCGTCGGCGTGGGCGTGGCGGCGCCCGGGCCGATCGACCCGGACGCCGGCGTGATCGTGACGCCGCCGCTGATGGGCGGCGAGTGGCGCTCGGTGGAGATCGTGGAGCCGCTCATGGAGCGTCTCCAGCTGAGCGTCATGCTGGAGAAGGACTCCGTGGCCGCGGCCATCGCGGAGCAGTGGAACGGGGACCAGGAGCGGGACCGGAACTTCCTCTCGGTGTACATCGGCACCGGCGTCGGCATCGGCGCGGTCGTGGGCGGGGAGGTCCTGCGCGGAGCCAGCAACAACGCCGGCGAGATCGGCAACGTGGTCGTCCCGGTGCCGGTCCCCGGCTCCGAGGAGCCCGTGGCACGGTCCTTCGGCGATGCGGTCTCCTACGCCTCCATGCTCGAGCTCGCCCGCGCCGCCGGCGTGGACTGCGCCGAGCTGGAGGGCGCCGACACGGTCGGCCAGCGCTCCCAGTTCCTGGGCACCATGGTCCGCCGCGCCCGCGAGGGGGACGACTCCGCGCTGGAGGTGCTGAACCGGCTCAACGGCATCTGGTCCTCGCTCGTCGCCCAGCTGGCGAACGTGTACGACGTCGACCGGGTCTTCCTCGGCGGTCCGGTGTGGTCCGAGGCGAGCAGCCTGCTCATCGAGGACGCCCGGGAGGCCATCCAGAGCCAGTTCCTCATGAGCAGCGTGCACCGCCTCGAGGTCGAGACGTCCGCGCTGGGCCACCACCTGGGCGCGATCGGCGGGGCCTGCGCCGTGCTCGACGCGGCGCTCTCGCCGAAGGCCAGCGCGCTCCTGCTCGGCTGAGCGGGCAGCCGGCCGGGAGCCGCTTTCGGGTCCCTGCCCGGAGTGTTGTGCCCCTGGCCGGAATCGAACCGACGGCCTACCCTTTAGGAGAGGGTCGCTCTATCCAACTGAGCTACAGGGGCGGGCCCGCGAACGGGCGCGGAACCATACTAGCGGTTCGCCGCCGGTTCCTCTCGGCGGACACCACCGTCGGGGTGCCCGGCCCTAGACTGGATCCACCATGGATTTTCTCTTCGACGACTTCGCCGCGCCCGCTCGACCGACGGCCACGCCGGACGCCGAGGCCCTGCTGGAGGGGCTGAACCCCGAGCAGCTGGAGGCCGTCAAGCACTCCGGATCGCCGCTGCTGATCGTGGCCGGCGCCGGCTCCGGCAAGACCCGCGTGCTCACGCACCGGATCGCCTACCTGCTGGCCACCGGCCGCGCCCGCCCGCACGAGATCCTGGCGATCACCTTCACGAACAAGGCCGCCGCCGAGATGCGCGAGCGCATCTCGGAACTGGTCGGCGAGGCCGCGGAGAAGATGTGGATCTCCACCTTCCACTCCTCGTGCGTGAAGATCCTGCGGCGCGAGGCCGCCGCCGTCGGGCTGAAGTCCAACTTCTCGATCTACGATGCCGCGGACTCGCTGCGGCTGATCACCATGATCGCGAAGTCCCTGGACCTGGACCCCAAGAAGTTCGCGCCCAAGGCGATCCAGAACAAGATCTCCTCGCTCAAGAACGAGCTGATCGACGACGAGGACTACATCTCCACGGCGGGTCAGGACCCCTTCAGCCGCGCCGTCTCCGAGGTGTACAGCCAGTACACGCAGCGCCTGCGGCAGGCGAACGCGCTCGACTTCGACGACCTGATCGGCCAGGTCGTCCACATGTTCCGGGCCTTCCCGGCAGTGGCCGACAACTACCGGCGCCGCTTCCGCCACGTCATGGTGGACGAGTACCAGGACACCAACCACGCCCAGTACTCGCTGGTCCGCGAGCTCACCGGGCCCGACGGGCAGACGCCCGGCGGCGAGCTGACCGTCGTCGGCGACTCGGACCAGTCGATCTACGCCTTCCGCGGCGCCGACATCCGCAACATCGTCGAGTTCGGCAAGGACTACCCGGACGCGGCCACCATCAAGCTCGAGCAGAACTACCGCTCCACCCAGACCATCCTCTCCGCGGCCAACGCGGTGATCGAGAAGAACCCGGACCGCCCGCCCAAGCGGCTCTGGACGGCCGAGGGCGACGGCGAGCGGATCATCGGCTACGTCGGGGAGTCGGAGCAGGACGAGGCGCGCTGGATCACCGACGAGATCCTCCGCCTGAACGACGAGGAGGGCATCCGCCCCGGCGACGTGGCGATCTTCTACCGGACCAACGCGCAGTCGCGCTCCCTCGAGGAGCAGCTCATGCGCGTGGACCTGAAGTACAAGGTGGTCGGCGGGACGCGCTTCTACGACCGCAAGGAGATCAAGGATGCCCTCGCCTACCTGCGCGTCCTGGTCAACCCGGAGGACGACATCAACGTCCGGCGCATCCTCAACGAGCCCAAGCGCGGTATCGGGGACCGGGCCGAGTACGCCGTCGCGGCGCTCGCCAGCCGCGACCGGCTGAGCTTCATGGAGGCGCTCCGCCGCGCCGAGGAGGCTCCCGGCCTGGCGACCCGCAGCCTGAACAGCGTGAACGGGTTCGTGAAGCTCATCGACGACCTCAAGGTGGTCGCCGAGGGCTCCGGGGCGGCCGAGGCGCTCGAGGCGGTCCTCGAGCAGACCGGCTACCTCGAGGCCCTCCGGAAGTCGACGGACCCGCAGGACGAGTCCCGGGTGGAGAACCTCGCCGAGCTCGTGGCGGTGGTGCGCGACTACGAGCGGGAGAACCCCGATGGCTCGCTCGAGGCGTTCCTCGAGCAGGTCTCCCTCGTCGCGGACGCCGACCAGATCCCGGACGCCCCCACCGACGCCGAGGGCGAGGAGATGGCCGCCCGCGAGGGCGTCGTCACCCTGATGACCCTGCACACGGCCAAGGGCCTCGAGTTCCCGGTGGTGTTCCTCACCGGCATGGAGCACGGCATCTTCCCGCACCAGCGGTCCATGACGGACGAGAAGGAGCTCGCCGAGGAGCGCCGGCTCGCGTACGTCGGGCTGACGCGCGCCCGGAAGCGCCTGTACGTCAGCCGCTCCGAGTACCGCAGCCTCTGGGGGCAGTCGCAGTACAACCCGGCCAGTCAGTTCCTGGCCGAGATCCCCGAGCGCCTCCTGGACTGGAAGCGCGAGGGCAGCAGCCGGCCCGCCTTCGCCTCCGGCGGAGGCTTCGGCTCCGGCTTCGGGTCGGGTGGGTTCGGCGGCGGCTTCGGCTCGGGCCGGTACGGTGCCGGCCGGGGCGACGACGCCTCCTCCTGGGGCGCCGGGCGACCGGCCCGTCGGGCCGGCGACCCGGAGACGGCCACGCTGCGCACCGACGCCACGACGCGGGCCGGCGGCCGGGGCCGCGTGCAGCAGCAGAAGGAGGTCATCGCGCTCGCCGTCGGCGACCGTGTCCGGCACGCCACCTTCGGGGAGGGGACCGTCATCGCGCTCGAGGGGGCCGGCGACAAGACCGTGGCCAAGGTGACCTTCGCCACGGACGAGAAGCGCCTCCTGCTCCGTTACGCCCCGCTGGAGAGGATCGAGTCCGACTGATCCGCGCCGACGGCCGGGGCGCGCGCCGCACGTCACCGCGTGATCGGCGCCCGCTCCTGCGCGCCGTCGGGCCTCCCCGGGGGCGCCTCGTCTACGGACCGTAGAAGTGTGCCCGTGATCGGAACGCGTTAGTCTAAGCGAGGCGCTGAGCGCCGTGGGAGCGCAGTCTCCCACAGGAGTCCGTCGGTCTGACGCGTCCGGCGGGTTCCGCATAGACACGACTTCGACGTAGAAGGACACAGCCCCGTGGACCTGTATGAGTACCAGGCGCGCGATTTGTTCGAGAAGTACGGCGTTCCCGTGCTCGCCGGCATCGTTGCGTACACCCCAGAAGAAGCCAAGGCCGCTGCCGAGAAGATCGGCGGCGTGGTCGTGGTCAAGGCTCAGGTAAAGGTCGGAGGCCGCGGCAAGGCCGGCGGCGTGAAGGTCGCCAAGACCGCCGACGAGGCGTTCGAGCACGCCTCGAACATCCTCGGCATGGACATCAAGGGCCACACGGTCAACAAGGTCATGATCGCGCAGGGCGCGGACATCGCGGAGGAGTTCTACTTCTCGGTGCTGCTGGACCGCGCCAACCGCAACTACCTCGCCATGTGCTCCGTCGAGGGCGGCGTGGAGATCGAGCAGCTCGCCGTCGAGCGCCCGGAGGCGCTCGCCAAGGTGGCCGTCGATCCCCTCGTGGGCATCGACCAGGCCAAGGCCGACGAGATCGTCGCGGAGGCGAACTTCCCCGAGGAGCTGCGCGGCAAGGTCGCGGACGCACTGGTCAAGCTGTGGTCCGTCTTCACGGAGGAGGACGCGACCCTCGTCGAGGTCAACCCGCTGGTCCGCACCGGCGCCGGCGAGATCATCGCCCTCGACGGCAAGGTCTCCCTGGACGAGAACGCCTCCGCGGTCCGCCACCCGGACCACGAGGAGCTCGAGGACAAGGGTGCCGCCGACCCGCTCGAGGCCAAGGCCAAGGCCGCCGGCCTCAACTACGTCAAGCTCGACGGCGAGGTGGGCATCATCGGCAACGGCGCCGGCCTGGTCATGTCGACGCTCGACGTCGTCGCCTACGCCGGCGAGGCCCACGGCAACGTGAAGCCCGCCAACTTCCTCGACATCGGTGGCGGCGCATCCGCCGAGATCATGGCCTCCGGTCTGGACGTCATCCTCAACGACGAGCAGGTGAAGTCCGTCTTCGTCAACGTCTTCGGCGGCATCACGGCATGCGACGCCGTCGCCGACGGCATCGTCAAGGCCCTCGAGATCCTGGGCGAGAAGGCCACCAAGCCGCTCGTCGTCCGTCTCGATGGCAACAACGTGGAGGAGGGCCGGGCCATCCTGGCCGAGGCCAACCACCCGCTGGTCACCCTGGCCACCACCATGGACGAGGGGGCCGACAAGGCCGCCGAGCTGGCGAACGCCTAAGGATCGAGGAACTCACATGGCTATCTTCATCAACAAGGACTCGAAGGTCATCGTCCAGGGCATCACCGGCGCGGAGGGCACCAAGCACACCGCCCGCATGCTCGCCGCCGGCACCGACATCGTCGGCGGCGTGAACGCCCGCAAGGCCGGCACCACCGTGTCGCACACGGCCAAGGACGGCGCCGCCGTGGAGCTGCCCGTCTTCGGGACCGTCGCCGAGGCGATGCAGGAGACCGGCGCCGACGTGTCGATCGTCTTCGTCCCGCCGAAGTTCACCAAGGACGCGGTCGTCGAGGCCATCGAGGCCTCCATCGGCCTCGTCGTGGTGATTACCGAGGGCGTGCCGGTGCAGGACTCGGCCGAGTTCTGGGCGCTGGCCCAGTCCAAGGTGGACGCCGACGGCAACCAGGTCACCCGCATCATCGGCCCGAACTGCCCCGGCATCATCACGCCGGAGGAGTCCCTCGTGGGCATCACCCCCGCGAACATCACCGGCAAGGGCGGTGTCGGCCTGGTCTCCAAGTCCGGCACGCTGACCTACCAGATGATGTACGAGCTGCGCGATCTCGGGTTCTCCACCGCCATCGGCATCGGCGGCGACCCGGTCATCGGCACCACGCACATCGACGCGCTCGCGGCGTTCGAGGCGGACCCGGAGACCAAGGCGATCGTCATGATCGGCGAGATCGGCGGCGACGCCGAGGAGCGCGCGGCCGACTTCATCAAGGCCAACGTCACCAAGCCCGTCGTCGGCTACGTCGCCGGCTTCACGGCGCCCGAGGGCAAGACCATGGGCCACGCCGGCGCCATCGTTTCCGGCTCCTCCGGCACGGCCCAGGCCAAGAAGGAGGCCCTCGAGGCCGCCGGCGTCAAGGTCGGCAAGACCCCGTCGGAGACCGCGCGTCTCCTCCGCGAGATCTACCCCGCCTGACCCGGGAGCGACGGCCTGCGGGCCGCCCCGGCACGGACGACGAGAGCCGCCCCTCCCCAGCATGTTCGCTGGGGGAGAGGCGGCTCTCGTCGTTGGTGGCCCCCGTCTCGCGGGGCGCGCCGAGGGGGCGCGCCGAGGGGGCGGGTCCGAGGGCGCGGCGCAGGGACCGCCGCGCCACGCCCGGGCCTCAGCGGGACCCGGCTGCCCCGTCCGTCGGCGGATCCGCGTGCGTCGCGGTGTCGGCGGTGGCAGCGGCCGTTCCGGCGGGCTCCAGCGGGCTGTCGCCGCCGCCGGCGAGCCGCGCGTCCCAGGCGGCCATGATCGACGCGTCGGTCGGCTTGGTCAGCAGGCTGACGACCAGGTAGACCACGGCCGAGGCGATCAGCCCGAAGTAGATCGGCTCGTTGGCGTAGACGCCGCCGAACTTCTCCTCGGCGCGGACCTCCAGGACGATCATCGTGGCGACGGTGACCACCGTGCCGGCGAGCATGGAGGCAGCCGCCCCCACGCCGTTGCCGCGGCGGTACACCAGGCCGCCGAGGATCGCGACCAGCAGGCCCCCGACGAGGAGGTCGTAGGAGATGGTCAGCGCGGCGACCACGTCGTCCACGATGATCGCCAGCACCACGGTGACGACGCCGAGGCCCAGGACCCAGCGCCGGTTGCCGGCGATGTCGTGCTCGTCGACCTCCACCTCGTCGGTGTGGCGACGGCCGAACCAGCCCGCCACCAGGGGAGTGACATCGTTGCGGGCCACGGTGGCGGCCGCGATGAGCGCACCGGAGGCCGTCGACATCATCGCGGCCACGGCCGCGGCGAGGACGATGCCGCCGATGACGATCGGCAGGACGTCGGCGGCCACGGCCGCGTAGACGACGTCGTTCCCCTCCGACGTGTCGAGGTTCGGCAGCGCCACGCGGGCCGCCAGGCCGATGATGGCGCCGGCGATCCCGTAGAGGATGCAGTAGATGCCGGCGGAGGCGCCGCCCCAGCGGGCCACCGTGGGCGTCCGGGCGGTGAAGACGCGCTGCCAGATGTCCTGCCCGATCAGCAGACCCAGCGTGTAGACCACGAAGTAGGTGATGATCGTCTGCGTGCCGATCCCGTCCCACTGGAAGAACTCGGCGGCCAGGCGCTCGCGGGCGCCGTCGACGCCGCCCGCCGCGCCGAGCGTGAAGGGCAGCATGAGCGCGAAGACGCCGATGGTCTTGATGATGAACTGGACCTGGTCGGCCAGGGTGATCGACCACATGCCGCCGATCGTCGAGTAGACCAGGACCACGCCGCCGCCGACGATGATGGCGAGCCACCGCTCCCAGTCGAAGAGCACCACGAAGACGGTCGCGTAGGCGCCCGTCGACGTGGCGCAGAGCATGAGCGTGTAGGCCAGCATGACGACGGCGGAGGCGTGGGTGGCGCGCGGCGACCCGTAGCGCAGGGTCAGCATCTGCGAGACGGTGTAGATCTTCAGGCGCTGCAGGCGCGGGGCGAAGAAGAGGCTGAGGATCAGCACGCCCGAGCCGATGGCGATGACGAGCCAGGCGCCGGAGATGCCGTACTGGTAGCCCAGTCCGACGCCGCCGACGGTCGAGGCGCCGCCGAGGACGACGGCGGCCATGGTGCCGGTGTAGACGAACGGGCCAAGCCGGCGGCCGGCGACGAGGTAGTCGCTGGTGCTCTTCGTGCGGGACTTGCCCCACCAGCCGAAGAGGAGCATGGCGGCCAGGTAGACCGCGACGATACTCGAGTTGATGATGTCCATGAGGTTCCTGACAGTAAACGGAAGTTGTCTCAAGGGTAAGGTGACGACGGGCACAGGACAATCCCCGTTACTGTTGTTGCGACGGGACCGCCCGCCGCGGCCCCCGTCCCCGGATCCAGGAGTGTGACATGAAGGCCTTGGCCGTCGAGCCGACCAGTGCGCCGATCGCGATCGGCAGCCGGCTGCGGTCCGCGCGCCGCGGGCGGCACATGACGATCGAGCAGCTCGCCGCCGCGACCGGGCTGACCCGCGGCTTCCTCTCGCGGGTCGAGCGGGACCTCACCTCGCCGTCCGTCGCCTCGCTGGTGACGATCTGCGAGGCGCTCTCGCTGTCGGTCGGCGAGCTGTTCGAGCGGCCCGAGACGCATCTGGTGCGCGCCGGCGAGGGCCTCGGCGTCTCGCTCGGGGGCAGCGGGATCCACGAGCAGCTGCTCACCGCGCGCTCCGAGCGCCGCGTCCAGGTGATCCGTGCGGACATCGAGCCGCGCGGGGCGGGCGAGGAGGAACTCTACTCCGTGGACTGCGAGGTCGAGGTGCTCCACGTCGAGTCGGGCCGGCTCGTTCTGCGGCTGCCGGGCGACGACGTCGAGCTCGCCGCCGGGGACACCGTCACCTTCCCGGGGCGCGAGCCGCACAGCTGGGTCAATCCGGACGACGCGCCCGCCGTGGTGTTCTGGACCCTCGTGCTCTCCGGCCGGGGCTGAGCAGGACCGGCACCGCTGCGCCGCACCTCCCTCCAGGCCGGCCGCATTGACGGCGGAGCGTGTCGGGCCTAACCTCGGGTGAGAAAACAACTGTTGTCTGCTGTGCAACTTTCTGGGATCGACGACGACGTCGCGCCCGGGCCCGCGCCGGCAGCCGCCCACGGAGGAGCACCATGGAAGAGATCCGCGTCGAGGCCAACGGCAACGTCGGCCCCATCGATTCGTCCCAGATCCCGCGCTACGCCGGCGCCGCGACCTACGCGCGCCTGCCGCGTCTGGACCAGGTCGAGTCCGCCGACATCAAGATCGTCGGCGTCCCCTTCGACACCGGTGTGTCCTACCGGCCGGGAGCGCGCTTCGGCGCGACCCACGTGCGCGAGGCCTCCCGCCTGCTGCGGCCCTACAACCCGGCCCTGGACGTCAGCCCGTTCGAGAACGTCCAGGTCGCCGACGTCGGCGACATGGCCGTGAACCCGTTCAACATCGACGAGGCCATCGCGACCATCCAGCGCAACGCCCTCGAGCTGACCGCCGACGGCGCCTCGCTCATGACCATCGGCGGCGACCACACGATCGCCCTGCCCCTGCTCCGCGCCGCCGCCGAGCGCGCCGGCCAGCCGGTGGCCCTCCTGCACTTCGACGCCCACCTGGACACCTGGGACACGTACTTCGGCGCCGACTACACGCACGGCACGCCGTTCCGCCGCGCCGTCGAGGAGGGCATCGTGGACACCGGCGCCATCAGCCACGTCGGCACCCGCGGCCCCCTGTACGGCAAGAAGGACCTGGACGACGACGAGCGGATGGGCTTCGGCATCATCACCAGCTCCGACATCTTCCGCCGCGGGGTGGACGAGGTCGTCGCGACCCTGCGCCAGCGCGTCGGCGACCGCCCGCTCTACGTCTCGGTGGACATCGACGTCCTCGACCCGGCCCACGCGCCCGGCACCGGAACCCCGGAGGCCGGCGGCATGACCAGCCGGGAGCTGCTCGAGATCATCCGCGGCCTGCGCGGGCTGGACCTCGTCGGCGCCGACGTCGTCGAGGTCTCCCCGGCCTACGACCACGCCGAGCTGACCGGGGTCGCGGCCTCGCACGTCTGCTACGACCTCATCACGCTGATGGCCGACCTGCGGGCCTCCCGGGCATGAGCCGGCGCAACGGCGGCGACCTGGTCGTCGAGGCCCTCGCCGCGCTCGGCGCGCGCACCGTGTTCGGCATCCCCGGCCAGCACGCGCTCGGGCTCTTCGATGCGCTGGGGCGCTCGCCGTTGCGCTTCGTCTCCTCCCGCGTGGAGAACAACGCCGCGTTCGCCGCGGACGGCTTCAGCCGCGCCACCGGCGAGGTCGGCGTGCTGTTCGTGTCCACCGGACCGGGTGCGCTCACCGCGCTCGCCGGCCTCCAGGAGGCCTGCGCGACGGCGGTCCCGATCGTCGTCGTCAGCAGCCAGGTCCCGGCCGCCGGCCTGGGCGGGACCCGCAAGGGCATGCTCCACCAGCTCGACGACCAGGCCGCCGCGGCGGCCCAGGTCACCAAGTCCCAGCGCACGGTCCGCACCGCGGCCTCGATCGCCCCGGCGATCCGGGCCGCCTGGGCCGAGGCCACCGCCGCCCCGCAGGGGCCCGTCTGGGTCGAGGTGCCGCAGGACCTCCTGCTCGCCCCGACCGAACTCCCCGCACCGCTCCCGGCGGCCGCGGACGCCTCCCGCACGCCCGGCCCGGCGCCGGCCCCCGAGCTGACCGCGGAGGCCGTCCGGCTCCTCGGCGCGGCGCAGCGTCCCGCGATCATCGCCGGCGGCGGCGTCCGCCGCGCCGGCGCCGAGGACCAGCTGCTCCGGCTGGCCGAGCTCGTCGACGCCCCCGTGATCTGCACGCCCGGCGGCCACGGCGCGTTCCCCTGGGAGCACCCCCTCTCGCTGCAGTCGTGGATCGAGGACCGCTGCACCACCGACCTGCTGGAGGAGGCCGACGTCCTGCTCGCCGTCGGCACGTCCCTCGGCGAGGTCTCGTCCAACTACTTCACGCTCGCCCCGCGCGGCCGGCTGATCCAGATCGACGCCGAGCCCCGCGTCCTCGGCTCCAACCTGCCCGGGCTGGGGCTCCACGCCGACGCGCGCCTGGCGCTGGAGGCCCTCGCCGCGGGGATCGAGGCGCAGCCGGGGCAGCCGTCCGCCTCGGACTGGTCCGGCCGCAGCGCCGCCGCCGAGACCGCCGCGAGACTGGGGGCCGTCCGCGACCGGCTCGACGCACAGGACCTCGGGCACGAGCGGACGTTCATGCAGGCAGTGCGGGACGCCGTGCCGTCCGGGGCGCAGACCTTCTGGGACATGACGATCGCCGCCTACTGGGGCTGGTCCTGCTGGGACGCCCGGGCCGGCGCGTTCCACTCCGCCCAGGGCGCCGGCGGCCTCGGCTACGGATTCCCGGGCGCCCTCGGGGGCGCTGTCGGGCTCGCGGCGACGGACCGGACCGAGCGCGTGCTCGCCGTCTCCGGCGACGGCTCCGCCATGTACTCGATCGCCGAGCTGGCCACCGCCCGCCAGCACGGCGCGGCCGTGACCTGGCTGATCGTCGACGACGGCGGCTACGGCATCCTCCGCGAGTACATGACGGACGCGTTCGGCCAGGCCACGGCGACCGAGCTCGCCCGCCCCGACTTCGCGGCCCTCGCCGAGTCCTTCGGCGTGCCCGCCCGCACGGTCGAGGCAGCCGAGGTCGGCTCCGCGCTCGAGTGGGCGTGGGCGCAGGACGGCCCGAACGTCGTCGTCGTCCGCACGCTCCTGCGCATGTTCGCGCCCACCCACCTGGAGGAGGCGCAGCCGGAGGACGCGGCCGCCGCGTCGTAGGCTGGGAGCGGACCACCAGCCGCCCCAGACAAGGAGCATCCATGCGCGCCGCCATCATCCACGCCCCCGGAGACATCCGCGTGGAGGACCGCCCGGAACCGCAGCCGATCCGCCCGACCGACGCCGTCGTCCGGGTCAGCGCGTCCTGCGTCTGCGGCTCGGACCTGTGGCCCTACCGCGGCGTCCGGGCGGTGGACGAGCCGCGGCCGATCGGCCACGAGTTCGTCGGCCGCGTCACGGCCGTCGGGGACGAGGTGCGCGCGGTGACCGTGGGCGACTTCGTCGTCACGCCCTGGAAGAACAGCTGCGGGGACTGCATCAACTGCCGCAACGGGGTCCTCGTCGCGTGCGAGCACGCCGCGGGCTGGGGCTGGAGCGACGAGCACGGCGATCCGGTCGAGGGCGGCCAGGGCGAGGCCGTGCGCGTCCCCAACGCCGACGGCACCCTCGTCCCCGTCCCGCAGTTCCGCGCCGAGGACCCCGACGAGTCGACCCTCAAGTCCCTGCTGGCGCTCACCGACGTGATGGGCACCGGGCACCACGCGGCCGTCTGCGCCGGGGTCGGACCCGGCCGGAGCGTCGTCGTCGTGGGCGACGGCGCCGTCGGCCTCTGCGCGGTCCTCGCCGCCAAGCGCCTCGGCGCGGAGCGGATCATCGTGATGTCGCGGTACGAGGACCGGGCCGCGCTGGCCCGCGAGTTCGGCGCCACCGACGTGGGTCCCCGAGCGCGGAGCCGACGGGGCAGCCCGGGTCCGGGAGCTCCTGGGCGGCCGGCTCGCCGACTGCGTCCTGGAGTGCGTGGGCACCAAGGAGTCCATGGAGCAGGCGCTGCGCTCGACGCGGCCGGGCGGCGCCCTCGGGTTCGTGGGCGTGCCCGCCGGCGGGGCCGAGATCCCCGCGGGCGTGCTCTTCGCCAAGAACATCGCCGTCTCCGGCGGGGCGGCGTCCACGCGCCTGTACATCCCGGAGCTGCTCGAGGACGTCCTCGCCGGGACGATCGACCCCGGCCGGGTCTTCGACGCCGTCCTGCCCCTCGAGGACGCCGCCGAGGCCTACCGCGCCATGGACGAGCGCCGCTCCATCAAGGTCATGCTCCGGCCGTAGGACCGGGGCGGCCGGGGGATCCGTCAGTCGTTCAGCAGGTCGCGGATGTCATCCGCGGAGAGCACCGAGCCGAAGCCGTCGCCCTCGTCCATGACGGAGGAGATCAGCCGGCGCTTCGCGTCCTGGAGTGCCACGACCTTGTCCTCGATCGTGTCCTTGGCGACCATGCGGTAGACCATGACGCTGCGGGTCTGCCCGATGCGGTGGGCACGGTCCACGGCCTGCGACTCGGCGGCCGGGTTCCACCAGGGGTCCAGCAGGAAGCAGTAGTCGGCCTCGGTGAGGTTCAGCCCGAAGCCGCCCGCCTTCAGCGAGATGAGGAAGACGGGGGCCTGACCCTCCTTGAACTGGGCGATGACCTCCGGCCGGTTGCGCGTGGAGCCGTCCAGGTAGACGTAGGGGACCTCCTCGGCCTCGAGCCGGTCCGCCGCCTTCTTCAGGAAGGACGTGAACTGGCTGAACACGAGGGCCCGGTGCCCCTCCGCGAGGACGTCCTCCAGCTGCTCGAACAGCATGTCGAGCTTGGAGCTGGCGACGCCGTCGTACTCCGGGTCCACCAGGGAGGCGTCCAGCGCCAGCATCCGCAGCAGCGTCAGCGACTGGAAGATCGTGAACCGGTTCTTGTCCATGTCGTCCACGAGCCGCAGGATCTTCTGGCGCTCGCGCTGCAGGTGCGTGTCGTAGACCTTCCGGTGCTTCGGCGCCAGCTCCACGTGCAGCACCTGCTCCTGCTTCGGCGGCAGGTCCGTCACCACGGCGTCCTTGGTGCGTCGCAGCATGAACGGCCGGACGCGGCGGCGGAGCCGTTCGCGCGGCTCGTCCAGACCCTGCCGCTCGATCGGCCGCTGGTAGTGCTCGGCGAAGCGCAGCGCGGACGGGAAGAGCCCGGGGGAGACGATCGCGAAGATCGACCACAGCTCCATGAGGTTGTTCTCCATGGGCGTGCCCGTGATCGCGAGCTTGAAACGCGCGTTCAGGTCCCGGGCGGCGTGGTGGGCCTTGGTCGCCTTGTTCTTCACGAACTGCGCCTCGTCCAGGATCAGGCCGGCCCAGGTCTGTTCCTGGTAGGCAGCGTCGTCCAGCCGGAAGAGCGTGTAGGAGGTAATGACGACGTCGTTCTCCGCGGCCAGCTGCCGCAGCTTCACCCGGGCGCGGGGCTGGGTGTCGGTGACGGTGGCGATCTTGAGGTCGGGCGCGAACTTGCGGGCCTCGTCGGCCCAGTTCCCGACCACCGACGTGGGCGCGACCACGAGGAACGCGCCCGGGAGGTTCGCGTCGGCGGCGGTGGTGCTCGCGGTGACCTCGGTGCGCTCGCCCTGTCCGTCCGGGCCCGCCGCGGCCCACGCCTGCTTGGCGTGGAGCATCAGCGCCAGGGTCTGCAGGGTCTTGCCCAGGCCCATGTCGTCGGCGAGGACGCCGCCGAGGCCGTTCTGCCAGAGGGTGGACAGCCAGCGGAAGCCGTCCACCTGGTAGGGCCGCAGGGAGGCGTTCAGGCCGGCGGGCAGGTCCAGGGGCCCGGTCTCGGCGAAGTTCAGGAGGGACCCGACGCCGGCGTACCAGGAGTCCGGGCCCGCGGTACTGGCCGCCAGCGCGTCCAGCTCCTCCCAGAGCGAGGCCTGGTAGCGGGTGATGCGCAGCTCGTCCGACTTGCGGTCCGCCAGCTGGGACGCCTCGGCGACCAGCGCGCGCAGCTTGTCGAACAGCGGGTGCTCCAGGGAGAAGTACGTCCGGTCCGGCATGAGCATCCGCGCCTGGCCCCGCGAGAGCGCGCGGAGCACGTCGGCGAACGGCATGCTCAGCTCGCCGACCCGGATCATCAGCCCGAGGTCGAACCAGTCGCGCTTGTCCGACTCCACGGTGGTGACCGTCAGCTCCGGGGACTCCGTTAGCTCCGTGAACTCCGGCGGCTCGCCGTGGGTGCGCACCTCCGTGTCCTCGAGCGTCTCGAGCGCCGGCAGGACCCGGCGCATGAAGTCCACCGTGTCGAGCCCCTTGAGCGTGCGGGGGACCAGGACGTTCCCCGCCAGCGGAGTGTCGGCGAGGGCGGCGAGCGCGGCGTCCTCGAGGCGCTGCTCCACCTCGGTGTCGCGGGTCTCCGCGTCCACCGTGGTGCCGGCGTAGTCGAAGGACCAGTTCAGGGACGCCTTGTCCTCGCCGGTGTAGTCCACGTCCAGGACCAGGCGGGGCGGCTCGATCCGGGGCAGCAGCACTTCCGGGTCGGTGCTGGAGACCGAGACGCGGCGGCCCAGGCGCGGGTACACGCGCTTCATGAACTCGTCCACGTCGCCCGCCGGGATGTCGATCCGCTCGGGGGACCGCAGCATTTCCTGCTCGGCGGGGTTGAGCCGGTGGTCGGTCGGCGCGATGGTCAGCGCCGCGCCGCGCAGCGCGTAGACGCCGTGGTCGCCGATGGCGCCCATCGGGCGGTTGGACGCGACGGCGAGCGACTCGCCGTTGAGCTCCAGATGCGGCGAGAGTCCGAGCCCGCCGTCGTTCCCGGCACCGCTGTTCCCGGCACTGCCCTTCCCGGCACCGGCGGTGCCGGCTCCCTCCGCGGTGGCCCCGGAGCGTTCGACGGCGAGCGTCACCCGGGCGGGCGGATCGATCCGGACCGTCTCGACGGGGGAGAGACCGAGGAAGCGGATGCCCAGCCCGGCGGCCTCCTCCAGCAGGGTCCAGAGCAGCGGGGAGGAGAAGTCGTCCAGGTAGATCCAGTCGTTGTCCTCGCCGAAGTACAGCTGGCCGTTGGCGCGGTAGAGCGGGACGAACTGGCAGAACCACCGGTGCTGCTCCTCGTCGAGGTTCAGCCCGTAGGTCTTGAAGCTGATGGTATTCCAGCGCAGGTTGCCGCGGACCCAGCGCCCGTTGCCGGAGCGGACCATCGGACGCACGCCGAGGCGGAACCGGCGGGTGGGACGCTGGCGTCCGGCGCCCGAGCCGGGCGCCCAGCCGCGGTGGGCGGAGAGCTGGCTGTCCTGCACGTCGAACTGCAGGGCGAGCGGCTGGACTGGGTCCGGTGCGTCGTCGCCGCCGCGCGGGCGGGGCGAGGCCTTCGCGCGGGTCGGCTTCGCCGCGGTGCCGGCGCTGAGGAGGGTGCTCAGGCTTTGGTGCCACCCCGGGGCGGGCTCTGGCTCCCGGTAGACCACGTCCTTGGCCTGCAGGTGCAGCGTGTTGGAGAGGATCATCAGCGCCGCCGCGTGCTTGCACGCGGTCCCGACGGGGCAGCTGCACCACGAGTCCGCGATGGCCCAGGCGCCCTTCTTGTCGACCAGGCGGACCGTGGTCGAGTACGGCTCGCGCTCCGTGCCCTGGACGCGGCCGGAGAGCTCGGCGGCCCCGGGGTCCCAGGCCAGCTGGGAGATGTGCTCCGACGAGGCGTAGCCCTTCCCGCGCGTGAAGGCGGCGCCTCCGACGACGCGGAGGATCTCGCGGGCATCGATCAGCGGGAACTGCGGGCCGGTCATCCGCACATCTTTTCACGCCGCGTGCTGGCAGGCGAATCGGCCCCTGTCCGGGCCGCCGGATCCGGCTGTCGGCACGGCCGTCGGGACGGTCGTCGGGATGGCCGCCGGGATCCCGACGGGGCCTCCGGGCGGGCCCGGCGACACGGAGCTTCGTGGAGTGGTTCGACGGCGCTTACGATCAGGGAAGTCCGGCCTCCTCGCGGAGCATGACCACGATGGCGTGCGCGAGGCGTCCGCTACCTGATCGAGCACCCACGAGTCCGTCGAGCGCACCGGCGCCCGACACGCAGAGGCAGGCAACAGATGACCACCAGCATCAAGCACTTCATCAACGGCCAGGAGACCCCCGGGTCCGGGGGAGCCACCCAGCCGGTCTACAACCCGGCGACCGGTCAGGTCTCCGCGGAACTCCACCTGGCCGGGCAGGAGGACCTCGACGCGACCGTCGCCGCGGCCCGCACGGCCGCCGACGCCTGGGCCGAGGCATCGATCGCCAAGCGCACCGCAGTCCTGTTCAAGTTCCGCGAGCTGCTCGCGGCCAGCCGCGACGAGCTCGCGGCGATCGTCACCAGCGAGCACGGGAAGGTGCTCTCCGACGCGGCCGGCGAGGTCGGCCGCGGACTCGAGGTCGTCGAGTACGCCTGCGGCGTCTCCCAGTCGCTGAAGGGCGAGTTCTCGGACCAGGTCGCCACCGGCATCGACGTCCACTCGTTCCGCCAGCCCGTCGGCGTCGTCGCCGGCATCACGCCCTTCAACTTCCCGGTCATGGTTCCCCTGTGGATGGCGCCCGTCGCGATCGCCACCGGAAACGCCTTCATCCTCAAACCCAGCGAGCGGGACCCGTCGGCATCGGTCTTCATCGCCCGGCTGTGGAAGCAGGCCGGCCTGCCGGATGGCGTGTTCAGCGTCCTGCACGGCGGCAAGGAGACCGTCGACGGCCTGCTGACGCATCCGGACGTGGACGCGATCTCGTTCGTCGGCTCCACCCCGATCGCCAAGTACGTCCACGAGACGGCCACCGCGCACGGCAAGCGCGTCCAGGCCCTGGGCGGAGCCAAGAACCACGCCGTCGTCATGCCCGACGCCGACATGGACGTCGCGGCGGACCACCTGACGGCGGCCGCGTTCGGATCGGCGGGGCAGCGCTGCATGGCGATCTCCGTGGCCGTGGCGGTCGGCGAGGCCGGCGACCTGGTCGTGGACAAGCTGATCCAGCGCGCCAACGACGTCAAGGTGGCCGAGGGCACCGTGCCGGACGCGGACATGGGCCCGGTCATCACGCCGCAGTCCAAGGCCCGCATCCAGAGGATCGTCGGCGAGGCCGAGCAGGACGGCGCCGCCATCCTCGTCGACGGCCGCGACCTGGTCGTCCAGGACCACGAGGATGGATTCTTCGTCGGCCCGACCCTCGTGGACCGCGTCACGAGCGAGATGAGCGCCTACACCGAGGAGATCTTCGGCCCCGTCCTCGTGCTCGTGCGCGTCGACACCCTCGAGGAGGCGATCGAGCTCGTGAACGCCAACCCGTACGGGAACGGCACGGCGATCTTCACCTCCTCCGGCTACGCCGCCCGCACCTACACGCGCCGCATCCACGTCGGCATGGTGGGCGTCAACGTGCCGCTGCCGGTCCCGGTGGCCTGGCACTCCTTCGGCGGCTGGAAGGACTCGCTGTTCGGCGACCACCACATCTACGGCCCGGACGGCGTCCGCTTCTACACCCGAGGCAAGGCGGTGACGACTCGCTGGCCGGAGGTCTCCGAGGCCTCCGGAGCCTCGTTCGCCTTCCCGTCCTCGGGCAAGCACTGACGAGTCGCCCGAGCGGCGGCGCTCCTAGACGACCGTGGTGCCGAAAAGGAGGCCGAGCACGTAGGTCACGGCGGCCGCGCCCCATCCGATGGCGAGCTGCCGCAGCGCCCGCCGCAGCGGCGGAGCGCCTGAGAGGAGCCCGACGACCGCGCCGGTGCACAGCAGGGCGATGCCCACGAGCGCCACGGACAGCACCAGGGCGGCGACCCCCGTCATCCCGAACAGGTACGGCAGGATCGGGATCAGCGCCCCGGAGGCGAAGAAGCAGAAGCTCGACGCGGAGGCACCCACGGCGGAGCCCATCGTGTCCTCGTGGTCCTCGGCCGGGCGTTCGTCCTCCGGCCTGAAGGAACGGGACGGGTCGCAGTCGCAGGCGAAGTAGCCCATGCGCTCCGCCGCGCGGTGCTCGGCGGCCTCCTCGGTCATGCCGCGGGCCTTGTAGACCAGGACCAGCTCGTTGTGGTCCAGGTCCAGGTGGGGCGCGGCCGAGAGCGTCACCTGGGTCGGCTGCGAGGCGCTCACCAACTCGCGCTGCGACCGGACGGACACGAACTCGCCGGCCGCCATCGACAGGGCGCCGGCGAGCAGGCCGGCGACACCGGAGACCAGGACCAGGCCGCTGCCCACTCCCGTGGCCCCGATGCCCATGACCAGGGCCAGGTTGGAGACCAGGCCGTCGTTCGCGCCGAAGACGGCGGCCCGGAAGTTGCCGGAGAGGCGGCGCCGGCCGGCGGTCGCGAGCGCCCGGACCACTTCCTCGTGGACCATCTCGTCCGCGGCCATCTGCCGGGAGGCGTCGGTGTCGGCGGTGTAGGGGGAGCTCCCCTCGGCGCGCTGGGCCAGCGCGAGCACGAAGACGGAGCCGAAGTGCTGGGCGAAGAAGCGCAGCAGGGCACGGCGCGGCGACGGCGCGGTGGCCCGGGCGGCGTCGTCGCCGAGGAGGTCGATCCAGTGCTGCTCGTGCCGCTGCTCGGCCTCGGCCAGCCCGAGCAGGATCATCCGCTCCTCGCCCGTGCGCTTCTCGGCGAGCGTCTCGTAGACGGCCCGCTCCGCCCGCTCATCGGCCAGATAGCGACGCCAGCGGCGCAGCTGGGCGGGTGTGGGGGACGCTTCTGCGTTGCGGTGCGGAGTCATCACCGGAAAGTATAGAGCCCGCCGTCCGGCAGGACCCTCCCCGGTGACAGCGGATATCGTCCACGAGGACGACGGCGCTCGCCGGTCTCCCGCCTAAGCTGGACGCAGCAGCACCGCAGGAGGCGAGCACCACCATGAGCCAGAACGACGACGGCCGACGACCGGCCTGGGAGAACCCCTGGGACCGCCCGCACCATCAGGGCCCGACCGACCCGAACGCGCCGTCGGCCTGGGAGCAGCCGGGCCCAGTACCGGGGCAGCCGGACCCGCGGACGATGCCGCCGGGCGGCGATCCGCGCGATGGCCGGCCCGCCCCTGCCGCACCGGGCTACGGCCCCGGCGGACCGTACGGCTCAGGAGGAGGCTACGGGGGCGGCTATCCCGGGCCTCCCGGGCCGCCGAGAGCCACCGGCCTGACCATCACCGCCCTGGTCCTGGGCATCGTCGCGGTGGTGGTCTCCGTGGTGCCCGTGGTGCACTTCCTGGCGTTCGTGATCGGCCTGGCGGCCGTCGTCCTCGGCATCGTCGGGCTGGCCCGCCGGCAGCCCCGCCGGGGCTTGTCCATCGCCGGCATCGTCACCGGCGTCTTCGCCCTGCTGTTCGCCACCCTGTGGACGATCGCCTCCGTGGCACTCTTCGGCTGGGTCTCCGACTCGATGGGGGAGACGGCCGAGTTCCGGTTCGAGGCCATCGCCGAGGGGCCGGCCACCGCCACCTACACGCTGACCCTGGAGGACGTCACCACCGTCCCGGTCGGCCCGGAGTCCCCCTGGTCCGAGGACGTGCAGGCCAACCCGCTGTTCGGCACCATCACCGTGGAGAGCGACGAGGGCAGCGGCCGCGTGGGCTGCCGGATCCTCGACGCGGAGGGGACGGTCGTCGACGAGGAGTTCGGCAGCGGACCCGGCGCCAGCGCCGAGTGCCACGTCACGGACTTCTGACCGGCTCGACGTCCTTGCCGCGGTAGCCGGCCCGGCGGCGGGTATCCATGATCCGGCGGACGGCGGCCAGCGCCGTCGCCGCATCGGTGCCCGGCGCATGCGCCAGGTACGTCGGCGCCTCGTGGGCCCGGCGCCCCAGGACGCCGGGCGCGGCCGGCGACGCGTCGTCGTCGTACCGGAAGGGCACGTAGGTGCCCCCGGCCTGCGCCACGATGAACGCCCCCGCCGCGACGTCCCAGGGATTCGTGTCGAAGCCCAGCGTGATGTCGGCCCAGCCGGCGGCCACGTGGGCCAGCTCCAGCGCGCCGGACACCTTGCGGCGGACGGTCGCGTACGTGGTGACGAGCTCGGCGAAGGCGTCCAGCGCCGCGCCGCCGTCCACCTCGATCGCCTCGGCCGAGGGATAGTCCGTCATGACGGAAGCCGCGTGCTCCTCCTCCGCCCCGGCGGGGGCCAGGGGCACACCGTTGCGGAACGCCCCCGTGGCGTCGGCGGCGAAGAGGTCCCCGGCGACCGGGTCGTAGACGACCCCGGCGACCACGGCGTCCTCGACCACCGCTGCGATCGAGACGCAGAAGAACGCGACCCCGTGGGCGAAGTTGCTGGTCCCGTCCACCGGGTCGATGATCCACTCGACCCGTCCGGAGCCGTGCGCGCCGCCCTCCTCGCCGCGGAACCGGCTGTCGGGGACGGCCGCCGCGAGGGACTCGACGATCCGCGTCTCGCTCGCGCGGTCGAACTCCGTGACCAGATCGTGGTGGTTGCGCTTGCTGGTGGCCGTCATCGCGGAGCGGAAGGCCCCGCGGAGCAGGTCGCCCACACCGGTCGCGGCGGACTCGGCGGCGGCGCGGAGGCGGCGGGATTCGTCGTCGGACACGGGCAGGAGGGCGGGGGAGGGTTCGGAGTCGGCCACGCCACCAGCCTAGCGACTGCCCCGTCCCGCCCGGTCCCCGGCCACCGGCGGGACGGGCGCCGAGGAGCGTGCGGCGGAGCGCGCGGTGGAGTGTGCGGTGGAGCGTGCGCGGGGAGGGCCGGCGATTCGGCGCGCGAGCCCGGGGGCGTGCGAGACTGATCCCATGCCCGCACCGAAAAAGCACCCGGGGGTCCAGCTCGAGGACGCCTGGCACGCCTACCGCGAGCGCGCGTCGCGTGCGCGCGGCCACCTGCCCACGGTGACGCCGTTCCGGGGGTACGGCGCCACCGCCGACCCGACCTCGGAGAACGACGCCGAGGCGTCGGGCTGGGTGCGCGTGCTCGCGCGCGTGGTCCTCGCCAAGCCCGGGATCTTCACCAACGGCCTGCGGCACTCGAAGATGGTGGCCGACGGGATCCGCGGCTGGCGCAACTTCATCTCCCCGCCGATCCCGTACGCCGAGGTCGAGGCGCGCGTGGGCGGCCGCGTCTTCCACGTCGACGCCGACCGCGGCGGGGTCCTGGACGTCCGGCTCGCGATCGACCTCGAGCCGGGGTGGCACGAGGTGGTGCTCACCGCCGAGGGGTCCGAGCCGTCCACCGTCGACGTCTTCGTCGTCGACGCGTCCTCCGACTTCGGGATCGTCTGCGACGTCGACGACACCGTGGTCGTCACGGCCCTCCCGCGGCCGCTGCTGGCGGCGTGGAACTCGTTCGTGCTCTCCGAGCACGCCCGCCTGGCTACGCCCGGCATGGCCGTGATGATGGAGCGACTCGCCACGACCTGGCCCGGCTCCCCGGTCATCTACGTCTCCACCGGCGCCTGGAACGCGGCGGCGACGCTCACCCGGTTCCTCACCCGGAACCTCTACCCGACCGGGCCGCTGCTGCTCACCGACTGGGGGCCCACCGAGGGCCGGTGGTTCCGGTCCGGCCTGCAGCACAAGGTGGACGAGCTCCGCCGCCTGGCCCGCGAGTTCCCGCACGTGAAATGGCTGCTCATCGGCGACGACGGCCAGCACGACCCGGAGATCTACGCGGAGTTCGCCAGCCGCCACCCCGGCCACGTCCGCGCGATCGTCATCCGCCAGCTCACCCCGTCGGAGGCCGTGCTCGCCGGGGGCCGCTCCTTCCACACCGTCCACGCCACCCCCGGGGTCCCGTGGGTGTACGGGCCGGACGGGGCCACCATCGCCAAGCAGCTCCGCGACCTCGGCCTCCTCGAGGAGGCCGAGGGTGAGTAGCGAGGCGGCCTCCCCGCCCGCCGGCGGCCGCGTCCCGGTCCGCGTGCCGATGCGCTGGGCCGACATGGACGCCTACGGGCACATCAACAACGTCAACATCGTCCGGATGATGGAGGAGGCCCGCATCGCGGCCTTCGGCGTCCCGGGCGGGACCGGCAGGCCCGTCAGCCAGCCCCGGGTGGACCTCTTCGCCAACGTCCCCGAGGGGACGCAGGTCCTCGTCGTGGAGCACCGCGTGCGCTACACGCGGCCGCTGGAGTACCGCAACGTCCCGGCGGAGGTGGACGTGTGGATCTCCAGTCCCAAGGCCGCCAGCTTCGACGTCAGCTACGAGTTCCGTGACGCCGTGGACGGGACCGTCTGCGTGCGCGCGCTGACCACGCTGGCGTTCTTCTCCACCGCCGATCAGCGGCTGATGAGACTGCCCGGGGAGCACCGGTCCGCGCTCGCGGCCTTCGTGGGACCGCCCGCCGTCGGATAGTCCTCCGGCGGCGGCCCGGACTTCTCCACCCCGGCGCCGAGTGCTGCGCCGGGTGCTGCGTGGCATGCGTCGAGGGGCGCCGCGGCCAGGCTCAGGGCCCGCCGGACGATCTCCCGGTGCAGCCCCCGCGCGCGGACCGCGATCTCCGGGCCGATCAGGACGCCGAGGTCGGCGTTCCAGAGGCAGCCCCGGCCGAGCGGCAGGAACCGGGCCACCGCGGCGGCGTCGTGGTGGTGCGCCTCGAACGGGGCGCCGGAGGCCGGCTGCACGGTGAACCTCCCCGTCCGGCGGTCGGCGCTCGTCACCGTGGCGGGCAGCCACTCTCGACGGTCGGCCTCGAGGACGGAGACGATCTGGGTGGTGCTGAGCGCGTGGCCGGGGGCGGGGTGCGCGCACACGGCGCCGCGGTCGGCGAAGACGACGGTCACGGGGTTTCCCTTTCGTTGCTCTTGCCCGCGCGCGTCTGCGCGGGGCCGCTTCGTCATCCGAACCACCCGTGAGACCGCCGCGAGGCGCTCTGTGAGCATGGGGTTGGTGCGCGGCCGGGTCGGAGCCCGTCGTTGGCCGCATCTCGTGAAGCTGCCCCCATCCTACAGCGGCCGCTCGGCGCGCGGGCAAGCCCTGGCACGGGAGCGATCCCGGGCCGGCGACGGTTTGCGATTCATTCCGAGTTAGGAGAGCCTAAGAACTGAGGCCCGGTCGAGTTCCCCGGGCCCGCCGACGAAGGAGTGACCGATGTCCGACGCCCGTCCAGCCCGCGGACCCAAGCCCCAGGTGGTCCTGGAGGTCCTGCGCAGCGAGCGGATCGGCGGCCACATGGTCCGGCTCACGCTCGGCGGGGAGGGCTTCGCGGCCTTCCAGGACAAGGAGGCCACCGACAAGTACGTCAAGCTCCTCTTCGCCGATCCCGAGCTCGGGCTGACCCCGCCGTACAACCTCGAGGAGCTGGCCAAGGCCCTCCCGCCGGAGCGGATGCCGGTCCGGCGCACCTACACCGTGCACGACGTCGACCACGACGCGCAGACGCTGCAGATCGATTTCGTCGTCCACGGCGACCAGGGCCTCGCCGGGCCGTGGGCCGAGCGCGCCCAGCCGGGCGACGTCGTGTGCTTCGCCGGACCCGGCGGGATGTACCTCCCGGACCCCGCCGCGGACTGGCACCTGATCGGCGGCGACGAGTCCGCGCTGCCGGCGATCTCGGCGACGCTGGCCGCGCTGCCGGCGGATGCCCGCGGCCTGGTCTGGGTGGAGGTCGTCGACGCCGCCGACGAGGTCCCGCTGCAGGCGCCGGAGGGCGTCGAGGTCCGTTGGGTCCACCGCGGCGGCCCGTTCGCCCCGGAGTCGACGCGTCTGGCGGCCGCGATCCAGGACGGGCCGTGGCTCGACGGGGACGTGCAGGTCTTCGTCCACGGCGAGCGGGAGATGATCAAGGCGGTCCGTCGTTACCTCACGGACGTCCGCGGGGTGCCCCGCACCCGGATGTCGCTCTCGCCGTACTGGGCGTACGGCCGGGTCGAGGACGTGTTCCAGGCGGAGAAGCGCGAGCCGATTGGCCAGATCTTCCCGGAGAACCAGCCGCTCCCGGGCAACTGACGCGCCGCGGCGGCGCGGCCGCCCCCAGCACGGGATCCACCGCCGGACCGCTCCCGCGTCAGCGTCCCTGCATCAGTTCCCCCGCCCCGGCGCCCCGGCGTCGGTTCCCCCGGCCTCGAGGCGCAGGAACGCGCCGAGCTCGGCCATGGACGCCGGGCTGGACGGCAGGAAGTCCGTCAGCCGGGGCGAGCGGACGATGACCGCCCTCCACATGCCGCGCGAGACCGCGACATTGAGCCGGTTGCGGTTCAGGAGGAAGTCCATCCCGCGCGGGGCCTCCTCGGGCGAGGAGACGGCCAGGGACAGGATGACGACCGGCGCTTCCTGGCCCTGGAACTTGTCCACCGTGCCAACCCGCACCCGGCGCAGACCAGCGGCGTCGAGCGCCTCCCGCAGCAAGTGCACCTGCGCGTTGTACGCGGCCACGATGAGGACCTGCTCCTCGCCCAGCGGCTCGGGCGCCGAAGTCGGACCGGCGCCCGGACTCGGACCGGCGCCCGGGGCGGGACTGGCCTCCGGGGCGGGGCGGAGGCCGTCCGGATCGTGCCACGGGGTCCCGAGATGCCGGCGGACCTGCTCGACGGTCGCGGCCGCCTCCTCCGGCGAGGACGTGGTGCAGCCCGCGTGGTCCACCAGGACGGTCTCGACGCCCGCCGGGAACCCCTCGAGCCGTCGACGGGACGCCGCCGGGGCGGACTCCAGCTCCCCGGCGTAGCTCAGCCGCGACACCGGGCGGCACAGGTCCGGGTGCATCCGCCAGGTGTCGGCGAGGAAGTAGCCGAACTGCGGCGGCAGCGTGGCATGGCCGGCGGAGAGCCAGCCCAGGGCCGACTCGTCGACCGGGGCCGGGTGCTGGCCCTGCGATACCTGGGGCAGCTGCTGCGGGTCGCCGAGGAGGAGCAGGTTCCTGGCCGCCCGTCCGACGGCGAGGGTGTTGGCCAGGGAGAACTGCCCGGCCTCGTCGATGACCAGGAGGTCCAGCCCCTGCCGGGGGACCCGGCGCCCGGTCATCGTCCACGCGGTGCCGCCGACGAGGCAGCCGCCGGGCTCCGCCAGCAGGTCCTCGAGGGCGTCGTCGGTGACGTGGCGCCAGGGCGGCGGGCCGGAGTCGGCGCCGGCCTTGGGCTTCTTGGCGACGCGGTCGGCGGGGACGCCGGCCTCCACGGCGCGGGCCAGCAGGCCGTCGACGGTGACGTGGCCCTGCGCCACGACGCCCACCTTCCACCCGTCGCGGACGAGCCGTTCGATGACGCGGGCACCCACGTAGGTCTTGCCGGTCCCGGGCGGACCCTGGACCGCCAGGTAGGAACCGTCGAGCCGGCGCACCGCCTCCGTCACGGCTCCCGCGTAGTCGTGGCCCGTGGACGTCTCCTGCGCCCGGGGGAGGGCGACGCCGTCACGCAGCCGGGGGCGGGCACGGGTCAGGAGGTCCATCCCGGCGCTGGCGGGCAGGGAGGGCAGCGCCGCGCCGACCTGCTGCGCCACCTCGGAGAGCGCCTGCTCGATCGAGGCGGTGTTGATCGGCCGGTCCGGCGTCAGCGCCAGCGGGAGGTCGGTGTATCCCTCGGCCCCGGCCCTGGCGCGCTCGGTGCAGACCAGCGTGATCCGTCCGTCCGGGTGCGGATGCACCTCGTCCACGGCGAGGCCGAAGTGCCCGGCGCGTCGCGACTCCGCTGGTGCGCCCCCGTGCCGCGGGCCCGTGGCGTGGCCCGGGGCCGCCGCGCCCTGCGGCTGCCGGTCCAGGAGCTGCTCGGGGGCCGGCGCCCCGTAGAGGGCGAACCAGTTCGAGCCGGGGCCCAGGACGGTGCCCTCGCCGGGTCGCCCGGTCAGCCGCAGCCGCCGCTGGAAGGTGCGCTTGCGCGGCGGCTTCTCCCAGTCGAGCTCGACCTCGCCGTGCTCGACGACGATCACGTCCCGGGTGTCCCGCCAGTCCTCGAGGCTTCCCTCGAGGCGGTCGTAGTGGGCCCACCAGAACTGCTTCCGCTCGCGCCGGTGGTAGGCCGTGGCCGCGGCCGTGAGGGCCACGGCCCGCTGCTGCGGCGTCTGCGCGGCGGCCTCGGGGAGCGCGGCGAGGTACTCGGCGAGCCGGGTCTCCTCGGCGCTCGGCTCCTCCTGCACCGGTCCTGCCTCCGGCTCCCCGGACGCCTCCGCGCGGGAGGGGTCCTCGCGGTCGCTGCCGTCGGCGTGGGCGGGGTCCGGTCCGAGGTCGAGCCGCCGGGCCGGATGCCGCCGGCCCAGCTCGAGGAGCCAGTCGCGCAGCCGGAGGGTGGAGAGGCAGTCGTACCGGTTGTAGTCCGCGATGCTGTCGAGCACGGAGGCGGCCTGGCCGTCGTCGCCGGCGTCGCGCGCCGCGCAGAAGGCGGCGTACGCGACCACGGAGGCGCCGGCATCGGTCACGTCCCCGGCGCGGTGCTCATCGCCCATGTAGAACGGCTCGAGCTTCTTGATCGAGTAGGAGCTGGAGCTGATCCGCAACGAGTCGCGGACCGTCTCGAAGAGGTCCACGAGCAACCCGGTGCGCAGCCAGTCGTCGACGATTTCCTCCGCGGCGCCGTGGCGGGTGGACAGGTGGCGCAGCGCCGTCTTCTCGTACGGCGCGTAGTGGTAGATGCGCAGGTCCGGCCAACGACGCCGGCGCTCCTCGACGTAGTCGACGAACGCGAGGAAGGCGGCGCGCTCCTGCCCGCGGCTGTGCGCCCAGAACGGCCGGAACACGGGCGCCCCGGAATCGTGCTCCACGACGCCGAAGAGGTACTCGAGACCCCAGGAGCCGTCCGCCGGGTCCTGCCAGAGCGGGTCGCCCTCGAAGTCGAAGAAGATGTCCCCGGCGCACGGCTCCGGGAGCGCATCGAGCCGATGGCGCTCCAGGACCCGGAAGCGGAGGGACGCGTCCCCGGGGGCCCGGCCGTGCCCGGCCTCGAGACCGCACTGCATGCGGGCCTGGTCCCGCAGGCGGGCGAGGGCGCCGGGGGAGACGCGCAGCCCGGCCGTGCGGGCGGCCTCGTCCGTCAGCTCGGCGAGCTCGCGCACCGTCCGCACGCCGACGGCGCGCAGCCGGGCGCGGGTGGAGAGCGTCATCCGGGAGACGAGCAGTACGTCGTCTCGCTCCCGGGCCTGCCCGGCGCAGTAGTCGCAGCGTCCGCAGACGAGCAGGCCGGACTGCTCCCAGTCGACGGGTCCGGTCGCGGCGCGGTGCGCCTCGACGAGGGCGAGGAAGCGCCGGCGCCGCTCCCGCAGGACGGGGATGAGCTCCTGGACCGGGTGGCGCGACTGCTGCCCGGTCCCGAGGACCAGCACGGCGTCGTCGGCCGGCTCGAGGCCCAGCCCCTGCAACTGCTCGGCGTAGGCGGCGATCTGCAGCAGCGCCGTCGGCTTGGCGTGCCGGGCGAGCTTGGTGTCCCAGACGGCGTAGCGGCCATCCGGCTCGCGGACCAGGAAGTCTGCGAAGCCGACGAAGCCGTCCTTCCAGAAGGTGGCCTGGAAGACGACGTCGGCCCCGCACCGCAGGGCGTCCTCCGTCGCCCGCCGCCGCTCCGCCAGGACGTCCGGGGACGTCTCCCCGGCGGCGGCCAATTCCAGGACGCCGCGGCCGGAGTCCGGGTCCCAGCGGCCGAAGCGGTCGACGAGCTCGTCGAGGACGCGCCGCTCGTGGGCGTCGCCGAGCCGCGCAGCGCGCTCGAGCATCTCGTCCGGGTCGACGTCCGGGGCCGGGCGCCGGCCGAGCCGGTCGTCGAGCTTGACCAGCGTCTGGTACTCGCACTGGCTCGCGGTGACCAGGTCGCTCGCGGAGTAGACGAGGTCGCCGCCCGGCTCCTGCAGGTACATCCGGGACGGCTTTACTTCCGGCGCTTCTTCGCCGACGCCGGCCGGTCCTGCCGGCGGGGTCCGCCGAGGACGAGTGAGGCCAGCGCGGTGACGCCGGTGACGGTGAAGACCGCCGGCCAGGCGCCGATGCGCTTCGCCAGCGGGTGGGACAGGCCGAACGACGCCACATACACGGCGGTGAGCAGCGTGGCCCGAGCGGTGCCGGCGTCGTTCCTCCAGACGGTGAAGGCGGCCGCGCCGCAGGCGGCCAGGACGGTGCCGCCGGCCTGGCGGTTGCCGGTGTCGCGGGCGACCTTGTAGCCGAGCAGCAGGCCGGCCTTGGCGAGGCCGGTGGAGACGATGCGGGACATGGTGGCTCCTGTGGGTCGGGGATCGGAGGTCGGTGATCCGACTGTCCGTCTCAGCATAGGGGCGTGCCCCGCGGATATGGGACGGCGTCAAGGAGCGTCGTGTTGCGCCAACGTCGAGGGGCTCGCGTTAGGCTGAGATGCACCGCACAGAACGTGGCACAGCAACCGGGAGCATGCGGCCGAACCGTCGTGGGACGGGGCCGGGAGGGGCACTATGAGCGAGCGCAGCACGGGCGAGGGCTTTCACGACCGGTCGGCTTTCGGGCCGGGGCCGGCCGAGCCGCAGGATTCGACGGAGGCGGTGCTGCCCACGGTCGACGCCGGCTGGCTCCGCGTGGGCGGGCGCACCCATGCCATGACGCTGCCGTCCTTCGACGTCAACGTCGGGCTCGTCATCGGCGACGAGCGCGCGCTCCTCGTGGACACCGGCTCCGGCCCGGCCGACGCTGCACGGATCCACGCAGCCATCCGGGAGGTCACGGACCTGCCCCTCGTGGTGGTCAACACGCACGCCCACGCGGACCACTTCTTCGGCAACGCCTACTTCGCGGCCCAGGGCGTCGAGGAGTTCTGGGCCCACGCCGGCGCGGCGGCGGCCATGGAGGCCGCAGGCGAGTCCCAGCGGGCGCTGGTGCGCACGGCGGACCCGGCCATGGCGGCCGCCGACGGCGAGCACACCGGACTGCACCTGCCCACGGACCTCGTCCGCGACGAGCCGGTGGACATCGACCTCGGCGGGCACACCGTGACGCTGTTCCACCTCGGGCCGGGGCACACGGACGGAGACCTGCTCGTCGGCTCGGACCGCGTCCTGTTCGCCGGCGACCTCGTCGAGGAGGGCGGGCACCCCAGCTTCGAGGACTCCTACCCGTACGAGTGGCGCCGGACCCTGGGCAAGATCATCGCCATCGACGAGCTGTACTCGGAGATCATCCCCGGCCACGGGCGGGTGGTGGACCCGGACTTCGTCCGGTCGCAGCTGAAGAACCTGCGCCAGGCCATCCGGACGTGCACCACGGCCATCCACGAGGCCTCCGTGGACTACACCAAGGCCGTACCGGTCCTGCCGTACGGTCCGGTCCAGTCGCGGCACCTGATCATCCGGCTCAAGGCGACCGAGCCGGGCAACGTCGTCCCGCAGCAGTAGGCGCGCCGGACGGGTGGGTGCGGCGGAGAGCTTCGGGCTGCGCGACCTCGGCCTGAAGGTCTACGGCCCCTCCCTCCTCTACGCGGTGGGCCTCGGCGCCATCACCCCGGTGGTCGCGCTCACCGCGCGCGAGCTGGGAGCGTCCGTGGCCACCGCGGCGCTCGTGGTCACGCTGATCGGCGTCGGATCGCTGATCACCAACGTGCCTGCGGCGCTGCTGACGGCGCGGTTCGGGGAGCGGCTCTCGATGATCGCGGCAGCGGGCGTGGCCGCGCTCGGCATGGTGCTCGCGCTGCTGGCGGACGACGTCGCGCTGCTCGCCGGGGCCATCCTCCTGGTGGGGATGGCCGGCGCCGTCTTCAACCTGGCCCGCCAGAGCTATCTCGCGGAGGCCGTCCCCGCCTACTTCCGGGCGCGGGCCATGTCCACGCTCGGCGGCACCATCCGCATCGGCGCGTTCGCCGGCCCGTTCCTGGGCGCCGCCGTGATGTCCTTCGCCGGGCTCGACGGCGCCTACTGGTTCGGGCTCGCCGCGATGCTCGCCGCCGCCGGCGTCGGGTTCCTCGTGCCGGAGCTCCCGGTCCCCGTCGCGCCCGGCCCGGCCCCGCGGCCGGACGGCGTCCCCCGTGAGGCGGGGGCAAGCGGCCAGGCCGCCGACCCGCTGGCAGCCGACGCCGGCGGGCCCGGCCGGACGACCATGCGCGCGATCGGGGTGCGCTACTGGCGGACCTTCGCGACGGTCGGGACCGGCGTGGTCATCCTCTCGGCCATCCGCGCCTCGCGCCAGGTCGTCATCCCGCTCTGGGCGGACCAGCTGGGACTCGACGCGTCGACGGCGTCGCTGGTCTACGGGGTCTCCGGTGCGCTGGACGTCCTGGTCTTCTACCCGGCCGGCCGGCTGGCCGACCGCAGGGGCCACGTCTGGGCCGGGGTGCCGTGCGTGTTCTTCCTCAGCGCCTCGCTGGCCCTCATGCCCCTCGCGCACGACGTGACGACGCTGATGGGGATCGGCGCGCTCATGGGCCTGGCGAACGGGATGGGGACCGGGATCGTCATGACCCTGGGCGCCGAGTACGCCCCGCCGGACGCCCGGCCGCAGTTCCTGGGGCTGTGGCGCCTGTTCGCCGACACCGGGATGATGGCCGGGCCGATCGTGCTCTCGGCGGTCGCCTCCGCGGCGTCGCTGGCGACCGGCATGTGGGTGCTGGCCGGAGCCGGCCTCGTGGGGACCGGGGTGTTCGCCTGGTACCTGCCGCTATACCAGCACGGGCGGCGCGGCCGGCCCCGGTGAGCCGGTCGGCTCGGCCAGCCCCGGTGAGCCGGTCGGCCCGGGCGACCCGGGTGGCTCAGTGCCGGTGCCGGATCCGGCTCTGCAGCATGTAGACGGTGTTCGTCAGTGCGAAGACGAGGAGGGCCGCGCTGCCGATCGCGAGGACGCCCCCGAGCAGGAAGCCGAGCAGCTGCTGCGGGTCGTCGTCCCCCTGCGTGCTCGGGAGGAACGCGAGCAGGCCGGCGGAGGCACCGAGGGCCAGCAGGCCGGGCGCCCACAGCAGCACGGACCAGAGGCGCGAGGCCGCCCAGAACCGGCGCGGGTGCCAGCGGTTCCAGCGCGGCGCCGCCACGGAGAGGCACCAGCCGGTCAGCAGGGCCCAGGCGGCGGCGATCAGGTAGGCCCCGACGATGTCCGCTGGCCGGTGCCAGCCGAGCACCAGCGTCGCCATCCCCGCCACCGCCGAGAACGCGCCGCCGAGCAGCGCCACGAGAGGCCGCCAGCGCGGCGTCACCACCGCGTACACCGCGAACATCGAGGCGGCGGCGAGCGTGGTGTGGCCGGAGGGGAACGAGTTGACGGTGGCCTCCGAGATGCCCATGTCCGGCCGGGCCAGCAGCTCGTGCTTCAGCAGCTGGGTGGTCAGCAGCGCGCCGCCCGTGCCCAGCAGGGTGATCAGCGGCGCGGTCACGGACCGGTGGACGATCGCCGAGGTCACCAGCGCGATCGCACCGAGCACGGCGGAGATCCGGGGCAGCTCGCCCAGCAGCGCCAGGGCCGGCAGCCGGGCCTCGTCACGCGCGGCGAGGAACACGTTGGCGCCGCGCAGCGCGTCGTCGTCCACCTGCTGGCCCATCGGCGTCAGCACGAACAGCCAGAAGGCCGCGCAGAAGGTGGCGGCCAGCAGCAGCAGGGCGACGATCCAGCCGACCGGCCAGAGCACCCGCTGTCCATCGCGCCCGCCCCTGCGGACACCGTCACCCGTGTGAGTCATCGCCCCCAGCTTGCCACGGTGCCGGTCTAAAGTGACGTATATGCCCGTGCCGAATCCATCACCCCTGCCGCCGCTGGAGGAGGTCCTCGCCGCGCTGCATGTGGTGCGCCTGCCGCTGACCGTGCGCTTCCGCGGCGTCACCGAGCGGGAGGCCGTGATCCTCGCCGGACCCCGCGAGCACGCCGAGTTCTCCCCCTTCCTCGAGTACGGCGACGCCGAGGCGGCCGCCTGGCTGCGCTGCGCCCTCGAGGCCGGCTGGCACGGGTTCCCGGATCCGCTGCGCACGGAGATCCCGGTCAACGCGACCGTCCCCGCCGTGGCCCCGGACGCCGTCGAGTCCGTCCTCGCGCGCTACGGCCCCGGCGGGCCGCACACCGTGAAGGTCAAGGTCGCCGAGCGGGGGCAGACCCTGCACGACGACGTCGCGCGCCTGGCCGAGGTCCGCCGCCTGGCGCCGTCGGCGGCCCTGCGCGTGGACGCCAACGGAGGCTGGGGCCACGACGAGGCGCTGACCGCGCTCGAGGCCCTCGCCGGCTTCGGGCTCCAGTACGCCGAGCAGCCCGTTCCCGGGGTCGTGCCGCTGGCCGAGTTGCGCGCCGAGCTCGTCCGGCGCGGCCTGCCCGTGCCGATCGCCGCGGACGAGGCCGTGCGCAAGGAGGCCGACCCTCTCGCCGTGGCCCGGCTCGGAGCCGCGGACGTGATCGTCATCAAGGCCCAGCCGCTCGGGGGAGTGCGGGCGGCGCTGGACATCGTCGCGGCCGCGGGCCTGCCCGCCGTCGTCAGCTCCGCCCTGGACACGTCGGTGGGCACCCGCGTGGGCGCGGCCCTGGCCGCCGCGCTGCCCGCGCTGCCCTACGCCTGCGGCCTCGGGACCGTCGCCCTCTTCGGGGAGGACGTCACCGCGGACCGCTACGTCCCCCGCAACGGGTCCCTGGACCTGCGCCGGATCGCCGCCGACCCGGAGCTGCTGCAGCGGCACCGGGCGCCGGCGGAGCGCCGCGCATGGTGGGCCGAGCGCGTACGCCGCTGCCATGAACGCCTGGTTAACGCGGCTTCGCCCGCAGTTCAGGCGGATGCTCCGAAGTAGTTGCTTGAAGCTGGAAGCGTGAGGGCCGGAAAAGTCCACCCCAAGCGAAAGACGGACGATGACTCCTCGCAACATGCTCCAGCTCCTCCCGATGGCCGGGCACACCCGCGGCAACCGCTCCGCCGCGACCTGCCACTTCAAGTGCGGCGACGCCTGTGCCAAGGACGTCTGCAACACCAGTGACAACTCCTACTTCCGCGACATCGCCGACCAGGCCCTGTCCCGCCGTGCGGCCCTCGGCCTCGGCGGCGTGGCCGCAGCCGCAGTCGTGGTCGGCCAGCAGCTCGCCTCCGCGCCGTCCGCGGCCGCGGACAACGGCGGATTCGGCAAGGGAGGCGGCAAGCTGCCGTTCCAGGCCATCGCTCCGGTCGAGCGGACCGTCGACGCGGTGACAGTGCCCGAGGGGTACGACTGGGCGCCGGTCATTCGCTGGGGCGATCCGCTGTTCTCCTCCGCCGGGGACTTCGACGCCTCGAACCAGTCCGCCGAGGACCAGAAGCAGCGCTTCGGCTACAACTGCGACTACCTCAACATCCTCGCCGACCGCGGCAACGGGACCACCGGTGTCCTCGTCGCCAACCACGAGTACACCAACGAGAACGTCATGTTCGACCCGGCCTGGCTCGAGGCCAACCCCGACGAGGCCCGCCTCACGGCCATGGCCGCGCACGGCTTCTCCGTCGTGGAGGTCCGCCGCGACAAAGCAGGCCAGGCGTGGAAGCCGGTGGTCGACGGCAAGCGCAATCGCCGCATCCACATGCACACCGAGTTCGCGGTCGACGGGCCGGCCGCCGGCTCCGACCTGCTCAAGACCAAGGACGACCCGACCGGCACGGTGGTCTGGGGCATGAACAACAACTGCGCCGGCGGCACCACCCCCTGGGGCACGGTCGTCACGGGCGAGGAGAACTTCAACCAGTACTACGTCGGCCGCGGCACCCCCGAGGAGGCGCGCTACGGGATCAGCACCGAGCCGAGCAGCCGCGGCTGGGAACTGACGGAGGAGCGCTTCGACGCGAAGAACGCCGGCTACGAGAACGAGGCCAACCGCTTCGGCTACATCGTCGAGATCGACCCGCACGATCCGGAGTCGACCCCCGTCAAGCACACCGCGCTGGGCCGGTTCAAGCACGAGGGCGCCAACGTCACGATCGCCGCCGACGGCCGCGCGGTCGCCTACATGGGCGACGACGAGCGGTTCGACTACATCTACAAGTTCGTCTCCAGGAACAAGTACCGCGAGGGCGATCGCGAGCACAACAAGACGCTGCTCTCCGAGGGCGACCTCTACGTCGCGAAGTTCAACGCCACCAGCGCCGCCGAGATCGACGGCTCCGGCAAGGTCCCGTCCGACGGCGCCTTCGACGGCTCCGGCGAATGGCTGCCGCTCCTGGTCCGCGGAACCTCCCGCGTGCCCGGCATGAGCGTCGAGGAGGTCCTCGTCTACACGCGCCTGGCCGGCGACAAGGTCGGCGCCACGAAGATGGACCGCCCGGAAGACGTCGACGTGAACCCGGCCACCGGCAAGGTCTACGCGGCGCTGACCAACAACACCCGCCGCGGCACCGACGGCAACGCGCTCGCCGACGAGGCGAACCCGCGCTCGCGCAATCGCGACGGCCACGTCCTCGAGCTCACCGAGCGCAACGGCGACGCGGCGTCGCTGACCTTCGGCTGGAACATCCTCCTGGTCGCCGGCGACCCCTCCGTCGACACGACGACCTACTTCTCCGGCTACCCCGCGGACAAGGTCTCGCCGATCTCCTGCCCGGACAACGTCGCCTTCGACTCGGTCGGCAACCTGTGGATCTCCACGGACGGGCAGCCGGGCACCATCGGCTACGCCGACGCCCTGCACAAGGTCACGCTGACCGGCGACGAGCGCGGCCGCGTCCAGCAGTTCCTCGCCGTCCCCAACGGCGCGGAGACGTGCGGCCCCGTCATCCACGACCGCGAGAACTCGGTGTTCGTCTCCATCCAGCACCCGGGTGACGACGGCACCTGGGACGAGCCGACGTCGTTCTTCCCGGACTACGTGGAGTCGCGGGCGACGGCCGGCCGGGGCGAGTTCTTCGGCCCCCGCCCGTCCGTCATCCAGGTCTTCCGGACCACCGGGAACAACGGCAACGGCAAGGGCCGCGGCCCCAAGAAGTAGGCCGCGGGGCGCGGGCGCTGCACCGGTCCGCAGCGCGCGCCGGGAACAGGCTCTGGCCAGGCGCGGGGCGCGCGGGGGCGGCGCGCGGCCCGTCCTAGGATGGACCGTATGACGACCGGAGCACCGAACCCCGATCCCCGCGAACCGGGCTCACGCGAACTGGGCTCGTGCGAACTGGGCTCGCTCGAGGTGGCCCGCCTCCTGCTCGATGCACTCGTCGAGGAGGGGGTGGGCCACCTCCTGCTGTCTCCGGGCTCGCGCAGCGCTCCGCTGGCGTACGCGGCGGCGGAGGCCGAGGCCGCCGGCCGGCTCGCCGTCCACGTGCGCATCGACGAGCGCGACGCCGGTTTCACGGCCCTCGGCCTGTCCCTCGCCACCGGTGCGCCCGTGGCGGTGGCGACGACGTCCGGTACCGCCGTCGGCGAGCTGCTCCCCGCCGTGATGGAGGCCGACCACGCCGGGGTGCCGCTGCTAGTCCTCTCGGCCGACCGGCCCGCCGAGCTGCACGGGACTGGGGCGAACCAGACCACCCGCCAAGCGGGGATCTTCGGCACGCACGTGCGGGCCGAGGCCGGCGTCGCCGCCGGGACGGACCCCCGGGGCCCGCTGGGACATGCCCTGGCGGCGCTCGCCGGGCAGGGCGCCCGCGGCGTGGGACCGGTGCACGTCAACGTCGAGTTCCGCGACCCGCTCGTCCCGGACGACGGCGACAGTCTCGCCGGGGCCTGGAGGGAGCCGGCTGCCGTCGGGGCCGGCAGAACAGGGGGCGACGCCGGGGCCCCGGCAAGCGCGCTCGGCGCTCGCGACGCCGCGCAGCGACCCACGCCCGCGCCCGTCCCCCCGGCCGCGCCCGCCGCCCCGGCCGTGCCCGCGCCCACGACCTCGGGCCTGGCGCGGCGGCGCACCGTGGTCGTCGCCGGCCACGGTGCCGGCGAGGAGGCGGAGCGGTTCGCGCGCGCCCTGGACCTGCCGCTGCTCGCCGAGCCCAGCTCCAACGCCAGATTCGGGCCCAACGCGATCGGGCCCTACCGGGTCCTCCTCGGTCACTTCGCGGGGCACGCCGACGCGCCTGCGCCGCCGGGGGAGCGGATCGAGCGGGTCGTCGTCTTCGGCCGGCCGACCCTGAGCCGTCCGGTCGCCCGCCTGCTCGCCGATGCGCGGATCCCCTCCGCCCTCTACCTCCCCGAGGCCGTCGCCTGGTTCGAGCCCGGCCGCCGCCGCGAGGCCGTGATCGCCGACCTCGACGAGCTCGCCGCCTTCGCGGGCGCGGGGCCCGAGTGGTGGCTGGACGCGTGGCGCAGCGCCGGGGAGCTGGCCGGGGCCGCCGTCGAGCGAGTGCTCGCGGGCGAGCGCCGCGACGGCCTCACTGGGCCCGACGCCGCCCGCGCCGTCTGGGAGTCGGCGCCCGAGCAGCTGGTGATCGGATCATCGAACGCGATCCGCGACGCCGACCTCTTGGCGGTCCCGGACACCGGCGCCGGGACGGCGGGCCGGCGCGTCTTCGCGAACCGGGGGCTCGCCGGCATCGACGGGACCGTCGCCACGGCCACCGGGATCGCCGCCGCAGCGCCGGCCGGGGACCGCACCTGCCTGCTGGTCGGCGACGTGACCTTCCTGCACGACGTCGGCGGGCTGCTCCTCGGCGACGGTGAGCCCGAGCCGCGGCTCGACGTCGTGGTCCTCAACGACTCCGGCGGGGCGATCTTCTCGACGCTCGAGCACGGCCGGGTCGCCGCCGGCGGCGCCTACGGAGACGCCGTGGAGCGCCTCTTCGGCACGCCGCACCGGGTCCGTCTCGGCGCGCTCGCCGAGGCCTACGGGCTCGACTACGTCCGCGTCGCCACCCTGGAGGAGCTCCGGGCGGCCCTCGCCGCGCCGCCGGAGCGGCCGCGCCGCCTCATCGACGTGATCCTGCTCCGGGACCGGGTGGCCGGGCGCCACCGGCTGATCGCCGAAGAGCTGGGCGCCGTGCTCGGCTGAGACGTGCCCGCCAACGGCGACGGCGCCCGTCCCCGGCTCCGGCGTGGAGCGAGGGACGGGCGCCGTCGGCGTCCGCGATGGGCCAGCGGGTTACTCGTCGACCTCGACGTGCGTGGGATCCAGGACGCGCTTGAGGAAGTCCTGGGTCCGCGGCTGCTGCGGGTTGCCGATGACCTCCTCGGAGGTGCCCTCCTCGACCACGACGCCGCCGTCCATGAAGACCACCCGGTCGGCCACGTCGCGGGCGAAGGCCATCTCGTGGGTCACCACCAGCATGGTCATGCCGTCGCGCGCGAGGTTGCGCATGATGGACAGGACCTCGCCGACGGTCTCCGGGTCCAGGGCCGAGGTCGGCTCGTCGAAGAGCATCAGGCTCGGATCCATGGACAGGGCACGGGCGATCGCCACGCGCTGCTGCTGCCCGCCCGAGAGCTGGGCGGGGTAGCGGCTCGCGAACTTGCCGAGGCCGACCTTCTCCAGGTTCCGCTGGGCGACCTGGTCGGCTTCGGCCTTGCTTCGCTTGAGCACCTTCAGCTGGGCGACGGTGCAGTTCTCCAGCACGGTGAGGTGCGGGAAGAGGTTGAACTGCTGGAACACCATGCCCACGTGGCGGCGCATCTTGTCCACGTCGACGTCGGGGTCCGTGACGTCGAAGCCGCCGACGTCGATGGCTCCGCCGTTGGGCTGCTCCAGGAGGTTCACGCAGCGCAGCAGCGTCGACTTGCCTGAGCCCGAGGGCCCGATGAGGCAGACGACCTGGCCGGGCTTGACCTCGAGGTCGATGCCCTTGAGGACCTCGATGGGCCCGTAGGACTTGCGAAGTCCCTCGATCACGACACCGGCTGCCTGGAAGTCCTTGGGAGGTGTAGAAGTCATGTTGGTTTTCTCCTAACGCTTCGCCAGATTGGACTTGGCTTCGAGGCGGCGGGTGAGCAGGCTCAGCGGGACGGTGATCACCAGGTACAGCGCGCCGGCGACGACGAGGGGCGTCAGCCCGGCGCCGAGCGAGGTGATGCCGTCGCGGCCGAACTTGGTCATCTCGTACTGCGACGCGACCGTGCCCAGGATGAACGCCAACGAGGTGTCCTTGGTCAGCAGGATGATCTCGTTGGTCAGCGGCGGGAGCACGATCCGGAACGCCTGCGGGATGATGATCGTGACCATCGCACGCCAGGCCGGCATGCCCAGCGACCGGGCCGCCTCGGCCTGGCCCCTGGGGACGGCCTGCAGGCCCGCGCGCAGCGTCTCGGCGATGTAGGCCGCCGCGACCAGTCCGAGCGAGACCATCACGACGACCGCGTATGGCCAGGAGGTCCCCGGGAAGGCCGCCGGCACGCCGTAGCCCAGCGCCAGGAGCACCAGCAGTGCGGGGATGCCGCGGAAGAACTCGATGTAGCCGGTGGCGAACCACCGGTAGGGGGCGAAAGTCGCCATCTTCATCAGGGCCAGGACCATGCCGAGGACCAGGCCGAAGGCGAACGAGATGGCCGTGTAGTAGATGGTGTTCTTTAGGCCCACCAGGATCAGCCCGGGGAACATCGGTGCGATCTTGTCGAACGCGAAGAAGGATTCGGCGACCCTGGCCCAGTCCATCGCCAGCACCACGGCGACGACGATCGCGATGAACAGGACGATCTGGACGATCTTGCTTGCTCGGGCCCGTTGAGTTGTGGTCATAGCCATGGGATGGAGCTACCTTCCGGTTAGAGCGGGCCCCGGGTCAGCCGGCGCAGCGGCGACCCCGGGCCCGCGACATCACGAGGTGGGGCGACTACTTGGTGTCCAGCCACTTCTCGGTGATGGCGTCCAGCTCGCCGGACTCGCTCAGGCGCGTGAGCGTGCCGTTGACCTTCTCGATCAGCTCCGTGTTGCCCTTGGCCGCGGCGATGCCCAGCTGCTCGCCGGTCGCGATCTTGTCCACGACCTCGAACTCGTCCTTGTCCTTGATGGCGTGGCCCATGACCGACTGGTTGCCGAGGGCCGCGTCGACCTGCCCCGACTCGAGCGCCTGCAGCTGCAGCCCGGCGTCCTCGTAGCCGACGGTCTCCAGGCCGTTCTCCTGGCCGTAGTTCTCGCCGGTCGTCGCCTGCTGGACGGCGACCTTCTTGCCCTTCGCGGACTCGAAGTCGGTCACGCCCGAGCCCTTGCGGGCGATGAGCATGAGGTCATCGTCCAGGTACGGGTCGGAGAAGTCCATGTTTCCCTTGCGCTCCTCGGTGATCGAGATCGAGGACATGGCGAGGTCGCACTGGGTGCTGAACAGGCCGGACTCGATCGCGTCGAACGAGGAGTCGACGATCTTCGTCTCGAGCTCGAGGTCCTTGGCGATCTCGTTCGCGAGGTCGATGTCCAGGCCGACGATCTCGCCGTTCTCGTCGGTGAATTCGAACGGCTCGTAGGGGATGTCCGAGCAGACGGTGAGCTTCCCTTCCTCTACGAACTGCAGCCCCTCCTGGCCCTCGGCGGCGGGCTCGTCGGACTGGCCGGAGGAGCAGGCGGTGAGGGCCAGGCCGGCGGTCGCGACGATGGCGACGGCCTTCCAGGCACGCGAGGTGATCTTCATGATGGGGGAGTCCTTCTCAAGAGACAGTGAAAATTTATGCAAGCGCGTGCGATTCTATACATCGGAGATGTCGACCGCGTCACGCCGTGTGCCATCACAATAGCCGGTGTGATGCAATTCACTGCACTTGAAAGGAAGTCTTCAGATTCCGAGGGCCTCGCGCATGGGGCGCATCTTGGCCCAGGTCTCCGCGAGCTCGGCCTCCGGCTCCGAGGCCGAGACGATCCCGCCGCCCGCGTACAGCCGGACGTGGCGCGGATCCTCGACCACCCCGCCGCGCAGCGCGATGCCGAATTCGCCGTTGCCGGCCGCGTCCACCCACCCCACGGGGCCGGCGTACGGCCCGCGGTCCATGCCCTCGAGCCGGCGGATCAGCGCGGCGGCCTCCTCGGTGGGCGTCCCGCACACCGCCGCCGTCGGATGCAGCACCTCGGCGAGGTCGAGGGCGCTGGGCGTCCGGCCGTCGTCGTGCAGGGTCAGCTGGGCCTCGACGTCCGAGGCGAGGTGCCACACGTTGGGCAGCTGCAGGACGAACGGCTCGGCGGGAGCGGTCATCGTGTCCACGAGCGGGCCGAGCTGGCGCGTCAGCGAGTCGATGGCCAGCTGGTGCTCGTGGCGCTGCTTCTCGTCGCCGGCGAGCACGCGGTCGGCGTATCCGGCGTCGCCGGCGGGCGCCGTGGCCCGGTCCAGGGTGCCGGCCAGCACGCGGGCCTGCGCCGTGGTCCCGGTGACCCGCACCAGCATCTCCGGGGTCGCGCCCACCAGGCCGCGGACGCTGTAGGTCCAGCAGTCGGAGTAGCGCAGGGCGAGCTCGCGGAGGACCTGCGCCACGGCCACCGGTTCGTCCAGTTCCGCGACCGCGTCCCGCGCCAGGACCAGCTTGGTCAGATCGCCCGCGCGGATGGCCTCGACGCCGGCGGCGACCGCGGCGACGTGCTCCTCGTCCGAGATCCGGCCCGGCTGGAGCGTGCCCCCGGAGCCGAGCTCGTGCTCCAGGGAGCCCTCCTCGAGCAGCAGCGCCAGCTCGGCCTCCGCCGACTCGACGGACAGGTCGGCGTCCGGATCGTCTGAGATCACCGTCAGCCAGCTCTCGTCGCCCCGCCGGCCGACGATCAGCCGCGGCACCACCAGCGTGGAGGGCCACGTGCTCGTCGCGTCGAACGCGATCGTCGCGAAGGCGGCCGGCCCGGTCCCGGGCCAGCCCAGGGGATTCCGCACGACGGCGGCGCGGCCGATCGCGTCCCACCACCGGCGGGCGCCGTCGAACCGTTCCGCGCCCCGGGCGGTGAAGCGGGCGACCTCGCCGAAGCCGACGATCCCGTCGCCGCGGCGGGCCCAGACCAGCGAGTCGTCGCGCACCAGGTAGTCGAGCAGTCCGGCCTCGCTCATCGGCGGACGACGGTGGGTGGCGCTGTGCAGGACGGGAACGGGGGAGCCGTCCGCAGGGGTGCTGGGGGCCGCCGTTCCGGGTGCGGGGGCGGTGCCGGGGACGGCGCTGGAGGTGGCGGGCGCGGGCGTGGACATGATGGCAACAGCCTACTCCGGCGGCGATACCGCGGTGTCGTTTCGCGCCTCTGACGAGGTTTGCAAGAATGTGGGACGTGAGTCGCGCAACGCTGCAGAAGCGTCCCGAAGAAGTCCAGGCCATGTTCGACGACGTGGCGCCCCGCTATGACCTCGTCAACGACGTCCTCTCCCTGGGCCAGGACCGGCGCTGGCGCAAGATCGTGGTGGACGCGGTCGGCGCGGAGCCCGGGCAGACCGTCCTGGACCTGGCGGCCGGGACCGGCACGTCCTCGGAGCCCTACGCCGACGCGGGGATCCGCGTGGTGGCGTGCGACTTCTCCCTCGGAATGCTCGAGGTCGGCAAGCGTCGCCGCCCCGACATCGACTTCGTCGCCGGCGACGCCACGGCGCTGCCCTTCGCCGACGACACGTTCGATGCGGTGACCATCAGCTTCGGCCTCCGCAACGTCTCCGACCCGCACCAGGCCCTGCGCGAGATGCTCCGCGTCACCAAGCCGGGCGGCCGCGTCGTGGTGTGCGAGTTCTCACACCCCACCTTCGCGCCGTTCCGCACCGTCTACACGGAGTACCTGATGCGGGCGCTGCCGGCCGTCGCCGAGCGCATCTCCTCCAACCCCGACTCCTACGTCTACCTCGCCGAGTCCATCCGCGCCTGGCCCACCCAGGACCGGCTGGCCGGCTGGCTGTCCGAGGCCGGCTGGGAGGACGTGAAGTACCGCAACCTCTCGGCCGGCATCGTGGCCGTCCACCGCGGCTTCAAGCCGGGCGCAGCGGGCACTGCGGCGGAGCGCGCCGAGCGCGCGTCCGAGTACCTGCGCCGCCGCGCGTCCCGACGGCCGCACTAGTCGCGCACCGGCCGCGCGGGAGCGGAGGGGACGTTGCGCCGGGCGCTAGAGTGACAGTGCGGGGCGACGCGCCCCGTCGCTGGACCGAGACCGAGCCGGAGCCCCGGCGATGACCAATGAGGCAGCTAGAGACGTGACTGAAGCCCAGAGCAACTGGACCTCCGCCGGGCACTCGGTGCCCGAGGCGCTGGACCTGAATCCGCAGACGGCGGCGCTCGCTGCCACGATCAAGCTGCCCGCCGGATTCCGCGCCGTCGCCGACGACCCGGAGTTCGGTCCCGCCATCTCCGAGGGCATGGCCCGCGTCGAGAAGCTCCTGCGCGATGCCGTCGCGAACTCGGACCCGCTCATCGACGCGACCAGCCGCCACCTCGTCGAGGCCGGCGGCAAGCGCATCCGGCCGCTGCTCGTCCTCCTCTCCTCGCTGCTGGGCCAGGGCATCAACGAGGACGTGGTGCGGGCCGCCGCCGTCTGCGAGCTCACTCACCTCGCCACGCTGTACCACGACGACGTCATGGACTCCGCGCCCTACCGCCGCGGCGCCCCGACCGCCCACGAGGTGTGGGGCAACTCCGTGGCGATCCTCGCCGGGGACCTGATCTTCGCCCGCGCCTCCGTCATCGGCTCCGAGCTCGGCCCGGAGGCCGTGAACATCCAGTCGCGCACGTTCGAGCGCCTCTGCCTCGGCCAGCTCCACGAGACGATCGGGCCCCGCGAGGGGGACGACGCGATCGACCACTACCTCGGCGTCATCGGCGACAAGACGGCCTCGCTGCTCTCCACCTCCGGCCGCTTCGGCGCCCTGTTCGGCGGTGCGGAGGAGCTCCAGCCGATCATGGCCGAGTACGGCGAGAAGGTCGGCGTCGCCTTCCAGCTCGCCGACGACGTCATCGATGTCACCGGCGCCCAGGAGAGCTCCGGCAAGACCCCGGGCACGGATCTGCGCGAGGGCGTGCCCACGCTGCCCGTCCTGCTGCTGCGCCAGGCCGCGGACGACGGCGACGCGGCCGCCCAGGAGGCGCTGGCCCTCGTGGACGGCGACCTGACCAGCGACGAGGCCCTCGCCGACGCCGTGCGGGCGCTCTCCGCCCACCCGGCCACCGCCCGGGCCTGGGAGGTGGCGCGCGAGTGGGCCGACGCAGCCGTGAGCGCGCTGGCGCCCCTGCCGGACGGCACGGTCAAGACGTCGCTGGCCGCGTTCGCCGACGCCGTCGTCACCCGCGAGGTCTAGCCGCCGCCGTCAGCCGCCGAAGCCGACCTCCTCGAGGGCGTCCGCGAGCTCGCGGGCCTTCCTGGCCCGGTCCTCGACGGGCACCCGGTGGCGGACCTGCCCGTAGAGCCGGTCGTCCGCGTAGCGGGGGAACACGTGCTGGTGGTAGTGCCAGACGTGCTGGTTGCCCGAGGGCTCGTTGTGCTGGCGCGTGGACGTGCCCTCCGGGGCCCAGGCGAGCTTCATCGCCTTGGCGGTCTCGCGGGTGGCCCGCATGATGGCGGCGGCGACGTCGTCGGGCAACTCGTAGAGGGTCTCCAGATGCGCGGTCGGGATGACCATGGCGTGCCCGCCGTAGGGGCCGAAACCGTCGCAGGCCATGATGACGGCCACGGTGGAGTCCCGGTAGACCAGGTCGCTCAGGGCGCACAGGTTGCCGGGGGAGACGATCTCGCCGGTCAGCAGCTCGCAGAACGGGCACGCGTAACCGGCCGGCGCATGCGAGCGCCACAGCGGGTCCCGGCGTGCGCCCGGCATCTCAGTTGTCGAGTTCCGGCTCGAGCTCGTCGAAGACCCACGAGTACATGTCCAGCATGTACTCGCTGAAGGTCCCCTCCTCCGACTTCCAGGTGCCACGCTGGTTGTTCCGGCGGTGCACGATCGGGTCCGGGACGTCGAGCTGGTCCACGCGCAGGCCCCACGTGTACTTCTCGTCCTCGTCCTCCATGAAGAGCAGGTAGCCGTCGTCGTACTCGAGCTCCTCGGGGTCCCAGACGTAGTAGTAGGCCTCCATGAGGTCCTCGCAGCCGCCCAGGGTCAGGTAGAACTCCCGCAGGGCCAGCGGGATCTCGACGCCGGCCTCCTCGAGCGCGTCGTCGAGCTCCTCGGGGCTGAGCCCGTCCTCCGAAACCCACTGGTCATCGAGGTATTGCGGAACGAGGGAGCGGAACTTGTCCACGAACATCTCAGCCATGCCCCAAATCCTATCCGGCCCCGGGCCGGCCCGTTGCGCCCGCGCCGGGGACCGCCGGCGCGGCGGTCCGACGGCAGGGTCCGAGGGCACGCAGCGGCGGCACCTCGGGGGAGCGGCGCGGGGCAGCCGGGGATGCTACTAGAATATTTTCGAACTGTGTCCAAATTGTGACGCTTCATATACCGGGACCGATATGTTCGCAGGCCGGAATTCCGTCTAGCGTGACCGTTATGAACACTGCACCCACCCGCAGCAACGGCGGCAGCGCCGTGCGCGAGACGTTTTCCTCGCGGAAGCTGTTCATCCTCTCCGCCATCGGATCGGCGGTCGGGCTGGGCAACATCTGGCGATTCCCCTACGTGGCCTACGAGAACGGCGGCGGCGCCTTCCTGATCCCGTATCTGGTGGCCCTCCTGACGGCAGGCATCCCGCTCCTCTTCCTGGACTACGCGATCGGGCACAAGTTCCGCGGCTCCGCGCCCCTGGCGTTCCGCCGCATGAGCCGCCCGGCCGAGTTCCTCGGCTGGTGGCAGGTCCTGATGTGCTTCGTCATCGCCGTCTACTACGCCGTGATCATCGGCTGGGCCGGCATGTACGCGTGGTACTCCATCAGCAAGGCGTGGGGCGACGACGCCACCGGCTTCTTCACGGGCACCTTCCTGGAGGTCGGCGACCCCGGCGTCTCCATGGACTTCGTCCCCCAGGTCCTCTGGCCGCTCATCGCGGTCTGGGTCATCACGATCGTCATCCTCGTCGCCGGCGTCCGCAAGGGCATCGGGCGGGCCAACGGCATCTTCATGCCGCTCCTGCTCGTCATGTTCCTCCTGCTGGTCATCTCCTCCCTGTTCCTCCCCGGCGCGGCCACCGGCCTGAACGCCTTCTTCACGCCCAACTGGGAGGCCCTCGGCGATCCGGCCGTCTGGGCGGCGGCCTACGGCCACATCTTCTTCTCGCTGTCGATCGCCTTCGGCATCATGGTGACGTACTCGTCCTACCTGCGCCGCAAGACGGACCTGACCGGCTCCGGCATGGTCGTGGCCTTCGCGAACTCGGGCTTCGAGATGCTCGCGGGCATCGGCGTCTTCGCCGCCCTGGGCTTCATGTCCGTTGCGGCCGGCACGTCGGTGGAGGAGTCCGCCGCCGGAGGCGTCGGCCTGGCGTTCATGGCCTTCCCGACCATCATCTCGGAGGCGCCGTTCGGCGCCGTTCTGGGTGTGCTGTTCTTCGGCTCGCTGGTGTTCGCCGGCCTGACGTCGCTGACCTCGATCGTCGAGGTGATCATCTCGGCGGTGAAGGACAAGATGGGCTGGGCGCGCCGCGCCTCGGCGCTCGCGGTCACCCTGCCCCTGGCCCTGGTCTCGGTGCTGCTCTTCGGCACCACCACGGGTCTGCACGTCCTCGACATCGCGGACGCCTTCGTCAACCAGTTCGGCATCCTCTTCGGCGCGTTCGTGACGGTCGTGGTCGTCGCCTGGCTGGCCCGCAAGCTGCCGGTGCTGTCCAACCACCTCAACCTGTACGGCTCCATCCGGATGGCGGGGGTGTGGAAGCTGCTCGTCGGCATCGTCGCCCCGATCGCCCTGGGCTACATCAGCTTCGAGGCGTTCCGCACGTTCATCACCGAGCCGTACGGCGGGTACCCGGACTGGATGCTCAACACGTTCGGCTGGGGCATGGCGGCCGCGCTGGTGATCATCGGCATCCTGCTCACCCTGATCCCGTGGAGCAAGAACTCGCTGCTCAACGACGATCCGGAGTACGACGCCATCAAGGCCCACGAGGACACCCTGTCCCCGACCAAGGAGAAGTAGCCATGACCGCAACAGCCATCGTCATGATGATCATCGCGCTGGTCACCGTCTGGGGCGGCCTCGCGGCGGCCCTCGTGCACCTCTCGCGCCACCCGGAGCTGGACGAGGACCTCCCGGCGCAGACCGCGCCCGAGCTCTAGCCGGACCGGCACCGGACCTCCAGCGCCCGGGCCTGAAACGCGGAAGGCCCCTCATCCGTCACGGGTGAGGGGCCTTCCGCGTTCCCGGCTCCCGGGTGGCGTTCCGTCGTGTGCGCCCGCCGCCCGTCGCCGTGGGGCCCTTCGCGGTGCCGCCCTTCGCGGTGCCGACCGTCGCCTTGCCGGGCCGGCTCAGGCGGCGACGGCGTGGCGCGCGCGGGCCCACAGCAGCACGGGGATCAGCAGCAGCGCGAGGATGCCGCCCCCGAGCGCCAGCGCCTGGTAGCTCGTGGCCGTCATGACCACGCTGGACATCGCCCCGCCACCGGCCCCGGACAGGGCGACCAGGACGTCGATGGTGCCCTGCGTGCGCGGGCGGTTCTCGGGGACGGTGGCGTCCACCACCAGAGCGGTGCCGGCCACCAGGCCCAGATTCCAGCCGAGGCCGAGCAGGACCAGGGAGAGGATCAGCAGGCCGAGGGAGTCGCCCGGGGCCGCCGCGCCGACGGCCCCGGCCAGGAGCAGGGTCACGCCGGCGGCGATGACCATCGGGGTGCGCCCCAGACGGTCGACCAGCACGCCGGTGACGAGGGAGGGCAGCCACATGGCGCCGATGTGCAGCCCGATGACCAGCCCGACGGCGTCCAGCCCGTGGTGGTGCGCCCGCATGTGCAGCGGCGTCATCGTCATGACGGCGACCATCACGATCTGTGTGAGGACCATGACGGCGGCGCCGACGTAGGCGCCCGTCCCGACCCGCGGCACCGGGCCGGACGCGGCCGGGCCGTCCGCCTGCGCCGCGGCGGCCGTCGCCAGCCGTCTCGCCAGGAGGTAGGGGTCGGGGCGCAGAAGGACGAACAGGACCAGTCCGGCCGCACCGTAGGCGGCCGCGGCCAGGATGAACGGCCCGGCCAGGGCGGGGACGCCCCACACCTCGGCCAGGCGGCCGAGTGGTCCGATCAGGTTGGGCCCCGCGACCGCGCCCACGGTGGTCGCGACCATCGCCACGCTGGCGCCGAACCCGCGCCGGTCCGCCGGGGCCAGGTCGGTGCCGGCGTACCGGGCCTGGAGATTGGTCGCGGAGCCGGCCCCGTAGACGAGCAGCGAGACGAGGAGCAGCGGGATGCTGCCGGTCGCGGCCGCGACCACGACGCCGAGGGCCCCGGCGCCGCCGGCCATGAACCCGTAGGCCAGGCCGATGCGGCGGCCGAGCCTCTGCGTGGAGCGGCCCACCAGGAACGCGGCGAGCGCCGATCCGAGCGTGAACAAACCGGTGGGGAGCCCGGAGAGGGCGTCGGACCCGAGCATGTCCTGGGCCAGCAGCGCGCCCACGGCGACTCCGGCTGCGAGACCGGCCCCGCCGAGGATCTGGCTCAGGACCACGACGCTCAGCGTCCGCCGGTGGACCCGTGCACGCTCGGCCTCCGCGGCGGGCGCGCCACCGGGCCACCCGCCCGGCGCCGGCGGGCCCGCGACCGGAGAGCCGGCGCCCGGCGCGCGCCCCCGGGGCGGCCTCGGCCGTCCCACGTCAGGCACCTGCCGTCCGGCGCGGGCGGCGGCGGAAGAGATCGACGCTGAAGACGATGATCGCGATCCAGACCAGCAGGAAGCCGATCCACCGCTCCACCGGCATCGGCTCGTGGAAGAGCACCAGCGCGATGACGAACTGCAGCGTCGGCGCGAGGTACTGCAGGGAGCCGAGGGTCGACAACGGCAGGCGCGAGGCGGCGGTCCCGAAGAGCAGCAGCGGCACGGCGGTGATGACGCCCGAGGCCGCGAGCAGCCAGAAGTGCCCGGACCCGAGCTCGGTGGCGGTCGCCAGCCGGCGGGCGGAGAGGACGGCGATCGCGATCGCCGCCGGCAGCGCGAGGAGCGCGGTCTCCACGGTCAGGCTCGCCACCGCCGTCGTCCGCTTGCCCACCCGGTTCTTCGCGTACCCGTAGAACGCGAAGGACGTCGCCAGGATCAGCGCCGTCCACGGCAGCGAGCCGTAGCCGACGGCGAGGACCACCACGGCGACGACGGCGATGCCGACGGCCAGCCACTGCAGGCGGCTCAGCCGCTCGCCGAGCAGCAGGACGCCCAGGGCCGTCGAGACCAGCGGATTGATGTAGTAGCCCATGGCCGCGGAGACGGTGTCGTGACTCAGCACGGCCAGCGTGTAGGTCAGCCAGTTGACGGCGATGAACGCGGCGGCCAGGCCGAGCCAGCCGATCGCGCGCGGGTCCGCGACCAGCGCCATCAGCTGACGGCCCTGCCGCGTCACGGCGATCAGGAGCCCGCAGAAGAGCAGCGACCAGAGAACCCGGCTCGCGACGATCTCCACCGGGTCGGCGGCGGAGACCAGGACGAAGTACAGCGGCAGGATGCCCCAGAGCCCGTAGGCGGCCGTCCCCGAGAGCAGACCGACGCTCTGCTCGCTGCGGGGCGGGCGGCCGCCGCTCGGCGGGTCGGGGACCGGTGGAGTGCTCACCGGAACATCCTACTCAGTCGACGTTTGCCCGGGCCCGCCCCGGACCGGCGCTCAGCCGTCCGTCCGCGGGGTGCCCGGGTGGAGGAACGTCTGGACGGTCTGCACCGGCCGGCCGGTCTGGACGAGCTGGCCGCGGCCCGGCGGGAGGGCGCGGGCGCGGACGTTGTTGACCAGCATGCCCTCGGACCGGTCGCCGCTCATGATCAGCGTCGAGGACCCGGAGTCCCGCAGGACGGAGAACAGGGACTCGTACATGCCGCGGCTGGCGCCGCGCACCTTGCGCGTGAGGACCACGTTGAGGTTCAGCTCCCCGGCCATGGGCAGGTAGTTCGCCAGCCGGCCCATCGGCGAGCTGTTGCCCGCGGTGAGGACGTCGTAGTCGTTGGCCAGCACCACGAGCCGCGCGGCGCCGGGCTGCTCGTCGTCGGTCCCGCCGTTGAGGCGCAGCCCGAGCTCCTTCACGAGGGCCGCGGTGAGCTGCTCGCCGACGGCGGCGCTGCCGGCGTAGCCGCCCAGGTAGTCGTCCGGCACCACGTCGTCGAGGTCCTTGCGCGGGTCGTAGACCGCGAACAGCAGCTCGTCCGGGGTGTGCTGGGCGACGAACGCGTCGATCAGGTTCCGCAGCAGGTTGGACTTCCCGGTGCCCTCGTCGCCCATGACGATCAGGTGGCGGTCCTTGTGGGTCATGTCCATGGTCTGGGCGGCCAGGTCCACCTCGCGCAGGCCGATCGGGAACAGTCCCTGCGTCGCCGGCACGGGGGCCTCCGCGGTGGAGACCTCGGCCGGCAGGACGCGCACCTGCATGGCGGTCTCGCTGGTGGACGCGGCCACGGCGTCGACGAGCGCGCGCAGCCCGTCGGAGAGCGTCTCCGGGTCCGCGTCGCCGTCGATCCGCGGCAGTGCGACGTGCCCGATGAGCTTCTGGTCCGAGAGGCCGCGGCCCGGCGCGTCGGAGCGGACGCCCTGGGCGACCTTGCGGTCGATCGCGGAGTCCGCCGGATCGGCCAGCGCCAGCTCGACCTTGTTGCCGAAGAACCCCTGCTGGGCCATGCGGATCTCGCCGGAGCGGTTCAGCGTGGCGACCACGTGGATGCCGTAGCCGCCGCCGCGCATGATGAGGGTGGTGACGGCGTCCTGGATCTCCTCGAAGTCCTCGTTCATCTGGGCGTACCCGTCGATGAGCAGGAACACGTCGGCGCTGGGCAGCTCGGGCAGCTCGCCGGCGGCGTGCAGGCGGCGCATGGTCGCCAGCGAGTCGATCTGCCGCAGCTCGAAGAGGCGCTCCCGGTGGTAGAGCATTCCGAGGATCTCCTCGACGGTGCGCCGGACGACCTCCCGGTTGGTGCGGATCGCGGTGCCGCCCACGTGCGGCAGCCGACCCAGCGGCAGCAGGGCCGAGCCGAGCAGGTCGACGCAGTAGATGCCCACCTCGCCGGGCCGGTGCGTCAGCGCCAGCGACGAGGCGATGGTGCGCAGCAGCGTGCTGCGGCCGGACTGCGGCCCGCCGACGATCATCAGGTTGCCGCCGCCCGAGGCGAAGTCGATCTCCCAGAGCCCCTGCCACTGCTTGGCCGGATCGTCGAGCAGGCCGATCGGCACCCGCAGGCGGCCGCCGTGCTCGAGCCGCAGCCCGTGCTCGCCGGGGTGGACCTGGCCGACGACGGCGTCCAGGGTGATGGCGTCCGGCAGCGGGGGGAGCCAGATCTCCTGCACCGAACGGGGGAACGTCCGCAGGGTCTCCATCAGGGTCGACATGACGGTGGGGCCGGTGGTGCGCTCGGGCAGCGCCTTGCCCGCCGGCTTGGGTGCGGATCCGTCGTCGTCCCCGGCGCCCGCGGCGGCCTCCCCGGCGTAGAAGCCCAGCGGCAGGACCTCGGGGCGGGCCGGCTCGACCGGCTCGTCGGTCCGGCCGCGCTCCGCGTCGACCGAGCCGGAGACGTAGCCGGACTTGAAGCGCGTGTAGACGGTCGTGTCCACCTTCAGGTAGCCGTAGCCGGGCATCGGCGGCAGGTGGAACGCGTCGCCGGTGTCCAGGACCGTGCGGGACTCGGCCTCGGAGAGCGTGCGCAGGCCGATCCGGTAGGACAGGTACGTCTCCAGCCCCTTGAGCTTGCCGCCCTCGACGCGCTGCGAGGACAGCAGCAGGTGCACGCCGATCGAGCGGCCGATGCGCCCGATGGAGAGGAAGAGGTCGATGAAGTCCGGCCGGGCGGTGAGCAGCTCGCCGAACTCGTCGATGATGACCACCAGGTGCGGCAGCGGGTCCATGTCCTCGCCGCGGGCCAGGCGCTCGGCCCGGTGCGCCTGGTAGTCGGTGATGTTCGCGATGTTGCCGGCCGCCTTGAGGACCTCCTGGCGGCGCAGGATCTCGCCGTTGAGGCTCGCGTAGACGCGCTCGATCAGGGAGAGGTCGTCGGAGAGGTTGGTGATGATGCCGGTGACCTGCGGGGCGCCCTCGAAGGGGGCGAAGGTGGCGCCGCCCTTGAAGTCCACGAGGACCATGGCCAGCACGTCGGGGGAGTGGGTGGCCAGCAGGCCGAACACGAGCGAGCGGAGCATCTCCGACTTGCCGGAGCCGGTGGCGCCCACGCAGAGCCCGTGCGGGCCCATGCCGAGCTGGGCGGACTCCTTCAGGTCGAGCATGACCGGCTTGCCGCGGTCGTCCGGGCCGAGGGGGACGCGCAGGAAGTCGGCGTCGGCGCGGGGGCGCCAGGTCCGCTCGACGTCGGCGCGGCCGAGCTCGGGGGTGAGCCCGAGCATCTCCAGGAAGGACTGGCCGCCGGCGTTGGACGGGCCGTGCTCCAGGGAGTCGGCCGAGAGCCGCAGCGGCGCGAGCTCGCGGGCGAGCGCGCTGGCGGTCGCCGCGTCGAGGGCGTCCAGCTCGCCGTGGCGGACCACGGGCTGGGCCGGGTCGTTCCGGTAGTCCTCCAGCCGGAACCCGCCGTCGGTCTCGGTGATGCGCAGCGCGACGTCGTCGGGCTCGTCGTCCCGCCGGGAGACCAGGTGCAGCACGGTCGTGCCCAGCTGGGCGGGGGTGACGTAGCGGTCCGCGAGTGGGAGCTCCTGGGCCGGGGCGCCGTGGACGTCGCTGACCAGCACCAGCCGGGCGAGCACGCCGGAGGCCGCCTCGGAGTTCTTGCGGGCCTCCGCGGCGACCTTGGAGCGCTGGGCGAGCTCGGGCGCCATGACGTCGGCGAGGTCGTCGAGGCCGGCCCCGATCCGCCGGACGGGCCCGGCCGCCGTCGTCTGCTGCTGGTCCGCGAGGTGGGGCAGCCACTTGGCCCAGTCCCAGTCCCCGCGCCGGTCCGTGGGGACGGCGAGCCCCAGGCCGAGGTCCTCGGGCGAGTGCAGGGCCGCGGCGCTGGTGAGCAGGTTCCGGGCGACGGCCAGGGCGAAGCCGCGGGAGCCGACCACGGAGACGTTGCCGACCGAGTCGAGGGGCACGGTCACGGGCATGGTGGGGCTGGTGGCGTAGCGGCGGCGCAGGATCTCCGCCTCGGCGACCATGAACGTGTCCTCGAGCTGACCCGGTGCGGACGTGTCGGCGACCCGGAGGCCGCGGACCGGCCGGTCGCCGGTGCCGAGCCGGACCTGCAGGAAGTCCTCGTTGGAGCGCCGGCGCTCCCACAGGCGCAGCGGGTTGCGCACGACGTCGAACAGGGCCTCCGGGGGAGGGCTCGCCACGCGCGCGGTGGCCAGGGCCTCCTGCTCGTCGGCGCGGAGCCTCACGCGGGTGCGCTCGAGGTAGCGCAGGTAGAGGTCGCGGGCCTGCCGGCGCTGGCGCTGCTGCTTGCCGCGCTGGCTGAACATCATGAACACGGCGACCACCACGGTCAGCACCATCATCATGGCGCCGACGGCCGCGAACGGCGAGTTGCGGAACAGCATCATGACGGTCATGGACACGGCGCCGCCGAGCATGGGCACGATCGCCATCATGTTGGGGCCGGCGGCCTCGCCCTCGCTGGGCGGCGGGGCGTCGATCGTGAACGGATGGTACTCGCGCAGCGGCGGCGTGGTGCGGGCCGGGCGGTGGACGAGGCGCTGGCTCATGCCCGCCGTCCGGAGCGCGGTGCCGCAGACGGGGCGGAGGCCGGTGCGGCGTTCGCGACGTCCAGGACGCGGGCGGCCAGCCCGGCGAGCGCGGTGCGGCGCTCCGCGCCGAGGAGGCCGGCCCGGATCCGCGCGCCGGCGGCCAGGTGGGCGTCGTAGCCGAGCGCGTGCGCCTCGTAGCCGAGCTCGTTGAACCGGCGGGCGTGGACGGCGGTGGGCACGGGCGCGGCGCGGTCCTGCTGCGCGACGACGACGAGCAGCCGGCCGGAGGCGGCCAGCCCGCGCAGGGTCGGCCCGGCCAGGCGCGCCAGGGCGTCCTCCACGCCGCTGAGGGTGCCGGGGACCACCCACACGGCCGCGTGCGCGTCCGCCAGCGCGGCGCCGGTGGCCGGCCGCCGGATGCCGGTGGGGCAGTCGACGATCGTGAGGGCGAAGTAGCGGGAGATCGTCGCGCAGGCCTCGCGCAGCAGCGAGCCCGGGACCTCGTGCGCCTGGTCGGCCGCGTCGGCGCCCGGGCTGGCGGTGGCGGCGAGGTTCTGCGCGGCGTGGCCGAGCAGCCCGTCGAGCTCCTCGGCGGTCGGCAGGTTCCCGCCGGTGGTCGCGGGCAGGAGCCCGGCCAGGGTTGCGGGCCCCGGCCGCCCGCCCGCGACGCCCAGCCGCAGCCCGAGCGAGCCGTGCTCCTCGGCCGCGTCGAGGACCGCCACGCGGTCCGGCCGGGCCGCCGAGAAGAAGCGGGCCAGCAGGGCCGCCGTCGTGGTGGCGCCGGCGCCGCCGCGGGTCGCGAACACGGCCACCCGTCGCCCCGTCGCGACCGGGGCCTGGGCGAGCGCCGCCAGCTCCGGCAGCCGCTGCGCGTCTGGGTCCCCGCCCACCAGGGCGCCGAGCGTGCGGGCGAGCGCGGAGTCGCTCCCGCGCACGCCCGACAGGCGCAGGACGTCGTAGCTCAGCGCCTCGCCGACGCCGCCGGCGCCGGTGCCGGCCGTGACGCGGGATCCGCCCCTGCCGCGCGGGGCGCCCGCGCCCCGGCGGGACGAGCCCGGGACCGGCTGCTCGATCGTCCGCCGCGCCGCCGGCGACCCCGGCCGGGGCCCTGCGGCGGGAGTCCCGGGCTGGCCGGCGCCGCCGCCGTCGTCGGGCCCCCACGGGTCGGGGAGCGTGCGGGAGAGCGGCCGGCGCTGGCCGTCGGGCTGCGGGGGAGTGTTCGTCGACATCAGGGACCCTCGGGCGTTAGAAGGAGTTCAGCAGCAGGTGGAAGACGCCGAAGTACCCCACGGCCAGGGGGACGGAGGCGAGGGCCGTCAGCGCCTCCACCCGGGAGGCGAGCTGGCGCAGGCGCGCCTGCGTGTGCTCGGCCAACCGGGTCACCAGGCCCAGTCCGGCGAGCACGCCGAGGACCACCAGGACGACGGCGACGAGCCAGGTCCGCTCCGGGAAGGCGGCGGCGAGCCGGGCCGCGGTGGCCACGACCCCCAGGACCGCCGCGGCGTACAGCGCGTACCGCTGCACGGCCAGCGGGAAGGACCGCGCGCGCAACCCCGTCGCGGCGGCCAGGACCAGGGCCAGCGGCACGGTCCAGACCAGGCCGGCCCGGGCGTCGTCGGCGGGCCCGCCGGAGGCGAGCAGGACCAGGGCGGCGCCCACCGACGCGGCGGCCACCACGGTGGACCAGCGCAGAGCGCTGTGGGCGGCCCGGATGGCGTCGAGGGCGTGGCCGCGCGCGATCTCGGCGCCCTGGGCGCGCAGGTCGTCCAGGCGGGCGAGGCCGGAGGCGTTCAGGGCCAGCGTGGGGAGCAGGCCCAGCGCGGCGACCGAGCCGATGCCGGCGATCGCGGCCGTGCCCACCAGCGGGTCGGCGGCGGCCGGCTCGGCCCCGGAGGTGCCGACGGCCCAGACCGAGAGGAGCGCGGCGGCGGCCCACAGCGCGGTCAGCCCGCCGGCCACCCCGGCCGTCGCGTAGACCGCCGGCGGACGCGGGGCCAGCGGGGCGAGCCCGCCGATCAGGAGCGTGCCGACCAGGGCCGCGGCCAGCGCCGCCACCCCGACCGGCAGCCAGCCGGCGTTCCACACGCCCAGCGCCGCGACCACGGCGCCCAGGACCTGCAGCGTCGCCGAGACCGGGCGGTGCGTCCGGACCAGGGCGGCACCCGTGACCAGGAGCGCGGCGCCGACGGCCAGGAGGATCCACCAGGCCCGCCCGCCGGCGTAGGTGCTCGTGAGGGTCCACAGCCCCAGCAGGACACCGAGGCCGGCGGCGACGCCGGAGGCGACCAGCAGGTGCGTGCGGGTCCACGGGGACGCGGTCCGCTCCGACTCGTCCACCACGGCGTCCGTCACGTCGTAGACCACGGCCGGCGGCGGGGCGTCGTAGTTGTTGTGCAGGCTAAGGACCGCCCCGTCCGCCACGCCGGCCTCGGCGAGCGTGGTGTGCGCGGGCAGTGGGGCGCCGGTGTCGGTCAGCAGGATCTTCGAGGCCACGCGCTCGCCGGGGGTGTCGCCGAGCAGGCGGAGGATCTGCGGCATCAGCGTGCCGATCTCCGCCGTGGACGGCAGCACCAGGTCCAGCCGGCGGCGCTCGCCGACGAGGGTGACGCGCGTGTACGGCTGGACGGACGTGGTGGTGTTGGACCGGCCGCCGGCCGCCGCGGCGGCCTCCGTGCCGGCCCGGCGCGGGCCGCCGTCCCGGCCGGGGGCCTGCAGGGTGCTCAGGGAATCGTGCATCATGCTCCGGTACCGCTCGTGGTCGCTTCGGCCGCAGGGGCCGGGAGGAGTGGGTGGGCCAGGGGATCCGCGGGGGCCTCGACGACGGCGGCGGCGCTCTGCCGCTCGGCCTTCTCGGCGGCCTGCTGCTCCAGAATGTTGCTCACGAACGAGATGCCCACGCAGACGGCGGCGATGAGCGCGGCGATCACCACGCTGTAGACGAACAGGCGCACGGTGCTCTTCCAGCGCCGCTCCGTGGGGTTCGCGCCGAACAGCAGCGCGTCGGTCAGCCGGTCCCGGCGCACGGAGACCGCTTCGATCAACTGCGCGTCGAACTCTGTGGACATCGCTCCTCCTCCCGGCGCGGTGCGCTGCGCTCGTCTCGCGGAGGGGCCGCCTCCGTCCTGGTCCGGTCCCATCATGTCAGCTCCGACCCCGCCCCGGGCGGGAATCCGGGGCAGGTGGGGAGTTCTCCCCATCGCCCGACCTTGACCGGGTGCCCGCCAGACCGTTGGATTGGAGTGTGCCCCTCGCCGGGCGAACCGGACAGAATTCCTGCAGCAGCACGCCGCGAGCCGCCGCTGCACCAACGTGAAGGAGAACCGCCCATGACTGGATTCAAGGGCAAGATGAGCGTCCCGGCCATGTCGGACGCCTCCCAGCAGTCGGAGGGTTCCGGCACCGAGCTGGTCCGCCTGGTCGAGGAGATGATCGATGGCGTCGAGGAGCTCAAGGGCACCTTCAAGGGCAACGCCGCCGTGAAGTTCACGGAGTTCATCAACGAGGCGACCCGCGTGGAGGGCGAGCTCATCGCCGCCCTGGCCTCGATCTCCAGCGGCCAGGCCGAGGCCGCCAAGGCCTACCTCGACATGGACGACGAGATGGAGGGCGACGGCCGCGACGCCGCCAGCGTCGCCGCGGCCGCCTCCGGCAGCACCGGCTTCAATCTCGGTGGTCGCTGAGCCGACGCTCACCGATCCTGACCCCCACAGACTTCGAAGGAGAACACACCATGCCCACCGAGAATGACGTCATCCAGTTCGACACCGCGTCCGCCGGACAGATGGAGGCGACCGTCCTGCGCATCGCCGGCCGGATCGAGACCATCATCGGCGACCGCGAGCAGCAGCAGAAGTTCGTCGCCGACAACTGGGAGGACGCGAACAACCGCGAGGGCTACGACACCAAGGAGCGCGCCTGGGTCACCGCCGCGGGCGACACCCTCGAGCTGGTCCGTCGCTGCCGCCGACTCCTCGCCGACAACCAGGTCACCGCCACGAGCACCGGACGCCGCGTCGGGAACATCGTCGACAACATCTGAGCCGGCCCCGCACCTCGCAGCCAGCACAGCGCACGCAGCCAGCACAGCACAGTCAGCACAGCCCCGTCCCTGCACGATCGCAGGGGCGGGGCTGCGCCGTCGTGCCTCGTCCCGTGCGGGCGTGCGCGGGTGAGGTCGGGCACACGGGCGATGGACGACGTCGTGCGGGCAATTACACTAGGGAGCCGTGCGCTATTCGTGCCGCGCGCTCACCATCCCGTAGCTGCGCGATTCCCCTCCGGAAGGACAACACGTGTCACACTCCGTCGACGGACGTCCGTTGCGCGTCGCCATCATCGGTGCCGGTCCCGCCGGCGTCTACGCGGCCGACATCCTGACCAAGGCCGAGCGGGACTTCGAGGTCTCGATCGACCTGTTCGACGCCTACCCGGCGCCGTACGGCCTGATCCGCTACGGCGTGGCCCCGGACCACCCGCGGATCAAGGGCATCGTGACGGCCCTGCACCGGGTCCTGGACCGCGGCGACATCCGCTTCCTCGGGAACGTGACCTACGGGCGGGACCTGCTGCTCTCCGACATCCGCGACATGTACGACGCCGTCATCTTCGCCACCGGCGCGATCAAGGACGCGCCGATGGACGTCCCGGGCGTCGAGCTGGAGGGCTCCTTCGGTGCCGCCGACTTCGTCTCCTGGTACGACGGGCACCCCGACGTCCCCCGCGAGTGGCCGCTGGACGCGAAGGAGGTCGCCGTCATCGGCAACGGCAACGTCGCCCTCGACGTAGCCCGCGTCCTCTCCAAGCACGCGGACGACCTGCTGAGCACCGAGATCCCCGACAACGTCTACCGGGGGCTGAAGGCCTCGCCCGTCACCGACGTGCACGTCTTCGGCCGCCGCGGCCCCGCGCAGGTGAAGTTCACGCCGCTGGAGCTGCGCGAGCTCTCGCACAGCCGCGACGTCGACATCGTCCTGTACCCGGAGGACTTCGAGTTCGACGCGGCCTCCGACGAGGCGATTAAGACCAACAACCAGGTCAAGACCATGGTCAACACGCTGACCAACTGGCTCGTGGAGCAGGAGGAGCGCGAGGAGGCGGGCCGCGCACCGGCCAGCCGCCGCCTGCACCTGCACTTCCTGCACTCACCGGTCGAGATCGTCGGCGAGGACGGCCGCGTGACCGGCATGCGCTTCGAGCGCCAGGAGCTCGACGGCACGGCCAACGTCCGCGGCACCGGCGAGATCGTCGAGTACCCGCTGCAGGCCGTCTACCGGGCGATCGGCTACTTCGGCTCGGAGCTGCCCGAGCTCGGCTTCGACGCCCGCCGCGGCGTGGTCCCGAACGACGGCGGCCGCGTCCTCGACGCGGACGGCGCCCCGGTGCCCGGCGTCTACACGACCGGATGGATCAAGCGCGGCCCGGTGGGCCTCATCGGCCACACCAAGGGCGATGCGCTGGAGACCATCGGCAACCTCCTCGAGGACCGCCACGACCTCCCGGCGGCGAGCCGCCCGGACGAGGAGGCGATCCTCGAGCTGCTGCGCGAGCGCGGCGTCGAGCACACCACCTGGGAGGGCTGGCTGGCGCTCGACGAGCACGAGCGCGCCCTCGGCGCCGCCGCCGGCGCCGTGGTGACCGAGGCCGGCGAGATCACCCGCGAGCGCATCAAGGTGGTCCCGCGGGCGGACATGGTCCGCATCTCCACCGACGGCGCAGTGCAGCGCGCATGAGCGGGGCACCGGAGACCGTGGAGCAGGGCACCCCGGGGGAGCGGAACCCGGCCGGGGCCGCCCGGAGCGGGCGCGCCGGACGGCGCCCCGGACGGGAGATCGTCGCCAACGGGCTGCGCGGCGCCCTGATCGGCACCGTCGAGACCATGCCGGGCGTCAGCGGCGGCACCGTCGCGCTGGTCGTCATGGTCTACGAGCGGCTCATCGCCAGCGCATCGGCGCTCATCGTCGGCGTCTGCGGTCTGATCGCCGGGATCTTCCGGGGGCCCGAGCGCCGCAGCGCGGCGCGGGATCGCCTGCGCGAGGTGGACTGGCTGCTGCTGCTGCCGCTCTTCGCCGGCATGGGCGTCGGCATCCTCGTGATGGCCCACTTCATGGAGGACCTCGCAGCGAACCACCCGGTGCTGATGCGGGCCGCGTTCTTCGGTATGGTGCTCGTCTCGCTGCTCGTGCCCATCCGCCTGGCCGGCCGGTGGCGCAGCCGGGACTGGCTCTACCTGGCCATTGCCACGGCGGTCGCCGCCGTCGCGGTCAGCCTGCCCGCGCAGAACGTCGCGATCACGCCGGTCACGCTCATGCTCTGCGCCGCGCTGGCCGTCGGCGCCCTCGCGCTGCCGGGGCTGTCCGGGTCCTTCCTGCTTCTCGCGCTCGGGGTCTACGAGCCGACGCTGGCCGCGGTGAACGATCGCGACCTGGGCTACCTCGGCGTCTTCCTCGCCGGCGCGCTCGTCGGCGGCGTCCTGATCGTGCTCGCCCTCCGCCGGCTGCTGGCCGTCCGCCACCACGTGACCATGGTGGTCATCACCGGGCTGATGGCCGGCGGACTGCGCGCCCTGTGGCCGTGGCAGGCGGAGGACCGGAGCATCGTCCCGGCGGACCCCGCCACGGTCTGGCCCGTGATCGGCCTCGCCCTGGCCGGGGCGGCGGTCGTCGGCGCCGGCGTGTACCTGGAGCGGCGGATGATCGCCCGGGAGGCCGCGCACTCCGAGGCGTAGCCCGGCCCGCGCCCCGCCCGCGGGGCGCTGCCGCCCTGCGCGCGGGGAGGGGCTAGGCTCACGAGCGTGCCCAGACTCCTCGCCGACCTCACCCCGCTGCGGGTCAGCCCGGACTTCCGGCGGCTGTGGCTCGGCAACACGCTGTCCGCGGTGGGCAGCCAGCTCACGCTCGTCGCGGTGAGCCTGGAGGTCTACAAACTGACCCAGTCGAGCCTCTACGTGGGGCTCCTGGGCCTGTTCGCCGTCGTGCCGCTCGTCGTGGCGGGCCTCTACGGCGGGGCCGTCGCCGACGCGTTCGACCGCCGCCGGGTCGCCCTCGCCTCGGCCGCGGTCCTGTGGCTGGCGACCGCGGCCATCGCCGCCCAGGCGTGGGCCGGGCTGGAGAACGTCTGGGTCCTCTACGCGCTGATCGCCGTCCACTCGGGCGCCGTCGGCATCAATCAGCCCACGCGTGGGGCCATCATCCCCGCCCTCGTCGGCGTCAAGCTCCTGCCGGCCGCGAACGCCCTGAACATGCTGACCTTCAGCGTCGCGATGATGGTCGGCCCGCTCCTGGGCGGTGTACTCGTCGCGCAGGTCGGCTACGCCTGGACCTACTCGGTCGACGTCGTCACCTACCTCGCCGCGCTCTGGGCGATCTGGCGCCTGCCGCCGCTCCCGCCGGGGCAGGGGGAGGACAGCGGCGGTGCGGCCACGCTGTCGCCGCGGCGGCGCCGCGTGGGCCTGGGGTCGGTGATCGAGGGCTTCGGGTTCCTCGCGACGCGGCGGAACGTGCGGATGACCTTCCTCATCGACCTGGCGGCCATGATCATGGCCGCCCCGCGCGCCCTGCTGCCCGCGATCGGCGCCGTGCTCATCGGCGGCGGCGAGACCACCGTCGGCGTGCTGCTGGCGGCCACGGCCCTCGGCGCGTTCCTCACCGGCCTCTTCTCCGGCCCCCTGGGCCGCGTCCACTGGCACGGGGCGGCCGTGTACTGGTCGGTGGTCGCGTGGGGGCTGTGCATCTGCGGCTTCGGCGTCGTCGTCTACCTCGCCGCCGGCTCCGAGCTGCCGGACGACGGCGGTGCGACCGCCTGGCTCTGGCCCGCCGCCGGGTTCATGCTGCTGGCCGGCGTCGCCGACTCGGTCTCCGGCGTGTTCCGCAACACCATCCTGCAGTCGGCCACGCCGGACCGGCTGCGGGGACGCCTGCAGGGCGTGTTCATCGTCGTCGTCGCGGGCGGACCGCGCGTCGGCGACCTCGTCGCCGGCGGGGCGGCGAACATCGTCGGCGAGCCGTGGACACTGATGGTCGGGGGCGTCCTCTGCGTGGCGGTCGCCACCGGGCTGATGCGCTGGCAGCCCGGCTTCCTGCGCTACGACGCCCGGCGCCCCGTCCCGTAGCGGGTGGCCTCGCGGGGTCAGTACTCTGGAACCGTGCACAACCACAACAACGGACTGAAGACGGCCCTGCTCCTGGGGGCCCTGTTCGCGCTGCTCCTCGTCCTGGGCGCGCTGATCGCCTCCGGCACGGGCAACTCGATGTTCATCTGGCTGTTCGCGCTGATCGGCCTGGGCACCACGGCGTACGGCTACTGGAACTCGGACAAGATCGCGCTCCGCTCCATGCAGGCCTACCCGGTCACGGAGGCCGAGCACCCCGCCTACTACCGGATCGTCCGCGACCTCTCGATGACCGCGCAGAAGCCGATGCCGCGGCTCTACGTCTCGCCGACCCTGGCCCCCAATGCCTTCGCCACGGGCCGGAATCCGGAGAACGCGGCCGTGTGCTGCACCGAGGGCATCATGCAGCTGCTGGACGAGCGGGAGCTCCGCGGCGTCCTCGGGCACGAGCTCATGCACGTCTACAACCGGGACATCCTCACCTCGTCCGTGGCGGCGGCCGTCGCCGGCGTCATCACCTCGGTGGCTCAGTTCATGATGTTCTTCGGCGGCGGCGGGGACCGCCGGAACGTGAACCCGATCGCCATGATCGCACTCGCGCTGCTCGCACCCCTGGCCGCCGCGCTGATCCAGATGGCGGTCAGCCGGACCCGCGAGTACGACGCCGACGAGGACGGCGCGCAGCTGACGAACGACCCGCTGGCGCTGGCCTCCGCCCTGCGCAAGCTGGAGCTCGGCGTCCAGCGCGCGCCGCTGCCGGACGATCAGAAGCTGGTCAACACCTCGCATCTGATGATCGCGAACCCGTTCCTCGGCGGGGCCAAGAAGCTGTTCGCCACGCATCCGCCGATGGCGGACCGCATCGCGCGGCTGGAGAAGATGGCGGGACGCCCGCTCGGCTGGTAGCCGCCCGATGCTAGGGTGCGAGGAACATCCAGGACAATCCGTTGGGGGAACCTTGTCGTCGATCACCCGCGCCCACGGCCCCAGGAGGGCCGTCCGCCGCCGCACCGCGCCGGGAGTCGCCCGTGGGTAGGCGCAGTGCTCCGCGCGAGCGCCGCCGGCGCGGCGGCCCGCTGGCGGGCATGCTCCTGCTCCTGCTTGTCGGCACGTCGATCGTGGCCGTCGTCGGCGTCGGCCTCACCATGGGCATCGTCCACCTCGTCCAGGAGGCCCGGGGCGGGCCCGCCCCGGAGACGCCGCGGCTCAGCAAGATCGAGGACTCCGCGGGGACCGGGGCCGACGAGGACGGTGCCGGCGTCGCGCAGCCCTCGGTCGAGGCGCCGGGCCCGGAGGAGCTCCAGGCCTGGGCCGACGAGAGGATGCAGCAGTGGCTGGCCGCCGAGGGCGTCTCCTCGGTCGAAGGCTTCAGCTGCCCGTTCGATCTGATCCGGTCCTGGGACTCCCCGGACGCCGGCCTGCTCGCCCTGCACATCGACGCGGACACCGGCGGCGGTGCGCCTGCGACCTGTCCGGGCACGGAGGCCGAGGTCGACCTCGAGGGGATCGCGTCCGAGGCCATGGCGACCCTCGGGCCGGACGCCCCGGACCTGGACATGGTCGTCGCGATGACCCTCGACGGCGACTCGCTCGCCACCTACACCCGGCAGGATCTGGAGTCGGCGGGCTGATGTCCGGAGCTCCCTGTCGCGACAGAGAGGCCACCACCGTCCTGCGGACAGTGGTGGCCTCTCTGCGTCGCCCCGGCCGCTGCGAGCGCGTCCGGGCCCCGGCTCAGCGGAAGTTGACGGACCGCTGTCACGCTATTGGTTAGCGTTGCGGTCGCCTGAATTCCGCACAAACCCGGGGCACTCAGCATTGGTCGTCGCTGGTAGGGGTAGTTCGGTTTTGGAGCGCTTGCGGACTCCGTGCGGACTACGGCTCGGGGGTGGCCGGCTCAGGGCGGAATATGTCTGGCCACCACGCCGGGTGATGGCGGTCTCGTCCTTCCGGGCCAGCGCGCTTCGCTCTGTGCCCGTCAGGCCGTCGTCACCTTCGATCTCGCCGGGCAGAGTTGAGGAGATCGAGCACCTCGGGGGAAGGTGCCCACTACTGGGCCTTCGCTTGACCTCGGCAACCTGAGACTTGCTTGACTTCCGCCGTCGCTATGTCACGACCAGCGAACCATAGTCTGGTCTCGACCGGCCGTAGTGGACGTCCGGCACCAAGGGAAGGGAGTTCTAATGGCAGATGGCGGATACGCTCAGCCGCAGATCTTCGTCAGGTACATCGCTGACGATGGAGAGCAGTGGGACGATAGCTACTGCGAAACTACGCCGGTGGCGGGACAGTTCATCCTCACCACGAGGGCCGCATACCGCATCGATGAGGTCTGGGACGTCCAAGAAAAACACGGGGCCGTGCCTTACGGCCTGACGGTTTTCCTGACCACAGTCGATGTCATGGATCACCGTCTAGGCAAGAGCGCCCCGGACTACTACAGCGGCTAGGACATGCGTGTGGCCCAGGCGGGTACACGCCTGGGCCACACGTTCAACCCCCTCCGGGATGCGGATCAGGAAGAAACTTGTAGATGAGCCGGACGCGCCGGTGTGCGCCTTGAGCTGCGCGCATGCACTTGCCTGTTCGTCCCAGCGAGCCCACCCGGCCTCGGACTACGACTCCGGTGGCTCGGTCGGGAGTGCCTCGAGCCAGTCCCCGAGTTCCTGGGCACTGATGATTGGCCTGCTGGACGGATAGCGGGCGACCAGGTTACCCCGCTTGATGTGAGCTCTGATGATGTCCTTCGAAACTCCGACTGCGGACGCGGCCTGCTCGACGGTGTAGGCAATCCGGTCAGGATGTTCAGGGAGTTGCGGCAGGTCTTCCATGGGGCTCCTCGGCGAAGGGATCGGGTTCGGGCTCTTCCCACCAGCGGTTTTTCTTCTCTTGTTCAACCGCCAAGTGCCGGAGAACTCGTTCGATGTCGGCCTGGGTTAGCGTGATGCGCCGGCGTTCGAGGCGCGTGCAGAACCCGGTGTTCTTGCAGATGAGGCGCAGGGTTGTCGGCGTGATGCCCAACTCCGGGGCGACTTCTTCGGGGGTTCGGAAGTATGCCATTCGCCCTCCAGTTCCTAGCACGGGCCCGCAATTCACTTGTACGGCCCAATACGCATCAGCTGGGTTGTAAGTTTTGCGAATCTCTGAGTTCGCGGTCAACCTTCCTGTCGCTGGCTGGGACATTCGCGAGGTCCGTCGCTGCACCAGCGTCTCACTGTCAGCCGCTGTGCGGAACGGCGTCGCCCGTATCGTCCGCGAGAAGCCCGAGGAGCGCACCGCGGATCACCCGCTCGGCGGCTCCGATGGCAGCGACTCGAACCATTCGGCTAGTTCATCGACCCCGATCACTGGTCGGCTACTCGGGTAGCGAGCAATCAAATTGCCGTGCCTGATGTGCGCCCGAATGACGTTAGGTGAGATGCCGTATGCGGCCGCAGCCTGCTGGACCGTGTATGCCTTCTGCCCGGGCTGGTCATTTGTCTGCGGCGGATACTCCACGGCTCTCCTCTGTGAAGGGGTCGGGCGTGAGGTCGTTCGCCCCACGGCTTCGCTCGTGCCCGCCGATCAGGTGCTTGATGACGCCTTGAACATTCTCGTCAGTCAGGACGAGCCGGCCGCGCTCGAGGCGCGTGCAGAGGTGGTCGTTGGTTCGGCAGATCCGGCGGAGCATGCCGATCTTCAAACCCAGCTCATTGGCGACGTCCTCGGGCGTGCGGAAATGCGGCATGACAGCATCCTAGGTGGCGACGACGAAATGCTTCACCTGCGCCGGAGCCTCGGGTGGGGCTTCGCCGGGGTTCACCGGACGGGCTGCACGAGCGCCCGTGATACAAGCGGCCATGTGAACGGACCGTCCCGCGACAGCGATGATGGCCCTACGCATGATCTGACCTAGACATGTCCCTAACGCGGCGCAGGACTATGCTCGGTGGCACACACTATGGAGGGCGGTTCATGCGCACTCGTTCGAGGCGGCCGACGATGTTTGCGGTCGCGGTGGGCTCAAGGCCCGCTTCGTCATCGTGCTCGGCGTCACGCGGAGAGGAGTCTCAGCTTTTCTGACGCACCGGGAGCCTGGCGGTGGTCGTGACGCTTGCGAGGGACAGACGCCCGGTGAGCCGGCGGGGTCGGCTGATGTGTAGGACTTGGCGGTCATTCGCCGATGGAGCTGGCGCGCGAGCGGTTCGCGCGTGAGCCCGAGCCCGCTGGCGAGGAGTCGCAAGCGGGGTTTGACGAGCAAAACTAGGGACGACGAGTGATTGGGGCGGGTCATGGAGAAGTTCGAGTTGGTGCGGTGCTCAGCGCGGGCTGAAGTCGTCGGCGAGTCCTACCATCAGCGGGGTGTGCTGGGGGCGTTGATGCAGAAGCCGACGCGGGAGGACTGGGTGTCGGAGGACGTCGAGGCGGACCTGGTGCCGGAGCCAAGCAATCCGAAGGACCCGCTTGCGGTCTCGGTCCGGGTTCGTGGGCACATTGTGGGGTATCTGGATCGTGAAGCGGCGAGGGAGTTAGCACCGGAGCTGCACCGGCTGGCGGCATCGGGGTACCGGGCGACGACACGGGGCAGCATCTTCGCGCAATACCGGGACGGCTACGACTCGTCGCAGAAGGCGACCTTGCACAGTCAGGTGCATGTCCAGTTGCCGGCGGCGGGGAACGTCCTGCCGGTGAACCAGGGGTCGCTCGACGGTGTGGTCGTGCTGCCCCGGGGCGGGTCTCTACAGGTGACGGGCGAGGAGCACCATTTCGAGCATCTCTTCGACTACGTGACCGAGCGGGGCGAGGCCCCGGTGATCCTGACGCTGCACCGGATCGAGCGGCCTGCGAAGTCGGGGCCCGCCCGGGAGCTGGCCGAGGTCCGGCTCGACGGCGAGCGCATCGGCGAGCTGACGGCGGCGAGTTCGAAGCACTTCCTGCCGACGATCGACCGGATCGAGGCCGACGGGTGGAGCCTGGGCGTGTGGGGAGTCGTGGTAGGCAATGAGCTGAGTGCGGAGGCCAAGGTGCTCGGGGCGAAGGCCGCCGAGTTGCCGGGGTCGTGGCTGACGACGCCGACGAAGGCGCCCATCCTGGTCCCGCCGGCGGCGTCCTACGACGTGCCCGAGCCGGAGCCAGCGGCGGGACGGGGCGAGGCCGGACTCCGGCCGGGGCAGAAGGCCCCAAACCAGGACGAGAAGGCGCCCGCGGCGGCCCGACGGCCGTTGCCAGGAGAGCGCGACGCCGCAGACCCGACCGCACGGGCCGTGCAGGTCGGGAAGAAGATCGTCCACGTGACCGACCGGGAGCGCCGGACCTCGCCGACTATGCACCGTGTCAGCGGAGTCGTGATCCTCGTGCTCGCCATCGGGATCGGACTGCTGCTGGGCCTGATCCCGGGCGTCGGGCCCCTCCTGACCATCGGCTGCATCGTCGTCGGGATCGTCGTACTCATTCAGTCCCGGCGCATGGCTAGGGCCGTCGAGGTCGACGCCCTGGAGCTAAGACCAGAGGCCTAGGCCGGGGGCGCCTCGGGCCGACGCGCCCAGGACCCCAAGTAATTCCTCCGGTCGGCCGACGTTCTCGATGTCCGACTGCACGACGGCCGGCACGCCGCGGCCCTGCTGCTGCTGATGGGCGTCGACGGGCGCGTTGTCATGGACATGATGGGCTGGTCCCAGGCGAGCATGCTCACGCGATACCGCACGTGATCGATGAGATGAAGCACGCCGCCGCAGCGAAGATGACGAGCGCACTGTCGACCGATCCGGCACCCGCCGAACCGAGCCCAGAGGACTCCAACGTGCTCTCCCTCGAGGCGTTCCGGCGCCGCTCCGGAGCTTAACCTCCGGCGGCCCGTCTGCCGTCGAATAGGTAGTTGGCGATGACATACCCGAGGCCGAGGACCTCAACGAGTGTCGTCGCGAACCAACCGACCATCACGGTGTCCGAGAGTCGCCCCCACTGCGAGATCAGGTAGAGGAACATGCCCACCGCGTTGACCGTCAGGGCTCCCGTGATGAGCCACATGGCCCAGCGGAAGAACTTTTGACGCAGATCATTCTTATCGTGGGCCTCGTTGGCTTCAGCGGCCTTCAGCTCCTTGTCGACGTCTGAGGAGGACGACGCTTCAGCTCCGTCGAGGTCGTCAGCGACCTCGTGGGCAAACTCTCTGTCTAGGGGGTCCGGCTGGCCAGCTGACCTAGCCTCCACGTCTCGGAGCAGCTCTTCGAGCCAGTCCGAGCTCCCTGCAGGTTCAGGCATCAGCGTGAAGCCGACGCAACCGGACCATCATGGCATCCAGGCTCACTCCGAACGCCTTGGCCATCTCAAACGGCTTCTTTCCCTCACGCCCCATCTTCTCGACATCCTTCTGCGGCATGAGGACGTGCCCCGCGAACTCATCGGCGTAGAACTCCTGGAGCGTGCGCTTGCCGCCTCGCTTCTCCACGTAGCCGAAGTCATCGTCCCCCGCGCGAGTCGTCCGCTCAACGAAGTGGCCCAACTCGTGCGCGACCGTGAACCGCTTTCTGGTCGGGACGTGGTCCGTCGCTACATGGATCTCGGCCGGCTCACCGGGGCGCTTCACGATGTAGCCGGAGATGTCGGAGGCGAGAATCGAGTCGAAGACCTCGACGCCCATCTTCTTGGCGATACCGTTGACGTCGACGGGGAAGTTGCCGTCCCAGTACGTATTCAGCACCTGTTCAGCGTCAAGCTTCGCGACTTCCTTTACGAGCACGATTCCTCCTTCCCCGTCTCCAGTTGTATACGCCAACTCTAATGCGCGAGTGTCCATTCCCCGCGCGCCCACGCCGCTCGGCGCGGTCCATGGCGCGACCCCAGCATGACAACTCCGGTCAAACTCCGGTCGAAAACGCGAGAAACGCCCAGCCAGCTCGAGTGACTCGGCTCTGACTGGGGCGTTTCTCGTAGGGAGAGTGGGGCTTGAACCCACGACCCAAGGATTATGAGTCTCAGCCTTGGACGTTCGCCCGTGTCCGGGGTGACTCTCTGCCCCGGATCGACGCCGGTATCGAGGTTATCCCATTCCGGAGCCGTCCGCCGTCGTGGGCGAAAACTCCGGTCAGAACTTCGGTCAGATTGTGGAACCCGTCTCGAGTCGGGGCCACGGGCAGGTGCTCGGCTCCCATCGCACCTCGTATGAATCCCCGGTGCATCGCATTGTCTTGTACTCGGGGAGATTGCCGGGCTCGCGGGTGACCCAGTCGCGGTGCACCCAGAAATCCTCGAGGTCGAAGTGTCCGTCGCCGGTTCGCATCATGACGGCGATCCAGGGGCCGCGCCACATTTGCGCTGACCCGTGGAGGACGTCACCGTCGGGGGTGTCGATGCGGACGAACGGCCTGTCGGCGGGCGGCCACCGGTGGATCTCGTCTGGGTGCTCGGGTGGGCTGGTCGGCGCATCGAACATGGGGCAATCGTAGCTGGCGCCAAATACGCGTAGTGCCCCGCCTCCGAAGAGGCGAGGCACTACGTCATTGCTAGACCGCCAAGGCGCGAGGGTCTGTCCAGCTCGTCGCACGGTTGAAAATTCCGTCGCCCGAGCTCTCGGTACGCACGCTCATCAGTTGCCGCAACTGCGCAACCGCCTCATCGACACGCTCTAGGGCATTCTGGGTCCATCCGTAGCGCTGACCCATGTCGTAAACGTGGTGCGCCGAAATAGGCCCAAGCACCTCGATGCCGACGGGCTCGTCATTCTCATCGACATCCACCAGCAGTGTGCTCGTGTACTCGATCGTCTTCTTTACGGCACGATCCGCAATGTGGGCATAGCCCACCTTCAGTGCCTCGTCAAAGTATGTGCTGTCAGTCACTGTTACGTCATCCTCTCGCAACGTAATCTGGCTTCTACCCGTACGTCCGGGGTTAGCCGTATCACCGCCAGTAGGCAGTGATGATCAGTACCTCACCTGTGGGAGAAGTGTCCTCGACAGGTGGAGAAGTAACTACCACAAGTCTACCGCCCTCCAGGTTGACTTCATACACCATACGGTCCGCATGGTCTTTGGACAGGTAGCTTACGCCACGCCGCCTGTGCTCAGTCAGCACCTCACTGACGTCAGCCTTCGTGATCCCCCGCCTTCGCATCTGCTGCTCTGCGTGCCGGACATATGCCAGTCGCATGGCAGTCAGCTCTCGGGCGAAGTGACCGAGTGAACAGAAAAGTACAGGCTACGGACCAGCTCGTCCTGGAGGAATATCTGGGCCATGTATCGTCCCTCATGGTCGAAAGTAAGCGGGACGCCGGCAGAAAATATCATTCCCACCTTGCCCGAATACGGGTTGATGGCCTTCGTCGGTTCGAGCGTAGTCTCGAGCTCCACACCACTAGATCGGTCGTCTGGGCCAAGCCTGAGGCGAAGGCCAAACGGATCTCCACCTTCCTCTGCCCGCACCCTACCGGCAACGTAGATGGTGGCCGTTGAAGGAAACGTTGCCACCTCTACGCGCGTGAAGCTAGCGCCGACCGAGGTCAAACTGTCCCCTTCGACGCGTGCGAACTCAGCGAGGAACGCGTAGTCCAGGTTCGGAAGTGCGCTTGGGCTGCTCATGTCGATCATGCTAGCCCTATGTAGCTGCTCACTACCACCAACACGAATAGCGCCCCACCCTCGTGATGATGAGGGTGGGGCGCTTCGAGGCGCAGCGCTGGACCATTTTCGCTGCTTGACGAAAAAGGTCTGCGTCTGCTAAGTCTGCCAGTCGCTCGGGTAGCTGCAGGCTCCGAGCGACCGGCAGTGCGACGGTCTCACCCCGCCGTCGCGCGGGGGTCTAGTGGACATGCAAACAATCGGGCCGATTCTTTACACGTCGGGTGGATGGTCGAAGGATGTTGGCACGTTACCCATAATTCTCGGTCGCGGGCTTATGGGTAACTGCGGTTAGGCGGCGATGAGTGCGCCGTTGTAGATGGCGGCACCGTTGCGGATCCGGTACACCTGTGGCCATGACTCGGTGTCGGTGTAGAGCAGGACACCGAAGCCCTGCTGCCAATTCTCCACCACGCCGGCCGGAGTTCCGTCAGCACCGATGGCGCCATTCACGGACGGCACAGCACCATCGGTCCGGCAGAGGCACCCGGGGTTCGCCGAGTAGGATTCGACGGGCTGTCCACGGTGGCCGATGGATGACCGGTAGGTGATTTCCGTGCGGTGTGTGTGACCGGCCCAGGTGTTGAGGTGGGGCAGGTCGGACACGTACTGGGCGGTGGTCGATCCGCGGCTGTTCGCCTTGGTGCCGTGGATGTTGCGGGTGGTGTCGTTGTCCCAGTCCGTGGCTGCCGGGTAGGCGTCCACGTAGCGAACGCTCAGCTCGTCCAGGCGCAGCAGGTAGGGCAGGGACATGACGGGCCACGAGTCGGGCATCTGAGCCCGCTTGAGACCGAATGCAGCGAGCGCGTTGGCCTCGATGAACGACTGCATGCGCTTGTCATGGTTACCCTCGATGACGATGATGTCAGCGGTGGGGCATGCGGTCCGCAGCTCGGCCAGGAACTGGTGCCCCGTGTCGAGTGCAGCCTGCGTCGTCTGCGCGAACGCCGCCTCCTGTGAGAAGCGGCCCTGCGATGCGAGGTCCAGGAAGTCGCCGAGAATCTGGATCTTCTCCGGCTGCTCCTGGAGGCACACCTTGACGAACGCTGCCATCGCTGCGGCATCGTGGAACGGGTCCATCGTGCCGTCGGCGAGCTGCCGGAACCCGATCTGCGTGTCCGCACCCTTGATCGCCATGAGCAGGTCACGGCGGGGCCTGGATGGTCGGTGCGCGATGGTCACCTGGACGGGTGCCGCCTGCTGGATGACCGGCCATGCGGTTCCCGGCGTACAAGCTTCGTCCTGTTTGATGGGACGAACGTTGTTGAGCTTGTTCCAGAAACCGCCGCTGGGGTTCGAGGTCCAACCCCACGTGAAGGTGACCTCGTCGGGATCCTGCCCCTGCTGGCGGATGAAGTCGCAGTGGTCCTCATATCCCCACGGCCGCTCGGAATAGCGGACGTAGCTCGAGCCTGTCGCCGAGTGGAGCTCCGATTCGCCCGCCGCCTCCACCACTGGGTCGCTGCCGCCCGCATCGCATGAGCATGTCCCGGCACGGTGCGAGCTGATCGTGGCCTTGTGGACTGCTCTGCCGATGCCTTTGAGTGCGAGTGCGACCTGCGCCCCGGACAGGTCGTGGTCTATCTCTGGTGTCTCAGCTTTTGCCCGCGCATAGACGCACGCCACGGGTCAGCCGGCCCGGTGCTTGGGCTCGTTGGTGTTGACGAGGGATGGGGTGTGGTCGCCGATGCCGGATGCTGCGACGGCCTTGAGGAGTGCGACGACACCGCCACCGACGGAGACCGCAGCGATGGCAGCCCAGTCGGCCTCGATGACGTTGAACGCCTCAGCGCCGATGGTGACGAGTGCGACCTGCGCGATGGTGGAGATGACGCGTTCAGCCGTGTCTTTCCAGAAGGTTGCTGTCCACATGGTTACTTGACCACCTCTACGAGATCGGGGGTGCCGTTGAAGTTGCGGGAGAGTTCAGCGTTCTCCTCGGCGGTGACTGCGACGACCTTGTGCCCGGCCTTGATCATCTTCTCGGCGAGCGACTTGCTGACCCCGCGGTATGCGGTGCCGGAGAGGAGGCGGTACTTGGCGCCTCCGAGCTTGAAGAGCTGCATGTCGATGTCCTCCTGTGGGGCCGGCTTGGGCTCGGCGGGTATGGCTGGTGCTGGTGCGGCGGCGGGCTTGATGGTCCCTGCCGGCTTGGTGGTGGGCTTGGTCCAGTAGCCGCGTCGGACGGCTGCCCGGAAGTCGGCCATGTCGAAGCCGTTCGCGGAGAAGTTCGGGTCGATCTTGCGGCGGGGTGCGATCTCCTTGTGGCCGAGCACGTCATTGGCGGACAGCCCGAACTCATCGATCAGTGCGCGGCAGAGCTTCACGTAGGCGTCGAGCTGCTTGTCGGGCCAGCGCTCACCGAGGCCCGTGTTCTCTGCTTCGATGCCGATGGCGCAGTGGTTGCGGTGGGCTGGGGCGAGCTGGGAGTCCTTGCCCGCGTGCGCGCAGAGCCCGGCGGCGATGACGTAGATAGTCCCGTCGCGGCCGATGCCGTAGTGGGACAGTGGCCCCTTGAGCCCTGTGCGGCCGTATGCAACCACGTTCAGCGACGGGTAGTTTCCCGTGCTGGATCCGGCGGTGTGGTGGCAGACGATGGTGCGTACGGCCCCCATGTGCCCGTGTCCGCGCCCCTCCCAGCCGTCGACCTCAATGACTGGGTATCCGGTGGCACGAGCGACCCTTGCGAGGCCGGTGAAGTAGGTCATGGCCTATCCTTCCCGCGGAAGTGCCACTGCTTGTAGGTGATGGTCCCGAGATTGAAGGCGAGGGCGGCGGCGAGGATGCCGATGACCGCAGACTCACCCCACGCCGGAAGCTGACCGAGGATCGCCTCTGCCAGGAACCATGTGGTGGCGATGATCAGGGCCGTGAAGAGGGCGAACGTTGCCCGGCCAGCCCGAGTCGTCCACCAGGGGGCGACGATGACGTAGGCAATGAACGTCAGGTAGGCCAGGATCGTTGTGATGACGACGAGCGTGAACGTCATGTTGTTCTCCTGTCATAGAGCGATTGCAAGCTCTGCCCGAAGTGGTTGCGTTCACGCATGCGCCGAAGCTCCCCGCCGATGCGGTGGGCGCCGGCGAGGCTGTCGACTGCTTGCTTGTGCTGCAGTTCGGCCTCAATCTTGGCGGCGAGCTGGTCGGGGCTCGGGGCGGACGTGTGGGCCTTGCGGCGTCGGAACGGCCAGTTAGCCATCGTGTACACCTGCCTTGTCTTGGATGGCCCCCATGACCTTCGTGACTGATGCACCGGTCTCGTCTGCGAGGATCCTGTTGGCCTCGGAGAGGAGTTCGATGGTGTGGTCCTTCTTCTGTGCGGTGGTCCGCCAGAAGGTGAGTTGTTCGACGAGTCCGGCTTTGACGTCCTCGAGGGTGGACCTGGGAACGATGCGGCCGGTGAGTACGAGGTAGACGGCGAGGGCGAGTAGGCCGGGGGTGCCGATGGCGCCGATAGCTGCGAGTGGTAGCTGTTCCAGCACGCGGCCTCCTTCGGGTATGAGTGATGGGAAGCAGTGAGGCCCCCGCGATTGCGAGGGCCTCACTGGGTGGTGCGGGGTTACGCGAGCGGTGTGGCGGTGTCGCCGGACCAGCGGCCGGACGCGCCCGCCTGGAACGCCTGCTGGTCGAGCGCGGACACCTGCGCGTGCGTGCGCCCGGACACCGTCAGGTCCTCGATGTACAGGGACCGGAGGATGAAGCTCGGGCTGTTGTTGACCGCGGACCCGTTGTAGGGTCCGGCGCCGACCACGTACGAGGACGCGTCGGCGGCGAGGTTGTTGTTCAGCCCGTTCGACGTGAGCGCGGCGAAGCGGTTCGCGTTGGTCCCCGTGGTGCTGTCGAAGCCGAGCCGGGTCGCATCGGAGGACGTCGGGTAGCCGGCGAATGTCCCGTCCGCCAGCAGCCCGAGGGCCACCTGTGCTCCGACTCCCCAGTTGGTGCCGGAGAACACGCCTCCGAGGTATCCGACGGTCGCGCCGGCGGTGCCGACGCGGGTCGTCTTCACAGCCAGTCCCACATAGAACTTGTGAGTCTTGTTCGCGAACAGGTAGCTCCGGAGAGCTGCGGGGATCGCGAGGCCGACACGCTCTTCGAGGACGTCCACGGTCACGGACGTGGTGAAGTGCAGCGACCCGGAGGCCGTGCGTTCGATCTTGGCCTTCGTGGTGGCCGTCGCGGTGTTGAAGATCTCGACATTGTCCGCAGCGACTCCGATGGCGAGGGCCTGCGTCTTGGCGATGTTCGGCACCAGCGACCCGTGTGTGAGTGTCCCGCTGTAGGGGTTCGTCGGGTGCGTGGTGTCGACCAGCAGCAGCGATCCGTTGACCAGCCGCCCATCGGCCGGCGGGATCGGGACACCCGTGATCGTGGCACCCGGGATGCGGAGGATGCTCGGAGACATGGCTCAGTCCTCCGTCATCGTCAGGGCAGGGCTCTTGAATCCCGGGTCAGTGCCCCCCGTGAAAACCGGGTAGAACCGCAGCCGCACCGAATCAACGTGCAGCTCAGGGATCGTCACCGCGAAGAAGTGCGGGAACGCTGTCCCGGCCTCACTCGAAGCGATCTGGACGGTGCCCGCAGCGTTGATCGTCGCCCCGGAAACCTTTGCCCCCAGGAAGCCGGCGTCAACGTCCATCCACTCAGGGCGAGAGTTCTGGTAGCCGGACGTGTGGACCTGCAGGATCTGGAAACGCGCCTCGAGCGACCACCCCGTCGGGGCGCCCACGAGACCGGGCAGCATCCCGGTGAAGGTGACGGCCCTGACCTTCGTCTGCCTGTGGTTGTTCGGCGGCTGCACGAGCGAGACGCCGCCCGTGCCAGCCGTGTTGAGGGTCTGGGGGTATCCGGCAGAGAGCAGGATGTGAGTCATCTTCGGCATGGGTTAGGCCTCCTTGTCTCCGTAGGTGACCAGCACGTTGGTTAGCAGCAGTGCTGCCGACCGGAGATCCGGCTGATCGGTGCGCGCCTGAATCCCGAAATGCGGGTTGAAGCCGCCACGGAAGTCGGCCCACGGGTCCGTGTCGCTGTACTGCAGCGGCTCGACAATGTCGGGCAGGGCGAGCCCGCGGAGGTCGTGGACCTGCGAGCCCATCTGCGCCTCGATGTAGCGGGGGGTCGCCCCGTACTCGAAGGTAATCCGGCCGTACGCCAAATTCGTCTTGTTCTCGTTCTCGCCGATCATCGTCCCGCCGAGCGAGGCAACGGCCGAAGCCGCCGGGGAGCCGGAGGGGTTGCGGTGCGTCCGCAGGAGCCAGCGTGAACCGATGGCCCGGTCCTCCGACGGTGTCGGCGCCCCGGGGAAGGTGGGGCGACCGAGGAGTTCGAAGAACTGCCTATTCGCGTTCTGCGGGTCCTGCGTGTCCAGGCCGAAGCCGATCTGGAAGGCGCCGGGCGCGTTGACGCTGGTGGGCGCGTGGTAGTGGTACTCGGTGGAGAGCCCGTACATGAACGACACCGAGGCGATTCCGCTTCGCTCCGGGCGGTTCAGGCGGACGATTGCGGTTGCCGCGTTCCCCTGCTGCCCGTACCCGGTGCCGCTGCCAGGGCCCGTGCCGATCCGCAGGGCACTTCCCATGCCGGGCAGATTCACGATGGACAACGGGACACACGCGGGGTTGCCGCCCGCATTGAACACGGGGTTGAATCCGCCGTACCCGTCCTCGAAGTTCTCCGCCATGACGACCTTGCCGCGACTGTGCAATGCTCCGCCCCGGTCCGAGAGGATGTCCTGTGCGGCGAAGCGCTGGATCACGTCCGTCTCGCTGCCGATGGATGTCCATGTAGTCAAGTCAGTTCCGTCCGATCTGGGTGTCGATGGGGGTCCCGTCACCGGTGGTGCGGACCCAGAGGATGAAGTTTCCGGGGTACACGTACGGTGGCGTGGGTCCGGCGTAGTAGTGGACGGCGTTGGCGATGGCGGTGGTCGCTACGAGATCGGGTCGCCCGTCCGGGCCGGCGGAGAGCCATGTGGGCTCCCCGCCGTTCCCGGCGAGCCGCAGCCCGTCATCGTCGGTTTCTGTGGTGGTGTGCGGGACGCCGGCCGTGTAGAGGCCGTCGACCGCACCCGCGGTTGGCATCCCGTATCCGTCGTACTGGATCCAGGAGGGCCGCCCGTCCTTGTCGCCGACCACCCCCTCGAAGGGGGCGATAGCGGTGATGAGGGCGGTCGCCGCGGTCTTCTCGACGAACGCGATGTCGTCCTCGAGCATCGAGATTGATGCGGTCATGTCCGTGTCGATGGCCATTGCCAGGTCGACGATGTCCACCCGGAGGTTGTCCGTCGTGTTTCCCCGGATCGGGTCGCCACCGATGGGCATCGGGTATCCGCGGGGGCTTGGTGTGCTCATTGCGGGTCTCCCGTCGTAGAGGTGAAGCTGTCGTAGGACTGGCTGGTGAGCGCGTCCCACTGCTCATACGCGAGCGGGGTCGCCGCGGCGTCCCACGCGTTGTAAGACATCGCGGTCACGGCTATGGCGATAACCCGGACGGTTAGGTCTTGCGTGTAACTGTCCGCATGACCCTCATCGATGCCGAGGATCACGGCGGTGATCGTCACCCCTAGGTACTTCGGCGAGGGGATTCTGATGATGTCGCCTCGCTGGCGGCGGGGGTCTGCTCGGACCCTCATGCGCCGGATCATTGGCTCAGGTGCCGTGACCCTTGCTGCGATGAAGTCGCGCAGGTAGTCCGGGTGGGACCAGTTGCCCGACTCCCAGCCCGCCCAGTGCTTGACGTCATGCTCAAGCGAGGGGCCCGTGGTCGCGGCCGCCACCGTTGTTGTTTTGGCCTCGGCGAACATGACCTTTGGGCCGCGGAGCAGCGGCAGGCCCACGCCCCGATACTTAGGCCACAGGGTGGTCGACGCGTTCTCCGCGGTCTGCAGTGACAGCTTCCACCCAGTGGTGAGGCCGGAGACTGTGTGCGTGAACTTGAACGTGCGGTAGGAGATCCGCTCGAACACGACGGTGAGGACCGCGTTCGCCCACTCCCACACGTTCCCGTCGGAACTCATGGCCCCGCCGACGAACGAACCCCGGCCCGTGTTGAAGGACGGGGCGCCGGCCTCGGCGGTGAACGCAGGGAGATCGTCGAGTTCGACGAGCCATTCCTCGTCGTTCGGGACGTTGACGAAGTCCTGCCGGCTTTCGCCCTCCTCCATCTGGTCCCCGGAGCCGCGCCACAATTCGACGTTGCGGCGCTGCGTGTTCGCGTACACATGGCTGAGTCCGGTAACCGTGACGTCCTTGCGGCGCGAGAGGAGGTTGGTCTCCCACTCAATGTCGAGGACGTCCAGCTCGGTCCCGACATCCTGGACGGGGCTCCCTGTCGCGAGCCGGTCCGATGACCGAATGACGAGGCGCCCCAGCTCGTCGAAGTGAGTCGCTAAGAGGAGTGCACGCGAGATCTCGTCCAGGGTGTCCGCCGCCATGGTCGATTCGATGGCCCTAATGACGACGTTGACCGGCATGTGCTGATAGGAGACGTCGAGAGTGAGGTTCGGAGTCCAGGTCGTCGGCAGCGTCCAGGTGCGCGCCGCACTGACGCCGGCGATGTTCGCCCCGACCGCGGCCACCACTTCGATGGAATCGAGTGAGGTCGTGGGCCGGGCGGTGCCGGTGAGCGTGGTGGTCCCGGTCGCCGTCTTGATGACGTACGAGGTGCCGGAGACGTGGAGGGTCGCATGGACCCCGGTGCCGAGCGAGCGGCCGCCCAGGTTCGTGTTACCCACCCACGCCTCGGCGACCCGTGAGGCGGAGATCCGCAGGCGAACGCTCGAGGCGCCGTAGTGGGCGAAGATCGACGCGGCCGCCGTGTGATCGGCGCCGACACTGACCATGAGCTGCAACGGCTGGTCTCCGGTCGCCGTGTACTGGGGGGTGTACCGGGCACGGAGGTCGTGCATTCCCCAGCCGAAGCTCGCGGTGGTGCGGAAGTTCGGGAACCCGCCGTCGACGGCAATGTTGCTGGCACTCGTGCACCGCCCGGCGAGAGGCCACGCGGACCCCTGCAGTGGTGCGTCCACGAGGACCGTACCGATGGGCGGGTGCACCGACCGGTACCCTGCCGTAGCGGCCGCGGCCGTGAGGACCTGCACCGGTGACGTCGACACCCGGCGCCACGCCCCACCGTCAGTCAGCGGCGGCATCGACCGGATCACCGGCGGATAGTTGAACGGGACCTGCAAGTTTTCGCGGTCATCGATGATGGACGAGGTGGCAGTTCCGTCGCGGAGGGCGCCGCTGGTGCTCGCTATGCGGCCCTCGAATCGCGGGAAACTAGTAAGGCCGTCGGATACGTAGATCTGCACGCGGTCGCCGTCCGCTGGGAGCCATCCCTCGCCACCTCCCAGCGGGTTGGTTGGCGCGCCCTCGGACAGCTCGGTCGCCCATTGAATCGCGCCGGTGATCTGCGAGAGGCCATTGCCAGCCTCTACGGCGTCTGGCAGGTCCCCCGTGATCTCACCCGATGCCGACCATTGGCCGGAGCGTTCGATTCCATTGACCAGGATCTTCGTCGTGAACTGTCGAACGTTCGACGGGTCCAGACTTCCGGGAAGCATTTATCCGACCTCCTGGATTGTGAATGAGGGCCGCGAGAACCGGCCGCCCGCTGTGCCGCTCGCCGCCATCACCAGGTCGCGCGAGTCGCCGTACGGGATGGCCTGCTCGCAGCCCTGCCCCTTGCCATACTCGAGGAGCGAGCTGGTCCACGTGATGACGGGGTCCGCGGTCGTGGACGCTGCGGCGTTGGCGTGCACGCGGGCCGACACGGCCCCGGCGGGAACCGTGGCGGTTACGAATGATCGAGCAACGGTCGAAGCGCTAGCCGTCACCGCCGAGATGGTCGATGTGATCGTGGCGCCGAGCCCGTTGTAGAAGATGATCCCGGCGGCCGCCCCTGCCCCGCGGACGTACGCGGAGGCGGTGACGACGGTTCCGGGGACGACAACCGTGGGGTTGGCGCCGTAGAACAAGCTGCCATCGTTCGTCTTGTTCCAGGACCGTGGCGTGGTCCGCCCGCCCGGGAGGGTCAGCGGGCCACCCTCGGTCACCTGTGTCAGGCCGGGGCCCTTCACGTAGGTGCCGGGGCGGCACGCGGACGTCTCCGGGGTGAGCGTGTTCACGACGAGCGCTTCGGAGGACAGAAACGCGAAGGGTCCGACGTCCCAGTCCCCGTCGAGGAAGCCCGCGAGCACGGCGACCTCGGAGGGGGTGGTCGCTTCCGGGAGGGACGCGTCCCAGACTCGCCGGCCGATGGGCCGGACCTGCCCACTGACGCGTCCCTCCACGGATTCCTCCGGGGTGAAGCGGGGTGCCGGCGTGATGCGCAGGCTGGACGCCCCCTTGATCTCGATCATGCGGCCGGGTGTGCCGAGGTACATCGCCACTGGGGCCTCCTATTTGCGGTAGATCGACTGCCGGCCAGATGTGGCGTTCTTGACTTCCCTGTTGACCAGGTCGGCTAGAACGCGGCCTGCACCTGGGCCGAACTTCGCCTCGAGGGTGCTCGGGAACGAGGCGGCAATGGCGGCGGACACGGCCGCCGATACCTGCTCGGCGATTTGAGCGCCACCCTGCACGCCGACCGGCCCCGCACTTCGAGGGCTCGGTGACGGCGCAGGAACAAGGCCGCCACCCGCGAGCTGCGGGAACGTGCCGTTATTGATGGCCTGCAACTCGTCGTGATACTTGTCCGACATGCGCCGATTGATGACCCACTCACGGTCATCAACCCATGCGGTCGGGTTGCCGTTCGCGTCCATCCCGAGGATCTTGTCGGTGCCCAACCCGGTAGCCGGGAGTCGGCCACCGTTCGAGTACCTGCGAATGACCCGCCCGCCGTGCTGCTGACGTGACTGTCCAAAGTTCGCCCGCTCGGCAGCACGCTGGCCCGTGGACGTGTAGTTCGTATGGATCGTGGCGGTGCGGCTGCGAGCCAACCAATCGAGAGCACTGTTCGCAGCCCCTGTAATCGCTTCCGCGTCGATCTTCGCGGTGCGCTTCTTCCCGGCTGTCTTGTCGATTTTCTCGCCGGTCGCCGTCGTGCCCGTCTCCGAGACTTCGATCCGACCATCGGGCAGAGTCGTCACGATGTAACCGAGGTCCTCCAGCGCCTTCTTCGTCACCGGGGAGTCGTCCGTGATGGTGATCTTCTTATCCGGGGTCGACTGAATCCATGCGTGCAGATCCGTGATTTTCTGGATCTCGCCGGCCGCGTTCGACTCGTACTCCGTGAACACGTTGGCAGGAATCAGATTCGCCTCGTCGGCTAGGCGCGCAGCCTCGTCGGCCTCCATACCGGCAGCAGTCGCGGCCTGAATGAACGCGTCACGGCCCTTCTGGACCTCGACAGCCATCTCGCCGGCCGTGCGCCCACTGTCCTGCATGGAAGACATCACACCGTGGGTGGCATCTGCGATCCCGTTGAGGGCACGCCGATTCGCTGCACCCTTCTCGGTGTTGATATCGAGCGTCTTGCCGTTCTCGTCCAAGGCCGACGCGGCACCGCGGATGGACTCGGCGAGCCGGATGTGCGCTTCACTCTCCGAGATGGCTATCTGACCAGTCGCGACCAGCCCGTCGAAGTAGTCATCGAGCGCGTCCGCCGCATCCTGTGCAGCGTCAGCGGACTCCTGCATCGGATCCACGGTCTCAGCCACAGCCTCGGCCATCGCGGGAGACTCGGCCTCCACGCGAGCCAAAGCGTCCGCGTACATCGGGAACAGACGGGCCGCCTCTTCGGCGCCAACCCCGGACTCCTTGAGTTTCGATTCGACCAAACCCATGGCATCGGCTGCCGCGTCGGCACTGCCCGAGCTGACCAAGTTGGCAAGCTCCTGATCGATACCCCCGAAGGCGTCCTCGGCGATGGACACCGAGCCCTTGATTCCCGTGAGGGGCGTGATGATCCCCTGCGCCCAGCGCTCGGCCTTCTGCACTCCCGAGTCGCCGAACAGGACGTCGATGGCGTCATTCATGCTCTTGATGGACGGGGACAGGCCTTCCCCGTTGATGCCCGAGAAGACCGAGTCGAGGGCCTCTGCTGCCCCCGGGGCCTCCTGCGCGACCTTCGCCAGCGCTTCGGCAATATGGCCAGTTCCCTCGGGGATGTCCTTCATGTAGCCGGCCGACTGGATCTTGCCGCCGATGACCGCGAACGCGGCGAGCCCGGCCGCAAACCCGGCGGCCTTCCCGACATTCTTCAGGGCTCCGCTGGCCTTCGATCCGGCGGGGGCCAGTGCTTGGAGGGCGTCTCGTGTGGCGCGGACTTCCGGCGCGAGCTTCAGGAACGCACCGACTACACCCGCACCCACGCCGGTAATGCCCCCGAGGAGCACCAGTGCGGTTTGAACGGGCGCAGGCAGGCTCCCGAACCACTGCGCCAAGTCGGCCACACCGTCGGCCAGTCCCGCGATCATCGGGAGCATCACCTCGCCCGCCGTGATTGCGGCGTCCTTGATGTTGTTCCAGGCGATCTTGATCTTCGACTCAGCCGTCTCATACCGCTTCTGGGCTTCCTCGGTCAGAGCCGAGTTCTCTTCCCAGGCGGCAGCGCCCATCTTCAGCGATTCGGTGAGCAGGTCGCCCGAGTTGGCGAGGGCGAGCATGACCTGAGTCTCCTCGGTGCCCTTGATGCCCATGTCCTTGAGCGTGGCGGTCACGTTGCCGCCGGCTTCGTTGACGTTGTTGATGCCACCGGCGACGAGCTGCAGGGCCTCCATCGGGGAGGACCGGAACTTGGATGCGAACTCCTCGGCGGAAACGCCCGCGGTCTCCGCGAATGTCTGCAGCGAATCGCCGCCCTCGTCGACAGCCGTGCGCATCTTCAGCAGCACGCGGGTGGCGACACCGCCACCAAGCTCAGCCCGGACACCCATCGATGCGAGGGTGTTCGACAAGGCGAGAACGTCGGACTCGGTCGCGCCGACCGTCGCACCAGCGCCAGCGATCCTTTGCGCCATGTTCAGGATGTCGGCCTCAGTGCTGGCACCGTTGTTGCCCAGCTCGACGAGGGTGGCGCCGAAGCGCTCCACACCCTCGGAGCCTTCGCGCTCCATCGTGCCCATGACGTTCGAGATCTGCGCGATAGAAGTCGCGGCGTCCTCGGCGGTCAGGTTTGTTGACACCCCGAGGTCGATCATCGTCTCGGTGAAACCGAGGACATCCTCGCGAGCCACACCCAACTGACCGGCCGCCTCAGCGACGCCAGCGATCTCCTCATGCGTCGCCGGCAGGGTCTTGGCCAGGTCGCGGAGCCCCTGCTCCAGTGCCTCATACTGCGCGGGGGAAGCGTCGACTGTCTTCATGACGCCGGCCCACTGGGACTCCCAGTCGATGGCCGCCTTGCCTGCGGCGGCGAACCCGGCCCCGATGACAAGGCCGACGCGCGTTGCGTCGGTGCCGATGCGATCCAGGGAGGCTGCATTCTTCTGCTGGAACGTCTCGAGGCGGTTGCCAAAATCTGAAACGGCGCGCTGGCCCGTCTTGAGCCCGTTGACCAGACCCGTGACCTTTGCATCCAGCGTCAACTTCACGGAGCGATCAGCCACGGGTCCTCCTATTAATTGGGGTGAGCGCGCATACACTTGGCGCATGACGATCAAGAATGAGAACAAGGCCAAAGTTGCCGTGCCCGGTGATTTCCTAATTGGGATCGGCGGTGCGCTGGCCACAATCTGCGTATTGATCGCGATCTTCGTGGCGTTTAGCGGGGGAACTGCCGGCACCGTGCTTGGCGGAGTAGTCCCCGGGCTGCTGCTGGTGGTGGTCGGCTACCTCAAGAAGATTGCCGTCGCGGTATCGGCGGATCTGTAAGCAGACGCGACCGCAGCATGAGCGCGCCCGTCTCCTTGCGCCCCTGCTTCTCCCACTGATCGACCTCACGAATATGTGCGGTCATCCGATGGCAGCGGGTCGGCGGTTCGACGGCGTACCGGCCCTGATTCTTCGGGTCCGTGCACTCGCCTAGTGGGCCACCGCACTTCGGGCACAACAGCGCCTCATAAGTGGACAGGGCGAGCATCTTGTCCTGCTCCATGTCCGACCACTCCGACTCACCCTCGGCAGGCATCCAGCCCCGGAAACGCCGGTGACTGATGCCCAACTGCCGGGCAACCTCTACTTGCCGGCGGAATCCTGCGTCGCCTTGAAGGCGGTCAACGAAAAAGGGACTGCCGACTCACCCGCATTCACGTTCGTCACCGCGGCACGAAACCGCTCGAACTGAGACCGGGTGAGATCCTTGGAGAACTCGGTCCAGTCAGCCGGCTTGAACTCCTGCAGCGCACCGTCCGCGTCCAGCACCTCGGCGATGGAAGCCGGGGCGTCGTGCGACAGGATCGCGTCGAAGATCGTCTCCGTGTTGAAGCCGTACTCTTTGTCCAGCTCGACGCCCTCGCGCGGCGGGTGGGCCTCAACGAACTCATCCCACTTGGAGCGGGGCAGGCCGCGGACCACGAACGTGACGGTCTGCTCGCGCTGGGCCTCGAACAGCCGGTGCTGCTCGCGCTGCAACGCGGCCACCGGATCGTTGAGGCGGTTGTCGATCAGCTTCTCTTTCAGCTTCGTCTCGAGCTGCTCGGTCACTGCCTCGTACTGGGCCACAAGCGACCCGTCCAGGCAGACACTCACACGACGCTCGGCGCGCTTCACGGAAAGGGCCACAGGGGCCTCCTAAACCTTTGGGGGCAGGGTGTTGGTGGGGGTAGAACCCCGTGAGTGCCGCGCCCCACCGGCACGACACTCACGGGAGATAGAAGGGGCTACTAGATCGCCACCGTCGCGTCCTTCACCTCGCCGGTGACGAACATCTTCGTGGTGGCCGTCAGGACCGAGTTCGCCTCGGGCGCGTTCGGGCGATATGCGCCAGCCTCGGTCGGATACACGCGCACCTTCTGCGACGCCGCGAACGCATCCTCGTAGGCGATGCCGCGACGGATCACCACGTAGCCGGTCGTCCCCCGCACGAGGGTGTCCACCGCCTTGTTGTCCGTCGCCGCGTTCGGCGAGTTCGTGTTGTCGATGTACGTGAGTTCGAGCGAGTTCGAGGACCGGCCCGGCTGCTCGAATACCTGCACAGAGCACAGGCGCTCGTCGGCGATTGACTGCTCATCGACCGTCGCGGCCAGTCCGCCGCCGGTGATGTAGCAGGACAGGTCGACAGCGGTGCCGGCGCCAAGCTCGGTCACCGTCGGTGCCGTCGGATCAGCGATGGTCGGAACGAAGACCACACGGACATTGCCGTCGGCCGGAGTGGATGGAATCTCAGCCATATCTAGGCCTCCTTCTTAGGTGCTGCCGACTTGGCAACGACGTGATGTTTGGGCCGGCGAGGCTGCTGCGCCGCCGGGTATCTGTCCGACTTGATGAGCTCGAACAGGCCGGCATCGATGCGCCAGTCCGTCTCGAGCACGTCGAACTCGTGCTTGGTTTCCTTGTCCTTCACGCGGACATAAGCCACGGGCGGACTCCTTTCGGGCATGAAAAAAGCCGCCCCGAAGGACGGCTCAGAACTCATGGAATTAGGGGAGGGTCACGCGCCAGTCGAGAACCGCGTAGCTCACCGGCGGGCTGACATCGAGATCCTGCATGATGTGCTGCACGTTCGGCACCGCCTCCACCCGCTGACCGGCCACACGCGCCCCCTCAAGGGCCGCAATGACCTTCCGGCAGATGATGTGCGCCGACGTCTGATTCGCGCCCACAACAGTCGTCCTCCACCGCTCAACACGGCCGTGAACATCCCGGGACAGTGCGCGCTTCGACGGGGACTGCGCGGACCCCATCACCAGCACATACGGCAGCAACGGCGTATCCGGCACATCGCCGTCATGCACGTTCGCGATCCCCGACAACAGCGCCAGAAACTCCGAATGAGCACTCAAAGCGAGTCACCCCACTTCGACACCAGCTTGCCCAACTCCGAATACGTGCGCGGCTCCTCAGTAGCAAGCGGGCCATCAATATCGCCCGTGCCACCACCACGGCTCGTACCGAAGTAGTAGATGTTGCCGAGAGCGCCACCGCGGCGGCCCTTGTCCGGCCCGATCTCATAGCGAAGATGGCCAACAGCAGCCGCAGAGTCATACGAGATCGCACCCGTCATGCCCTTGAAGTGGGCTGACTCCTTCACTGCTGCCACCATGTCGTTCTTGATGTTCAGCGCGCCCTTCTCAAGGACCGCATCAACCTCCGGCAAAGCCTTCGACGCGATGCGGCCAAGACTGGCCTCGAACCTGTGGAGTTCGGACAGGTCAACTTCGATGCCCATCACTTCACCCACAATTCGACGGCCCAGCGATCAGCGGTCTTGTAGGTGCCACGAGCCATCTCCACCAGCCGAAGCCGCAAGCCCACGAGATCCGGGTCCATCGGCGACGCATCAATGACCACCTGGTCGTCAATACGAAGCTGCGACGTCACCGGAAAGTGGACTGCGAGCTGACCGAAGTAGTAGTTCGTTGCCCCGGCCGCTTCCTCCTTGGCTTGAAGGCCCGAGGATTGCACCTTGCACTTGCCCGTATAGGCGGTCGTGAAGGTCGGCGAAACGACGCCCGTCTCCGGGTCCGTTGCCTCCGAGCCGGGCCGAAACACCGTGCAAGAGTCCGTCATCAGGGACTCAGCCCAGAAGCGGCCCTCCAGCGTTGCAGCCTCAGGGATCATCAGTAGGACTCCCATGTCGTCGGACTCGACCAGTACCCAGCCAGGCGAGCGGCGTTGTACGGCGTGATCGTGAATGCATCGCCACTGGAGCCCGGAGAGAGCAGGCCCCATTCCTCGTCCGTCAGGTAGAGCGCGCCCGACGACAGTGCCGAATCGACGGTCTCTGTGCGGGAGAAGTCGTCAATCGACACGGTGTGCTGACGGAGGCCCTTGGGATTGTTCAGAACCCGGATGATCGCCGTAGCGAACACCGACCGAACAACGCCGGCAGGGATATCGCCAGCGGCCACCTGCTCAGCGAAGTCAGGAACCCGGGACAGCACCATCGCCTCTAGATCGTCCAGCCACGCCGTCACCTGAGCCGTCTCGGCAGTGGTGAGGGCGCGGCCAAGACGAACGCTCACATCATCGACGGTTGCGTATGCCATGGCCGCGCCTCCCAGCTATTCGGACTTCTTCGCGGTGCGCCTGCGCGGCGCGGGAGACTGCTTCTCCTGCGCCGCTTCAACGGCCGGCTCCGTAAAACCGGCACGCACAAGCTGGTCGACGAACGCCTCAGCGACGTCAACCGGCTTGCGCGTGTACGGATTGATGAGAGTCGGCATTACGGGGCGGTCGTCGCGCCGGTCAGCTTCACGAAGTGAGCGCCGTTGCGGACGATGAAGCCGACCTCGACCTCAGCACGCAGAGCGAACATGTTGCGCTGCCAGAGGTTGATCTGCACGCCACCGTTGTTCACGGTCGCCTGGTCGCTGATGTCGACCTTGATGCCCTCGACCGAACCCCAGATGGCCGAACGGGCGAAGTCGCCGGCGAAGCCGATGGTGTCGGGGGCCGGGTCGGTCGGGTTGCCGTAGACGGCCGTCGACTTGAGGACTGGACGGGAGAGCAGGGAGCCAATGGCGCCCGAGTCGTTCCGCACGTCGCGCATCAGGGCGTAGTTGCCCTGACCGTCCTTCGCCGTCATGACCGTGCCCTCGGCCTGCGGGGACAGTAGCCAGTGGCTCAGATCGCCGCCGGCCGTAGCGACCGTCGACAGGGCGTTCACCAGGTCGCCAACAGTGTCAGTGCCGTCGACGGCCACAGCGGACGAGCTGGACAGGACGTCGAAGTTCGAGCCCGGAGCGGTCCCGTGGAGGATCGTCTGGTCGAACTTGCGGCCCAGAGCAGCGGGAAGCCGGCGAGCGAGCTCCGCGTACAGGCCCGGCAGGTCGCGGCGGAACTCGTCGGAGAACGTCTCGATGACGGCCAGCTTGTACGGGGTGATGGACTTGTTGCTTACCGTGGCCTGCGAGACCGGCTTTTCGTCGGTCTCGTTGACCCAGTCAGCCTCAGCGTCGCCGGTGATGATCGGGATGGTCAGCCCGGAACCCGGGAGAGTGATGCGCCGAGCGGCCTGCATGATGACAGACTCGTTCACGGCGTTGGCCCAGATCTCGGACGAGATCTCCTTCGGGAGGAGATCGGCCGCACCAGCGGAGGTGCGGTTCAGGTCGATGCCTGCCATTTGTTACTCCTAAGAGGACAGTTTTGAGGTGAAGAAGTCCGCGAACTGGTCACCAGTGGAGGACTTCTTGTCGCCGCCTTTCGCACCCTGCGAAAGGTCAGGCTTGGGGGACTTCGGAGCGGTCAGGCGAGACATGAGGAGATCAGCCTTCGCGGCAATGTCTTCCTCCGTGTCGCCAGTGAGGAACCCGACCAGATCGGCGGGCACCCCCTTCTCGAGGGCCACGCGACTCCGCAGGGACTCGGTACGCAGTGCGGCAAGCTCGGCGGCAGATTCAGCCGCCAGCCGGTTCGCCTTCTCAACCTCGGAGAGGTTGGCGTCTTCGATCTCCTTGAGCTTCGCCTTGTACTCGGCCGCAGCCTTCTCGGCTGCCTTGCGGGCATCGCGCTCCGCCTGGATAGCCTTCTTGCCGGCATCCCCCAGCTCGGGGGCTTCGGCATTTTCGGTTTCCGTCGACTCCGGGGCAATCGCCTCGGGCTCGACGGTCGGGTTCTCAGTGTTCTGCTCCGACATTGCGATTTCCCTCCATCGCGGAAGTGGCCCCAAGCGCATCGCGCGCAAGGGGAAGATTTTTGTTATTCCTCGCTGAACCATTTGCGGGGTGAGATTTTCGTTTCCTCTCGCCCGTAAACATTCAGAAGTCGGTACTCGTACTCGATCTGCGCCTCCTGCTCAGGAGTGAGGCGCCATCGCCCGTATGGGTTTCGCCCCTGTTGGACGGCTTCCCATCGCAGTCGAGAATCCTGAAGCCTGCGCTCGGCGGCAGTCAGAGAGTTTCGGGCGCCCTCCGGGCGTATGCCGGTGCGGCGAGCTTCTGCAATCTCTGCGCTCGCTCCTCGCCGAGTGCCACCTCGCCCGAGGGCGCCGAAACCGTCGACCCTCCCGCGGATCGCCCCTTCGGGGGTCTGGCCCCCGCCGACGATGTACCCGTAGCGCTCAAGCTCGGCAATCGTCTCCTCGCGGGAGAGCCCCTTGCGATAGATGGCCTCGGGCGTCAGGCGTGGCGGCTTCCCGCGGCCATAGAATCCACGACGCGACGTTCCCTCGTATGTCACAAGCCCGCCCGGCTTCATGCCTCGGCGAGAGTTGACGACCTGATAAATGTCGGCGCCATCATCAATGGCCTGCGCCCCCGCCTTGGTGAACACCTTTTGGCGCTCCTTGTCGGACAGGCTCTCGAAGTATTCATAGGGGTCGGTGGTCGCGCCCTCGGCCTTGCCGTGCATGGTCTGGACGTGCACGCAGTCGCACCCCGGGTGCCGACTAAAGCCCGTGTTCCACCAATAGACACGGCCGGCGAGAATCACGCACCGTGCGCACGATGGGGGGTTCAACATTCGGACGTACTGCACGCCCTTGCGAGTCGCCGTATCGACACCAGCGGCACCTCGGCCGCTGTCGGCAATCAGGGTGCCGACGGCCATCTCCAGGAACTTGCCGCCCTTGATCTTGGCCTGCTGCGGATCCATGCCCCCGCCGATCAGGCGCTTAGTGTGCGGCGCTGCCGAATACATGAGCCCGTCGAGCGGGCGACCGTCCGACGCGAACCCCGCGAAACCCGTCGGGTCGACGAACGCCTGCGGGGGCTCATAAAGACCCTGCGCCGCGAGCGTCGCCGCCCCGTAGGATGCGCCGGCTACCGCGGCCTCCTCCTGCAGCGCTGACATTGCTGCCACCAGCCCGGAATTGCGGAGAATTAGCTCCCAGGACGGCGAGATCATGCCAACCTGAACCTGGGACCAAGCGCGCCGGGCCTGCAGCTTTCCAAGCGACTGTAGACGCTGCATCTGCTTGTAGTGATCAACCGCCGGAGCCGGGATAGTCACGTCAGACCTCCTCGGCCACATCCTTCTCAAGGGCGGTCAGGGTGATTCGGGCCTCGCTCTCGAGATACCCGCGCTCCCGATCCTTGCGCGCCTCAGACCACCCAAGCTCGTCCCAGACACCCTCGCGGGAGAGGATGCCCTGACCGTTGGCATACAGCTTCGACATCGCATCCGCGGTCTGTGCCCGCGTCGGGGTGCCCGCGTCGTACCACTCGGTCTTGATGCGGGAACCCTGCACCCAGTCGCCAGTGCGGAACCGCAGCGATAGGGCCATGACCCAGCCCCACGAATCGCCAAACATCGCCTGCTTGCGCTCGGCATTCAGGATTAGCCGGGACTCATCCGCACGAATCGCGCCCTCGGCGGCCGGGTTCACGGACGTCTGACCGAAGTAGCGAGCGGGCAGGCCGGTAATGCCGGCGACCTGCTGCGCGTAGTGGTTGACGGTGTCATGGAAGTTCTTGAGATCCGACGCCGCGAACTGGCCCACCTTGGCGTCCTTGTTCGCGTTCGCCCAGATCGAATTGAAGTAGGCCTCCCACGCGGGAATCGGGTTCCCTGCCTTGTCTACGAAGTCGCCCTTCGTCATGCCGAGGACGTACTTCTGCGGCACCGAGTGGGTCTCGCCCGCGAGCTGCAGGTTCGTCAGTGACCGGCAGGCCGCATCCGTGAGCGAGATGACGTCTTTCATCTCCGAGCTGCCATCCCACCGACCAACGCGCCGGCGATTCAGGAACATCACCAGGGGAACGACGCCTAGGCCGTGCTCATCCTTGTCGATCTCTGTCCACTGACCGCGCACCCTCTCGAACCATGTGGTGCTGTTCGGCTCATACAGGGTTGCGAACTGGGCGGTCGGGTCCAAGTCGTCCTCGCCCGGCTCGAAGCGGGCAGCGACATCGATTCGTCGCCACCGTCGGTTGACGCGGGCCACAATCTCCCGCGGCGACTCCACTCGAATTAGCGGGAACTCAGGGTCGGCCTCGTTCGCACCGACCGACACGAACCCGCGCCCCAGGATCATCGTCTCCTGGTGATTCAGGACCGCCTCAGAATCAAGGTTGTTGTAGTCCCACTGTTCGAGCAGGTCATCGGACGCCTGGTCCTCGCCGGGCATGTAGAAGCGGCGCATCTGCAGCCGATCCGAGACCGAATCGACGGTAGTCCGGCACCAGTTCACTACAGTCTCGAGCTTCTCCATCTCCGGGGGAACCGCGAGACCAAGCCGCTCAAGCCGATGCGAGCCCTCGTAGTAGGCGTCATACCGGGTGTCGTCATTGACCCGCTGCTGAAGCTCCCGCTCCAGTTGCTCGAGGAGGTCTGAAACCTCACGGCTAACAGCCATCGGCTACCTCCTCATAGACAGAACATGCGGGAATCGACTTCTTCTTCAGTGAATTCATCAGCCACCAGCGCGTCGGACCATGCCTCATAGCAGAGGACGGACGACATGGCTTGATCGATTTTCTGGTTCTCGTTTGGCTTGCCCAGGATGTATCGCTGGCCGGTGCGCGCCCGAACCACCGCGTTCAAAACGTGCGTCCGAGTTATAACGCACCCGTCATGCCGAAATTCGGAATCATCACCATTGACGGCCTGCTTGAAGGCCTCGAGGACAGGATGGATTTTCGAGACGGTCGACGTTTCCCAGGCGAAGACCTTCGGCGCCCCGTCGGCGGTCTTGTATTTCGCCTGCCATTGTTTCAACTCGAGACGCCAGGAATCGTCCTCGACAACCTCCATAGCATCCGCTTCGGCGGAAATACCGCGGGCCGAGCCGGCGGGATCCAAGTAAGAGCGAACGACCTTGAAGCGGGCCTGCAGCTCATCGAACGCCGCGCGAACCTCGGCGCGGGGGATCAGAAGCGATCCGTCAGTGGGGCGCCAAATCGCGGGTTCGTGATTAGGGCCGTACGTCGGAGTGAACTGGTACCCGTCGGCAGTCATGGCCCGGAATCCCGTCCAGTCGTTATTGTTGGACAAGTCTCCCGCGAGCACGATGGGGGTGCCATCTGGTACCTCTCGGGGGGCCGACTTGCCGTCCCATGGGATTTCTTTGAGCCACGCGCCGGAGCCCTGGACGCGGCGGTTTCCGTAAAATCGCTCGGCCTCCGCCGGGTCGCGCCGCATCGCCTGCTTGATGTCCTCCTCGAGTCCATCAAGATTCATGAGCACCCAAGGGGCGTCCGAGTAATTGAATTTCAGGATCTTGCGGCGGTCGGCCTGGTTGGTCCACTTCCAACGCGCCGGCGGGGGCGTCCACTGGAAGTAGACGCCATCGGACGGGTTCTCGTAGAGATCCTTGACTACATTGTCGGTCGCGGGGTCGTCGGGATTGGAGGTAATGAACCCTCGTCCACCCATGGCCGTTAGCCCGCGCTTCTGTGTGCGGAAAACCTTCCACATGGACTCGTCGGCAAACAGGCCGGCCTCATCCCAGGGGACGCAAGTGACGCGTGCGCCAAGACGGGACTTGGCCTTGGAAGTCACGGGGACGATCTGATTCGATTTCCCGCCGGGGAGGCGAATGACCTCTTCGCCGGTCCGGGGAATCTGAGAGGAGAGGGGGCCGTAATCGATCATTGGCCGGAGGGCGCCGTAAGTATTCTCGGTCTGGGCCTCAGAGTTCGCCGTGATCTGAATTAGGGGCGCCGTCCATTTGCGCGCCATCGGCTCGCCGGGGCGGTAGTGGTAGACCCATCCGCAGTCGCAGCCCTGCTCTTCGCAATCCCAGACTTCTCCGCCCTTTGCGAACCCAGCGAAGAGGGCCGGGCCAACTGCCTCCACGCAAATCATGGCGGCCACGAGGGGCGACTTTCCCTTCTTCTGGGAGTCGATCAGAACCGAGAGCTGATGCACGAACGCCGAGGATTTCATCCCGGGCGTTGCCGACTTGCGGATCGCATAATGATTCGACACGAAGCAAAGCTGATAGTCGCGCAGTAGAAATGGCGGCTTGCGGCCATATGCATCGAAATCTCCGTCAGGCACGACGCAATGCTTCTCGATCCACTCCGGAACGACGTCCAGACTTAGGCCAGGCCACCACTTCAGCGCCTCAGAGGCTGTCTTAGGTTCCACCGCCATCGCCAACAGCCCTCAACCTTCGCTCGCGCGCCGACAGAGTGCCACTCGAGCCCTCATTCGACGACCTAGCCGCCTCTCGCTCGGCGCGCCGCTTGGATACTTGATCCCGAGCGATCTGCCAGCCGTTCAGACGAAGACCTGCGGGCGTCAAGCCGATCTGCTCGCGATAACGATGGAGCTGCCCGACAAGAGAGGCGTTCGAGCCGGGATCCAGCTCAACGGTCACCTTGAGGCGGCAATACTCCGCGATGACCGGCCAGCGCCATGGATCCAGTGCCCACGCGGCGGCCTGCGGAGTTCGCCACGCCTCGGCCCATACAGCGCCCTCGCGCGAATGAAAGTCCTCCGACGCACCCTCGTCGACCTCTCGGATCTTCTTCCCATCAGCAAAGTGCTCCGCGAAGAGCACGATGGGGTCGAGGGGGAAGGCGGGAATGTCACCCGAGAAGCCCTCCGAGGGGAGGGCCTGGAAGTCCAACCCACGTGCGGCCGAGCGACCGGAAGCGGGGTCCGGAGCCGGCCCCGAGTTCGCGCGGAATCCACCACTTGACATGCCGGACCACCGCCCTCCTGAATTGTTTGAACCCTCCGCGGACTTTTTTCACCTCACCGGCGGTGTCGGTGACTAGGCCCTTTAGGTCCCCCCGGGTAGGGTCATCCACAGGGTTATCAACAGGTTATCCACACGTTATGCACAACCTCCACATGTAGGTACAAAGGTTGATACAAACGCGGTTCAGGCATCGAATTGATGTGCTCGTTTGCCGCCATCAGATGTGTTGCAGCTTGGATGTTCAGCGCCCTTGTAGCCTGACCGATCATCGGTGTGGCCGAGGTGGAAGGGTGCGCCTGGCTGGATGGGTCGGTCGCAGGTGGGGCAGGTGACGCCACCCTGGTCGACCCGGGCCCGCCACTGTTTGCGTAGGCGGATATGGTCGGCGCCGTATCCGCGTTCGGTCCTCGTGCCGCGCTGCGCCTCGTACTCCCTGTTGTGCTGGGGACAGTACCGGCCGTCGCATATGCGGGGGCATCCGGGGCGTGGGCAGATGCGCTTAGCTCGTGGCATGTGACCTCGCTGGCTTGGCTCTACGCTCCGATGGTGACGGCCTCGTTGGCCCGTGAGCACCAGTCGGGGCCGGGGCGGCGGTGAGCTTGCCGGGCCCTACTGGCCGGGCCTATGCCGCGACTGTCACCGGCTCGTAGTTGATCTCGTATTCGCAGGTGAGGTCGGTCGCGGTGAGCTGTCGGCTGTGGTGTGCGCAGAAGTACAGGTCGAGCATGACGGGGATGACGGTCATGCGTGCTCGTGCTGCTGCGCCGCATCGGTCGTCGCCTACGTCGCAGCGTGTGCCTGTGGGGATGATGTCGCCCATGTCCCGCTCCTTTGCGGTGTGGCCCGCGGTGTGCGGGCTGGTTGCAGCGGGGCCGGGAATCGAACCCGAGGCTGCGGTTTTGGAGACCGCCGTTCTGCCACTGAACTACCCCGCCTGGCAGCGCTGTAACGGGCGCTTCCCGGACCGTCACCGTCAGGTGTCACGCTCGTTCGGCGTGGATCGTGGCAGCGTCAGGGCTCGAACCTGAAACCTCCCGCTTATGGGGCGGACGCTCTACCAATTGAGCTACAAAGCCGAGAACCCCCGAAGTGCGCATCGTCGAGAGGCGTCGGGGGTGTGGGGTGGGGACGATTCGAATAAGATGCAACCATGCCTATTACGTCGCAATTTGCTTCAAATTCTTCCAGTGAGAAGTCAACTGGAGAAGGTGCATCCGATGAGAAGGAGCTGAGCCCCGCCCAGGCCGGCAACGAGCGCCGCACTCGCCTAGCCCTATTCGCGGGAGCGTTTTTGATCGTTCTAGGTCTCGTTATATTGAGCTTCGCACTTGTTCGATTTATCACCGAGCGCCGCGGCATTGGACTAGTCGTTCCAGGATGCAGTCTGGTGGCGGCCGGCGTAGCCTCACTGGTCGCCACAATGGGAATTGCCTCTTGGAGCGAGCAACGAGAGCGCGACCGACAGGCGAAAGAGTATGAACATCGTGAAAAGGTCTATGAATCCATTGCCGAATTCATGATCGCCAGGTTCGTCGGCAAGGGCTACGACGCTTCGGCTGACGGTCAATTGCGCGCACGAGCGGCGCTCTGGGGTAGCCCAGCCGTTGTCGACGAACTTGCTGAATGGCAGCAAGCGTTAACGGTAGTCCTCGAGCGTTCCCGCGTCTTCTCGGTCGACGATAGTGGTAATCCTACGAGGGTCATGAGCCCACAAGATAGCGCGCTGGCAAAGAGGCGGCTGGGGTCCGCCCTGGCCGCAATGCGTCGAGATCTAGCTTCCGAGACCTCGCTTGAAGTAGACAAGGTATCGATCCTGCGTTCCATCTTCAACGAGGACATCCCCGCCAGCCTTTATGAAGAGGAAGCGTAGGGTGCGGCAGTTGAGCAGCGCGGACGCATGCAAGCGCAGCTAGGAGGCTGAAGCGTTGAGTTCGGCCCATGCCTAAGAAGCACCCCTCGCAGGTTGGCCATGGCATCGGATGCGATACACAACCTGCGAGGGGAAGGGCATAAAAGATGCCCCGCCGAGCGGCTAGGGCTTGATTTTGGGTTCGCTGTTTAGCGCTTTTGACTCACTTTATCATGATGAGGGAAGCTTGCCAACCCCAACGATGATGGCCGCGGCGTAGGCGGTCCGGAGGTGCTTGTGACATAGCTGGATACTTACCTTGTCGGGCACTTCGGCCGCACAGAAGGCGTACTGGCAGATGCCTTCGTCGTTGTTCTTGGGTCGGGCGTGGTGGAGGATCATGCGTGGGACCTTTCGTTCCAGACGTCTAGGACTTCGTGGGGCAGATAGGTGGGTAGTGGTTTCCTGTCGACCGGCCGCAGCCAGCCCCGGCGGCTCCAGTTGTTGATGTCTGTGCGCTTGATCGGAATGCCGGCCTTTTCGCGCAGGAACGCGAGGAGCTGCCGCGTCGGCATTGGGGGTGCGATGTTGGCAATGCGCTCCTGCAGTGCGGCGTGGTCAATGAACTCTGGTTTGGGCCCGCTGACGAGCAGCTCGGCCTTCTGGTGCCAGTCGCGGATCATGCCTGCGATTCCAGCCGCGAAGGGGTCGGCTGCATAGTCCGTGGCGTCCCGAGCGATGCTGCGTAGGTTCTGCTGGAGCTGGACCGCGTCGAGGCTGACTGGCGGCATTGAACCGGCCTTCTGGCCCGCCCCGCCGGTTTGTGCGACATGGCGGAGCCTGTCTTGCCTCATGATGGTGACCGTTAGTTCCGGGGCTAGGTCGATGGCTTGGTCGATCCATGATTGGAGGTCGCTGACGCAGCGGCCGCACAGGTATGTCTCGGTTGGAAGTTCGCAGTCGACGGTGGTGCAGAGTGCCATGCGGTCTCCTTGGGTGCCTTGTTGATGGGGTGAGCGAGGGTGTAGACGGCGGTCGGTTAGGCGAGTAGCTGTTTGAGGATTTCGCCCACTCGTACGGGGTCGGAGAGGTGGGTTCGGTCGGGCGGCCCGGGCCATGAGCCGGTGCCGTGTTGGCCCTCGTACAGGTCCTTGATTGTGGTGCCGATGGTCTCGTTGAAGAACTTTGGTTCGTCGCTCACGGGTTGCCTCCGTAGTATCTGCGTCTGGTCTCGGGGTGTACGTTGTCGGCCGTCCATGGGAACGGCCCTCCCTTCCATAGCTGGGTGGGCCACAGGCGCTTGCGGTCGCGGTCAGCGCGCCATCGCTTGATCTCGGCGCCTTCCTCGCTCGGTGCGAGGCCGAAGCCGAACTCAGGCCAGCCCATGAGCGCGGCCGAACCACGGGGAGCCAGGTTGCGCTCGCCCATCTGCCCCTTGGGCGCATGTGCCTCCATGACCAGCACGAGGCCCCGATCCCGCAGCGTGTCGAGTGCGGCGATCAGTGGCGCGGCCTCCTCATCCGAGTTGATGCCGGTCGGCACGAGTCGGTAGATCGGGCCGATGAACAGGATCTCCGGGCGATGCTCATCCACGAGGCGATGAACGAGGCCTAGATCTTTGTCCCGGCGCAGGTCCATCCGCCCACCACAATGGATGTGCAGGTTGTCGCGTGGGCTCTCGAGGCCGTGCGACGCAGCCTTAGCGGCCATGCCGAACGTCTCGCGCTTCCACTGCTTCTCACTGTTCTCGACGTCCACCACGAGCCCGCGAACCGGGGAACGCAGATGATCCAACGTCACCGGATTGATGCCCGCTGCCGCACAGATCGCCATCTGCCTGATCCACGTGGTCTTGCCGAGCCCCTCGTAGCCGGTGACGATCAGCCGGTCACCGCGCTCGAAGAGTCCGGGGATCACCCAGTCGGCCTCCGTGTCCTCGAGGTCGAGGATCTGGCCGAGGCTCTTGGCGATCAGCTCCGGATTGGTGGAGTTGTCGCGGATGGCCTGCAGCCGTTCGAGCATGAGCGCCACGGTCTCCGCGGCGGGCACGGATGGGTCCGTGACGTCACGGTGAAACGAGGCACCCGCCCGTGAGAGCCGCCGGCGGGTTGCCTGCTCCTTGACCTCGCGGGCGTAGTGCTCGACGGATTGCGCCGACCCGACACCGCTGAGCCAGAAGTGCAGGTGGGTGATCTCCAGGCCGCGGGCGCCGAGTTCGATGGCCCGACTGAACACGGTGAACGGCTCGACCGGTTGGCCCGCCTTCTTCAGGGCGACCATGGCCCGGAACACGATCTCGTGGCGGGGCTCGGCGAAGTCGCCGGGTTCCAACTGATTCGACGCGAAGGGGATCGCATCGGGGCTCAGGAGGCAGCCGCCAAGTACGTACTCGTCCGGGGTCATGGTCACCAATTCGTCGGGTCGGATAGATCTCTTGTGCTCGTCGGCGGCTTCCACCCCTTCGCCTCGGCGTCTTGCTGCTTGCGGCGCATCCAGTTGCGCCAGGTTGTCTCCCAGTTGGTCTTGGGCTTCTGGCAGTCCCGCCAGTAGTCGACGAAGTCACCGGTTGCGAGTGTCGCGTTGACGGCGGGGGTGTTCTCTTTGGCCCAGGTGGTTCGCTCGGGGGTCAGGGAGAAGTCTTCGGGGATCGGGTGGGGCTCACTCCTTTCCCCTCCACTTCCTTTCCTTTCCTTTCCTTTCCCACCCGGAATGGTGTCGGAGCCCTCCGTTACCATTCCGGTAGGAGTAGCGGACGGGGCGGGGAGCTTGGATGGAGTCGGCTTGGCAATGCGCTGATGAGACTCCCAGTTCGTCACCTCTAAGAACCGCTTTCCGTCGACCTCATAGCGGACGATTCGGCCGGCTCTTTCCAGCTCCTCAAGGTCTTGGTCCACGTCTTCCGAGAGCACGTTGTCCTCGAGTGGCCAGATGCTCCCCTTGATCAATCTGGGGCTGTCCTTGTGCCGTCCCGCGTCGTCGGCGTAGACCCAGAGCCCGATCCACGTCAGCCGCGCCCGGTAGCTCAGGGCCGCGACGTCTTCGGACTGGAAGAACTCAGGCTTGATGGTCCTGATGCGTGCCATGCACACCTCTTCTCATAGTGCTGCGGTTGCGAGTACGAACGAGGCCTCCCTTGAACGCCATATGCGGCGTTCAAGGGAGGCCTCCGAATCGTGATGCGAGCGCGGCGGTTACGCTGCAGCCTCCGTGTAGCGATCGGCATTGATGGCGACGAGAGTTTCGGCCTCATCGGCCTTGGCGACGAGCCAACGCCCGAGTGCCCGCAGTGAGTCGGCGGACTGGTCGAGATTGACGGACCAGTCACCGTCGTCCGTCTCGTCTACATCCGGGAAGCCGCTGAGGCGCACAATGACGAGACGGGCGACGCCTTCTTCGTCCCGGACCTCATTGAGGACTGCCTGGGCGGTGATGCCGGCGTTGAGCCAGCCGTCATCGCCGGACGTCGTGAACTCGGACCGGAAGTCGCCGAGGTCGCGGAGGAACCACGCTTCCGTCTCGGTGATGATTTCCTGCCGCTCGGCCCAATCCGGGCACTTGATGGAGGGAGAGAGGGTGACGGTAGACTGGGACATAGTGATCATTCCTTTCAGTGGGATTGGTCAGACGGCTTCGGAGCAGATCTTGGCGGATGGCTCCGGAGCCGATTTCTTTTGTGGGCTTAAGGTCAAAGGCCTGAAAAACGGTTTCTACGTGCGAGGGCGACCGCATGATCATGCTTCGACTGCGAGCCGGTCTACATGGGTGGCATGCGGAGCCCGAAGTATTCCAGGAGGGCACAGCCGGGGCAGGTAGGCGTCGATGGCCGAGCACACCGGCCACCGGTTCCCGGAATGACTGCGAGTCCGACCCAAGTGCCGCAGCGCGAGGGAACTTTGACGCCGTCGACCAGGGAGTGCGTGATGTCCTCTGGTGCGAAGAAGTGCGCATACTTCCTGCCAGAAGAACGAACCGTGACCGCCAACGTTGTGACCATCTGGATGTCAATGCTCTCGGGGGCTGCGGTGGGAGCGGTGGTCATCGGCTCGATGGTCGGAGTAGACTGCGGCATAGTGATCATTCCTTTCAACTGGGTTGGTCAGGCGGCTCGAGGATCTTCTTGGTGGGAGGTCTCGGGCCGCTTTTTCTGTAGGTGGGGGAGGGACGTTCGGCCGGCGCTCAAGTGCCGTACTACGTCGTTGTGGGTGGGGTCGCTGTAGCCGTCCACGTGGCGGCGAGTGAATGTATTCGCGGGCGGGTGAAGTAAGTCTGCCCAGCCGCTCGGCAGGTGCCTCCGAGCGACAGCTTCATCACGAAGCGCTTCCCAGGCGATGCCCCGGGCGGCTCGCTTCGAGTGGTTTCGATCTTCGCGGAGGTACTGCTCGACCTCGCGCTGTGTGATGGTTCGTCGATCTTCGATTGTCGGCATGGCGCCTCTTTCGTGCGACCCCGGGCATCCGCCCGATGGGCCGGGGGTTAGCTGGCTTTACCGGTTTCGAACGCTTCATTGAGCCAGGCATCGACGTCTCCCCGCCGGTACATGAGGCGCTTCCCAATGCGTGCACACCGCGGGCCGGAACCTTTGTGTCGGTACCAGTAGAGAGTGGCAACGGGGATGCTGAGTTCCTCCGAGAGCTCATCGATGGTCATCAGTCGGGCAGTGGCGTTCATGGCTGACTCCTTGTTCCCATTGGCAACGTTTGTTCTAGCTGACAATTCAACGATAACCGTTGGACATGTTGTGGTCAAGCGCATAGCATGTTCACCATGCAACAAGGACACGCGGGAAGCCCTGAGGAGCTATTCGGGCGAGTCGTCGCCATGATTAGAAAGCATGAGAATCTCAGCCAGCGGGAGTTTGCTGAGCGGCTCACTCGGCGAGGGATGCCCGTGGACGCATCCGCCGTCTCTCGGATTGAGAAGGGGACGCGCTCTGTCCGTCTCGTGGAGGCGCTCGTCATCGCAGAAGTGCTGGATGTCGACTTGAATACACTGGCCGGGTTGTCGGAGACGCCGGGACAGTCGTTGAGGCACGCCCGCAAGGCGGCGGACCGAGCCATGCAAGAGGCCTTGCCACGCCTGGTCGCGATGGGGTGGGCTTTGCTGGATGCTCAGGACCTTCTCGACAGCGAACCATCTTTGCTTGAGCAACTTACGGATGACGCGGGCGGCGGACCCCGTGATGCGGAGGACTACCTAGCGTGGGTTGCTCGTCGCATCAGTGAATGGGACGAGCCGAAGACTGAAGAGCACGTCGTCGTGACCGGAAGTGACGAGCGGACTGCTCGCATGCGCGGCGTCTATCTGGCGCTGATCGATCAGGTAGTGACGACAGCGGGGGAGGCCGAGGGCGGCGATGGCGAGCGTCAAGAAGAGGCCTGATGGCAAATGGCGCGCCCGCTACCGTGACGCGGCTGGCAAGGAGCATGCTCGGCACTTCCCGCGGAAGGTCGACGCGCAGCGTTGGCTTGACGAGGTCACGGCGGACGTAATGACGGGACGCTGGGTGGATCCGCGTAGCGGCAAGGTTCGATTTCGGGACTGGTTCGCCACTTACGCTGAGCGCCAGATCTGGTCACGGGGGACGCGCTTGTCGGCCCAGCAGGCTCTCCATTCGGCGACCTTCGCGGACATGCCGATTGGGAAGATCGCGAACGCGCACATCCAGGAGTGGATCAAGGGCATGACGGTCCGTGGCGCCAAGAAGGCCACGGGACTCGCGCCGGCGACCATCGAGACCCGATACAACTTGATCCGCCAGGCCTTCAAGCAGGCTGTCCGAGACCGCGTGATCGCCGAGGATCCGACCGACGGCGTCAAGCTCCCCAGACAGCGCCGCAAGGCGGCCGCCATGACCGTTCCCACTGTCGAGCAGGTCCGTCGTGCGCTCGAGTGCGCTCCAGACTGGTTCAGGACGTACGTGGCCGTGTGCGCCTTCGCGGGCCTCCGCCTCGGGGAGGCGGCAGGACTCCAACTCAAGGACGTCGACTTCCTGCGCCGGACGATCAGCGTGCGGCGGCAGCTACAGGGCGCCAACAACCACGCCCTTGAGGAAGTGCCGCCCAAGCACCAGTCGGAGCGCGCCATCTATATCCCGCTGCGGCTCGCCGAGATGCTGTCCGCCCACGTCCAGGAGTTCGGAGTGCGCGGTGACGACGAGTGGCTGTTCAGCGTGAACGGCAGGCTCCTCAATCGGGGGTCGGCGGGCCACTACTGGCGGGAGACGCGCAAGGCGGCCGGCTTGGACGAGTTCACCCTCCACGACCTGCGACACTTCTACGCCTCGGCGCTCATCGCCGACGGGTGCGACGTCGTCACGGTGCAGCGTGCCCTCGGCCACTCCGTCCCGAGCATCACCCTGAACACGTACTCGCACCTCTGGCCGACGGCCGAGGACAAAACAAGAACCGCAGCCACCGGGCTGATGACTGCGGTTCTTGACGGCGGTGCGGACTCCCTGCGGACCGCCGAGGGGTCGCCCTAGTCTGACTAGGCTCGATGTGTCGTTTTAGCGGAAGTTGACGAACTGCAGCGCAGCCTCGTCGAAGCCCTTCAGCAGGGAGATGGTCTGCTGGAGGTCGTCGCGCGACTTGGACGTCACGCGGAGTTCGTCGCCCTGGATCGTCGCCTTGACGGACTTGGGTCCCTCGTCGCGGATCAGCTTGGTGATCTTCTTCGCGACGTCCTGCGCGATGCCCTCCTTGATGGTGGCCTCGATGCGGTACTCCTTGCCGGAGGCGAACGGCTCGCCGGCGTCGAGGGACTTCAGGGAGATGTCGCGCTTGACGAGCTTGGACTGGAAGACGTCGAGGATCGCCTTCACGCGCTCCTCGGAGCTCGCCTTCATCAGGATCTTCTCCCCGCTGAAGTCGATCTCGGCGCCCACGCCCTTGAAGTCGTACCGCTGCGCGATCTCCTTCTGCGCCTGGTTCAGGGCGTTGGAAACCTCCTGCTTGTCGACCTTGCTGACCACGTCAAACGTAGAATCGCTCGCCATGACTCACCTTTCGGATCGGGTTGGTGTCTGCGTCCAAGGGTACCGGGATCGCACGATTCGATTCTGCTGGCAAAGTTCGGTAGAGTATTTTCTCGTTCCCGAGGGAACACCGGGCAGATTACCCGAGCGGCCAAAGGGGGCTGACTGTAAATCAGCTGGCAATGCCTACGGGGGTTCGAATCCCTCATCTGCCACCCGGTTCGAATGGCTCCGCTTCCACCAGGAAGCGGGGCCATTCGTGTCTCCGGAGCCTGTTCCCGGGGCCGGCTCCGCGCACCGGCCCCGGCGCTGGAACGGACCGGCGCTCAGGCGGCGAGCTCGTCGGCCAGACGCAGATCCCACAGCACCAGGTAGGACCTCGGCGGAGCGTCCATCACCGCGTTGTAGTGCGCCCACTGCCAGGCCGTGGCCCCGTTGTCCTCCGGCGGCGGGGGCGGGCAGGATCCGGGGGTCAGCCAGCCGCCGCCGCGCCAGATCGCATGGACGGGCCCCAGGCTCGTCTCCGCCGAGTCGCCAGACCGGGAGGGACGCAGCGGGCGGATCCGCTCCTGGATGCGCTCGGCCTCGCCGAACGCGTAGAGCTCCTCCGACTCCACCGGCAGGCCGAGGGGGAAGTCCTCGCGGTAGCGCAGCGCCAGGTCGATGGACTGGCGGATCGCCCCGGACAGGGGCGCCTCGTCGATGATGAACAGGAGCGAGCAGCGGCTCATGGCCCCTCCTAGCGGGGTCGCAGGCGGTGGAGTGATCGTCCAGAACGCTAGGCGTGTCGCCCGCCCTGGGCCAGAGCTGCCCACCCGCCTGTGGACAAGTCGCCGACGACGGGAGCCGGGCGCGAGTACCGTGGAGCCATGGCAACCGTAGACATCACCCAGGCCGACTTCGGCCAGACCCTCGAGGACCACGAGATCGTCTTCATCGACTTCTGGGCCGGCTGGTGCCGGCCCTGCCAGGCGTTCGCACCGGTCTACTCCGCCGTCTCGGAGCAGCATCCGGACATCGTCTTCGGCAAGGTGGACACCGAGGCGGAGCAGGAGCTCGCGGCCGCAGCGGCGATCACCTCCATCCCGACGCTCATGGCGTTCCGCGACCAGGTGCTGGTCTACTCGCAGCCCGGCGCCGTCGACGCCGGGACCCTCGCCGGGCTCGTCGACGCCGTCAAGGGCCTGGACATGGACGCGGTCCGCGCCGAGATCGCCGAGGGCGGCGCCGCCGAGTAGGCACCGGGCCACTTGCCGTCCCGCGGCTCGGCGGGCGCACCCGGGCCGGCAGCAGGCCCGCCGGAGCCGCCCGCAGCGGCACGGCGCCAGTCCGGAATCAGCGCGGCGCCAGCCCGGAAGCAGCGCGGCGCCGGCGTTAGCGGCTATTAACATCCGGGATCGGCCGCTGCTATGGTCTGGATCACACTGACGTCCGTCGATCCGGAGCCGATGATGCCGCACACCCGAACGCCCCGCCCCACCCCAGACCTCCCGCGCCCGCCCCGGACCTCCCGCGCCGCGGAGGCCCCGGCCCGGACGGCTCCGGCGGGCGCAGCCTGCACGGCCGGGCCCACGGACCTGCCCCTCCTGGACGAGCCGGGGAGACCGTGGCCCGCGGGGAGGCCGGCGAGCTGTGCACGCGCGGCTACGCCGTGATGCGCGGCTATTGGGGCGAGCCGGAGAAGACGGAGGCCGCCATCGACGCCGACGGCTGGATGCACACCGGCGACCTCGCCGTCATGGACGACGACGGCTACGTCCGCATCGAGGGGCGCATCAAGGACCTCATCATCCGCGGCGGCGAGAACATCTCGCCCCGCGAGATCGAGGAGTTCCTGCACCGGCACCCGGACATCCAGGACGTGCAGGTGATCGGCGTGCCGGACGAGCGCTACGGCGAGGAGGTGATGGCGTGCATCATCCCGCACGAGGGCGCCGCCGAGCTCACGGCCGAGGAGCTGCGGGAGTACTGCCGCGGCAGGATCGCGCACTACAAGATCCCGCGCTACGTGCAGATCCGCTCCAGCTTCCCCATGACGGTCTCGGGGAAGGTGCGCAAGGTGGAGATGCGCCAGGAGGCGCTCGACGTCGTCCGGAGCCGGGACAGCGCCTAGTCCGGTCCCCGGTTCGGGCGTTGGTCAGGCGTCGGTCAAGGGGGGGCGTCGGTCTGGCGGTGCTCTAGCGGCGTCGGTGGTCCATCGGTGCGAGCCGGGGCCCGTAGGTCGGCTTGCGGAACCCCGTGGCCTGGATCAGGCGCACCACCCGCTGGCGGTGCCCCCGCCAGGGCTCCAGGAGCCGCAGCATCCCCGCGTCGTCCGTCCTGCGCCCGGTCAGGGCCGCACCGACGTACGCGGCCAGATGGTAGTCGCCGACCGACACGGTGTCCGGCGCGCCGTGGCTGCGCTGCAGCGTCTCCGCCACGGTCCAGGGCCCGATGCCCGGGATGGACTGCATGGCCCGGCTGACCGCGTCGTGCTCCGCGGCGTCGAGGATCCGGCGCGCGCCCAGGCGGTCCAGCCCGGCAGCCGATTCGGCCGCCAGCAGCAGGGCACGGCTGCGCTTGGCGTCCACGCGGGCCGCATGCCACTCCCAGGACGGCACGCGACGGAGCTGCGCGGCGGTCAGCGGGAGCCGCAGACCCTCCGGGAGGGCGGCCGTCCCGGGGGCCGGCGCCGGATCGCCGAAGCGCCGCACCAGGTACCGCCAGGCGTGCCGGGCCTCGATGGTGGTGACCTTCTGCTCCAGGACCACCGGCACCAGCGCGTCGAAAACGCGGCCCGTCGCCGGAAGACGAAGCCCCGGGGCGCGGCGCCGGGCCTCGCGGAGGGCGCGCGGCAGGGACGCCGCGACGTCGGGACGGTCCAGGCCGGACCAGTCGTCCTCGGCACCCAGGAGCCGCTCGACCCGCCCCGGCTCGGCCGCCAGGTCCGCCGCCCCGTCGCCCCAAGCTCGCCACCGCACCCTGCCGGCACCCTGCTCGGGGCCGCCCGGCCCGGTGTCGTCGTCGTGGGGCCCGGGGTCGTGTGTCCCCGACGCGTGGTTGCTGCGGTCCCGGCCCGATCCGCGCACGGGCGGGTCGTGCTGGAGGAGGAGGGTGACGGGCCCGGACGGGGTCCGGAAGCACAGCCATGCCGTGCGGTCGCCCACCCGCACGCACGGGTCCCTGGTGCCGCGCTGGAGGACGCCGAGGGTCGGCCGCAGCGCGTACGCCCGCCCCGGCCGCCAGACGCCCTCGGCATCCGGGCGCGCCAGCGGCAGGGCGGGGGACTCGGTCATGCCCTCTATGATGCACCCCGCCGCCCCCCGGAAGGCGCACGGTGTGCCCGGGCCCACGCGCGTGAACCAGCGTTTCCTCGCCCTCGGCCGCGCGGGGCCCCGCCGGTAGAGTCGGGCCCATGAAGTACGCCAACTCCGTGATCGACCTGATCGGCGACACACCCCTCGTCCGCCTCAACCAGGTCACCCAAGGGCTCCGCGCCACCATCCTGGTCAAGCTCGAGTACCTGAACCCCGGCGGATCCATCAAGGACCGGATCGCCCTGAAGATGGTCGAGGAGGCGGAGCAGTCCGGCGCCCTGCGCCCCGGCGGCACCGTCGTCGAGCCGACCTCCGGCAACACCGGCGTCGGCCTGGCCCTCGTGGCGCAGCAGAAGGGCTACCGGACCGTCTTCGTCACCCCGGACAAGGTGGGCGAGGAGAAGCGCGACGTCCTCCGCGCCTACGGCGGCGAGGTGGTGGTGACGGCCTCGTCCGTCCCCCCGGAGTCCCCGTACTCCTATTACGGGGTCTCGGACCGGCTGACCCGCGAGATCCCCGGCGCCTACAAGCCGGACCAGTTCTCCAACCCGGCCGCCCCGGCCAGCCACTACGAGACCACCGGCCCGGAGATCTGGCGCGACACCGACGGGCGGATCACCCACGCCGTGATCGGTGCCGGCACCGGCGGCACCATCACCGGCACGGGCCGCTACCTCAAGGAGGTCTCCCGGGACCGGCCCTCCGGCCCGGTGCGGATCATCGGCGCGGACCCGGACGGCTCCGTCTACTCCGGCGGCACGGGCCGCCCCTACTTCCTCGAGGGCGTCGGCGAGGACATGTGGCCGGGCAACTACGACCCGGAGGTCGCGGACGAGGTCGTCCCCGTCACGGACGCCGAGTCCTTCGCCATGACGCGGCGCCTGGCCAGGGAGGAGGGCCTGCTGGTCGGCGGCTCGTCCGGCATGGCCGTCGTCGCGGCCCTGCGCGCGGCACAGGACCTGACCGAGGACGACGTGGTGGTGGTCATCCTGCCCGACGGCGGCCGCGGCTACCTCGCCAAGATCTTCAACGACGACTGGATGGGCCGCCACGGCTTCCCGCTGGAGCAGCACCCGGCCGGGGAGGACGGGAACGACGGCGGCCCGACCGTCCGCTCCCTCCTCGTCGCGGACGATCCTGACGGCGGCCCCGACGGGGGCCTCCGCGCACTGCCGCATGTGCGGTCCGGCGCGACCGTGCGGGAGGCGCTGGAGGCGCTGCGCGAGTCGTCCCTGCCCGCCTTGCCCGTGCTCGACGGCCAGCCCGCGGCCGGCGGCGTCCGGCTCGGCGAGGTGGCCGGCGCGGCGACGGCCCAGGGGCTGACCGAGGCCGTCTTCACGGGTGCGGCGCCCCTGAACGCCCCGGTCACGGATCACCTGGACGGGCTGCCGGCGCTGATCGGCGTGCGGCAGCCGCTGGAGGCCGCCCGCCGCCTGCTGGCCGAGACGGACGTCGCCTTCGCCACCCTGGACGGCGACCTCGTCGGCGTGCTGGCGCGGCGGGACCTCGTCGCCGCCGCCACCCGTTGACGGCCCGCCCCGACCCTCCACGATTCCGCCACGATCCCGAAGGACGGCAGAGCATGACCAACGCAGAGAACACCACGCCCGGCTTCAACACGCGGGCCATCCACGCCGGGCAGGAGCCCGAGCGCCACACCGGGGCCGTGGTCCCGCCGGTCCACTTCTCCACCACGTACGCGCAGGACGGCATCGGCGGCCTGCGCAACGGCTACGAGTACGGGCGCGGGACGAACCCCACCCGCGACTCGCTGCAGGAGCAGCTGGCCGCCCTGGAGCAGGGCACCCACGGCCTGACCTTCGGTTCCGGCCTGGCGGCCGAGGACGCCATCATCCGCGCGGTGCTGCGCCCGGGGGACAGCATCGTCCTGGGCAACGACGCCTACGGCGGAACCTACCGGCTGATCAGCAGGATCTTCGGGGACTGGGGCGTCGCCAACCGCCCGGTCGACATGGCGGACCTGGACGCGGTGCGGGCCGCCGTCGCCGAGACCGGCGCCCGGCTGGTCTGGCTCGAGACGCCGTCCAACCCGCTGATGAAGATCACCGACATCGAGGCGATCGCCGCGATCGCCCACGATGCCGGCGCCCTGCTGGTCGTGGACAACACCTTCGCGTCCCCGTACCTCCAGCAGCCCCTGACGCTCGGTGCCGACATCGTCATCCACTCCACCACCAAGTACATCGGCGGCCACTCCGACGTCGTCGGCGGCGCCGTGGTGGTCCGCGACGACGCGCTGGCGGAGAAGATCGGCTTCCTGCAGTTCGCCGCCGGCGGCGTGAACGGGCCGATGGACGCGTTCCTCACCACGCGCGGGCTCAAGACGCTCGGCGTGCGGATGGACCGGCACTCGGACAACGCCGAGCGGATCGCGGCCTGGCTGCTGGAGCGGCCGGAGGTGGAGAACGTGCTGTACCCGGGGCTGGAGGGGCACCCCGGGCACGAGCTGGCGAAGAAGCAGATGACGCGCTTCGGCGGCATGGTGTCGGTGCAGTTCGCCGGCGGCGCGGAGGCGGCCCGCACCGTCGCCGAGTCCACCCGGCTGTTCACGCTGGCGGAGTCCCTCGGCGGCATCGAGTCGCTGATGAATTACCCGTCGGAGATGACGCACGCGTCCGTGAAGGGCACCGAGCTCGCGGTGCCGGAGAACCTGTTGCGCCTGTCCGTCGGCATCGAGGAGGCGGAGGACCTCGTCGCGGACCTCGAGCAGGCCTTCGCGAAGCTGGCCTAGGCGCAGTCGTGGCAGGCTTCGGATTCGGGCGCTTCCTGCGCCGTCGGCGTCCGGCCGCGCCGGGCCCCGGGGGTTCGGCGCGCCCGCCGCTGCGGTGCTTCCCGGGGTGGGCCGGCTCGCTGCTCTGGTGGCCGTTCCCGCTCGACTACGAGGAGACGGCCCTGCCCGCCGAGCTCGTCTCGGAGCTCAGGGACTGGGAGGCGCGCTGGGAGGCGCGCTCCAGTGCCGCGATGGGCGGTGACGATGCCGACCTCGACGCGGGCACCGATGCCGACGTCGCCGAGGCCACGGAGCAGCAGCGCCAGCTCGTCGCCCTGGCGACCCGCGTCGCCGAGGAGCTGGGCGCCGGGTACTGCATCGAGCTGGACGACCCCGATGCGCAGGTGCCCCTCCACCTGCCGCCGCGGAAGCTGCGCCTCGCCAGTTCGCGGCCGGGCTCGCCGGACGTCGTCGCCGCCTTCGAGCGTCTGGAGGAGAGGCTCCGCGACGATCTCTACCCGGAGCGCAACGCCCCCGCGCCCGGCGAGCGCTGGTACGCGTACGCGCCACGGACCGGGGCCTTCTTCTCGCCGCGGCGGCGCGGACGCCGCGGGAAGCCGGCGCCGTAGGGGAGGCCCGCCCGTCCCTTCCGTCCCGCCCGTCCCTTCCGTCCCGCCCGTCGCCCCAGCTGCCCGTGCCGTGACCAGACGTACTCGGCCGGGGGAGCGCCCCAGGCGGCGTTGCGGCCGTGTTGGTCAGGACGCCGGGACGGGCACCTTCTGGGCGTACCCGCGTTCCTTGTCCACCGGGTTCCTCAGTTCCCGGCCCTCGACGAAGCGGTGCAGGTTCTCGAGGAACTGATCCGCGACGGCGTCCTGCCAGCCCGTGACGTCGCCGCACATGTGAGCCGAGACGTGGACGCTGTCCATCCTCCAGAACGGGTGCTCCTCCGGCAGGGGCTCGGTGGCGAAGACATCCAGTGAGGCCGCGGCGATCTGATCGGTCTGGAGGGCCTGCACGAGGGCCGGCTCGTCCACGAGGGCGCCCCTGCCGACGTTGATCAGGTGGGCCGAGGGCTTCATCGCGGCGAGGACCCGCGCGTCCACGACGCCCCGGGTGTCCGGTGTCAGTGGCGCGATGAGGACCAGATGGTCGGCCCAGCCGGCGTGCTCCGCGAGCTCGGAGCTGGGGACGACGGTGCCGAAGTCCGGATCGTCGTCGCGCTCGGTGCGCCCGGCCCCGCGCACCTCGAGTCCGACGGCGGAGAGGAGGCGGGCCGTGGCCCGTCCGATGCCGCCCGTGCCCACGATGAGCACCCGCTGGCCGGCGGTGCGCGTCAGCTCGCGGCGTCGCCATTCCCCGACGCGCTGGAAGCCCTTGCTGACGTGGAGCTGCTTGTCGTGGGCCAGCACCGCGCCGAGCACGAATTCGGCGATCGGCGCGTCGTAGACGCCGTGAGCATTGGTGACGCTGACCGGTGCGTCCCGGAGGCCGTCGAAGAGCACTGAGTCGACGCCGGCGGCGGCCACGTGGACCCACTGCAGTCGGTGTGCGGCAGGCCAGGCCCGTTGCAGCACACCGGCGAAGCGTGTCCAGAGGAGCAGCGCATCGGCGTCCGGCAGTGCCGTCCCGAGCCCGTCCGGCGTGGTGTACACCACGTCGGCCAGGTCCTCGATGGCGGCGGCGTTGTACGGCTTCGGCGCGCCGTCGATCGTCTGGATGACGAGCCGCGGCCTGGGAGACTGGCCAGGGTGCGGCGAGGTCCGTTTCGCTGTTTCCACGGGTCCAGCCTAGGAGATGGCGCTGCGGGCGGCGACGCGCGGGGCGCGGGCGTCGTCGTCGTACTCCATCACCGTCCGCCCGCCGATGAACACGCGGCGGGCGCGCTGCATGACGTCGAGCGGGTCGCCGGACCAGAGCACCAGGTCGGCGTCCTTGCCGGGCTCGATCGAGCCGATCCGGTCCGCGAGGCCCAGCACCCGGGCCGGGTTGATGGTGATGGAGCGCAGCGCGGTCACCGGATCCAGCCCCTCCTTCACCGACAGCGTCGCCTGGTGGACCAGGAAGTGGATCGGCACCACCGGATGGTCCGTGATGATCGAGATGTCGACGCCCGCGGCGGCCAGCCTCCCCGGGTTCGCCAGGGAGCGCCCGCGCAGCTCCACCTTGGACTTGGTGGTGAACAGGGGCCCGATCAGCACCGGCGTCCCGCGCTCGGCGAGCACGTCCGCGAGCACGTGCGCCTCGGTGCCGTGGTCGAGCACCAGCTCGTACCCGAACTCGTCGGCGATGCGCAGCGCGGTCGCGATGTCGTCCGCCCGGTGGCAGTGCTGGCGCCAGGGGATCTCGCGCTGGAGCACCTGGCCCAGGGCCTCCAGCCGGGCGTCCCGGGGTGTGGTGTCGTCGGCCTTCCGCGCCCGCAGGTAGTCCTGGGCCTCGATGAAGGCCTGGCGGATGACCATCGCCGTGCCCAGCCGCGTGGACGGCGTCTGCTTCTTCTCGCCGTAGACCCGCTTGGGGTTCTCGCCGAGGGCGGACTTCAGCCCGCTGGGGGAGCGCAGCACCATCTCCTCGAGGTAGCGGCCGTGCGTGTGCAGGGCGACGGCGAGCCCGCCGACCGGGTTCCCGGAGCCCGGATTGACGTTCACGGTGGTCACGCCGCCGGTGAGCGCGTCGTCGAACCCGGGGTCGAACGGGTCCACGGCGTCGATCGCCCGCGCCGCGGCCGTGACCGGGTCGGTCATCTCGTTCACGTCGGCCGTGGAGGCGTTCTCGCCCTCCGGGTCCATGCCCAGGTGGACGTGGGCGTCCACGAAGCCGGGCAGCAGCCACTGGCCCCCGGCGTCGATCATCTCGCCCTCGGGGACCACGTCGGCCCCGGCCGCCGCGATGCGACCGTCGCGGACCACCACGGTCCCGTCGAAGGGCGCGCCGCCGGTGGTTCCGCCCTCGATGGGGACGACGTGCGCGTTGACGATGGAGAAGGTACTCATTCAGCAGTCCTTTCGGATCGGGTGGTACTCCGACCCTACTCCCGCCGCTGTCTCCCCTGGAGGCGGTCCTTCTCGCGGCGGCGCGCTGCGCGGGCCTGCCGCGCCTGCGCCTTGAAATAGCGCAGCGACGGCGGCAGCCACAGCAGCAGCACGCCGATGAGCAGCCCGATCGCGGGGATCATCAGCCGCGGCCCGCGGAAGAGCAGCGGCAGCCCGGCGATCAGGCCGAACGTGGTGAGCTGGGTCCGGCCGGACAGGCGGCCCCGCAGGAGCAGCACCACGCCCCACCCGGTGACCACGGCCAGCCCGCCCAGGAAGACGCCGAGGACCACCAGCGCGGACCGGTCCGTCCCGTCGCCGAGCAGCTGGTGGTTCGCGAAGGCCGCCGCGGCGAAGACCACCAGCGCCACGGCGAGCATGCCCCACCAGACGGTCGCCGCGCGCAGCGTGCCGGGCAGCCGCGGCCAGGCCCACCGGGCGCTGGAACCGACGCCGGGGCGGGTGCCGGCCGCCGGCTCCTGGTCGCGGGAGGGCTCGGGTCGGCGGTTCGAAGGCGAGGGATTCACGGGTCGAGCCTACCGGCGGCGCCCTTCGGCGTCCCAGTACGCTGGGAGGCATGAGCGCCGACCAGCACACGCCGTCCACCGCCCCGGCAGCGGGCACCGCCGCGTCACCCGGGCCGGGCCCGGCGCTCGCCGTCGGCGAGGTGCTGGCGGTCTGCCGGGTGCACCAGCTCGTCCCCGACGCCGGGCCGGTGGGCGTCAGCGCGATCGACAAGCGCCCGGTCCACGGCGCCGTGAAGGTCGGGCGGCTCGGGCTCTACGCGGACGTCCAGGCGGACCGGGCCCACCACGGCGGCGAGGAGCAGGCGGTCTACGCCTACGCCGAGGAGGATGCCGCCGCCTGGGCGGAAGAGCTCGGCCGCGAGATCCCGCCGGGCCTCTTCGGCGAGAACCTCCGCCTGCGCGGGCTGGCGGTGTCCGACGCCGTCGTCGGCGAGCGCTGGCAGGTTGGCACCGCGCTGCTCGAGGTCACGGTCCCGCGCACCCCGTGCGCGACCTTCGCCCGCCGGATGGCCGAGCCGAAATGGGTCCGGCGCTTCTCCGAGCGCGCCGCCACGGGCGCCTACCTGCGGGTGCTCCGCCGCGGCGAGCTCTCCGCGGGGGACGCGGTCGCCGTCGTGCACCGTCCCGGGCACGGCGTCACCGTCCGGGACCTCTTCCTCGGCCCGACGGAGGAGGAGGCGCGCCGGCTGCACGCCGGACGCGAGGCCGGCGCCTGGGAACTCACGTCGAAGGCCGCCCGCGAGGTGGACCGGGTGCTCGGCACCGTGGAGTCTTGACGGAGTAGCGACGCCGCAGGAGCGGCGGCGTGGCAGCGATGTGCCGCATCGCACGCCGCCCGGAGCATCCGCTGGGAGACGCGGCGCCGCGCGTCGGCTAGAATGAAGTGTTCACTCATTCCGGTTTCCCTCGCTTCCTGCCCAATATTTGAGGCAGGAGCCCCCTCGTGTCGTGTGTGTAATCCGCAGGCTGCTGACTGAAGTAGTGCGGGTCAGAGTCATAGGGGAGTCGCCGGGCCGTAGTGATCGAGTCCGAATGCGTAGCGGCCTCCCGCGCCCAGCGCGGCGATCCTGCCGCCCCCGCCACACCAGCCCATTGCAGCGCCCGCCACGGGTTCCGCGCCTGGGCCAACCACACAGAGGTTATTGAACCGTGTCTAACGACGTGTCATCTGACGTGCCCACGAACGAAGAGAACATCCCCACTTTCGCCGAACTCGGCATCGACGGCCGGGTCCTGGCCGCCCTGCAGGACGTCGGCTATGAGAAGCCCTCGCCCATCCAGGCCGCCACCATCCCGCTGCTGCTCGAGGGCAACGACGTCGTCGGCGTCGCCCAGACGGGCACCGGCAAGACCGCCGCGTTCGCCGTGCCGGCCCTGTCCCGCATGGCCGAGCTCGCCGATCTCAACGGCACCGCCAAGAGCCCGCAGGTCCTGGTCCTCGCCCCGACCCGCGAGCTCGCGCTCCAGGTCGCCGAGGCCTTCACCTCCTACGCCAAGCACATGGACGGCGTCACCGTCCTCCCGGTCTACGGCGGCGCGCCGTACGGCCCGCAGCTGAACGGCCTGCGCCGCGGCGCCCAGGTGGTCGTCGGCACGCCGGGCCGCGTGATCGACCACATCAGCAAGGGGTCCATGGACCTCTCCGACCTGCAGTACGTGGTCCTCGACGAGGCCGACGAGATGCTGCGCATGGGCTTCGCCGAAGAGGTGGACCGCATCCTCGAGGCCACGCCGGCCACCAAGCAGGTCGTCCTGTTCTCGGCCACCATGCCGGGCTCGATCCGCCGCATCTCCAAGCAGTACCTGCGCAACCCGCAGGAGGTGACGGTGAAGTCCCAGACCTCCACCGGCACCAACATCCGCCAGCGCTACGTCCAGGTCATGGGCGCGCACAAGCTGGACGCCATGACCCGCATCCTCGAGTCGGAAGAGCACGACGGCGTCATCGCCTTCGTCCGCACCAAGATGGCCACCGAGGACCTCGCGGACAAGCTGCAGGCCCGTGGCTTCACCGCCGCCGCCATCAACGGCGACATCCCGCAGCAGCAGCGCGAGCGCACCGTGGAGAACCTCCGCGCCGGCAAGGTGGACATCCTCGTCGCCACCGACGTCGCGGCCCGCGGCCTGGACGTGGAGCGCATCAGCCACGTCATCAACTTCGACATCCCGCACGACACCGAGTCCTACGTGCACCGCATCGGCCGCACGGGCCGCGCCGGCCGCAAGGGCGACGCGATCCTCTTCATGACCCCGCGCGAGAAGTACCTGCTGCGGGCCATCGAGAAGGCCACCCGCCAGCCGGTCGAGCTCATGCAGCTGCCCAGCGTGGACATCGTCAACGACAAGCGCCTGGACAAGTTCGCCCAGCGCATCACGGCGACCCTGGAGTCGGAGGACCTCTCGGTCTTCCGCAACCTCGTCGAGAAGTACGTCGAGGAGCACGACATCACGGCCGTCGAGGTCGGCGCCGCACTGGCGCACATGGCCCAGGGCGGCCGCCCGCTGCTCATGCAGGACCTCCCGGTCCCGCCGACCAAGCAGGCCCGCATGGCCAAGGGCGCCAAGGACGGGTTCGGCTCCCGCGGCCCGACGCGCTCGCTGACCGAGGGCAACGCCACCTACCGGATCGCCGTCGGCCGCCGCCAGCGCGTCATGCCCGGCTCGATCGTGGGCGCGCTCGCGAACGAGGGCGGCTTCAACGCCGCCGAGATCGGGGGCATCGACATCCGCAGCGACCACTCCCTGGTGGAGCTGCCCGCGGACCTGAGCAGCGAGCAGATGCAGGCGCTGTCCAAGACCCGCATCGGCGGCGAGCTGATCAACCTCGAGCTCGACTCCGGCCGCAAGCCCCGCCGCGACGGCGACTCCGGCGGCTTCCGCGGCGGCAAGGGCGGCGGCTTCCGCAAGGAGCGCGGCGGCTTCAAGAAGGAGGGCGGCTTCAAGCGCGGCGGCTACAGCGAGGGCCGCGGCGGCCCGCGCAACTCCCGCGGCTGACCAGCCACTCTCGTCCGGGCCGCAGGCCCGGACGCCGGCCAGATCCGGCCGGCACCCGACCACGGGCCCCGTCCCGCGCACAGCGCGCGGCGGGGCCCGTCGTCGTTCCCGGCCCTGCGCCCATCCGCCGGAGGATTTCTCCAGAACTGCTCGATCCGGCCCCGCGGGCCCGAATCCGGGCCCAGCGGTGCCGCTCGCGGCGGATCGGTGCTCATAATGGGGCATGACCTCCACCACTCACACCGCTGAGCACGCCCTCGACGGCGAGCATCCCGCCGACCGGCACGACGTCATCCGCGTCCGCGGCGCGCGCGAGAACAACCTGCGCGGCCTCGACCTGGACATCCCCAAGCGGCGCCTGACGGTCTTCACGGGCGTGTCCGGCTCCGGCAAGTCATCGCTGGTGTTCGGCACCGTGGCCGCCGAGTCCCAGCGCATGATCAACGAGACCTACAGCGCGTTCGTGCAGGGCTTCATGCCGTCGGTGCCGCGGCCGGACGTCGACGTCCTGGAGGGGCTGACGACGGCGATCGTCGTGGACCAGGAGCGCCTCGGCGCCAACCCGCGCTCCACCGTCGGCACGGTGACGGACGCGAACGCCATGCTCCGGATCCTCTTCAGCCGGCTCGGCGAGCCGAGCATCGGCGGGCCCACCGCCTACTCGTTCAACATCCCCACCCAGAAGGCCAGCGGGGTGATGACCAGCGCCAAGGGCGAGAAGAAGATCGTCAAGGACGTGGTCTACCTGGGCGGCATGTGCCCGGAGTGCGAGGGCCGCGGGACGGTCTCCGACGTGAACCTCGCCGAGGTCGTGGACGAGTCCAAGTCGATCCTCGACGGGGCCATCAAGGTCCCCGGGTACACCGCGGACGGCTGGATGGTCCGCGGCTTCGCCGAGTCCGGGTTCTTCCCCGCCGACGAGCCGGTCTCCACGTTCACCGAGCAGCAGCGCCAGGACTTCCTCTACAAGGAGGCCACCAAGATCCGCGCGCTGGACATGAACATGACCTACGAGGGCCTGATCCCCAAGATCACCAAGTCCATGCTGTCCAAGGACGTGGACTCCCTCCAGCCGCACATCCGCGCGTTCGTGGAGCGCGTCGCGACGTTCACCGCCTGCCCGGAGTGCGAGGGGACGCGACTCACGGAGGCGGCGCGGAACTCCAGGATCGACGGCGTCTCGATCGCCGACGCCTGCCGGATGCAGGTCACCGACCTCGCCGCGTGGGTGCGCGGGCTGGACCTGCCGTCCGCCGGGCCGCTGCTGGAGGCGCTGGGCGCCAACCTGGACGCGTTCGTCACCCTGGGCCTGGGCTACCTGAGCCTGGACCGGCCCTCCGGGACGCTCTCCGGCGGCGAGGCCCAGCGGATCAAGATGCTCCGCCACCTCGGCTCCGCCCTGACCGACGTCACCTACGTGTTCGACGAGCCGACCATCGGCCTGCACCCGCACGACATCGAGCGCATGAACACGCTGCTGCTGCAGCTGCGGGACAAGGGCAACACCGTCCTGGTGGTCGAGCACAAGCCGGAGGCGATCGCGATCGCCGACCGCGTGGTGGACCTGGGCCCCGGCGCGGGCAGCAACGGCGGCGAGCTCTGCTACGTCGGCGATCTCGAGGGCCTGGCCGCCAGCGACACGACGACGGGCCGGCACCTGCACTACAGGGCGCGCCTGAAGGACTCGGTCCGGCAGCCCGAGGGCAGCCTCCGGGTCCGCGGGGCGGACGCGAACAACCTGCAGGACGTCGACGTCGACGTGCCCCGCGGGGTGCTCACCGTGGTCACCGGGGTCGCCGGCTCCGGCAAGAGCTCCCTGATCCACGGCTACATCGCCCCGCAGGAGGGCGTGGTGGCGATCGACCAGAGCGCCATCAAGGGGTCCCGCCGGTCCAACCCGGCGACCTACACGGGGCTGCTGGAGCCGATCCGCAAGGCGTTCGCCAAGGCCAACGGCGTCAAGCCGGCCCTGTTCAGCGCCAACTCGGCCGGCGCGTGCCCGTCCTGCAAGGGCGCCGGCGTCATCGTCACCGAGTTCGGCTTCATGGACACCGTGGAGACGCCCTGCGAGGACTGCGGCGGGCGCCGCTTCATGGCGGAGGTCCTGGAGTACACGCTCGGCGGCAAGGACATCACCGAGGTGCTGGACCTCCCCGTCGCCGAGGCGCGGGCGTTCTTCTCCTCCGGCGACGCGAAGCTGCCGGCGGCGGAGAAGATCCTGACCCGGCTGGACGAGGCCGGCCTCGGCTATCTCAAGCTGGGCCAGCCGCTCTCCACCCTCTCCGGCGGCGAGCGGCAGCGCATCCGCCTCGCCAACCAGATGGGGGAGAAGGGCGAGGTCTACGTCCTGGACGAGCCGACCACCGGCCTGCACCTCGCCGACGTGGACAACCTCCTGGGCCTGCTGGACCGGCTCGTGGACGCGGGCCGGACCGTGATCGTGATCGAGCACCACCAGGCCGTCATGGCGCACGCGGACTGGATCATCGACCTCGGCCCCGGGGCCGGGCACGACGGCGGCCGGATCGTCTTCGAGGGCACCCCGGCCGACCTCGTGGCGGACCAGACGACGCTTACCGGGCGCCACCTGGCCCAGTACGTCGGAGCCTGAGCGACGAGGCCGGGGCCCGAGTGACGAGCGACACGGCCGCGCAGGTCATCGCCGATTTTGCGCGGACCCCCGGCGCTGGTAAAGTATTTCTCCGTTGCCCCCCTAGCTCAGTGGTAGAGCGCGTTCTTGGTAAGAACGAGGTCACGGGATCGATTCCCGTGGGGGGCTCTGAATGGATGCCCGCGTCTGTGTCGTGCAAACTGGCGCAGTCGCGGGCAGACCCATTCGTGGCGGTGTAGCTCAGCTGGTTAGAGCGCACGACTCATAATCGTGAGGTCCCGGGATCGAGTCCCGGCACCGCTACCGGACGAGAGGCCCCGAGATCATCGATCTCGGGGCCTCTCGCGTCTCCGCGGCCGGTGCGCGGCGGCGCCCCGGGGCGTTCGCGCACCGCCCCGCCGCCGAGGACGGCGCCGACATCTCCTTGACCCTGACTGTGACGTGGATTACGTTCGTGGGCGGAATGCGCGTTCCGCGCGTCCGACTCCCGCGGCCCGTGCCGCGGATCAGCGGCGGACCACTGCGACGTCCGCCTCCCAGAGGAGATGCAGGTGACCAGAAATTCGATGACGAACAACTCCGGCCTAGCAATGAATCGATTCACAAACGGGTGGTCAACCGGGCGGCCGCGGCCCCGCGGCTGGCCGCGAGCCGTCGCGGCGACCCTCGCCGCCGGCGCGCTGGCCCTCGGCGCCGCCCCGGCCGCGGCGGCACCGGCCGACCCAGCCGCGGCGGCCCCGGCCGACCCGGCCCCGTCGCGCGGGTCCGACGGACCGCTGGTCCTCGGTGGCGTGCAGCTCGAGAACCTCGATCGCGGCCTCGTCGCGGCGGCCGCGGACGAGCAGGTCTTCCTGAGCTGGCGGCTGCTCGCGAGCGAGACCCGCGGCGCCACCGCAGACGGGGCCACCGGCGCCGACTTCGCCGTCTACCGCGACGGCGAGCGGATCGCGGAGGTCTCCGACTCGACGTCGTACGCCGACCCGGACGGGACCGCGCAGAGCACCTACGCGGTCGCCCCGATCGTCGGCGGCGTCGAGCTCGAGCCCAGCGCCGGGACCACGGCCTGGGCGGACGGCCACCACGACCTGCCGCTCCAGCGGCCGGAGGGCGGCGTGACGCCGGCCGGCGAGGAGTACACGTACTCGGCCAACGATGTCTCCGTGGGCGACGTGAACGGCGACGGGACCTACGAGTACGTGGTCAAGTGGTACCCCTCCAACGCCAAGGACGTCTCCCAGAAGGGCTACACCGGCAACACCTACCTGGACACGTACACGCTCGGGGGCGAGCTGTTGAACCGGATCGACCTGGGCGTCAACATCCGCTCGGGCGCCCACTACACGCAGTTCGTGGTCCAGGACTTCGACGGCGACGGCCGCAGCGAGATCATGGTCAAGACCGCGCCGGGCACCAGTTCCACCGCGTACGCCGACGGCGAGGCCGCGGAGCGGCGCCACGTCACCCTGCCCGAGGACGACGTCGCCGCCGGCGTCACGCACGACGACGACTACCGGATGAGCGCCGCGGACTACCGCGAGCACCTGATCGGCATGTTCTCCGCCTGGGACGAGCACCCCGAGGTCGTGGCCGGGAACTGGCCGGCGACGATCGAGGAGGCGCTCGGCATCGAGCCGCGGCACGAGTACCCGCTCTCCGAGGCCGCCGCCACCGACCTGGCCGATTACTTCATCGACGAGTACGCCCCCGCGCGGAGCAGCCGCAACGACCTCACCACGTTCGAGGGCTTCGTCGTCACCGGCCCCGAGTACCTCACCGTCTTCGACGGCGAGACCGGCGCCGAGCTGGACACGGTCGAGTACGAGCCCGGCCGCGGCGACGACGGCCTGCTCTGGGGCGACTACGCCATGAGCCGCATCGAGCCCGGCAACCGCGTGGACCGCTTCCTCGCGACCAGCGCCTACCTCGACGGCGAGCAGCCGTCCGCCGTCTTCGCCCGCGGCTACTACACGCGCACGGCGGTCGCCGCCTACGACTTCGACGGCGAGCGGCTCACCCAGCGCTGGATGGCGGACAGCGGGCACGTGCCCATGGACAACCCGTTCGACGCCAACCCCCACGGCAAGGACGGCAGCGACCCCGTACACGGGGAGATCGCGTCGCAGGGCTTCCACTCGATGAGCCCCGCCGACGTGGACGGCGACGGAAGCCAGGAGATCGTCTACGGCGGCGTGACGCTGGACCACGACGGCTCGGTGCTGTACAGCTCCACGGACGTGCTGCCCGAGGGCAGCGTCGCGCCGGGCGAGACGGCCAAGCTCGGCCACGGCGACGCCATGCACGTCGGTGACCTCGACCCGTCCCGCGAGGGCCTGGAGATCTGGACGGTCCACGAGGCCGGCCGGTGGGCTCCGTACGGCTCGGTGATGCGCGACGCCGCCACGGGCGAGGTCCTGTTCGGCGCCTACTCGGGCCGGGACACCGGCCGCGGCATGGTCGGCGACGTCGATCCCGCCACTCCGGGCCTCGAGGTGTGGGCCTCGATGCCCGGCGGCACCGACGCCTCCGGCCTGCTCTCGGCCACGGGCGAGCACCTGCGCGACGAGACCCCCGGGACCAACGCCTCGATCCGCTGGGCGGCCGACGGGACCACCGGCATCGTGGAGCGTGACGGCGAGTCCCAGCCGGTGGTGCGCAATGTCGCCGCCGGCACCGAGTGGGTGGCCGAGGGGACGCGGACGAACAACGGCACCAAGGGCAACCCGTCGCTCGTCGCCGACGTCCTCGGCGACTGGCGCGAGGAGCTGATCGTGCGCACCGAGGACTCCTCCGCGCTGCGGTTCTACACGAGCACGGAGACCGGCGCGGACAAGCTGCCCACGCTGATGCACGACCCGCAGTACCGGTCGCAGGTCGCGGGGCAGCAGACGGCGTACAACCAGCCCGCCTATCCCGGTTTCTACCTGGCCTCGGACGCGGACTACGGCGACCTGCCCGTGCTGACCGCGGACGCCGCGCCAACGGCGCCGAAGGTGCTGGACCGGGCCGGCGCCGACCGCGACGAGGTCAAGGTCAAGAGCCAGGATCCGGCCTTCCGGTACTTCGTCCACGGGGCGGAGGTCACCGCCGCCAACGGCAAGGTCCGGCTCGACGGCGCGGCGACCGTGGTCGCCGTCCCGAAGCCCGGCTTCCGGGTGGCCGAGGGGACGCGGACCCAGTGGGAGGTGACGGCGGGGCAGTAGCCGCACCGCGCCAGTAGCCGCACCGCGCAAGCAGCCGCCCCGCGCCCCGTTCGGAGTAGCCCGCCCGGCCCGATCCCGAGACGTCAGTCCCGGGATCGGGCCGGACGCGGTTCTGTAAGCTGGGCGGAGGCCCGGGGGAGTCGCCGGGGCCGCTCGACGGCCGTGCGCGGACCGGTCGGGCATGCACCGGTATCGAGATCCGCAGAGAGGACGGCCGTGGCAGAGCCGAACAGGGAATTCATGACGCGCGCTGAGTTGCGACGCGCGCGGCAGCAGGCCGAGGAGGAGCGCCGGCGCGCCGAGGACGCCGAGCGGCAGCGTCACGCGCAGGAGGTCCTCGCGGAGGAGAGCGCCGACGAGTTCGACGACGTCGACGAGTCGCGCGCCGAGGACGCCGAGTACGCGCCGGAGGGTGATCTCGACGACACCGACGCCGCGGAGCCCGAGACCGCCGCGACGCCGATCATCACCGCCGTGCCCCGTGCGGGGCGTACCGGCACCGGGGCGACCGGCGACGCCGCCACCCGCCCGGACGACTTCGACGACGTCGTCGGGCCCCAGCGAAACGAGAAGCAGCACGTGACCCACGCCCCGCAGGATCCCGCAGCGCAGGCCCCGGACCTCCAGGATCCCGCCCCGCAGGCCGCGCAGGCCCGGCCGGCGTCGCCTCCCGCGGACGAGCCGAGCGCGTCGGCGGTGGCGGAGCCGACGGTGGCCCAGCCGGCGGTGGCTGCGTCGACGGCGGCCCGGGCCGGCGACCGTCCGGGGGCCGCGGACGCCGACGACCGGCAGACCTTCCTCCGGCACGACGAGGACCTGGGCGAGCTGCCCGCCCAGCAGGGGCTGCGCGGGTTCCTGAACCGGCTGGGCTTCTCCCTGGAGCCCACGGGCGAGGAGCTGCGCGACCGGGCCCGCCGCGCCCGCGTCGGCCGGCGCGTCGGCCGCCCGCGCACCGTGTCGATCGTCAACGGCAAGGGCGGCGCCAATAAGACGCCCACCACCGTGCTGCTCGCGGCCGTCTTCGGGCGGAACTCCAGCCAGTCGGTGCTCGCCTGGGACAACAACGGCACCCGCGGAACCCTCGGCTGGCGCACCGCCAAGGACGCGCACGAGGGGCACGTCATGAATCTGCTCCACGACGCGGACCGGCTGCTGGGCGTCTCGCCGACCGAGCTGAGCATCGACGGCTACGTGCACTACCAGCAGACCGACCGGTTCAGCGTGCTGCGCACGGAGCCGACCCTGCTGGCCGCGGAGCAGTCCGTGTCCAGCAAGGACTTCGACACCCTCCACGAGGTCGTCAGCCGCTACTTCCAGCTCACGTTCGTCGACTCCGGCAACGACGAGTCGGCCGAGCGCTGGCTGCGCATGATCGACCACACCGACCAGCTGGTCATCGCGTCCACGACGGTCGAGGAGCACGCCGAGGCCGGCGCCCTGCTCCTCGCCGCGCTCACCAAGCGCGGCGGCCGCTACGCCGAGCTGGCGCGCAACGCCGTCGTCGTCGTGTCCCAGCAGTCCCCGAACATCAACCCGGGCCAGCTCCGGCGAATCCGCCGCGGATTCGAGGACCTGGCCCGCGATGTGGTCACCGTCCCGTACGACCCGCACCTGGTGAAGGGCAAGATCCGCTACGACGCCCTGAAGCCGGCCACGCAGCGGGCCTGGCTCGAGGCGGCCGCGGCGGTCTCCGACGGGCTCGTCGACGCGGCGTCGGAGCCGGCGCCCCAGTAGACTGGCAGGCATGCTCTCGATCCCGTGGGACGCGCTCTCCCCGCTGTACAAGATCCTGGTGGCCGCCTCGATGGGCCTGTCGGCGCTCGGCATCGTGCTGGCCCTCGTCGGCGCAGGCACCAGCACCCAGCCGCTGCTCTACACCGCGATCGGGCTGATCGTCGTGGGCGTCGGCCTGCACGTCGCCGGTCTGGTGGTCCGCGGTCGCGACGCCCGTGCCTACCGGATGCAGAACCCGCCGCGCCAGTAGGCGCCGAGAGCCCACCACCGACCGCGGGCGCAGCCGCGTCCGCCCCCGAGCGCAGAAGGAGCCGCATGTCGATCAACCCGGAACTCGCCGGGCGGGTGTACCCCGCCGGTGAGCCCTACCTCGTGGGACGCGAGAAGATCCGCGAGTTCGCCGCCGCCGTGAAGGCGAACCACCCGGCGCACTTCGACCCCGCCGCGGCGCAGGAGCTCGGCTACGCCGACGTCGTCGCGCCGCCGACCTTCGCCGTCATCGTCGCCCAGCGCGCCGACGCCCAGCTGATCGCGGATCCCGCGTCCGGCATCGACTTCTCCCGCGTGGTCCACGCCGACCAGCGGTTCACGCACCACCGCCCCATCGTCGCGGGGGAGGCGCTCGCCGCCGAGCTGCACGTGGACCAGGTCCGCGCCATGGGCGGCGGCGCCATGATCACCACGCGCGCCGAGATCAGCACCACCTCGGGCGAGCGCGTCGCCACCACCGTCTCATCGCTGCTCGTCCGAGGAGAGGACTGACCATGGCCGTCGAATTCGAGTCCCTCGCCGTCGGCGACGTCATCGGCGAGACCGCCGTGGCCCTCAACCGTGCGGACCTGGTCCGCTACGCCGGCGCCAGCGGCGACTTCAACCCGATCCACTGGAACGAGCGCTTCGCCACCGAGGTGGGCCTGCCCGGCGTCATCGCCCACGGGATGCTGACCATGGGGGCCGCCGTGCAGCTCGTCACCGACTGGGCGGGCGACCCCACCGCCGTCGTCGACTACCAGACGCGCTTCACCAAGCCGGTCGTGGTCGAGGACGTCGCCGGCGTCTCGCCCACCGACGCGGAGGGCACCCCCGTCCGCATCGAGGCGAAGATCGGTGCCAAGGACGACGACGCCCGCACCGTGCGCGTCGACCTGGCGGTCAGCGTCGAGGGACAGAAGGTCCTGGTCAAGTCGCAGGCCGTGGTGAGGTTCTGAGCGTGCGCCTCGCCGAGCTCACCACCACCGGCGTCGGCGGGCCCGCGGCCCGCTACGTCGAGGCGACCACCGAGGCCGAGCTGATCGACGCCGTCACACGCGCCGACGACGCCGGGGAGCCGCTCCTGCTGATCGCCGGCGGCTCCAACCTGGTGGTCTCCGACGCCGGCTTCGCCGGCAGGGTGGTCCGCGTCGCCACCCGGGGCTCCTCCCTCGAGGACCTCGCCTCCTGCTCCGGCGGTATGATCGCCGTCCAGGCCGGGCACCCGTGGGACGAGTTCGTCGCCGAGACCCTGCAGAACGGCTTCGTGGGACTGGAGGCCCTCTCCGGGATCCCCGGGTCCGCCGGCGCCACGCCCGTGCAGAATGTCGGCGCGTACGGGGCCGAGGTGGCCCAGACGATCTCCCGCGTGCGCACCTGGGACCGGGCCGAGCGCCGGATCGTCTCCTTCGCCAACGCCGACCTGCAGTTCGCCTACCGCGACTCGCTGCTGAAGCGGACCACCGCCAACGGGTCCCCGCGCTACGTGGTCCTGCAGACCACGTTCCAGCTGAAGCAGGGCACGCTCGGCGCCCCCATCGGCTACGCCGAGCTGGCGCGCGCCCTGGACGCAGAGGTCGGCGACCGGGTGGAGGCCGCCCGGATCCGCGAGGCCGTCCTGCGGCTGCGTGCCGGCAAGGGGATGGTGCTGGACGCGGCGGACCGCGACACCTGGAGCACCGGCTCCTTCTTCACCAACCCGATCGTCCCGGCGGAGCGCGCCGAGGGCCTGCCCGACGGCGCGCCCCGCTACCCCGCGGGGGACGGGCTCGTGAAGCTCTCCGCCGCCTGGCTCATCGACCGGTCCGGGTTCGGCAAGGGCTACGGGCTCGAGGGCACGGACGGCTTCGGCCTCGCCGGCGGCCGGGCCTCGCTGTCCACCAAGCACACGCTGGCGGTGACCAACCGCGGCGGCGCCACGGCGTCGGACATCCTCGCGGTCGCGCGGGCGGTGCGCGACGGGGTCGAGGAGCGCTTCGGCATCCGGCTCCACAACGAGCCGCTCCTGATCGACGAGAGCCTCTAGGCGACGAGGGGGAGGGCCCATGGAGCGCACGGTCGGCCGGCTGCGGCTGCTCGCGCAGGGCCTCCTCCCGTCCGCGTCGCCGACGGGCGGCGCCCCCGCCTGCGTCGAGGACGTGGTGCGCCGGCTGGGCATGGTCCAGGCGCAGGACCTGCGCCAGGCCTTCTGGGCCGTGGGCGTGCGGCTGCCGGGCTCCAGTGAGGCGGACCTCCGTGCCGCGTTCGACGCCGGGCGGATCGTCCGCACCTGGGGGGCCCGCGGCACGCTGATGCTGCTGGCGCCGGAGCGCGTCCGGCCGCTGCTCTCCCTCACCGCCCCGCGCATGATGGCCCAGATGGCGTCCCGCCGGCGGGAGCTCGGGATCGACGACGGCGTGGTCGCCACGGCCGTCCAGGTGGCCCGGCCCCTGTGCGCGGTCCCGCCCGAGGCCCGGCCGCCGGAGGCGCGTTCGCAGGAGGCCCGGCAGCTGGCCAGCGGACCGACGCCAGCCGTCCCCGGTCACCGCGCCCCGGACAGGACGGGCCCCCGCGCGGCCCGCCCCGGGGCGACGCGGGCGGAACTGCTCGCCGCCTTCGAGGAGGCCGGGCTGCGCACCGACGGCCAGCGGGGCATCCACACGCTCATGGCGGTCTGCCTGGCCGGGCACCTCGTGCAGGGGCCCATGGCGGACGACGGCCGGACCGCCGGGCAGCGCTTCGTCCTGGCCGAGCACTGGCTCCCCGCCGGCGACCTCGCAGGACCGGGCGACCCGGCGGGACCGAGAGTCCTGGACCGGATCGCCGTCGACTACTTCCGCGGCCACGGGCCCGCCACGGAGCGCGACCTCGCCTGGTGGTTGGGCCTGCCCCTGACGCCTGTCCGTGCGGCAGTGGAGCGGCTGACGCAGCCGGCGCCCGGCGAGCCGGGGCTCGTCGGACGTGAGCGTGCCGGATCCGAGGAGCGCTACTGGATGGCCGCGGAGACAGCGGAGCGCTGGGACGACCCGCCGGGGGCGCGCAGCGTCCTCGCGCTCCCCGGATTCGACGAGTTCCTGCTCGGCTACGCGGACCGCAGCGCCGTGCTGGACCCCGCGCACGCCCAGCGCGTGGTGCCCGGCAGCAACGGGGTCTTCCGCCGCACGCTGGTGGTCGGCGGGTCGGTGGCCGGCTGCTGGGAGCCTCCCGCACGGGGCGGCCGCGACGAGCCCCGGGCCGAGCACTTCGAGCCGCCTCCCGGCCCGCGGACGCGCGCCGGATGGGCGGCCCGCATGCGCGAGTACCAGCGGTTCGTGGGCCGCTGAGATCGCTGGACAAGCGACGGGCGCGGATGGAGGATTGCCGTATGGAACACACGACGAGTCTCGAGATGGCCATGGAGCAGGCGGACGGCAACTACAAGGAGGCCAAGCGCCTCCTGGACAAGGCCCGGGCGCAGCACGAGGCGGGGGAGATCGACGCCGACCGGCTCGCCCAGATCGAGCGCCTGTTCGAGGCCGCGGTGTCCGAGGTGCAGCGCACCCACCGCGAGGCCTAGCAGCCCGCCGGTGACGGGCTAGAGGCGCCCGAGCGCGATGGCCAGCATGCGGCGCAGCGGCTCCGCCGCGCCCCACAGCAGCTGGTCGCCGACGGTGAACGCGGAGATGTACTCCGGGCCCATCTCCAGCTTCCGGATGCGGCCCACCGGGATGTCCAGGCTGCCGGAGGCGGCGACCGGGGTGAGGCCCTCCATGGTGGCCTCCTTGGCGTTCGGGATGACCTTCGCCCACTCGTTGTCGGCATCGAGCAGGCGCTCGATCTCCTCGACGGGGAGGTCCTCGGTCAGCTTGATTGTCAGGGCCTGCGAGTGCGAGCGCATCGCGCCGATGCGGACGCAGAGACCGTCCATGGTGATCCGGTTGGCCTCGGTGGTGCCCAGGATCTTGTTGGTCTCGACGCCGGCCTTCCACTCCTCCTTGGACTGGCCGTTGCCGAGATCGGCGTCGATCCACGGGATGAGCGACCCGCCGAGCGGCACGCCGAACTGGGAGGCGTCCAGGCCGCCGCGCTGGGTCTCCAGGACCTTGCGGTCGATCTCGAGGATCGCGGAGGCGGGGTCGGCCAGCTCGCCGGCCACGGAGGCGCTGATGTCGCCGAACTGGGTCAGCAGCTCGCGCATGTGGCGGGCGCCGCCGCCGGAGGCGGCCTGGTAGGTCATCGCCGTCGCCCACTCCACCAGCCCGTTGCGGAACAGTCCGCCGAGGCCCATGAGCATGCAGGAGACGGTGCAGTTGCCGCCCACGAAGTCCTTGACGCCAGCCTCGAGGCCGCGGTCGATCACGTCCCGGTTGACGGGGTCGAGCACGATGATGGAGTCGTCATTCATCCGCAGGGCAGATGCGGCGTCGATCCAGAGCCCGTCCCAGCCGCGGCCGCGCAGCTCGCCGTGCACGGCCTTGGTGTAGTCGCCGCCTTGGGCGGTGACGATGATCGGCAGCTTGGCCAGCGCGTCGAGGTCGTGGGCGTCCTGGAGCGGGCCGGCCCCCTCGGCGAAGGACGGCGCCGCGCCGCCGGGGTTGGACGTGGAGAAGAAGACGGGGTCGATGCCCGCGAAGTCGTTCTCCTCCAGCATGCGCTGCATCAGAACGGAGCCCACCATGCCGCGGTAGCCGACAAAACCAACGGAAGAAGTCATGCCTTCCATGGTAGAGGCAGGCCCCGGTGCGCCGCAGAGTCGATGACGCGCATGTGATGAGGCCGGCGCCCCCGTGACGCGAGGGAGCCTACGGCGTGTCCCTCTTCGACTGCGGGGTGTCCAGGATCCGGCGGCGGCGGGCGATGGCCCAGAGGGCGCCGATCGCGAAGACCTGGGTCACCACCAGCAGGACGATCAGCCCGCCGGCCCGCTGGCCGGTGATGACCATCCACAGGCCGAGCGCGGCGAAGACCACCGCCAGCAGCGGGAAGAGCATGTAGCCGAGCAGGAACAGCGGCTCCGGCTTCGAGACGAAAGCCCGGAGGGCGGTCTTGAGATCGGTCTTCTCCACCGGATCAGTTCCTTTCGGCGGTGCGCCGCCAGCGTTCGATGCGGAATTCGGTGCCGTTGGCGGCGGTCCGCCAGCCGTCGGCGGGCTCGGCGGAGGCCAGCTCCCACTCGGCCCCGAGCGCGGGGGCATGGGTGTCGCCGGCGACCTCGGCGTTGATGACGGTCACGACGGCGGTGTCCGCCAGGGGGACCGACGCGGCGAAGACCTGGCCGCCGCCGATCACGCAGATCGTCTCGCCGCCCGCGGCCTCGCGCCCGGCGCGGAGCGCCTCGTCCAGGCGTTCGACGACGACGCCGCCGGCCCGGCGGACGTCGTCGGCGGTCTCGGGATCGCTGGTCAGGACGATGTTGGTGCGGCCCGCGAAGGGCCGGAAGCGCGGCGGGATGGAGGCCCAGGTGCGCCGACCCATGATCACCGGGTGCCCCATGGTCTCGGCCTTGAAGTGGGCCATGTCCTCGGGGAGGTGCCACGGCAGGTCGCCGTCGCGGCCGATGACGCCGTCGACGGTCTGGGCCCAGACCATGGCGACGGACGCGTGCTGGTGGGAGGTCATGGTGCTCTCACAGTTCGTGTGGGGTGCGTGGGGGAGAGGGGCACCGTCAGACGGCGATCGGCGCCTTGATGCCGGGGTGGTGCTGGTAGTCGAGGACCTCGAAGTCCTCCAGCGTGTAGTCGAAGATCGAATCCGGCACGCGGGCCAGCCGCAGCCGGGGGTAGGGGTACGGTTCCCGCTCGAGCTGCTGCCGCACCTGGTCCAGGTGGTTCCCGTAGATGTGGACGTCCCCGCCGGTCCACACGAAGTCCCCGACCTCCAGCCCGGTCTGGGCGGCGACCAGGTGCGTCAGAAGGGCGTAGGACGCGATGTTGAAGGGCACCCCCAGGAACAGGTCCGCGCTGCGCTGGTACAGCTGGCAGGAGAGGCGCCCGTCCGCCACGTAGAACTGGAACAGGGCGTGGCAGGGCGGGAGCGCCATGTCCTCGACCTCGGCCACGTTCCACGCGCTGACGATGTGCCGGCGCGAGTCCGGATTGGACTTGATCTGCTCGACCACGCGGGCGATCTGGTCGATGTGTCCACCGTCCGGGGTCGGCCATGAGCGCCACTGCACCCCGTAGACGGGGCCGAGCTCGCCGTCGGCGTCGGCCCACTCGTCCCAGATGGTCACGCCCTGCTCCTGCAGCCAGCGGACGTTGGAGTCGCCGCGGAGGAACCAGAGCAGCTCGAGCGCCACCGACTTGAAGTGCACCCGCTTGGTGGTGATCAGCGGGAACGACTCCGTGAGGTCGAACCGGATCTGACGGCCGAAGACGCTGTGCGTGCCGGTGCCGGTGCGGTCCGATTTCACGGTGCCGTTGGCCAGCACGTCGCGCAGCAGGTCCTCATACGGGGTGGCGGTAGGCATGCTCCCAGTCTAGAGGAGCTCAAGCAGGTCGGCGGGCCTACCGCAGCGGCGCGGGGCGCTCCGGGTAGCGCCGGCGGATCCAGTCGTTGAGCCGCCCGGTGTCCCGGAAGGCGCTCACCAGGGTGGGGACCACGAGCGCCAGCGCGAGCATCGACCAGGCGCTCCCCGTGGCGATCAGCAGCGTGGGCAGCAGGCAGAGCAGCCAGTTGGTCCAGCAGAGGCACTTGAAGCACACCAGCCGCAGGAACCGGCCCTTGACGGCGTAGTACTCGTCCGCCTCGGCCGCGTCCAGGCCGCGGGGATCGCGCACGCCGTTGACCGGGACCCGGCGCGGATCCGCGCGGCCCAGACCCACCAGGAGCGCCGTGAGAGCGGCGATCAGGCCGAGGTAGGCGATGAACTGCCAGGGCGACTTCGCGGACCAGGCATCCGGTTCGCCCGCCCCGTTCCAGTGCGTGGGCATCGGATCGGGCAGCAGCGGGTAGGCGAGCACCATGGCGACGACCAGAAGCGCCACCGGCGCGAGCCCGGCGAGCAGCCAGGGCCGCGCCGCCTCCTGGAAGGGCGGGTCCGGCCTCATGCCTTCAACCTCCTGCTGAGCAGCGCGATGAGGGCATCGTCCGGCAGCCGCTCGCCGCGGGCGAGGGTCACCAGCGCGTCGACCGCGGCATCCACCGCGGACGACGGTACCGGCGCCGAGGGTGCGGCGCCGACGGACCCGCTGACGACCGTCCCCGCCCGGCGCCGGCTGGCGATCAGTCCCTTGGACTCGAGCTCCCGGTAGGCACGGTTGACGGTGCCTGTCGAGACGCCGAGGTCGGCGGCGAGGGCGCGCACCGTCGGGAGGCGCTCGCCCGGGCCCAGGTCTCCGAGCATGATCGACGCTGCGATCTGCTGGCGGATCTGCTCGTAGGGCGGCGTGGGCGCCTCCAGATCGATGGTGACGGAGACGGTCACGCCGAGGACCGTTCCGCGAGGGCCGGGCGCGGGACGGGGCTCCCGGGCATCCTTGCCGGCAGGTAGCAGAGGACGACGGCGGCGCCGAGCAGGAGGTTGGGCACCAGTGCCCCGTCCAGCCACGGGAAGGTGTGCTGGTCCAGCCGGATCAGCTGGGCGAGCAGCGCGAGACTCGCCGCCCCGAGGGCGCGGACGGCGCGATGCACGGTGACCATCCGGGTCTCCCGGTCGTCCAGGGGCGAGGCCAGCCCCAGCGGTCGTCGCACGCGCGCGAGCCAGGCGAGTGCCAGAACCAGTGCGCCCACGGCCAGCAGGCATGCGGCCGCCGTGAGCGCGGGGCCCAGGGTCGCCCCGCCCCGGGAGAGCCCCACAACGCCCAGGGTGGTCGCGGTCAGCGCCACCAGCGCGAGCGCGAGGGCGCGCAGCCAGCCGGGAAGCAGGGCGCTGTGGTCCGGCGGGGTCCTGCGGGGGTCGCCGTGGGCGCGGGCGAGCAGGAACTCCATGATCAGCAGGCAGGCGAGGTACAGACCAGCGACGATCAGGACCTGCAGGGCCGCCACCGCCGCGGCGTCGAAGGGGAACGGGCCGGCGGGGCGCCCCTGCTCGTCACGGAGGGGATCGCTGTAGGCCTCCGGGGGCAGCCGGAGGGGAGCGGCGACCACCCACCCCACGACGGCCAGGATCGTCGCGAAGAACAGGGCGAGGTGCTGGTGGTACTGCGCGGCGCGGAACGTACCCTGCGTCGCTTCCGCGGAGTCACGGTCCGCGCGGAGGGTCGGTGGAGCCCACAGGAGCACAGCCGCGACGAGCACCGCCGTGCCGATCCCGTGGGCGGTCTGGAGCTGGGGCAGGGCGAGCGGCAGGAGGGAGCCGGGGCCGGCCGCCGCCTCGCCGCGGTAGGCGAGTGCGGCCCCGGTGAACCCGAACGCGACGAGCGAGGCGGTCCGCAGCAGGCGGTTCAGCCAGATCCGGCGCAGGGTGCGGCTGTCGTCGGCCTCGAGGGCGGACAGGGGAGGCCGCCGCACGATGACGCGCGCGGCGAGCGCGACCGCGCCCACGAGGAGTGCCAGCCCGCCGAGCAGTGCCGTCCCGACGATGCTCCCGGGCAGCAGCCCGGGCATCCCGACCTCCGCGGTGAGGTCGCCGACGGTGCCCGCCCCCGGCGTTCCGGCGCGGCCCGGCATCCAGAGCATCGAGGCCGCGGCGGCCACCGCTGAGGCCGTGCAGCAGGCGAAGAGCGCGGCGAGGCCGCGCGGCGGGTAGTCGCGCACGCGGCGCACCTCGAGCGTGGCGCGGCGGACGGGGCCGGCGGGCTTCGGCCAGGTGTGCTGGCCGATCACGTAGCAGGCACCGAGCCAGAACGCCGGGCCTGCGGCGTCGACCGCGAGCTCGACCGTCTGACCCGCGGTGAGCTGGCCCCAGGAGGCGGGGACGCGGCCGGCCTCCTCCGGCAGCCGGCCGAGGGCCGCCAGGCTGTTGGTGCTCGAGGCGAAGAAGGCGATCACCGCCGTCCACAGCGCGTGGCTCTGGATCTGCGGGAGGGCCGCCCGCGAACCCGGTGACCAGGCGACGAAGCGCAGGAACCCGTAGAGCAGGAGGGCCGCGAGGGCCATCTCCAGGGCGGCGTTGGAGAACGCCGGGATCAGTTCATTCACTGTGCTCCCCCTCTGCACGGTTGTCCGCGCGGACGCCGCCGACCGCCTCAATGTATCAAGTGGTTGAGACAAATGGACAGAGGGAGGCCAGAGGGTCAGGCAGCCGGGTCGACGACTCCGGCACGGCGGGGCAGAGGACAGGTCAGGCCAGGAGGTCCTCGTACTCCGGGTAGCGCGTCAGGTAGTCCTGCACGTAGGAGCACTCCGGGACGATCTTCACGCCCTCCCCGCGGAGCCGGTCCAGCACCAGCGTCACCAGCGCCCGGGCGTACCCGCGGCGGCCGTAGGCCTCGTTGATGATCGTGTGCTGGAGCGTGGCGACGCCGTCGTTCAACTCGTAGCCGAGGAACCCCACGTAGGTGGCCCCGTGCCACAGGCTGTAGCGCTGGCGGCCGGGATCGTGGTCCAGCCGGAGTCCATGGTGCACGATCTTCTCGGGCGCTGCGGTCATCGTTCCTCCTGGGCGTTCGTCCTGCCGGGAGGGCGTGGCGCGGGCCATGCCCCCTGCGCTCAGCCTAGCGCCGAGCCCCCGCGGGCGGGAGCACCGACCGGCGCCCGGTGCGGGAGCAGCCGGGCACGGCCTGGAGCGCCCGCCGCAGCCGGTCAGTCGTCGTAGGACTCCACGACCTCGATCGAGACGATCCTCCCGTTGCGCGCCTGCTGGGCGACGATCGCCGCACCCGGACGGAGGTACGGGTCGGACTCGGGCAGGCACGCGGCGACCTGCGCCGTGCTCCGCTGCCGCAGCAGCTCGATCGCGATCGGCAGCACCGGCCGGTGCGTGCAGACGGCCGCGGGGACCCGCTTGTCCAGCAGCTTCTCGAACGACTGCGTCGCCTTGTGCGGGCGCCGGCCCGCCTCGGCCTCGGTGATGTTCTTCAGCAGCTTGAGCTTGCCGTCCTGGGCGTGGACCAGCGGCGACATGGTCTGCACGCAGCGCTTCCACGGGCTGGAGGCCAGCTTCAGGGCGCCCCAGCAGCGCAGGAGCCGGCACACGGCCCAGGCCTGCCGCTGCCCGGTCGCCGCGAGCGGCCGCTCGCCCTCCGCCTTGGTCCAGGAGGACCGCGGCTTGGCCTTCGCATGGCGTACCACCACGTAGGGCGTCGTCGCGAGGGTGCCCGCCTCGTGCGCGGCGACGAGCGCGTCGAGCGGCTCGATGTCGCTGGTGTTGGTGAGCCACTTGCGCGCCTTCCGGGCGGAGACCCACTCGCAGCGGTCCACCTCGTCGCCGTCGGGCACGGGCGCGGCCGATACCTCGGCCGCCCAGTAGTAGACCACCTTGGGGCCCGACTTCACGTCGTACCGGATGGCGGGCAGCGGCACGCCCAGCGCGACGTCGAGGCCGACCTCCTCGCGGGTCTCCCGGACCGCGCACTCGGGCAGCGTCTCGCCCGGGTCGCGCTTGCCCTTGGGCCACGACCAGTCGTCGTAGCGCTCCCGGTGGATCATGAGCAGCTGCAGCTCGTCGTCGCGCAGCCGCCAGGGCAGGACGCCGGCGGCCACAACGGCGGGGGACTCCACCGTGCCCGGGACGTCGGACGAGCGGCACATCGCCACCACTAGCGGCGCACCGTTCCGCGCTTGCGGGACTCCAGCAGCCAGGTCTGGACGTCGATCAGGGGGCGGCCCTCGGCGTCCCGGTGGTGGCGCGTCCACTTGCCGTCGGCGCCCAGGTGCCAGCTCGAGGTCGCGTCGTCCAGGTACCGGTCCATGATGCGGCTGAGCTCGGCGAGCGACTCGCGGTTGGAGAGCCGGACCAGGGCCTCCACGCGGCGGTCCAGGTTGCGGTGCATCATGTCGGCCGAGCCGATGTAGACCACCTCGTCGCCGCCGTTGCAGAACATGAAGACCCGCGAGTGCTCCAGGAACCGGCCCAGCACCGAGCGGACGCGGATGTTCTCGCTCAGGCCCGGCACGCCGGGGCGCAGCGCGCAGATGCCGCGGACCACGATGTCGACGCTCACGCCGGCCTGGGAGGCGCGGTAGAGGGCGTCGATGATCGCCTCGTCGACCATCGAGTTGACCTTGATCACCACCCGGGCCTGGAGGCCCGCCTTCTTGTTGGCGATCTCCTGCTCGATCCGGTCGATCAGGCCCGAGCGCAGCGAGCGGGGCGCGACGAGGAGGCGCTTGTACGTCGACCGCGGCGCGTAGCCGGAGAGCTGGTTGAACAGCCGCGAGACGTCGTCGCCGACCTGGTCGTCGCAGGTGAGGAGGCCGAAGTCCTCGTAGTACCGGGCGGTGCTCGGGTGGTAGTTGCCGGTGCCGATGTGGCAGTAGCGGCGCATCCGCTCGCCCTCGCGCCGGACCACCAGGGAGAGCTTGCTGTGCGTCTTCAGGCCCACGATCCCGTAGACCACGTGCACGCCGGCCTGCTCCAGCTTCCGGGCCCAGGAGATGTTGGCCTGCTCGTCGAACCGGGCCTTGATCTCCACCAGGGCCAGGACCTGCTTGCCGGCCTCGGCGGCGTCGATCAGGGCGTCGACGATCGGCGAGTCGCCGGACGTGCGGTACAGGGTCTGCTTGATGGCCTGGACCTGCGGGTCGGCGGCGGCCTGCTCCAGGAACGCCTGCACGGAGGTGGAGAACGAGTCGTACGGGTGGTGCAGCAGGATGTCGCGCCGGCGCATCGCCGCGAACACGTTGGCCGCCTTGGACGTCTCCGACTCGTTCAGGTAGCGGGAGGTCTGCGCGAGCTGGCGCGGGTAGTGCAGGTCGGCGCGGTCGACCTTCGCGATCACGCCGAGGCCGCGCAGGTCCAGCGGGGCGGGCAGCTCGAACACCTCGTCCCGCTCCACCCCGAGCTCGCGGACCAGCAGGTCCAGGACGGCCGGGTTGATGTCGCTGCCGACCTCGAGCCGCACCGGAGGGCCGAAGCGGCGGCGCAGCAGCTCCTTCTCGAGCGCCTGCAGGAGGTTCTCGGCGTCGTCCTCCTCCACCTCCAGGTCCTCGTTGCGGGTGACGCGGAACGTGTGGTGCTCCACCACCTCCATGCCGGGGAAGAGGTGCTCGAGCTGGTGGGAGATGACGTCCTCGAGCGGGATGAAGCGGGCGCGGCTGCCCGGGTTCTTCCCCGGGTGGCGGCCGTCCACGGAGACCAGCCGCGGCAGCGTGTCCGGCACCTTCACGCGGGCGAAGAGCTCCTTGCCGCTGGTGGGGTTGCGCACGATCACCGCGAGGTTCAGCGACAGCCCGGAGATGTACGGGAAGGGATGCGCCGGGTCCACGGCGAGCGGCGTGAGGACCGGGAAGACCTGGTCCACGAACCACTGGTGGAGGCTGTCCTGCTCCTCCTCGTCGAGGGCCGCCCACGAGACCAGGTGGATGTTCTCCTGCTCCAGCGCGGGGCGGATCCTGTCCGCGAAGACGGCTGCGTGCCGCTCCTGGAGCCGGCGGGCGCCGTCCAGGATCTGCTCCAGCTGGACGCTGGGGCTGACGCCGGCGGCGGAGGGCACCGCCAGGCCGGTCGCGATGCGGCGCTTGAGGCCGGCGACGCGGACCATGAAGAACTCGTCGAGGTTGGACGCGAAGATCGAGAGGAAGCTGACCCGCTCCAGCAGGTACAGGTCGTCGTCCTCGGCGAGCTCGAGGACGCGGGCGTTGAAGTCCAGCCAGCTGAGCTCGCGGTCCAGGAAGCGGCGCTCGCTGGTGAAGTCGCCCTCGGGGCCGAGCGTCGGCTCGAACTCGGGCAGCTCGATGCGGTCCTGTGTGGCCCTCGCGGCCGGCATGTCCCGGTCGCCGAAGGTATGCGTCTTGACGGTGTTCATGGCACGTTCCCTCCCGGGCCCCGGACGGCTGCGGGTGCAGAGCGGGACCGGCATCGTCGCAGTTCACCGACAACATTACCGGCGAACCGGCCGCACCCGCGGAGCGGAGGGGTCAGGCGCGCGGGCCGAACATCACGTCGACGTCCCAGCGGGTGAACCCGAGCCGCTCGTAGAGCTTGACGGCCGCCGTGTTGTCGGCGTCCACGTAGAGCATGACCCCGTGCACGTCGCGGCCGAGCAGGTAGTTCACGCCGGCCACGGTCAGGGCCCGGCCCAGGCCGCCGCCCTGCGCGCCGGGGAGGACCCCGACCACGTAGACCTCGCCGATCGCGGCGTGCTCGCCGGTCTCGTCGGTGGCGGCCGGGTGGACCTTCGTCCAGTGGTAGCCGAGCACGTTGTCCTCGTCGTCGACGGCCAGGAAGAAGCCGGCCGGGTCGAACCAGTCCTCCGCCATCCGGGCCTTGAGGTCCGTCAGCGTCAGCCCGCCCTGCTCCGGGTGGTGGGCGAACGCCTCGGCGTTGGCGCTGAGCCACTTCTGGTCGTCGTGGCCCGGCACGAACGTGCGCAGCCGGACGCCGGCGGGCAGCTCCGGCTGGTCCAGCGCGGTGTGGCCGCTGAGGCGCATCCTCCACAGCTCGCGGACGGGCTCGAACCCGTGGCGCTCGGCCAGGCGCGCCGCACCGTCGTGCTGGCCGTGGGACCAGGCACGCAGCAGCTGCACGTCGGTCTGCGCGGCGACGACGTCGGCGAGCGCGCCGCCGATGCCGTCGCAGCGGAAGCGGGGGTGCACCACGAGCTCCAGGACGCCCGGGCCGTCCGCGGTCGGCTTCGGCAGGACGGCGACCGCCACGCCCACCAGGTCGGCCCCGTCCAGCGAGACCGGGGACGGTGCGCCGGCCGCGGGGGACTCGGCGAGGTAGGCCAGCGCCACGAACAGGTCGGCGCTGCCCGTGCGCAGCTCCACCAGGGTCTGCTCGGAGAGCGGGGGATTGCCGTCGGCTGCGGCGGCGCCCGCGGCGAGCGCCTCGATCGCTTCCAGCTGCTCGGCGGTGGGGGCGGACGTGCGGGTGCGGATCGTCCAGTCGGTCGTCGCGGTGGTGTCGGCGTCGCTCATGGCTCCAACTTAGCCCGCGAGCCGCCCGACGGGCTACGCCTCGGCGGCGGTTTCCGACTCGACCGGCTGGCGCGGCGCGGTGAACCGGTAGCCCACGTTGCGCACGGTCCCGATGAGCTGCTCGTGGTCCGCGCCGAGCTTGGCGCGCAGGCGGCGGATGTGCACGTCCACCGTGCGCGTGCCGCCGTAGTAGTCGTAGCCCCAGACCTCGTGGAGCAGCTGGTCGCGCGTGAACACGCGGCCCGGGTGCTGCGCCAGGTACTTGAGCAGCTCGAATTCCTTGTAGGTCAGGTTCAGCGGCTTGCCGTGGACCTTGGCCGTGTAGCTGGCCTCGTCGATCACCACGCCCGCGGCCCGGATCTCGGTCGGCTCGTCCTCCGCCGGGGCCTGCGTCCGCGTGGAGGCCAGCCGCAGCCGGGCCTCCACCTCCGCCGGACCGGCCGACTCGAGCACCACGTCGTCCGCCCTCCACACGCTCGAGACGGCCGCCATGCCGCCCTCCGTCAGGACGAGGATGACCGGCACGGACGTCCCGGTGGTGTGGAGCATCTGGCACAGGGAGCGGGAGCCGGACAGGTCGCGCCGGGCGTCCACCATCACGACGTCGGCGCGGTCCGCGTCGAGCAGGGCCGTCGCCGAGGCGGGGAGGACGCGGATCTCGTGGGCGAGGAGCTCGAGGGCCGGGAGGACGCCCGAGGGCGCGTCCCTGGTGTTCGTCAGGAGCAGGATGCTCGCCATTTCCGGTTCTCCTCTGTGCCGTGGGACCGTGCGTCGGGGTGACCGAACACGCCGGTGGGCCGGATTCGTTCCAGTATAGGAGCGGGCCCGTTTCCGGCAGATTGCGTATGTCACGCCCCTGTTACACGGGACCGGTCGCGGCGGCCCCGGCGGAGCGCCCGCCTCGCGCCGGGAGCGCGCTGTCGCCCCCGGCGGCGTGGGTAGGGCAGGATGGAATCCGTGAGTACTCGAAGCCCGGCCGCCACCGCGATCGTCGCGCCGACTGCCGTCGTCGGAGCCGGCGCCCTGATCAGCGGCGGGCTGTTCGCCGCCGCCCTCGGCGCCGATGCGTCGACCGAGGCCCTCGCCGCCGTGCCGATGGCCGGGATCGTCGGGCTCCTGGTCGCCGCCTTCGCCTACGGGTGGCCCCGCCTGCTCGGGCTCCCCGGCCCCTGGCACGTCACCTGGCTCCTGCTCCTGGTCGGCTTCGCCTCGGCGCTCGCCGCCCTCTGGACCCCGCTGCCGAACCCCATGCAGTGGCTCCCCGCCGCGATCGGCGTGGGCGTCCTCGCGACGTTCGTCACCCAGCTCGTCCGCGGCACCGGCACCAGCCAGCGGCTGGAGGCCACACTCGCGTCGCTGCTCGGCGTCGTCGTGGTCGCCCTCGGCTCCGGCTGGGTCGGCGTCGTCACGACGTCGGCGCTCGCCGGCAGCCCGCTGACGGTCCCCGTGGCCGCGGGGGCGGTGGCGCTCGCGACGCTCGGCGTCCTCTGGGTCCTGGCGCAGCGGATCCCGCGCATGGGCGTCTGGGCCGTCGCGGCCCTCGGGATCGGCCCGCTGCTGGCCGCGGGGAGCGCCGCCTACTTCGTCCAGCGCCTGCTCTCGGCGTGACGCCGCGCGCTTAGCCGCACGCGCCCGCGGGAACTAGTATGGGGGCCATGGAAAACTACCTGGCACTGGAAATCTTCTTCATCAGCCTGCTGGTCGTCGCCGGGCTCGGCATGGCCGGCGTCGCCGGCCTGGTCATCTCGCGCCTCTTCAAGGGCCAGAAGTAGAGCAGGAGCCCTAGCTCTATGCCGATCGAGATCCCCACGAACCTCACTCCGGAGCTCGTCCCGCTCTTCTGGCTGCTCGGCACCTGGGAGGGGACCGGCCGCCTCGGCGAGGGCGCCGTGGACGACGAGTACTTCTTCCAGCGCGTCGAGTTCACGGAGAACGGGCAGCCGTTCGTCCAGTACCGGGCCGAGAGCTGGCTCGTGGACGAGGACGGCAACGTGCTCCGCCCGCTCGCCGTCGAGCAGGGCTTCTGGCAGCTGCGCCGCGGCCAGGTCGACGCCGACGTCGGACCCGGCATGGTGCCCGCGGACGTGGTCCCGGCGCTGCGCAACGCGGAGGACGTCGAGCAGCTGCGCGGCGAGGGCGGGTTCCCGATCCAGGCGAACATCGTCCACCCGGGCGGCATCTCGGAGATGTACTACGGCACCATCGACGGGCCCCGCGTGCAGCTGGAGACGGACGAGGTCATGCGGGCGGACGGCTCCAAGGACTACGTCCGCGCCACCCGCCTCTACGGGCTCGTCAACGGCGAGCTCTTCTGGCGCTGGGACTCCCAGCGCACCGGCGAGGACCTCGCAGCCCACGCCTCCGCCGTCCTGAAGAAGCAGCAGTAGTGGCCGGCGAAACCGCGACCCCGGCCGACGGGCAGCCGCTCGGCCCCGCCTACTCCTCCCCGCTCCTGGCCCGCCCCGGCGCGGTGGCCGGCACCGGTCTGGACGCCGGCGTGGCCGCCCACTACGGAGAGCCGCTCCAGGAACAGCGGCGTCTGGAGCGCGGCCAGGCCGTGGCGGACCTCTCCCACCGCGGCGTCGTCACCGTGACCGGCCCGGACCGGCTGAACTGGCTGAACTCCCTTTCGTCGCAGCACCTGCTGAACCTGCGCCCGGGCGTCTCCACGGAGGCCCTCTTCCTCACCGTCCAGGGCCGCATCGAGTTCGACTGCCGTGTCGTCGACGACGGCGGGACCACCTGGCTGATCGTCGAGGCCTTCGAGGCGGCGCCGCTGGCCGCGTGGCTGGACTCCATGCGCTTCATGCTGCGCGTCGAGGTCGCGGACGCGACCGCCGACTGGGCCGTGCTGGGGGCGACGGCGCCGATCGAGCCCCTCGCGGACCGGCTCGCGTGGACCGATCCATGGCCCCACGTGCAGGCCGGCGGAGTCGCCTACTCCGTCGCCGAGCACCCGGGCGCCGAGCGCACCTGGATCGAGTACCTGGTGCCCCGGGCGCAGTTGGAGGAAGCCGTCGCGGACCGGCAGCTGGCCGGCACGCTGGCCGTCGAGGCCCTGCGCATCGCGGCCTGGCGGCCCCGCCACGGGCTGGACACGGACGAGAAGACCATCCCGCACGAGCTGGACCTGCTCCGCACCGCGGTGCACCTGGAGAAGGGCTGCTACAAGGGCCAGGAGACCATCGCGCGCGTCCACAACCTGGGCCACCCGCCGCGCCGGCTCGTGTTCCTCGACCTGGACGGCAGCCACCACACGCTGCCCGAGCCCGGCGCTGACGTGCTCTTCGACGATCCGGGCCGTGGCGAGCGCAGCGTCGGCCGCGTGACCTCGGCGGCGCTGCACCACGAGGCCGGGCCGATCGCCCTCGCCCTGGTGAAGCGCACGGTCGACCCCGAGGCGACCCTGTCCATCGTGGTGGGCGAGGACCGGCTCGCCGCCGCACAGCACGTGATCGTCTCGCCGGACGCGGGCAAGACCGTGGGCCGGCAGAGCGGATTCCTCCGCGGACCCCGCTGACCCGCCGGCGCCGCGGCCCCGGCGGAGCACCGCGCACGGAACGCCGAGGCGGCCCGGACCGATCGGTCCGGGCCGCCTCTGCGTTCCCTCGGCCCGTCCCCGGGCGGTCGCGCGCTAGCCGAAGAGGATCGCGGCCTCCTCGTAGCGCTTCGGCGGGACGCGCTTGAGGTTGTTCAGGGCGGCCTGGAACGGCACGCGGATGACCGAGGTCCCCCGCAGGGAGACCATCATCCCCCATGCCTCGTCGGACACCGCGTCCACCGCCGCCATGCCCAGCCGGGTCGCCAGGGTGCGGTCGAACGCGGTCGGGACGCCGCCGCGCTGGATGTGCCCGAGCACCGTCGCGCGCGACTCGATGCCGGTCGCGGCCTCGATGGACTCGGCGAGCTGCTCGCCGACTCCGCCGAGCCGGGGCCGACCGAACGAGTCGAGCCCGCGGGTCGAGAACGCCTCCTCGGCGCCGTCGGGGATCCAGCCCTCGGCGACGACCACCAGGGGCGCGCGGCCGCGCTCGGCGGCCTGGCCGACCCACTCGTTGACCTGCTCCATGGTGACGGACTGCTCGGGGATGAGGATCGCGTGCGCGCCCGCGGCCATGCCGGAGTGCAGGGCGATCCAGCCGACGTTGCGGCCCATCACCTCGGCAACCATGCAGCGGTGGTGGGACTCGCCCGTGGTGCGGAGCCGATCCATGGCCTCGGTGGCGATGGACACGGCGGTGTCGAAGCCGAACGTGTAGTCGGTCGCGTCCAGGTCGTTGTCGATGGTCTTCGGGACGCCGACGATGTTGAGGCCGGCATCCGTGAGTCGCTTCGCGGCCGCGAGGGTGCCCTCGCCGCCGATCGCGATGACGGCGTCGATCCCGAGCTCGGCCATGGTGCGGGAGATGTTCTCCGGGCCGCCGCGCTCGCCCTCGAAGGGGTTGGTGCGGGAGGTGCCGATGATGGTGCCGCCCTGCTTGGAGATGCCGCGGACCTCCGCGCGGGGCAGCTCCATGACGTCGCCCTCCACGAGGCCGCGCCAGCCGTCGCGCAGGCCCACGAACTCGTGTCCGTAGGTCTTGATGCCGTTGAGGACGGCGCCGCGGATGACGGCGTTGAGGCCGGGGCAATCACCGCCGCTGGTCAGAATGCCGATGCGCATGCGTTCTGCTTCCTGTCTCGCTGTGGTCGGCAGATGCCGAACTGACTGTTGAGCACGACGCTGGGCTGACATAGATGCTAGCAACAAAGGAGACGGCCACCACAGCCTGGGCTGTGGTGGCCGTCGGGGTGACGCCTGGTCGGGATGGGCCGACGCTCGGTCGGGGAGGGGCTGCCGCCGGTCAGCGCGCGCTGCCGACGAGCTTCTCGAGGGCGATCGTGCCGTCCTCGTAGGGGATCAGCAGCCAGGCGACCACGTAGAGGCCGATGCCGACCACCGGCAGGAGGAAAGACAGCAGGACGCCGATGCGGACGAGCGTGACGTCCCAGCCGGTGCTGTCGGCGATGCCGCCGGCGATGCCCGCGACCACGCGGCGCCGGCTGCGGCGGAACTTGATCGAGCGGAGCGTGTCGAAGAACTTGTCCATGGCGTCAGCCTCTCACATGGGGGTCGGTGGTGTCAGCGTTGTAGGGGTCGGAGCCGGGGCGGTGATCCTCGGCGTCCCTGCGCCGCCGGGTGGCGGCGATGCCGCCGATGACCATGATGGCACCGGCGCCGAGCAGGATGAGGACCACGACGATGGCCGGGTTCACGGCGATGTCCAGGAAGGCGTTCGCCAGGAGCGCGACCGCGACGACGAGCGACGCGAGGCCGAACACGAGCGTCCCCAGGGGGATCCCGCGCTTGATCGGCCGCTGGGCCGGGACCGGGGGTGCGGGCGGGGACCAGGCCGGGTCCGCTCCCACGGTTCCCTCGGGGGTGGGCCGCTCGCCCTGGAGGGGCCGGGCGGGCTGCTCGTCGTGGATCGGCCGGGTCGGCTGCTCGTCGGCGGCGTACTCCTCGGCCGTGCGTTGCTCGTCGGCGGCCTCGGGGCGGCGGCCGTGGTCGGGGATGTCGGGGTTGTTCACTGGGTGACCTCCTCGGTCTTCGTCTCCACCACGTCGATGGTGACGTCGTTGAAGGCGCCGTTGAGCACCAGGCGCAGGGCGGGTCCCTCGGTCGTGTCGGTGACGAGCACGCCCTTCGGGCCGCTGATCCCCTCGAACTCCTGCGTCCGCTCGTCGGCATCGGAGCCGGCGCCGCTGCGGTTGATGGTCAGCTCGGCGAAGGCGCTGTTGGCGTCCAGGTACACCGGGATGCTGTCCGGGACGCGGATGGTGGTGTCGCTGAAGGCCAGCGAGAGCGGCACGGTCACGTCCTCCGTGAGCGAGCCCGCGTAGCCGGTCATGTCCAGCGTGTGGTCGGAGAACACGTATCCGCGCTCCCCGGTCCCGGAGTCGATGGAGAACGGCTGGTTCCAGTCCTGCCCCCACCGGTCCGCGCCGTGGTCGCGGAGGCTGGCCAGCCCGCCGAAGAGCAGCGCGGCGATGAGCGTCAGCACCGTCCAGCCGGTCAGGGCGCCGCCGCTGCGCTGGGAGAGCGCGCTGGTGACCACGCCCAGGGCCAGGACGGCCAGGGCTACGGCCAGGGCGATCGCCAGCGCCGCCGCGCCCTCGGGCAGGACGCCCAGGTTCAGGACGTCGAGCAGGAACACGGCCCCGCCGGCCAGGACGGCCAGGCCCAGCCAGATCAGCGTGCCTCCGGTGCCGAGGGGACGGTACATCGGCTTCAGCGGCCGCGGAGGCTTCGGCGGGCGGGGCGGTGCCGTGGACGACGCCGTGGCGCCACCGTCCGTGCCCGGCCGGTCCGCTGCGGCACCGGCCGCGGCGAAGGACGCCGGGGCGGCGCCCCTCGCGGAGGCCTCGGCTGCGGCGGACGCGGCCCGTCCCTCCGCGTGTCCCTCTGCGCGTCCCTCGGCGCCGTGGTCCGTGGCGGTGGGGCTGCCGTCGTTCTTGCGGGACCGGGCGATGAGGAACCAGACCACCAGACCGACGATGAGGAGCAGGACCACGTCGCCGCCGTCGAACCCGCCGTCGAACGCGTGCCAGGGGCGGAACCAGCCGAAGAGGCCGATGAGCGAGACGACGAGGGCGCCGGTGAAACCGGTGGTCCAGTTGCCGCGGGCCACCTCCTGGGCGTGGATCCGCCCGTCCGGGCCGGGCAGCAGGGCCCACGCCGCACCGTAGAGGAGCAGCCCGAAGCCGGTGAAGATGACCACCAGGGCGGTGAGGCCGCGGACGAGGATCGGGTCGAGGCCGGTCCGGTCGGCGAGGCCGCCCGCGACGCCGCCGATCCATCGGTCGGAGCTGCGGGCGACGCCCAGCGACCGCAGCCAGCGGAAGAAGGAGTTCTCAGGCATGGGGTTCATGGCATCCATCCTTCTCCTTGCCGCCGTGCCGCACCATGAGGGGAGGCCCTGAACGGACCCTGAACCCGCCCCGGGGTACCCCGGGATCGGCCCCTGGCGGGAGGGTCCGCGTGCTTTAGTAGTTCCATGACTGCCACTCCACCCGGGACCCCGCCGGGACCCGACGCCGCCGGCGCGCGTTCGGCCGGCCGGGAGCCGTTGCTGCGGAGCGAGCCCGGCGTGCTCGCGGGCGTCTGCTCCGGGCTCGCCGCGCACCTGGGGACCCAGGCGTGGGTGGTCCGGCTGCTGATGGTGCTGGCCGCCTTCGCCGGCGGGGCCGGCGTCTTCCTGTACGCGTGGCTGTGGATCCTGCTGCCCAGCAGCACGGACGCCGCCCGGACATCGGAGACGCTCGGCGCCTCCCGGCGCCGGACCCTGGCCGACGCCATGCGCGGTCTCCCGGCCGGTCTCGGCGACCCGGGCGCGGGACAGGCCCTGCGGACCGTGCTGATCGGCGTCGCCCTGCTGGCCGCCGGTCTGCTGCTGGTCGCGCAGCTGCTCGGCGTCGACCTGGCGTGGGGCTTCGTGTGGCCGATGGTGGTGACCGCCGCGGGCGCGGCCCTCGTGTGGACGCAGATCGACGCGGGGCGCTCCCGCTTCCATGCGTCGGCCCCCGCGGAGCCGGGCGCCCGGGCGGACGCCGATCCGGAGGCAGGCGCCGCCGGGACTCCGCGACGGGGCCGGCGCTGGATCCTCGGAGTCCGGCTCGCGGCCGGTCTCGCGCTCGTGATCGTCGGCCTGATGCTCCTGCTCGCGCAGAGCCTGCAGGTCGAGGCGATCTGGGCCGGGGCCCTGGTCTCCCTGGTGGTCCTGGCGGGCGTGGTGGTGGTGCTCCTGCCCTGGGGGCTGCGCTTCTGGCGCGACTACCAGGCCGAGCGCGCGAGCCGCATCCGCGCCGCGGAGCGGGCCGACATCGCCGCCCACCTGCACGACTCCGTCCTGCAGACCCTCGCCCTGATCCAGCAGCGCGCCGGCGACGAGGCGCACGTGGTCCGGCTCGCCCGCGCCCAGGAGCGGGAGCTGCGGCAGTGGCTCTACCGGGACGCGCCGACGGAGCAGACGGACGTCGGGGACGGGATCCGGAACGAGGCCGCCGAACTGGAGGCGCACTACCCGGTCCGGTTCGACGTCGTGACGGTGGGCCGGGTGGAGGGCGTGCCCGGGCAGGACGCCCTGGTCCAGGCCGCGCGCGAGGCGATGGCCAATGCGGCCAAGCACGCCGGCGGCAGCGTCTCGGTGTACGTGGAGAGCGGCCCGCGCGAGGTCGCGGTGTTCGTCCGCGACCGCGGGGACGGCTTCTCCCTGGACACCATCGCCGAGGACCGGCTCGGCGTGCGCGAGTCCATCATTGGACGCATGCAGCGTCATGGCGGCACCGCCCGGATCCGCAGCGGTCCCGACGGCACGGAGGTCCAGCTCTGCCTGCCCGTGACGGCCGAGGACGGGCGCAACGGGAACGGGAACGGCCGCGCGGGCGGCCGGTCGACCGACGGACAGGGCGCCGGCGACGAGCCGGCCCACGAGGAACGGGCGCAGCGCGCCCACCAGGAGGAACAGGCATGAACCAGCACGACGGCGTCGTCCCGGACCAGCCGACCGGCGCCCCGGGTGCCGGGGCACCGATCCGGGTGGTGGTCGTGGACGACCACGCGGTCTTCCGGGCCGGCCTGCGGGCCGAGCTCGACGGGCGGCTGGAGGTCGTCGGCGAGGCGGCGACGGTCGAGGAGGCCGTCGCCGCCGTGCAGCGGCTGCGGCCGGAGGTCGTCCTGCTGGACGTCCACCTGCCGGGCGGTCGCGGCGGCGGCGGGGCGGAGGTGCTCGCGGTCTGCGCGGGCCAGCTCGCGGCGACCCGCTTCCTGGCCCTCAGCGTCTCGGACGCGGCCGAGGACGTCGTGACCGTCATCCGCGCCGGCGCGCGCGGCTACATCACCAAGTCGGCCTCGGGCCGGGAGATCTCCGACGCCGTCGTGCGGGTGGCCGGGGGAGACGCCGTCTTCTCGCCACGGCTGGCGGGTTTCGTGCTGGACGCGTTCGGCACGGGTGCCGCGGTGAGCGCGGACGACGATCTGGACCTGCTCTCGGCGCGCGAGCTCGAGGTCATGCGGCTCATCGCCCGCGGCTACAGCTACAAGGAGGTCGCGAAGGACCTCTTCATCTCCGTCAAGACCGTCGAGACCCACGTCTCCTCCGTGCTGCGCAAGCTGCAGCTGTCCAACCGGCACGAGCTCACGCGCTGGGCCGTGGACCGCCGCATCCTCTAGCGGGCGAGGAGCCTCTGGATGCGGGCGACGCCCTCGGCCAGGTCCTCGTCGCCGAGGGCGTAGGAGAGACGGATGAAGCCCGACGGGCCGAAGGCCTCGCCCGGGACGACCGCGACCTCGGCCTGCTCGAGGATCAGCGCCGCCAGCTCCGCGGACGTCGTCGGGGTGGCCCCGCCGATCTCCCGGCCGAGCGCCCCGCGGACGTCGACGTACGCGTAGAACGCGCCCTGCGGCGTCGGCGCGTAGAAGCCCTCGATCTCGTTCAGCGCGGAGACCATCGCCCGGCGGCGGCGGTCGAAGGCCGCGCGCATCTCGTGCACCGCGTCCAGCGACCCCGTGACGGCGGCCAGGGCCGCGCGCTGGGAGACGTTGGAGACGTTGGAGGTGGCGTGCGACTGCAGGTTGGTGGCCGCCTTGATGACGTCCTGCGGGCCGACCATCCAGCCGACGCGCCAGCCGGTCATGGCGTAGGTCTTCGCGACGCCGTTGAGGATCACCACGCGGTCGGCCAGCTCGGGGACGGCGCCGGCGATCGACGTGAACTCGACGCCGTCGTACACCAGGTGCTCGTAGATCTCGTCCGTCACCACCCAGAGGCCGTGCTCCGCAGCCCAGCGGCCGATCGCGACGACCTCGTCCGGGGAGTACACGGCGCCGGTCGGGTTGGAGGGGGAGACGAAGACGAGGATCTTGGTCCGGTCCGTGCGGGCGGCCTCGAGCTGGTCGACGGTGACCTTGTACTCGGCCTCCGGCCCGGCGAACACGTCGACGGGCACACCGCCGGCGAGGCGGATGGCCTCCGGGTACGTGGTCCAGTACGGGGCGGGGACCAGGACCTCGTCCTCGGGGTCCAGCAGCGTCGCGAACGTGTTGTAGACGGCCTGCTTGCCGCCGTTGGTCACGAGGACCTGGCTGGCGGCGACCTCGTACCCGGAGTCCCGCAGCGTCTTCGCGGCGATCGCCTCGCGCAGCTCCGGCAGGCCGGCGGCGGGGGAGTAGCGGTGGTTCCGCGGATCGCGCGCGGCCTCGACGGCGGCGTCGACGATGTACTCGGGGGTCGGGAAGTCGGGTTCGCCGGCGCCGAAGCCGATCACCGGGCGCCCGGCGGCCTTGAGGGCCTTGGCCTTCGCGTCGACGGCGAGGGTGGCGGACTCGGCGATGGAACCGACGCGGCGGGAGATCCGGGACATGCGCTTCTGGCTCGCTTTCACTGTGGTTGCGGGGCGACGGTCCCAGCTTAGTGGTGCGGGCCCGCGACATGGTGCCCGGCGGCTCGCCGCGACGTCCGGTTCGACTTGTGGCGATCCATTGCGTAAACTTTTACCTCGGTGTTGCGAAGCACCGCGATCGGACCGTGCAGTCGGTGGGGCAGTTGCCCCGAGCCGGGTGCGGGCGATCGGAACAACCTAGGGTAGTGGCGCAATTGGTAGCGCAGCGGTCTCCAAAACCGCAGGTTGCAGGTTCGAGTCCTGTCTGCCCTGCGCAGTGGCCATCATGGATCCGTCCGTGATGTGCTCAGCGATAACCACGTCACGGTGTCTCGCGGGTCTGAGGGACCAGCGGGGCACCGTGACTGTTTCATCGGAAACCACCTGGATCGAGGTAGCGTGAGCGATACCGCGGCGAGCGACTCTAACGACATGCGAGCTCCCAAGGCCGACAATCGGGGGATCTTCGCCAAGATCGCGCTCTTCCTCCGTCAGGTCGTCTCCGAGCTGAAAAAGGTCGTCACGCCGACGAAGAAGGAATGGGTCAACTACACGATCACCGTTCTCTGCTTCGTCATCATCGTGATGCTGATTGTCAGTGCACTGGACTTCCTGTTCGGCAACGCGTCGATCTTCGTTTTCACGGAACCGCTGGAGCAGTAAGTCTCGTTGACGCGTGGCGACGGCCCGCTGCACGATGAACACTTCTGGTTAACCAGTGACAGAAAGCAGGAACCCCGTGTCCGATCAGGAACTCGAAGCCCAGGGCAACGAAGAGAACGTTGACCTGGCACCGGAGGCCGACGCCGAGGCGTCGGCCGAAGCTGCCGTTTCCGAGGGCGCAGATTCCGACGGCGCAGCGCCGGCGCAGGACGCGCCCGCCGCCGAGGCGGACGCCGAGGCCCCGGACGCCGAGTCGGCCACCGAGGACGCGGACGCCGCGCCGGAGGTCGACCCCAAGGAGGAGTTCCGGGCCAAGCTGCGCCGCCAGCCGGGCGACTGGTACGTCATCCACTCCTACGCGGGCTACGAGAACCGCGTGAAGGTCAACCTGGAGACCCGCATCCAGACCCTCAACATGGAGGATTTCATCTACGAGATCCAGGTCCCCATGGAAGAGGTCATGGAGATCAAGAACACCACCAAGAAGATCGTCCGCCGCGTGCGCATCCCGGGCTACGTGCTCGTGCGCATGGAGCTCACGGACGAGTCCTGGGGTGTCGTCCGCCACACTCCCGGTGTGACCGGATTCGTCGGCAACGCCCACGATCCGACGCCGCTGAGCCTGGACGAGGTCTTCTCGATGCTGGAGCACACGATCGTCTCGGAGGAGGACGGGGAGGGCTCCTCGAAGCCGGGCCGCGCCCCGATCTCCGAGGTCACCGTGGACTTCGAGGTCGGCGAGTCGGTCACCGTCAACGACGGCCCGTTCGAGACGCTGCCGGCCACGATCTCCGAGATCAAGCTGGACACCAAGCAGCTCGTGGTCCTGGTCTCGATCTTCGAGCGCGAGACGCCGGTGACCCTGTCCTTCGACCAGGTCACCAAGATCCAGTAGCGATCCCGTAGTATTAACAGGCTTCGGCCCCATTCCGGACCGCTTTGACCGGATGGGGCCGTTCGGTTGCCGCGCCACGGCAATCAACCCCCTCCAGCACGCTCCTGTGCTGCGTGGGAAACGTAAAGAGTAGAAGGACCCGACATGGCCCCCAAGAAGAAGGTCACCGGCCTCATCAAGCTGCAGATCCAGGCAGGCGCCGCCAACCCGGCCCCGCCGATCGGTCCCGCGCTTGGTCAGCACGGTGTCAACATCATGGAGTTCTGCAAGGCGTACAACGCTGCGACCGAATCCCAGCGCGGCAACGTGATCCCCGTGGAGATCACGGTCTACGAGGACCGTTCCTTCACCTTCATCACGAAGACCCCGCCGGCCGCCGAGCTCATCAAGAAGGCTGCAGGCGTCCAGAAGGGCTCCGCCACCCCGCACACCGTCAAGGTCGCCAAGCTGACCCAGGCGCAGTGCGAGGAGATCGCAGAGCAGAAGATGACGGACCTGAACGCCAACGACGTCCAGGCCGCCGCCAAGATCATCGCCGGCACCGCCCGCTCCATGGGCATCACCGTCGAGGGCTGACCAGCCCCACCCCGCCCCGGTTCGTCCGGAGCAGTCCCACCCGGGACACCTCAACATCGAAGACGCGGGCCGGCCGAATGAGCCGGACACCGCAAGTGGCAGGGTCGAGCGCGACCCACTGGACCACGACTGCATAAGGAGAAAACGCAGATGGCAAAGCGCAGCAAAGCATACGAGGCAGCTGTAGCCAAGATCGACTTCGGCAAGCTGTACTCGCCGGCCGAAGCCGTGGCTCTCGCCAAGGAGACCGCTGTCTCCAAGGCCGACCCGACCGTCGAGGTCGCCTTCCGCCTGGGCGTCGACCCGCGCAAGGCCGACCAGATGGTCCGCGGCACCGTCAACCTGCCGCACGGCACCGGCAAGACGGCCCGCGTGGTCGTCATCGCCACCGGAGACAAGGCCGAGGCCGCTATCGCCGCCGGCGCCGACTACGTCGGCTCGGACGACATCATCGAGAAGATCCAGGGCGGCTGGACCGACTTCGATGCCGCCGTCGCCACCCCGGACCTCATGGGCAAGGTGGGCCGCCTGGGCAAGATCCTCGGCCCACGCAACCTCATGCCGAACCCGAAGACGGGCACGGTGACCATGAACGTCGCCAAGGCCGTCGAGGACATCAAGGGCGGCAAGATCGACTTCCGCGTCGACAAGCACTCCAACCTGCACTTCATCATCGGCAAGGCGTCCTTCGACGTCGAGAAGCTCGCCGAGAACTACGCTGCAGCCCTGGAGGAGATCCTCCGCCTGAAGCCGACCGCTTCCAAGGGTCGCTACATCAGCAAGGCCACCGTCGCCACGACCTTCGGCCCGGGCATCCCGGTCGACCCGAACGTCACCAAGGTCGTCACGGCCTAAGGTCCCCGGACCGCCGCCGGAAGGCCCCGCTGCTCGCGCAGCGGGGCCTTCCGCGTCTCCGGGCCAGTCCGGGTCCGGGCGGGTGGGCGGGATCCGCTCCCGCGGCTCGCCGCGGGGCCCGCCTCGGGGTGCGGCCCGCCGATTTGGCGCGCGGACGCCGCATCGCTATAGTTGTCTGTACCTAAGACCGTCGGTCGGTGTGTGCCCATGGCGAATCCGCGAGGATGAGCCGGGGCGGGCATCTGAAAGTTCCTCGTAGAGGACGACCCACGCAGGTGACACACTTCCTCCACGGTGACCACGTCGTCGTACTCGAAGCCCTGTGCGCCTGCACGGGGCGTTTTTTGTGTGCGGCCCTCCCGGGCCCGAGCCCCCAGGGGCGGGACTTCCGGAACTGATCGACATCCGACTCAATCCCCGGAAGGAGGGTTATGGCAACGCAGAGCAAGATCACCGCTGTTGAGGAGATCACCGCCGACTTCAAGGAGTCGAACGCCGCTGTCCTGACCGAATACCGCGGGCTCTCGGTGGCGAAGCTCAAGGATCTGCGCCGTGCACTTGGTCCCGAGACCAAGTACTCGGTCGTCAAGAACACCCTGACCAGCATCGCCGCCAAGGAAGCGGGCATCGACGCGTTCGATGACCAGCTCTCCGGCCCGACCGCCATCGCCTTCATCAAGGGCGACGCCGTGGCTGCTGCCAAGAGCCTCACGGACTTCGCCAAGGACAACAAGCAGCTGGTCGTGAAGACCGGCTTCTTCGAGGGCAAGGCACTCGACGCGAGCGGGGTCGAGGCCCTGGCCGCACTCGAGTCGCGTGAGCACCAGCTGGCCCGCGTCGCCGGTGTCCTGCAGGCCCCGGCGTCCGCCGCGGCCCGCATCATCGACGCGCTGCGCGCGAAGCTCGAAGAAGAAGGTGGCGCCCCGGCTGAGGCTCCCGCCGCCGAGGCCGAGGAAGCGCCCGCTTCCGACGCCGCCACCGAAGAGGCCTGAGGCTTCTCACCCCACCGCAAACTTGCGGCGCCTCCAGGGCGCCGCTCAAAGGAAAGGACGCCAAAATCATGGCGAAGCTTACCACTGACGAGCTGCTCGACGCTTTCAAGGAAATGAGCATCATCGAGCTCTCCGAGTTCGTGAAGTCCTTCGAGGAGACCTTCGAGGTCACCGCTGCTGCCGTCGCCGTTGCCGGCCCGGCCGCCGGTGGCGGCGAGGCCGCTGCCGAGGAGCAGACCGAGTTCGACGTCATCCTCGAGGCCGCCGGCGACAAGAAGATCGGCGTCATCAAGGAGGTCCGTGGCCTCACGTCGCTGGGCCTGAAGGAAGCCAAGGAGCTCGTCGACGGCGCTCCGAAGGCCGTCCTCGAGGGCGCCAACAAGGAGACCGCCGAGAAGGCCAAGGAGGCCCTCGAGGCCGCCGGCGCCACGGTCACCCTCAAGTAAGTCCCCCGGACTTCTCGAGGCCGGTCCCGACCGGATCTCACCGACGAAACCCCGTTCCCCGCAGCAGCGGGGGACGGGGTTTCGTCGTACCAATCCGCCCCTCCGGCGCGCACCGGCGTCCCAGTCAACGTTGACCGGGCTCCAAGCCTGACTTCGTATCGTTACCAATATGAGATCTCGGCTGGCCCTCCTCGATGTCACGCGCCTCGTGGCGGCGCTGCTGGTGGTCTTCTACCACTACACCGCATGGCACCACAGCAACTGGGGTCCGGACAACGCCAGCGAGGCCTGGCCGCTGCTCAGCCGGATCACGACCTTCGGCAACCTCGGCGTTCCGCTGTTCTTCATCGTCAGCGGCTTCGTCATCCTGCTCTCCAGCTACGGCCGGCGGCCCAGCCAGTTCGTCGGTTCGCGCATCGGCCGGCTCTTCCCCGCCTACTGGGTGGGCGTCCTCGCCACCGGGGTCCTCGTCTTCTTCATCTGGGCCGACGCCGGCGACAAGCTCACCTACGCCGACTGGGCCGTGAACTTCACGATGTTCCAGTCCGCGGCCGACGTCCCGGACATCGACGGCGTCTACTGGACCCTCTGGGCCGAGATGCGCTTCTACGGCTGGATCCTGCTGTTCATGCTCCTCGGCTGGCTCACGCCCGGGCGCATGCTCGCGTTCGCCGGCCTCTGGCCGGTGGCGGGGATCCTCGCGGACGCCGCCGGGCTCGGGGCGCTGGACGCCGTCCTCATGAAGCAGCACGCACCGCTCTTCGCCGGTGGCATCGCGCTCTTCCTCATCTTCCGCTTCGGGCACACGCCGCTGCGCTGGATCGTCCTGGGCACCAACGTGGCCCTCAGCGCCTTCTTCACGGGCAAGCGCATCAGCGGCGAGGTCGAATCGCTGGTCGGCTACACGATCGCCCCCGAGGTCTACTGGCCGATCGTGGTGGCCCTGTTCGCCCTGCTCGCGGGCATGACGCTCACCCGGGCCCGCGACTGGCAGGTCCCCGGCGCCACGACTGCTGGCGCCCTGACCTACCCGGTCTACCTCCTGCACCAGATGTGGGGCTGGTGGCTCATCGGGATCCTGGCCCCCGTCCTCCCGCGCCCCCTGACGCTCGCCGCCGTCGTCGCCCTGGTCCTCGTAGCGGCCTACGCGGTGCACCGCGCGGTCGAGCGGCCGTACGGCAAGCCGCTCTCCCACGCGGTCACGCGCGGCCTGGACTGGGCGGGGGAGCGCGTCAGCGCTGCAGCAGGAGGGCTTCGCCCTGCCCTCCTCCGCCGCACAGGCTGACCGCGGCCCGGCCGGATCCGCGGCGCGCGAGCTCCAGCGCCGCGTGCAGCGCCAGGCGCGCACCGGAGGCGCCGATCGGGTGCCCCAGCGCGATCGCCCCGCCGTGGATGTTGGTCCGCTCCAGCGGGTAGTCCAGGTCCCGCAGCGACTGGCACGCCACGGCGCCGAAGGCCTCGTTGATCTCGACGAAGTCGACGTCGGCGATGCTCCAGCCGGCGGTCGCCAGCGCCCGCTCGATCGCCCGGGAGGGCTGCGAGTGCAGCGAGTTGTCCGGGCCGGCCACCTGCCCGGGGGCGCCGATCGCCGCCAGCACGGTCAGCCCGTGCTCCTCGGCGTAGGCCCGGGACGCGACGACGACGGCCGCCGCGCCGTCCGAGAGCGGCGAGGAGTTGCCGGCCGTGATGGTCCCGTCGGGGTCGAAGGCGGGGCGCAGCCCCGCGAGGGTCTCCGGGGTCGTGTCCGGCCGGACGCCCTCGTCCGCGGAGACCACCACGGGCTCGCCCTTGCGCCGGGGGATCTCCACCGGCACGATCTCCTGCTCGAACACGCCCTCGGCCTGGGCGGCCGCCGCGCGTCGGTGCGACTCGGCGGCGACCTCGTCCTGATCGGCGCGGGCGATCCCGAGGCCGCTGTTGTGCCGCTCGGTGCTCACGCCCATGGAGACGCCGTCGAACGCGTCCGTCAGCCCGTCGTGGGCCACGGAGTCGACCGCCGAGATGTCCCCGTAGGTCCAGCCCCGGCGCGATCCGGGCAGCACGTGCGGGCCGTTCGTCATGGACTCCATGCCGCCGGCCACGACCACGTCCGCCTCGCCCAGGCGCACCAGGCGGGCGGCGTCGGTGACGGCGGCCAGCCCGGAGAGGCAGACCTTGTTGATGGTGACGGTGGGGACGTCCCAGCCGATGCCGGCGGCGACGGCCGCCTGCCGCGCCGGGTTCTGGCCGGCGCCGGCCTGGACCACCTGGCCCATCACGACGGCGTCGACGGCGTCCGCGCCGACCCCCGAGCGCTCCAGTGCCCCGGCGATCGCGCGGGCGCCGAGCTGCACCGCGGTCAGGGCCGCGAGGCCCCCGTTGAACCGGCCGAACGGCGTGCGCGCGCCGCCGACGATCACGGCCTCCCGGGCGGCGCCGGCGTCCTTGCTCCCCATATCCCGAATGCTCATGCAACCACTCTAGCGTGACCAATGACACAGTGGAGTCCGCTGGTCAGGGCCGCATCGGCGGGAATCCCGCGTGTGCCGCTTGTCAATCCTCCACTAGACATGCTAGGTGCCCGTATGTAGAATGGAGCTTTGCGTCTTCCCTCTCTGCGTTCTGGCCTTCATATAGCGGTGGGTCCGAGAATCCCGTGATGTCGACCGGCAACCCGATCAGCAGCACCCAGTACGACGACTGGTGTGCCCGACTGACGGCGGCGGCATGGACGGGCGGGGGAGGCGCTCGGAAACCTGACGGTCTGTGGAAGGATCCATCTTGGTCGCCTCGAGCACCTCTCAAAACGTAACCGCTAGTTCGGCGCGGTCCGCAGAAGCGGCTGGCCGAATCTCATTCGCAAAGATCCACGAACCGCTGGACGTGCCCAACCTGCTGGCACTGCAGACGGAGAGCTTCGACTGGCTGGTGGGCAACCAGCGGTGGAAGGACCGCTTCGCGGCGGCCCAGGAGATCGGCGACGACAGCATCGCCGAGGTCTCCGGCCTCTCCGAGATCTTCGAGGAGATCTCCCCGATCGAGGACTTCCAGCAGACGATGTCGCTGAGCTTCTCCGATCCGGAGTTCGCCGACCCCAAGTACACCGAGGCCGAGTGCAAGGACCGCGACGCGACCTACGCCGCGCCGCTGTACGTCAAGGCCGAGTTCATGAACAACAACACGGGCGAGATCAAGCAGCAGACCGTGTTCATGGGCGACTTCCCGCTGATGACCCAGAACGGCACGTTCATCATCAACGGCACCGAGCGCGTCGTCGTCTCGCAGCTGGTCCGCTCCCCGGGCGCCTACTTCGAGCGCACCCCGGACAAGACGTCCGACAAGGACATCTTCACCGCCAAGGTCATCCCCTCCCGCGGTGCCTGGCTCGAGCTCGAGATCGACAAGCGCGACCAGGTCGGCGTCCGCCTCGACCGCAAGCGCAAGCAGTCCGTCACGGTCCTGCTCAAGGCCCTCGGCTGGAGCGAGGCCGACATCCTGGCCGAGTTCGGCAACTACGAGTCGATCCGCGCCACCCTGGAGAAGGACACCACGGAGACGCAGGAGGAAGCCCTCCTCGACATCTACCGCAAGCTCCGTCCGGGAGAGCCGCCGACAGTCGAGTCCGCGCAGAACCTGCTGGACAACCTGTACTTCAACGCGAAGCGCTACGACCTGGCGAAGGTCGGCCGCTACAAGATCAACCGCAAGCTGGGGCTGGACAAGCCGCTCTCCGGTCCGGGCGCCTCGGTGCTCGGCAACGACGACATCGTCGCCATGATCAAGTTCCTCGTCGCGCTGCACGCGGGCGAGGCCACGGTCCCGGGTCGCCGCAACGGCGAGGACGTGGACATCCGCGTCGAGGTCGACGACATCGACCACTTCGGCAACCGCCGCATCCGCGCCGTCGGCGAGCTGATCGAGAACCAGGTCCGCACCGGCCTGTCCCGCATGGAGCGCGTCGTCCGCGAGCGCATGACCACGCAGGACGTCGAGGCCATCACGCCGCAGACGCTGATCAACATCCGCCCGGTCGTCGCCGCGATCAAGGAGTTCTTCGGAACCTCCCAGCTGTCGCAGTTCATGGACCAGAACAACCCGCTGGCCGGCCTGACGCACAAGCGCCGCCTGTCCGCGCTCGGCCCGGGCGGCCTGTCCCGCGACCGCGCCGGCATGGAGGTCCGTGACGTCCACCCGTCGCACTACGGCCGCATGTGCCCGATCGAGACCCCTGAAGGCCCGAACATCGGCCTGATCGGCTCGCTCGCGACCTACGCGCGCATCAACGCGTTCGGCTTCATCGAGTCGCCGTACCGCAAGGTCGTCGACGGCCGGGTCACCGAGGAGGTCCAGTACCTCACGGCCGACGAGGAGCTCGACGCCCTCATCGCCCAGGCCAACGCGCCCCTGACGGACGACCAGCGCTTCGCCGAGGACCTCGTCCTCTGCCGCGAGCGCGGCGGCGGCGGCGAGCCCGTGCTCGTCTCCCCGTCCGAGATCGACTTCATGGACGTCTCCCCGCGCCAGATGGTGTCCGCGGCGACGGCCCTGATCCCGTTCCTCGAGCACGACGACGCCAACCGCGCGCTCATGGGCGCCAACATGCAGCGTCAGGCCGTGCCGCTGCTCCAGTCGGAGGCCCCGCTCGTGGGCACCGGCATGGAGAAGTACGTGGCCGTCGACGCCGGTGACGCCGTCACCGCCGAGAAGGCCGGTGTGGTCACCACGGTCTCCGCCGACCTGGTCATCGTCATGAACGACGACGGCACGGAGTCCGCGTACCCGATCATGAAGTTCGCGCGCTCCAACCAGGGCAACGCGTACAACCAGCGGGTCCGCGTCTCCGAGGGCGACCGCGTGGAGTTCCAGAGCATCCTCGCCGACGGTCCGTCGACCGACAAGGGCGAGCTGTCGCTGGGCAAGAACCTCCTGGTGGCGTTCATGTCCTGGGAGGGCCACAACTTCGAGGACGCCATCATCCTGTCCCAGCGGATGGTGTCCGAGGACGTCCTGACCTCGATCCACATCGAGGAGCACGAGGTCGATGCCCGCGACACCAAGCTCGGTGCCGAGGAGATCACCCGCGACATCCCGAACGTGTCCGAGGAGGTGCTGAGCCAGCTCGACGAGCGCGGCATCATCCACATCGGCGCCGAGGTCGAGGCCGGCGACATCCTGGTCGGCCGCGTCACGCCGAAGGGCGAGACGGAGCTGACCCCGGAGGAGCGCCTGCTGCGCGCCATCTTCGGCGAGAAGTCCCGCGAGGTCCGCGACACGTCCCTGAAGGTGCCCCACGGCGAGTCCGGCACCGTCATCGGCGTGCGGATCTTCGACCGCGACAACGACGACGAGCTGCCCCCGGGCGTGAACCAGCTGGTCCGCGTCTACGTGGCGCAGAAGCGCAAGATCACCGACGGCGACAAGCTCGCCGGCCGCCACGGCAACAAGGGCGTCATCTCGCGCATCCTGCCCGTCGAGGACATGCCGTTCCTCGAGGACGGCACGCCGGTCGACGTGATCCTGAACCCGCTGGGCGTCCCGGGCCGCATGAACATCGGCCAGGTCCTGGAGATCCACCTGGGCTGGGCCGCGAAGCAGGGCTGGAAGATCGAGGGCGAGCCCGAGTGGCTGCAGCACCTCCCGAACCTGCCCCGCGAGTCGGGCCCGACGACGGTCGCGACCCCGGTCTTCGACGGCGCCGAGGAGGGCGAGGTCCGCAACCTGCTGGACCACACCACCCCGACCCGCGACGGCCAGCGGCTGATCGGCAACACCGGCAAGGCGAACCTGTTCGACGGCCGCTCCGGCGAGCCGTTCCCGGACCCGATCTCCGTCGGCTACATGTACATCCTGAAGCTGCATCACCTGGTCGACGACAAGATCCACGCGCGCTCGACCGGCCCGTACTCCATGATCACCCAGCAGCCGCTCGGCGGTAAGGCCCAGTTCGGCGGCCAGCGCTTCGGTGAGATGGAGGTCTGGGCCCTGGAGGCGTACGGCGCCGCCTACACGCTGCAGGAGCTGCTGACCATCAAGTCCGACGACGTCCACGGCCGCGTGAAGGTCTACGAGGCGATCGTCAAGGGCGAGAACATCCCGGACCCGGGCGTGCCCGAGTCCTTCAAGGTGCTCATCAAGGAAATGCAGTCGCTGTGCCTGAACGTCGAGGTGCTGTCCGCGGACGGCACCACGATCGAGATGCGTGACTCGGACGAGGAAGTCTTCCGGGCCGCGGAAGAACTCGGCATCGACCTCTCGCGGGCCGAGCCGAGCTCCGTCGAGGAGGTCTAGTACACGGGCGGGGGCCCGGCGCACCGCCGGGCACCCGCCGTCGTACCGATCTTTTTCCCGAACCCATCAGCGGCCCGCGCCGCTGGACAAGACTTCAGAGAATTAGAGAGATAGGGACCATATGTCCAACGATTCCTCCTTCGGCCTCATGCGAATCGGCCTGGCCACCGGCGAAGACATCCACGAGTGGAGCTACGGCGAGGTCAAGAAGCCGGAGACCATCAACTACCGCACCCTGAAGCCCGAGAAGGACGGACTCTTCTGCGAGAAGATCTTCGGTCCGTCCCGGGACTGGGAGTGCTACTGCGGCAAGTACAAGCGCGTGCGCTTCAAGGGCATCATCTGCGAGCGCTGCGGCGTCGAGGTGACCCGTGCCAAGGTGCGCCGCGAGCGCATGGGCCACATCGAGCTGGCCGCCCCCGTCACGCACATCTGGTACTTCAAGGGCGTCCCGTCCCGTCTGGGCTACCTGCTGGACCTGGCCCCGAAGGATCTCGAGAAGATCATCTACTTCGCGGCCTACATGATCACCTCGGTCGACGAGGAGCGCCGTCACGCCGAGCTGCCGAACCTGCAGGCGCAGCACGACCTGCAGCGCAAGCAGCTCGTCGAGAACCGCGACTCGGACATCGCCGCCGTCGCCCGCGACCTGGAGAACGACCTCGCCCGCCTCGAGGCCGAGGGGGCCAAGGCCGCGGAGAAGAAGAAGGCCCGCGACCTCGCCGATAAGACGATGGCGCAGATCCGCAAGCGCGCCGACGCCGAGATCGAGCGCCTCGAGCAGGTGTGGGACCGCTTCAAGAACCTCAAGGTCGCCGACCTCGAGGGCGACGAGGGCCTGTTCCGCGCCATGCGCGAGAAGTACGGCCTGTACTTCGAGGGCGCGATGGGCGCCGAGGCGATCCGCAAGCGCCTCGAGTCCTTCGACCTCGAGGCCGAGGCCGAGCACCTGCGCGACATCATCAAGAGCGGCAAGGGCCAGCGCAAGACCCGTGCGCTGAAGCGCCTGAAGGTCGTCAACGCGTTCCTGACCACGGACAACAGCCCGCTGGGCATGGTCCTGGGCGCCGTCCCGGTGATCCCGCCGGAGCTGCGCCCGATGGTCCAGCTGGACGGCGGCCGCTTCGCGACCTCCGACCTGAACGATCTGTACCGTCGCGTGATCAACCGCAACAACCGCCTGAAGCGCCTGCTGGACCTCGGTGCCCCCGAGATCATCGTGAACAACGAGAAGCGTATGCTCCAGGAGGCTGTGGACTCCCTGTTCGACAACGGCCGCCGCGGCCGTCCGGTCACGGGGCCGGGCAACCGTCCGCTGAAGTCGCTGTCCGACATGCTCAAGGGCAAGCAGGGCCGCTTCCGCCAGAACCTGCTCGGCAAGCGCGTCGACTACTCCGGCCGTTCGGTCATCGTCGTCGGCCCGCAGCTGAAGCTGCACCAGTGCGGCCTGCCCAAGCAGATGGCGCTGGAGCTCTTCAAGCCGTTCGTGATGAAGCGCCTGGTGGACCTCAACCACGCGCAGAACGTCAAGAGCGCCAAGCGCATGGTCGAGCGCTACCGCCCGCAGGTCTGGGACGTGCTCGAGGAGATCATCACCGAGCACCCGGTGCTGCTCAACCGTGCACCTACCCTGCACCGTCTGGGCATCCAGGCGTTCGAGCCGCAGCTCGTCGAGGGCAAGGCCCTGCAGCTGCACCCGCTCGTCTGCGCCGCGTTCAACGCCGACTTCGACGGCGACCAGATGGCAGTGCACCTGCCGCTGTCGCCGGAGGCGCAGGCCGAGGCGCGCATCCTGATGCTCTCGTCGCACAACATCCTGAAGCCGTCCGACGGCCGTCCGGTGGCTCTGCCGTCGCAGGATATGATCATCGGCCTCCACCACCTCACCACCAAGCGCGAGGGGGAGAAGGGCGAGGGCCGTGTCTTCACGACCGCGGCCGAGGCGATCATGGCGCACGACGCCGGCGAGCTGCACCTCAACGCCGTCGCCAGGATCCGCGTGGAGGGCTTCGTGCCGTCCGACGAGCAGCCGGCCCCCGAGGGCTGGGAGCCGGGCACCCCGGCGCTCATCGAGACGTCCCTGGGCCAGGTGCTCTTCAACGAGACCCTGCCCGAGGACTACCCGTGGGTCGAGCACGTCGCGGGCAAGGACGCGCTCTCGGAGATCGTCAACGACCTCGCCGAGCGCTACCCGAAGATCATCACCGCGCAGACGCTGGACAACCTGAAGGACGCCGGCTTCTACTGGGCGACCCGCTCGGGTGTGACGGTCGCGATCTCGGACGTCTCCTCCAACATGAACAAGGCGGAGATCCTGGCGCCGTACGAGGAGCAGGCACTCAAGGTGCAGGCCCAGTTCGACAAGGGCCTGATCGCCGACGACGAGCGCCGCACCGAGCTGGTCGACATCTGGACCAAGGCGACCGACGAGGTCGCCGAGGCGATGAAGAACGGCATGGAGAAGCTGAACACCATCAACCGCATGGTGACCTCGAAGGCTCGAGGCAACTGGCTCCAGCTGCGCCAGATCGCGGGTATCCGTGGTCTCGTGTCCAACCCGCGCGGCGACATCATCCCGCGTCCGATCAAGTCCTCGTACCGTGAGGGCCTCACGGTCCTCGAGTACTTCATCGCGACGCACGGTGCGCGCAAGGGCCTGGCCGATACGGCGCTGAAGACGGCCAACTCGGGCTACCTGACCCGTCGTCTGGTCGACGTCTCCCAGGACGTCATCGTCCGCGAGGACGACTGCGGCACCCGCCGCGGCCTGACCGTGCCGATCGCGACCGTCGACGACCTGGGCACCGTGCGCAAGCACGAGACCGTGGAGAACTCGGCCTACACCCGCACGCTGGCCACCGACGTCAACGACGCCGAGGGCAACGTGCTGGCCGAGGCCGGCGCCGACGTGGGCGACGTCCTGATCGACCGCCTCTACGAGGCGGGCGTCCAGGAGATCAAGGTCCGCTCCGTGCTGACCTGCGAGTCCGCCGTCGGGACCTGCGCGCTCTGCTACGGCCGCTCCCTGGCCACGGGCAAGCTCGTGGACATCGGCGAGGCCGTCGGCATCATCGCCGCGCAGTCCATCGGCGAGCCGGGCACGCAGCTCACCATGCGTACGTTCCACACGGGTGGTGTCGCCTCCGCAGAGGACATCACCCAGGGTCTGCCCCGTATCCAGGAGCTCTTCGAGGCCCGCACCCCGAAGGGTGTGGCCCCGATCTCCGAGGTCGCCGGCCGCGTGACTATCGAGGACGCCGACCGTCAGCTGCGCATCGTCATCACCCCGGACGACGGCACCGAGGACATCGCGTACCCGATCCTGCGCCGTGCCCGCATGCTGGTCGTCGACGGCGACCACGTGGAGGTCGGCCAGCAGCTCGTCGCCGGTGCGATCGACCCCAAGCAGGTGCTGCGCGTGCTCGGCCCGCGGGAGGCGCAGAAGTTCCTGGTCCGCGAGGTCCAGAACGTCTACCAGTCCCAGGGTGTGGGCATCCACGACAAGCACGTGGAGGTCATCGTCCGGCAGATGCTGCGCCGGATCACCGTGATCGAGCAGGGCGACACCGACCTGCTGCCGGGCGAGCTCACCGACCGCGCCCGGTTCGTCTCGGAGAACCGCAAGGCCGTGTCCGAGGGCAAGACCGCGGCGTCCGGCCGCGACGAGCTCATGGGCATCACCAAGGCCTCGCTGGCGACCGACTCGTGGCTCTCCGCCGCCTCCTTCCAGGAGACGACGCGCGTGCTCACGCAGGCCGCCATGGAGGCCAAGTCGGACTCCCTCGTCGGCCTGAAGGAGAACGTGATCATCGGCAAGCTGATCCCGGCCGGCACCGGCCTGGACCGCTACACGAAGGTCTCGGTGGAGCCGACCGAGGAGGCCAAGGCCAACCTGTTCACCGGGCCGAGCGCCTTCACGGGCTTCGACTACGAGGGCATGGACAACGGGCTGAGCCCCGAGTTCACGGCCATCCCGATGGACGACTACGACCTGGGCAGCGACTTCCGCTGATCACAGGCAGTAGGGGACTGATCCCCTAGGGGAGAGGTCATCCGGCCGATCCACGACGAGGGGCGGCACCGCAGCGGCGGTGCCGCCCCTTCGCCGTCGCCGGGCTCACACGCTCCGATTCGGAGCACGGGCCCGAATCGTGGTAGATTGATGTCAATTGTTTTGTGTGTGGCAAAGGGACACGGTCCGGGTCGCGGGGAAGTTGCGCGACGAATGCCACACTTTTGCACGCCTACGGTCGATTCCGCTGCCGTTGCGTTGCGATGAAACGACCACACCGCAGTGCCGGCGGCTCCCTGGGCCCACGGCGCGGCAGATCACAGAAACCGGAGGACACGAAAGTGCCTACTATTCAGCAGCTGGTCCGCAAGGGCCGCTCGCCGAAGGTCAACAAGACCAAGGCCCCCGCCCTGAAGGGCGATCCCATGCGCCGTGGCGTGTGCACCCGTGTGTACACGACCACCCCGAAGAAGCCGAACTCCGCGCTCCGCAAGGTCGCCCGCGTGCGCCTCTCCGGCGGCGTCGAGGTCACGGCGTACATCCCGGGCGTCGGCCACAACCTGCAGGAGCACTCCATCGTGCTGGTCCGCGGCGGCCGTGTGAAGGACCTCCCTGGCGTGCGCTACAAGATCGTCCGCGGTGCTCTCGATACCCAGGGTGTGAAGAACCGTAAGCAGGCTCGTTCCCGCTACGGCGCCAAGAAGGAGAAGAAGTAATGCCTCGTAAGGGTCCGGCGCCCAAGCGCCCGCTCGTCGCCGATCCGGTCTACGGGTCGCCGCTGGTCACGCAGCTCATCAACAAGGTCCTCGTCGACGGCAAGAAGTCGACCGCCGAGCGCATCGTCTACGGTGCCCTCGCCGGTGCCGAGGCCAAGTCCGGCAACGACCCGGTGGTCACCCTCAAGAAGGCCATGGACAACGTCCGCCCGGCCCTCGAGGTCCGCTCCCGCCGCGTCGGTGGCGCCACCTACCAGGTCCCGGTCGAGGTCAAGCCGGGCCGCGCCACCGCCCTCGCCCTCCGTTGGCTCGTCGGCTACTCCAAGGACCGCCGCGAGAAGACGATGATCGAGCGTCTCATGAACGAGATCCTCGATGCCTCGAACGGTCTCGGTGCCGCTGTGAAGCGCCGCGAGGACACCCACAAGATGGCCGAGTCCAACAAGGCCTTCGCTCACTACCGCTGGTAAGCATGACGTCGCGTGGACGACGGCGGCCGAAGCACCCAGGTGCCCCGGCCGCCGTCGTCCCCGGGTCAACAGACAAAGGGAGACAACGTGGCACAGGATGTGCTCACCGACCTCAAGAAGGTCCGCAACATCGGCATCATGGCCCACATCGATGCCGGTAAGACCACCACGACGGAACGCATCCTCTTCTACACGGGTGTGAACCACAAGATCGGCGAGACGCACGACGGCGCCTCGACGACCGACTGGATGGAGCAGGAGAAGGAGCGCGGCATCACCATCACGTCCGCCGCCGTGACCTGCTTCTGGGACAACAACCAGATCAACATCATCGACACCCCGGGCCACGTTGACTTCACCGTCGAGGTCGAGCGCGCACTGCGCGTGCTCGACGGCGCCGTTGCCGTCTTCGACGGCAAGGAGGGCGTGGAGCCGCAGTCGGAGACCGTGTGGCGCCAGGCCGACAAGTACGACGTCCCGCGCATCTGCTTCGTCAACAAGATGGACAAGATGGGCGCCGACTTCTACTTCACGGTGGACACCATCGTGAAGCGCCTGGGCGCGACCCCGCTGGTCATGCAGCTGCCGATCGGCTCCGAGTCCGACTTCGTCGGCGTCGTGGACCTGCTCTCCATGAAGGCCCTCGTGTGGCCGGGCGACTCCAAGGGCGACGTCACCATGGGTGCGGCCTACGAGACCCGCGAGATCCCCGAGGACCTCAAGGAGCGCGCGGAGGAGTACCGCAACAAGCTCATCGAGCAGGTTGCCGAGTCCTCCGAGGAGCTCATGGAGAAGTACCTCGAGGGTGAGGAAATCACCAACGAGGAGCTCAAGGCCGGCATCCGCAAGATGACGGTCAACTCCGAGGCCTACCCGGTCTTCTGCGGCTCCGCCTTCAAGAACCGCGGCGTCCAGCCGATGCTGGATGCGGTCATCGACTACCTGCCGGCCCCGCTGGACGTCCCGCCGATGATCGGTCACGACCCGTCGGACGAGACCGTCGAGCTGACCCGCAAGCCGAGCAAGGACGAGCCGTTCTCGGCCCTCGCCTTCAAGATCGCCTCGCACCCGTTCTTCGGCCAGCTGACCTTCGTGCGCGTCTACTCGGGCCGCGTCACGGCCGGCACGCAGCTGCTGAACACGACCAAGGGCAAGAAGGAGCGTCTGGGCAAGCTGTTCCAGATGCACTCCAACAAGGAGAACCCGGTCGAGGAGATCGTGGCGGGTCACATCTACGCCGTGATCGGCCTCAAGGACGTCACCACCGGTGACACCCTGAGCGCCACGGACGCCCCGATCGTCCTCGAGTCGATGACCTTCCCGGAGCCCGTGATCTCCGTGGCCATCGAGCCGAAGACCAAGGGCGACCAGCAGAAGCTGTCCACGGCCATCCAGAAGCTGGCCGCCGAGGACCCGACCTTCACGGTCAACCTCAACGAGGACACCGGCCAGACCGAGATCGGCGGCATGGGCGAGCTCCACCTGGACATCCTGGTGGACCGCATGAAGCGCGAGTTCAAGGTCGAGGCCAACGTCGGCAAGCCGCAGGTGGCCTACCGCGAGACGATCAAGAAGGCCGCCGAGAAGGTCGACTACACCCACAAGAAGCAGACGGGTGGCTCCGGCCAGTTCGCCAAGGTGCAGGTCTCGTTCGAGCCCCTGGACACCTCCGAGGGCGAGATGTACCAGTTCAAGAACGCCGTCACCGGCGGTCGCGTCCCGCGCGAGTACATCCCGTCCGTCGACGCCGGCATCCAGGACGCCATGCAGTTCGGCATCCTGGCCGGCTACCCGGTCGTGGGCGTCAAGGCGACCCTGATCGACGGCGCGTACCACGACGTCGACTCCTCGGAGATGGCGTTCAAGCTCGCCGGTTCGCAGGTCTTCAAGGAAGGCGCACGCCGCGCCAACCCGGTCCTGCTCGAGCCGGTCATGGCCGTCGAGGTCCGCACCCCGGAGGAGTACATGGGCGACGTCATCGGCGACCTGAACTCCCGCCGTGGCCAGATCCAGTCCATGGAGGACGCGCAGGGCGTCAAGGTCGTCAAGGCCTCGGTCCCGCTGTCCGAGATGTTCGGCTACATCGGCGACCTGCGTTCCAAGACGCAGGGTCGTGCCGTCTACACCATGACGTTCGACAGCTACGCCGAGGTCCCGAAGGCCGTGGCCGACGAGATCATCCAGAAGTCCCGCGGCGAGTAATCGCCTGAGGAACCTGGTCTGCCGCCGCCCGGAGACGGTCGGCGGCGACCGGGCGGGGACCGCACCGGCGGTCTCCGCCCGGGCAGACTGAGGGGCCCGGACGACGCGGGCGCCTGCGGAAAGCAAATTTAGCGAAACAAACCAGCCCCCATTAGACTTGCATGAGTTTCGTCCACGAACCGCGTGGGCGAGGGTAAGTCTTCTGACTATGTTCTAGGAGGAACCTGTGGCGAAGGCAAAGTTCGAGCGGACTAAGCCGCACGTCAACATCGGCACCATTGGTCACGTTGACCACGGTAAGACCACGTTGACTGCTGCCATTTCCAAGGTGCTTGCTGACAAGTACCCGGATCTGAACGAGCAGCGCGATTTCGGCGCCATCGACTCCGCACCGGAGGAGCGCCAGCGCGGCATCACCATCAACATCGCGCACATCGAGTACCAGACCGAGGCGCGTCACTACGCCCACGTCGACGCCCCGGGTCACGCTGACTACGTGAAGAACATGATCACCGGTGCTGCTCAGATGGACGGCGCCATCCTCGTTGTGGCCGCCACCGACGGCCCGATGGCCCAGACCCGCGAGCACGTGCTGCTGGCCCGCCAGGTCGGCGTGCCGAAGCTGCTCGTGGCGCTGAACAAGTCGGACATGGTCGACGACGAAGAGCTGCTCGACCTGGTCGAGATGGAGGTCCGCGAGCTGCTGTCCTCCCAGGAGTTCGACGGCGACGACGCACCCGTCATCCGCGTCTCCGGCCTGAAGGCTCTCGAGGGCGACCCGCAGTGGGTCAAGGCCGTCGAGGACCTCATGGAGGCAGTCGACGAGTACATCCCGACTCCGGTCCGTGACCGCGACAAGCCGTTCCTCATGCCGATCGAGGACGTCTTCACCATCACCGGCCGCGGCACCGTCGTGACGGGCCGCGCCGAGCGCGGTACCCTCGGCATCAACTCCGAGGTCGAGATCGTCGGCATCCGTCCGGTCCAGAAGACCACGGTCACCGGCATCGAGATGTTCCACAAGCAGCTCGACGAGGCATGGGCCGGCGAGAACTGTGGCCTGCTGCTCCGCGGCATCAAGCGCGAGGACGTCGAGCGCGGCCAGGTCATCGTGAAGCCGGGCTCGATCACCCCGCACACGAACTTCGAGGCGAACGTCTACATCCTGTCCAAGGACGAGGGTGGGCGTCACAACCCGTTCTACTCGAACTACCGCCCGCAGTTCTACTTCCGCACCACCGACGTCACCGGCGTCATCACGCTGCCCGAGGGCACCGAGATGGTCATGCCGGGCGACAACACCGAGATGACCGTTGAGCTCATCCAGCCGATCGCCATGGAAGAGGGCCTCGGCTTCGCTATCCGCGAGGGTGGCCGCACCGTTGGCTCGGGCCGCGTCACCAAGATCATCAAGTAAGGTTCCGACCTTCTTGTAGATCCGCAGGATCGCACGAGAGGACCCCGTCGCCGGAAGGCGGCGGGGTCCTCTCGCCGTTAACGCCGGCACCGGCCGCCGGGGCGGGCCGGCCATGAGGGATCTCACGCGCCGGCGAGCGGTGCGGGGGAGGCCCCGAGTTGCAGCGCCGCGGCCGGGCATGGCACACTAGACAAGTTGTTCATTTGCTTTGCCTGCGGTCAGCCGTGTCCGGTACCAGGACATGGTCCGCAGGCCGGCTCCGACGGAGCCAGCTCCCCGCCCGGGATAATGCCCGGGGCGGGGGAGTGGCCGACTGGAGCGAACAGAGCGCAACTGAAGATCCCCCTACGGCAGGCAACTCTGAGAAGAGTTAGCGACACGCCCGACCGCGGGGGTCGGACCTCGGCGGGGTGAGGAACCCGGATTCATCCGGATTCAGTCCGTGCGAGGCGTGCCGGTCCGACGAGGACCACGTCTAGGGCACAGCAACTGTACAGAGAGTGCTATCAGAAAGAGGCATGACGCCATGGCGGGACAAAAAATCCGCATCCGGCTGAAGTCGTATGACCACGAGGTCATTGACGTTTCTGCCCGGAAGATCGTAGAGACGGTCACGCGCGCAGGCGCAACCGTAGTCGGCCCCGTGCCGCTGCCGACGGAGAAGAACGTGTACTGCGTCATCCGTTCGCCCCACAAGTACAAGGACAGCCGCGAGCACTTCGAGATGCGCACCCACAAGCGCCTGATCGACATCGTCGATCCGACTCCGAAGGCCGTCGACTCGCTCATGCGTCTCGACCTTCCGGCTGACGTCAACATCGAAATCAAGCTTTAAGGGGAGGTGCTGAGAGACTATGACCGCAACCCGTAATGTCAAGGGCCTGCTGGGCACGAAGCTCGGCATGACCCAGGTGTGGGATGAGAACAACAAGCTCATCCCGGTCACCGTCGTCCAGGCCGACTCCAATGTCGTGACCCAGCTGCGCAACGCAGACCGCGACGGATACACCGCGCTCCAGATCGGCTTCGGCCAGATCGACCCGCGCAAGGTCACCAAGCCGCTCGCCGGCCACTTCGAGGCCGCCGGTGTCACGCCGCGTCGCCACGTCGTCGAACTGCGCACTGCTGATGCCGGCTCCTACGAGCTCGGCCAGGAACTCTCTGTCGAGATCTTCGAGGCCGGCCAGAAGGTCGACGTCGTCGGAAAGAGCAAGGGCAAGGGCTTCGCCGGTGTCATGAAGCGTCACGGCTTCTCCGGCGTCGGCGCTTCGCACGGCGCGCACAAGAACCACCGTAAGCCGGGTTCCATCGGTGGCGCGTCCACCCCGGGCCGCGTCTTCAAGGGCCTGCGCATGGCTGGCCGCATGGGCGCCGTTCGCCACACCACGCAGAACCTCACGGTTCACGCTGTGGATGCCGAGAAGAACCTCCTCTTGATCAAGGGTGCCGTTCCCGGCGCCCGCGGCCAGGTCGTCCTCGTGCGCTCTGCCGTGAAGGGAGCATAACCAAATGGCTAACTCTGTGAAGGTCGATCTCCCCGCCGAGATCTTCGACGTCCAGACCAATGTCCCGCTGCTGCACCAGGTCGTCGTTGGCCAGCTGGCCGCGGCTCGCCAGGGTACGCACAAGACGAAGACCCGCGCCGAGGTTTCGGGTGCAGGCCGCAAGCCGTTCAAGCAGAAGGGCACCGGCCGGGCTCGTCAGGGCTCGATCCGCGCCCCGCACATGACCGGCGGCGGCATCGTGCACGGCCCGACCCCGCGCGACTACTCGCAGCGGACCCCCAAGAAGATGAAGGCCGCCGCGCTCCGCGGTGCTCTGTCGGATCGCGCTCGTCACGAGCGCATCCACGTCATCGAGTCCCTCGTGGCCGGCACCAAGCCGTCCACCAAGGAAGCGCTGGCAACCCTTCGCGCTCTCACCGAGCGCAAGAACATGCTCGTTGTCATCGACCGCGCCGATGACGTTGCAGCACTCTCCGTGCGCAACCTCACCGACGTCCACGTGATCTACGTCGACCAGCTCAACACGTACGACGTGCTGGTCGCCGATGACGTGGTCTTCACCAAGGCTGCCTTCGATGCCCTGGTCAACAAGGAGGAAGCCAAGTGAGCGCCGCCTTCACCAAGACTCCGCACGACGTGATCATTGCTCCCGTCGTCTCCGAGAAGAGCTACGGCCTGATCGACGAGGGTAAGTACACCTTCCTGGTCGACCCGCGCTCGAACAAGTCCGAGATCAAGAACGCCGTGGAGAAGATCTTCGGCGTGAAGGTTGCCTCGGTCAACACCATCAACCGTGCCGGGAAGCGCAAGCGCACCCGCTTCGGCTGGGGCGAGCGCAAGGCTACCAAGCGTGCGATCGTGTCGCTGAAGGAAGGCACTATCGACATCTTCGGCGGTCCGCTTTCCTAAGCGGAGACCACTTTAACGAGGAATAAAAATGGGAATCCGTAAGTACAAGCCGACAACGCCGGGCCTCCGTGGCTCGTCCGTTGCCGACTTCGCAGAAATCACCCGGACCACTCCGGAGAAGTCGCTGGTTCGCCCGCTGACTAAGTCCGGTGGTCGCAACAACAGCGGCAAGATCACCACCCGTCACAAGGGTGGCGGCCACAAGCGCGCCTACCGTCTGATCGACTTCCGTCGTCACGACAAGGACGGCGTGCCGGCGAAGGTCGCTCACATCGAGTACGACCCCAACCGCACGGCCCGCATCGCGCTGCTCCACTACGTGGACGGCACGAAGCGCTACATCATCGCCCCGAACAAGCTCTCCCAGGGCGATGCGGTCGAGGCCGGCCCCAACGCCGACATCAAGCCGGGCAACAACCTCCCGCTGCGCAACATCCCGGTGGGTACTGTCATCCACGCCGTGGAGCTGCGTCCGGGCGGCGGTGCCAAGATGGCCCGCTCGGCCGGTGCCTCCATCCAGCTGGTGGCCCGCGAGGGCAAGTTCGCCCAGCTGCGTCTGCCCTCGGGCGAGATCCGCAACGTCGACGTCCGCTGCCGCGCGACGATCGGCGAGGTCGGCAACGCCGAGCAGTCGAACATCAACTGGGGCAAGGCCGGCCGTAACCGCTGGAAGGGCATCCGCCCGACCGTCCGCGGTGTGGCCATGAACCCGGTCGACCACCCGCACGGTGGTGGTGAGGGCAAGACGTCCGGTGGCCGTAACCCGGTCAACCCGAACGGTAAGAAGGAAGGCCGCACGCGCCGCCCGAACAAGGAAAGCGACAAGCTCATTGTGCGTCGTCGTCGTACTGGCAAGAACAAGCGATAGGAGCCTGGAGACATGCCACGCAGCCTGAAGAAAGGCCCCTTCGTAGATCAGCACCTGTTCCTCAAGGTTCTGGCTGAGAACGAAAAGGGCACCAAGAACGTCATCAAGACGTGGTCCCGCCGTTCGATGATCGTCCCCGACATGCTCGGGCACACGATCGCCGTACATGACGGCCGCAAGCACGTGCCGGTGTTCATCACCGAGTCGATGGTCGGGCACAAGCTCGGCGAATTCGCTCTGACGCGGACTTTCCGCAGCCACGTGAAGGACGACAAGAAGGGCAAGCGCCGCTAGTCCCCTCGGGGACCGGAGGCATTTGCACTTCTTCGAAAGACGAGAGAAGGAAAGCAATGGAAGCCAAGGCTATTGCGCGCCATATCCGCGTGACGCCTATGAAGGCCCGGCGCGTCGTCGACCTTGTTCGTGGCAAGCAGGCGAATGAGGCTCTGGCGATTCTGAAGTTTGCCCCGCAGGGCGCTTCGGAGCCGGTCTACAAGGTAGTCGCATCGGCGGTCGCGAACGCTCGCGTCGCAGCCGACCGTGCCGGTGTTGCGTTCAACGAGGACGAGCTGGTCATCAGCGAGGCCTTCGTGAACGAGGGTGCCACCATGAAGCGGTTCCAGCCGCGGGCCCAGGGCCGCGCGTTCCGCATCAACAAGCGGACCAGCCACATCACGGTGGTTGTGTCCAGCCCGGAGAAGGGTGGGGAGAAGTAAATGGGTCAGAAGATCAACCCGAACGGTTTCCGCCTCGGCATCACGACCGACCACGTGTCGCACTGGTTCGCCGATTCGAGCAAGCCCGGTCAGCGCTACAAGGACTTCGTTAAAGAAGATGTGAAGATCCGCGAGCTCATGACCACCGGCATGGAGCGTGCCGGTATCGCCAAGGTGGAGATCGAGCGTACGCGTGACCGCGTCCGCGTCGACATCCACACCGCCCGCCCGGGCATCGTCATCGGCCGCCGCGGTGCCGAGGCCGAGCGCATCCGCAGCGAGCTCGAGAAGCTCACGGGCAAGCAGGTGCAGCTGAACATCCTCGAGGTCAAGAATCCCGAGATCGAGGCTCAGCTGGTCGCCCAGGGCATCGCCGAGCAGCTTGCTTCGCGTGTGGCGTTCCGCCGCGCGATGAAGAAGGCCATGCAGGGTGCGATGCGCGCCGGCGCCAAGGGCATCCGTGTCCAGTGCTCCGGCCGTCTCGGCGGCGCCGAGATGTCCCGCAAGGAGTTCTACCGCGAGGGTCGCGTGCCGCTGCACACCCTGCGGGCGAACATCGACTACGGCAAGTTCGAGGCCAAGACCACCTTCGGCCGCATCGGCGTGAAGGTCTGGATCTACAAGGGCGACGTGACCGCGAAGGAGCTCGCAGCCCAGGCTGCCGCCGCTCCGGCCCGCGGCCGCGGTGGCGACCGTGACCGTGGTCCCCGTGCCGGTGGCGAGCGCCGCCGTCGTAACGACCGCAACACCGGTGGCAAGCCCGAAACGGCTCCGGCCGCCCAGGCGCCGGCCGCCGCAGAAGGAGGACAGGCGTAATGCTTATCCCACGCCGAGTTAAGTACCGCAAGCAGCACCACCCCAAGCGGAGCGGCGCTGCCAAGGGCGGCACCACGGTGTCTTTCGGTGAGTACGGCATCCAGGCCATCACTCCGGCCTACGTGACGAACCGCCAGATCGAGGCCGCTCGTATCGCCATGACCCGCCACATCAAGCGTGGCGGCAAGGTCTGGATCAACATCTACCCGGACCGTCCGCTGACGAAGAAGCCTGCCGAGACCCGCATGGGTTCCGGTAAGGGTTCGCCGGAGTGGTGGGTCGCCAACGTCAAGCCGGGACGCGTCATGTTCGAGCTCTCCGGTGTCAATGAAGAAGTGGCTCGCGAGGCTCTGCGCCTGGCGATCCACAAGCTGCCGATGAAGGCTCGCATCGTGCGTCGTGAGGGTGGTGAATGAGAATGGCAATCGGTTCTAAGGACCTTGCTGTCGAGAAGTTGAATGGTCTCGACGACGCAGCCCTCGTCGAGGAGCTGAAGAAGGCCAAGGAGGAGCTGTTCAACCTCCGGTTCCAGTCCGCCACCGGCCAGCTGGAAAACCACGGTCGCCTGAAGACTGTCAAGCGCGACATCGCCCGCATCTACACGGTGCTGCGCGAGCGCGAGCTGGGCATCCGTCAGGCCGCACCCGCAGAGGACGCCAAGTAATGAGCGAGAAGGAGAACGCAGTGGCTGAGCAGGCAGAGGCCCGCGGTTACCGCAAGACCCTTCGCGGGTACGTGGTTTCCGACAAGATGCAGAAGACCATCGTCGTCGATGTGGAGGATCGCGTGAAGCACTCCCTCTACGGCAAGGTCATGCGCCGCAACAAGAAGGTCAAGGCCCACGACGAGAACCAGACCGCCGGCATCGGCGACCTGGTGGTCATCGCCGAGACCCGTCCGCTGTCCGCGGACAAGCGCTGGCGCCTCGTCGAGATCGTCGAGAAGGCCAAGTAGCCCTCTCGTCACTCGACGGACTGCAGACCACGGCGGCCCCCACCTCACCCGAGGCGGGGGCCGCCGTCGTCGTACCCGGGCCTATATCACGGGATTGGCGCGATGCGCCAACATGGCCTAGACTGGGAGATCTGTGCGCTCTGTGCGTCGGGACTATCCACCCCGGCGTCGGACATTCGTGGCAGGAGCCGGCAACGGCCGCCACGGCACGGCCCCGCGATATTCGCCTCGGCCCTGCTTCACTCATGCAGCTGACTCACGTCCGCGCTGTTTCGAAGCAGGGGTAAGCGCCAGTCGCGGGCGGTACATATCCGTTCCGCAAGGCTCCCAGCGAGAACCAGCGAGACGACAGGAGCAGATAGTGATTCAGCAGGAGTCGCGACTCAAGGTTGCCGACAACACTGGTGCCAAGGAAATCTTGACCATCCGTGTTCTCGGTGGCTCTGGCCGTCGCTACGCAGGCATCGGCGACACGATTGTCGCCACCGTCAAGGATGCAATCCCTGGCGGCAACGTCAAGAAGGGTGACGTCGTCAAGGCCGTCATCGTTCGTACCAAGAAGGAGCGCCGCCGTGCGGACGGCTCCTACATCAAGTTCGACGAGAACGCAGCCGTCATTCTGAAGAACGACGGCGAGCCGCGCGGTACCCGTATCTTCGGCCCGGTCGGACGCGAGCTTCGCGACAAGAAGTTCATGAAGATCGTTTCCCTGGCTCCGGAGGTGCTGTAACCATGGGTGCAAAGATCAAGAAGGGCGACCTGGTCCAGGTCCTCAACGGCGCCAAGCAGGACCGCGGCGGAGACCGCGGCAAGCAGGGCAAGGTGCTGAAGGTCTTCCCGGAGACCAACCGCGCCATCGTCGAAGGCATCAACCGCGTGACCAAGCACGTCAAGGCCGGTCAGAACGCATCGGGTGGCGCCACCGGCGGCATCGAGGTCGTCGAGGCGCCGATCCACATCTCCAACCTTGCGGTGGTCGACCCTGAGTCGAACAAGCCGACTCGTGTTGGTTTCCGCGAGGAGACCGTCGAGAAGGATGGCGTGAAGAAGACCGTGCGCGTTCGCTACGCCAAGGCTTCCGGAAAGGCTCTGTAATGACTGATGTGAAGATTCAGCCGCGACTCCGGGGCAAGTACCTCGGCGAGGTCCGCGACGCTCTCCAGGCGGAGTTCGAGTACGCCAACGTCATGCAGGTCCCGACCCTGACCAAGGTTGTCGTGAACATGGGTGTCGGCGAGGCCGCCAAGGACTCGAAGCTCATCGAGGGCGCTGTCCGCGACCTCACCCAGATCACCGGCCAGAAGCCGGTCGTCACCCGTGCCCGCAAGTCGATCGCCCAGTTCAAGCTGCGCGAGGGCATGCCGATCGGTACGCACACCACGCTGCGCAACGATCGCATGTGGGAGTTCGTCGACCGCCTGGTCACCCTGGCGCTGCCGCGTATCCGCGACTTCCGCGGCCTCAACGGCAAGCAGTTCGACGGCAACGGCAACTACACCTTCGGTCTGACGGAGCAGTCGATGTTCCACGAGATCGACCAGGACCGCATCGACCGGGTCCGCGGCATGGACATCACTGTGGTGACCACCGCCAAGACGGACGAGGAAGGCCGCGCGCTGCTCAAGGCGCTGGGCTTCCCGTTCAAGACCGAAAACTAGACAACTACGTTGCAGGTCCGCACTGATCGCGGAAACCACAACGAGGAAGGGCTGAAGCCCACATGACTATGACAGATCCTGTCGCAGATATGCTGACTCGTCTGCGCAACGCCAACTCGGCTTTCCATGACTCGGTCTCCATGCCGTCGTCGAAGCTGAAGATGCGCGTCGCGGAGATCCTCAAGCGCGAGGGCTACATCGCCGACTACGCCGAAGAGGCAGCTGAGGTCGGCAAGACGCTGACCATCACCCTGAAGTTCGGCCCGAGCCGCGAGCGCTCGATCGCCGGCATCCGCCGCATCTCGAAGCCGGGCCTTCGCGTGTACGCGAAGTCCACGAACCTCCCGCACGTGCTGGGCGGCCTCGGCATCGCCATCCTGTCCACGTCCTCCGGTCTGCTGACGGACCGCCAGGCAGCCAAGAAGGGTGTGGGTGGGGAAGTCCTCGCCTACGTCTGGTAACGGGAAGGGAGAACAGACACATGTCCCGTATTGGAGTACGTCCAATCACCGTCCCGTCCGGCGTCGAGGTCACGATCGACGGCAACGTCGTGAAGGTCCGCGGTTCCAAGGGCGAACTGTCCCAGACCATCGCTAACCCCATCACGGTTTCGATCGAGGAGAGCACCATCACGGTGTCCCGCCCCGACGACTCCCGTGAGGCCCGCTCGCTGCACGGCCTGAGCCGCACGCTGATCGCCAACATGATCCAGGGCGTCACCGAGGGTTACACCAAGAAGCTGGAAATCCACGGCACCGGTTACCGCGTGCTGGCCAAGGGCCAGGACCTCGAGTTCGCCCTCGGCTACTCGCACCCGATCACCGTCACCGCGCCGGAGGGCATCACGCTCGCCGCCGAGGGTGCCAACAAGGTCGTCGTCTCCGGCATCAGCAAGCAGCGCGTCGGCGAGGTCGCCGCCAACATTCGCAAGCTGCGTCGCCCCGACCCCTACAAGGGCAAGGGCGTCCGCTACGAAGGCGAACAGATCCGCCGCAAGGTCGGAAAGGCTGGTAAGTAGATATGGCTATCGGTATCAAGGGTAAGAGCAAAGCCGCGGCTCGCGGCCGCCGCCACCTGCGCCTGCGCAAGAAGCTGGCCGGCACGACCGCGCGTCCGCGCCTGGTCGTCACCCGGTCCACGCGTCACATGTTCGTCCAGATCGTGGACGACAGCCGCAGCGTGACCGTGGCCTCCGCTTCCACCATGGAAGCCGACCTGCGCGCGTTCGACGGCGACAAGACCGCCAAGGCCAAGCGCGTCGGCGAACTGGTCGCCGAGCGCGCCAAGGCTGCCGGCATCGAGGAGGTCGTCTTCGACCGCGGCGGCAACAAGTACCACGGCCGTGTGGCCGCGGTTGCCGACGGCGCACGTGAAGGTGGGCTGGCACTGTGAGCGAAGCAACTAACGAGAAGGAAACCCAGGTGTCTGAAGCTACTGAGCAGACCGCCCAGGCGACCGGCCAGGCCGAGAACACCGGTGGCCGTCGTGGCGAGGGTCGCGGCCGGGGCGAAGGCCGTGGCCGTGGCGAGGGTCGTGGCCGTGGTGGCCGCGATTCGCGCGACAGCCGCAACGACGACAAGGACAAGTTCCTCGAGCGCGTTGTGACCATCAACCGCGTCTCCAAGGTCGTCAAGGGCGGCCGTCGCTTCAGCTTCACCGCCCTCGTGGTGGTCGGAGACGGCAACGGCCTGGTCGGCGTCGGCTACGGCAAGGCCAAGGAAGTTCCCGCGGCCATCGCCAAGGGTGTCGAGGAGGCGAAGAAGAACTTCTTCCGCGTCCCCCGCGTCGGCACCACCATCCCGCACCTGGTGACGGGCGAGGCCGCTGCCGGCGTCGTCCTGCTCCGCCCGGCCGCACCGGGTACCGGCGTTATCGCCGGTGGCCCGATCCGCGCCGTGCTCGAGTGCGCCGGTATCCACGATGTCCTGTCCAAGTCCATGGGCTCTGCCAACCAGATCAACATGGTGCACGGCGCCATCGCTGCTCTGAAGGGCCTCGAGGAGCCGGCCGCCGTGGCCGCGCGCCGTGGACTGGCTCTGGACGAGGTCGCGCCGGCAGCGATGCTGCGCACCCTCAATGATCAGAAGGCAGGTGCCTAGCCCATGGCGAAGAACCTGGTCCCCAGCGACACCAAGCTGGCCATCACCCAGACCAAGTCCACCATTGGTGGCAAGCAGAACCAGCGCGATACCCTGCGTTCGCTCGGTCTCAAGCGCATCGGCCACACCGTGGTCCGTGACGCCGACGCCGTGACCGTGGGCATGATCAACACGGTTCGGCACCTCGTTCAGGTTGAGGAGGCGAAGTAATCATGGCTAAGAACGAATCGGCTCTCAAGGTTCACCACCTGCGTCCCGCCGAGGGTTCCAAGACCGCGAAGACCCGTGTGGGTCGCGGCGAGGCATCCAAGGGCAAGACGGCAGGCCGCGGTACCAAGGGCACCAAGGCTCGTTACCAGGTCAAGGCCGGCTTCGCAGGCGGGCAGCTGCCGCTGCACATGCGCCTGCCGAAGCTCCGCGGGTTCAAGAACCCGTTCCGCGTCGAGTTCCAGGTCGTGAACCTCGACAAGCTGAACGAGCTCTTCCCCGAGGGTGGCGAGGTCACCGTCGAGTCCCTGGTCCAGAAGGGCGCCGTTCGCAAGAACCAGCCCGTCAAGGTCCTCGGCACCGGCGACATCACCGTCAAGGTGGACGTGAAGGCCAACGCCTTCTCGAAGTCCGCCGCTGAGAAGATCGCCGCCGCAGGCGGCTCCGTGACCGAGCTCTAGGCTTGGCCCACGGCTAGGCGAGCCCCCGGCCGACGCGCACTGCGTCGGCCGGGGGCTCGCTGTTTAACCCCTATTTCACTCTCGGGTGAGCCTAATGTGAGCGCCGCGTCACGATTGCCGGTAGACTTCAACGGGCATTCCGCCCCCGTACGCCCCCACAGTTCTCAGGAGGACGCTTGTTCAGCGCCATTGCCCGGATCTTCCGGACGCCTGACTTGCGACGCAAGTTGTTGTTCACGCTTGGGATCATCGCGATCTATCGCCTCGGTGTCTTCATCCCGACCCCCGGTGTGGACTACGGCAACGTCCAGCGGTGCCTGGCACTGGGCAACACCTCGGGTGGCGTCTACGAGTTCGTCAACCTCTTCAGCGGTGGCGCACTCCTGCAGGTCTCGATCTTCGCGATGGGCATCATGCCGTACATCACGGCGTCCATCATCGTGCAGCTGCTCCGCGTGGTGATCCCACGCTTCGAGGAGCTCCACAAGGAGGGCTCGGCCGGTCAGTCGAAGCTGACCCAGTACACGCGCTACCTGACCATCGCCCTCGGCCTGCTGCAGGCGACGACCCTGGTCTCGCTCGCCCGCAGCGGCATGCTCTTCAACGGCTGCCAGTTCCCGGTGGTCCCGGACCAGCACCTGCTGATCATCCTGCTGATGATCCTCACGCTGACGGCCGGCACGATCGTCATCATGTGGATGGGCGAGATGATCACCGAGCGCGGCATCGGCAACGGCATGTCCATGCTGATCTTCGTCTCCATCGCGGCCGGCTTCCCGTCCTCGATGGGCGCCATCGCCTCCGCCCAGGGCTGGGGCGTCTTCGCCGCGGTGATCGCGATCGGCCTGCTGGTCATCGCGGGCATCGTCTTCGTGGAGCAGTCCCAGCGCCGGGTCCCGGTGCAGTACGCCAAGCGCATGGTCGGGCGCCGCACCGTCGGCGGCTCGTCCACGTACATCCCGATCAAGGTCAACATGGCCGGCGTGATCCCCGTGATCTTCGCGTCCTCGATCCTCGCGCTGCCCGGCATGCTGGTGCAGTTCAACTCCAACCCGGAGGGGCCGCAGCCGGGCTGGGCCACCTGGCTCGGGACGTACATGAGCAGCTCGAGCCCGCTGTACATGGCGGTCTACGTGCTCCTGGTCATCGGCTTCACCTACTTCTACGTCTCCATCACCTTCAACCCCACGGAGGTCGCGGAGAACATGAAGAAGTACGGGGGCTTCATCCCCGGCATCCGCGCGGGCCGGCCCACGGCGGAGTACCTGCAGTACGTCCTCAGCCGCATCACCTTCCCGGGGTCCCTGTACCTGGGCGTGATCGCGCTGACCCCGTTGATCGCCTTCGTGCTGATCAACGCCGACCAGAACTTCCCCTTTGGCGGCATCTCGGTCCTCATCATGGTCGGTGTGGGCCTTGAGACCGTCAAGCAAATCAATGCTCAGATGCAGCAGCGACACTACGAAGGACTCCTGCGATGACACGTCTCCTCATTGTCGGCCCCCCAGGTTCGGGCAAGGGCACCCAGGCCGTTCGGATCTCCGAGCGCCTCGGCGTCGTCGCCATCTCCACCGGCGACATCTTCCGCGCCAACGTCAAGGGCGGGACCCCGCTGGGCCTCGAGGCCAAGAAGTACATCGACGCCGGCGACTTCGTTCCGGACTCGGTCACCAACAACATGGTCCGCGACCGGCTCCAGCAGGAGGACGTCAAGGACGGGTTCCTGCTGGACGGCTACCCACGCACCTCGCCTCAGGTCGACGAGCTGGACAGCATCCTCGCCGAGAACGGCCAGGAGCTGGACGCCGTCCTGCAGCTCACCGCGGACGACGAGGAGCTCGTGGAGCGCCTGCTCAAGCGCGCGGCCGTCGAGGGCCGCGCCGACGACACCGAGGACGTCATCCGCCACCGCCTGGCGCTGTACCACGAGCAGACCGAGGTCGTCGTGAAGCGCTACCGCGAGCGCGGCATCGTCCGCGAGGTGAACGGCATCGGCGAGATCGACGAGGTCACCGCCCGCGTCCTCGACGCCCTCGGACAGCCCGCAGCCTGACCGGCACCCGACTCACCCGGACGGCAGCCCTCGCACGCACCGCGAGGGCTGCCGTCTTTGCCGTCCCACCTGCTCCACCGATAGGAACTCCATGAGCTTCATCCGCTCGTCCAAGATCGAGTACAAGTCCAACCCCCAGATCCTCAAGATGCGCGAGGCCGGCCTCATCCTGGCCGAGGCGCTGGACGCCACCGTCGCCGCGGCGGCGGTCGGCAAGACGACGGCGGAGCTGGACCAGGTGTTCGAGTCCGTCATCACCGGGCACCACGCCACCAGCAACTTCAAGGGCTACCACGGCTTCCCCGCCACGATCTGCGCGTCCGTCAACGAGGAGGTCGTCCACGGCATCCCGGGGGAGCGGGTGCTCCAGGACGGCGACGTGCTGAAGATCGACGGCGGCTGCATCGTGGACGGCTGGCACGCCGACTCGGCCCGCACCGTCATCGTCGGCACCGCCGACCCCGCGGACCAGCGTCTCTCCGACGTCACGGAGGAGGCCATGTGGCGCGGCATCGCGGCGCTGGCCGAGGCGCGCTTCGTGGGCGAGATCGGCGAGGCGATCGACGACTACGTCTCCGAGCAGGACGGCGCCCGGCTCGGGATCCTCGAGGACTACGTCGGCCACGGCATCGGCTCCGAGATGCACATGCCGCCGGACGTGCTGAACTACCGCTCCGGTCACCGGGGCCCGCGGGTCAAGCCGGGCATGTGCCTGGCGATCGAGCCGATGCTGGTGCGCGGCGACATCGAGACCGCCGTCCTCGAGGACGACTGGACGATCGTCACGACCGACCGCAGCCGGGCCTCCCAGTGGGAGCACACGGTCGCCGTCACCATGGCGGGGATCTGGGTGCTCACCGCGCACGACGGCGGGGCGGAGCGCCTCGCGAAGTACGGCGTCACGCCGTCGCCGATCCAGCCGTAGCCGGACGTCAGCGGGTGGGGACGCGCGAGCGGAGCGTGGGCAGCCCGGGGCCGTCGAGCTGCTCGAGATAGACCGCCCGGCCCGCCATCGCCATGACCAGCGCGAGCGTCGGACCGGAGACCGCGGGGCCGGAACCCGCGGCGAAGGGGCCGTCGTCCGCGCGGAGCTCCAGGCCCGCCGCCGTCTTCCGGCTGGAGACGGTGAAGTCGTTGGCTGCGAAGAACTCCGCGACGGGAGTGAGCGCCTCGACGCTGGGGGAGTGGTCGAGGCCCAGCGGGTGCCGGATGTCCTGCGCGTGGACGAGGACCTCGCCGAGGTAGGCGGGCGTGTGACCGGACGGCGCCGTGGTACTGCCGATCACCCCGCGGAAGCGAGCCAGCGTCTCCTCCGGGGTGGCGCCGCGGTGCTCCTCCAGCCGCCGTTGGTTGTGCAGGTCCGGCCGGAACCGGGCGCCGACCATGCTGCGGATCCACGCCCACTGGCCGATGCTCGCCGCGGCCGTCAGGTGCGCCACGACGTCCTCGACATTCCAGGCCCCGCAGAGCGTCGGGTGCCGCCACTGCTCTGCCGAGAGGCCGGCGAGGTCGTCCGCCAGGGCGGCCCGCTCGGCGTGCGCGAGGGCCCACAGCTCGTCGTCCTGCTGCTTCATGCCGCGGCCGTCCCGTGAAGTCGGGGAGCGCCGGGGCCCGAGAGGCGGTCGGCATCGATCGGGCGGCCGGAGACGGCCAGCAGCAGGTCCACGCCGTCCGCGACGACGTCGTCGCCGGAGCCCCACGCCGTGCCCGTGCCGGACTCGACGAGGCGCAGGCCCGCGACGCGCTCGCGTCCGCCGCCGAAGGAGACCGGCGTGCGGACCTGGTAGTCGATGGCCCGGGTGACGGCCTCCGCCGGGTAGTCCCCGGTCAGGCCGAGGGGGCGCCGGATGTCCTCGCCGTGGACAACGCCCTCGACGAGTCGGGTGGCGGGGCTGGCCGGGGGCGTGCGCTCGAGGCCGGCTGAGGCCTCGAGGTCCGCGAGTGTCTCCTGGGGAGAGGGTCGCCTGGACCGGGCGATCCCAAGCTCGTTGGCCCGGTCGAAGTCGAAGCCCGCCCGCACCAGGTCCCGGACGAAGGCCAGGCGGCCGGAGCGGGCGGAGTCGACGAGGTGGGCCACGACGTCGTGCACGTCCCAGCCGGGACAGAGCGAGGGCGTCCGCCACTGCTCGGGCGAAAGCCCGGCGAGGTCGCGGACGAGGCGCCGGCGCTCGGTGTGCACCGTGGGCCAGACTGGTCGGGATGTGCTCATATCGCTCCCCTCGAGCGCCCCACGAGGAACGCTACTACTAATGAAGTCGACACTACTGCAGCAGTAGTACGATGTGTCAATGGCTTCCCGACGCTCCTACGGCTCCTACAACGACGGCTGCGCGGCCGCCCACGCCCTGGATCTGGTGGGCGAGCGATGGACGATGATCGTGGTCCGGGAACTGCTGTTGGGCCCCAAACGCTTCTCCGACCTGCAGCGGGACGTCCTCGGGATCGGCCCGGCGGTGCTCACGCAGCGGCTCCAGGGACTCGAGTCCAGCGGCATCGCCGTGCGGCGCCGGCTCCCGGCGCCCGCCCGGGTGGAGGTCTACGAGCTCACGGAGTGGGGCTACGCCCTGGAGGACGTCAACACGGCGCTGTCCCGCTGGGCGGTCTCCTCGCCGGCGCTCCCGATCGAGGCGGACATGAGTCCCGACACGGTGGTCCTGGCCATGCGCGCCCACGCGCGGCCGGTGCCGGGGCCGGCGGGGGAGCAGCGGATCTCGCTGCTGCTCACCGACTCCCGGCGAGAGGGGGCGGATCCGGTCGGCTACACGGCGCTGGTCTCGGAGCAGGGCACCAGCGTGGTCCGGGACGAGGCGGGCGACCCGTCGCGGGCCGACGCCTGGATCGCCGCGACGACGCGGGACTGGAAGGCCTGCCTGATCGGAGGCGTCCCGCTGGACGATCTGCCCGGGGTGACCGTCTCCGGTGACCCCGGGGCGGTGCGGCGGCTCGTCGGCGCCACCGCGCTGCGCGGCCCCGCCAGCCCTGCCAGCGTCGGGTGATGCGGCGCAGCCCCGCCAGCGCCGGGTCGGGCTGACGGGGCTGCGCGACGAGCGAGGCAGCGAGCTAGGCAGCGAGCTAGGTAGCGAGCGAAGCAGCGACCGAGGCGGCGGGCGGTCAGGCCTGGAGCTTCGGCGCGACGTCGTTCTCGTAGATCCCCTCGAGCGTCTCGCGGAGCTCGGACAGGGCGCCCGCTGGATCGGCCTGCTGGGTCAGGATCGCCGTGGCGGTCTTGGCCATCTCCTGATCGGCGCCGGGAAGGAACACGCGCGCGTAGTCCTGGACGCGGGTGACGGCGAGCTGGTCGACGGCGGTCTGCAGCTGGGGGACCTCGGCCAGCACCGAGCTCAGGTCCGCCGACTTCCGGTTCGGCAGGTAGCCGGTGGCGGCGGAGAAGGCCGCGGTGTTCTCGGGCTCGCCGACGAACTTGATGAACAGGGCCGCGGCCAGCTGCTCCTCCGGCGTGACGCCGGACGGGATGCCGAGCCCGGCGCCGCCGGTCGGGCAGACGGGGCCCTCGACGCTCCCGCCGGGCAGGAAGCCCACGCCCACGTCGAACTGGGCGTTCTCCAGCACGCCCACCAGCGAGCCGGTCGAGAGGAGGGTGGAGGACACGGCGCCGGAGGAGAAGTCGGCCGCCGCGTCGGAAGAGGAGACGCCCGCCCACCCGTGCGTGTACACCGAGTCCTGCATCCACTGGAAGGCCTGGACGGCGGCGTCCGAGTCGCACGCGATCTCCCACTCGTCGGACCAGGCGGCGCCCTCGCCCCAGAGGTTGTTCTGCATGGTCCACCCGGCGTAGCCGGCCACGTCCGGGTACATGAAGGCGTGCAGGAAGCCGTCCACGCCGCGGCCGGAGGCCATGAGCTCGGGCGCCCACTGCCCGAACTCGGCCCACGTCTCCGGGGCCCGGTCCGGCAGGCCGGCGGCCGCGAAGTGCTCCTTGTTGTAGTAGAACAGCGGCGTCGAGCGTCCGTACGGCATGGCCCACTGGGCGCCGTCGTACTGGTAGTCGGCGACGAGCGAGTCCTGGTAGTCGGACAGGTCCCAGTCGAGCGCGGAGATCATGGGGTCCAGCGGGACGATCGTCCGGTCCATGTAGTAGCGGAACCACCAGACGTCGGAGAGCACCACGACGGCGGGCAGCCCCGACTTCGCCGTGAGGGTCGACTGGAACTTCTGGGCGATCTCCTCGTAGTTGGAGCCGGCCGTCACCAGGTTGACCTTGATGTCGGGGTGGGCGGCCTCGAACTTGGCGATCAGCTCCTTCTCCACCGCCTGGGACTGACCGGGGTGGTTGGACCAGAAGTCGATCTGCGCGGCGGGGGTCACGCCGCTGAAGTCGACGGCGGCGGACGCCTGGGCGGCCCCGCCGGACGCCGTGGACGGGCCGCCGCAGGCCGCGAGGGCGGCGGTGGCCCCGCCCAGCGCCGCGAGCGACAGGAAGCGGCGGCGACCGAGGCCGCGGGACGGGTCGGAGTTCGGGAGGACGAGCTGGTTCGCGGGCATGGTGGCCTTTCGGTTGTTGGCTCGGGCGAGCCGGTGGAGGGCGGATGATGTTGAGGTGGAACGAGGTGGGTGGAACAGCAGGTGGGTGGAACGGCGGGGGAGAGCGGCGGCCGGGAGGCCGGCTCGGAGGGTGCGGGCGGTCAGCCGGTGACGGACCCCTGGGTGAGCCCGGCGACAATGTGCCGCTGCAGCAGGGCGAAGACGATGAGGACCGGGACGATCACGAGGACGGCGCCGGCCATGAGCACGCCCCAGGCCGCGTTGCCCTCGGAGTTCTGCAGCAGGGTCAGGCCGACGGGGAGCGTCATGACGTCGGGGCTGTCGACGATGATGAGCGGCCAGATGTACTCGTTCCACTCGTTCACGATCGTGACGAGGGCGACGGTCGCGATGGACGGCATGGAGACCGGGACGATGATGTGCCACAGCCGCTTCCAGTGCCCGGCGCCGTCCACCTCCGCCGCTTCCACCAGGGCCCCGGGCAGCGTCAGGAAGTGCTGGCGCAGCAGGAAGGTGCCGAAGGCCGTGCCCAGGCCCGGCAGGATGATGCCCCACAGGGTGTTGCGCCCGCCGAGCTCGGTGACGAGCAGGAAGTTCGGGAGCACGGACACCTGCGGCGGCACCATGAGGGCCACCAGAATGAGGACGAAGATCGCGTTCTTGAAGGGGAACCGGACGAACACCAGCGCGTAGGCGGTCAGGATCGCCAGCAACACCTTGATGACGGAGCCGACGGCCGTGACGATCACCGAGTTCAGGAAGAACGTCCCGAAGGGGACCGAGCTCATCGCGGTGGCGTAGTTCTCCAGCGTGGGCTGCTGCGGCAGCAGGCTGAGCTGCGTGGTGACGATCTCCTGGGCCGGCTTCAGCGAACTCAGCACCATCCAGGCCAGCGGCAGGAACACCATGGCCACGGACAGGACCAGCGGGACGTAGCCGCCGCGACGGCGGGCCCGGGGCTCGCCCGGGCGGTGCGCTTCGGCGTCGTGGTCCTCGGTGCGGTGCTCCCCGGTCCGGCCGGCGGGGGCGGGGAGGACGGGGGTGCTCACGAGTAGTGCACCTTCCTCTCGACGAAGCGGAGCTGCAGCAGCGTGACCGCCAGCAGGATGACGAACAGGACGGTGGAGATCGCGGCCGAGTAGCCGGCGCGGTTGTAGCCGCCGAAGGCCTGCAGGTACGCCTCGTACACCAGCGTGGAGGTGCCCTGGCCCAGCGGCGTCATGATCCGGATGAGGTCGAAGGCCTGCAGGGAGGAGAGCAGGCACGTGATGGACAGGAAGAACGTGGTGGGGGAGAGCAGGGGCAGCTTGATGCTGACCAGCTGCCGCCACCCCGAGGCCCCGTCCAGGGCCGAGGCCTCCAGGACGTCGCGGCTGAGCGACTGCAGCCCGGCGAGGTACACCACGGCGCAGTAGCCGAGGTTCTTCCAGACGTAGACCACGATCACCATGACCAGGGCCAGCTGCGGATCGTTGATCCACTGCGGGCTCGCGATCCCCGCCTGGCGCAGGATCCAGGACAGGACGCCGTACACGGGATCGAAGATGAACAGCCAGACCAGGCCGATGCCCACGCCGGAGAGCACGTAGGGCGCGAAGACGGCCGAGCGCGCGAAGGTGGTGCCGCGCAGGCGCTGGTTCAGCGCGAAGGCCACGGCCAGGCCGAGCAGCATCGAGCCGCCCACGGTGGCCAGCGTGAAGACCAGGGTGGTGCCGAGGACGTCGGCCGCGTCGCCCGAGGAGAGGAACCGCTCGTAGTTCCCCAGTCCGACGGCGGTGGCCGTCGGGGAGCCGAGCGTCCAGTCCAGCGTGGAGTAGTTGAGGTTCGCGATCAGCGGCCGGTAGGTGAACACGAGGATCAGGGCGATGTTCGGCAGGGCGAAGGCGAGGAAGATCCAGCGGTCGCGCCGGGTGCGGCGGCTGCGGATCCGGTAGTCCCGCGGATCCACGGTCCGCGGCTCCAACCGCGCGGCAACGGCGCTGTGGGGGACGGCGCTGCTCGGGACGGTGCTGTTCGGACCGGCATCCGACGGGCCGGCCGGGGGCGCGCCCGGATCGATGGTCTGGGAGGTCATGAGGAGCACACTCCCAGCGGTTCGTGCTCCGGGGATGGACGCCGTTTGAACACGCGGTGTCGGGAATGCGAAGCCTTGCGATCAGGCTGTGTTAGGCCTCTCGTCGCCTCGATTTCAGATTCGTGCGGTGACGGAGTAACCTTGACTGTTGGTTGTCTCTATAGCCATGCCCAAAACGCTGCATCCCCGATGCGGCGGGCCTGGAGACCGGGGCGACCAGTAAACATCAGCGCCGGGGCCCAGGCAACCGGCACAAACGTTAGCGGAGGATATGGCCAAGAAAGAAGGTGTCATCGAGGTAGAGGGCACTGTGTCCGAGGCGCTGCCGAACGCGATGTTCCGCGTCGAGCTGCCCAACGGACACACCGTGCTTGCCACGATCTCGGGCAAGATGCGTCAGCACTACATCCGGATCCTCCCCGAGGACCGGGTCGTGATTGAGCTCAGCCCGTACGACCTCAATCGCGGCCGAATCGTCTACCGCTACAAGTAAGGGCTGCGCCGCGCGCATCGCCGGTCGTGCTTGGCTCTCGAGTCAGGACTGCCCGGAGCTGGGCGCAACGCTTGCTGCTCCACTCAAACACATCGCAAAAGGAAGAAACCTTGAAGGTCAACCCTAGCGTGAAGCCGATCTGCGAAAAGTGCAAAGTGATCCGCCGTCGTGGCGTGGTCATGGTGATCTGCGACAACCCACGCCACAAGCAGCGCCAGGGCTAATTCCCTGCTCGGGAACCCCTGCGCGTAGTTAGTAATTTCGGCAGTGCAGCGTCCACTACGCGGGACGCACACCCCCGGCACGGAGGCCGGGGACCGGTGGAACCACCGGACGTACTGCTCTAGACCTCCGCATCATCAGAAAGAAGACAAACCGTTATGGCTCGTCTCGCTGGCGTAGACATCCCGCGCGAGAAGCGTGTGATCATTGCGCTCACCTACATCTACGGCGTGGGCAAGACCCGTGCAGAACAGACGATCGCGGAAACGGGCATCGACCCGAACACGCGCGTCAAGGACCTCTCCGATGAGCAGCTGCTCCAGCTGCGCGACTTCATCGAAGGCAACTTCAAGGTTGAAGGCGACCTCCGCCGCGAAGTGGCAGCCGACATCCGCCGGAAGGTCGAGATCGGCTCCTACGAGGGCATCCGCCACCGCAAGGGCCTCCCGGTCCGCGGTCAGCGCACCAAGACCAACGCGCGCACCCGCAAGGGCCCGAAGCGCACCGTCGCCGGTAAGAAGAAGGCCCGCTAAATCTAGCGGAGCCCACTAAGCCAAAATTTCGTAGGAGTACATCTCAATGCCCCCAAAGACTCGTGGAGCGGCGCGTAAGCCGCGTCGCAAGGACAAGAAGAACATCGCCCTGGGCCAGGCCCACATCAAGTCCACCTTCAACAACACCATCGTGTCCATCACGGACCCGACCGGTGCTGTCATCTCGTGGGCTTCCGCCGGTGAGGTCGGATTCAAGGGCTCCCGCAAGTCGACCCCGTATGCCGCTCAGATGGCTGCCGAGTCCGCTGCGAAGCGCGCTCAGGAGCACGGCATGAAGAAGGTCGACGTCTTCGTGAAGGGCCCGGGCTCGGGCCGCGAAACCGCAATCCGCTCGCTGCAGGCCGCTGGCCTCGAGGTCGGGTCCATCCAGGACGTGTCCCCGAGCGCGCACAACGGCTGCCGTCCGCCGAAGCGTCGCCGCGTCTAAGTTGCCGCCATCGCGTCAGGTGACCGCCGCCGTCGTGCTCTGAGAGGAGACGACGGCGGCGGTCCCGACGGGAGCGTCAACTCACTTCAAAGACGGACGCCAACATCGGCCAACGTCGTTTCCACCCACATGTGTTGCGTCATATAGCGGACGCTCGCTGAAAGGAAATGTAAGTGCTTATTGCACAGCGCCCCACCCTCACCGAAGAAGTCGTCTCGGAGAACCGCTCCCGGTTCACCATCGAGCCGCTGGAGCCGGGCTTCGGCTACACCCTGGGCAACTCGCTCCGCCGCACGCTGCTGTCGTCGATCCCCGGTGCCGCTGTCACCAGTGTTCGCATCGACGGCGTGCTGCACGAGTTCACCACCGTTCAGGGTGTGAAGGAAGACGTCACCGAGCTCATCCTCAACATCAAGAACCTCGCTGTGTCCTCCGAGCACGACGAGCCGGTTGTGGCCTACCTGCGCAAGCAGGGCCCGGGCGTCGTCACGGCTGCCGACATCACGCCGCCCGCCGGCGTGGAGTTCCACAACCCGGACCTGCACATCGCGACGCTGAACGCCGATGGCAAGTTCGATCTGGAGCTGACCATCGAGCGCGGCCGCGGCTACGTGTCCGCCTCGCAGAACAAGAGCGCAGATGCAGAGATCGGCCGTATCCCGGTCGACTCCATCTACTCCCCGGTTCTGAAGGTCACCTTCCGCGTCGAGGCGACTCGCGTGGAGCAGCGCACGGACTTCGACAAGCTGATCGTGGACGTCGAGACCAAGTCGGCCATCGCCCCGCGCGATGCCGTCGCCTCGGCCGGCGGCACGCTGGTCGGCCTGTTCGGTCTCTTCCACGAGCTGAACCGCGAGTCGGAGACCGTCGAGGTCGGCCCGTCGCCGACGGACGCCGCCCTGGCTGCCGACATGGCTCTGCCGATCGAGGACCTGGACCTCACGGTCCGCTCGTACAACTGCCTCAAGCGCGAGGGCATCCACACCGTGGGTGAGCTCGTTGCACGCTCCGAGGCCGACCTGATGGACATCCGGAACTTCGGTGCCAAGTCCATCGACGAGGTCAAGGCCAAGCTGATCGACCTGGGTCTGAACCTGAAGGATTCCCCTCCAGGCTACGATCTGGCCGCGCACGCCGCCTCGCTCGAGGACGAGCCCGAGCACGCTGAAGAAGAGTTCTAACCTTCCCGGTTGACTCACCCACTTTGATGTTTACAGTCCAGTCTCCCCGCCGCGAGGATGCGGAGCTCGGACTCCATTTGAGGAGAAATACCAATGCCTACCCCCGCTAAGGGCCCGCGTCTCGGCGGCGGTGCCGCCCACGAGCGCCTGATGCTCGCCAACCTGGCTGCCCAGCTGTTCGAGCACAAGCAGATCACCACCACGCTGCACCGCGCCAAGCGCCTGCGCCCGTACGCCGAGCGCCTGGTGACCTTCGCCAAGCGTGGCGACCTGGCCTCGCGTCGTCGCGTCCAGGGCGCCATCGCCTCGCGCAGCCGCACCAACAAGTCGATCGTTCACGAGCTGTTCGAGAACATCGCACCGGTCATGGCCAACCGCGACGGCGGCTACACCCGCATCACGAAGATCGGCAACCGCAAGGGCGACAACGCCCCCATGGCCGTCATCTCCCTGGTGATGGAGCCGCTGTCCCCGAAGCAGGGCGTCGTGGCCGAGGCCGAGAAGGCCGCCGCGAAGTCCGCTCCGGTGGAGGAGCCGCAGGTCGAGGAGACCGAGGTCGCGCAGACCGAGGCTCCGGAGGCCACCGAGGCCCCGGTCGAGGAGACCGAGACCGCCGAGGCCACCGAGGAGAAGGCCGAGGAGACCAAGTAAGGTCCCTCGCCGCTCCCGGCAGCTGCTGAAGAAGGTCCGCACCCCCTGGGTGCGGACCTTCTCTGCGTTCGGAGCCTGCCGGTTCCCTGACGACGACGACGGCGGTCGGCCGGGTCGGTCGCGACGTGCGTTCCCGGCACGAGTCGGCCCGCCAGGGTCCACCCCAGCACGTCACCGTCCGCGAAATGCCGGTCGAGCACCGGTCTGCGGTCCGATGCGGTGCTGGTCCGGCATCTCGCGAGGCCCGGCGTGCTGTCCGCGCATCTCGCGTGTCGGGTGGCAGAGGCCCGACGCCGCAGGCGGGCGGCGGCGACATCGAAGGATCGGGGTCGCAATCCTGCAGGCGAAGAGGTGGCTGGGGATGTAGGAGTGCGACGTCGAGGCCGCGGACGTGGTGCTTCGCGACGTCGATGCGCGGATCCTGTACGAGCGCAACGTCGACGGACGCCACGTCGCCAGACGCGATCTCGACGGGCGCGGCCGCGGGGCGCCGGCCCCGAGGGGGGCGGGTCCGGTGGCTTCAGCCGGGTGCGACTACATCCGCGCTTCGCTGCGACGACGCCGACGGCGCAGGATCCGCACGCCGAGGACGACGGCTGCGATGGCGAGCAGGGCGCTGAGGCCCTGCAGGCCGGGGGAGTCGTCCGCCTCGCCGTAGACGAAGCCCATGGCCCCGAGGCTGAGGCCGACGGCCATGATGAGTATGGCGAGCAGGTAGCGCATGATGAGTCCTTCGGTGGGCGAGTAGGGCGGACGGTGACGTCGGGCGGGAACGACACGGTGCCCGTGGGACGAACCCAACCTAGGGACCAGGCCCAGGGCGCCGCAGCGGCCTGCAATCGATAATCGCTCGGTGCCTATCGAAAGTCAATAACTCTTCGGTCATCGGCTCGACGCCGGTCGAGGGAGCGGCTCGCCGCTCGCGCCGTCGGGCCGCCATTAGACTGGTCGGCATGCCCGATACCGACCTGCTCGCCGAGGCCGGCCTGACCGTTGCCGGCGCGGACGCGCCCGCCCTGACGCGGATCCGCCTGCGCCTCGCCTACGACGGCACGGACTTCTCCGGCTGGGCCCGCCAGCCGCACCTGCCGACCGTGCAGGCGAGTCTCGAGGACGCGCTGGCCCTGCTGATCCGCCGACCGGTCCGCGTCACGGTCGCCGGCCGGACCGACGCCGGGGTCCACGCGCGCGGCCAGGTGGTCCACTTCGACCTCACGGAGGCGGAGGTCGCCGAGCTGACCCGCGGCCGGGACATCGATCCGATGTACTCGCTGCTCCGCCGCCTGCGCGGCGTCCTCGGCCGCGACGGCCACCGGGTCCTGGTCCACGAGGCCGCGCTGGCCGCGCGGGGCTTCGACGCCCGCTTCTCGGCCCTGGCCCGCCGCTACTCCTACCGTATCGCCGACGGCCCCGCGTGCTGGGACCCGCTGACCCGGGGCATCACCCTGTGGCACCGCGATCCGCTGGACGTCAACGCCATGAACCACGAGGCCGCGAGCGTCCTGGGCCGCTACGACTTCCTGACGTTCTGCAAGCCGCGCGAGGGCGCCACGACCATCCGCACCCTGCAGGAGTTTTCCTTCACGCGGGGGAGCGACGGCGTCATCACCGCCCGCCTGGTCGCCGACGCGTTCTGCCACAACATGGTGCGCGCCCTGATCGGCGCCACCCTCAAGGTGGGCGACGGGCGGGAGGCCCCGGGCTGGCTCGCGGCCCGTCTCGCCGAGCAGACGCGGGACTCCCGGACGGTTCTGGCCGCCCCGCATCCGCTGGTGCTGGAGGAGGTCCTCTACCCGGGGGACGAGGCCCTGGCTGCGCGCGCCGAGCAGACCCGTGCCAAGCGGGCGGCGCACGACGTCGTACCCGGCCTGGCCGCGGGCGCCTCGCCCGAGTAGGGAGCGGCCCGCGCGACGGCGGTCCCCGCCGGGCCCGGTCCGCGGGATCCGCGCGGTGGCGCGGCGCACGGCGTTTGGTCGATACCACTTTGTCGCGTAAAGTTAAAGGCTGCTAGTGCGTGTCCTCTGCCTGACATCCCGCATATCACGTGACGGCCCAGTTGCAGGGCCCTGGTCTGTGATGTGTGCAGGCGCAATAGGGAAGCCGGTTGGAATCAGTCCTCACCTGATGAACTGGTAGAGCGCTACTCGTAACACAGCGTGCGCAACGTCGATGGATCTCACAGCCGTCGCGGTGGGCGCGCTTGACCAGTAACTAAGGAAACGAAGGCAATTACCGTGCGTACGTACACCCCGAAGCCCGGCGACGCAGATCGCCAGTGGCACGTAATCGACGCCACTGATGTTGTTCTGGGCCGCCTCGCCAGCCAGACTGCAACGCTGCTGCGCGGCAAGCACAAGCCGACCTTTGCTCCCCACCAGGACATGGGCGACTTCGTGATCATCATCAACGCTGAGAAGGTCGCCCTCACCGGTGCCAAGCTCGAGCAGAAGCGTGCCTACCGCCACTCCGGCTACCCGGGTGGCCTGAAGTCCATGAACTACGCGGAGCTGCTCGAGAAGAACCCGGTCCGCGCCGTGGAGAAGGCCATCAAGGGCATGCTCCCCAAGAACAAGCTGGCCGATGCCCAGCTGTCCAAGCTGAAGGTCTACGCAGGCGCCGAGCACCCGCACGCCGCCCAGCAGCCCAAGGCATTCGACATCACCCAGGTTTCGCAGTAACTGGGCCCCGAAACAAGAGAACTAGTTTTCAAGGAGAATCGTGGCTCAGAACACTGAAGAGCTGAACGACTTCGAGGGCGAGACTCCCTCGAGCTACACCACCGAGTCGACTCAGGCCGAGGAGACCGTCGCCACCGAGCGCCCCGCGCTCACCATCGGCGGCGGCGCCGTGGGCCGTCGCAAGCAGGCCATCGCCCGCGTGCGCCTGGTCCCGGGCTCCGGCAAGTGGACGGTCAACGGCCGCACGCTGGAGGAGTACTTCCCGAACAAGCTGCACCAGCAGGACGTCAACGAGCCCTTCAAGGCCCTGGGCCTCGAGGGCGCCTACGACGTTATCGCGCGCATCCACGGCGGCGGCCCCTCCGGCCAGGCCGGCGCGCTGCGCCTGGGCGTGGCCCGCACGCTGAACGAGATCGACCGCGAGAACAACCGCGCCACCCTGAAGAAGGCCGGTTACCTCACGCGTGACGCTCGCGTCATCGAGCGCAAGAAGGCCGGCCTCAAGAAGGCCCGCAAGGCTTCGCAGTTCTCCAAGCGCTAAGCCGCATTACCGCTTCTGGTACCGGAAGGCCCCGCAATCTCGATTGCGGGGCCTTCCGCGTTCCGGGGCGCGCTGCGCACCCATTTGCAGATCCGGACCGATGCGTGCGCACGATTATCTCTATCCGGTCGTATGATAGGCAACGATGAGCAGACTATTCGGCACGGACGGCGTCCGTGGAAAAGCCAACGGACTGATCACCCCGCAGCTGGCCATGTCGCTGGCGCAGGCCGCGGCAGTGGTCCTCGGGTTCAATCAGGTCGAGGCCGGCAGGCGGCCCGTGGCCGTGGTGGCGAAGGACCCGCGGATCAGCGGCGACTTCATCTCGGCCGCCATGGAGGCAGGCCTCGCCGCAGCGGGTATCGACGTGTTCGACGCCGGGACGCTCCCGACGCCGGCCGCCGCCTACCTGGTCGCGGACCTGGACGCCGACTTCGGCGTGATGATCTCCGCGTCCCACAATCCGGCCCCGGACAACGGGATCAAGTTCCTGGCCCGCGGCGGCCAGAAGCTGGACGACGCCCTCGAGGACGCGATCGAGGCCCAGCTGGAGCTGGATCCGCCGCGTCCGCTGGGTGGCGAGGTGGGCCGCATCCGCCGGTTCGCGGACGCCGAGGACCGCTACGTCATGCACCTGCTGGGCACGCTGCCGAACCGGCTGGACGGCCTGAAGGTGGTCCTGGACTGCGCCCACGGTGCGGCGAGCGGCTGCTCCCCGCAGGTCTTCACGGACGCCGGCGCGGAGATCGTGGTCATCGGCGCGGAGCCGGACGGCGTCAACATCAACGACGGCTACGGATCCACCCACCTGGAGCACCTCCAGGCCGCTGTGCTGGAGCACGGCGCGGACCTCGGGATCGCGCACGACGGCGACGCCGACCGCTGCCTGGCCGTGGACCACGAGGGGACGGTCGTTAACGGCGACCAGATCATGGCGATCATGGCCATGGCCCTCAAGGAGAGCGGCCGGCTGAAGGATGACACGCTGGTCGCCACCGTGATGAGCAACCTGGGCCTGAAGCTCGCCATGGCCGAGGCAGGCATCAGCATGCGCGAGACCGGCGTGGGAGACCGCTACGTCCTGGAGGCGATGCGCGCGGACGGGTTCAACCTCGGCGGCGAGCAGTCCGGGCACGTGATCTTCTCCGACTACGCCACCACGGGGGACGGCGTCCTCACCGGCCTGCAGCTCGCGGCCCGGGTGAAGGCGACCGGCAAGACGCTCAAGGAGCTCGCGGCGTCCATGACGGTGCTGCCGCAGGTCCTGATCAACGTGAAGGACGTGGACAAGGACAGCGCCAAGGTGAACCCTGCCGTGGCCGATGCGGTCCAGGCCGTGGAGGCCGAGCTGGGAGCCACCGGGCGCGTCCTGCTGCGCCCCTCCGGCACCGAGCCGGTGGTCCGCGTGATGGTCGAGGCGACCGAGCTGGAGGTCGCTGAAGCCATGGCGCGCCAGCTGGCCGCCGTGGTGCAGACCGAGCTCAACCTCGCGAAGGCCTGACCCCGGCACTCAGTAGCTTCAACGAAAGCGGGACGGACACCGATCATCGGATGTCCGCCCCGCTTCCTCGTTAAGCCGCGGCCATGGAGATCGATCGGGGAACGGCCACAGCCTCGAACCTGCGCCGCCTGCGCCGTAGCTGGATCAGTCCCGCCGTCCGGCCGCGTTCTCATCGGGCAGGGGCGGGGTGTTCTGCGTGCCCTCGTCGAAGGCGTGCTGCCGTTGGTTCCTGGTCTGGGGGCGGAACTTCAGCCACTGCCGGAAGACGGACGCCCCACTTGCCACGAAGCGCTTCAAACGCCGACGGCGTGCGGTCCACAGTGCAGCTTGGTCGGCTTCGAGAAGCGTGATGTCGAGACTGGCCAACATCTCCCTCGACGGAATGAGAGCCCGCCACACGTACGCGGGTCGTTGCCGCCACGGAAGGTTCTTTAAGAACAGCATGCGGTGTACGCCGGGAGCTGAGATGCCGGCGCGGAGGAGCCAGCGGTGGCTCGGGTCGGGCAGTGCTGCCGTGTTGACCTCGGGGAACCCCTGGGCGATGTAGGGCCGTAGGGCGCCCAGAGACTGCGTGGCGGATGCGAGCGGTTGCAGGTCCGACCAGCGCGGCCGGCGCGCGTCCTCGAGGAGGAACGCCAGTTCACGCCGATTCGATTCCTTGTGGATCTCTCGGAGCGCGTGCAGAGCCTGGATCAGCGTGCTGCCCGTGATGTCCAAGGCATTCACCGGTTGACCGGCAAGTGCCGTTTCGCGCCGGCATTCCCAGAGGGCCCGGAACGCCGAACGGGGGTCATCGTCCATTCCCGGGAAAGCGAAATGGATATCGATGTCGCAGGGCCAGCGCGGGTGATACAGCGTGATCGAGTGAATGGGATGATCGCCCTCGTGGGTGACAGGCCGCTCAAGCCATCCTCGGCCCTGCAGTGCTTCCATGAGCCGTTGTGCGTCCGTACGCTCGAGGAGGACGTCGACGTCGCCCGGCACCTTGGGTGGTCGTACCCCGATATCGCTGGCAGGTGTTCCCTTGAGCAGGAGAGCTGCGATATTCAGTCGGCGGCATTCGTGGAAGGTGAGTGCGGCGGCCAGAGGCACGGCGTCATCGAGCCGTAGATCCAAGTTGCCCCCCTGAAACACCCCGTGGGCTTCTGCCCGAGTGCATTATCGCGTCATGCGTTCCTCTGATGGTACGGCAAAAGAAAGGGGCGGTACCGGCAGTGAAGCCGGTACCGCCCGAATATCGGGGAGGGGTCAGCGCGTCTGGAGGCTGTCGCGGATCTCGGTGAGCAGTGCGATCTGCGGATCCACGGCTTCCTCCTCCTCGGAGATGCCGAGACGGCGGTTGCGGCGCTCGATCATCTTGTTCATCGGCAGCACGACGATGAAGTAGATCGCTGCGGCGATGAGGAGGAAGTTCACGAGCGCAGTGAGGAAGACGCCGAACCTCACCTGTCCGAAGACGAGGAACTCGTCGAAGTTCGGGGCGCCGACCAGCATGGAGATCAGCGGCATGATGATGCTGTCCACGAGTGCGGTGATGACGGCGCCGAATGCGGCGCCCATGACGACGGCGACGGCAAGGTCGACGACGTTGCCCTTCATGATGAATTCCTTGAATCCCTGAATCATGCTGTCAGAGTACCGGCCGCCGTCAGACTGGCCGGATTGCGCCGCAGTTAAATTTTCCTCAACAGGATGCGTCGAATCGAGTGGTCAGGGCTCTTCGTCAGGACCAGCTGGGCCCGCCCCCGCGTCGGGAGGACGTTCTCCCGGAGGTTCGGCTCGTTGATGCTGCGCCAGATCCTCAGCGCCGTCGAGCGGGCGTCCTCGTCGGACAGCGTGGCGTACCGGTGGAAGTAGGAGGCCGGATCGGCGAAGGCACCGCTGCGGAGACGCATGAAGCGCTGGACATACCACTCCTCGATGTCCTGGCCTCGGGCATCGACGTACACGGAGAAATCGAAGAAGTCGCTCAACGCCAGACCGGTGGTCCCGTCCGATCTGACGCGCGCCGGTGCGAGGACGTTGAGGCCCTCCAGGATGAGGACGTCCGGGCGGCGGACCACGACCTCCTCGTCACGGAGGATGTTGTAGGTCAGGTGCGAGTACATGGGGGCCCGGACCTCGTCGGCACCGGATTTCACCTCGGCGACGAAGCGCAGGAGCCGCCGCCGATCGTAGGACTCCGGGAAACCCTTGCGGTGCATGATGCCGCGACGCTCCAGCTCCTCATTCGGGTAGAGGAAGCCGTCGGTCGTGACGAGTTGCACATTGGGCGTGTCCGGCCAGCGGCGGAGCAGCTCCTGGAGCACGCGGGCGGTGGTCGATTTCCCGACCGCGACGGAACCGGCGACGCCGATGACGAAGGGCGTCCGCTGGGTCTCCTCGCCGAGGAACGTGGTGGTCGCGCTGTGCAGCTCGCCAGCTGCCTGAACATAGAGGTAGAGGAGCCGAGAGAGCGGCAGATACACGTCGCTGACCTCGGCGAGGTCGAGTTGGTCGCCCAGACCGCGTAGGCGGTCGAGGTCGGATTCGTCCAGCGGCTGCTCGATGGAATTGGCGAGGCGGGCCCAGGTGTCCCGCTCCAATTCCACGAAGGGGGAGACGCCGTTGTCTGTCAGCCGGGGGGAAGTCACCCGCCCATTCTGCCAAAGTCCGCGCAGCGACCTGTTCGCGGTCACCCGGCGGCCGCACCCTCCGCGCCAGCAGGGGCGATTCCACGAGCCGGTTTCCAAGACGGTACCCTTGGGGGCATGTGTGGAATCGTAGGCTATGTTGGCCATTCTTCTAAGACGACGGGCGACCACGGCGCCCTCGATGTGGTCCTCGAGGGCCTGCGCCGCCTGGAGTACCGCGGCTACGACTCTGCCGGCGTCGCGGTCCTGACCGATCAGGGCATCGAGGCTCGCAAGAAGTCGGGCAAGCTCGCGAACCTCATCAACGTGATCGAGGAGGAGCCGCTGAGCGCCTCCCTCACGGGCATCGGGCACACCCGCTGGGCCACCCACGGCGGCCCCACCGACCAGAACGCGCACCCGCACCTCGCGGACAGCGGCAACCTGGCCGTCATTCACAATGGCATCATCGAGAACTTCGCCGAGATCAAGCAGGAGCTGCTGGCCAAGGGCCACACCTTCCTCTCGGAGACGGACACCGAGGTCGCCGCCGTCCTGCTGGGCGACATCTACCGCGGCGAGGGCGCGCAGGACCTGACGAAGTCCCTGCAGATCGCTTCCCGCAAGCTCGAGGGCGCCTTCACGCTGCTCGCCGTCCACCGCGACCACCCTGGCGTGGTCGTCGCATCCCGCCGCAACTCCCCGCTGGTCGTGGGCCTGGGCGAGAACGAGAACTTCCTGGGCTCCGACGTCTCCGGCTTCATCGACTTCACGCGTCGCGCCGTCGAGCTGGGCCAGGACCAGATCGTCACCATCACCCCCGACGCCCACGAGATCACCGACTTCTTCGGCCAGCCGGCCGAGGGCAAGGAGTTCACCGTGGACTGGGATGCCGCGGCCGCCGAGAAGGGCGGATTCGATTCCTTCATGGCCAAGGAGATCCACGACCAGCCGGCAGCCGTCGCCGACACGCTGCTCGGCCGCGCCGATGCCGAGGGACGCCTGACGCTCGACGAGCTGCGCATCGATCCGGAGGAGCTCAAGGGCATCTCCAAGATCATCGTGCTGGCCTGCGGCACCTCGGCCTACGCCGGCTCCGTGGCCAAGTACGCGATCGAGTCGTGGTGCCGGATCCCGGTCGAGGTCGAGCTCTCGCACGAGTTCCGCTACCGCGAGCCGATCGTGGACGAGAAGACCCTGATCGTCTCGATCTCCCAGTCCGGCGAGACCATGGACACGCTCATGGCCGTCCGCTACGCCAAGGAGCAGGGCGCCAAGACGCTCTCGATCTGCAACACCAACGGGTCCACGATCCCGCGTGAGTCGGACGCCGTCCTGTACACGCATGCCGGCCCCGAGATCGCCGTCGCATCGACCAAGGCGTTCCTGGCCCAGATCACCGCGACCTACATCCTCGGCCTGTACCTGGCGCATCTGCGCGGAAACCTCTTCACCGGGCAGATCAAGGACATCCTGGCGGACCTCGGCAAGATCCCGGCCAAGATCCAGGACATCCTGGACCGGGGCGACGAGATCAAGGATCTGGCCGTCTCGATGGCCGAGAACCAGTCGGTGCTGTTCCTCGGCCGCCACGTGGGCTACCCGGTGGCCATGGAGGGCGCGCTCAAGCTCAAGGAGATCGCGTACATCCACGCCGAGGGCTTCGCCGCGGGCGAGCTCAAGCACGGCCCGATCGCCCTGATCGACGACGGTCAGCCGGTGTTCGTGGTGGTGCCGTCGCCGCGTGGTCGCGACTCGCTGCACGCGAAGGTCGTCTCCAACATCCAGGAGGTCCGTGCCCGTGGCGCCAAGACCCTGGTCATCGCCGAGGAGGGCGACGAGGCCGTCAAGCAGTACGCCGAGTTCGTCTTCTACGTTCCGGAGACGCCGACGTTGCTGATGCCGCTGCTGGCCACGGTGCCGCTGCAGATCTTCGCCTGCGAGCTGGCGACCGCCAAGGGCTTCGACGTCGACCAGCCGCGCAACCTCGCCAAGTCGGTGACGGTCGAGTAGTTCGGGACTCCGTCCGAGGACGGTTCGGTTCAGCTAGGGCAGCTCCTCCGGGAGCTGCCCTTGTTGTTTCTGCATCCGGATGGCCGGAAGGGTTCAGCTGTCCCCGGCAGGCCGAGAGATCCCGCGGTCGAAGAGACCCTTGACGTAGGCGGCCTGCCCTGCGTGCTGGGTTGCGTCGTTGAGGACGCTGGCGAGCCGGACGCCGATGCTGACCGGAGGGTCCCAGCGGAGATCGCAGATGGTCGAGTAGTCCGCGGGCTCGAGGCGCTCCAGCAACGCCGCAGCGCGCTCCTGGACCGCCGCGTGGTAGCCGTCCAGCAGCCCGGCGTCGACGGCCGGGAACGCTCGAACGTCGTCCGGCGTGTGTCCCAGACCGAAGTCGTCGACGGCATACGGGAGGCCGAAACGATCCGCCCAGTCCAGGTGCCAGACCTGTCCGGCGGGAGCCGGCTCCTGGCCGCCGGCCGGGGGAGCGCCACCGTCGAGGACGGCTGTCACGCCGACGATATGGTCGTCCATGACGCGGCTGAGGTGCCAGACCAGCCAAGCGATGTGATTGCTGCCGGCCGAGGGCTGCCAGCGGAGCCCCGCAGGCGGCGTGGCCTCGAGAATCTCCGCGACGGTCTCGCGGACGCGGTCGAATCCATCGGCCAGGATGCTGCTCGCCAGTTCTCGTGTCATGCGGCGACCGTACGTCCGTCATGCCGGGCTGTCGAGGCGTCGCCGATAGACTGACGTCCATGATTGTGGGCGTGGGCGTGGACGTTGTCGAAGTCTCCAGATTCAAGGAGCAGCTGGAACGTACCCCTGCACTCCTCGAGCGGCTCTTCGTCCCTGCTGAACGGGAACTGCCCATCCGGTCGCTGGCTGCCCGCTTCGCCGCCAAGGAGGCTGTCGCCAAAGCCCTGGGCGCCCCGGTCGGCATGAACTGGCAGCACTGCCAGGTGGTCAAGGACGACGCCGGCGACCCGCACATCTTCGTGGACGGAACGGTGGCCCAGGCGGCCGCTGCGAAGGGCGTGGAGTACTGGCACCTCTCGATGAGTCACGACGGTGATCTGGCCACCGCGATGGTGGTCGCCGAGAAACTCTCCTAGTCCGGCTTCAGTCGCCGCCGTGCCCGTGGTTAGGTGGGGCCATGATCGACGTCTATACGGGTACAGAGGTCCGTGCCGCCGAGCGGCCCCTCCTCGACGCCGGGCACGGCCCGGCCCTGATGAAGCGTGCCGCCTACGCGCTGGCCCAGCACACTGCCGCTGTCCTGCGCGACCGGGCCGGCCGAGTCTACGGCGCTCACGTCGTGGCATTCGTCGGGAAGGGCAACAACGGCGGCGACGGGCTCCACGCCCTGGCCATGCTCCGGCGGCGCGGCGTCGCCGCCACCGCGGTGCTGCTCGGACCCGACGCCCATGCTGACGGGATGCGCGCCCTGCGGGAGGCAGGCGGCCGCATCATTCGCGCGGAAGGGGACCTGACTTCGCGCGAGGTGCGAGCGGCCGTCGACGGGGCCGACGTCGTCATCGATGCTGTGCTCGGGACCGGCACTCGGGTGCCAGCTCCAGCAGCGGACAACGCCGAGACTCGTCGGCCCGGGCCGCTGGCGGGGGTCGACGTCGGGGACGACGCGTACGTCATCGCCTGCGACCTTCCCTCGGGCGTAGACGCCGATACCGGTGCTGCCACGGAGGGGGTCCTGAGGGCCGATTCGACGGTGACGTTCGGTGCCTTGAAGAGCGGTCTGGTCGTCGGCGCGGGAGCGACCTTGTCCGGACGGATCGAGACGGTGGACATCGGACTCGGCGAGTATCTCGGCGAGCCGGCAGCGCGGCTGATGGAAAAGGTCGATGTTGTCGACACCGCCCTAGAGCCGGACGCCCACAAGTACTCCCGAGGTGTACTCGGGCTGGTCGCCGGGTCCGATCAATATCCTGGCGCCGCGGTTCTGTCCGCCACGAGCGCCGTCAATGCGGGTCTCGGCATGCTCTACGTCATAGCGGAGGGGAGAGCCCGGGAGCGCGTGGGGGAGGCTGTCCCAGAGTCCGTAGCGATGGAACACTCGGCCGTTGACCGCGCGGGTCCAGCCAGCCGTGTCTCAGCGTGGGCGATGGGGCCGGGTATCGGGGAGGACGCACGACAACATGGAGTGATCAAGGCGGTTCTCGCTTCGTCCGCCGAGCGCGGCACTCCATGTGTTGTCGACGCCAGCGCGCTCCAGTCGTTGAAGCCAATCCAAACGCGCGCCGAGAGGCCGTTCGCGGTCCTCACACCGCATGCAGGGGAGCTGCGAAGGCTGCTGTCGGCAGCAGGGGAGGACGTCACCGGAGCGGAGATAGCCCACGACCCGGTCAGGTGGGCCCGTTGCGCAGCTGAGGCGTACGGAGCCGTTGTTCTGCTCAAGGGACCCAGTACGGTCTGTGCAGCCACGGACGGCGAAGTGCGGGTCGTTCACGCAGCGCCGGCCACGCTCGCAACGGCAGGAAGCGGGGATGTGTTGACGGGTCTGGTTGGTCAGACCCTGGCGACACATCCGCCCGTCGGACTGGCGAACTTGCTGGCCTGCGCGGCCACAGCTGCCTATCGGCATGCTGAGATCGCCAGAAGTCTTGGCGCAGGCGGCTTCGGCGCCCGGAGACTGGCCGACGCCGTTCGCTGAGCGGGGCCGACTGATCGAGGCCCTAGTAGGCTCCGTCCTTCCCAACGACCGCCTTGGCTGTCTTGGCCAGGATGAGCAGGTCCTGCGTCAGCGACCAATTCTCCACGTAGTAGAGGTCGAGCCGGACACTGTCATCCCAGGAGAGATCTGACCGACCGCTGACTTGCCAGAGGCCGGTGATACCTGGTTTCACCATCAGGCGACGATCGACATACTGCTCGTACATGGCAACTTCGGAGGGTAGAGGCGGACGGGGACCGACCAGACTCATATCCCCGATGAGCACGTTCCAGAGCTGCGGCAGCTCGTCCAGACTGTAGCGTCGTAAGAAGGCCCCGATTTTGGTCACTCGGGGATCGGTCTTCAGCTTGAAGAGGACTCCATTGCCCTCACTGAGCGTCGCGAGGTTCTCCAGCTGCTCTTCGGCGTCGACGACCATAGATCGGAACTTGTACATCCGGAACGTTTTGCCGTCTTTTCCAACACGCTCCTGGTGGAAGATGGCGGGGCCCTTGTCCTGGGTCTTGATCGCGAGAGCGATCGCGAGGAAGACGGGGGATAAGACGATGAGCGCAATGGCGGCCGCGACTATATCGAAGGCGCGCTTGGTTGCTGCCTGCAGTCCCTCAAGTTTGGGAGTGGCGACGTGGATCAGGGGAAGTCCGGCGATCGGCTGGGTATGTATACGCGGGCCCGCCACATCCGTCAGCGCCGGAGCCATAATCATGCTGACCTGTCGTGACTGTAACTCCCAACCGAGCTGCCGAACGGCTGTGGGATGCAAGTCGGAACCCGCCGAGATGGCCACGGCGTCAATTGCCTTGGCGTCGATCACCTGTGTGATCGACGGTACGGACTGGTTCCGTGCCAGGAGTGGTACCGAAAGCGATGCCAAGGCTTCAGGTTCGGCTCGAGCGGAGAGGACAGCTCCGACGGGCACGTACCCCGCGCCAGGGGCGAGGCGCAGCGATTTAGCCAGGTGATCTACGGCATCCGGGGCGCCGATAAGGAGCAATCGCCGCGTGTAGATGCCGGCTCGCCTGCGATGAAGGAGGTAGCGCCGGAACGTCCACCGTCCAATGAGGAGGAGACATAAACCCAGCGGGAGCGCGACGCCTACGTAGCCTCGGGCCGTCTCGATCCTGAGGGCGTAGGACAGAATCGCAATGGCACCGAAGAGGGCGAGCGATGAGGCGGACACGCGCTTGTACTCTTCGCTTCCTGAACCGAGGATCTTGACGTCTCGACTGTTCCAGACTTTGAGCACGACGATCCAAGCGATGCCGATAGCGACGCCAAAAGTGGTGTAACTAAACTCGATACGATCGCCTCGCGTGAAGATCGGCACAGACGCATCGGTTCCGAATCTGATTAGATGCGCGATGCTGATGGCCGTGATCACTGCTACGGCGTCGACGAAGGACAAACGACGGGGAAGCGATGCCCGCCAGTCCGAATTCTTATAAGCCATGATGGCTTCCCCCAGATGAAGACCTCTATTTGGTTGCTGCGTCGTAGTGTCCTCCGCAGTGCGGTGACAGCGACTCGGAGTTCAGAGACGAATCACGTTTGCTCCCTCTGCTCGCCCGCGGCAGTCCAGCGTCCTCCGGGAACTTGCGACGATTCCGGCGAGGTCGACGTTAGAGTGGTCCTGCAGAATCACGACCAAATCCGCTTCTGCGGCTGCCTTCACGACATCGGGTGAGCAGGTCAGGGGGCTAGCTGGGGCCTTCCAGTGAGGCACGTGCGGGTCGAAGTAATGCAAGTCGGCACCGGCCGCTTGAAGCAATGAAGCGATTGGGGCAGATGGAGATTCGCGTTGGTCCGCAATGTTGGGCTTATATGTTACACCTATCAACAGAATGTTAGAGCCCTTGATCGATTTCATGTCGTCGTTGAGAATTTCGGAACAACGAGAGACGACATAGCGTGGCATCGACCCGTTGATTTCCTGGGCTAGTTCGACAAACCTGAAGGGGTAACCGAGGACCTTCTTGACCTGATATCCAAGGTAGTTGGGATCGATCGGGATACAGTGGCCGCCAACGCCAGGACCGGGGTGGAACGCCTGGAAGCCAAAAGGCTTGGTCGATGAACCGCGGATTACGTCCCATATGTCGATGTCCAGCTCATGACAGAACTTCGCCATCTCGTTGACGAGTGCGATGTTGATATGCCGATAAGTATTCTCGAGTAATTTGGCCGTTTCTGCCTCTCGAGCCCCCTTCATCGGAACAACTACATCGACGAATGTCTTATAGAACTGGGTCGCCTTCCGAGTGGCTTCGTCTGAGACTCCGCCCACTAGTTTCGGCGTGTTTTCGAGCCTGTAGTTGCGGTTTCCCGGGTCGATTCTCTCCGGGGAAAATGCCAAATGGAAGGTCTCGCCCTGGACAGCTCCCTTGGATTCCAGAAGCGGGAGAAACAGCTCCTCGGTCGTGCCAGGATAGGTTGTCGACTCCAGCACGACGAGGCACCCGGACTTCATATGCGCGGCGATGGCCTCGCCCGAGGAGACAATCGCGCTTAGGTCCGGGCTCCCATCCTCGCCGAGAGGCGTTGGAACGCAGACGACGACGACGTCGGCCCGACTGATTGAGCTGGGATCGCCCGTGGCGCTGTAGCCCGCCTCGAGCATGTTGCGCACATCTTCGTCTGGAATGTCATCGACATGGCTTGAGCCGTTATTGAGGCGGGCAACGGTGCGAGGGTTCGCGTCCAGACCAGCGACCGAGAACCCGGCCCGTGTTGCCGCTCGGGCTAGCGGGAGGCCGACATAGCCCTGCCCTATGACTACAAGCTGCTTCGTCAATGCTGGTTCCTCCTGCGCGTGTTGGCCAAGGTCGGCCAACAACCGCCGAGCCCCCTGTCACAAAGTGTACGCGTCAACCAGGGCGCGACGGCGTTGCTGGGATACTGGCGGTCGGCCGTGGCCACTAGGATGGGGAGCCGGAAGACACATCGGCCAGGGGGAGTCAGAGTGAAGGAAGTTCTTCTTGGCGTCGGTCTTGTGGTGGCCGTTGTCATTGGCCTTGCCTTGGTGCGCCTAGTCTTGCCGAGGGTGTCGCTCCCAGTATTGAGTGCGATCGCTATTCTAATGGCAGTCGCCGTTCCGCGTTCGGTCGTCGAGCTCGTTCCCCATACCAGCGATGTTTTCTCGACCCTTGGCCCGCCTGTTCCCACTGTGACGACCTACGGGGCGGTCGTCGCCGGATGCCTTATTGCTTTCTTGCTCGAGCGACGCCACGTTCCCGTACCCGCGATGTATTACGTCTTCATTGCCTGTGTCGCCGTGGGCCTGTGGACGGTGTGGGAGGGAAGCGCCCTGCAGTGGTCGGGGCTTATCGCTCTCGCCCTCGGAGTCCTTGCGTGGGCTTTTGGCCGGGTAGTCGGCCGCGAGATTTTCGCCAACAACGCATCGGCGCGATACCTCATGATCGCGATGGCTGGGATTCTGACGCTACAGCTTGGTGTGTCGGCCGCGCAGTTGCTGGGGCTCGAGGTTCCGTCCTGGCTGACAGGTACGGATCGAACTCTCGAGGGCTTGATCGGCCGTGCCTCGGGTACAGTCGGGCACCCAGCCAATCTCGCGAAAATCGCGTTCATTACTTGTTTGATCGCGCTCCCCTTCACGCTCTCCAAGGGACGAAAAGTCCGATTCTGGGCGTGGACGGTTGTTGGCCTCGGACTTGTCACATCCGGACTCACCATCAGCCGGGCCAACCTGGCCGCTCACTTTCTTCTCATTGGGCTCTGGATCGTCACGCTTCCCGGCAAGGCCCGCTTCATGGTTCGACTCGCTTCCGGTGTCGCCTTGGCAGTCTTGGCCCTGATTTTTCTGCCACCACTGCTCGAGCGGTTCGAGATGGATGAAACGGGTGGGCAGCGGCCTGTCTTGCTGGACGCCGCGTGGATGCAGCTGTCCCAGAACCTGTGGACGGGGACCGGCCCTAACTCCTATATCTCCGTTGTTGGCGGATTCGACGCAGCCACAGCATCGGGCCTGCCGGTCCACAACGCATTTCTGCTTTATACAGCTGAGCTCGGCTTGACGCTAGCTGTGGTTTTTTACGCCCCAATCCTGCTTCTCCTCCTGCGCTCGTTGAGGCGCGCGGGCCGACGAGGTTCGCAGCTTTCCGCCGCGAAGGTTCTCGTCTTCGCCTTGCCCGGATACCTGATGATCACGTTGACCGGTTGGAGCCTGATGGCAAACTTCAGCCTTGTCGCAACGATGCTGACTTTCGGAATTCTCGATGCGGCAGTGCCGAAGAGAGGTACCCAACGCTCGGAGCGCCGAGCCAGGGAGGACTCTCATGGGGCCAGTCCGATGTCTGAGGAGAGCTCCCGAGCGAACGAGGACCACGGCAAACGGATGGCAGCGCTGTGATACAGCGGGACGCTGGTGGCCCTCGAGTCCTCATCACCGTTCCACCGGGGGGCGCGTCGGGGAACCCGTTCATCGACTTGTTGACTGATGCTGTCGGCGCGGCAGGCGCCCGCCCCGTGAGGTTCACCTGGTTACGCGGCATATGCGGACGATACGACGTGGTGCACTTTCACTGGCCCGAGCATCTGTTCATCGCCTCGTCAGTGCGGAAGCGGCTCCCCAAAATTGTCGTGGGCATTGTGTTCCTCCTGCGATTGGCTATTTCGAGGGTCCCTGTTGTTCTAACGCAGCACAATCTGGCGACTCATGAGAGCGTTCCCGGCTACGTTAGATTCTTTAATTCGTGGGTCGGGCGGATGGTAGACCTGCGGGTGTACCTGAACGAGTCCCCGGAGAACGACATGAGTCGTGGACTCGTCATCTTGCACCCTGTTTACCCGCGACGGGGTAACGAAGTGCTGACGCAGGTGGTAGGGCCGGTAATTTCGACCTTCGGCTCGCTACGGCCGTACAAGGGCCTTGAGGGGTTACTTGAGGCATTTGCACTGGCGAAGGCCACGGACTGCGTGCCCCCAGAGTCGAGTCTGATCATTGCAGGTCAGCCGTCATCGCCTGACTACGCTACGCATATCTCGAAATTGGCGGAGGAGTGTCCCGGAGTCGAGTTCAGGCCGGGGTATGTGGACGATGCGGATCTAGAAGATTTAATCGAAGGATCGAGGGCAGTCATATTGCCTTACAAGTCGATGTACAACTCGGGCGCCGTGATACTCGCTTTAGGGCTAGGAGCCCGAGTGCTCATTCCGAGCAGCCCATCCACCGAGTCGCTGAAACGTGAGTTCCCGGCTGCGGTGTCCACCTACGAGGGCTTACCGTCGAGTTCGGACGTGGCCGAAGTCCTGGCCCCACGAAGCGAAGATTCGGTTGACAGCAGTTCCTTCCGCCGGCGGCGATCCCTGGACGCCGTAGGCCGGCTTCATGCAGATCTCTACGTCGGTCTGACGCGCCTCCCACGTCGATGGACACGGGATCGGCGTCGCCGTGTGGCGCTGGATTCAGTTCGGCGGAAACAGGAGTTTGTAAGCCATTCAAGGCTCAATGCGAGCATGAATGCGATCGAGAGGCATTCATGACGAAGCACGTAGTCTTCGCCGATCACAGCAGCGAGCTCGGTGGTGGCCAGCTGGGGCTACTCCGGTATTTGGCCCAGCCCAGCCGGTTCAAACGAAGCGTCGTCGTCCTCGGAGAAGGACCGCTCGCTGGGCGTGTACGTGACTTGGGCATCGATGTCAGGGTTATGCCGGGCGTCAGTACATATGCAGACAAGGTGAGATCTGCGGGTCACCTGCAGTCCACTATTCGATCTATGGCGCCGGACGTCGTCGTCGCTAACAGCTTGCCTGTCGCTAATATTTTGGGTCTGCGATCGGGTCAGGACTATATCCGTATCGCCTACCTGCGGGAGGACCTCTCAGTTCCCTCGCTGCCTGGCCGACTCAAGAGACTCGCGATGTTCAAGCACACGCTGGCCGGATTCGACGGATTCTTGGCGAATAGTTCGTACACAGCCTCGACGCTTCCCCGTGGACTGCAGGGACGTCCAACAGAGGTAGCACATCCCGTCTCTGGGACTGGTCGGGCGACGTGTCGGGAGTTCCCAACAGGCGAATTTACAATCGCATCCCTGAGCAGACTGGATCATTCCAAAGGCGTCCACGTGCTTCTTGATGCAGTTGAGCACCTGGTTTCCAACGGTCTGAATGTAAGGGCCCTGATTGCCGGAGGGTCTGCACATGCTGATCCCCGGTATGCCGATGACCTGCATCGCCTGGCCGATGAACGGAGCCTACCGGTTGACTTCTTGGGCCATGTCGACAACGTGCAAGAGGTCCTCGAGCGATCACACGTCCTCGCACTGTGCACATTGCGGCCAGAGGCCTTCGGCCAGGTGATGGTACAGGCGATGGCGTCCGGACGTCCGGTGATTGCGACCGCTATGGGTGGGCCTGTCGAAGTATTAGGTCCAAGTCGGGCGGGCCTGCTCGTGCCTCCCGGCGATTCCCGCGCCCTCGCCCGGGCCATTCGGGGCCTCCATGACGACAGGGAGGGCCTGAGCGCAACGGCGCGTCTGGGAATCGCAGAGGCCCTTCGTTTCACGGACGACGTCACCTCGGCCAGACTGGACGAGGGCATCTCCAGGATCGCCGAAGCTATCGAGGCAGGGAACACGGGTGGTTGACCTCTACGCATGGAATCCGAGACGCCCGGTCATGCGGGGACCGCTGGGCCGTCTCATCCCCTTACGGCGTCCTGTCAACAATTTCGGCGACCTTCTGGGACCGCAACTCGTCGAGCGCATGCTCGCAAGTCGGGGGCTCAGGATGGACCAGGGGGCCAAGAACGTCAGGCTGTTCTCAATAGGCTCGGTGATGCACGAGGTCGGGAACGCTGATCATGTTTGGGGCTCAGGGGTCAACGGCAAGGAGGTGGCCCGGGACTACACCGTTTCGGGAGCACAATTTCACGCAGTCCGGGGACACCTCACCAAAGCTTTCCTCGACGAACGAGGTGGGTCCGTCCCCGAAGTCTACGGAGATCCGGGGATCCTGACGGCCAGGTACTTCCCAGCCGCGAACCTCGGAAGACCGCTCTTTCAATCCGATTACACCATCGTGCCGAACCTCCATGACTACAGATCTATGGCGGGAGCACCGAATGTACTGAATCCGAGAGCGCCGCTACTCGAATGTCTCGCCACAATCGCCACGAGTCGATTCGTGGTGGGGTCGTCCCTTCACGGATTGGTAGTGGCGGAATCGTACGGGGTGCCAGCGAGACGCATGGTTTCGTCGGCCGAGCCCGATTTCAAGTACGACGACTACTACTCGGGCACAGGCAGGCGCCCGCAGCAGGCTGCCTTCTCTGTCGAGGAAGCGTTGGACCTCGGCGCCCCTGATTCGCCGGAGGGCGACCATGAGCGCCTCATCTCTAGTTTCCCGTGGCACTTGTGGGGCACCGACCAGGCCAGCGGATCATGACGCTCGCGTCCGACGCACATCATGCTCGACGAGGCGTAGCCACTACTGCGGTCTCGCAGAGCGCCAAATTTGCTCTCCAGCTCCTCTCGACCATAGTCCTCGCCAGGCTATTGGCTCCGGCAGATTTCGGGCTTTTCGCGATGGTTTTCGCCGTGGCTGGCCTGACTACTGTCATTGGGGATTTCGGGTTGTCCTCCGCGGCGATCCAGGCAAGGGCCCTTTCTGCACAGCAACGTACCAACCTGTGGTGGATGAGCGTCGGCCTCGGGTTGTTCCTCTGGGGCGTTCTCTGGCTTGTGGCTCCTTGGGTCGAGAGCTTCTACGCCAAGGCCGGCGTTTCGGAGATGCTCCGAATCCTTGGAGTTGGATTCGTCGTTTCGTCCGCCAGCGCCCAATACGTCGCCGACCTGACGAGAAGATTGCGCTTCGGCTGGCTGGCCGCCTCGGAGGTGGGGGCGCTGATCGTGGCTTTCGGGCTCGCTGTCCTATCAGCGCTAGCCGGCGCGGGTGCCTGGTCCCTGGTCATTCAACAAGTGACTTACGCGGTCGTTCTTCTGGTCATGGCTGCCGGAGGAGGTCGCTGGCTCCCGGGCCTCCCCAAGGCGGCACCGATGCGGTCCCTCGTCGCATTCGGCGGCAACACTCTGGGTGTCCAGCTGCTGTCATACCTGAGCACCAACATCGATTCGATGGTGCTGGGGCGGGTGGCAGGTCCTACGCAACTCGGCTTGTACGACCAGGCATACCGCCTCTTCAAAGTCCCCGTGCAGCAGATCGCCGCACCGTTGACGCGAGTGGCGCTCCCGCTGTTGGCTCGCCGCCAGGATGATCTTCGAGAGTTCTCCCGGTATGTAGTCGTCGCGCAGACCGCGTTGTCCTATGCATTAGGTTCCGCATTCGTTGTCGGCGCAGCCTTGGCCGAACCTGTTGTAGGCGTTCTACTGGGAGCCCAATGGGACGCCGCAGTCCCGTTGTTCGCCATTCTCGCCATCGGCGGCGTTTTCCAATCGATGGGCTACGTCTACTACTGGATCTTCTTGGGGCTCGGGATGACGTCCTTGCAGCTACGCTACTCACTTGTAACGCGGACGATCATGATCATCGCAATTGTCGTGGCGGTTCAATGGGGCGCCTTCGGTGTCGCCGTCGCAGTTGCCGCTTCGTTGGCCCTCAACTGGGCCGTACTCTCGCTGTTCCCTCTGAGGCGGACCGGGCTGGCTGTCCGAGAAATCGTCGGGAGCGCATGCCGCAGTTTCGTGGTCCACGCCGTAGTCGCAGCAGCGCTGCTGGCAACGGACACACAGTTGCTGGCTGCATTTTCAGATGTCTTGCGCCTCAGCATTGGTCTGGTCCTTGCCGCGGTGCTCTACACGGTGATTCTGATAATGGTGCCTGTCCTCCGACGCGATGTTCGCCCGATAATTCGACAGGTGCGCTCCAGACGGGCCTAGCCGGAAGTGCTCGTGCGAGTGACTTCCTCGAGAAGGTGCGCCGCCGACAACCGCCAGGAGAATCGAGCCGAGTTCTCTCGGCCGTGTTCCCTGAGTTCGGTGCGCAAATGGTCGTTCGAGGCCAGCTCGTTGAGTGCTCCGGCGATCGACGAGGTATCGAGCGGGTCGATGTAGAGCACGCTGTCACCGAGGACTTCCGGCATGGAAGCCGTCTTGGAGGCGATGACCGGGGCGCCGGCCGCTTGCGCTTCGAGCGGCGGGATGCCGAATCCTTCGTAGAGTGAGGGGAAGACGAATGCGAGGGCACCCGCATAGGCATCGGCGAGTTCCGAATCCGACACGCGCCCAAGGTATCGAACGCGGGTGGATCCGGGGACCTCACGCTTGGCGAAGCTCTGCGACTGCTGCCCGATGATGCGCAGCTCGATATCGCTTTCGTCGCCCGCTGTGAACACTTCGAAGGCCTGCTCGAGCCTGTCGAAGTTCTTGTGGATATTGGGCGAGGAGACAGCGAGGAAGTAGGGGTGCTCAGGGGCGCCCGGCGTGGCCCGCACGCTCCGTTGGGACTTCTGCGCGAAGATCGCCGACGGTGCGTTGGGCACGACGATGATCTTCTCGGGGTCAACCTTGAAGTGCTCGGCAATCTCCGACCGGGAGAACTCACTGACTGTGATGATCCGCATTGCTGACTTCAAGAAGAATGGTGCGAGAACCCGGTAGAGAAGCCGGAACTTCCAGGAGAAGCTCTCCGGGTACCTGACGTAAGTGACGTCGTGATGAGGCGCGAACTGGCGCTTGTAGAAGGCCGGCGCCGTGCTGCTGAGACCGATCAGAAGGGGAGAGCCATGCCGCTTCAGGTGGAGGGGGAGATCGACCTGCTCCCACAGATGTCCTCCGGTTCGACCCACCTCGGTGACGGGGGCCCCGACGAGGGGGCCGTCGGCGCGGGGACGGACGCCGCGAGGCACCAGGATCTCAATCGGGAAATCGGCGAGCTCCAGCAGGGCAGCGGTGATTTCCTCGGCAAAACGTTGCACACCGGTGACCGGCTGCCCCAGGAAACGGCCGTTGATGACTACGCTCTTCTTGCCGTCCTTCACTGCCCAGACCTGCCCCGTGCTACGAGCTCCTCCAAGTAAAGTCCATAACCGCTCTTGGCCAAGGAACTGGCGCGCTTCAGCAGGTCTTCATCGGTCAAGTAGCCTCGCCGCCAAGCGATCTCCTCTGGACAGCCGACCTTCAGGCCCTGCCGGTGCTCGAGAGTCCGGATGAAGTTGGAAGCGTCGTTGAGGGAGTCGAACGTCCCCGTGTCGAGCCAAGCGGTCCCGCGCGGCATCAGACGCACGCGAAGCGCCTCGTCCTCCAGATAGAGGCGGTTGAGGTCGGTGACCTCCAACTCGCCACGCGGCGACGGGCGGAGCGATCGGGCTCGTTCGACCACAGAATTATCGTAGAAATAGAGTCCCGGGATCGCGTAGTTGCTCCTGGGTTCCAGGGGCTTCTCCTCCAGGGAGATGGCCTGTCCTGCGTCGTCGAACTCGACGACACCGTAGGCGCGGGGGTCCTTCACCCAGTAGCCGAAGATCGTGGCACCGCGACAGTCGGTGAGATCCTCGAGACTCAGACCGAGGCCTGGGCCGTAGAAGATGTTGTCACCTAGGACCAGCGCCACAGAGTCGTCGCCGATGTGCTCCTCGCAGAGGAGGAACGCCTGCGCGAGGCCGTCCGCCGACGGCTGGACCCGATAGGTCAGCGATACACCGAACTGGCTGCCATCACCGAGGAGACCCTGGAACAACGGCTGTTCTCGTTCAGTAGTGATGATCTCAATGTCAGTGATGCCCGCGAGCATCAACGTCGACAACGGGTAGTAGATCATCGGCTTGTCATAGACCGGGAGGAGCTGCTTGCTTACCCCGTGGGTGATCGGAAAGAGACGGGACCCCGTCCCTCCCGCCAGAATGATGCCCCGCACTGTTCCCCCAACTCGTCCTCAGTGGTACCCGGATTCACGTGATCCAAGCCGCTCTCAGCGGATAGCTTCCCACATCTGTTCGATACCGTCGCCCAGTGGACGCGGACGCGTCACCTCGAACTCCGTGAGGACGAGGCTCGGGTCCAGCACGCTCCGGTCCACATAGGTGGCGGGGTTCTCCCCGACATGCTCGACCAGTGGCAAGCCGGTGACGCGGCGGACCAATGAGAGGACTTCGCTGACACTGTGCCCGGTCCCGCTGGCGATATTGAAGATGCGATGGGGGGACGGCGCCAGCGAGGCCGCGAGCACCTGCTCCACCAGATCGTCGATATGGAGGTAGTCACGGATGGCGTTGCCGATGCGATGGAATGGCTCGTCCCGGATGGCTTTGCTTAGAGCAACGGCAATGAGGCCGCGAGGCGCTGGGATCATCTGGGCGGGTCCGTAGGGATTACCGATTCGCATGACCCGGTACTCCAGACCGTGCTCCAGGCGGAAGTACTCGAGGTAGCTCTCCATAGCCGCCTTGCCGATCCCGTAGGGGGAGATCGGCCGCAGGGGAGCGCTCTCGTCGATCCGTCCCTTTCCGGCGACCGGGCCATAGACCGTCCCACCGGACGATGCGTAGATCATCCGCCGAACTCCTGCCGCAGCCGCTGCGGCGGCGAGTCGGACCGACAACGCCAGATTCTCGGTGATGTCCCGGAGCGGCTCGCCCGCCGCGGTAGCCGGCGTTGTCGTAGAGAGGAAGTGGAAAACCACCTCGACGTCGGCCAGCGCCCTGGCCATGGCCTCTTCATCGTCCAGTGTGGCGCGATGTTCATCCACGCCGTTGGCCTGATACCTCCGCGGGGAGCTGAAGCGGTCCAACACACGGACCGAGTGCCCGTCGGTTGTGAGGGCGTCGACCAGAGCGGCACCCAGGAAGCCGTTTCCCCCTACGACGAGGACGTTGCTCATGCGGTCGCCCCGGCGTAGATGTCGAGAGTCTGCCGCCCCACGCCCTCGTCGGTCAACGACCGGTGCGCCCAGACCCGGGCGGCATCGGACATGCGCTGGCGAAGCGTCGCATCGCTCAGCAGTTCGCGGGTCCTGCGGATCAGTTCGGCGTCATCGGCGCACACGTAGCCGGAGATCCCATGGCGGACAGCGTCCCTGTTGCCCACGGTGTCGGAGACGACAGAGGGGATTCCATGCGCCTGGGCCTGCATCAAGGCCATTGGCATGCCCTCCCAGAGTGTCGGAAAGAGGAACACATCGACGTCGGCAAGCTCATGCCGGAGTTCGACGGGCGAGAGCCACCCGGTGACTTCCACGGGAGCGTCGCCGATCCAGCGCTCCCTGTCCTCGTCGGGGCCGCCACCGATCCAACGGAACTCGGCCTCCGTGCCGAGCTGGCGCGCGACCTCCGCGAAACGCCATGGCGCCTTCTGGTGGCAGATGCGCGCGATCGTCGCCACGCGGAGTCGGCGCCCGGTGCGCTGCTCCGGTGCCGCGTCGGTCACCTCGCCGGGGTCGACGCCCGTCTGGATGAGGGCGCTCCGCCGGGGGGAGACTTGATGGATGCCGTAGTCGTACTCACTGCGGCTGGTGAGGACCACAGTCGCTGGTCCGCGAGCCAGGATCTTCTCGACAAGGATGAAGCCGCGTCTCGCCCAGACCGGAAGGTCCAATCGCAGAAAGGCCCATCCATGCGGGGAGTAGAAGACGCGCCGGCCTCGACGACCCAGGGGCACGGCGAGGCGGGCGAGTGCGCCGGCAATCGAAGAGTGGGCGTGCACGTAGTCGACGTCTCCACGGCGAAGGCGGCCTCGGATGGCGAGCGCGAGCTGCAGCAGACTAGCTGCCCGCGACCCCGACGCGTACTCGACCAGACGGGTCCCCGCAGGGAACTGGCGCTCCAGAGAGGTTGCGTCCGGAGTCTCGGGGCGGCGCAGGTAGTGCACTTCCACGTTGGCGCCCTCAGCCGCCTGCCGACGCGCGATGGAGGCGATGACGGTCACGATGCCGCCGCCCATGGCCTCGGTGACATGCGCGATGCGGCAGGAAGGTGATGGCATGGCAGGCCCCTAGTCCGATAACGACGGGGCGCTTCACCCCCGCGAGTCATTCTATGGTTCTCCTTCCGGGCGCGGACGACGATGTCAGGCCCGATACGGAACCTGGTGCGGCTGCGTTCGGTAGTCTCATTCCATGCGGAAATTGCTAGTAACCGGTGGGGCGGGCTTCATCGGCTCGAACTTCGTCCACTTCGTCGTCACCCAGACGGACGTCGACGTCGTCGTTCTGGACAAGCTCACCTACGCCGGCAACGCGGACTCCCTGGCCGGGCTGCCGGAGGACCGCGTCCGTCTCGTCGTCGGCGATGTCGCCGATGCAGAACTCGTCGACGCGCTGGTCGCCGAGGTCGACGCCGTCGTGCACTACGCCGCAGAATCGCACAACGACAATTCGTTGCACGACCCGTCGCCTTTCGTCGAGACGAATCTCGTCGGAACGTTCCGGCTCCTAGAAGCCGCTCGCGCCCACGGCGTCCGCTACCACCACATCTCCACCGACGAGGTGTACGGAGACCTGGAACTGGACGACCCGTCGCGATTCACAGAGGAGACGCCCTACAACCCCTCGAGCCCGTACTCGTCGACCAAAGCCGGCAGCGACTTGCTGGTCCGAGCGTGGGTCAGGTCCTTCGGATTGCAAGCCACCATCAGCAATTGCTCCAACAACTACGGCCCCTACCAGCACGTCGAGAAGTTCATCCCACGTCAGATCACCAACGTCCTGGACGACGTGGAACCCAAGCTGTATGGCGACGGGCTGAACGTGCGCGACTGGATCCACGCCGACGACCATTCGTCGGCCGTGTGGACCATTCTCCAGCGCGGCCAGATCGGGGAGACGTACCTGATCGGTGCCGACGGCGAGAAGAACAACAAGGAAGTCGTGGAGACGATCCTGCGCCTCATGGGCCGCGCGCCGGACGCATACGAGCACGTTCGGGACCGTCCCGGTCACGACCTGCGCTACGCGATCGACTCGTCGCGTCTGCGCACGGAGCTCGGTTGGCGGCCGAGCTACACGGACTTCGAGGCCGGCCTGGCCGCGACCATTGACTGGTACCGGAGCAACGAGGCCTGGTGGCGCCCCAGCAAGGCGGCGACAGAGAACAAGTACGCGGCAGTCGAGGCCGCCCCGGCCGCCCAGTCCCACTAAGGACCCAGACGTAGTGAGTTCAGAGCTTCATGAGACCGGCCATGCCGTCCCTTCGAGACCTGCGGGTGAGTGGGAGCGGGTGGCCGAGATCGACCTGTCCGCCGTCCGGCACAACATCCGGAGGATCAAGGACCTAGTGGCCCCGGCCCGGGTCATGGCCGTGGTCAAGGCCGACGCCTACGGGCACGGCGCGGAGCGCGTGGCCAGAGTCGCGGTCGACGCCGGTGCCGCGTGGCTGGGCACGGCCCACGTCTCCGAGGCCCTGGAACTGCGCGCGGCCGGGATCGAGGCTCCCCTTCTCGCCTGGCTGCACACTGCGGGGACCGACTTCACCGCCGGGATCAACGCCGGCATCGACCTGGGCGCCTCCGGCTGGGAGCTAGAGCGGATCGCCGCGGCCGCCGAGGAAGCGGCTCAGCCGGCGCGCGTCCACCTGAAGATCGACACCGGGCTCGGCAGGAACGGTGCAACCGCCGACCAGTGGGAGGACGTCCTCGACGCCGCCATGGGCTACCAGGACGACGGACTGCTGCGCGTAGTGGGTGTGTGGACCCACCTGGCCGTCGCGGACGAGCCCGACCGTCCCGAGACGGACGAGCAGCTCGAGGCGTTCCGCGCCGCTGTGGCGCTGGCGGAGAACGCCGGGTTCGACCTGGAGCACCGGCACGCAGCCAACACGCCGGCGCTGCTGTCCCGGCCCGATTCGCACTTCGACATGGTTCGGCTCGGCCTCGGCGCCTACGGCCTGAGCCCGTTCGCGGATCAGACCTCAGAGGACCTGGGGCTGCGGCCCGCCATGACCTTGAAGACCCGGATCGCCAATGCGAAGCGCGTCTCCGCAGATCAGGGAGTCTCCTACGGGCTCCGCTACCGGACCGCCGAGGAGACCACGTTGGGCCTGGTCCCGCTGGGGTACGGGGACGGCATCCCTCGGATCGCCGTGGAGGGACCCGTTCAGATCGACGGGCAGCGGATGCTCTCCCGAGGGCGGATCGCCATGGACCAGTTCGTCGTCGACGCCGGGCCGGACGTCGCCCCCGAGGCCTTGCTGGGTCGCGAAGTGGTGGTGTTCGGACGCGGCGGACCATCAGCCGACGAATGGGCCCTGGCGGCCGGGACCATCAACTACGAGATCGTCACCAGGATCAGCGGGCGCGTCCCGAGGACCTACGTGGAAGGCAGCTGGGGTGAAGCCGGTGAGGAATGAGGGGAACGACGACGCTCCGCGTTGGACAGCGGAGATCGAGAGCATCGATGCCGACACCACGCGCAGCTTGGCGGAGCGGCTGGCAGGCAACCTGGTGCCAGGCGACGTCATCCTCCTCTCCGGCGAGCTCGGCGCCGGGAAGACGACATTCACGCAGGGACTCGGGAACGGTCTCGGCGTCCGGGAGGGCGTCATCTCACCGACCTTCGTCCTGGCCCGCATCCACCCGTCGCTGGGAGACGGACCCGACCTGGTCCACGTTGACGCGTATCGGTTGAGCTCGGCCGAGGAGCTCGACGACATCGACCTCGAGTCCACGCTGGGGTCCTCGGTCACGGTGATCGAATGGGGACATGGGAAGGCCGAGCACCTCTCCGAGTCGCGTCTCGAGATCCATCTCGCCCGTGCCACGGGGAAAGACGCTGGCGATGAATTAGTCTTCGACTTCGAGGAGACCGACGACGCGGACCCGAGACTGCTGCGGATTCGAGGCTTCGGGCCCCGGTGGGAGCACAATCCGCTGACGTAGACGCCTATGGACTGAAGAGCTGATTCAGAAGCGGGAGACTCGCAGGATGAGGCCGAGGACCGTGTCCACGGTCCCGACGACGGTGTCCTCCACGATCTCCAGCAAGGTCTCGTCCGTGGGATCGGCGGCTCCGCTCTTGCCGGGGCCGCCGCACTTCTCGTGCCACGCCGGCTCGCACTTCGGCGGCGGTGTCGGCTCGAGGGTGGGCACGGGTGTGACCGTCGGCGTGGGATCCGGAGTCGGGCTCGGCACGAGCGTCGGCGCCGGCGAGGGAATCGGCTCCGGGGTGACCGTCGGAGCCGGTGTCGGCGACGGAACGAGTGTCGGCTCGGGTGTGGCCGTGGGCGGCGGCTCCGGAGATGGGCTCGGCACCAGGGTGGGCGTCGGCTCCGGCGTAGGAGTCGGGTCGGGAGTCGGGCTTGGCACGAGCGTCGGCGTCGGCTCCGGGGCACCGGTGGGCGATGGTTCGACTGTCGGAGTCGGGGCCGGAGTCAGTGTCGGGTCGGGAGCCGGGCTCGCCGTCGGTGTCGGCTCGCTTGTCGGACCGGGGCTCGGAGTCGGCACAGCGGACGCAGAAGGCGACTGGGCCGGAGACGCGGTGGACGGCGGCGTCACCGGAGGCGCCTCGCTGGGGCTCGTCTCGCTCAGGGCCGGCTCGGATGACGTGGCCGGCGCGGCCGGCGGGTCCGGCGGGTCCGAGGGCACCGTGAGCGGAGCACGAGGAGCCGGCGGCGGCAACGGGGCCTCGGGTTCCGGTGGCGCGGGCTCCAGGGGTGCAGGCACTGGTTCGATGGCAGCGGGGGCCGAAGCCGCGTCCGGTCCCTCGTGCGGCGAGGGGGCGGACTCGGCGGGAGGCGGCGCGTCGGCCGGCGGAGCGGGTGCCGCCGCGCCACCGCCGGCGGACTCCCCGCCCGGGCCGGCGGGAGCCGCCTCGCCGGCATTCCCGCCGCCCTCGGACGCGCTCGAGACCGCGGCCTCCTCCGCCCCGAAGAAGCCCCCGGCCACTGCGACCCCGCCGACCACTGCGGCGGCCGCCACGGCCGCACCGACCACCACGAGGGTGACGCCCTGGGTGCTGCCCAGGAGGCCTGGCTTCGGCGCGGTGGCGGCACCGGCCCCGGCAGCCCCCGCGCCGGCGGCTCCCGCGGCCCCGGCCACGAGACCGGACACGGGCAGCCATCCGAGGAAGGCGGCCGCGCCGGTCCCCAGGAACAGCGGCGCGATCACACTGTGCATGGCGGCGCTGACGTCCTTGAGCTGCATGACGGCGCTGAAGCAGGCGGAGCAGTGCTCCAGATGCTCCTCGTACCGCTGCTGCTTCTTCGCCGAGAGGGAGCCCCGCAGGTACGCGGCCGTCCGGTCCGCCTGGGAGCAGCCCTCGAAGGTCTGCGCGTTCATGTGGGCGCTGAGGTAGGCCGCCCGTAGCCCCTCGCGGGCCCGGACACCGATCGCCGAGACGGCATTGGCGGACGAGCCGAGCTGGGCGGCCAGGTCCGCGGGTTTGGCACCCTCGATCTCCAGGTGCCACAGGACCAGCTGCCAGCGTTCCGGCAGCGACCGGAACGCCTGGCCGAGCAGCTCCGACTCGAAGCTGTCCATCACCGGGTCCGCGTGGTCGGTGTCCTTCTCGAAGAGCTCGATCGAGTCCGTGTTCAGCTCGCGGTCGTCGGCCTGGTTCATGCGCAGGGCGCGGCGCGAGACGCAGGTCAGCAGGTAGGGGCGGAAGGCCTCGTCCGGACCGCGGCCGGCACGGAGGAGCTGCAGCATCGCGGAGAACGAGTCGGCCACCACGTCCTCGGCGAGCGAGGAGTCGAAGAGCCGCCAGCGGGCCGTGCGCAGGGCAGCGTCGTAGTGCCGCTGGTAGAGGGCGGCGTACGCCTCGTCCGAGCCGTCGCGGGCGGCCCCGATGAGTTCGGCGTCGGTCGCCGACTCGTGCTCTTGCATCGTGGGCCTTTCACATCCCGGAGTCCCCAACGAAGTCCGATCCTCATTGTGCCACCATGACCGCCGGAAGTCGCCGTCGCGCGAGCCCGCCCCGGCATCTCTCAAGTCGGGGTCAAGACTTCGGCACGGCCCGCTCAAGAGGCTCAAGAAAAAGTTTGCAAAACCGCGTCACGTTCCACCCGGAGCTGGCTCTTAACGGGCATGAAGACGAACGAGAGAACCGCAGCCGCCAGCAACCAGCCGCGCGTCGTCGTCGCACAGTGCGAGCGCGTCGCCCGGGAAGTCACGCTCTCCCTCGGCCAGGCCAACGGCCTGTCGATGGTGCCCGTCGAGAGCGCCCGCGCCGTCGTCGAGCAGGTCAGCGCCGTCCAGCCCCAGCTCGTGGTGCTCGACTCGCGGCTGCCGGACGCCACCACCCCCTATCTGATCCGGCAGCTGCGCGCGCTCACCCCGGCGCGGATCGCGGTCATCGCCTCCCACGGGGACATCGAGACGCGCATCGCGAGCTTCGAGGCCGGCGCGGACAACTACATCGACACCGGTCTGAGCCCACGCGAGCTGCGGGCCCGCCTGCGCGCGCTGCTGCGCCGGGACGCCTTCGCCCAGCCGGCCAAGCGGCCCTCCACCGTGCGCAGCATCTACACGTGCGGGGAGCTGACGGTGGACCCGGCCGGCCACCGCGTGACCGTGGGGGTGGAGGACGTGGAGCTGACCCGCACCGAGTTCTCCATCCTCATGGCCCTCTTCGCCGCGCAGATCCAGGGCGGCCGGGTGCTGGGGCGGGAGGCCCTCATCCACCGGCTCGGAGGCACCGAGGCCGACCGCTCGGCCCAGCGGACGCTCGAGGTGCACATGGCCAACCTGCGCCGGAAACTGGGGGAGAAGGCGAGCGCGCCGCGCTGGATCCGCACGGTGCGCGGCGTCGGCTACCAGTGGGTGGAGCCGATCCAGGCGATCGAGGTGGACGGCTCGCAGTCCGCCCGCGGCGCCAAGGACGAGGACGCGACCGACGGGGACGAGGGACCCCGCCGCCGCCTGCACCTCGTGGGCTCGGCCGGGTAGTCGCCGGGCGGCGGGCCGGCCCGTCGGCGGCCGGTCCGCCTTAAGATGGGCAGCATGCTGATTCTCGCCGTGGACACCTCCGCCCTGGCCACCGCCGCGCTGCTGCGCGTGCATGACGACGGACAGGCCGAGGTCCTCGAGTCCTTCGCCGCGACCGAGACCAACGCGCACGCTGAGGTGCTCGCCCCGGCCATCGGCGGGATCCTGGAGCAGGCCGGCATCGCCGGGAACCAGCTGGACCGCATCGTCGTCGGCGTCGGCCCCGGCCCCTTCACGGGCCTGCGCGTCGGCCTGGCCACGGCGCAGGCGCTCGGCTTCGCCTGGCAGGTGCCGGTCGGCGGCGTGGTCAGCCTCGACGCGATCGCCTGGCAGGTCGCCCGGGGCGCCGTCGAGGGCGGGGGAGCGGAGGGACGGGAGTCCCTCGCCGGGGAGTTCACGGTCGCGATCGACGCCCGGCGTCGCGAGGTCTACTGGGCCCGGTACGACGACGCCGGCCGGCTCCTCGACGGCCCCCACGTCGGCGCCGCGGACGGCGTCCCGGCCGGAGCTGTGGTGGGGATCGGCGCCTCGCTCTACCCGGAGGCACTCGAGTCCGCCGGTGCCCATGCCGTCCCCGGGCTGGACCGGCTCCAGCCGCAGGCGGCGGCACTGGGCGCGGCCGCGGCGGAACTCCTCCGCACCGGCGAGGCCCTGCGGCCGCCGGTGCCGCTGTACCTGCGCGAGGCGGACGCCAAGGTGCCCAATGCCATGAAGGGACGCACCGCGTGAGCTTCACCCTCCGCGAGATGACCGCAGCGGACCTGGACACCGTCCACGCCCTGGAGCAGCGACTGTTCCCCGAGGACGCCTGGCCGCGGGACGCGTTCGAGGCCGAACTGTCCCAGCCGCAGACCCGAAAATACTGGGTAGCAGAAGTCGACGGGAGCATCGCGGGCTACTGCGGCATGATGTGCGCGCTGCCGATCGCCGACGTGCAGACCATCGCCGTGGTCCCGGAGCACGAGGGGAAGGGCATCGGCAGTGCCCTGCTGACCGGGCTCATCGAGGAGGCCCGGGGCCGCCGCGCGCGCGACGTGCTCCTGGAGGTGCGCGCCGACAATGCCCGGGCGCAGGCGCTGTACGAGCGGTTCGGATTCCAGCGGATCCATGTGCGCCCGCGGTACTACAAGGGCGGCGTCGACGCTGTCATCATGCAGTTGGAGCTATCGGGCGCACCCGGTGTCTGAGCGCCGGCTGGAGCCCCGCTGAAAACAGATCCGGTTCATTTATACGAACGCGTGACAAAAGCGGTGGACTCGCTCTAAGATCTCCTCAACGGTCCATGGAGGACCGTTTTCTTATGTTGGGGGATCCCATGGGCCAGGAAAACACTCGCAAAGCCCGCGCCATCATGGCCGGCGGCCTCGTTCTCGGCGTCGGGGCAGTCGTCACGCTCGCCGCCTGGACGGACTCGGAGTTCGCGGAGGGCCTCTTCACCGCCGGCTCGTACAACCTCGAGGGCTCGGACGACGGCACCACCTACGCCGACCAGGACACCGCGGGCACCGCGCTGGACCTGACGTTCAGCGGCCTGTTCGCCAACTTGACGGCCGACACCACCGTCCACGCCGCCTACTGGCTCCGCCTCGACGCGGCTACCACCACCGACGGCACGCTGACGCCGGCCGGGGTCACCGCCACGGACACCGTCACGGGCACGGCCAACGCTGGCGCCATCAGCTACGAGATCATCCAGGTCACCGCAGGGGACTGCGAACTGGGCACGGCGACCGGCACCGTGGTCGCCTCCGGCACCACGCTCAACGCGCAGGAGGTCGCCAACTCGGTGGACCTCGTCGCGAACGCCGCCGGCACGCCCGGCACGGCCGTGCCCCTGTGCGTCTCGGTGACCACCGGACCCGAGGGCACGTTCCTCGAAGGCGGGAATACCTCCGCGGTCTGGCAGTTCACCTCCGTGAGCGACTAGCCCGTGGGGCCCGAACCCGGCCGCGCTGAGATCGGGACGGACTCCGGTATCCGGGCGGTCTCCGGTACCGGGGCGGACGGCAGCGGCCCGGCCAGTGGGCGCGCAGCCAGTCGGCGGGAAAGCCGGACGCAGGCGCGGCGTCGAGCGCGCCGCCCTACCGGCCGCAACGCCTGGACGCGCGTCCGCGCCCTCCTGGCCGGAGGGCTGGTCCTCGGTGTCGGCACCACGCTGACGCTGGCCGCGTGGACCGACTCCGAGTACTCGGCCGGGACCTTCACTGCCAGCGTCTTCGGGATCGAGGGCAGCACCGGCGGAGTCTTCGCCGAGCATGCGACCACCGGAACCGCGGCGGCCATGTCCTTCGACGCCGGGGCCATGTCGCCGGGCGCCGTCGCCTACGGCTTCCTCGACGTGCGCACCACCGCGGCGTCGACCGTCGGCGGCACCGCAGCGCTCACGGAATCCGTCCCGACCGGCAGCACCCTCATCACGAACAACCTGGTGTACCGGGTGGCCGTGGTGCCGGCCGGCACCGCCTGTTCGGGGGCGGCCTACGGGGGATCCGACACCGGTGCGGGCAGCGTCTTCGCGGGCGCGAGCGGACCGCTCGGCTCCGCTGCGCAGGACACGGTCCGGTTCTGCTTCCGGGTGACCATGGCCGCCGGTACGCCGAGCACGGCACAGGGCCAGAGCGGCACCATCACCTGGCGCGTCACCGGCACGTCGAGCTGACGGCCCAGCGGCGCATGCCGCACCCGGACCACATGACGATCCAGATCAGGGCAGGGGGAGTATGAGCAGGCAGCGCACCACGGTGCTCGGCGTCCTCGGCGGCGCCCTCCTCAATGTGGCCGCCGCCGCGGGCGCGGTCTGCATCCTGCTGGCAATCGCCGCCGTCTTCTTCAACGTCTCGGTCATGCTGTTCAAGACGGGTTCCATGGAGCCGACGATCCCGACGGCGTCCGCGGCGCTCGTGCGCGAGATCCCCGCCGCAGACGCCCGTGTGGGCGACATCGTCACCGTCGAGCGGCCGGGCCTCATGCCGGTCACCCACCGCATCACGTCGATCGCACCGGCCGGTGACGGCGGGGCCTACACCCTCACCATGCAGGGCGACGCCAACGAGCAGGAGGACCCCTTCCCCTACACCGTCGCCGAGGTGGGACGTGTCTTCTTCCACGTGCCCGGCGTCGCCAACGCGGTGGTGTGGTTCGGCAATCCGTGGGTGCTCGGCTCCCTGACCATCGCGGCGTCGCTGCTGGTGGTCTGGGCGTTCTGGCCCCGCGAGCCGAAGGAAATGGGCGCGCCGCGACGCCACCGGCGCCACCGGAGCAACTCGAGCCGACCGGGTCGCCCGAGTCGCCGGAGCGAACAGAGCCACCAGAGCCACCGGAGCCACGGGGCGCCGGTGGCCGGGGTCCTGGCCCTCCTGGCGGTCCCGGCCGTGGCGGCCGCCGCACTCGCCGTGCCCGCCTCGGCGGGGGCCGAGGCGGTCGGCGGGGCGACGGCGCGCGTCCACACGGACGTGATCCGCAGCGAGCACATCACGCTGACGTCCCTGACGGTGCCGGACCTGATGGCGGACATGTCTCCCGGTGAGATGGTGCGCTGGATCGTCGGCGTCGACGTCCACGCGCAGGAGCCGACCACCTGGTCCGCCACGCTCTCGTCCGTCTCGGACCGCGGGCTCCCGCTGCAGGTGCGCTCGCGCAGCTGCGACGAACGGTGGGAGGCGGCCGCCGACTCGTTCACCTGCCCCGGCACCGAGACGAGGCTGTCCGAGCGGTCCCTGGCGCTGGGTGGCGAGGAGGCTGTCCAGCTGGTCGATGCATCCCCTATGGGACAGACCGTCTGGCTGGCCTTCGAGGTGAACATCCCGGATGCCGCCGCTCCGGCCGCGGGCAGCAGCCAGGCGCTCCGCGTGACCGTGGACGCCATGGGCGAGGAGGTCTCGGCCGTGCCCGGCGGTGACGGTCCGGGCGCAGGCGGCGCAGGCGCCGGCCCGGGCGGTTCGGCGTGGGGGATGCTCCCCGATACCGGGGCGGCCCTCCTGCTGGCCCTGTTCGCGGCGCTCGCGGCCCTGCTGGCCGGCCTCGGGCTGTCCGCGCTCTCCCGAAGGCTGCGGTCTCCCCGGAGGCTGCGGTCTCGGCAGCCGGCGGAGCCGGAGAGCGCAGTCGGCCCGGCCGAGACGCGATCGCCCGGGGGCGGGGTGTGAAGCGGCGGGCAGAACCGCACCGGCTCCCAGTGCGCCGGCGGCTCCTGCTGGCCCTCGCGGGCACGGTGGCGCTGGCGTCCGTCATCGGCGCTGCCGTGCAGCCCACCGAGGCGGCGTGGGTCGACGGAGAGTACGGCACCAGCGGATTCGCCGCCGGCGTCGTCCAACCGGCGACGAACCCGCAGTGCGCCAAGGCGAGCCTGACCACCGTCCGCTTCTCCTGGGCGAACGCCACGGGCGGGCTGACGCGGACCGGCTACCGCTGGGAGCTGCGGCAGCCGGACCTCCTCGGGCTGCTCCGCACCACCGCCACCGGGACCCTCGCGCCCGGCGCCACCTCGGTGCAGCCACAGATCAACCTCACGGCGCTGGGCACGGGCGAGTTCCGGCTCTACGCGGTGCACCGGCCGGCCGGGAGCACCGTGGACTGGGAGTCCGTGGCGCTCGTGGACAACCTCACCGTGGTCACGGCGCTGCTGGTCAACTGCTAGCGCGGACCGCCCCGCCCGCCCAACTAGAATCGAACCCATGTCTGACGCGCCCCTGATCCTCGGCATCGAATCCTCCTGCGACGAGACAGGCGTCGGGATCGTGCGCGGCACCGAGCTGCTCGCCAACACGGTCAGCACCTCCATGGAGCAACACGTCCGCTTCGGTGGGGTCATCCCCGAGATCGCCTCCCGCGCCCACCTCGAGGCCATGGTGCCCACCCTCCAGCGGGCTCTCGACACCGCCGGCGTCGGCCTCGACGACGTCGACGGGCTCGCCGTCACCAGCGGGCCCGGGCTCTCCGGGGCACTCATGGTGGGCGTGGCCGCGGCGAAGGCCCTGGCCGTGGCCACGGGCAAGCCCCTGTACGCCGTGAACCACCTGGTCGCCCACGTCGGTGTCGGCGTGCTCGACGGCGGAGAGCTGCCCGACCGGCTCGGCGCCCTGCTCGTCTCCGGAGGCCACACCGAGATCCTCAAGATCGACTCGCTGACGGAGGACGTCGAACTGCTCGGGGCGACCATCGACGACGCCGCCGGCGAGGCCTACGACAAGGTGGCACGGCTCCTCGGCCTCGGCTACCCGGGTGGCCCGGTCATCGACCGGCTCGCGAAGGAGGGCGACGGCAAGGCCATCCGCTTCCCGCGCGGCCTCAGTCTGCCGAAGTTCGTCGGCACCGCGGAGGCGCCAGGCAAGCACCGCTACGACTTCTCCTTCTCGGGGCTCAAGACGGCCGTCGCCCGGTTCGTGGAGCAGTACCAGGCCAAGGGGCTCGAGGTCCCCGTGGCGGACGTCGCGGCGTCCTTCCAGGAGGCCGTGGTGGACGTGATCACCAAGAAGGCCGTCATGGCGTGCACCGAGCACGGGATGGAGAATCTCCTGCTCGGCGGGGGAGTGGCGGCCAACTCGCGACTGCGCCAGCTGCTCCAGGCGCGCTGCGACTCCGCCGGCATCGCGCTGCGCATCCCCAAGCCGAGCCTCTGCACCGACAATGGGGCCATGATCGCGGCCCTGGCCGCCCAGGTGGTGGCCGCCGGCGTCGCACCGAGCGGGCTCGGCTTCGCCACCGACCCCGGCCAGCCGGTCACCCAGATTACGCTGGCGGACCTGCACAAGGTCTAGGCGTGGCCATTCTCATAGATGCCGGGCATTCGCCGGTAGACTCAGAGGGCGTGTGCCGCGAGGGGGCGCACCACTCGCACTACTAGGAACATGAGGACGACGACTTGGAACCACGGGACGACCAGGCAGAGGCAGGCCCTGACCTGCGCCACTACTTCACCATCGTCCGGTCCTACTGGAAGGGCATCGTCTCGATCCTTCTGGTGGTCCTGATCCTGACGTTCGGGTGGACGCTGCTGCAGCCAAAGGTGTACGAGTCATCGTCCTCCGGTCTCGTGATGGTGGCCGGCGCCAGCGATCTGGGGACGGCGCTCGCCGGCGACAACCTCTCCAAATCCAAGGCGACGTCCTACAGCAGCATCGCGGCGACCCGGCCGGTCGCGGCGCGGGTCAAGGAGGAACTGGGCCTGGACGCCAGCGAGGACGCACTCCTCGGCCGGGTCTCCGTCGAGGTTCCGACGGCGACCGCGGAGATCCGCATCACCGCCAGCGCCGAGACGCCGGAGCAGGCCCAGGAGCTCGCCAACGCGTGGGTCGAGGCCCTGTCCGCGCAGGCCGTGGACATCGAGACGCAGGGCGCCACGGCCGACATCGGTCCGGCCGTGACCGTCGAGCCCCTCGGCCGGGCGGCCCTCCCGACCAGCCCGACCTCGCCCAACGTCCGTCTGGCGATGGCGATCGGCGCGGTCGCAGGCCTGGCGCTCGGGCTGGCCTATGCACTGATCCGCAACCACCTGGACCGCCGCATTCGTTCGGCGGCCATGGTCGAGCGTCTCGGCCAGGCCGTCGTGGGTACCATTCCGCGCGATGACCGGCTCGAGAAGGGCCGGGCTGTGGTCGAATCGGACGCGCTCATGCTCGACGGGGACCGCCAGGCCCACGCGTTCTCCGAGGCGCTCCGCGAACTGCGCACCAATCTCTCCTACATCGACGTGGACAATCCGCCGCGGTCGATCGTGGTCACCTCGTCCGTTCCCTCCGAGGGCAAGTCATCGCTGGCGGCCAACCTCGCGGCGGCGATCGCCTCGACGGGCCAGCGCACGGTACTCATCGACGCTGACCTTCGTCGCCCGGTCCAAGCCGGCATCTTCGATCTGCCGGCCGGCGGCGGGCTCACCGATGTCCTCTCCAGCGCGGCCGATCTCGACGATGTCCTCATGCCGTTCGGGCCCCTGCCGGCCCTGGAGGTTCTCGGTGCGGGCCGCATTCCGCCGAACCCGTCGGAACTCCTGGGCTCCAACTCCATGAAGCGGCTCATCGCCTCGCTGGTGGAGGACGCCGTCGTCATCATCGACGCGCCGCCGCTCCTTCCAGTGACCGACGCCGCCGTCCTCTCGACCGCCGTGGACGGAACCCTCGTCACGGTCAAAGCCGGGCAGACGACGATCGACGAGCTGGAGAAGTCGCTCGGCAACCTGCGCCGGGTGGGCACCCGCGTCCTCGGCGTCATCCTGAACCAGGTCCCGACTCGGGGCGTGGGCTCGGCCGAGTACGGCTACTACGGCAAGTACTACTACTCGAACAGCGAGTCCGGCGGCTCTTCGGCAGGCCGGGAATCTGCCAAGGCCGCTGCCGCTCGGGACACCCAGTCGGCGTCCTTGAACGACGCCGACCTCTCGGAATTCGACGAGGAGCTGCACGGCGTGCGTCACGCCCGCCGTACGCGGAGCTAGTCACGCGGCCCGGGCCCTGCCCGGTCACGATCAGCAAAGGCCAGTCGCCATGGGCGACTGGCCTTTGCTGATCTCTGGGGCTCGGGCTGAGTCTCGCTCCCGTTCCGGCGCCGGCACCGGCACCGGCGTAGCGGGTCAGCGGGAGGCGGCGGCCTCCTCGAACGCGACGATCTCCTCCAGGGCCGGCAGCAGCTGCTCCGTCATCTGGTCGTACACGGAGTCCTCGCGCCGGTAGGGATCCACCACGTCGAGGTCCCCGCCCGCCTGCGATCGCACCTCGGAGCGGTGCAGCGCCGCGAGGCGGAACACGGCCTTCCAGCGGGCCTCGGCCTGATCGGCGCCGGCCGGGATCCGCTCGGCGTCGCGCTCCGAGATCCGCCGCAGCACCAGGGCGAACTCGCGGACCGTGAACGCGCGCTTGAGCATCCGCGGCGCCGCGGCGACCACGGCCTCCCGGTGCTCCTCGGCGAGCGTGAGGACGAAGTCCGGGTCCTTCAACAGCTTCTCGTTCAGCCGGCGCGCCACGAACTCGCCCGGCTCCACGCCGCTGGCGACGAGCTTCGCGGCGGCGCGCTCGTCCATGGCGTTGCCGGCCAGCCCGTAGGTCCCCGCGCTGGCGACCTCGAAGTTCCCCGGAGAGACCCGCTCCAGGTGGTGCTTCAGGTACAGGTGCGCGAACGGCGAGCGGCAGATGTTGCCCGTGCAGACGGTCAGCAGTCGGATCATGCGATTTCCCCCGATGAAGATCGAACTGTCCCTCTGGCCTAGGCCAGGCGCATGCGCTGGATGTTGTCCGCGACCACGGCGTGCAGGTCGCCGGAGTTCTCCGCCGCCACCTTGCGCTGCCACTGGTAGCCGGCGCCGCCCTTGATGATCCGCTCGATGTCCGCGAGCTCGTCCGAGCAGCCCAGCTCCTTGGCGATCGGCTCCAGCCGGTCCAGGATCCGGTACAGCTCGTCCGTCACGAGGGCCTCGTTGCCCTCCTTGTCCAGGATGATGATGGAGTCCAGGCCGTAGCGGGCCGCCCGCCACTTGTTCTCCACGCGGAACCACGGCGGCATGACGGGGATGGCCCACCCGTTGTCCAGCGCCGTGGACATTTCATGCACCAGGCACTGCGTCAGCGCGGCGATCGCGGCCACGTCGCGGGTGCTGCTCAGCCCGTCGCAGATGCGCATCTCCACCGTGCCGAAGCGCGGCACCGGACGCACGTCCCAGCGCAGCTCGGAGATGTCATCGATGATCCCGGTGTGGACCATGTCGCCCACGTAATGCTCCAGTCCCTCCCACGTCTCGAAGTGGTAGGGGATGCCGGCGGTGGGGAGCTGCTGGAAGATCAGGGAGCGCTGCGACGCGTAGCCGGTGTCCTCACCGCCCCAGAACGGGCTCGACGCCGTCAGCGCCAGGAAGTGCGGCTGGTAGTTGATGAGCCCGTCGGTGATGGGCAGGGCCTTCGAGCGGCGGTCCAGGCCCACGTGCACGTGCACCCCGTAGATCGCCATCTGCTGGCCCCACCACTGGGTGCGGTCGATCAGCTTGGCGTAGCGCTCCTTGTCCGTCACCGGCTGCCGGCGCGCCTCGGAGAACGGGTGGCTGCCCGCGCAGTACAGCTCCACGCCCATGGGATCGGTGATCCCGCGGATGTCGTCGAGGGTCTTGCTCAGCTGCAGCCGTGCCTCGTCCACCGTGTGGCACACGCCGGTGACGAGCTCCACCGTGTTCAGCATCAGCTCCTGCGTGACGTGCGGGTGCTCTTGGTCCTCGGCGAGCCCGCCGTGCTGCTCGCGCACCCCGCGCAGGACCTCGTTGGCCACCGAGCGCATCTCGCCGGTCTCCCGGTCCACCAGCGCGATCTCCCACTCGATGCCGAGGGTCGACTGCTCCGACTTCGCGAAACTGATCTCCACTGGTGTGCTCCTTGCGTCGGGGCCGGACGGCCGCAGCCCGCTGAGAACGGGCCAGACCACAATTCTAGGTGCGCGATACCCTGTCAACGTGCCACAGCTGTCTGAAAGATCCCCGGAACCGTCCGCACGATTCCCCCGGAGCCTGCTGGCGGCGGCGGCTGCGGTGACCGCGGCGGCGCTGCTGGCCGGGTGCTCGGTGCTGGCACCGCCGCAGTCTTCGCCCTCCGGATCCGGTACCGCGCCGGAGGCGACCCCCGACGCGCCCGCCCCGGCCCCGCCCCGTACCTCCTGGGGCCCCCTCGAGTCGACGCTCGAGGAAGCCGGCGCCGCGGTCTCCGGGATGACCGCCGAGGAGAAGGCCGGACAGGTCCTGGTCCAGTTCTACTCCGGCACCGACCCGGACCGGGCGATCGCGCTCGCCGAGCAGCTCCACCTCGGCGGGAGCATCATCATGGGGGACAACGTGCCGCAGAACCGGGACGGCGTGGACACCGAAGCCCTCACGGCGACCACCCACGCGCTCCACGCGGCCTCCGGACGCGACTGGCCGGCCATCGTCGGCGTGGACCAGGAGGGCGGGACCGTCGCGCGGCTCCGCGCACCCCTGACCGAGTGGCCCGTTCCGATGGCCTTCGGCGCCGCGGACGACCCGGAGCTCACCGCCCGCGCGCAGCAGGCGATGGCCACCGACCTGGGCGTGCTGGGCTTCACCATGAACTTCTCGCCGGACGCGGACGTCACCGCCGGCCCGCAGGACCCGGTCATCGGGGCGCGGTCCTACGGCTCCGATCCCGCACTGGTGGCCGAGCACGCGCTCGCCGCCGTGGACGGCTCCCTGGCCGCCGGCGTCCTGCCGACCCTGAAGCACTTTCCGGGGCACGGATCCGTCACCACGGACTCGCACGTCGGCCTGCCCGTGCAGGAGGCCAGCCTCGAGGAGCTGCGCGAGCGGGACTGGGGTCCGTTCCGCGCAGGCGTCCCCGGCGGGGGAGCGGGGGCCGAGGGCACGGGCGAGGCGTCGGGCACCGGGGCCGACGGCGAATCCGGCGGCGAACCGGGCGGCGGGCCCGGCGAAGCGCAGGGCCGGCTGGGCGAGGAGACCGGCGCCCCGGTGGTCATGATGGGGCACATCGCCGTGACCGCGGTGGACCCCGGCGTGCCGGCGTCGCTCTCGGCGGCGGCCTACGACGTCCTGCGCGACCCGGACGCCGGCATCGGCTTCGAGGGCGTCGCCGTGACCGACGCGCTGAACATGGGCGCGCTCGCCGAGACGCCCGGCGACCCGGCCGTCAACGCGCTCGCCGCCGGGGCCGACCTGCTCCTCATGCCGCCGGACGTGGCCCGGTCGCACGCGGCGATCGTCGCGGCCGTGGAGGACGGCACCGTCCCGCAGGAGCGGCTCGACGAGGCGGCCACCCGCGTGGTGGCCCTCATGATGTGGCAGGAGGGGCTCGCCCGGGGCGAGGGCGAGGACCAGGGGCCGCCGGCCAGCACCCACGGTGCCTCTGACGCCGCTGCGCCGCAGGAAGGCGGCGACGAGCCCGCCGGCTCGGACGCTCCTGCCGATGCGGCCGCACCCGGCTCTGCTGTCCCCGGCTCTGCGGCCTCCGGGTCCGCTGCCTCCGAGCCCGCGGGCTCCGAGGCCGCCCCGGACAGCCGGCCGGTCGCCGCGGAGATCGCCGCAGCGGCCGTCACCGTCGTCGACGGCCAGTGCGGGGAGCCCCTGGTGGGCGACTCGATCCAGATCGTCGGCGGCAACGCCCAGGACCGGGCGCGTCTGACCGACGCCGCGCAGGAGGCCGGCCTGCAGGTGGGCGGCGGCGACGTCGTCACGCTCCTGGGCACGGGGGCACGGGCGGCGAGCGGCGACGTCGTCGTCACCCTCGACGCGCCATGGCCGCTGGCCGAGTCCGCGGCGAGCAGCGCCAAGGTGGCGCTCTTCGGCCGGACGGAGGAGTCCTTCGCCTCGGTGGTCGACGTGCTCACCGGCGACGCCGAGGCCCCCGGAGCGCTCCCCGTCGACGTGGGGGAGTACCCGACGGGCACGGGCTGCTGACCCCGCGATAGCCTGAGGCCATGCCCATTCTGAACAAGGACATGACCCTCTGCATCTCGCTGTCGGCGCGTCCCAGCAACAACGGCACGCGCTTCCACAACCACCTGTACGAGCAGCTCGGCCTCAACTGGATCTACAAGGCGTTCCGGCCCACGGACCTCGAGCAGGCGATCGCCGGCGTGCGCGGACTCGGCATCCGCGGCTGCGCGGTGTCCATGCCGCACAAGGAGGACGTGATCCGCCTGGTGGACCACATGACGGAGTCCGCGGCGGCGATCGAGTCCGTCAACACCATCGTCAACGACGACGGCGTGCTCACCGCCTACAACACCGACTTCCTGGCCGTGGCCCAGCTGGTGCAGGACCTGGACCAGGGCCTCTCCGTGGCGGTGCGCGGCTCCGGCGGTATGGCCAAGGCGACGGTCGCGGCCCTGAAGAGCGCCGGCTTCGGCGACGTCACCGTGGTGGCGCGCAACGAGGAGCGGGGCCGCGCGCTCGCCGAGCAGTACGGCTTCGCGTACGCGGCGGACGCGCCGGAGGCCGCGACCATGCTGGTGAACGTGACGCCGGTCGGCATGGACGGCGGCGACGGGGAGGGCCAGCTGTCCTTCACCGAGGAGCAGATCGGCCGGGCGGAGGTGGTCTTCGACGTGATCGCGGTGCCGGCCGAGACACCGCTGATCCGGGCCGCCCGGGGCGCCGGCAAGCGCGTCATCACGGGCGCCGAGGTGATGACGCTGCAGGCGCTGGAGCAGTTCGTCCTCTACACGGGGATCACGCCGACCGACGAGCAGGTCGCGGCGGCCGAGGAGTTCATGCGCTCGGAGGCGTAGCCACCCGGCGGCGTCGCGGGGTGCCCTCAGCACCTCGGCGCGCGCGAAGTGCGGATTCAGCACCTCGGCGTGCGCGAAGTGCGGATTCAGCACCTCGGCGTGCGCGAAGTGCGGTTTCAGCACCCTTGCCTCTGCTAGGGGCCGCTTGAGCACGTTTTAGAGGCCGAAATGCGTGCTGGCATGGCACGTCGGGGGTCATGAGGTGCTGGAATGCGCCGTCGCGGCTCTCCCGGGTCGAGGGAAGGGGCCTCTATGGCCTACCCCAGGGCGGCCCGGCCTGTGGACAACGGCTGCCTGCTGCTTCCGTTCGGGCAGGATGGCACCATGCCGACGGATGACACCCTGACCAAGGCACTCATGCGCCTGCCGAGCGTCTTCCCCGCCAGCCAGGCGCGCGAACTCGGGCTCACGCGCCGGCAGCTGCAGGGCCGGCACTTCGTCTGCGTGGCGCGCGGCGTCTTCGCCCTCGCTGACGCGCAGCCCGACCATCTGGACCTGCTCCGCGCTTTCTGTCCCGGGACCGCTGATGAGTTCGTGAGTCACTCGTCGGCGGCCCGGGCCTGGGGGCTGTGGCTCCCGCCGCAGCTCTCCGGCATCCTCCCCGTGCATCTGAGCCGGCTGGGACCTGAGACAGCGGTGCTTCGCAATCGAAACGTGCGGGGACACCGGAGCCAGGCGACACGCGCCGACCTCCGGGTCGTCGATGGCATCCGCCTGGTGTCGCCCGAATGGTGCTGGACCGAGCTGGCCGGCCTGGGGCTGGACGTCGAGCAGTTGGTGGCAGCCGGGGACGCCTTGCTGCAACGCGCGGACGGTCCGCAGCGGCCGAGCGGTGTGGTGGGCCGGAATCCGTTGACCACGCGTGACCGGATCGAGGACGTCCTGGTCCGGCGCCCCACGTTCCGCGGCCGGAAGGGAGCGCGCCGTGCGCTGGGCATGATCCGCGAAGGCGTCGACTCTCCCATGGAGAGCCTCGTGCGCCTGCGCATCGTCCGGCGCGGCTGGCCGGAGCCGGCGGTGAACCCGCGGATCGAGGTCGCTCCCGGCCGTTTCGTGAGGCCGGACCTCGCCTTCCCTGACTTTCGGATCGCGGTCCAGTACGAGGGTGCCCATCACCGTGACGGCCCCCAGATGACGAAGGACATCAGGCGCGATCACGCGCTTGAGGCGATCGACTGGATCACGGTCCGCGCGGACGGGGCGATCCTCACGGCGCGCGGCGAGGCGGAGTTCTTCGAGCGGCTGCGTCTGGCCTTCGTCCGTCGCGGGGCCCGGCTGCCGTCGACGGCCTGATCAGGATCCTGGGCCGCGAGGTGCGTGTCCAGCACGGGTCGGCCCGCCAGGTGCGCCGTGAGCACCCGATGCAGCGCCAAGTGCGTGCCGAAGTGCTCACTCGCGCGCAGTAGCGTGCTGAGTCAGCACGCCGCGGGCCCTCCGAGGCGAAGCGGCAAGCACCCCGCGGAGCTTCAGACCGGCTCGACCTCGATCGCGTAGCGGGAGTCGCCGATCCGCGTCAGCACCAGAGTCGCCTTCTTCTTCGCCTTCTTGCCCGCGCCGGCCAGCAGCACCCGCCGCAGCTCCTCCGGCGTGACGTCCAGGCCGCGCTTCTTGATGTCCAGCACGCCGATCCCGGCGGCCTTGACCCACGCCCGCAGCGCTTTGACGTTGTACGGCTTCACGTCGAGGACGCGGTAGGCGCGGGCGAACGGCGTCTCCACGGCCTCGGGCGCACAGAAGTACGCGATGTGCGGATCCAGCAGGTGCCCGCCCACGGCATCCACCACCTGCTCCACCAGGCCGGCCCGGATCACGGCGCCGTCCGGCTCGTACAGGTAGCCCTCCACGTCGCCGGTGGGCCGGGTCCCGCGCGCCCGGGCCGCCTCGGCCGCGTCGGTCTCCGACGTCAGCTCCGCCGCCCCGTGCCCGCCGACCACCAGCGCGGCCCGGCGGACCCCGTTGCGCCGGAGACTGCCGAACCACAGGGTCGCCTCGGTTACCGCGCCGCCGACCGACACCCACTGCGCCTCGCAGTCCGCGGGCACCGACTCGTGCGGGATGCCCGGCCCCAGCTTCACGCCGACCGGCTTGCCGGCGTCCGCGAGCGCCTCCACGAAGGACAGCGGCGGGCTGAACGCCTCGGGGTCGAAGATCCGCGACGTGCCGGACGTCGTGGTGGTCCGCCGTGCCGGATCCAGCCAGACGGCGTCGAAGCCGGAGACGTCGAAGCCCTCCGCATCGGCGTTGACCACCCGCGCGTTCGGCCAGGGCATGAGGTTCATGGTGGCGGCGGCGGCCGTCGTCTCGTCGAGTTCAACGGCGGTCACGTCGAGCTCCAGCGACGCCATCGCCATCGCGTCGGAGCCGAGGCCGCACCCAAGGTCCGCGACCCGGGTGAACCCGGCCTCCACGTACCGCCGCGCGTGCAGGGCGGCGACGTTCATCCGCGTCGCCTGCTCCAGCCCGGCCCGCGTGAGGATCATGTGCTCGGCGAACGGCCCCAGCTTGGTCTTCGCCAGGGCGCGCAGTCGCGCCTGGTGCACGACGGCGGTGACGACTTCCGGGTCATGGCCCGTCTTCCGGAGAGAGAGGTTGAGCTCGAGGGCGGCGCGATCGGTGGCCGCTGCCTCGGGTGCCAGGGAGGACAGGAGGCCGAAGCCCTCGGGGGACAGGACCGGCATGAGGTTCTCGGTCGACTGCTCGGCGGCGGGGGTGGAAGCCATGGTCTCCAGCCTAGCGGCGGAGAGCTCGGCGGCCTCGCCGCGGCCCGGTAGCGCGCGGACTGGCCCGCTGGCTTGCATCCTAACTCCCATCCGCTCGTCCGGCCGAAGCATCCTCACGGCAACAGACACCGGATTCCCAGATCGCCCATGAGTCACCAAATCTGTACGCGATGCGGAGACGCACAGGTACGGATGCTATGTTTGCGAAGTCACGCGACGTCTGTTGGGGGAGGCAGCCGGTACATGGGTAGCAGTGACTTCCCGTCTATGGACGCCAAGAAGCTTCGGCGCATCGTCGAAGGACTTGGCTACAGGTCCACCGGGAAGGGTAAGGGCTCCCACGACGTTATGAGTTGTGAGGGTCGCCCACAGATCGTCTTCGCATTCCATGCTGGCAAGGAGATTGCTGGCGGTCTTGTCAAGCAGTATCTGATGCGGCAAATTGGGCTTACGCGTGACGAAGCGAAGGAGGCAGTCAGTGGTAAATAACGCTCAGATGATCATCACCTCATGGGGCGATGACTTCGCGCACTCAGTCTCGAGCCCACAGCTCCCGGGCATCGTCGCGGCGTTTGATGACCTTCCATCGCCGGCCGAAGTTCACAGCCTCGCAGTCGAGGCAGGCCTCGACCCCGACGGAAGCATCGACGGTCACATGGAGTTCGCTCTCGAGATTGAGGGCGACACCTTCCTGCTCCGGGCCCGACACGACGCACGATTCGATGACCGGCGCGACGTCGCCCATCGCATCGAACGGGCCTTGCATACGGACGCGGGAATTCGCGAGTATGCCGAGACCGACTCATTGGGCGACAAGGTCGTAGTTGCAGCCCTTCCGAACGATCGGCTTCGAGACGTGATGGCTACCGTTCTCGTCGACCAGCCGGTGACCATCGGGTGTGTGACCAATCCGGGAACGCTGGAGTTCATTGGTATCTCGATGGCTTCAACGGTCGAGTACCGCCGCACCCTGGCCGACATGGACCTCACCAGCTCAAGCACTGTGGGAGAACTGATGCTGCGTGCGAACGGAGCCGAACCATCGGATGTTGTCCAGCATGAGCGCGTACTCGTAGGAGCCTAGTTGCACCGCGATGAGGGCCCCGCCGCAGAGTGGCGGGGCCCTCATCGCGCAACGACGCACACGGACCGCTATACCGTTCCTGCAAGGTCTCTTCAGGATCATTCGTCATGGGCCTGAGGCCGAGCGGTTTCCTCACGTAGGCGACGGCGCTGTTCGAGGAACGCACGTCCTTTCGCGCTCTCGGGATGACCAGAGGCCGTCCCCAAGCGCGAAGGAAGCGCTCCCGAATCTCGGGCCCGGCGGCGATCAAACGAGTCTCAGCGGTGATCGCCAGTACTCCCCGGCCAGCCTGAGCCCCGTCACCTGGAGCACCACGTACGTGTCGCGGGCGTCTCGATGCCGGCCCCAGAGAGGCGGCAGGCCGGGCAATCCGGCCCCTACCACCCGGCGGTGCTGACCTCCAGGACGAGCCCGCGGGACCCCGACTCCACCACGGTCACCGCGGAGAGGCTGTCGACCAAGTGGTCGGCGTGGGGACGCAGCTCCTCCGCCGGGTAAGTCCCGATGATCCCCACAGTCGCGCATCCGGCGGCGCGGGCGGAGGCGAGCCCGGCGAGCGTGTCTTCGAAGGCCAGCGCCGGGCCGGTCCTGACCAAGCCGGCGAGGAACGGCGCGGGCGATGGCTTGCCGTGCTCTACGTCGTCCCCGCTGACCAGCCGATCCGGAAGCGGCACGCCGGCCGCGGCGAGCCGCGCGACGGCAACCGGCCGCGCCGCGGACGTCACGATGGACCACCGGTCCGCCGGCAGAGCGGCCAACAGTTCCAGCGCGCCAGGCAGAGCGATCACGGGACTCGCCGGCTCCCGCTCCAGCTCCTCGAGTCGGTCGAGCGCGGCCTCGAACAGGTCGTCCGGAACCAGCGACGCGACCAAATCGGCGGCTGTACGGCCGTGGAACTCGCTGCCCGGCAGCATGACGACGTCGAACTCCGCCGCCCAGCTCTGCCACGCGGCCTCCACGGCAGCGATCGAGTCGATCAGCGTCCCGTCCATGTCGAAGAGAATCTGCTCGACGATCAGGCGCACCGGGCCGGTGCCCCGCCGGGCCGCCGGTTCCATCCACCTCACCCCTCGGAGGCTGTCAGCGACGGGATGATCATCGTCTTGATAGCCACGGGGTCCGTCTTGGCCTTGGTGAGGGCCTCCTCCACGGCGTCGAGTCCATAGCGCCCCGTTACCAGCGAGTCGACCTCGATGGCCTCGGTGGCGATCAGGTCGATCGCGGTCGGCCACGTGTTGACGTACCGGTAGGTGCCAGTAAGGGTGATCTCCCGGTGTTGGATCATGGCGATCGGCACGTCGAGGTTCAGGCCTCCCATGCCGACCAGCACAGCGACGCCGCCCGGACGGATGGCCGGGAACGCGGATCCGATGGCGCCAGCGTGCGCCGACGCGTCGATGTACACGTCGAAGTACTGGTCGTACCGGCTCAGGTCTGCCTCGGCGGGGTCGAGCGCCTGAGTGACGCCACGGGCCTCGGCGTACGCTCTGCGGTGCGGGATGGGATCGCTGATGACCACCTCGGTGGCCCCGAACGCACGCGCTACCTGGGCGGTGAGGACGCCAATGGGTCCGGCACCCGTGATGAATACCTTGGCCCCGGGAACGATGCCGGCCCGCCGGCACGCGTGGACGGCCACGGACACGGGCTCGACCAGGGCGGCCTGCTCCGGCGTCATCCCCTCCGGGATGGGGTGGGCGAAATCATCATCGATGAGGGCGTATTCGGAGAACGAGCCGTCCACCGGGTACGCGCCGTAGAAGCGCATGGAACGGCACAGGTGGTAGCTGCCGGTCTTGCAGAAGTCACAGCGGCGGCACGGCATCTGCGGCTCGATCGCGACCTGCTCGCCGACGCGGGACGGGTCCACGCCGGCCCCGACGGCGACGACCTCGCCGGCCGTCTCGTGGCCCAGAACGATCGGCCCGTCGACGACGATATCGCCGATGCGCCCCGTCTCGTAGAAGTGGGTGTCGGATCCGCAGACCCCGACGGCGGTCACCCGCATGAGGACCTGGCCGGGCCCGGGGGCCGGGACTCCGACGCGCTGGAGTTCGATGCGTTCGGGCTCGGTGAGGACACTGGCGAGCATGGTCTCGGGGATGTTCATGATGACTCCTGGTTCGTGGTGGGGGTCAGCCCTTGACCGTTCCCGCCGTCAGACCGTCGACGATCCAGCGGAGGGAGAGCAGGGCGAAGAGGATGCCGGGGATCAGGGAGATGACGGTTGCGGCCGCCATCGGCCCCCAAGCGATGGACTGGAAGGAGATGTACTGCTGGATGCCGGTGGTGATGACCTCGGTATTGCGGCCGCTGAGGACCAGGGGCAACGTGTAGTTGTTCCAGGCCCAGATGAAGGACAGCATCAGGCTGGCCCCGAGGCCCGGGGCCATCAACCGGAACAGCACGTGCCGGAACGCCGTCCAGCGGGTGCCACCGTCGATCGCCACGGCCTCCTCGAGCTCCTTGGGGAGGTCTTCGATGAAGGAGCGGAGCATCCAGACCAGCATCGGGAGTGTGACCAGCTGGTACGCCAGTATGAGGCCGAGGTAGGTGTCGTGGAGGTTGACGTTCTGGAAGATCAGGTACAGCGGCAGGATGATCAACAGCTCTGGGGCGAAGCGCAGGGAGAGGATTCCGAAAGCGATGTTCTCTCGGCCCTTGAAGGCAAATCGCGCGAGCGAATAGGCCGTCGGCAGGCCGATCACGAGGGTCAGCGCCAAGGCGCCCAGCGTGACAATCAACGAGTTCGCGAATGGGGTCAGGAATTCCGGTCCGCTCAGGACCTCCGCGTAGTTCTCGAGCGTCGGCGTGAAGAAGAACTTTGGCGGGTAGGACGCGATGTCGCCAGGCTGCTTCAGCGACATCATGAGGATCCACACGATCGGCGCCAGGGCGAAGACTGTCCACGCGCTCAGAACGGTGATGACGACGGCGTGCTTGGAGTTCTTGCGACGACGGCGGCGTTTGGCCGCTTCCTCGTGGATCAGGACGGCGGTCATGACATCGCCTCCTTTCGGCGGGCCTTCAGCAGGAAGTGCGAGATCAAGTAGCACAGCACCCAGAGCACGACGAGCGCGGCCATGGCCATGCCGAAGTTGAGGTTCCGGATACCGTCGAGGTACGCCATGACGTGCAGGTTGGTGGTCGCGTCGATCGGCCCGCCCTTGGTGGTGGTGTAGATGATGTCGAACATCTTGAGCGAGTCGACGCCGCGGAACGTGACGATGACGATCAGGATGGGCGTCAGCATCGGCAGTGTCACCGAGACGAAGTTGCGGATCGGTCCGGCGCCGTCGACGGCCGAGGCCTCGCGGAGCTCCGCGGGGATGCTCCGCAGTCCGGCCTGTGCCAGGAGCACGACGAACGGCGTGAAGATCCAGACGTCGATCAAGATCACGGACCACAGGGCGGAGTCCTGGCCGTTGAGCCAGAGCAGCCGCTGCCCGCCGAGGGATTCGAGGATCCAGTTCGCGATGCCGTTCTCCGTCAGCATGACCTTCCACATCAGCGCAGCGATGACCGGCGGCAGCAGCATGGGGAGGACGATGAGCAGACGGAAGAAATTGCCGTACCGCCCGTAGTTGAGCAGCATGGCGAGGCTGATGCCGAGCAGACACTCGATGACGACGACCACGCCGGCGTAGGTCAGCGTCACACCGATGGCGTGCAGACCCTCCCCGGAGGAGAAGAGGGTGACGAAGTTCTCGCCCCAGTTGAACTCGGGATCGCCGCGGTTGAGGCGGTAGGACGTGAACGACCACCAGGCGCCGGTGAGGAATGGGTAGAGGATGGCGACGAGGACTGCCAGTCCGGGTAGGGCCAGGAGGTAGGGCAGTGAGGCTCTGTGCTTCATGGGGAACCCTTCGGTGGGGGACCGGGCGCGGCCGGGAGGAGGTCAGCCGCGCCCGGTGGCCGAGGACTACTTGATGGCTTCGTCGATCTTGGCGGCGGCCTCATCGAGCGCCTCTTCGACGCTCTGGTCGCCGAGGACCGCGGACTGGATGGCGGTCGCCCAGATGTCGCCGACCTCGGGCCATGTCGCGGAGGGGGCGTACGGCCACTCGGCGTAGTCGGAGAGGATCTCCTGCCAGACCTCGTTGTAGTCGCCCCACTCGGCGGTGGCGGCGGCCATCTCGTCACTCTCCGCGACGGAGACGCGGGTCGGGTTCATGTTGCCGTCGGCGATCGCGTTCGTGAGCATCTCCTTGGAGGTGGCCCACTGGATGAACTGCCACGACGCGCCCTTGTGCTCGGAGGAGGCGTTCATGCCCAGGGACCAGACCCACAGGCTCGACGCGCGTCCCTCCGGGCCCTCGGGAGGCAGGGCATAGCCGACCTTCCCGGCGATCGGGCTGCCCTCCTTCTCGAAGTCCGGCGCCATGTGATCGGCGTCGATGTAGAACGCAGCGTTGCCACCGATGAAGTCCTGCTGCGCCTCGTACCACGTGTAGGTGCTGGCCGCCTGGGGTGCGGTGCCCATGAGCTCAACCCACTTGCTGACAGCGGCAACGCCCTCGGGGGAGTTCACCGTTGCCTTGCCGTCCGTCACGTCCTGGGCGCCGTACGCGCCGGCGAACGTGGAGAAGGGATTGAGGGTCGGGTACGTCTTGTCGCCGCGGCTGACGAAGCCTGAGATCTTCTGCCCGTCGTACTCCGTCCCGTCGAGCTGCTTGGCGGCAGCGATGAGCTCGTCCACCGTCTGTGGGACCTCGATGCCGTTGGCCTCGAGAATGTCCTTGCGGTAGAAGAGCGCGTAACCCTCCTCATTGGCCGGGATGGCCCAGAGGCCGCCCTCGCCGGCCCCGCCGAAGTCCGTGGTGTCCCAGCGGTTGGCCTCGATGAGCGCCGGGTAGAAGTCGTCGAAGTCGTATTCCGGCGACGTGTGATTGGGGTCCTCGACCCAGGGCTGCAGGTCCTCGATCCAACCGGCCGCGGCGTACTGGTAGTTCATGGGCTGGGAGGTCATGAAGACGTCGTAGGAGCCCGAGCCGGACTGCAGCTCGGTGAGGATCTTGACCATGTAGTCGGTCTCCGACTGGGTCTCGATGTTCACCTCGACCCCGGTGAGCTCCTCGAATTCCTCGACGTGGCTCTGGATCGCATTGGAGAGCGGGTGCTGGCTCATGAGGATGTTGAGTTCCTCGCCCTCGAAGTTCCGCCAGTCGAAGGATTCGACCTCGACGTCCGGACCGCCGGAGGGGCTCGATGCGCAACCGGTGAGCATCGCTCCGGCGGCGATCGCGACGAGTGCGGTGCGAGCGAGCGCCGCTGGTTTCCTGGTGAGTTCCATTGCTGCTCCCTATGAGTGATGAAGGGGTGTGAACGATGAGGATGGAGAGCGGAGCGCCGCTGGACTCGCAGCCGCCCCGGTTGACGGATGTAATGCTAATCACAGTGGCACGGGCGAGCGGCTAGACTGCTCAGGTGAGCAAGATGACAATCGACGAACAGATGCGCTGCGTCTATGCGGCGCTCCAGCGGCTCAAGTACAACCGGTCTACGGTGGACATCGCCGAGGAGCTGGGAGTCTCCCGCTTCATGGTCGGCAGGATGGTCCAGCGGGCCCGCGACGAGGGGCTCGTGGAGATTCGCCCTGTCATGGCGGATCCGATAGATACCGAGCTCTCCCATCGGCTTGCGGATCGGTTCGATCTGTCGGCCGCCTATGCCGTGCCGGCGCCGGTCGGCGGCACGGAACAGGTCAGGACGGCTCTCGCCTCGGTGTGCGCGCGACTCTTGGTGGACTCCATAGAGGAGGACGACATCGTCGGGATGACACCCGGACGCACGATCATCGAGATGTGCGAGCGCCTCGAGTTGCTGCCGATGTGCGACGTCGTGCAGCTGACCGGCGTCGCATCGACCGACGAGGGCGAGATCCTCCGGGCCATCACCGCCATGACATCTGCCGTCCGGGGGAAGATCCACTCACTGCACGCCCCGATGCTCGCCACGGACGCGGCCGCTGGCCGCGCCATCGCGGCCCAGCCCGCCGTGCGCCGGGCCTTGGCACGGATGGACGGCCTGGACCGCGCGATCGTCACGATCGGCGGATGGCCGGATGCCTCGCTGCTGGCCGCCCAGGCCGACCAGCTGGGCGAGGTGGAGCAGCTGGTGGACCGCGGTGTGGTCGCGGAGGTCGGGACCACGCTCCTGGACGCCGATGGGGTGACCCTCCCGGCATTGGAAGGACGGACCATAGGGATCTCCGAGCAGCAGTTGAGGGCGACGCCGTCCGTTACCGCGGTCGGCGGAGGTCCCGGCAAGGAGCGCGCGGTTCTGGCCGTCGCCCGCTCGGGCCTGGCCGATGTTCTCGTGACAGACGTGCCAACAGCCCGATTTCTGCTCGAGCACGCCTGACCGGCGCAGAGCGGCGTGAGCATGGGGAGTTCTCACCATCGCGCCCGGAGCTCGGGCCGCATAGGGTTGGATCGCCGGAATTCTCGGCGCTGATCGAACGAGCAGGGAGGAGCGGGCACCGTGGCATTGTCGGGATACGACGTCAGTCCTGGGACCATGCGGACCGTCAAGGGCAAGGTCGAGGGGCACATCGATGATCTGCCCGGGAAGCGCAGCGCGCTCTCGACCGCCGTGGACAACAGCATTGAGTCGTGCAAGATGCCGCAGGTCGCCTCGGCTCTGACCGGTCTCTGGAACGACATCCTGGCCCTGCAGACCGAGGCCGCCGAGACGCGCGTGAAGAACGCGTGCACGGCGCTGGGGGACGTGGCCCAGGCCTATGAGAACGGCGACCAGTCGATGATGGACGACGCCGAGGAGTCGATCGTCGCCGTGCCGGAACTGGACATCAACGACGGGAAGACGGTGTAGTCGTGGCCTTCGATACCTCCGGCCTGCAGGGATGGCCCGACCCCGCCACCATCAAGACCGACGCCGGGCAGCTGCCGAAGAAGGGCAAAGAGATTCACGAGGTGGTCGGCGACTGCGCCACCGAGTGGGCCGCCGTGGACGGCGCCTACCGCGAGGGCCCCGGCCGCGACGCCGTCGTCCAGGCGATGACCATGCCGCTGGCGCACGCCACCGCCGTGGAGGTCGTCGCCGAGCAGGCGAAGGGCCACCTGGAGACCTACGCCGAGACCGTCACCGAGCTCAAGACGCGCAAGACGAACCTCGAGAGCCGCATCTCCACGTTCAACTCCAACGCGTCCTCCTCCGACCCCGACGTGGAGAACCCGGAGTTCGGCTATGGCTCCCAGGCCGAGATCCAGGGGAAGATCAACGATCTCGTCGCCGACCTCACGGCCGCTGCGGACACCTGCGCCAAGGACATCAACGGCATCGACGTCACCGACGATGGCTTCGTGGACCTGCTCACCGAGAAGGAGGCGGGCCTGGCGACGGGCCTGCTCGGCGGTGGACTGGCCCTGACCATGTTCGAGGACGTCCGCTTCAGCCAGCTGACCATCGTCCAGACCACCTACCAGCGCTGGAAGCTGACGGCCATCACCGTGCCCAGCCGCGTGATCGTCACGCCCAACGGCCGCTACATCGCCACCGTCACGCTGGTCCAGGAGACGCTGGAGACCATGACGGTCACGGACGTCACCCGGCGGACCTGGACCCAGCGCCAGTTCCTCAACCTGCGCCCGGAGATCAACGAGTACCTCTACCGCAACTCCGCGAAGTACCGCGCCCACGTGGACGCCCACCCGAACCGGTGGGCACCGATGGGCCCCGGCAACCGGCCCGCATGGTGGCGCCCGGACCAGAAGCTCACCAACTTCGTCGACGACTTCCGCACCTCCAACGGATGGACCAAGTTCGTCCGCGGCGCCGGCCCGGTGCTCTCCGTGGTCATGGCGGGGCTGACCTACCGGGACGAGTACGAGGACGCCAAGGCGCGCCTGCTCGAGGAGCACCCGGACTGGTCCGAGTCGGAGATCCACAACCGCGCCCTCTACGAGTCCGCCACCCGCGGCACCACCAAGGTGGCACTGGACGTCGGTGCGGGCATGACCGGCGCGGCCATCGGCACCATGATCGGCGGCCCGCTGGGCACCGTGGTCGGCTTCGGCGTCGGCATCGGCATCTCCTACCTGATGGACGCCACGGGCTTCAAGGACTGGGCCGCCGAGGGCGTCACCGACCTGGTGGACGGCGCGGGCGAGCTGCTCGACGACGCAGGCGACGCCCTCTCCGACGCGTGGAACTCCATCTTCTAGGCTGGACCCACCCCGGGCGCCCAGCTGCTCTTCGACGAATCATGCCGGCGCGCGCCGGTGGAAGGGAACACCCCCTTGGATCAACCGGTCTTCTTCGCCATCCTGCTCGGCATCGGCGGAGTCAGCTTCGTCTCCGGCGTCCTGGCCTACCGCGGCAAGTACGTCGCCTGGCTGGCCCTGAAGTCCTTCTTCCCCGGCTGGCCCGGCCTGGCCGGCCTCTACATCGGCGCGGCCATCCTGTCCGGCGCCGGTGCCGCCGTGATCCTCCAGGCCATGCCGGAGGGGAACATCGTCCGCGCCCTGCTGGGCCTGCTGCTGATCTTCACCATGATCGCCGGAGCCATCATCGGCATCATCGGCATGTTCTGGCTGCCCCGATTCATGCTGCCGCAGTGGGTCAAGGACACGATCGATGAGATCAAGCGCGGCGAGGACCCGCTCAGCCAGGCGCTCCGCCCCGGCGGGAGCCTGTACGGCCGGCTCGGGAACCCGGACGCCGGCCCGGCCCCGGCCCGGCGGGACGACGCCCGCCCCGGCCAGGACTCCCACCCCCACGAGGACCGCGACGACCGGGAGGGCCCCCGATGACCGAACGAATCCTGCCCGAGGGCTACACCTACCTCGAGCACGACGGCGCCCGCCTCGCCTTCCCCGTCGAATGGGAGCGGGCCGATGCCCCGGCCGGCAGCCTGGCCGTGGTCCACCCGGAGGCCGAGGGGCTCGCGTTCCGGCCGAACGTCGTGGTCCGCGTCTCCGACTACGCCGGCTCGCTCCCGGCCCTGGCCGCGTTCTCGCTGGCCACCACCCGCGCGCAGATCAACGGCTGCCACTTCGTCGCCCACGACGAGCTGGACCTCGACGGCGGCGAGGGCCGCCGCCAGCGCTTCGCCTACGCCGCCGGCGGCTTCGACCTGGTGGTGGACCGCTACCTGGCCGTCCGCGGCGGACGCGCCCTCGAGATCACGGTGACCGCGACGGTGGCCCTGGCCTACGAGATGCTGCCGGTCGGCGCGGTGGTCGCCGGGTCGCTCGACTGGGACGCCGCGGCCGTGCCCGCCAGCAGCGGCACCCGCGACGCCGAGGTCAGCAGCGGCACCAAGGAGCCGCGCCACGACCGCTGGCTCAGCGAGCTCGCCGGCCATCCGATCGAGGACCTGTCCAAGCTCCCCGCGGTGCAGGGCTACCGCTCGGACGGACCCACCCTGAGCGCCGCCGCCGTGAACCTCCTCAAGGAGCACGCCAAGCGCAGCCGCTTCGGCCGGTTCGACGTCGCGGCCCACCAGGCCGAGATGGGCGAGCTCCGCGCCGCCGGACTGATCGACGCCGCCGGCAAGTTCTCGCCCGACCTCGAGTTCATCCTCGGCGCGCTGCGCGAGCCGGAGTTCCGCATCGAGATCGGCGCCCGCCACCAGGGCCTGGACACCACCCTCGACATCCACGTGGGCGCCGGGCGGGCGCTGGTCCTCGCCGGCCCCTCGGCCCCGGAGCTGATCCACGGCGTCGCCCCGCGCAGCGACGGCCTCGGCGGAACACCCCGCGGTACGTTCCTGCTGGACCTGGCCACCACCGAGGGCGTACCCGCGCTCATCGCGGCCTGGGCCGGCCTCGGCCCCGCGTGGAGCGTCACCGGGAACGTGCGGACGCTCGAGCCCGGCGAGCTGGAGCGCGGCTGCGACGCCCCGCTCGCGGTGCCGACGGACGCCGACGCGGCCTCGCGCCGGCTTCTCGCCCAGCCGTGGTTCGGGTGGAGCATGACCATCCCGGACCTCGGCTTCGAGCGGACCTGGCTGAACGCCGGGGCGGCCGGGCACTACGCCGTCGGGGCCCTGGACGACGGCGGCTCCGAGCTGGTGCCCGTCGCCTCGGCGCAGGTGTGGGACGTGCTCCTGCAGGAGATCGGCGCCGCCACGATCGCGCGCCCTGCGGCCTGGGAGTAGCGGCCCGCAGCAGCGCTCCGGCACGGGCCTGCCGACGACGCGCCGGTCCCGGAATTAGCAGTCGTGTTGCGTGAGTGCCAACGGTTCCATAAAGTGTGATTAGCACTCGGCGCCGTCGGGTGCTAGCGCCTGAGGAACTGCCAACTGGCACCGCGACGACGGTTGGTTACACCCCAACGGCCCCAGTAACCATTGGTAACTCACGCAAAGGAGAGAGCCGCATGTCGGTCTCCATCAAGCCCCTCGAGGATCGTATCGTTGTCCAGCCGCTCGAGGCTGAGCAGACCACCGCTTCCGGACTGGTCATCCCCGACACGGCCAAGGAGAAGCCCCAGGAGGGCAAGGTCGTGGCCGTGGGCCCGGGTCGCTTCGACGACAAGGGCAACCGCGTCCCGGTCGACGTCAACGAAGGCGACGTCGTCATCTACTCCAAGTACGGCGGAACCGAGGTCAAGGTCGGCGGCGAGGAGTACCTCGTGCTCTCCGCCCGCGACGTCCTCGCCACTGTCGTCAAGTAAGTCTTTCCGCGTATAGCCCCGGCCGTTCAGAGCCGGGGCTATACGCGCCCCTGAAGGAGTTAGAACATGGCAAAGCAGCTCGCCTTTAACGATGCCGCTCGCAAGGCGCTCGAGGCCGGCATCGACAAGCTGGCCGACACGGTCAAGGTCACCCTCGGCCCGCGGGGCCGCAACGTGGTCCTCGACAAGCAGTGGGGCGCCCCGACCATCACCAACGACGGCGTGACGATCGCCCGCGAGATCGAGCTCGAGGACTCCTACGAGAACCTCGGCGCCCAGCTCGCCAAGGAGGTCGCCACCAAGACCAACGACGTCGCCGGCGACGGCACCACCACGGCGACCGTGCTGGCCCAGGCCCTGGTCAAGGAGGGCCTGCGCAACGTGGCTGCCGGCGCCGCCCCGGGCGACGTCAAGCGCGGCATCGAGGCGGCCGTCGAGGCCGTCGCCGGCCGCCTGGCCGAGAACGCACGCGCCGTCGAGGGCGAGGACGTGGCCAACGTGGCCTCGATCTCCGCCCAGAGCGACGAGGTCGGCGCGCTGCTGGCCGAGGCGTTCAGCAAGGTCGGCACCGATGGCGTCATCACCATCGAGGAGTCGAACACCACCCAGACCGAGCTCGACATCACCGAGGGCATGCAGTTCGACAAGGGCTACCTGTCCCCGAACATGGTCACGGACCCGGAGCGCCAGGAGGCCGTCCTCGAGGACGCGCTGATCCTGATCAACTCCGGCAAGATCTCCACGGTGCAGGACTTCCTGCCGCTGCTGGAGAAGGTGCTCGAGTCCAAGAAGCCGCTGTTCATCATCGCCGAGGACGTCGAGGGCGAGGCCCTGTCCACGCTGGTGGTCAACAAGCTCCGCGGCATCCTGACCGCCGTGGCCGTCAAGGCCCCCGGCTTCGGCGACCGCCGCAAGGCCATGATGCAGGACCTCGCGGTGCTCACCGGCGCGCAGGTCGTCTCCCCGGAGCTCGGCCTGAAGCTGGACCAGGTCGGCCTCGAGGTGCTCGGCTCCGCCCGCCGCATCACGGTCACCAAGGACAACACCACGATCGTGGACGGCGCGGGCGACCAGGCCGACCTCGACGACCGCGTGGCGCAGATCAAGGCCGAGGTGGAGCGCACCGACTCCGACTGGGACCGCGAGAAGCTCCAGGAGCGTCTGGCGAAGCTCTCCGGCGGCGTAGGCGTCATCCGCGTCGGCGCGGCCACCGAGGTGGAGCTCAAGGAGCGCAAGCACCGGATCGAGGACGCCGTGTCCTCGACCCGTGCCGCGCTCGAGGACGGGATCGTCGCCGGCGGCGGCACCGCCCTGGTGGACGCGCTCGGCGCGCTGGACACCGATCCGGCCGTGACCGCCCTCGAGGGCGACGCAGCGACCGCCGTCGGCATCGTCCGCCGCGCGCTGGTCCAGCCGGTCCGCTGGATCGCCGAGAACGCGGGCCACGACGGCTACGTGGTGGCCGCCAAGGTCGCCGAGCAGCCGGCCAACCACGGGTTCAACGCCAAGACCGGCCAGTACGAGGACCTGCTCGCCGCAGGCGTCATCGACCCGGTCAAGGTCACCCGCTCGGCCCTGCGCAACGCCGCCTCCATCGCGGCGCTGGTGCTGACCACCGAGACCCTCGTGGCGGAGAAGCCCGCCGAGGACGAGGACGGTCACAAGCACTAGCGGCCACCGCCCGCCGCGCCCCACGGGTCGCGGCGGGCGACCGGATGTGTAGCCAGTACGACGCCGGTGCGTCGCCCACGCGGGCGGCGCACCGGCGTCGTACGTTGGGGCATCAGCCATAATGACGGAGTGAGCACCGGAGTGAACGCCTCAGGCCAGTCGACGAATCGGCCGCCCTCGATGTCGGACGTCGCGACGCTGGCGGGTGTGTCCCACCAGACGGTCTCGCGCGTCCTGAACGACCACCCGAACGTCCGCCCCGGCACCAAGGAGCGCGTCCTCGCGGCCATCGAGGAGCTCGGCTACCGGCGCAACCGCGCGGCCCGGGCGCTGGTGACCTCGCAGAGCAGCACCATCGGCATCCTGACCGTCGGCAATGCGAACTTCGGCCCGGCCAGCACGGTGCTCGCCGTCGAGTCCGCGGCGCGCGCGCAGGGCTACTTCGTCTCCGTCAGCTCGCTCGAGGCGTTCGACGCGGTGGCGGCCCGGACCGCCCTGGGGCACCTGGTGGACCAGGGGATCGACGGGATCGTCGTCGTGGCGCCGCTCGTCGAGGTCGCCCGCGTGGTCGAGGAGGCCGGGCTCCAGGTGCCCGCCGTGATCGTCGCCGCCAACCCGGACGCCGCCGCGACCGACACCCTGCGCTACGTCTGCACCGACCAGCGCCGCGCCGCCCGGGACGCCACGGAGCACCTCCTCGGGCTCGGGCACCGGCGCATCGCCCACGTCTCCGGCGAGATGGCGTGGATCGACGCGCTCGAGCGCAACGCCGCGTGGCGGGCCGCGATGGAGGAGCGCGGTCTGGAGGCGACCGAGTACGCGGCCGGCGGCTGGGCCGCCGCGAACGGGTACCGGATGGGCCGGCGCATCGCCGACGAGATCGTCGCCGGCGACGGGCCCACGGCGATCTTCGCCGCCAACGACTACATCGCGATCGGGCTGCTCCGGGCGTTCTGGGAGCGCGACCTCCGCGTCCCGGAGGACGTCTCGGTGGTCGGCGTCGACGACCTGCAGGACTCCGCGTACTTCATCCCCGGCCTTACCACCATCCGGCAGCCCTTCACCGCGATGGGCCAGGCGGCCATGCGCGCCCTCCTCGGCATCGCGGCCGGGCAGCCGCGCAGCGAGGGGCGGTTCGACGCCGTGCTCGAGCCCGAGCTGATCGTCCGGGACAGCACCGCCCCGCCGCCCGCGGGCTGAGCGGGCCCCCTCCATTCCCGCACCACGGCTCCTGCGCGACCGCTCGTGCCTCCGAGCCGCCGCCACCGCCCCCGCCCGGATCGGTCCGACATGGTTGGTCATCCGCTCTTGTTAGCGCTAACATTCTGAGTGGCGCACAGCACAGCAGGGCACGGCACAGCCGCGCCGATCGAGAACGTCGCCCGCCCCGGCGGGACGGAGGGAGCACCACGTGAGCACAGAGCCCGGCCACCGGACCGCCGACCACACGGCGGACGCCGCTGCCGAGAGCGCCCGCGGCGCCGAAGCACCGGCCGCGGACGCGGCGGCCCGCGAGGCGATCCTCGCCGGGGACACCTCGCTGGGCATCGAGCTGGGCTCCACCCGGATCAAGGCCGTGCTCGTCGGCCCGGACTGCACGCCGCTGGCCAGCGGCGGCCACGCGTGGGAGAACCGCTTCGAGGACCGCGTCTGGACGTACTCCCTCGAGGACGTGTGGTCCGGCCTCCAGGCCTGCTACGCGGACCTCCTCGCCGACGCCGAGTCCCGCCACGGCGTCCGCCCGAGCACCTTCGGCAGCCTCGGCGTCTCCGCCATGATGCACGGCTACCTCGCCTTCGACGCCGCCGGTGACCAGCTGGTCCCGTTCCGCACCTGGCGCAACACCAGCACCGGCCCCGCAGCCGCCGAGCTGAGCGAGCTCCTCGGCTGCAACATCCCGCTGCGCTGGTCCATCGCCCACCTGCGCCAGGCGATGCTGGACCGCGAGGCCCACGTGCCGGACGTCGACTTCCTCACCACCCTGGCCGGCTACGTCCACTGGCGGCTCACGGGCGAGCGCGTCCTCGGCGTCGGCGACGCGTCCGGCATGTTCCCGATCGACAGCGCGACCGGCGGCTACGACGCCGGCCTGCTCGAGGCCTTCGACCGCCTCGCCGCCGACCAGCTGGGCGGCCGCGGCGTCGCGGACCTGCTCCCGTCCGTGCTCGCCGCGGGGACCGACGCCGGCCGGCTCACCGAGGAGGGCGCCCGCCTCCTCGACCCGAGCGGCGCCCTCGCCGCCGGGATCCCGCTCTGCCCGCCGGAGGGCGACGCCGGCACCGGCATGGTCGCGACCAACTCGGTGGCGCCGCGCACCGGCAACGTCTCCGCGGGCACCAGCATCTTCGCCATGGTGGTCCTGGAGCGCCCGCTGGCCCGCGTCCACCACGAAGTGGACCTCGTCACCACTCCCGCCGGCGACCCCGTGGCCATGGTCCACTGCAACAACGGGGCCAGCGAGCTCGCGGCCTGGGCCGACGTCTTCGGCCAGTTCGCCGCCGCCCTCGGCCGGCCGGCCGAGCCGGACGAGGCCTACGCCGCCCTCTTCGCCGCGGCCCTCGACGGCGAGGCCGACGCCGGGGGGCTCCTGGCCTACAACTACCTCTCCGGCGAGCCGATCACCGGCCTCGAGGAGGGCCGCCCGCTCATCGTCCGCACGCCGGGCTCCGCGCTGAGCCTGCCCAACCTGATGCGCGCCCAGATCTACGGGGTCTTCGGCACGCTCAGCCTCGGCCTGCGCGTCCTCGCCGCCGAGGACGTGGCCATCGACGCGATGTTCGCCCACGGGGGCCTCTTCCGCACCGCCGGCGTGGCCCAGCGCTTCCTCGCCGCCGCCACCGGCGCGCCGATCGCCGTCGGCGAGACCGCCGGGGAGGGCGGCGCCTGGGGCATCGCGGTGCTCGCCGCCTACGCCCGCCACGCCACCCGGACACCCGGCGGGACCGGCGCCGGCAGTAGCCCGGCGGGGGAGCAGGGGCACGACGGCGGCCGCGCGTCGCTCGGCGAGTTCCTGGACCGCCGGGTCTTCGCGGGCACGGCGCTCGACGTCGTCGAGCCCGTCCCGGCCGACGTCGACGGCTACACCGCCTACCTCGAGCGCTACTCCGCCGGCCTCGCCGTCGAGCGGGCGGCCACCGAGTCCCTCCGCTGAAACCCGTACCGACCCACCCCGAGGCAGGAGCCCCCATGACCGCCCCCGCGACCCTGGAGCACTACCCGCAGGCCATGCGCGAGGAGATCGCCCGCGTCCGCCGCGTGGTCTCCGACCTGCACGCCGAGCTGCCGCGCTACGAGCTGGTGGTCTGGACCGCCGGCAACGTCTCGCAGCGCGTGCCGAACCCCGACGTGCCGGACGGCAGCGCCGACCTGTTCGTCATCAAGCCCTCCGGCGTCTCCTACGACGAGCTCACGCCCGAGTCGATGGTCGTCTGCGACCTCGACGGCGCGCTGGTCGACGGGACCCGCGGGCCGTCGTCGGACACCGCGGCCCACGCCTACGTGTACCGGCACCTGCCCGAGGTCGGGGGAGTGGTCCACACCCACTCGACCTACGCCACTGCGTGGGCGGCCCGGGGCGAGGAGATCCCCTGCGTGCTGACCATGATGGCCGACGAGTTCGGCGGCCCCGTGCCCGTCGGCCCGTTCGCGATCATCGGCGACGACTCGATCGGCCGGGGCATCGTCGAGACGCTGCGCGAGTCCCGCAGCCCGGCCGTGCTCATGCGCAACCACGGTCCCTTCACGATCGGCCGCGATGCGCGCGCCGCCGTGAAGGCCGCCGTGATGTGCGAGGAGGTCGCTCGCACCGTGCACATCTCCCGCCAGCTCGGCGAGCCGCTGCCGATCGAGCAGCGACACATCGACTCGCTCTACGACCGCTACCAGAACGTGTACGGCCAGAAGTAGCCGGCACCGCCTCCTGCACGTCCCCCGAAAGGAAACGCCCCGCATGACCAAGCCCTACGCAGACCAGGAGATCTGGTTCCTCACCGGCAGCCAGGACCTCTACGGCGAGGAGACCCTCCGCCAGGTCGCCGAGCAGTCCCAGCAGGTCGCCGCCGCCCTGGAGGCCTCCTCCGACGTCCCGGCCAAGGTGGTCTGGAAGCCGGTGCTCAAGGACTCCGACTCGATCCGCCGCGCCATGCTGGACGCCAACGCGGACGACGCCGTCCTCGGCGTGGTGACCTGGATGCACACGTTCAGCCCCGCGAAGATGTGGATCTCCGGCCTGAACGCGCTGCGCAAGCCGCTGCTGCACCTGCACACGCAGGCGAACGTGGAGCTGCCGTGGGACAGCATCGACTTCGACTTCATGAACCTCAACCAGGCCGCCCACGGCGACCGCGAGTACGCCTACCTCGCCACCCGCATCGGCGCCGCGCGCACCACGGTGGTGGGACACGTGTCCAACCCGGCCGTGACGGCCCGCGTGGGCACCTGGGTCCGCGGCGCCGCCGGCTGGGCCGCCACCCAGTCCCTGAAGCTCGTCCGCTTCGGCGACAACATGCGCAACGTCGCCGTCACCGAGGGCGACAAGACCGAGGCGGAGCTGCGCTTCGGCGTCTCCGTGAACACGTGGGCGGTCAACGACCTCGTGGAGGTCGTCGACGCGGTCCCCGAGGCCGACGTCGACGCGCTGGTCGCGGAGTACGAGGAACGGTACGACGTCGCCGCGGAGCTGCGCGCCGGCGGGGAGCGGCACGAGTCGCTGCGGTACGCGGCCCGGCAGGAGCTGGCCATCGAGTCCTTCCTCGAGGGCGTGGGCGCCAAGGCGTTCACCACCAACTTCGAGGACCTCGGCGGGCTCCGGCAGCTGCCCGGCCTGGCCGTGCAGCGGCTCATGGGCAAGGGCTACGGGTTCGGCGCCGAGGGCGACTGGAAGACCGCCGTCCTGGTGCGGGCCGCCAAGGTCATGGGCGCCGGCCTGCCCGGCGGCGCCTCCCTGATGGAGGACTACACGTACGACCTCACGCCGGGCGAGGAGCTCATCCTCGGCGCCCACATGCTGGAGGTCTGCCCGTCGCTCACCACGGCGCGGCCGCGCCTCGAGGTCCACCCGCTGGGCATCGGCGGGCGCGAGGACCCGGTGCGCATGGTCTTCAACGCGGACGCCACCGAGGGCGCCGTGGTGGTCTCCCTGGCGGACATGCGGGACCGGTTCCGGCTCACCGCCAACGTGGTGGACGTCGTGGCGCCCCCGCACGACCTGCCGCACCTGCCCGTGGCCCGCGCCGTGTGGAAGCCGCGGCCGGACTTCGCCACGTCGGCCGAGTCGTGGCTCACGGCCGGCGGCGCGCACCACACCGTCATGTCCACGGCCGCCGGCGTCGAGGCGTTCGAGGTCTTCGCCGAGATCGCCCGCACCGAGCTGCTCGTGATCGACGAGTCCACCACGCGCCGCGGCTTCGCGGACCAGGTGCGCTTCAACCAGGCGTACTACCGGCTGGCCCAGGGCCTCTAGACCAACCGGCCTCTAGACCAACCGGCCTCTAGACCAACCGGCCTCTAGACCAACCGGCCTTTACACCAGCCGGCCTCCGGCCGACCGCCGGCCGTCGGGGCGCGCTCGCCCGGACGCGGAGCGGCCCCGCCCGCCGGCGGTAGCCGGGTGCCCCGGAGGAACCTCCGGGGCACCCGGCCCTTCGGCGTGCCCGCGCCCCGCGGACCCCGTGGCGCGCCCTCCTCGGGACCGCCCAGAACGTTACCTCTTCGTGACTTGAGCCACCCTTGCGCTCCGTATTGTTAGCGCTAACATTGTGAGCGTTGACACATCACATCGCACCCCAGGGTGCTCGACCGCGGCCCGGCCGCGGCATCTCGAGGAGGACAACATGAAGCGGAAGACTTTCCTGCGCAGTGCAGCGGCGGCGGCCTCGATCGCGGCGGTCGCCGCACTGACCGCCTGCGGTGGCGGCGGCGACGACGCGGCCGCCGGGGGAGGCGGTGGCGGGGACACCATCTCGATCGGGTTCTCCCAGGTCGGCGCCGAGTCCGGCTGGCGCGCGGCGAACACCAAGTCCATCCAGGACACGCTGACCACCGAGAACGGCTTCGAGCTCAGCTTCTCCGACGCGCAGCAGAAGCAGGAGAACCAGATCCAGGCCATCCGCTCCTACATCGCGCAGGGCATGGACGTCATCGCATTCTCGCCCGTGGTGGAGACCGGCTGGGACGCCGTGCTCCAGGAGGCCAAGAGCGCGGGCATCCCCGTGATCCTCACCGACCGCGCCGTCGACACCCCGGACGACTCGCTCTACGAGTCCTTCATCGGCTCCGACTTCGTCCTCGAGGGCGAGCGCGCCGGCGAGTGGGTCGCCGAGAACTTCGACGGCCAGGGCATGAAGCTCGTCGAGCTGCAGGGCACCACCGGCTCCGCGCCGGCGATCGACCGCAAGGAGGGCTTCGCCACGGCCATCGAGGGCACCGACATCGAGGTCATCGACTCCCAGACCGGCGACTTCACCCGCGCCGGCGGCAAGCAGGTCATGGAGGGCTTCCTGAACTCCCACGACCAGATCGACATCGTCTTCGCCCACAACGACGACATGGGCCTCGGCGCCATCGAGGCCATCGAGGCCGCCGGGCTCACCCCGGGCGAGGACATCAAGATCGTCACCATCGACGCCGTCAAGGACGGCATGCAGGCCCTGGCCGACGGCAAGATCAACTACATCGTCGAGTGCAACCCGATGCTCGGCGAGGACCTGGCGGAGGTGGCCAAGAAGGTCGTCGCCGGCGAGGAGGTCGAGAAGCGGATCGTCGTCGAGGACGCCGAGTTCACGCAGGAGCAGGCCGCCGAGGCGCTGCCGACCCGCGAGTACTGAGGGCTCCCATGACTGCAGCCACACCCGAGACCAGAACGGCGGCCCCGCCCCGCCCCGACCCGCCCACGGCCCCCGTGGTCGCCATGGAGGGCATCACCGTCGAGTTCCCCGGCGTCAAGGCGCTCGACGGCGTCGACTTCCGGCTCTTCCCCGGCGAGGTCCACGCCCTGATGGGGGAGAACGGCGCCGGCAAGTCGACGCTCATCAAGGCGCTGACGGGCGTGAACCCCGTCGCCGCCGGGAGCATCGCCGTCGCCGGGGTCGAGACCCGGTTCAACGGCCCGGCCGACGCCCGCGAGCGCGGCATCTCCACCGTGTACCAGGAGGTGAACCTCTGCGGGAACCTCACGGTGGCGGAGAACATCATGCTCGGCTCCGAGCCCCGGCGCCTGGGCGGCCTCGACTGGCGCGCCATGCGCCGGGAGGCCGCCCGGCACCTGGAGCGCATGGGCCTGGGCATCGACCCGGCCAGCTCGCTGGACTCCCACTCCCTGGCGATCCAGCAGCTGGTGGCGATCAGCCGGGCCATGGTGGTCGAGGCGCAGGTCCTGATCCTCGACGAGCCGACGTCCAGCCTGGACGCCGGCGAGGTCGAGCAGCTCTTCGCCGTCATGCGCCGGCTGCGGGACGAGGGCGTGGCGATCCTCTTCGTCTCCCACTTCCTGGACCAGATCTATGAGATCTCCGACCGGATCACGGTCCTGCGCAACGGCCGCCTGGTCGAGGAGCGCGCCACGGCGGACCTGCCGCAGCGCGAGCTCGTCTCCCTCATGATCGCCGGGAAGAGCGGGGCGGACATCGGCGAGGCCCGCCCCCGCGGCGAGCGCGCCGCCCGCGACCCGCAGGCGGCGCCGCTGCTGCGGGCCGTCGGGCTCGGGCGCAAGGGCTCCGTGGAGCCCTTCGACCTGGACCTCTACCCGGGCGAGGTGGTCGGCCTGGCCGGGCTCCTCGGCTCGGGCCGCACCGAGCTGGCCCGGCTCCTCTCCGGGGCGGACCGGGCGGACGCCGGGGCGATCCAGTTCGGCGGGGAGACCACCCGGCTGCGCACGCCGCGGGCCGCCCTCGCGCACAAGATTGCCTACACCTCCGAGGACCGCAAGGGCGAGGGCGTCGTCGGCGACCTCACCGTCCGGGAGAACATCGTGCTCGGCCTGCAGGCCGCGCGCGGATGGATGCGGCCCCTGCCCCGGGGCAACGTGGACCGCATCGTCGCCGAGTACATCAAGGCGCTCGGCGTCCGGCCCGCCGACCCGGAGGCGCTGCTGCGCAACCTCTCCGGCGGCAACCAGCAGAAGGTGCTCCTGGCGCGCTGGCTCGCCACCGCGCCCCGGCTGCTGCTGCTGGACGAGCCCACCCGCGGCATCGACATCGGCGCCAAGACCGAGATCATGAACCTCGTCTCCGAGCTCGCCGCGCAGGGCATGTCGGTGGTCTTCATCTCAGCCGAGCTCGAGGAGGTCCTCCGGCTCAGCGACCGGATCGCCGTCATGCGCGACCGCCACAAGGTCGCCGAGATCGACGGCGGCGACGACGTCGGCGTGCCCCAGCTCATCGACCTGATCGCCAGTGGAGGCCAGACCCAGTGAACCGCATCCTCAAGAACCGGCTCCTCTGGCCGCTCGTGGCGCTGGCGGCCCTGCTGCTCGCGTGCACCGTCCGCCGGCCGGACATCCTCGGGGTCACCGTCCTCGACGGCCACCTCTTCGGCGCCCCCGTCGACATCCTGCGCAACAGCGCCCCGCTGCTGCTCGTCGCCCTCGGCATGACGCTGGTGATCGCGACCCGCGGCATCGACCTCTCCGTCGGGGCGACGGTCGCGATCGCCGGAGCGGTGGCGATGACCTTCATCGCCAGCTCCCCGGACCCCGGCTCCCTCGGCACGGCGGTGGGCGCCGTCGTCGTGGCCCTCGGCCTCTGCCTGGTCCTCGGGCTCTGGAACGGGTTCCTCGTCTCCGCGCTCGGGATCCAGCCGATCATCGCCACCCTGATCCTCATGACCGCCGGCCGCGGCGTCGCCATGCTGATCACCGGCGGCCAGATCACCACGGTCAACAGCGCGCCCTTCGCGCAGCTGGCCTCCGGATTCTGGCTCGGCCTGCCGGTCGCGGCCCTGATCGCCTACGGCGTCTACGCCGTCGTGGCGCTACTGGTCCGGCGCACCGCGCTGGGCATGCTGCTCGAGTCGGTGGGGATCAACCCCAAGGCCAGCCGGCTGGCCGGGGTCAAGGCGCGGACGCTCACCTGGACCGTCTACGCGCTCTCCGGGCTCTTCGCGGGGCTCGGCGGCCTGATCCTCGCGTCCAACACGATGGCGGCCGACGCCAACAACGCCGGCCTGTTCATCGAGCTCGACGCCATCCTCGCCGTGGTCATCGGCGGCACCGCCCTCTCCGGCGGCAAGTTCAACCTCGGCGGGACCCTGGTCGGCGTCCTGGTCATCACCACCCTGACCCTGACCGTCACCGTGCTCGGGGTCTCGCCGCTCGTCACGCCGCTCTTCAAGGCGATCGTCGTGGTCGCCGTCACGCTGCTGCAGTCCCCGAGGCTGCGGGCCACGCTCGCCGGCCTCGGCCGGACCCGTCCCCAGGAGGTACGCGCATGAGCGCCATCGCCGCACCGCACCAGATCGCCGGGGCGGGCCGCTGGTCCCCGGACCGCCGGTACCTGCCCGTCATCGGCACGTTCATCGTCTTCGCCCTCATGGTCACCATCGGCGGGCTGCGCTACGAGAACTTCCTCTCCCCGGCGGTGATGTCCAACCTCTTCATCAACAACGCCCACCTGATCGTCCTGGCCGTCGGGATGACGTTCGTGATCCTCACCGGCGGGATCGACCTCTCCGTCGGGGCCGTGCTCGCCCTCTCCTCGGTCATCACCGCCACCCTGCTGCAGGCGGGGTGGGCGCTCGCCCTTGTCGTCCCGGTGGCGATCCTCGCCGGCTCGGCGATCGGCTACGGCATGGGCGTGATGATCCAGTACTTCGAGATCCAGCCGTTCGTCGCGACGCTCGCCGGGATGTTCCTGGCGCGCGGGCTCTGTTTCCTCTTCGCCCCCGAGTCCGTCCCCATCCGTGACGAGTCGTTCATCGCGCTCGCCGGCTGGGGCGTCCCCCTGGGCCGCTGGCGCGTCACCGCCGCCGTCGTCATCGCGCTGCTCATGGTCGCGGCCGCCTGGTGGGTCCTCCACCGGACCCGCTTCGGCCGCACCGTCTACGCGGTGGGCGGCGGCGAGCAGTCGGCCACGCTGATGGGGCTGCGCGTCGCCCGGACCAAGGTCCTCGTGTACGTCATCTCCGGCACGTGCGCCGGCGTGGCCGGACTCCTCTTCGCGATGTTCTCCCGCTCCGGCTACGCGCTCACCGGCGTCGCCATGGAGCTCGACGCGATCGCCGCCGTCGTCATCGGCGGCACCCTCCTGACCGGCGGCACGGGGTTCGTCCTCGGCTCGGTCATCGGCGTGATGGTCCTGGGCTTGATCCAGACCATCATCACCTTCGAGGGCACCCTCAGCTCCTGGTGGACCAAGATCGTCATCGGCGCCCTGCTGCTGATCTTCGTGGTCCTCCAGCGCATCCTCACCCTGCGGCGCACCTGACCGCACGGTCCGGGATGCGGCGGCGGCGGGGACCCCGCCGCCGCCGCACCCCGAGCGCCCGCCGCCCCCGGCGCCGGGCACCACCGTCGACACCCCCTGCCCGGCCCCGCCGGGACCCGAGCGATCCGCGGCCCCGCGCCCCGGAGCGCCCTGTCGGCGTACCCGCACCACAGCCCGTCCAGCGGCCCTGCGCCCGCCCGGCTCCACGGCGAGCACGCCCGTCCGCGGGACAACCCACCACGGAGGTAGTCACCCGATGCAACCCCGAAAACTCTGGGCCACGCCGCTGGCGCTCGCCCTCGCCCTGGCCCTGCCGGCCTCGGCCGTGGCAGCGCCGCCGGCGCCGCCCGGCCCGCCCGGCCCGCCCGTGCCGGCCGCCGTCGACGTCGACGACGCGGACTACGGCGCGTACGTCTTCCCCTACTTCACCGGCGAGAGCACGGACGACGGCGAGAAGATCCATCTGGCCGTCAGCGAGTCGGACGACCCGATGTCCTGGCACACGCTCAACGGCGGCGAGCCCGTCCTGGAGTCCACGCTCGGCACCCAGGGCCTGCGCGACCCGTTCCTGATCCGCTCGCACGACGGCGCCAAGTACTACCTGATCGCCACCGACCTCAAGATGCACGGGGGCGGCACGTTCGGGGACGCGCAGGAGACCGGCAGCCGCTCGATCATGGTCTGGGAGTCCACCGACCTGATCGACTGGTCCGAGCAGCGCGAGGTGGTCGTCGCCCCCGAGAGCGCCGGCAACGTCTGGGCCCCCGAGGCCCACTGGGACGAGGCCAACGGCGAGTACGTGGTCTACTGGGCCTCCGCGCTCTACCCGGACGACGTCGCCCCGGAGGACCGGGACATCGCCACCTCCTACCAGCGGATGATGTACGCGACCACCACCGACTTCGTGGAGTTCTCCGAGCCGCAGGTCTGGATCGACGAGCAGCGCGGCGACGGCCGCGGCATGATCGACTCGACCATCGCCGAGGTGGGGGACACGTTCTACCGGCTGACCAAGGACGAGAAGGACATGACCGTCCGGCAGGAGTCCTCCGAGGACCTGCGCCGCACCCAGGGCGTGACCGAGGGCGACGGCTGGGACCTGATCGCCGAGCAGATCGGCGTCGGCCAGCCCAACCCGTGGGGCGGCACGTTCACCTCCGGCGAGGGACCCACCATGTTCCCGTCGCTGACGGACGACGGCTGGTACCTCATGATCGACCAGCCCTCCTACCACGGCGGCCAGGGCTACATGCTCTTCGAGACCGAGGACCTCGCCACCGGCGACTGGACCGCGGTCCCGGACGCGGACCTGCCCTCCAGCCCCCGCCACGGCACCGTCGTGCCCATCACGGACGCGGAGCAGGACGCCCTGCTGGAGGCCTACCCGCCCACCGCGGTGCCGGACCTCGTCCCCGAGGACCCCTTCCTCCTGAACGGGCCCGCCGCCACCCGGCACCTGGTCGCCGCCGACGACGGCGCCCTGGGCCTGGCCGCCGACCGGCCGCTGGAGGCCCTCCGGCTCACCGCGGCGGAGACCGCCGCCGAGGACGGGGACGACGCCGTGCGCCCGGTGACGCTGACCGCGGACGCCGGCAGCGTCGTCGTCCGCGACGGCCGCCTGGCGCTCGCCGACCCCGCCGACGCCGGCGGGACCGCGTGGCGCCTGACCGACGCCGGTGGCGGCGAGATTCGCCTCCGGCTCGCCGACCCGGCGGTGGACGAGGCCGCGGCCTACGCGACCCGCACCGAGGACGGCGCGCTCGCGCTCGGCCCCGCGGACCAGGCCGCGGCGTTCACGCTCGGCTCCGGCGCCCTGCAGGACCACACCCTGCGGATCGACGGCGACGCCACCGCCCACGAGATCAGCGACACCATGTACGGCGCGTTCTACGAGGACATCAACTACGCGGCCGACGGCGGCCTGTACGCCGAGCTGGTGCGCAACCGGTCCTTCGAGTTCGCCCCCGCGGACAACGCCTCCTTCAACGGTCTGACCGGCTGGGAGACCGTCGGCGCGGGCAGCGTCACCGTCGAGTCCGAGCGCGAGACCTGGCTCAACGACTCCAACCGCGCCTACCTGGAGATCGCCGCCGAGGGCCCCGGCGCCGGCGTGCGGAACACCTCCTACAACGAGGGCGTGGCCCTCGAGGAGGGAGAGTCCTACGACTTCAGCGTCTGGGCCCGCACCCCCGTGGCGCAGGAGCTCACCGTGACCCTCGAGAACGCCTCCGGCGAGCGGGTCCACGGCGCCGCGACCGTCGCGGTGGACGGCTCCGACGAGTGGAAGCAGTACACCGCGACCCTCGAGGCCGACGCGGACACCAACGCGGCCCGGCTCGAGGTCGCCGCCGGCGCGGCCGGCACGCTGCGCCTGGACATGGTCTCCCTCTTCCCGCAGGACACGTGGGTGGGACCGGTCAACGGCAAGTCCGTGCTGCGCAAGGACCTCGCCGAGATGGTCGCCGAGCTGGACCCGGGCTTCCTGCGCTTCCCGGGCGGCTGCGTCACCAACGTCGGCACGTTCGACACCTACCTGGAGTCCGACGGCGCCGACCGCCAGCGCACCTACCAGTGGAAGGAGACCATCGGCCCGGTGGAGTCCCGGCCGACCAACTGGAACTTCTGGGGCTACAACCAGTCCTACGGCATCGGCTACCTCGAGTACATGAAGTGGGCCGAGGACCTCGGCGCCACCCCGCTGCCCGTGGTCTCCGTCGGCGCCAACGGCTGCGGCTCGAGCATCCCGGAGATGACCGACGACGAGCGGATCGACCGCTGGGTCCAGGACACCCTGGACCTCATCGAGTTCGCCAACGGCGGCGTGGACACCGAGTGGGGCGCCGTGCGCGCCGACCTCGGCCACCCCGAGCCCTTCGGGCTGGAGTACATCGGCCTGGGCAACGAGGAGAACACCCGCACGTTCGAGGCGAACTTCCCGCGGTTCCGCGACGCGATCGCCGCCGCGTACCCGGACATCACCATCATCTCCAATACCGGGCCGGACGACTCCGGCACGCGGTTCGACGAGCTCTGGGAGTTCAACCGGGCCCAGGGCGTGGACATGGTCGACGAGCACTACTACAACGACCCGTCCTGGTTCCTCGGCAACGACGAGCGCTACGACTCCTACGACCGCGAGGGGCCGGACGTCTTCCTCGGCGAGTATGCCTCCCGCGGCAACACGTTCGCCAACGCCCTCTCCGAGGCCGCCTACATGACCGGCCTGGAGCGCAACTCCGACGTCGTGAAGCTGGCGTCCTACGCGCCGATGTTCGCCAACGAGGACTACGTCCAGTGGGCCCCGGACATGATGTGGTTCGACAACGACGAGTCCTGGGCCTCGGCGAACTACTACAACCAGAAGCTGTGGATGAACAACGTGGGCCACGAGGTGGTCCCGTCCACGCACGAAGGCCCGGCCACCGCGGCCGGCGATGTCTCCGGCGGGATCTTCCTCTCCAGCTGGCTCACCCAGGCGGCGTACGACGACGTCAGCGTCACCGACAACGCCAGCGGCGAGGTCCTCTTCTCGGACACCTTCGAGGACGGATCCCAGTGGGAGCCGGTCGCGGGGCAGTGGTCCGTGGCCGACGGCGAGTACGTCCAGGCGGACGCGGGCGTCGAGGACGCGCGCAGCCTGATTACCGACGCCTACGCCAAGGACTGGGACAACTACACGCTGGAGCTGACCGCCCGCAAGGACGGCGGCAGCGAGGGCTTCCTGGTGGGCTTCGCCGCCGGCGCCAGCGACGACTTCTACTGGTGGAACCTCGGCGGCTGGGGCAACACCCGGTCCGTGCTGGAGCGCGCCGACGGCGCGCGCCAGGGCGAGGTCGCGGCCAAGGAGGGCTTCTCCCTCGAGGAGGGGCGCGAGTACCAGGTGAGGATCGTCGTCGACGGCCGCACCGTGGAGCTCTACCTCGACGGCGAGCTGCACCTGTCCTACACGGAGCCGGCCCCGAAGGCGCTCTACCAGGTGGTCACCCGCGACACGGAGACCGGGGAGCTGATCGTCAAGCTCGTCAACGCGACCACCACGGCCGCCCGGACCACCATCGCGGTCTCCGACGCGGAGGTCGCCGAGACCGTGCAGGCGACCGAGCTGGTGGCCGATCCCGCGGCCGTCAACACCAAGGCGGACCCCGAGCGCGTCGTGCCGCGCGACTTCGAGGTCCCCGGCGCCGGGGGCGAGTTCGTCTACGAGGTCCCGGCGAACTCGATCACCTTCCTCCGGCTGGACACCGGGGCCGGTGACGAGCGCGCCGCGACCACCAGCGAGGCCAAGCTGACGCCCGGCACGGTCACGGCCGGGCATGGTGCCAAGGCGCACGTGAGCGTCGCCGCCGCGACGACCGCCGCCGAGGATGCCGCGGGGGCAGCGGACGCGCCCACGGGCGAGGTCCGGGTCACGGTGGACGGCACCGAGCACACCGCCGTCCTCAAGAACGGCAAGGCCAGGGCCACCGTGCCCACCGACGGGCTCTCGCCCGGGACCCACCCGGTCACGGTGGAGTACCTCGGCGACGAGGCCCACGCCCCGAGCGCGACGGAGGTGACGCTGACCGTCCGCTGACCGCAGGACCGGCCGGGTCCCGGCGCTCACCAGCGCCGGGGCCCGGCCCCTCACGCACGACCCCGCACCACCAGAGGAGACGAGCATGCCCCGACCCCCGATCCTGCGAACCCTGGCGGCCACCGCCGGGCTCGCCCTGCTGCTGCCCCTGGCCGCGGGCCCGCCGGCCGCCGCCGCACCGGAGACCGCGGCCCCGAAGCCGCGCACCGCGCCCGCCGAGGCACCGCGCGCCGAAGCCCCGCGCGGCGAGGCATCCCGCGGCGACGCCGTCCCCGCAGCGGCCGACGCGTCCGGGACCGAGCCGACCGGGACCGAGCCGTCACCGACGGACCCCTACGGCTACCTCTTCTCCTACTTCGTGGGCGAGGGCACCGCCGACGGCGAGCAGGTGTACTTCGGCCTCAGCGAGGGGGACGACCCCCTGAACTACCGCGACCTCAACGACGGCGAGCCGGTCCTGACCTCCGGCATCGGCGAGCAGGGCGTCCGGGACCCCTTCATCATCCGCTCGCCGGAGGGCGACAAGTTCTACCAGATCGCCACCGACCTGAAGGTCCACGGCTCCTGGGACTGGGACGGCTTCCAGCGGCACGGATCGCACTCGATCGTGGTCTGGGAGTCCACGGACCTCGTGGACTGGAGCGAGCCCCGCCTCGTGGAGGTCGCGCCCGAGAACGCGGGCAACACGTGGGCGCCGGAGGCGTTCTACGACGAGGAGCTCGGCGCCTACGTGGTCTTCTGGGCCTCGAAGCTCTACGCCGAGGACGACCCGGAGCACACCGGCAGCCAGCACAACCGGATGATGTACGCGACCACCCAGGACTTCGTGACGTTCAGCGAGCCGCAGGTCTGGATCGACCCGGGCCACTCCGTCATCGACTCGACCGTCATCCGCGAGGACGGCGTCTACTACCGGTTCACCAAGGACGAGCGCTCCAACACGGCGGCCAGCCCGTGCGGGAAGTTCATCACCGCGGAGAAGTCCACGGCGCTGCGCTCCACCGACTACGAGTTCATCGCGGACTGCATTGGCCGGGCGACCGCCGACTCCGCCGGCATCGACCGGGGCGAGGGGCCGCTGGTCTTCAAGGACAACCACGCCGAGCGCTGGTACATGTTCATCGACGAGTTCGGCGGCCGCGGCTACGTCCCGTTCGTCACCGACGACCTGGACTCGGGGGAGTGGCGGGTCGCCGAGGACTACAGCATGCCGTCCCGGCCGCGGCACGGGACCGTCCTGCCCGTGACCCGGGAGGAGTACCACCGGCTCCTCGCCGCCTACCAGCCGGACCAGCTCGTCGAGACCGTCCAGCCGGTCGAGGTGGCGACGCGGAAGAAGCAGGAGCCACTCCTGCCGGACGAGGTCCCCGTGACCTTCGCCGACGGGACCAGCGGGAGCGCCGCCGTCGACTGGGACGCCGTCCCGGCGGAGGACTACGCCGCCCAGGGCACGTTCCAGGTCTCCGGCACCGTCGCCGACTCGCTCGAGGCCGCGGTCGCCACCGTGCACGTGCAGGCCAAGCCGATCAAGGCGACGTCCGTGGACATCGAGCAGGAGGGGATCGAGCTCTGGCAGCACGGCAGCGCGAGCCTCGCGGCCGCCGTCGTGCCGGCCAACGCGACCGCCGGGATCCGCTGGGAGTCCTCCGCGCCCGGCGTCGCCACCGTGGCGGACGGCGTGGTCACGGCGGTCGCCCCCGGCACCGCCGTCGTCACGGCCGCCTCCGGCGGGGTGCGCGACACGGTGGAGGTGACCGTGACCGAGGAGCCGCCCGGCCTGACCGCGCACTTCCCGCTCGACGAGCGCGGGGGAGCCTCGGCGGTCGACGGCGTCCCGGACGCCGTCCTCGCCGGCGGCGCGACCGCCGGCGAGGACGGCGTGAGCCTGGACGGGGTGGACGACCACGTGGTCCTGCCGCAGGATCTGCTGGCCGGAGTCGAGGACGTCACCGTCTCGCTCGAGGTGCGGATCGACCCCGGCCAGCGGACGCCGTACTTCATCTACGGCCTGGGCAACAGCACCGACGGCGCCGGGGACGGCTACCTCTTCACCACCGGGGACGCGTACCGGACCTCGCTGTCCCCGGGCAACTGGTCCGGCGAGCAGACTGTGTCCTCCGGGCGCGCCCTCGAGCGCGGGGTCTGGAGGACCCTGACCTACACGCTCGCCGGCGAGACCGCCACGCTCTACCTGGACGGGGCCGTGGTCGGCACCCGGGAGGGCGTCACGGTGGACCCGGCCGACCTCGGCGACGGCAGCACCGCCGCCAACTACATCGGCCGGTCCCTCTACGCGGCGGACCACCACCTGCACGGCGAGGTGCGCGACTTCCGCCTCTACGACCGGGCCCTGGCCCCGGAAGAGGTCGCCACGATCTGACCCAGCGGGAGAGGACGCGGGAGAGGACGCGGGAGGGAACGCGGGGAGCCGCAGGCCGACGCGACCGGAACACGGGACGGGAACACGGGACCGGGCGCCGCCGACGGGCGGGGCCCGGCACCCCGTGTTGCCGAATCGTGACCCGCCGGGGTTCGCCACGGCCAATTGTTATCGCTAACATAGTGTGAGTTGAAGCACGATGGGAGCGTTCCCGCAGGTTCTGCGGGTCCCGGAAGGGCCCTGGGACGGGGTTCCCAGCCGTTCACGGCTGGGAACCCCGTCCCGGTCCGTCACCCGCATCCGGCCGGCCACCCGGCCGATCACAAGGAGAAGCAATGGCTAAGAACATCTGGACTACGCGCGCGGTCGCCTCGCTCGCCGGCCTGACCCTCGTGGGCGCCCTCGCGGCGTGCGGCGGATCCGGCGCCGGGGGCGCCGGTGCCGGCGGCGGCGGCGAAGAGCAGGCGCCCGAGGACATGACCATCGGCGTGGCCATGCCGACGCAGACGTCGGAGCGCTGGATCGCCGACGGCGAGGCGGTCAAGAGCGGCCTCGAGGAGGCCGGCTTCGAGGTGGACCTGCAGTTCGCCAACGACGACATCCCCACCCAGCAGCAGCAGATCGACCAGATGATCACCAAGGGCGCTGACATCCTCGTGGTCGCCTCCATCGACGGGACCGCCCTGGGCAACCAGCTCAAGGCCGCCGCCGACCAGGACATCCCGATCATCGCCTACGACCGCCTGATCAACGACACCGAGAACGTGGACCACTACGTCACGTTCGACAACTACAACGTGGGGGTCCAGCAGGCCACGTCGCTGCTGCAGGGCCTCGGCGTCCTCGACGGCGAGGGCAACGAGACGGGGGAGGAGGGCCCGTTCAACATCGAGCTCTTCGCCGGCTCGCTGGACGACAACAACGCGCACTTCTTCTGGAAGGGCGCCATGGAGACCCTCCAGCCGCACATCGACGCCGGCACGCTGGTGGTCCCCTCCGGGCAGACCAGCATCGAGCAGGCCGCGACGCTGCGCTGGTCGCAGGAGACGGCGCAGAAGCGCATGGAGGATCTGCTCACGGCCCACTACGGCGGCGGCAGCGACCAGCTCGACGGCGTCCTCTCGCCCTACGACGGCATCTCCCGCGGCATCATCACGGCCCTGAAGAACGCCGGCTACGGCGACACGATCGAGGCCGGACTGCCCGTCACCAGCGGCCAGGACGCCGAGATCGCCTCCGTGAAGCTCATCAACGACGGCGTCCAGTACGCCACGATCTTCAAGGACACCCGCAAGCTCGCCCAGCAGGCCGTGGCGGCGGCGACGTCGTACGCGGAGGGCGAGGAGCCCGAGGCGAACGACACCGAGTCCTACGACAACGGCGTCAAGGTGGTCCCGTCCTACCTGCTCGAGTCGGACATCGTGGTCAAGGACAACATCCAGTCGCTCCTGATCGACTCGGAGTACTGGACCGCGGAGGAAGTCGAGGCGGGGCAGGCGGGCTGACCGCCGCCACCTCCCGGCCGGCGCCCGCGCCCGGCCTCGTCAGTCACCGATGAACGCGGGGGCCGAACGCCAGTTCGGCCCCCGCGCCATGATCGAAGGACAGGTCCACCATGGACAGCACCATCCTGCAGATGCAGGACATCACCAAGACGTTCCCCGGGGTCAAAGCCCTCCAGGACGTCAACCTCTCCGTCGAGCGCGGCGAGATCCACGCGATCTGCGGCGAGAACGGGGCCGGCAAGTCGACCCTGATGAAGGTCCTCTCCGGCGTCTACCCGCACGGCAGCTACGAGGGCCAGATCCTCTTCGAGGGCCAAGAGATGAAGTTCTCCTCCATCAAGGACTCGGAGCGCCAGGGCATCGTGATCATCCACCAGGAGCTCGCCCTGGTCCCGTACCTCTCGATCGCCGAGAACCTCTTCCTCGGCAACGAGCGCCAGGCCGGCGGCTTCATCGAGTGGAACCGCACCAACCAGGACGCCGCCGCGCTGCTCAAGCGGGTCGGCCTGGACGAGAACCCGGTGGAGCCGGTCGGCAGCCTCGGCGTCGGCAAGCAGCAGCTGGTGGAGATCGCCAAGGCCCTCAGCAAGGACGTGCGCCTGCTCATCCTCGACGAGCCGACCGCCGCCCTGAACGACGCCGACTCCGAGCACCTGCTGCAGCTGCTCCGCGAGCTGCGGGAGGAGGGGATGACCTGCATCATCATCTCCCACAAGCTCGGGGAGATCGAGGACATCGCGGACACGACGACGATCATCCGCGACGGGCAGACCGTCGAGACGCTGGACATGTCCGCCCCCGGCTCCACGCAGGACCGCATCATCCGCGGCATGGTGGGCCGCGACCTCTCCCACCGCTACCCGGAGCGCACCCCGCAGATCGGCGACGTCGTCTTCGAGGTCCGCGACTGGACCGTGCACCACCCCACGCAGGCCGGCCGCGTGGTCGTCGACCACGCCAACCTGGAGGTCCGCGCGGGGGAGATCGTCGGCATCGCCGGCCTCATGGGCGCCGGGCGCACCGAGCTCGCGATGAGCGTGTTCGGCCACTCGTACGGCCGCGGCATCTCCGGCGAGGTCCGCATGGACGGCCGTCCCGTCGACACGTCGACGGTGGACAAGGCCATCAAGGCGGGCATCGCCTACGTCTCCGAGGACCGCAAGCACTACGGCCTGAACCTCATCGAGGACATCCGCGTGAACACGAGCGCCGCGGGCCTGGACAAGATCTCCCGCAGCGGCTTCGTCAACGGCAACGAGGAGATCCGCATCGCCGAGGGCTACCGGAAGTCCATGAACATCAAGGCCCCCACCGTGATGTCCGTGACGGGGAACCTCTCCGGCGGCAACCAGCAGAAGGTCGTCCTCGGCAAGTGGCTGCACACGGCCCCCGAGCTGCTGATCCTCGACGAGCCCACCCGCGGCATCGACGTCGGGGCGAAGTACGAGATCTACACGATCATCAACCGCCTCGCCGAGGCCGGGAAGGCGGTGCTCGTGATCTCCTCCGAGCTGCCGGAGCTCCTCGGCATCTGCGACCGCATCTACACCCTCGCCTACGGCCGGCTGACCGGCCAGCTCCCGCGCGCCGAGGCCAACCAGGAGCGCCTCATGGAGCTCATGACCATCGAGAAGGAGGCAGTCCGGTGACCGTCGCCAGCGACATCAAGGACCTCTTCACCAAGAATCTCCGCACCAGCGGCATCTACATCGCGTTCGCCCTGATCATCGTCCTCTTCACGGTGCTCACGGACGGGCTGCTGCTCAGCCCCATCAACATCACCAACATCGTGCTGCAGTACTCCTACGTGCTGATCCTCGCGCTCGGCATGATCATGGTGATCGTCGCCGGGCACATCGACCTCTCGGTCGGGTCGCTCGTCGCGTTCACGGGCGCCGTCTCCGCGGTGCTGGTCATCCAGCAGGACCTGCCCTGGTGGCTCGGCGTCCTCGCGGCCCTGGGGATGGGCGTCCTGTGCGGGGCGTGGCAGGGCTTCTGGGTGGCCTACGTGGGCATCCCGGCCTTCATCGTCACCCTCGCGGGCATGCTGCTCTTCCGCGGCCTGACGTACCTGACGCTCGGCAACATCTCCCTCTCGCCCTTCCCGGGGGAGTACCAGCGCGTCGCCGGAGGCTTCCTCAACGGCCTGCTCGGCGGCTACGGGTACGACCTCTTCACCCTGATCATCGGCGTCTTCGCGGTGGCCGGGTTCGCCTGGTCCCAGTGGCGCTCGCGCCGCGCCCGCATCCGCTACGAGCAGCAGGTCGAGTCGCTCGGCCTCTTCGCCACCAAGCTCGTCCTGGTCGCCGCCGTCGTCCTGTGGTTCTTCTGGCAGCTCGCGCACAGCCGCGGCATGCCGATCGTCCTGATCATCCTGGCCGTCCTGATCATCACGTACCACGTGGTCACCACGCGGACGGTGTTCGGCCGGCACATCTACGCGATCGGCGGCAACCTGGCCGCGGCCCGCCTCTCCGGCGTGAACGTCAAGCGCGTCAACTTCTGGATCTTCATCAACATGGGCCTGCTCGCCGGCGTCGCCGGCGCGGTGTTCTCCTCGCGCTCCAACGGCGCGCAGCCGGGCGCCGGCAACATGTTCGAGCTGGACGCGATCGCCGCCTGCTTTATCGGCGGCGCCTCCACCACGGGCGGCGTCGGCCGGGTCACCGGCGCGATCGTCGGCGGCCTGGTCATGGCGGTCATGTCCAACGGCATGCAGCTGATGGGCGTGGACCAGTCGACCCAGCAGATCGTCAAGGGACTCGTGCTCCTGCTCGCCGTGGCGTTCGACATCTACAACAAGCGCCGCGCCGGGGCCAGCAAGTAGCCCCCGTCCGCCGCGCCCCGTCGGGGCAGGCGCGGCGGGACGCGCAGGCTCCACCACGACGCCGGCGCGTCGCCCCACGCGGGCGGCGCGCCGGCGTCGTCCGTCCGCGGGTGTGGAGGGCGAGTCCCGCCGCGCACGGCGCCGACAAGCTCCCCAGTCAGCCCCCAGTCAGCCCCGGGACGGGCATCGGGAGGCCTCGGAGGGACGGGCTGCTCCGGGGCCGACTGGAACCGCACTGGTAAAATTGGACGTCGGGCCGCGCGCGATCCAGCCGCCGGCGCACCGAAACCGTCCCCTGCAGGAAGACCACCTCGATGCCCGTCAGCACCCCTCTGCCGCAGGCCGCGGCCGTCGCGAAGCCAGCGTACCGGCCGGAGGTCCAAGGGCTGCGGGCCTTCGCCGTGCTCATGGTGGTGCTGTACCACGTCTGGCTCGGCAAGGTCTCCGGCGGCGTGGACGTGTTCCTGCTGCTCTCGGCCTTCCTGCTGACGGTCTCCTTCACGTACCGGGTCGAGTCCGGCCGCCCGCTGGAGCTGGTCCGCTACTGGCTCAACCGGCTCCGGGGGCTGCTGCCCGCGGCGATCGTGGTGCTGCTGGCCGTGCTCGCCGCCACCGTCTCGCTGCTGCCCCGCACGCGCTGGGAGGACGTGGCCAGCCAGACCGTCTCCAGTCTCTTCTACGTCCAGAACTGGAACCTGGCCCTCGGCTCGGTCGACTACTACGCGGCGGACCACGCCACCGCCAGCCCGCTGCAGCACTTCTGGTCGCTGAGCATCCAGGGCCAGGTCTTCGTGCTCTGGCCGCTCCTCATCGCCGGCGCGGCCCTGCTCTGGCGGGCCCTCGGGCGCCGCCGGCCGGGCCTCGGCTTCCGGCCCGTCCTCGCCGGCGTGTTCGGCTCGGTCTTCCTCCTCTCCCTGGCGTACTCGGTCTACATCACGGCCACCCGCCAGACCTGGGCGTACTTCGACACCGGCGCCCGCCTGTGGGAGTTCGCGCTGGGCTCCCTGCTGGTCGTCGCCCTGCCCTGGATGGAGCGGCTCCCGGTCCTGCTACGCGTCGCCATGGGCTGGACCGGGCTGCTCGCCATGCTCTCCTGCGGCATCCTGCTCCAGGTCGAGGCCTCGTTCCCCGGCTACGTGGGCCTCTGGCCGACCCTGGCCGCGGCCCTGATCGTCGGCTCCGGCGCCACCGGCCACCCGCTCGGGGCGGACCGGCTGCTCTCCACCCGGCCTCTCATCCGGCTGGGCGACATCTCCTACGCGCTCTACCTCTGGCACTGGCCCATCCTCGTGATCTACCTGGTCACCAACGGGCTGGACAGCGCCGGCTGGCTCGGCGGCACCGCCGTCATCGGCCTCTCCCTGGCCCTGGCCTGGGCCACCACCAAGATCGTGGAGACCCCCTTCCACCAGTGGCACTGGCCCACCCAGCGCCGCCGCCGGCTCTCGCTGGTCCTGGCCGCCCTGATCGGGCTGGTGCTCCTGCCGCTGAACAGCTGGCAGAACCGGGTGGAGGCGTTCGAGGACGCCGCCGCCAGCCAGACGGCCGCCGACAACCCCGGCGCGGCCGCGCTCCAGTCGGGCTTCGCCGGGGAGCCGAGCGCCGAAGCCGCCGTCCTGCCGCTGTCCACATCGCTGGACGAGGAGTGGGCCAACGTCGGCGGGGCGTGCCTGAACTCCTACGCCCCGGCGGACGAGCGGATCGAGTTCTGCAAGCAGTTCGGGGACCCGGCGACGGCCGAGAAGTTCGTCATCGTCCTCGGCGACTCCCACGCCCAGCACTGGAGCACCGCCCTGCACCCGGCCGCGGTGGGGAACGACTGGGCGTGGATCATGATCCACGAGCCTTCCTGCCGGTTCGGCACCACCGGCCCGGACCGCACCGAGCGCTGCAACGACTTCATCGAGGCCGCCACCGGCTACGTCCTGGAGCACCGCCCGGACGCCGTCGTCACCGTCGCCTCCCACACCGCCAAGTACCCGGACGACGCCGGGCGCACCCCCGCCGAGCAGGAGCGGGTCGCCGATGGATACGTGGAGTCCGTCCTGCCGTTCGCCGAGGCCGGCATCCAGGTCGCCGGCGTGCGGGACACCCCCCGCTACACCTACGCCGTCCCCGAGTGCGTGGACATGCGCGGCGCCGAGGCGTGCGGGCTGCCGCAGGAGCAGCTGCTCGCCGCGGAGAACCCGCTGGACGCGCTGCAGGCGCAGGTCGACGCCGGCCGGCTCCCGGACGAGCTGAGCTTCTTCGACATGACGGACCAGTTCTGCGTCGAGGGCACCTGCCGCGCCGTGATCGGCAACGTGATCACCATCCGGGACGAAGATCACATCACCCGCACCTACGCCCAGACGCTCGCGCGCGTGTTCGAGCAGCGCCTGACCGCGGCGCTGGGGTGGTAGAGGCACCGGCCGACGGGTAGGAATGCGTCGCCCCGTGCACGCGTTCTAGGATGTAATCACCCTCCTCTGGCTCGCGAAAGGCCCCCCTGTGTCTGAGTTCAACCCGTTCGCCCTCGAAGGCCTCACCTACGACGACGTGCTGCTGCTGCCCGGCCCCACGGATGTGATCCCCTCGGAGGCCGACACGGCAACGCGCCTGACCAAGCGCATCAGCCTGAACATGCCGCTGGTCTCCGCCGCGATGGACACCGTGACCGAGGCGCCGATGGCGATCGCGCTGGCGCGCCAGGGCGGCATCGGCATCATCCACCGGAACCTCTCGATCGACGACCAGGCCCGCCAGGTGGACAAGGTCAAGCGCTCCGAGTCCGGCATGATCACCGACCCGGTCACCATCACCCCGGACGCGAGCCTGCTGGACCTGGACGACCTCTGCGGCCACTACCGGGTCTCCGGCCTGCCCGTGGTAGACCAGGACAAGAAGCTCCTCGGCCTGATCACCAACCGCGACATCCGCTTCGTCCCGCGCGAGGAGTTCGCGACCACCAAGGTCTACGAGAAGATGACCCCGATGCCGCTGATCACGGCCAAAGTGGGCGTCGAGCCGGCCGAGGTCCAGCGCCTGCTGGGGGAGAACCGCATCGAGAAGCTCCCGCTGGTGGACGACGAGGGCATCCTCCAGGGCCTGATCACCGTCAAGGACTTCGACAAGGCCGAGCAGTACCCGCAGGCCACCAAGGACGACCAGGGCCGCCTGCGCGTCGGCGCCGCCGTCGGCTTCTTCGGCGAGGGCTACGAGCGCGCGATGGCGCTGGTCGACGCGGGCGTCGACGTCCTCGTGGTCGATACCGCCAACGGCCACAGCCAGGGCGTGCTGGACATGATCGCCCGCCTGAAGAAGGACCCGGCCGCCGCCCACGTGGACGTCATCGGCGGCCAGGCCGCCACCCGCGAGGGCGCGCAGGCCATCATCGACGCGGGCGCGGACGCCATCAAGGTCGGCGTCGGCCCGGGCTCCATCTGCACCACCCGCATCGTCGCCGGCGTCGGCGTCCCGCAGGTCACCGCCATCCACGAGTCCGCCAAGGCCGCCATCCCGGCCGGCGTGCCCGTCATCGCCGACGGCGGCCTGCAGCACTCCGGCGACATCGGCAAGGCCCTCGTGGCCGGCGCCGACTCCGTCATGCTCGGCTCGCTGCTCGCCGGCACCGCCGAGTCCCCGGGCGACCTGGTGTTCATGAACGGCAAGCAGTTCAAGACCTACCGCGGCATGGGCTCCCTCGGCGCCATGCAGACTCGCGGCAAGAACACCTCCTACTCGAAGGACCGCTACTTCCAGGCGGACGCGCCCTCGGACGAGAAGCTGATCCCCGAGGGCATCGAGGGCCAGGTCCCGTACCGCGGCCCGCTCTCCGCCGTCGCGCACCAGCTGGTCGGCGGGCTGCGCCAGACCATGTTCTACGTGGGCGGACGCACCATCCCGGAGCTCAAGGAACGCGGCAAGTTCGTGCGCATCACGGCGGCGGGCCTCAAGGAGTCGCACCCGCACGACATCATGATGACCGTCGAGGCCCCGAACTATAAGTCGCGGTAACCCGGACATGCCCGCCCCCCGCAAGCGCACCGGCGCCCCCGACCTGACCCCCAAGCAGCTCCAGAAGCTCGCCCGCGAGCGCATGGCGCGCACCGAGGAGACGTACACGCAGGCGCGCAAGGCGGTCCTCGCCGGCGCCCCCGAGCGCGGCGGGAACCGCCCGGCCCGGCCCGGCGCGCCGTCCTCGCCCGGGGAGGGGTACGACGACGGCGCGGACCTGCCCGAGTACCCCGCGCCCGGGGACGTGGTCCAGTACGACGCCGGCCTGTGGCAGCGCGTCCTGACCCAGGCCGGCGTCACCGACCCGGCCACCGGGCAGGCGCCGAGCCAGGCGCTGCTCGCCGGGCTCGGCGGCGGCATCGGCTTCATGGTCTTCACCTTCGACTACGACTCCGGCGTCACCGCCACCGTGGTGACGCGGGCGCACCCGGAGCCGTACGTCGAGAACCTCATCGGCCGCCTCGGCGTGCCGGTGCGGCAGACCCACACCTCCAGCGCCAAGCTCGCCCAGCAGCACCTGGACGAGGCGCTCGACGCCGGCCGCGCCGTCGTCGTCCGCGTCACCGAGTCGATGCTGCCGTGGGTCAAGGCCACCGGCAGCGCGGAGGACGCCGAGTCCGTGGATCTCGCCGTCCTCGGCGAGGACGAGTCCGGCAAGTACCTGGTGGACGACGGCTCCGGGGAGCTGCAGCTGCTGCGCCCCGGGCAGCTCTCGGCGGCGCGCTCGCGCCGGAAGAAGGACCGGCACTGGCAGGCCTGGGTGCCGGAGCCGCTGTCGCCGCGCCCGGAGCACCTGCGCGCCGCCGTGGTCGAGGCCGTCGCCGAGACCACCGGGCGCCTCCTCGGCGAGACCGAGCTGCAGGGGATCCCCGCGCACTTCGCCAAGAACTTCGGCGTCGCCGGGATGCGCACCTGGGCCGAGCGGCTCACGGGCACGGGCCAGCGCGACTGGCCGGCCCTGTTCGGCACCGATGAGCGGCTCGCCGGCGGCCTCGGGATGGTCGCCGAGTTCTTCGCCAACGGCCGCTTCGCCGGCCGCGGCGGCCTCCGCGGGCTCTACGCCGAGTTCCTGACCGAGGCCGGGGCCCTGCCCGGCCTCGAGCCGCTCGCCGCGTGCGCCCCGGCCTACGCGGACCTGGCGGGGGAGTGGGACGCGCTGGCCGCCGAGCTGACGCCCGCCGCCGCGGGCACGGGCGAGGACGCGCGGCTGCGCTACTTCGCCTCCCTGGCGGAGCGGATCTCGCGGCTCGCCGACGGGGAGGAGGCGGCCGCCCGCGCGCTGCGCACGGCCGTCCTCGGCCTCGAGGCGCCCACGGCCGGCGGGAACCCGGCGGAGGGCTGACCGGTGTCGGCTCCGGACCGAGCCACGGCAACACGCCCCGGCCACGGCACGGGACGCGGGCCGGCCGGCGGCGTCGGCTTCATCGGGAGGCCCCGGCCCGCGGGAATCCGGCCCGCGAGGGCTGCGCTGATAGGCTGACGGCGTGATGAACGAGATCGAAATCGGCCGCGGCAAGCGCGGGACACGGGCCTACTCGCTGGACGACATCGCGATCGTCCCCAGCCGTCGCACGCGCGACCCGCAGGACGTGTCCGTCAGCTGGCAGATCGATGCCTTCCAGTTCGGCGCGCCCATCATCGGCGCGCCCATGGACTCCGTCATGAGCCCGCGGACCGCCATCATGCTCGGCCAGCTCGGCGGCCTGGGCGTGCTGAACCTCGAGGGCCTCTGGACCCGCTACGAGGACCCGGAGCCCGTCCTCGCGGAGATCGCCTCCCTCGAGGCGGAGACCAGCGGGAACTTCAACCCGGCCGTCACCCAGCGGCTGCAGGAGCTCTACGCCGCCCCCATCCAGCCCGAGCTGATCACCGCGCGCCTGGCGGAGGTCCGCGAGTCCGGCGTCGTCGTCGCCGGGTCCCTGACCCCGCAGCGCACCCAGGAGCACTACAAGACGGTCGTGGATGCCGGCGTCGACCTCTTCGTCATCCGCGGCACCACGGTCTCCGCCGAGCACGTCTCGCAGAACCAGGAGCCGCTGAACCTCAAGCAGTTCATCTACGAGCTCGACGTCCCGGTGATCGTCGGCGGCGTCGCCGGCTACACCCCGGCGCTGCACCTGATGCGCACCGGCGCGGCGGGCGTGCTCGTCGGCTTCGGCGGGGCCGCCACCGGCGCCAACCGCCAGGCCACCGGCATCCACGTCCCCATGGCCACGGCCATCTCCGACGTCGCCGCGGCCCGCCGCGACTACATCGAGGAGTCCGGTGGCCGGTACGTCCACGTCATCGCCGACGGCGGCATGGGCTACGGCGGCAGCGTGGTCAAGGCGTTCGCCATGGGCGCCGACGCCGTCATGCTCGGCACCGCGCTCGCGCGCGCCGAGGAGGCCCCCGGCCGCGGCTGGCACTGGGGCCTGGAGGCCACCCACCCGGACATGCCGCGCGGCGACCGGGTGCATGTCGGCAGCGTGGGCCCGCTGCAGGAGATCCTCTACGGGCCGTCCCACCACACCAACGGGACCTCGAACCTGGTCGGCGCGCTGCGCCGCTCCATGGCCACCACCGGCTACTCCGACCTGAAGGAGTTCCAGCGCGTGGAAGTCATCGTCTCCCCCTACCAAGCGAGGTAAACATGGCAGCGACTCGGTCAGGAACGTTGGGCCCCCAGGAGCGGGCCGAGTCGATAGAGGCGCTCAAGGCGTCGGCCAGCCCCGGCGGCGAGCTCGACGTGCTCATCGTCGGCGGCGGGATCGTCGGCGCCGGCACCGCGCTCGACGCGGCCACCCGCGGCCTGCGCGTGGGCATCGTCGAGGCCCGCGACTGGGCCTCCGGCACGTCGTCGCGCTCCTCCAAGCTCATCCACGGCGGCCTGCGCTACCTGGAGATGCTGGACTTCGGCCTGGTCCGCGAGGCGCTCCAGGAGCGCGGCCTGCTCATGGACCGCATCGCACCGCACCTGGTCCGACCCGTCCCGTTCCTGTACCCGCTGACCAAGCGGATCGTCGAGCGGCCCTACGTGGGCGCCGGCATCGCGCTCTACGACGCGCTCTCCATGGCCTCCGGGCACAGCCGCGGCGTGCCCCTGCACCGGCACCTCTCGCACAAGGGCACCCTCAAGGCGGCGCCCTCCCTGCGCGACGACGCGCTCGTCGGCTCCATCCGCTACTACGACGCGCAGGTCGACGACGCCCGGCTCGTCGTCGACATCGTCCGCACCGCCGCCAAGTACGGCGCGGCGGCCGCCAACCGGCTCAAGGTCGTCGACTTCCTCCGCGAGGGCGAGCGCGTGGTCGGCGCGGTCCTGGAGGACCAGGAGACCGGCGAGCGGTTCCAGGCCAAGGCCAAGCAGATCATCAACGCCACCGGCGTCTGGACCGACGAGACCCAGGACATGGTGACCGACCGCGGCCAGCTGCGCGTGCGCGCGTCGAAGGGCATCCACCTGGTGGTCCCGCGCGACCGCTTCCAGTCCACCGTCGGCCTGATCCTGCGCACCGAGAAGTCCGTGCTCTTCGTCATCCCGTGGGGACGGCACTGGATCATCGGCACCACGGACACCGACTGGACGCTGGACAAGGCGCATCCGGCCGCGTCCAGCAAGGACATCGACTACGTGCTGGAGCACGTGAACAAGGTCCTCAAGCGGCCCCTGACCCGCGAGGACGTCGAGGGCGTCTACGCGGGGCTGCGCCCGCTGCTGGCCGGCGAGAGCGACTCGACGGCGAAGCTCTCCCGCGAGCACGTGGTCACCCACCCCGTCCCGGGTCTGGTGGTGGTCGCCGGCGGCAAGTACACGACCTACCGGATCATGGCCAAGGACGCCGTGGACGAGGCCGTGCGCAGCATGGACATCAACGCCCCGGCCTCCTGCACCGACACCATCCCCGTCCTCGGCGCGGAGGGCTACCGTGCCGCCTGGAACAGCCGGGCGCGCATGGCCCAGGCCGCGGGCGTCCACGTGGTCCGCGTGGAGCACCTGCTCCAGCGCTACGGATCCATGGCGCGCGACGTGCTGGACCTCATCGCCGCGGACCGCTCGCTGGCCGAGCCGCTCCCGGGGGCCGACGACTACCTGGCCGCCGAGGCCGTGTACGCGACGCTGCACGAGGGCGCCCGGCACATCCACGACGTCCTGACCCGGCGCACCCGCATCTCCATCGAGGCGTGGGACCGCGGCGTCTCCGCCGCGCCCGTCGTCGCCGAGCTCATGGCCCCGCTGCTGGGCTGGTCCCCGGCCCAGGTGGACCGCGAGGTGCGGCACTACCTCGCCCGCGTGGAGGCCGAGCGGGCCAGCCAGGAGCAGCCGGACGACATCTCCGCGGACAAGACCCGCATGAACGTCGAGGACATCGTCCCCGTCCGGGAGGACTGACCGGCGGAGCCTGCCCGGAGACGACTGACCGGAGACGGCTCCCCGGCGGCGGGGCCGGGCGGCCCGGCGGCCCCCTCCCGGTTCGGAGTTCTACAGGGCATCGAAGTACGCTGGACGGGTGTTGAAAACCGCCCTGAAGCCGAAATGGCTGCTGGCTCTCCTGCTCGCGCTGGCCCTCGCCGGAGGCTTCGTCTGGCTGAGCCAGTGGCAGTTCGGGCGCGCCCAGACCGCCCCGCCGCCGCCGGCGAGCGTGACCGAGACCCCCGTGGCGCTGACCAGCCACTTCGGGCCCTACCGGCCGCTGATGGCGGAGGACGCGGACCAGATCGTCCGGTTCGACGGTCGGTTCCTCCCGGGCAGCCAGGTCCTCGTCGCCGACCGCCTGCACGAGGCGGAGGACGGCGGCGAGCGGTCCGGCCACTGGGTGGTCGCGGCCTTCGTGCTCGCCGACCCGCTCCCGGACGGGGTCGAGCCGCCCGCCGGGTCCGCGGCCGCCGCGGGCGGGGACGTCGTGATCCCGGTGGTCCGCGGCTGGCAGGAGAGCGCCGCGGAGCCCCCGCCGTTGCCGCAGGGCGAGCTCCAGGTGACCGGCCGCCTGCTGCCGACCGAGTCGCCCGTCGAGGAGCCCGTCCCGGCCACCGGGGGTGTGCCGGTCCTCGAGTCGCTCTCCGTCGCCCAGCTGCTGAACGTGTGGGCCACGGACTCCTACAGCGGATTCGTCGTCGCCTTCGACGTCCTCGGCGCCGCCGGCCAGGACGCCGGGGCCGCCGCGGCCGGGCTCGAGGAGGTCTGGGTCGGCCCGCAGCCGCCGGGGCCGCAGATCAACTGGCTCAACATCTTCTACGGCCTCGAATGGGCGCTCTTCGCCGGGTTCGCGTTCTTCCTCTGGACCCGGCTGGTGCGCGACGACTACCGCAACGAGCAGCGGGCCCGGCTCGCCGCCGCCCGCGCCGCCGGGGCAGCGGGCGGCCCCGACGCGCCGTCGACCGCGGAGCCCACGGGCGCCCGGATCGACGCCGGCACCGGCGCCACGGCGGACGCCACCGCGGGCGCACGCGCCGGCGTCGTACCAGAAGACCAGAACACCACCGCTCAGGAAGGCGACGACGTGTCCAGCCAGAACCTCTCCACCCAGGGCCGCCGCCTCGGCGGCACCGACGCCCAGATCCGCAACGCCGCCGGCTGGTTCAAGATCGCCGCCTACATCACCGGTGTCTTCCTCCTGCTGCTCGTGGTGGAGATGACCGCGAAGTACGGTTTCGGCGTGGAGCTCGTCGCCGGCGGGACCCTCGCGGACGGCTCCTCCCACGCGTTCGGGTTCGTGCCCGTGGACTCCTACGCCGGCGGGTTCAACGTGACGTTGGCCATCCAGATCGCCCACGGCTGGATGTACGTGCTCTACCTCCTGTGCGACTTCCGGCTCTGGATGCTCATGCGCTGGAAGTTCACCCGGTTCCTCTTCATCGCCCTCGGCGGCGTGGTGCCGTTCCTCTCCTTCATCGTGGAGAAGCGCGTGCACCGCAGCGTCGAGGAGGAGGTCGCCACCAACCCGCAGGCCGTCAAGCGCTACTAGCCCGGCCTGCACGCCGGCTGCCCGGCCACCCCGCCCGCAGCACCCACCCACCGGCCCGTTCGGGCCTGAGAGCCGAGTCGACTAAAGTGGAGCCCGTGACCAACCCACCCGCAGCCCCAGAACATCAGCCGGTTCTGGTCGTCGACTACGGGGCCCAGTACGCGCAGCTCATCGCTCGCCGCGTGCGCGAGGCCAACGTGTATTCGGAGATCGTTCCGCACACCATGCCCACCGAGCAGATCCTGGCCAAGAACCCGGCCGCGATCATCCTGTCCGGCGGCCCCTCCAGCGTGTACGCCGAGGGCGCGCCGCGGGTCGAGGCCGACCTGTTCCAGGCCGGCGTGCCCGTCCTGGGCATCTGCTACGGCTTCCAGGCGATGGCCAACGCGCTCGGCGGCAAGGTCGCGCAGACCGGCCTGCGCGAGTACGGCGCCACGGACGCGACCATGTCCGGGCAGGCCCGCTCCATCCTCGCCGGCACGCCCGCAGCCCAGAACGTCTGGATGAGCCACGGCGACTCCGTGCACGAGGCCCCCGAGGGCTTCGAGGTGCTCGCCACGACCTCCGGCGCCCCCGTCGCCGCGATCGCCGACGACGAGCGCCGCCTCTACGGCGTCCAGTGGCACCCCGAGGTCAAGCACTCGGACCACGGCCAGCGCATCCTGGAGAACTTCCTCTTCGAGGGCGCCGGCCTGAAGGCCGACTGGACCACCGGCAACATCGTCGAGGAGCAGGTCGAGAAGATCCGCGCCCAGGTCGGCGACGGCCGGGCCATCTGCGGCCTCTCCGGCGGCGTCGACTCCGCCGTGGCCGCCGCCCTGGTGCAGCGCGCCATCGGCGACCAGCTCACCTGCGTGTTCGTCAATCACGGCCTCCTGCGCGAGGGCGAGGCCGAGCAGGTCGAGAAGGACTTCGTCGCCGCCACGGGCGCGAAGCTCTACATCGCCGACGAGCAGGAGCGCTTCCTCACCGCGCTCGCAGGCGTCACCGACCCCGAGACCAAGCGCAAGATCATCGGCCGCGAGTTCATCCGCGCGTTCGAGACCGCCGAGGCCGAGATCGTCAAGGCCTCCGCGAACGCCGGCGAGCCGGTGAAGTTCCTGGTCCAGGGCACCCTGTACCCGGACGTCGTCGAGTCCGGCGGCGGCGAGGGCGCGGCGAACATCAAGAGCCACCACAACGTCGGCGGCCTGCCGGAGGACCTGCAGTTCGAGCTCGTCGAGCCCCTGCGGACCCTCTTCAAGGACGAGGTCCGCGCGGTCGGCGCCGAGCTGGGCCTGCCGGCCGAGATCGTCCAGCGCCAGCCGTTCCCCGGCCCCGGCCTCGGCATCCGCATCATCGGCGAGGTCACCGAGGACCGCCTGAACACGCTGCGCCGGGCTGACGCCATCGCGCGCGCCGAGCTCACCGCGGCCGGCCTCGACAACGAGGTCTGGCAGATGCCCGTCGTGCTGCTCGCGGACGTCCGTTCCGTCGGCGTCCAGGGCGACGGCCGCACCTACGGCCACCCGATCGTGCTGCGCCCCGTCTCCAGCGAGGACGCCATGACGGCCGACTGGTCGCGCCTGCCGTACGACCTGCTGGCCCGCATCTCCAACCGGATCACCAACGAGGTCGACGGCGTGAACCGCGTCGCCCTCGACGTGACCAGCAAGCCGCCGGGAACCATCGAGTGGGAGTGACCCGCGGGTGAGGGCCCCGTCCCCGCCGACCAGCCGCGCGCTGGCCGGCGGAGGCGGGGCCCTCGTCGATCCGGGCCCGCAGTGTTTCGGTCGCCGGATCCGGCGGGCCGCTGGCGTAGTTTAGAAGGGGTCGCCGCGTCCGCGGCGGCCGCCAGGCGAGCAAGGAAGGCGGTATTCAGGTGGGGACTGAAGCAAGCGGGTCGGCCATCGCCGATTGGCTGGAGAAGCTCGGACCCGGTGCGGGCACCGACACCCTGCTGCGCTTCGCCGGTTCCTCCTCGAACAGCGTCGAGGTCACGCACGCGCACCCCTCCGGGCTGGCGCAGTTCATGGCCGGCCGGCGCACCCGCCTGTCCATGCTGCTGCGGGACCAGGAGGTCTTCGCCCCCGGTCTGCGCACCGCACGCGGCCTCCGCGCCAAGATCCGCGAGCTCGCCGACGAGCGCGGGATCGACGTCGGCTACCTCGCCGCCGGGCTCGTCTCCTGGCGCGCCACCGTCGACGGCCGCAGCGAGCAGCTCAGCGCCCCCGTCATGCTGGTGCGCGTCTCCCTCGCCGCCCGCGACCGCGACGACTTCGAGATCCAGCTCCTCGGCCGCGCCGAGGTCAATCCCGTCCTGGTCCGCTACTTCAAGGAGCACCACGGGACCGCCATCGACGTGGAGAAGCTCTACGCCGCCGCCTACATGATCGCCCGGTTCGACCCGCGCCAGGCCATGGACGAGCTGCGCCGCCAGCTCGCCGACGTGCCCGGCGTCGTCGTCGAGCACCGGCTCCTCGTCTCCACCTTCGCGGACGTCGCCGACCCGGCCGACCCCGCGACCCTCGACACCGCCCACCCGGTGGTCTCGGCCCTGCTGAAGGACTGGGAGCAGCACGACGGCGTCGGCACTCCCGAGCCCGTGGCCGAGCCCGACGTCGACGTGAAGACCACCGACGAGCGGGACCCCGCCGACGAGCTCCTCGTCCTCGACGCCGACGCCAGCCAGCAGGCCGTGCTGGACCTCGTCGAGGCCGGCGAGTCCTTCGTGGTCTCCGCCCCGCCGGGCACCGGGCAGACGCAGACCGCCATCAACGCGGCCGCGGTCCTCGCGGGGCAGGGCAAGCGGGTCCTCGTGGTCGCCGAGCGGCGCCAGACCGCCAACGAGCTCGTCCACCGGCTCGCGTCCCTCGGCCTGGACAGCCTGGCGCTGCGCATCGCCCCCGAGGTCGACGCGGAGGCGCTGCGCCGCCAGCTGACCAAGTCGATCCTGCGCAACGAGCGCGCGGAGGAGTCGCGGCTGGCCAAGGCGCACCAGACCCTCAAGCGGCACCGGCACGCGCTGCGCGACCACGTCTCCTCCCTCCACAACGTGCGCGAGCGGTGGGGCTGCTCGCCCTACCAGGCGATGCAGGAGCTGGCCCGGCTGACCTCCCTCACGCCGGCCCCCTCCACGTCCGTGCGCCTGAAGCGGTCCGTGCTGGACCAGATCGTGGCCCGTGACGAGACCCGGATCAAGTTGCGCCGGGCCGCCGAGGTCGGCGCGTTCGAGCAGTCCGTCACCCGGAGCCCCTGGTACGGGGCGCGCCTGCGCAACGCCAAGGAGGCCGAGGACGCCTACGAGCTGGCCCAGCGCCTCGCCGAGGACCTCCCGCGCCTGCTCGAGCGCATGCAGCGCGTCGCCGAGCACTCCCAGATCAAGCCCGGCGACTCGTTCGCGCAGTGGGGCGAGCAGCTGGACCTGCTGGTCGCCGTCCGGGAGAGCCTGGACAAGTTCGAGCCGGACGTGTTCGACCGGGCCGTGGACGATCTGATCGCCGCGACCGCCTCGTCCTCCTGGCGCCGCGAGCACGGCGTCGAGATGGGCTCCGTCACCCGCAGCCGCCTGCGCCGGGTGGCCAAGGAGTACATCCGCCCCGGCGTGCACATCGCCGACCTGCACACGTCGCTGCAGCACGTCCAGCAGCAGCGCGCCGCCTGGAAGAGCTACGCCACCAGCCAGCGCCACCCGGCGGTGCCCACCGGGCTGCTCGAGCTCAACCGGCACTACCGGGACGCGCAGGACCGGCTGGAGCAGCTCGGCCGCGTCCTCGGGGACGCCGTGCGCTCCATCGGCTCCGCCGACGGCACGGGCACGCCGGACCTGACCCGCGCCCCCATCCGCGACGTCGTCGCCCACGTCCAGCGCCTCGCCGAGGACCACGACGCCCTCCAGAGCCTGCCGGAGCGGACCCTGCTGGTCGAGCAGCTCACCGAGGCCGGACTGAAGGACCTCATGGCCGACCTGCTCGAGCGCGAGGTCCCCGCCGACCAGGTCGGGCACGAGCTGGAGCTCGCCTGGTGGCAGTCGGTCCTCGAGGCGATGATCAGCGGCGACGACTACCTGGCCATGTCCGACGGCTACCAGCTCCGCCAGCTCGAGGCCGAGTACCGGCTGGTCGACAACATGCACATCGCCTCCGGCGCCGCCCGGCTGAACTGGAAGCTCGCGCAGCGGTGGAAGGCCGCGCTGCTGGACCACCGGGCCGGCAGCCGCGAGCTGAAGGGCATGCTCCGGGACGGGGAGCCCAGCGTCGCGGCCCTCGCCGATCTCGGCGCCCCGCTGGTGAACTCGCTGGTGCCGCTGTGGATCGGCTCGCCGTTGATGATCCCGTCCGTGGTGCCGGCCGAGACGAAGTTCGACGCCGTGATCCTGCTCGACGCGGACGCCCTGTCGCTGCGCAGCGCGGTCGGGGCGATCAGCCGCTCCGAGCAGGTCATCGCGTTCGGCGACGGCAAGCTCGGCGCGCCCACGACGTTCAGCGTCTCGGTGGACCCCACCGCGTCGCTGCGCGCCCCCCGCACCCCGGTCAGCACGTTCGCGGCCCTCTGCCGGGTGCTCCCGGTGCGCGGGCTCGACACCGTCTACCGCGGCGTCGACGACGGGCTCACCGACGTGCTGGGGGAGTGCTACGGCAGCCAGCTGCACCGGCTCCCGTCGGCCACGAACCTCACCGACCCGGGGCAGGGCCTGCACGTCGAGTACGTCCAGGACGGCACGGGGCTGCCCGACGCCGGAGCGGAGTCGGTCGAGTCGACGGTCGCCGAGGTCCAGCGCGTCGTCGACCTCGTGTTCGCCCACATCCGCCGGCGCCCCGGCAAGTCGCTCGCCGTCGTGGCGGGCAACCAGCGCCACGCCACGCGGATCGCCGAGGCGATCCAGGTCCAGCTGCCGAACTACCCGTGGGCGGAGGAGTTCTTCCACCGCGACGACGAGCGCTTCCAGGTCTCGACGATCCAGCGCTCCCGCACCGTGGTGCGGGACGCGGTGATCTTCGCGCTGGGCTACGGCCGCACCCCCCACGGCAAGGCCGTCCACGAGTTCGGCGGGCTCTCCGGCCCGCGCGGCGACGAGCTGTTCGTCACCGCGATGACCCGTGCCCGCGAGAGCCTCACGATCGTCACGGCGGTCCGCGCCGACGACCTCGACCCGGAACGGGTCACCGGCGGCGCCGCCCGCCTGATGCAGGTCGTCGCCGGGGCGGAGGCGCCCCGGCCGGGCAGCGACGCCCCGCTCGAGGACCCCCTGGTGGCGGACCTGCGCAACCGGCTCGTGGCCCGCGGCGCCAGCGTCGAGCAGCGCTACCGCGGCGAGCTGGACCTGGCCATCTGGAACCCCCGGGGCGATGCCGACGAGCCGGTCCCGCCGCTGGCCGTGGTCTCCGACGGGACGCAGGAGTACGCCCAGCTCAGCGTCCGCTACCGCTCCCGCCAGCGCCCGCAGCTGCTGGAGAAGGCCGGCTGGCGGTACGTGCCGCTGTGGACGATCGACGTCTTCAGCGACCCCGCGCGGATCGCCGAGGCCCTCGCCGAGTACCTGAACCTTCCCGCCGCCCAGGAGGACGACGTGACCGAACCGGCAGGCCGCCCCTCGGGCCGCCGCGCATCCAAGCCCCAGCTCGTCGCCGAGCCCGTGATCCCGAAGGCGGCCGGCGAGGACGACCCGCGCAGCTGGGGCGAGACCGCGGAGGACCGCGACTCCTGGCTCCAGGAGCAGCGCCCGCCGCACTGGGGCTGAGCCGCCGGCGCCCCGCCCGGGCCCGGCGCCCGGCGGTGCGCCGTCACGGCTCCGGGGTGACCAGCATCAGGTGGATGCTGCCCCGGCTGCCGGCACTGGCCAGCTCCGCCGCCTCGTCGGCCGTGGCGGCGACGACCACCGTGGACGTCCCGCCGGCCCCCGAGGAGGCGTCCATCCAGCCGCCCCCGCCCTCGGCGGGCACCCAGAGGACGGCCACGTCCCGGGCCACCGGGGCCGACTCGATCGGCTGCTCGTACCCGTTCCCCTGGCTGAGCACCACGTCGACGTGCAGCCCGGGGGAGAGGAGCCCGAGGACCTCCGTGTTGGCCGGCTCCAGCGGCACCGCGACGGTCCCCGGCGGCATCCCCGTCAGCAGGTGGTCCCCGACGAGCAGGCCCGCGTGCAGCGGCGTGCCGGCGGCGATCCCGATGGCCACCCGCTCGCCGACGGCGTCCGCGGCCCGGAGGTCGTGGCCCGGCGGCAGGGCGGCGCGGGCCACCTGCACCGGCTCGACGTCGTCGGCGCCGATGGTCTGCCCGGCGGCGATCTCCCGGGCCGCCACGAGCGTCTCGACCGTGGGAGCCCGCTCCGGTGCGACGGCCGCCAGCGCCGCCGCGACCGCGAGGGCCGCCATCCCGGCGGCGGCGGGGCGGCGGTAGCGGGCGCTGACGTCGCGCCAGGTGCGCCGGTAGCGGCGGGGTCGGCGGGACGGTGGCCTGCGGGCTGGTGATCCGAGCATGCGGACCAGTCCACCGGAACGGGCGCAGACGCAGCAGGAGCCGCCCACCTGGCTGTGGACGGCTCCTGCTGGAGGGCCGGGGTGTGGAGGACGAGCCGGTCCTCCGGGGTGCTCCTCTAGGAGGCCGCCGCGGCGGACGCGGTTGAGCCGGAGGAGGCGGAGCCTGACGTGCTGGTCGCCGACGAGCTGGTCGACGGCGTGCTGGATCCCGAGCCGCTCGACCCGCTCGAGCCGGTGCCGCGGGAGTCGTTGCGGTAGAAGCCGGAGCCCTTGAAGACCACGCCACCGACGTTGAAGACCTTGCGCAGGCGGCCGTCGCAGCTGGTGCAGGCGGTCAGCGAGTCGTCGGTGAACGACTGGAAGACCTCAAACTCGTGGCCGCAGTCCTTGCAGGCGTATGCGTATGTAGGCATCGGAACCCTTCTAGCACTCGGTTGGTTTGAGTGCTAATTCTACTACAGGGCGAAGCGGTGCACGCCGGACGCCGTCACGACGCCGTCCACCGGCTGGTCCGTGGGCTCCGTCGGGAAGGCGCCCGTCTCCAGCACCTCGTGCTCGTAGACGACGGCGAGGGGAGCCGGGCCGCCGAGCGCGTGCAGGCGCTGCAGGAACCTGTCGTAGTAGCCGCCGCCCTGGCCGAGCCGCCCGCCGGCGGCGTCGATCGCCTGCGCGGGGATCAGCAGCAGGTCGGCCGCGGCCACCGCCTCGGGGCCGCGCCGCTCGCCGGAGGGCTCGTGCACCCACGCGCGCTCTGAGCGCACCAGCTCGGTCTCCGGGGTCCACTCGGTCCAGCCGAGCTGCCACTCCGGCAGGCAGACCGGGACCACCACGGTCCCGCCGGCGCGCACCACCTCCTCCAGCACCGGCCGCACGTCCGGCTCGGCGCCCACGGGGAGGTACGCGGCCACGCGCGGCCGGGGCCCGGCGGCGTCGACCAGACGCCGCAGATGGTCCGCGACGGCGGTCATCTGGCGCTCCCGGGACGCCGGGTCCAGGGCCCGGCGCCGGGCGCGGAGGTCGCGCCGCAGCGCGGCCTTCCGCTCGAGGGCCTCGGCGTGCAGCCCGCTGGCGGGGGGTGTCGTGGGGTGGGCCATGGCGCCATCCTAGCGGCCCGGCGGGGGACCCCGGCAGGGGGTGCGGCCGCCCCTGCCGGGGATCGTTCGCGCCCGGCTAAACTCGTGCCCATGTCGCGCATCTGGCCCTGGGAGTCATCCGCCGTCTCCTGGTGGCCCACCACCCTCGAGCACGGGGATCTGGTGCTCCGGCCGCTGCACTGGTCGGATGCGACGGCGTGGGCGGACCTGCGCCGGCGCAACCAGGCGTGGCTGCGCCCCTGGGACGCCACCGACCCCGACGGCGGAACGCGCCCGACGTTCCGGCAGATGGTCTCCAGTCTCAACCGGCAGGCCCGCGCCGGGCACTGCCTGCCCTGGGCGATCGCCGTGCGCACCGGTGCCGCGGACGAGCCGGTGCTCGCCGGCCAGTTGACGGTCTCCACCATCACGTGGGGCGCGGCGAGGAGCTGCTCGATCGGCTACTGGATCGACGCCGGCCTGGCCGGGCGGGGGCTGGTGCCGCAGGCCGTGGCGCTCGCCGGGGACTTCGTCTTCGACGCCCTGCGGCTGCACCGCGTGGAGATCAACATCCGCCCCGAGAACGCCGCCAGCCTGCGCGTGGTGGAGAAGCTGCGGTTCCGGGACGAGGGCCTGCGGGAGCGATTCCTTCACATCGACGGCCAGTGGGCCGATCACCGGACCTTCGCGCTGACCCGGGAGGACATGTCCGGCAGCTTCCTCGAGCGGCTCCAAAGCACAACCGCGTGATTTATCCGGCGGACACACCGGACGCAATGCGAGCGCCTGCACGGGCCACGCCGTAACGTCTGGTACGTGGATGTGAGGATTGAGAGCTCGATGGTCCTCGTCGTGGCGATCATGCTGCTCCTGATGCTCGTGTCCACCGTGGTCCGCAGGTCCGAGGGCGCCGCCGAGAGGCAGCCCGTGGGCGGCCGGACCGCGATCCGCCAGATGAACGCCGCGCCCACCAGCGACGCCCTGGTCCCACCGATCCGCCGGGATCGACAGGACTACGAGCCCGCACCCGGTACCGGGAGGAGCCCCATGAACGCGACTGGACAGCGAGACGCGAGCGAACTGCGACCCGCGCCCGAGAGCGCGCCCGCCGGCCCCGCGCCGCTGCGCATCCGCTGGGGCCGCGTCGCCGTGGCACTCGCCGGCGTCGCCGGTCTGGCGCTCTTCGCCGTGACCGGCGTGGTTGCCCTCTTCGGCGCCGTCTCCGGCCTGGTGCCCCTCCTCGGCCTCGCCGCCTTCGTGCTGGCGGTCGCCGGGCTGCGCACGCTGGCCGTCCGCGACCGGCGCCGTCGTGTCCTGGCCCGGATCAACCGCACCTACGCCGACGCCGTGGAGGCCGCCCAGGAGCAGGTCGCCCGCGAGCAGGAGCGGACCGAGACGCCGTCCCGCGCCCGCGGCGGCGAGCTGTTCGACGGCCAGCCGGGCCAGGCCGAGCGCCGGGCGCCCACCGTGCAGGAGCTGCGCGAGGAGGCCCGCCGGGTCGCGGCCCGCGAGCGGGAGCAGGCGGGCCCGTCCGTCGCCGACACCCGCACCTGGACCCCCGTGGACGTCCCGACCCCGACCTACGTGAAGGCCGCCAAGGCCGAACGCCCCGAGCCGGCCCCCATGCCCCGCCCCGAGGAGCGCCGCGCCCAGTTCGTCACCAGCATCCTCGCCGACACGCGCGCCCAGTCCTCGGCAGCCCAGTCCTCCGCAGCCTCGTCGTCCGCAGCCACGTCGTCCACCGCCCAGCCCAGCGCGGCCCACGCCGACTCCGGCCGCGCCGCGTCGGCCCCGTCCGGCGCGCCCCGGATCAACCTCGACGACGTCCTCCAGCGTCGCCGCGGCGCCTAGCGGAACAGCCCCATGTGGCCGGAGGCGCAGCACGTCGCCTTCCTGACCGACGCCGCCGCCCGCCTCGTCGCCCTGGTCCGCCCCGGCATCGAGCCGGCCGTCCGCTCCTCCGGGCGGCACCTGCGCCAGGTCCAGCTCCAGCACCGGCCCGGCGCCGGGGTGAGCGTCCTCTACGAGCTCTCGGTCGAGCTCGGCGGCGGGTTCGTCGGCGTCACCACCGAGACGCTGCCGGCCCCCGCGGGCGGGCCCGACGCGGCCGCGGGGCCGGGGCACTACGTGCAGGTGCGGGTTCCGGCGTCGTCGTACCCCGGCGTCGACCCCGCCGCCGGTGAGCTGGCGGTGAGCGTGTGGGACCACCCGCACGATCCCCGGCTCCCGGGCCTGGCGGTCGCGACGGTGCCCGAGCTCGTGGTGTCGCGCTGGGCGCGGGGGGAGCGGCTCGTCGGGCTCCAGACCGTCACCTACCGACCCCTGCGCCGGGCGGTCCTCCGGGCCGACCTGACCACGCCGGGGCCCATCGCGGTCCCCCGCCGCATCTACCTGAAGGTCGTGCGGCCGGACGTCGCCGACGAGCTGCTCCTGCGGCACCGCATGCTCGCCGCCGCAGGCCTGCCGGTCCCGCGGCTGCTCGAGGACGCGCGGGCCGGCACGGCGCACGCCCCCGAGGACCCCGCCGGGATCCTCGCCCTCACCGAGGTGACGGGCCGGCCGCTGTCCCAGCAGATCATGCACGACGGCGGCACCAGCCTCGACCCGGACGCGTTCGTCGCGCTCCTGGACGCGCTGCCGGAGCCGGTCCTGGACCTGAAGCGCCGGCCGGCCTGGTCCGAGCGGCTGGACCGCTACGCGCACGCCGCGCGCACCGCGCTTCCCGGGGCGGCCGAGCGGCTCCGCCAGCTGGAGGCCCGGATCCAGGCCGTCATCGACACCACGGACCGCGGTCGCACCGTGCCCACCCACGGCGACTTCTACGAGGCCAACCTGCTGATCGGCGAGGGCCGGGTCTCCGGCCTGCTCGACGTCGACTCGCTCGGGCCCGGGCACCGGGTGGACGACTACGCGTGCTTCCTCGGGCACCTCGCGGTCCTGCCCGGGGTGGACGAGCGGTACGTGCACGTCGAGGAGGCGCTGGCGCACTTCGGGTCGGCGTTCCGGATCGACCTGGAGCGCCACGGCGTGACCGGCCGGGGCCTCTGGGCCCGCGCCGCCGCGGTGGCCGTCTCGCTCATCGCGGGGGCACGCGTGCCGGGCGCCCCGCGGGAGTCATGGGAGCCGTCGGCGTACCGCAGGCTCGCGGCCGCCGAGCAGCTGCTGGCGCTCGCCCGCCGCAGCGGGCTCGTCGCCTGACGCACCGCGCCGGCGCGGGGACCGGGTCTCATCCGTTTCTCCTCGTCCTCTCATCTGGCCGGGGCACACTGGTCGTTGGACGGGACCGGACAGGACGGCCGGGCGCGGGTAGCGGCCCGGCACCAGCACACGCGACAGGAGACGAGCGCAGCATGAACACCAGGCTCTGGGTGACCGCGGGGGCGGTGGGCCTCATCGCCCTCGGGACGGGCGTGGTGGTCGCCGACCACGCGTTCACCGAGCCGAGGGACCTGGGCCCCGGGATCACCGTGGTCGACTCGTCCGCGCTGCCCGACGAGTCCACGCTGCCCTCCGCGCCGAGCGGTGCCGCGACGACGCCCGCCGGGGAGCCGTCCGCGTCGCCGGCGCCCACGGAGGGGCCCGCCGGCGAACCCTCGAGCGCCGCCCCGAGCTCCGCCCAGGACACGGCGCAGGACGCGGCGCCGAGCACCCCGCCGGGCACGGACGCGCCCGCGACGCAGCCGGCGCCGCCCGAGGCGGACGACGACGATGACGACGACGTGGCACCGGCGGCCCCCGCGGCACCGGACGACGAGGACGACGGAGACGACGATGGCGGGGCCGACGAGGAGGACTGAGCCGAGCCGAAGGGGTCTGCGTTCAGCCGAGGAGCAAGGGGTTCAGCCGAGAAAGACTGAGCTCAGCCGGCGGGGTTCCGCACCGCCAGGCGGTAGCCGAGCCCGCGCACCGTCTGGAAGCGCTCGCCGCCGAGCTTGTTGCGCAGGTACCGGACGTAGACGTCCACCACGTTGGATCCGGGGTCGAAGTCGTACCCCCACACCCGGGCCAGGAGCTGCTCGCGCGTGAGCACCTGGCCGGCGTTGCGCAGGAACGCCTCCGCAAGGGCGAACTCGCGCACGGACAGGTCCACCGGCGCGCCGTCGACGTGGGCGGTGTGCGAGCGCAGGTCCAGGACCAGCCCCTCGTGCTCGAGGGTCTCCTGGTCGCTGCCGTTGGCATCGGAGCGCAGCCGGAGGCGGATGCGGGCCACGAGCTCCTCGAACCTGAACGGCTTGGGCACGTAGTCGTCGGCGCCGCCCTCGAGCCCCGTGAGGGTGTCGTCGATGCTGGTGCGGGCCGTGAGCATGATGACCGGGACGTCGTGGCGTCCGCGCCGGATCTCGCGCAGAACGCTGAATCCGTCCAGGTCGGGCAGGCCCACGTCGAGCAGGACCAGCTCGAAGTCGCCCGTCGTCGCCAGGGCCAGCCCCTCGCGCCCGGTCTCGACGACCGTCGGCTGGAACCCGGCCGAGCGCAGGCCCTTGGCGACGAAGGAGCTGATCCGCACCTCGTCCTCGATGATCAGGATCCGACTCATCTACCGCCCTTCCACGTCTGGCTCGAGCCTAGCGGGCACCGGCAGGTGGAGCGCGAAGATCGAGCCGAGGCCCGGCGTCGAGCACACGCTGACGCGCCCGCCGTGCCCGACGGCGATGGCCCGGACGATCGTCAGGCCGAGGCCCGAGCCCTCCGCGCGCGACCCGTTGGCCCCGCGGGTGAAGCGCTCGAAGATCGACGCCGCGTCCTCCTCGGTGATGCCGACGCCGTGATCGCGCACCCAGAGGCGCAGCTCGCCGTCCTCCCGGTCCGTCGGGCCCGCGCCGCCGGCATCGGCCGCACTGCCCGCGCCGTCCGGCACCGTGAGCTCCGCCCCGAGGGCGACCTCCGAGCCGGGCGCGGAGAACTTCATGGCGTTCTGGCAGAGCTGCAGCAGCGCCTGCGTGATCCGCCGCTGGTCCAGCGGGGCGGTCGCGGCGACGTTCTCCGCGATCCGCCACTGCCGGTCGCCGAGCGCGCGGGCCTTGTCTGCGACGTCGAGCAGCAGGCTGTCGACGTCGACCGGGCGGGGCTGCACGAAGTCGTCGCGGTCCGAGGTCGCGAGGGTCACGAGGTCCTCGACGAGCATCGACATCCGGTCCAGCTCGTCGAGCGCCACCTCGTGGGTCTGCCGCACGTCCTCCGGGTCCTCCGGGTCGGAGAGCTCGAGGTGCCCGTGCACGATCGTGATCGGGGTCCGCAGCTCGTGCCCGACGTCGTCCAGCAGGCGGCGCTGGGACTCCAGGACCGACTCCAGCCGGTCGAGCATCTCGTTGAACGTGCGGGACAGGTCCGCGAGGTCGTCGCTGCCGGTGACCTCGATCCGCTCCCCGACGCCGCCGGCCGTGATCCGCTGGGCCGTGCGCCGGAGGTCCTCCAGCGGCCGGAACAGCCGGCGCACCAGGGCCCACGCCACCACGGCGGCGATGGCGAGCGCCACCAGGCCGGCGCCGAAGAAGACCACGTAGGTGCGCCGCAGCTCCGCGAGCTCGGCGTCGATGTCGCGGGCGAGCACCAGGCGCAGCGGGGCCGGGTCGTCCTGCAGCTGGACTGGCACGACGGCGACGCGGTACGTCGTCGTGCCCGTCGCCTCCGTGGTCAGTCTGATCCGCTCGGGGACGGGCGCACCGAGCAGCCGCTGGATCAGCTCCGGGTCCTCCTCGAGCCGCACCTCCACCGTCACCGGGGCGTTCCACCGGATGCCGGAGGAGTGCAAGGCGATCATGCCCTCGTTCCGGGCGGGCGACGTGCGCTGCATCGCCAGGTAGATCAGGTCGGCGGCGGAGGTGAACGGCTCGCCGTTCTCGGGGTTGATGCCGGAGGCGTGCAGGGCCTCGAACTCCTGGACCTCGCGGGCGAGGTCGTCGTCGATCCGCGAGTACAGCTGGCCCACGTGGACCAGGTAGGAGGCCGCGCCGGCGATCCCGAGGGTGACGATCGCGACGACCAGCATCGAGGCGAGCACCTGCTGGGCGACGGGCCACCGCCGCCAGAAGGGCGCCGACTCGGCGGTCACCGTCGGCCGTCCGCCGGTCCGCCGGGGTCCTCGGCGTCGCGCGGGTCCTCGTCGTCCTCAGCCTCGTCGTGCGGGTCCTCGCCGTGCGGGTCCTCGTCGTGCGTGCCCGCGTCGCCGGCCTCGGTGTCCGGGTCGTCGCCGATGGCCTCGACGACGGTGTCGGCCGCGTGCTCGAGCGCGTTGTCCACGACGGCGCGGGCCGCGGCCCGGGCCTCCTCGGCCTGGAGGTAGAGCCCCTGCTTCTCCAGTACGTCGCCGAGCCCGTTCTGCGCCGCATTGACGTGCGCCACGCTGTCGGCGTGCTCGGCCGCGATGAGCCGGTAGAGCGACGCCGCCTCGTCCCACTGGCCCGACTCGGCCAGGACGTGCGCGGCGAACAGCTCGGCGTTGCCGGCGGCGTCGGGGTCCTCGACCACCCGGAACAGGTCCGCGGCCTCGAGCGCCTCGGCGATGGCCCCGCGCGCATCGCCGAGGGACCAGCGGCCGCGGGCGTGCGTGTCCCGGAAGTCCGCGGAGTGCCACTGCGCCTCGTGCGCGTCCGCCAGGGAGATCGCCTCGTCCAGCAGGCCCAGGCCGTCCGGGTCGTGCTCCTCGCACAGCGCGTGGCCGAGGGCGTGCAGGGCGGTCGGCAGGGCCGCCGGGTCGTCCTCGGCCTCCCGCGCCAGCTCCACGGCCCGCTCGAAGCGCGGGCGCGCCCCGGCGAGCGACTCCTCGCGGCTGACGAGCGTCCCGGCGGCGATCAGCGTGCGGGCCGCCTCCCCGTTGAGCTCGGCGGCGACGAACACCTCGGCGGCCTCGTCCCACGTCCGCAGCGCCTCTGCGAGGCGCTCCTGGTGCCGCAGCGCGTGCCCGAGCGAGACGAGCGTCCGGGCCCGCGCGGTCGGGCGGCCGGCCGCGCCGAGCCGCTCCGCCAGCGGGGCGAGCACGTCCTCGGCGAGTGCGAACTCGCCCGCCTCGAGCAGCTGGTGCCCCAGGGCCAGGCGGACGGCCCAGGTCTCGTCGATCTCGCCGCGCTCGGCCTGCTCGACGGCGACCTTCCAGGCGAGGATCGCCGCCTCGTGGTCCGCCGCCTCGGAGGCGGCCTGCGCCACGCCGGCCGCGGCCGACACGGCGCCCTTGCGGACCCCCGCCGCGGCGTAGAGCTCCAGGGCGCGCAGCGCGCACCCCTCGGCCTCGAGCCGGTGGTCGGCCTCGGCGTGGGTGGTGGCCTTGACCATCCAGACGGCGGCCTTCATGGCCCGGTTCAGGGGCAGGTCCAGCAGGCGGTCGGCCGCGGCGAGCGCGAGCTCGTGGTGGCCCTCCTTCGCGTGGGCGTGCGCCAGGTAGAGCAGCGCCCCGCCCTCCGACTCGGCCCGTCCGGCCTCGCGGTAGGCGCGGGCGCACCACTCGAGGGCGTCGAGCGCCCCCTCGGAGCCGTAGCTGTGCAGTGCCACGGCGAACGCCAGCTTGATGTCCGCCAGCACGTGGTCGGGCGCACCGGCCGTCTCGTGGGTGATGAGCGCCGCCTCCAGCACGGGCAGCTCCTCGGGGGAGGCCTCCCGGAACAGCAGCGCGCCGAGGTCCTCCTCCATGTCCGCCTGGAAGTCCCAGCCCGCCGCCCGCAGGAGCGACAGCCGGGCCCGCGCGGCCCGCCGGGCGCCGTCGTCGTCCCCGCCGAGGTGGCGGATGGAGGCGAGGGAGCCCCAGAGCGAGAGCAGCGTGTCCAGGTCGTCCCCGGCCAGCTCGAGGCCGAGCATGGCGGCCCGGATGGCGCCGGCGTAGTCCTCGGTGTAGGCGCGCTCGTAGGCCAGGTCCAGGCACTCGCCGGCGGTGGTGCAGGCGACGAACGGGTCCGGCGAGGCGGTGCCGAGGAGCGCGCGGAGGCGGTCCGACAGGGCTGACACTGCGGCGGCTCCTCTCCAGCCGGCGCGGCGGGCGGCTGCGGTTCGGGGTAGGCGGTGGTCGATGGGGGAGTGCGGTGGTCCTCCGAGCTTAGGCGTCGGCGAGGGAGTGCCGCACCAGCGGGCCCGCCCGGAAGGGGATGTGTTCACTCAGCGCCAAGGACGTCTCCGTGCGGATGACGCCGGGGAGCTTGAGGATGTGGCGCAGGACCTGCTGGAGGTTGTGGGTGTCGCGGGCCGCGACGCGGCACCAGACGTCGCCGCGGCCGGACGTCTCGAAGACCTCCAGGACGTGCTCGCGCCGGCCGAGCGCGGCGACCACGGAGTCCAGCTCGCGGTGGTCGACCTCGATCGTGATGAAGGCGAGCACGTCGTACCCGAGGGCGGCCAGGTCGATGTCGCGTCCGCCGTCGCGCAGGATCCCGGCGCGCGCGAGCCGGCGGAAGCGGGTGTGCACGGTGTTGCGGGCCAGGCCCAGCGAGTCGGCGAGCTCGCTGATCTGCGCACGGGGGTCGTTGACCAGGCGCAGCAGCAGCTCCAGGTCGGTCGAGTCCAGGCGGGGGGTCGTTCGTGGCACGGTGCTTCATCCTCCCTCGGTGCGGAGAGCTGTTTTGAGCTTCCTGCTCAATTATGGACCCTTTCTCCGATCACGAACACCAGTCCGCCCCACCATTGACCCTGGACACACCGCACCGGGGAAGGGGCGCCGCATGACCGTCATCAGCGAACTGCGCATGCAGACCGTCGTCGAGCCGACGCTCCGCGACGGCTGGGACGCCTCGCTGCGGGCGCGCGTGGTCCTGACGGGCGCCGTCATGGGCCTGCTGTTCATCGGCGTGAACATCGCCACGCCCATCTACCCCGTGCTGCAGGCCGAGCTGGGTCTGGGCCCGTTCGGCGTCACCGTCGCGTTCACCGCGTACGTGCTGGCCCTCATCGTCGGGCTCCTCTGCTACGGGCACTGGTCCGATCACATCGGCCGACGGGCGGCGCTCGTGATCGCCGTCGTCCTCGCCCTGGCCGGCGGCCTCGTCTTCGCCTTCGCGCCCAGCCTGTCCTTCCTCGTCGTCGGCCGCGTGCTCCAGGGAGCCGCCGTCGCCGCCGCCACCGGCGCGTCCAGCGCGGCCCTGCGCGAGTTGATGCCGGGCCACCCGGAGTGGGCGGGCCGCTTCACGCTGCTGCTCAACGCCGGCGGCGTCGCCGCCGGTCCCGTGATCGGCGGGGCGCTGAGCCAGCTGCCGGATCCCACCACCACCCCGTTCCTGATCCACTCCGTGGCGCTGCTGCTGGTGCTGGTGCCGCTCTGGCTGGTCCGGGCCCGCCCGGCCCTCGCCCCGGCCCCGGGCCGGGCCCGGGAGGCACTCCGGCCGCGCCCGCCCAAGCTCGCCCGCGAGGCGCTCGTCCAGTTCTGGATCGCCGCGCTCACCGGCCTGCTCAGCTTCGCGCTCTTCGGGCTCGTCCTGTCGCTGGCGCCGGTCTACCTCGGCTCCGTCTTCGGCATCGAGAGCCCGCTGCTCCTGGGGATCATCGCCGCACTGACCCTCGCCGCTTCCGCGGCCAGCCAGCTCGTCGGCCGGGCGACCCCGGCCATCATCGGCCCGGCCCTGGTGGTCATGGGCCTGGGCACGGTCGCCCTCGCGTACGGGGCCCACCTCGAGTCCCTCGCCGTCGTCGTCGCCGGCAGCCTCGTCGCCGGCGCCGCGCAGGGCCTGGCGTTCCGCGGGGCCTTCAACGACGCCTCGGCGGCCATCCCGGCCGCCCTCCAGGCGCAGGTCACGAGCTTGATCTACCTGGTCACCTACCTGGGCAGCGCCATCCCCGTCCTCCTCCTCGGCTTCGTCGCCGGCCGGATCGGCATGGACGCCTCCTTCGGCTACTTCTCGGCCGGCATGCTCGCCTGCTGCATCGCGCTCGCCGCCGTGGCCGTCGCACGCCACCGTCGGCTGCAGGCCCGCGCCGCCCGCTGACCCGGGTGACCGGATCGCCCCCGGCGCCTAATACGCTAGAGGGCATGACCGATGCCCGCCCCACCCCCGCCCCGCACGACGCCAGCGCCGCGGTCAGCAGCGCCGTCCCGCCGGCGGCCCGCCCCTGGGACACGCGGCTCGCCGCCTACTGCGTGGTGGTCCGCGAGGGCCGTATCCTCCTGGCCCTCTGGGACATGCGTGCCAGCCACCCCGACTTCCGGCCCCGCTGGACCCTCCCCGGCGGGGGAGTGGACCTCGGCGAGCAGGCAGCGGCCGGGGCCGTCCGCGAGGTCGCCGAGGAGACCGGGTACGACGTCGCCGTCACCTCCCTGCTGGGCGTCGAGACGGGCGTCGTCCCCGCCGGGCAACGGCTCCACGGCGAGGCGCGGCCCCTGCAGACCGTGGCCGTGATGTACGCGGCCGAGGTGGTCGGCGGCGAGCTCGCCCACGAGATCGGCGGCACCACGTCGCGGGCCGCCTGGTTCGACCTCGACGAGGTCGCCTCCCTGGACCGCGTCGCGCGGGTCGACGAGGCCCTGCGCCTCTACCGCGCCCGCCGCGAGTAGCCGCCGCGCCCGCCGCGAGTAGCCGCCGCGCCCGCCCAGCCCCGCAGATCCCGATCCCAGCACCCTCCCCAGCACCCGACCCAGCACCCGACCCCGGCCCGCCGGGCACCCTGGAACAGGACCTCATGACGCACCTGAACGCAGCCGCGGACCCCTCCCGCCGCCGTCGCACCTCCGCCCCCGCGGCCGGCTCGCGGGCCCCCCGCGCCCGGCTCGCCGTCCTCGCGGGAGGCCTGGCCGGCACCCTGGCGCTCGCCGGATGCGGCACGGCCGGCGAGACCGAGCCCGCCCCGAGCACCGTCGCGACGCCGCTGACGCTCGCCGCGCCGGAGAGCACCGAGGCGCGGATCGCCGCGCACATCTACGCCGGGGCCCTGCGCGACGCCGGCTTCAAGGCGGCCGTCGCCGTGGAGCCGGGCGACCGGGCCGGCTACCTCGCCGACGTGGAGAGCGGCGGCGTGGACGTCGTCGTCGACTACACGGGCTCCCTCCTGACCCGCTACGACGCCGGCGCCGACGCGACCGAGCCCGGCGACGTGACCGCGGCCCTGCGCGAGGCCCTGCCCGAGGGCACGGAGCTCCTGGACCCGGCCGAGGCGGACCGGGCCCCCGTGCTGGTCACCACCCGCGCCCGCTCCGTCGGCGACGAGATCGACGCGCTCTCGGACCTGGGCGAGGTCTGCTCCGGGCTGACCTTCGCGGGCCCGTCCGCCTTCGCGGGCGAGGAGCGCGGCCTGTCGCTGCTGGCCGAGGAGCTGGAGTGCACCCCCGGGACGTACGCCAGCAAGGAGGACCCCGCTGAGATCCTGGACGACCTGCTGACCGATTCCGCCCAGATCGCCGTGCTGCCGCGCACCTATCCGGGGATCGGCCGCAACGGGCTGGTGGCCCTGGAGGACTCCGGCCAGTTCTTCCGGGCCCAGCAGGTCGCCACCCTCGTCCACGCCGAGACGGTGCCGGATGAGGCGCGCGACGCGCTGGGCCGGGTCTCCAACGACCTGACCACTGAGGAGATGCTCCGGCTCAACGGCCAGACGGTCGGGGACGCGCCGCTGACACCCCGCCAGGCCGCTGAAACATGGCTGGCGGAACACGGGTTCGGATCGTAGCTGTGACAAGCTAGATGTCATGTCAGCCTCGGAACAGACCTCTCGGGAAGACCGGCGGTTCAAGCAGTCGTCGAAGCTGCGGGACGTCCTCTACGACATCCGCGGGCCCGTGCTGGAGCACGCCCAGCGGATGGAGTCCGAGGGCCACCGCATCCTCAAGCTGAACATCGGCAACCCGGCCCCGTTCGGCTTCGAGGCCCCCGACGAGATCCTCGTCGACATGATCCGGAACCTGCCGAACTCGCAGGGGTACTCCGATTCGCGCGGCATCCTCTCCGCCCGCACCGCGGTCTCGCAGTACTACCAGACCCGCGGCATCCGGACCATCGGCGTGGACGACATCTACCTCGGCAACGGCGTCTCCGAGCTGATCACGCTCAGCCTCAACGCCCTCCTGAACGACGGCGACGAGGTGCTCATCCCGGCGCCTGACTACCCGCTGTGGACGGCCTCCGTCTCGCTGGCCGGCGGCACGCCGGTGCACTACCTGACGGTCGAGGAGGAGGGCTGGATGCCCGACCTCGAGGACATGGCCGCCAAGATCAGCCCGCGCACCAAGGGCATCGTGCTGATCAACCCGAACAACCCGACAGGTGCGGTCTACCCGAAGCACGTCATCGAGGACATCCTCGAGCTGGCCCGGCGCCACAACCTCATCGTCTTCTCCGACGAGATCTACGAGAAGATCCTGTACGAGGACGCCGTCCACTACAACACCGCCGCGCTCGCGGACGACGTGCTGACGCTGACGTTCTCCGGCCTGTCCAAGGCCTACCGGGTCTGCGGGTTCCGCGCCGGGTGGATGGCGATCTCGGGTCCGCGCCAGCGCGCCGCCGACTACATCGAGGGCATCAACATGCTCACGAACATGCGCCTCTGCGCCAACGTCCCCGGCCAGAACGCCATCCAGACCGCGCTCGGCGGGTACCAGTCGATCAACGACCTCATCCTGCCCGGCGGACGGCTGCTGGAGCAGCGGAACCTGGCGTATCAGCTCCTCAACGAGATCCCGGGCGTCTCCGTACAGCAGGCCAAGGGGGCCATGTACCTCTTCCCCCGGCTGGACCCGGAGGTCTACCCCATCAAGGACGACGAGAAGTTCGCCCTCGACCTGCTGAAGCAGCAGAAACTCCTGGTCACCCACGGCACCGGCTTCAACTGGATCGCGCCGGACCACTTCCGGCTCGTCACGCTGCCCGCGAAGCAGGACTTGCGCGACGCGATCGGGCGGATCGCCGAGTTCCTGGAGGTTCTGCGGGCCTAGCCCGGCCCCCGCGGAGTAGGCTCGGCCCCACATTCATTCGTCCCCACCGGCGGAAGGTGAAGCGATGACCGAGACAGCGAAGGCGCCGACCGGGCGCCGCCCGGATCCCGACCCCGACGAGCGCCGGCCGCTCGACTTCGAGACGAGCCCCACCGAGCTGCTGCGCGCCGGGAGCGGGTTCGAGCTCGGGGCGGTGGACCCCGGTTCCAAGCCGGGCTACTCCGGCGCGAAGGCCGACGGGAAGGTCACCCTCGAGGCCATGGATCCGGTGCTCGACGAGCTGCAGGAGCGGCTGTTCGCGGCCTCCCGCTCCGGCGGTGAGGACCGGATCCTGCTGATCCTCCAGGGCATGGACACCTCCGGCAAGGGAGGGATCGTCCGCCACGTCATCGGGGCCGCCGATCCGCAGGGCATCCACCACCACGCCTTCAAGGCGCCGACTCCGGAGGAGCGGGAGCACGACTTCCTCTGGCGCGTCGAGAGGCAGCTGCCCGGCCGGGGCATCATCGGCGTCTTCGACCGCTCCCACTACGAGGACGTCCTGGTCCAGCGGGTGCGCGGGCTGGCGCCGGAGGAGGAGATCGAGCGCCGCTACGGCGCGATCCGGGAGTTCGAGGAGAAGCTGGCCCGCAGCGGCACCCATGTGCTCAAGGTGATGCTGCACATCTCCAAGGAGGAGCAGAGGGAACGGCTGCTCGAACGCCTGGACCGGCCGGACAAGCACTGGAAATTCAGTCCCGGGGACATCGACGAGCGCGCCCTCTGGGACGACTACCAGCGGGCCTACGAGACGGCGATCCGGCGCACCGACACCGATTCCGCACCGTGGTTCGTGGTCCCCGCCGACCGGAAGTGGTACGCGCGGATCGCCGTCCAGCAGCTGCTGATCGACGTCCTCCACGGGATCGACCCGCAGTGGCCGCCGGCGGCCTTCGACGTCGACGAGCAGCGCGCCCGCCTGCTGGCCTCGGACTGACCCAGACACAGCCCCGGGGGCGGAGGCCTCGTCCGCGGCACCCTCGCCGGGACGTCCCCACCGCGCGCGGCCGGGGCGTCAGGCCTCGCTGCCGCCCTGCGCCTGACGGGCGGCCTCGAGGCGGCGCCGCGCGCCTTCGAGCCAGGCCTCGCATCGGGCCGCCAGAGCCTCGCCGCGCTCCCAGAGCGCCAATGACTGCTCGAGGGTGGCGCCGCCGGCCTCCAACTGGGAGACGACCGCGATCAGTTCTTCGCGGGCCTGCTCGTAGCTCAACTGGGCGACGTCGGTGTTCGGGTCGTCAGTCGGGGCCGCCTCGGTGCGGGCGGCGTCCGGGGTCTCGGTCATGGTGCGCTCCTGTCGGTGTCGGTGTCGGTGTCGGTGCTGGTGGCGCGGGGGCCGGCGGCCCGGCGTGCGCTCACGTGTTGCTCGGGTGCGTGGCCGTCACGGTGGCGTCCAGACTGCCGACCGCGACACGGACGAGGAGCCCGGCGCCGTCCGGCACCGTCGTCGCGTCCCGGACGATGTCCCCGGGCTCGACGCCCGCCGGAGCGGCGCCCCGCGGATCGATCTGGACGACGGCGTAGCCGCGGTCCAGGGTGTGCTGCGGGGAGAGCTGCCGGACCTGCGCCCGGAGGTGGCGGAGGTCCGTCTCGGCGCGGTCCACGGCCTGCCGGGCCGCCGCCCGGTTCCGGTCGCTCGCCCGGGCCAGGTCCTCGGCGCGGGACTCGATCATCGCCTCGGGGTCCGCGAGCACGGGACGGGTGCGCAGCGCCTCGAGGCGCTGCCCCTCGCGCTCGACGAGGTGGTAGACGGCCCGGTCCAGGCGCAACCGCGCCTCGGCGATGCCCGCGCGCTCCTCGGCGACGTCCGGCACGATCCGCTTGGCGGCGTCCGTCGGCGTCGAGGCCCGCACATCGGCGACGTCGTCGAGGATCGGCCGGTCCGCCTCGTGCCCGATCGCGCTCACGACCGGGGTGCTGGCCGCCGAGACGGCGCGCACGAGCTCCTCCGAGCTGAACGGCAGGAGGTCCTCGAGCGCGCCGCCGCCGCGGGCGATCACGATGACGTCCACCTCCGGCAGGCCGTCCAGCTCGGCGAGGGCCGCCATCACCTCGCCGACGGCGTTCACGCCCTGGACCGCCGTGTTCCGGACCTCGAACTCCACACCGGGCCAGCGCAGGGTCGCGTTGCGGATGACGTCCTTCTCCGCATCCGAGTCGCGCCCCGTGATCAGCCCGATGCGCTGGGGGAGCAGGGGCAGCGGACGCTTCCGCCCGGGGTCGAACAGCCCCTCGGCGCCGAGCGCCTGCCGGAGCCGTTCCAGCCGGGCCAGCAGGTCCCCGAGCCCCACCGGGCGCAGGTCCGAGGCGTTCATGGAGAGCCGACCGGTCTTGAGGTACAGATTCGGCTTGATGCGCGCGACGACGCGGGCACCGACCTGCGGCTTGGTCTCCAGCCGGTCCATGGTCGAGCGCCACACGGTGACTGACAGAGAGTTCTCGACGTCCACGTCCCGCATCGTCAGGTAGGCGTGCCCGTTGCGCACGTTCGCCTCCAGGAGCTGGCCCTCGATCCAGGTCTCCGGGGCGCGCTCGATGTGGTTCTTCAGGATCGAGGCGAAGTGGTGCAGCGGCCAGGGGTTGTCCGGCGAGGTCTGCCCCGCCGTCTCCGGGAGGGTCCGCCGGCCGGAGTCCTCGGCCGCGGCGTCCGCCCCGTCGCCCGGGTCCGTCCTGTAGCCGTTCTCCACGTGGTGCCCTTTCCTCCGGTGTGCTGCTAGACATTCCTATCAGCATCGGCCCCGGTTTTAGTGATCGGGCCCGCAGACCTGTGGAGGGCCGACCGCGTAGCATGGAGGCATGCCTACCCGCTCTGCCGCTCCCGTTTCCGTGCCCATGCCGCGCATCCCGCGGCAGCGGCGCAGCCCGGCGGAGGTCGCCGCGGCCGCGCCGGTCGAGGGCCCTCAGCGCGTCCTGCTCGCCGCCCCGCGAGGCTACTGCGCCGGCGTCGACCGCGCCGTCATCGCCGTGGAGAAGGCCCTGGAGCACTACGGGGCCCCGGTGTACGTGCGCAAGCAGATCGTCCACAACGTCCACGTCGTCTCCGAGCTGGAGGCCCGCGGCGCGATCTTCGTCGAGGAGACGGACGAGGTCCCGGAGGGCGCGCTCGTCGTCTTCTCCGCGCACGGGGTGAGCCCCGCCGTCGTGCAGTCCGCCGAGGACCGGAATCTGCGCACCATCGACGCGACCTGCCCCCTGGTGACCAAGGTCCACCGCGAGGCCGTGCGCTTCGCCCGTGCCGGCAGCCAGATCCTCCTCATCGGGCACGAGGGGCACGAGGAGGTCGAGGGGACGTACGGCGAGGCGCCGGAGCACACGACCGTCGTGAACAACCCGGCCGAGGCACGGACCGTGCAGGTCGAGGACCCTGACAAGCTGATCTGGCTCTCCCAGACCACGCTGTCCGTCGACGAGACGATGGAGATCGTCACCATCCTGCGGGAGCGCTTCCCGAACCTGCAGGACCCGCCCAGCGACGACATCTGCTACGCCACCAGCAACCGGCAGGCCGCGATCAAGAAGATCGCCCCGGACGCCGACCTCGTGATCGTCGTCGGCTCGGCCAACTCGTCCAACTCGGTCCGCCTCGTCGAGGTCGCGCTCGAGTACGGTGCCCGCGCTGCCTACCGCGTGGACTTCGCCGACGAGATCGACGAGACCTGGTTCGAGGGCGTCTCCACCGTCGGCGTGACCTCCGGCGCGTCCGTCCCGGAGGTCCTCATCGGCGACGTGCTGCGCCTGCTCTCCGAGTACGGCTTCGGGGAGGCCGAGGAGGTCGTCACGGCCGAGGAGGACATCCTGTTCTCCCTGCCGAAGGAACTCCGCGCCAAGCTCAAGGAGGCCGGCGACGACTCCCGCGGCCTCGGCGGGCGCGTCAAGCAGGGCTGACGCCGGGCGGGACACCGCCCCCACTGGTGACGTTCGGCGATTCCGCGGGTAGCGTGGTGCAGGTCACACTGACCGACCCGACGTCGTGGAGGTTGCCGTGTCCAGTTCCTACACCCCAGGTGAGCGCCCCCGGAGCGTGGAGGATCGCGCCCGCGGCAGCGGACACCCCTCGCCCGGACTCCTGGCCGAGCCGGTGGAGCCGCGGACCAACAAGCGCCGCTGGATCGGGCTCGCCGCCGGACTGCTCGCAGCCTTCCTCGTCTACTTCTCGATGCCGCAGGACCTCGATCCCGCGGCCCGGCTCACGGCTGCGACGGCGGTCCTCATGGGCATCTGGTGGATGACCGAGGCCCTGCCGATCCCCGCGACGGCCCTGGTGCCGCTCATAGTGTTCCCCGTCTTCGGCGGGGTCGACATCGAGGAGGTCGGCTCCAGCTACGGCAACGACATCATCTTCCTCTTCATGGGCGGGTTCATCCTCGCGCTCGCCATGCAGCGCTGGAACCTGCACCGACGCATCGCCCTCATGACCGTCTCCGCGATGGGGACCCGGTCCAACATGGTGATCGCCGGCTTCATGCTGGCCACCGGCTTCCTGAGCATGTGGGTCTCCAACACGGCCACCACCGTCATGATGCTGCCCATCGGCGTCTCCGTCCTGATGCTGGTCACCAACCTGGGCGTCACGGGGAATCGCGGCGACCAGGAACCGGCCCCGTCGCCGGGGGACGCCGGCGTCCCCCTGCCGGGCAGCGCGGACGAGCCCGCCGGCGAGGAGGCCGGCGGCAGCGGGGAGGACGGAGAGACCACCCGGGCGGCGGACGCGGACGTCAAGGAGGCGGTGATCGCCTCCAACTTCGGTACCGCCCTGATGCTCGGCATCGCCTACGCCGCGTCGGTCGGCTCGCTGTCCACCATCATCGGCACGCCCCCGAACACCCTGCTCGTCGGCTACATGAAGGACGCCCACGGCGTGGACATCGGCTTCGGCCAGTGGATGCTGGTCGGCTTGCCGTTGGCCGCGGTGATGCTGGTCCTGGTCTGGCTCCTCCTGACCAAGGTCCTGTTCAAGCCGGAGATCGACGAGATCCCCGGCGGCCGGGAGCCCATCCGGCGGCAGCTCCGCGAGCTGGGGCCCATGAGCACGGGGGAGAAGCTCGTCCTGGCCATGTTCGCCCTGGCGGCCCTGTCCTGGGTCTTCATGCCGATGATCGCCAAGGGCCTGATCTCGGATGCGGGCATCGCCATGACCGTGTCCGTCCTGTTGTTCCTCCTGCCAGCCGGGGCCAGGCGCGGCGTCCGGCTGCTCGACTGGGAGTCGGCGGTCAAGCTGCCGTGGGGCGTCCTGCTCCTCTTCGGCGGCGGTCTGGCGCTCTCGGCCCAGTTCAGCGCCTCCGGCCTCACGGAGTGGATCGGCGAGCAGGCGCAGGCGCTGGGCACCGTCCCGCTGGTGCTGCTCGTGCTCATCATGGTCGCCGGTGTCATCTTCCTGACGGAGCTCACCAGCAATACCGCGACGGCGGCCACGTTCCTGCCCGTCGCGGGCGGCGTGGCACTGGGGCTCGGCGTGGACCCGCTGATGCTGGCGGTGCCGGTCGCGCTGGCGGCGACGTGCGCGTTCATGCTCCCCGTCGCCACGCCCCCGAATGCGATCGCCTATGGTTCCGGCTACGTGACGATCGGGCAGATGATGCGCGGCGGCATCTGGCTGAATCTGGCGGGGATCGTGCTGATCACGGTGGTGACCATGAGCCTGCTGGTCTGGGTGTTCCAGCCGGGCGGCTAGGGGAGCCGGGTCAGACCCTGCCCCGTCAGAGCCGGACGCGTGAGAGCCGGACGCGTGAGAGCCGGACGCGTGAGAGCCGGACGCGTGAGAGCCGGACGCGTCAGATCCAGCCGCGTCAGATCCAGCCGCGGTACTGGGCCTCGCGTGCGGCCTCGTAGCGGTTCTGGCTGTTGGTCTTGCCGATGGCACTGGAGAGATGGTTCCGCACCGTGCCGGGGCTCAGGTGCACCGACTCGGCGATGGCGCGGATGGAGCCGCCCGCCGCGGCGGCCCGGAGGACGTCCCGCTCGCGGTCGGTGAGCGGGTCGATCCCGCCCGCCAGCGAGTCGGCCGCCAACTGGGGATCCACCACGTGCTGGCCGGACGCGACCTGACGCACCATCTGTGCCAGCCGCTCCGCGGGCGTGTCCTTGACGACGAACCCGGAGGCGCCGGCCTCCATCGCCCGGCGCAGGTAGCCGGGCCGGCCGAAGGTGGTCACGATCAGGCAGCGGCAGCCCAGCAGGGCCGACGTGACCTGGCGGGTGACCTCGATGCCGTCCGCGCCCGGCATCTCGATGTCGATCAGGGCGATGTCTGGGCGGTGGAGGCGCACCGCGTCGAGCACTTCGTCCCCGCGGCCGACCTGCGCGACGACCTCGAGGTCCGGCTCCAGGGAGAGGAGCGCCGCGAGGCCTCCGCGCACCAGGTCCTGGTCGTCGGCCAGCAGCAGCCTGATCGATGTCACCGTGTCACCTCCAGGGTGGACCCGGGGCGGTCGCCGTCGGGGTGGGTGGGCCGCAGATCGACTCGCGCCCCGACGGCGCGGGCGCGCTCCCGCAGGCCCCGCAATCCGCTGCCGGGCTCCGACCCGGCGAAGCCGGCGCCGTCGTCCGCGATCGTGAGCGTGCCCGGACGGACCTCGATCCGGCAGCGGGTGGCCCCGGAGTGCCGGACGGTGTTGGTGACGCCCTCGCGGATGGCCCAGGCGAAGAGATCGCCGCCGTCGTCCCTGACATCGGGCCCGATGACGACGTCGGCCTCGATCCCGGCCGCCGCCAGCGCAGTGCGCGCCGCCTCCACCTCGGAGGCGAGGCTCGGCGTGCGCAGCCGGGTGACGGTCGAGCGGATCTGTCCCAGGGACTCGCGGGCGAGCGCGTCGATCTGGTCCAGTTCCTCGCGGGCCCGGTCGGGGTCGATATCGAGCAGTCGCCGGGCGAGCTGCGCCTTGATCGACAGGACGGTGAGCGAGTGCCCCAGGACATCGTGGACGTCGCGGGCGATGGCGTTGCGCTCGGCGGCGACCTGCAGGTGGTTCTGGGCGTCCCGGGCCCGCTGCTCGTTGTGCTCCATGAGCCGGGCGAACACGATGACCGCGACGCCGAAGCCGGGGCCGAGCAGCGTCCAGAGGGTTCCGGAGAACTCGGTCGCGACCGCGCTCGGGATCAGCCAGACGAGGCCGCCCGCGGCCAGGCCGGGGACGAGCGGGAGCGTGAAGATCAGGACCGCGGCGAGGAACGGCGTGAAGGCCGAGACCCAGGCCCCGGCCGCTGGGGTGGCGAGCCCAGCGAGGACGGCCAGCAGGAGGGTCCCGACCAGGAGGACCCTGCGCGCCGGCGGGACGCCGATGTCCGCGCCCGAGAGGACCCAGAAGAGCCAGATGTAGACGGCCGCGAACGCGACGGTCGCGACCACCGCGACCGTGGTCCAGCCAGGCCCCGCCGGACCGCTGAGGGCGGAGACCAGGGGGAAGCCGAGGAACAGCAGCCAGATCGCGGCGTAGAAGACGCCCGCGAGGGGGCGCTTCGGGTGCGCGGGGGTCTCCATGTGCGTCATTCTGCCAGTCTCGGCGGGGCGGGTCCGCTGGTCGATCATCACTACTGCCTCCTGGTGCGGCGGCGCTGGAGCATCAGGCACGCCGTCGCGAAGACCAGCGTCCAGCCGATCACGTTGGCCAGGACCATCCAGAGCGGATCGTTGCCGGCGATGCCGTTCACGGAGATCTGGTCGCCGCCGGTGAGCGGGTAGCGGGCCAGGGCCACGACGCCGTACAGCGGCGTGAAGCGGCCGATGTCCAGGAGAACTCCGTCCAGCGGTGTGAAGGCGTTGCCGAGGAAGCTGAAGATGACCAGCAGACCGGTCGCGGTGCCCACCGCCGCGTCGGAGCGGAAGGCCATGCCGATGGCGAGCCCGTAGAGCGCGAACGGGATGACACCGACCACGGTCAGCAGCGCGGTGGCGATCCATGTCCCGACGGGCATGTCGGTCACGGTGAGGACGCCGGCGATGTTGAGGACGAGCACGGGCAGGACGGCGATGCCGAGGGCGACGGCGGTCTTGGCGGCGACGAAGCCCCCGTGCGGCAGCGCGGTCAGCGCCAGTTGGCGGCCCCAGCCCTGCTGCAGTTCGACGGCGGCGGAGCCGGAGAGCGAGGTCGCGGCCATCGCGGCGCCGTAGCAGGCGATCGAGATCATGGTCCAGGCGCTGATGTTCCCGTCGCCGACGGCGACGTCCGACCATGACATGGAGGCACCGAAGAAGAGGAAGAGGACCGTCGGCAGCACGATCACGAAGAAGCTGTTGCCGACGTTGCGGAGGTTCCGCCAGAAGTCCATGGCGATGTAGGTCCAGATGTTCATGCTGCAGCCGTCCTCTCGGTCTCTGCCGCGGTCAGGTAGCGGAAGGCCTCGTCGAGGCTCGCGGGTGCGACCTCGAGGCCGTGGGCGTCGGTGCGTGAGAGCAGGTGGCGGGTCAGCGAGTCGGCGTCGTCGGTGCGGAACTCGATGCGGGGCCCGTGCCGCTGGATATCGGCCACGTGCTCCAGCTCGACGAGTTCGGCGTCGGTGGGGGACCAGGTGACGGTCACGCGGGCCACTCCGGCCCGTTTCCGGACCTCGTCGGTGGGCCCGTCGGCGAGGACGGTGCCGGCGTTCATGAGGACGGCCCGGCGCGCGAACTGCTCGGCCTCCTCGAGGTAGTGGGTGGCGAAGATGATCGTGGAGCCGGCGTCCGCCAGGGAGCGCATGCTGTCCCAGAAGTCGCGGCGGGCATTGACGTCCATTCCGGCCGTCGGCTCGTCGAGGATGAGGATCTCCGGCCGCGTGAGCAGTGCCAGGGCGAAGCGGAGCCGCTGCTGCTGGCCGCCGGAGCAGCTCGAGACGCGCCGGGAGGCGAAGTCCGCGGCCCCCGAGGCCTCGAGGGCTTCCTCCACCCCGAGCGGGTCGCGGTGGAGGGACGCGATCATGCGGACCGTCTCGCGCACCGTGAGGTCCGGCAGGAGACCGCCGGTCTGCAGCAGTGCCGAGATGCGCCCTGCGGTGACCGCCTTGCGGGGGCTGGTTCCGAGGACGTCGACGGTGCCGGACTCCGGTGCCGTCAGCCCGAGGATCATGTCGATCAGGGTGGTCTTCCCGGCGCCGTTGGGGCCGAGAAGGGCGACGACCTCGCCGGAGCTGATGGTCAGGTCCACGCCGTCGACGGCGCGGACCCTGCCACCGCCGGACGGGAAGGAACGGCGGACGCCGCTCAGGGTGATGACGGGTGCTGTATCCATGGCTACAGGCTAGGTTCGCGCGGCGCGGGGCACCCGGGCCTGCGATCACGGATGTGCCATGACAGTTGTCATGCCCGTCCACCGGTCCGGGTCAGGCCGACTCCTCGGAGAGGAGTTCGGGAGCGCTCAGCACCCGGGGAGTGGATTCGAGCGGCGTCACGTCGACTGCCTGCGCCTGCGTGGTCTCTGACAGCCCGGGATCGAGGTCCTGGAGCCGGCGGGTGGAGGGCAGGACCCGCGACTCGAGGGTCCCGACGAACGAGTTGTAGCGCTCGACGGACGTCTTCAGGGACTTGCCGAGCCCGTTGATGTGGCCCCCGAGGGTGCCGAGGCGCTTGTAGAGCTCCCGCGCCTCCTCGAACAGCGTCTGCGCATTCTCCGTCAGCAGTTCCTGCCGCCAGGCGAAGGCGAGGCCCTTGAGGATCGAGAAGAGAGTGGCCGGCGAGGCGAGCGCGACGCTCTTGGAGTAGGCGTGATCCAGCAAGCCCGGGTCCGCCTGGAGTGCTGCGGCCAGGAACGACTCGGCCGGGAGGAAGCAGACGACGAGCTCGGGCGATCCGGGCAGCGACTCCCAGTACTCCTTGCCGCCGAGCTGGTCCACGTGTGCGCGCAGAGCCTTGGCGTGTGCCGCCATCAGGCGGGACCACTCCTGCTCCTGCTCGGACGACAGCGTGCCCGAGGCCCCGATCTCCTGCGCCGCCAGGTAGGAGTTCAGCGGGACCTTGGAGTCGACGGCCACGGCCTTGCCGCCGGGAAGGTTCACGACCATGTCCGGACGAAGTCCGCCCCCGGTCCCGTTCCGGGCGGCGCCGAGCGTGGCCTGCTCGGTGAAGTCCACGTGCGCCAGCATGCCGGCCGCCTCGACGACGCGGCGCAGCTGCGCCTCGCCCCACGTTCCCCGAGCCGCGTTGTTCTTCAACGCGCCCGCCAGCGAGGCGGTGGTCCGCAGCAGTGCGGCATCCTGCTCGGCGGCCGAGGCCAGCTGCTGGCTGAGCTGGCCGTACTGCTCCACCCGGTCCCGCTCCAGCAGGGCGACCTGCTCCTGGACCGTCCGGAGACGATCCGCCAGGGGAGCGAGCATCTGCGCGACCGACCGGTCCTGGCCCGAGCGCTCGCGCTCCGCCAGCACCTGGCTCTGCAGTGCCGACCGCTCGGCCGTGAGGCGTTCCTGCCACGCCTGGTGCTCGGCGGCGAGCCGCTCCTGCAGCGCCGCCCGTTCCGCCTCGGCCGCAGCGAGCGAGACCTGGACGGCGTTGAGACGCTGCACCACGTTGTCGTACTCATGCTGGGCCGGGCCCTCGCCCATGCGGCGGGCGGCCCACCACGCGCCGGCCGCGCCGAGGGCAGCGCCCACCAGCAGGGTCAGGACCGGGAGAATCACACTGAGAGCATCCATGGCACCAGCATCGCCGCTCCCGCCCACGGGATAGAGCAGGCTCGCGCCCGCCGTTGAGCGCGGCCGGAGCGTGGCGGGTAGACTCGTCTGCCGTGGCTCTAACTATCGGAATCGTCGGACTGCCCAACGTTGGCAAGTCCACCATGTTCAACGCACTCACCCGCGCACAGGTTCTCGCGGCAAACTACCCGTTTGCCACGATCGAGCCGAACATCGGCGTGGTGCCGCTGCCGGACTCCCGCCTGAAGGTGCTCGCGGACATCTTCAAGTCCGAGAAGATCCTGCCGGCCACCGTGTCCTTCGTGGACATCGCGGGCATCGTCAAGGGCGCCTCCGAGGGCGAGGGCCTGGGCAACAAGTTCCTCGCGAACATCCGCGAGGCCGACGCGATCTGCCAGGTCACCCGCGCGTTCGAGGACTCCGACGTGGTCCACGTGGACGGCAAGGTGGACCCCGCGTCCGACATCGAGACGATCGCCACCGAGCTGATCCTCGCCGACCTGCAGACCATCGAGAACCAGATGCCGCGGCTCGAGAAGGAGCTGCGCGCCAAGAAGATCGACGCATCTTTCGTGGAAGCCGTGAAGGAGGCGCAGAAGGTCCTCGAGGAGGGCAAGACGCTCTTCGCGGGCGCCGCGGCCGCCAAGCTGGACCTGGCCGAGCTCAAGCCGATGCAGCTGATGACCACCAAACCGTTCATCTACGTCTTCAACATGGACGAGGCCGGGCTCGCGAACGCCGAGCTCAAGGCCGAGCTGACCGAGCTCGTGGCGCCGGCCGAGGCGATCTTCCTGGACGCCCAGTTCGAGGCCGACCTGGTGGAGCTGGACGAGGACGAGGCCGAGGAGATGCTGCACGAGGCCGGCTACGACGAGTCCGGCCTGGAGAAGCTGGCGCGCGTGGGCTACTCGACGCTCGGCTTGCAGTCCTACCTGACGGCTGGCCCCAAGGAGACCCGCGCCTGGACGATCCCTCAGGGTGCGACGGCACCCGAGGCCGCCGGCGTGATCCACACCGACTTCCAGCGCGGCTTCATCAAGGCCGAGGTCATCAAGTTCGACGACCTCGTGGAAGCAGGCTCGGTCGCTAACGCGCGCTCGGCCGGCAAGGCCCGCATGGAGGGCAAGGACTACGTCATGCAGGACGGCGACGTGGTGGAGTTCCGCTTCAACGTGTGAGGCCGCCGTGAGCGGGTCTTTCCGCAGCGCCGCTCGGTCGGGATAATGGCCGCATGCTCGCTCAATCTGCAGCGGTACCCGGGGCGGCGCTGCGCGGCTTTTTCTCTCTACTACGGCGCATCCGTCATCCGCGCCCGATCCACTCGCGCGGGCTGGTGCTCACGGGGCGGGCAACCTGGATTGATGATGCGGCGACGTCAGGCGTTGGCTGGATCGATGACGACTGGCGGAAGCCGCTCGAAGTGACCGCGCGACTGTCCCGCGCGGTCGGGCTGCCCGACAACCTGCCGGACGTGCTGGGTCTCGCCTTGCGATTTCACCCCGACGACGGTCCGCACGTGGATGTTCTGCTTGCGTCGGCCGGCCGCAGGTTCCCCTTGCGGTTCGTACTCGTGCCCCGGCGCTCGGCGACGGATGCGACGTTCGGGAGCCTCCTGCCGTGGCGATCACCGCACGGACCGGTTCTGATCTGCGCCCGGAGCGTCCCTTCTCGGGCGCTCCCGGCTGACCTCGCGGGACTCCAACGGTCGCTCGACGAGCAGCCATGGCAGGTGAGGCTCTATTGCGCGGCACCGACCGGCAAGTGGCACCCCTTCGCGGATGTCGTTCTCAAGCCCGCCGCTGAAGGGGACTCGGCCGAGCTGCGGTTCGATCCGGTAGGACATCCTCCTCCCGGGTCCGCCACTTACCCGTGGGTGCGCAGGTTGCGCGAGCCGAGCTACCGCGTCGCGCAGCGCGGGACCGCAGGGTAGATCAGGGGTGGCGTGCGGTTAAATCGCAGACCGCGCGCCGTTGTCCGACTCCGCACCCGCCTCGGCCTCGAAACCCATCGAGTCGTACATGCCGGCGAGCTCGAACGCCGCCCGGCCGTCCGCCGCCGGGCACGCCTCGGCCAAGGCGCGCATCGCCACGACCCCGCCCTCGCGGTCGAACTCGTCGCAGCGCTCCCACAGGTCCTCGACCGCCGACTCCCAGCGCTCGACGGCCGCGTTCTCGATAGCTGCCCTCACGACGCCGGCCCCGCCACGCGCCATGAGCCCTCGCCTGTGGATGTCAGCTCCCAGTGCTTCGCCTCGATCCGGCTCCCCGCGCCCGTGCGGTACTCCTCGACCCGGAGCGTCAGCCCGTGGCCGGCGGTCTCGAGGAGCCCTTCGGCGTGCACGCCGTCGGAGAAGAGTACGACGACGTCGGTTGCGCCCGTGGGCCCGGCACCGTCGAGGCGCAGCCTCGCCCCGGGGAAGAGGTGCGTGCGGTCCGCGGTGAGTGTCGGGAGGGTCTCCATGCTCCGATCCTACGGTCGGAGCTCCCGCGGATGGGAGACCCGTGGAACACGGGCCGGTCGGTACCAGGTGATTCGCGCCGGGGCTCTATCCGCGCCGAGGATCTAGCATGGAGCCATGGCAGAACCGACGCGCTGGGCGACCGAGACCAAGGACGGCCACTCGCAGTGGTACATCGACCGCTTCCGCGGAATGGCGGCCGAGGGACAGGATCTCGTCGGGGAGGCGCGGTTGATCGACGCCATGGTCCCGCGGCGGGCCCGGATCCTCGACGCTGGGTGCGGCCCGGGCCGGCATGCCGGTGAGTTGCACGCCCGGGGCCACGACGTCGTCGGCGTCGACGCGGACCCCGAGCTGATTGCGGCCGCCCGGCAGGATCACCCGGGCCCGTCCTACGCCGTCGTCGATCTGACCGAGCTGGATCTGGAGACACTGGAGCGGTCCGACCCCTTCGACGCGGTGCTCATGGCCGGCAATGTGATCGTCTTCGTCGCCACGGGCACGGAGACCGACGTGCTGCGCCGGGTCAGGGCCTGCCTCAGCCCCGAGGGTTTCATCGCCGTCGGCTTCCACGTGAACCGGCACCTGGCGCTCGCCGATTTCGATCGCTCTGCGGCGGATGCCGGATTGCGGGTCGAGCATCGCTTCTCGACCTGGGACCTCAGAGCCTGGCACGACAACGCCGACTTCGCCGTCACCATCCTGCGGTACGCGTAGGACCGCATGGTTTCCGCGCTGATCCTCCCCAGCCCGCTGCTGGGCCAGGCCCCCTACGAGCCATTGGTGTCCGTCCTTGCGGCTACTGCCGGTTGGCACGTCGCCGTGGCAGACCTTCCACTCGACCCCTCGGATCCGCACGAAGTGCTCACGGCGTTCGGGAATGCGGTCTGCGACTCCACCGACCTGCTCGTCGCTCACAGCAACGCCGGGTATTACCTGCCGGCGCTGGCGCAGGTCCGCGATATCGCGGCCGTCGCGATGGACGCCGCGCTCCCGACCGGGGACGGCACGGACACGCTGCTGGCTCCGGTCAAGCTGAGGGACTTCCTGGCAGGTCTCCCGAAGGACGACGCCGGCCGGCTTCCCCCATGGCCCGAGTGGTGGGCGCGGGAGGACGTCGAACCCCTCTACCCCGACGTCGCTTCATTCGAGCGATCCTTGGCGGCGGCACCACGTCTCTCGATGTCCTACTTCACGAGCCGGTTGCCGGTACCAGTTGGGTGGGCGACGGGACGGCGCGCCTATCTGGCCTTCGGCCAGACGTATGCAGTGGAGCGCGCCTGGGCGAGCGACTCAGGGTGGCGTGTGCGAGAGGTCCCCGGGGCGCATCTGGAGTTTCTGACCGACCCCGGCCTGGTTGCGTCCGAACTCGTGGCACTCGGTGCCGAGCTCGGTCTTCCGGAGCCGCCCCGGAGCTGAACCCTGGAGGGTTCACAGTCACGACGAGGCCCAGCATGAGTCCACTCGCCGCCCGGGAGCGGGGACCCGACGTGCCGACGTGTTCGGATGGGTCATCCGTCTTCCCCGTCATTCCGCAGCCGTTGGTCGGCGTGCTTTCGGAAGATCTGTACTGCGGAGCGGACGCGCGGGTGCTCGTCGCCAGCGAGCGAGTCCGCGATCGCGAGTCCGCGGACGACGTCCTCCGGGGAGCCCTTCTTGATGAACCAGAGCGGGGCGGTGATGGCCGATCGGCGTCGGAGTGGATCGGTCGCGGCCGCGAGATCGTCGAGTACGCCGCCGTCGATGGCTCCGATGAGAATCGGCCAACCGAGAACACGTGGAGCCGCCCGGTCCACCATGTCCCAAGCGGTGATGACGTCGTGCCGCTCCAAGTAAATCCTTGCCAGCGCGGCACGCTCGCGGTCCGCGAGTTTTCGGCGGGCACGAAAATCCAGGATGCAGAAGGCTGACATGCGTGCTTCGTAGGCCGGATGCTCGAGCAGCGTCTCGAGCTCCTTCTCCGGCAGGTCGACCGCCCACCGTGCGGCATCGAACAGCGTTCCCATCCGCACGCCGATGACGACGTCGTCGTCTGCCACGCGGTTGCGGATCTTCTCCGCCTCGTTCGGATCGGAGGCTGCGTGCAGGGTCTCCAGGACCCGGGCTGCAGTCGTGAGAGGGCCGCTCATGACCCGAGCCTATGCGTGGGTGTCGGCGCCGAGAAGACTCGCGCGCGAGACAGACTTCCAACGGCGTGAATGTGCCGCTAGAAGGAGGACCGACCTAGGTACGCTATTCTGCGGGCTCAAAGTGCATTGAGACATAGGCGGAGAAGCCGGCGAGTCGGGCGAATCTGACTCGTCGCGTGCGCATTTCGCGAAATCCGAGTTTGCGGTAGAGGGCCAGCGCGGCGGAGTTCGAGTCCTTGATGTCACGCAGGACGAACTCCTGGTACGGCAGGTGCAGGATTTCCATCATCAGAGCGGTCGCGACACCTTTGCCCTGGCAGTGCGGCGCGGTGGTCACGAATCCGACCTCCGCCAGGCCGTGCCGTGCGCCGTCGTAGGCGCCGAGGAACTGGTTCCGGACGATGAAGTAGCTGAAGGACCCGTGCCAGAGTCCAAGCACTCGGCGGAATTCCCGCCAGTCGGGCGCGAAGCACTCCTGGTTGCCCTCGGTCACCGACGCGATCGCCGCTGGCTCTCCGTCGACCAGCGCAACGTGGAAACGCTCGAGGAGGAGCATGTGCTCGAATGCGTCCGTCAGCGTTTTCGGGTCCTTGGAGAAGTACTCGAAGTCATCGGCGAATCCGTGGACAAGGACCTCCGTGATTCGTCGTCGGTAGACCTCGCCGAGTTCGTCACCACGCGCGATCTCGATCATGGGTTTCCTTCTATGGTGGCGGACTCGAAACGCCGCGTCCGAGCCTCGCTTGATGGATGCAGCCTAGGCCATAGCGTCTAGTCGAGTCTGCCGTCCAGGGTTATGCTCGCAAAGGGACGGGGCAAGGGAGTATGGACAAGAAACTCGAAGCGTGGCTGCTCGATTCCGATCCAGCGTTGCGCTGGCAGGTTGAACGCGACCTGCTGGACGCACCGCCGACTGTCTGGGAGAGCACTCGCGCGAAGGTCGCCACGGAGGGGATCGGCGCCGAGCTGCTCTCGCGCCAGGACCCGGAGGGCACCTGGGCCGGAGGCGCCTTCTTCCCGTCGGACTGGGAATTCCGCGAGGATCGGCCGCAGCCGTGGACCGCCACCACCTGGGTCCTCACGGACCTGCGGGAGTGGGGCGTCGACGCCCGCGTCTTGGGGGGCACCGCCGAGAGACTCGAGCGCATCGTCTGGGAGTACGACGACCTGCCCTACTGGCAGGGCGAGGTGGATTGCTGCATCAACTCGTGGACGCTCTCCAACGGCCTCTGGCTGGGAGCGGACGTCGACGGGATCACGACCTGGTTCCTGGACCATCAACTGCCGGACGGCGGATGGAACTGCGAATGGACGGAGGGCTCGAGCCGACCGTCATTCCACTCCACGCTGAACGCGCTCGTCGGGCTGCTCGACTACCAGGTCGCCACGGGTGACGCTGACCGGGTGCGTGCTGCACGCCGCCGTGGGGAGGAGTACCTGCTGGAGCGCTCGCTGTTCCGCCGCCTCTCGACCGGCGAGCCGTTCTCCGAGCGCGCCCTCAGCCTGGCCCATCCACGGCGCGCGTACTACAACGTCCTCGCCGCGGCGGACTACTTCCGGGCCGCCGGCGTCGCCGATGGAACGGTAGCGGACGAACGCCTGGCCGAGGCGATCGGGATCATCCGCGCCCAACGCCAGCCGGATGGCAGATGGCTGCAGGGCCACCGGCTCGCCGGGGAGGTCTGGGCGCATGTCGACGTCCCCGCCGGTGAGCCGTCGAAGTGGGTGACCTTCCAGGCGCTCCGCGTGCTGGCCTGGTGGGATCGATTCACGACGACGACCGCGGTGCCCGGGACTGTGCAGCGTCGATGACGAGCCCGGGGCACGGTCAGGGCGCGGTCAGTCCGACTCGGCGATGCTCTTCATCGCCTTCCAGCCGTGGGTGACGCCGCCGCCGGCCCGCAGCGCTGCCGCGACCATGACGGCCTCGGCGATGTCCGCCTTGGAGGCACCGGCCCGCGCCGCTCGCTTGGCGTGGTCCTCGATGCAGAACGAGCACTGCGTGGTCACCGCGACGCCGACGGCGATCAGCTCGCGAGTGGCGAGATCGAGGTTCCCGGTCTCCTTCCTGAAGACGGCCTTGTCGAAGTCGAACATGGCGGCCACCATCTCCGGTGCGCCTTCTTTGAGGTCCGCCATGAACGCGGCCTCGTCGTTGTGGGAGTGCATGGTGCCTTCCTTTCGTCGTGGCTTGTGGTGTCAGGGGAGGTCAGGAGGGCGACTCGCCGACGGGCTGGGGCGCCTGCGCCTCCGGTGCCACCCGGTCGCTGACCGTGGCAGCGGCCAGTGCGGCCGCCGCGAGAAGGATCGCGGTGCCGACCAGCAGGGCAGTGCTGTATCCCTCCACGAGCTGCCCCGGCGCCGAGCCCGCCGCCCCGGCGGACACGGCCGCTGCGACTCCGGCGAGGACCGCCAGGCCGAGCGCGACGCCGATCTGCTGGGCCGAGTTCAGCAGGGCCGAGGCGATCCCGGCCTTGTCTCCGTCGACGTCGTACACGGCCGCCTGGGTGAGGGCGATGACGCCGAGGCCGAAGCCGAAGGCGATGACGAGCATCGCCGGCGCCATCCCGGTCCAGTAGGCGGTGTCGACCGTGATCCGGGAGAACCAGAACGCGCCGGCTGCACCGAGCAGGGCACCGAGGGCGGCCACCCGGCGGGGCGCCGCGGAGAGCAGCAGCTTGGGCGCCACTCCGGCGCCGAGGACGATGCCCAGTGCGAACGGCAGCCAGGCGAGTCCGGTCATCAGCGGGCTGTACTCGCGGACCTGCTGCAGGTAGAGCGTGATGACGTAGAACGTGCCCATGGGGCCGATCGCCAGGCCCAGCATCGTGAGGTAGGCGCCCGCACGGTTTCGGTCGGCGAGCAGGCTCAGCGGCACCAGCGGGCTCCGGCTGGTGCGCTGGGTGCGGACGAAGACGGCCAGCAGCACGGCGGCCGCGCCGACGAGGGCGTAGGCGACGGGATCCGTGAATCCGTTGGCGCCGAATCGGGTGACGGCGTACACCAGTGCCACCATGCCGCCGGTGCCGAGCCCGGCCTCGACCGTGCCCAGCCGGCCGGCGTGGCGGTTCGCGCCGACCAGGGTGCGGCTGCCGGCCAGCACGAGCAGGCCGATCGGGACGTTGATGAAGAACACCCACCGCCAGTCGAGCAGGTCGGTGAGGACCCCGCCCAGGACGAGGCCGATGATGATGCCGAGGCCGGACATGGCCCCGTAGAGCGAGAGCGCGGCGTCGCGCATCCGCCGGCTGTCGAACGTCGTGGTGATCAGGGCCAGCGCGTTGGGCGCCGCCATGGCCGCGCCGACGCCCTGGACGGCCCGCGCCGCCACCAGCATCCCCGTGCTCTGGCCGAGCCCGCCGAGGAGGGAGGCGAGCACGAAGACCGCGATCCCGACCTGCAGGGTGCGCTTGCGCCCCCACAGGTCGCCGATCCGGCCGCCGAGGAGCAGCAGCGCGCCGAAGGCGAGGACGTAGGCGTTGACCACCCACGGAAGGTGGACCGGCCGGACGTCCAGCTCGGACTGGATGCTCGGCAGGGCGATGTTCACGATCGAATCGTCCAGCACCAGCATCAGCTGGGCGGTGGCGATCACGAGCAGGGGGACGAGCCCGCCTCTGGCCTTCGTGGTTCCTGTCACTCTCTTCTCCTTCTCTGCTCCGGCGGCGGCCGGTGCTGCAGCGTACCGAGGCCCGCGGTCGCCATGCGGTGCGGGGCAACGGTAGGAGAATATACCCCTAGGGGGTATCAATGTCGAACGGGTCCGCACCTGTCGGCGCGCGGGCCCCTCGGGTGCCGCGCGCCGGCCGACGTCGGGCGGCGTCAGCTGCGGGCTCGTCCCTGCGCCGCTGAGGTGACGAGGTCGCTCTTGGCCAGCGCCTCGCCGGAGCGCAGCGCCGCGGTCCACGCCTGCGTCTCCGCCACGGCCGCCCAGTTCGAGTGGAGCAGCGCCATGAGCGTCTCGTGGACCTCCCGCGCGGAGGCGCTGCCGGCGTCGTTCGCGAGGTCGATGGCCCCGGTCGCGTCGGAGAGGACCTCGACGGCGATGCCCAGCGGTTCCGCGGCGGCAGCGGACGCGAGCACGCAGTTGTTCGTCATGTAGCCGACGAGCGTCACCGTGTCGATGTCCCGCTCGCGCAGCCACTCCTCGAGGCCGGTGCCGGCGAAGACGCTCGAGAACTGCTTGGCGATGCGCTGGGCCGCGCGGTCCTCGGCGGCGGCGATGTCCGGGTGGTTCCGCCAGGTGGCGGAGTCGACGGCGAAGACGGGCGCCTCGGCCGGCAGCTGGTGCTGGACGACGACGATCGGGGTGCCGGCCTCCGCGGCGGCGTCGATCGCCTCACGGACGCGGGAGACCGATTCGTCGCGGTCCGGGTGCTGGATGGGCAGGAGGCCCTCGAAGTACTCCTGCTGGGCGTCGATGACGATGAGGGCGCGGCGTGGTGCGGACATGTGGTGCTCCATTCGGTGGTGGGTTGAGGTGGAACTGGTCTGGTCGGTCAGTCGCGGGGGAGGCCGTAGTGGTCGGCGATGAGCCCGATGCCGCGCTCGTCGAGGGCGGCCGAGTGCCCGCCGACGACGAGCATGAGCTCGTCCGCGCCGGTCCGCGCCTGCAGCGCCTCGAGGCGGGCGGCGACGGTCGCGGGGGCGCCGTGGAAGGTACGGGCGGTGTAGGCGTCCAGGATCTGGCGCTCCTGCGCGGTGGCCTGGTATGCCTCCACCTCCTCGGGCGGCAGCAGCAGGTAGCCCTCCCGCTTGAACATGCGGAGCATGGCCATCGCGGACGTCGCGGCCTGGCGTTCCGCGGCCCGGTGGTCGTCGCTGACGGCGACGGGCACGCTGACCAGCGTCCGCGGTTCGGCGAGCGCCGCGGAGGGTTGGAAGCTCTGGCGGTAGGTCTGCAGCGCGGAGTCCACGTCTGCGTCCCCGAACTGCAGGGCGAAGGCGTAGGGGCAGCCCAGCTGCGCGGCCAGCCGCGCGGAGTAGAGGGAGGAGCCCAGGATCCAGGCCTCGGGGCCGGTCGACCCGTGGTGGACGCGGTTCTGCTCGGCCTGCCACGGTCCGGGCACCGCGTGGACGTCCCGGTAGGGGTGGCCCGGCGGGAACTCGTCGCCCAGGAAGCCGAGGAGGTCGAGGAGCTGCTGCGGGAACCCGTCGTTGGCGTCCGCGCCGCGGCGGAGGGCGGCCGCGGTGGCGGGATCGGTGCCGGGCGCGCGGCCCAGCCCGAGGTCGATGCGGTTCGGGGCCAGCGCCTCGAGCATTCCGAACTGCTCTGCGATCAGGAGCGGCGCGTGGTTCGGGAGCATCACGCCGCCGGCGCCGAGTCGGATACGGGCCGTCTCGGCGATGAGCCGGGCGATCATCAGCGGAGGGGATGACACGGAGGTCGCCGCCATGGCGTGGTGCTCGGACATCCAGAACCGGCGGTAGCCGCGCGCGTCGGCCACCCGGGCCAGCGAGACGGTGTTGGCCAGGCCCTGTTCGGCCGTGGTGCCCACGCCGGTCCCGCCGGCGGCGAGGACGGAGAGGGCGAAAGGGGCGGTGCCCGAGGTGGGCTGCTCTGGCATGGAGAACTCAATTCTCATGGAAAACAATCAACTTTTGCGTGACTGACTCTAGCAGGAGTCTCACGGGAAAAGTCCACTGCTACCATGTGAATCATGCAGGAGATCAGCCAGCCACCCGCCCCGGGGTCCGCGGAGCACCCGAGCCTGGCGCTGGCGGGGAGCCTCAACGACCTGCCGGGCACCAGGGGATTCGACGATCTGGCGGATCCGGAGGCGGCCACCGCCTGGCTGGCGGCCCGCGACCTGATCTCGCCGGATGCGGTCCTCTACGAGCTGTGCCGCGGCAGGCTCGTCGGGCTGCGCGCGCACCTGCGGGCCCTCTTCGCGGCACGCGTCTCCTGCGAGGCTCCTCCGGCGGGAGCGATCCAGGCCCTCAATGACGCCCTGACGAGCGTTCCCGGCGCCCGCCTGCTCCGCCACGATCCTGTGGCGGGATTCAGGCGCGAGGCCGATCACCCGGCGACCCAGGTCGTGGAGCACGCCATGGCCACGATCGCCGAGGACGCCGCTTCGCTGCTCACGGGGGCGGAGGCCCCGCAACTCGCCGAGTGCGAGGCGGGGTCGTGCCAACGGTTCTTCCTGCGCACTCATGCCCGACGGCAGTGGTGCTCGAACCGTTGCGGGGACAGGGTCCGCGCCGCACGCGCCTATGCCCGCAAGCGCGTCGGAAGCGGTGTGTAGGAGTCCGCGCCCGCAGGAGGTTCGAGCCTGAGCGGCTCAGGGCTCACCCTCCGTGAGGATGCGGTTCGTCCGACGGCACTCGTGCTGGTGCGGCGAACGCCTTGTGAGCCTCGTCGGACGGCTGTCGCCACGTCAGCCCGAATGCGCCTACCGCGCTGGCCAGCTGGCGAATCCCTGTCCGTGTCCGGTGGAGAGTGCAGCGCGTGTTCTCGAACGCTGCGGACTCACACGAACAACTTTGGGCCTTCACTGGCCCAGTTGCTGACACGGGCGCTCGTGCGGCCCGATATTCCCCTCGAACGACGGAGGTGGTTGAATTCGGTTCCAGCGTCCGTCATCGGGAGTCGGGTGGGTAGAAATGACGTCCAATAGGGGCGGAGATGTCTCCGCCGAGATCGATCGGCCTCAGGGAACATTCGGGAAAGCCATCAAGAGCGGTGTGTATGGCGTCGTGACCATCACGCTCATCTTGGCAATATTATGGGGTGCGGGAACCCTCGCTTTCGACTTTGAGACGGAACTGGCCAACATTGGATTAAATCTCACATCGTTGCTCTCCTTCGCGGCTACCGCTTTCGCGATTGTGCTAGCGGCAGCGATTTATCACATCCAATCGGAAGAGGCCGCTAACGACAGTGAACGTCACAGGGCGGTCCTGGAAAAAATCAAAGGAACGTCTTTCGCCGCTGCCGAGAGTGCGAGATCTGCCCATACCAATACCGACGAAATCCTGAGGTACCTCAACGAGGCGCAGCGGAACCGCACCGGGCATGACATGAACCCCTCGCGGGCCTCCGAAGTCACCGAGAGCCTGTCGTCAATGGTGGTGGACAAGGTTGCTCCAGTTCTCTGGGTCGACGACGATCCTGCATCGATAGTTCTGGAACGGGCTGCATTGCGAGCGGCAGGTATCGCCACCGTATGGGTCGACAGCACTTCTCGTGCGCTGGATCTCCTGGACGGCAATGAGTTCGGAGTCGTGATCACCGACATGGGTCGCAGGGAAGGGCCGCGCGAAGGGTACGTGCTGCTCGAAGCGATGCAGGATCAACGCCATCGAACGCCGGTCATCGTGTACTCCGGGTCGGACCGGCAGGAGCACGAGCAAGAAGCATTGAGCCGGGGATGTGCAGGTGCTACGAGCGATCCTACGAGGCTCTTCCAACTGGTGAGGCGCGAGCTTCAGCGAGACCGGGGCTGAAGGCCGGCGTCCTTCATGCGATGTTGCACGCGCAGGGGCGAATCGGCCCCGGCTTCACCGGGGTCATTCGTGCCGCGGGTCTCGCCGGTTGCGCTTGACCTCGGAGCGCTGCCGCTTGGCCACGATCCGGCGCCGCTGCGAGCCGCGGGTGGGGCGGGTCGCCCGCCGCGGCGGGACGGGTACGACGGCGTCGCGCAGGAGCTCGGCGAGCCGTTGCCGCGCGGCCGCCCGGTTCCGCCACTGCGACCGGTGCTCGGAGGCGTCGATGGTCAGGATGCTCCCGGTGCATCGCTCCGCCAGCCGGTCCAGGACCCGTCGGCGCTGCACGGGGTCGAGCGCCGTCGTCGTCCCCAGATCCAGGCTCAGCTGGACCCGGGAGTCCGCGGTATTGACGCCCTGGCCGCCCGGACCGGAGGAGCGCGAGAACTGCTCGACCAGCTCCGCCGCCGGGACCCTGAGCCCGTGCGGCGCGCCGGGTCCCGGGGGTACGCGTACGTCGTCCACGGGACCAGTCTGCCGCACGCCGGCCGGGGCCGCGGCGACGCGGGCGGGCTGGACGGGGCAGCCCCGCTGCGGCACGCTGTGCCCATGTGGTTCGATTCCTGGTCAGACCTCCTGCGCATCGTGCTGGTCGGCGCGGCCGCCTACGCGACGCTCGTCGTCGTCCTGCGGCTCACCGGGAAGCGGACCCTGGCCCAGCTCAACGCCTTCGACTTCGTGGTCACCGTGGCGTTCGGCTCCACGCTCGCGACCATCCTGCTCAGCGCCGACGTCTCCTGGACGGAGGGCGCGGCGGCCTTCGCCGTGCTCGCGTCGCTGCAGCTGCTCGTGGCGCTCATCGCGTCCCGCTGGCCCGGATTCAAGAAGGCGGTCACGGCCGAGCCGGACGTGCTGCTCCTGCACGGCCGGATGGACGCCGACGCCCTGCGCCGCCACCGGATGACGGAGAGCGAGGTCCGCCAGGCCGTGCGGCAGACCGGACGGGGAGACCTCGGCGACGTCGCCGCCGTCGTCCTGGAGACCAACGGGACGCTCAGCGTGATCGGCGCGCAGGACTGGGGCGACGCGTCCGCGCTCGAGGGACTCGACGTCGGCCAGCGGCCCGGGCGGGACTGAGTCGCCGCGACTGGGCGGGCGCGACTGAGCGAGCGCCAGTGAGCGGCCGGGACCGCGGCGGCGGGACGGCAGTGGGAGAATGGGCGGATGACCGCAACCCTCGTCGCCCACGGCCTCGCCGGCGGGTACGGCCACCGCACGCTCTTCGACTCCCTCGACCTGACGGTCGCGCCCGGCGACGTGGTCGGCGTGGTGGGAGCGAACGGCGCCGGCAAGTCGACGCTGCTCAAGCTCCTCGCCGGCGTCGAGGCACCCCAGGCCGGGAGCGTCACCCTCTCGCCGGCCGACGCGTTCGTCGGCTGGCTGCCGCAGGAGCACGAGCGCGTCCCCGGGGAGACCGTGACCGAGTACATCGGCCGCCGGACCGGGTGCGCCGAGGCCACGCGCAGCATGGAGGCCGCGGCGCTGGCGCTCGCCGACCCCGACGCCGGAACCGGTCATCGGGACGGCGGCCAGGACCCCGGCGACGTGTACGCTGCGGCGCTCGACCGGTGGCTCGCCAGCGGCGCCGCCGACCTCGACGAGCGGCTCCCGGTGGTGCTCGCCGAGCTCGGCCTGGACCTGGACGGGCCGCTCACCGCCGACCGCGCCGAGCAGATGCTCATGACGTCGCTCTCCGGCGGGCAGGCCTCGCGCGTGGGGCTGGCGGCGCTCCTGCTCTCGCGGTTCGACGTCGTCCTGTTGGACGAGCCGACGAACGACCTCGACCTGGACGGGCTCGAGCGGCTGGAGGAGTTCGTCCGCGGACTGCGCGGGGGAGTGGTGCTGGTCAGCCACGACCGCGAGTTCCTGGCCCGGTGCGTCACCCGGGTGCTCGAGCTGGACCTGGCGCAGGGCTCCAACCGGGTGTACGGCGGCGGCTACGACGCCTACCTCGAGGAGCGGGCGACCGTCCGGCGCCACCTGCAGGAGAAGTACGACGAGTTCGCCGAGAAGAAGGCCGACCTGGTCTCGCGGGCGCGCACCCAGCGGGAGTGGTCCAGCCAGGGCGTGCGGAACGCGATGAAGAAGTCGCCGGACAACGACAAGATCAAGCGGAAGGCGTCCACCGAGTCCAGCGAGAAGCAGGCGCAGAAGGTACGGCAGATGGAGAGCCGGATCGCCCGGCTGGAGGAGGTCGAGGAGCCGCGGAAGGAGTGGCAGCTGGCCTTCACGATCGGTGCGGCGCCGCGCTCGAGCTCGGTCGTCTCCACGCTCAGCGGTGCCGTGGTCCGGCAGGGCGAGTTCACCCTCGGCCCGGTGTCGCTGCAGGTCAACGCGGGGGAGCGGATCGGCATCACCGGTCCCAACGGTGCCGGCAAGTCCACGCTGCTGCGCACGCTGCTGGGCCGCCGCCGTCCCGACGAGGGGACCGCGAGCCTCGGCCCGAGCGTGCAGATCGGCGAGATCGACCAGGCGCGCTCGCTGCTGGCCGGGCCCGAGCCGCTGGCCGCCGCGTTCGAGCGCGTGCTGCCGGAGATGGCGTCCGGCGAGGTCCGCACGCTGCTGGCGAAGTTCGGGCTCAAGGCCGAGCACGTGAACCGTCCCGCCGGGGAGCTGTCGCCGGGGGAGCGGACCCGGGCCGGCCTGGCCGTGCTGCAGGCGCAGGGCGTCAACCTGCTGGTGCTCGACGAGCCCACCAATCACCTGGACCTGCCGGCGATCGAGCAGCTCGAGCAGGCGCTCGAGAGCTACGACGGGACCCTGCTGCTGGTCACCCATGACCGCCGCATGCTCGCGACCGTGCGGACGGACCGGCACTGGCGCGTCGAGGCCGGCACGGTCACGGAGGCCTGAGCGTCACGCAGGCGTCGCCGTCGTGATCCGCGCCTCGGCGGACCAGCGGCCGTGGTACGGTCCTCATGCAATGACTCGGGGCGCCACCAGCGGTGGCTGAGAGAGAACCCGTCGAACCTGATCCAGTTAGCACTGGCGTAGGGATGTCTGCAGCGATCCTCCGCGGGTCGCCCGGCGCGCGACGCCAGGGCGGCGCCGCCGAGCGTCCGCACGCGCCCTCGCCACCAGCAGAAGGGCACGCACATGACGACCACCGAAGCCGGCACCGCAGACCGCGGGGACGCCTCCACCACAGGCACCCCGGCCACCACGGCCGCGCCGCCGATCGCGGAGCAGACCGTCGTCGTCACCGGCGGGGCCCGCGGGCTCGGCCGGAGCATCACCGAGGCGTTCCTCCGCCACGGTGCCCGCGTCGTCGTGGGCTACCACTCCAGCCGGGACGCGGCCGAGGAGATCGCGGCCGCGCACCCCGGCCGGGCGGTGGTCGTCCGGGCCGACGTGCGGGACCGCGCCCAGGTCGACGCGCTCGTCGCACGCGGCCGCGAGGCCTTCGGCGCTCCCGTCGCCACGGTGGTCAACAACGCCCTGGTCGACTTCTCCTTCAACGGCGACGCACGCGCCCGCGCGCACGAGATCGGCTTCGACGCCTTCGCCGACCAGTTCTCCGGCGCCGTCCAGGGCGCCGTGAACGTGGTGCAGGCCGCTCTGTCCGACTTCGACGCCCTCGGCTCCGGCCGTGTGGTCAACATCGGGACCAACCTCTTCCAGAACCCCGTGGTCCCGTATCACGACTACACGGCCGCGAAGGCCGCCCTGCTGTCGCTGACGCGCACCTTCGCCGCCGATCTGGGCCCGCGCGGGGTCCGGGTCAACATGGTCAGCGGCGGCCTGCTGCGCACCACGGACGCCAGCGCCGCGACCCCGGAGGCGGTGTTCGACGCGATCGCGGCGGGGACCCCGCTGGGCTCCGTCACCACGCCGGAGGAGTTCGCCGACACCGTCCTCTTCTTCGCGTCGCCGTGGTCCCGGGCCGCCACCGGGCAGAACCTGGTGGTTGACGGCGGACTGGTGAACAACTGATGGGGGACGACGCCGCCGTCCGCCCGAGCATCCACCTGAACCTCTTCGCCTTCGGCTGCGGGCACCACGCCGCCGCCTGGCGAGCGCCCGACTCGAGCGTGGACCGGCTGGGCGACATCGCCTACTGGGAGGAACTGGCCCGCACGGCCGAGCGCGGCGGCCTCGACGCGATCTTCCTCGCCGACGGCCAGTCCGTGGGCCTGGACGGCATCGACCGCGGCCCGCGCTGGTTCCTGGAGCCCATCACCACCCTCGCCGCCCTCGCGCGGGCGACCGAGCGGATCGGCCTGGTCACCACGGTCTCCAGCACGTTCTGGACGCCGTTCCACGCCGCCCGGCAACTGGCCGGGCTCGACCACATCTCCGGCGGCCGGGCCGGCGTCAACGTCGTGACGTCCATGACCGATGAGGAGGCCCGCAACCACTCCATGCCCGCGCTGCCCGGCCACGCCGAGCGGTACGGCCGGGCCGAGGAGTTCGTCTCCGCCCTGACCGCGCTCTGGGACTCCTGGCCCCGTTCGGCGATCCTCGCCGACGCGGACGGCGCCTACGTCGACACGGAGCAGCTGCGGCCCGTGAACCACCGCGGCGAGTGGTTCGACGTCGCCGGCCCGCTCAACGTGCCCCAGCCGCCGCAGGGGCGCCCGGTCCTGTTCCAGGCCGGCGCGTCCGGGCCGGGGCGCGACCTCGCGGCCCGGTACGCGGAGGGGGTCTACGCCGTGGCCTGGGACCTCGAGTCCGCGCGCGCCTACCGGGAGGACGTCCGCGACCGCGCCAGGCGCCTGGGCCGGGACCCCGACGACGTCGTCGTCATGCCCGGGCTCGTCACCTTCGTCGGGGCCACCGAGGCCGAGGCGCGCGAGCGCCAGCGAGCCCTCAACGAGCTCCTGCCCGTGGAGGACTCGCTGCGCCAGCTCGCGTTCTTCGTCGGGACAGACACGTCCGGCTGGGAGCTCGATGCACCAGTGCCGCCGCTGCCACCGCTCGAGGAGTTCACCGGGCCGCAGGGCCGCTACGCCACCGTGCTGCGGATCATCGAGTCCAAGCGGCCGACGGTCCGCGAGCTCCTCGGCTATCTGGCCGCCGGCGGCGGGCACGCCACCTTCGTCGGCACCCCGGAATCGGTCGCCGACGAGATCGAGCGGTGGGTCGACGCCGGGGCCGCCGACGGCTTCAACCTCATGCCGCCGGCCCTGCCGCAGGGGATCGAGGACTTCGTCGACCACGTGGTCCCGATCCTGCAGGAACGCGGCCGGTTCCGCCGGGGCTACGCCGGCCGCACCCTGCGCTCGCATCTGGCCGCCGACGTCGTCCCCGCCGGATAGGACCGCCGCGGAGCCGCGGGCGTCAGGCCGGGGTGCGCTGGAGCTCCGCGGCCCGCTCCCGGTGCTCCCGCCGGGCGGTGGGGCCGAAGGCCAGCAGACCGCCGACGGTCGCGACGAGGAACAGGATGCCCATGCCGATCAGCAGCGGCCACGGGCCGACGAAGAAAATGATCGGCACGGCCATGGCCGTCACGAGCCCGCCGCCGAAGAACGGCTCGAAGACCAGCTGCTTGTAGCCGAACGCCTCGAAGGCGGGGGACTTCGCCTCCGGGTCGGTGATGCGCATCAGGATCAGCCCGGTCGCGGTGACGCCCATGGACTGGCCGAAGTCGCCGATCGCGCGCTCGAACCAGAAGCGGCCGATGACCTTGGGGGCGAAGAAGTAGAAGACCGCCACGGTGAAGGCGATGCCGGCGACCGCCAGGAGCAGGAAGGTCGCCAGGTTCTCGCCGATGGCCGTGATGGACAGGGTGGCGATCGCGGAGACGATCAGGAAGTCCAGCGCCAGGCCCTGGATCCGGAGCATCATCTGGTGGTCGATCAGGTGGTCGACCCGGAGCGCCTTGGCCGCCGCCTGCACGATGACGCCACCGAGCAGCGCCAGCGGGAAGAGCGGGACGCTGCCGAAGATCTCGAGGGTGACGCCGTCGCGGATCTCGGTGCTGCCGTAGGTCGCGGACTCGATCCAGCGCAGCGCCTCGAGGATCGCCCAGCCCACGAGGATCGCGACGGCGCAGATGGCCACATGCAGTGCCAGCGGTTCCACGGAGGCGGGCCGGGACGTCATGGTCGCGGCCGGGTAGTACTCGTCGCGGCGGAAGAGTCCGCGCTGCTCCTCCACGGAGGCGGAGACCTGCCCGCTGAGGAACTCCGTCCGGCCGGTGCGGGCGCCCCAGTTGATCAGACCGATGCCGATGACGATGCCGCCGACGATGCCCACGGTCGCCAGTCCCACCGCGAGGTCAGCGCCGGAGTCGAAGCCGAGCGACTGGAACGTCTCGCGCATGCCGGCCGCGGTCCCGTGGCCGCCCTCGAAGCCGACCTCGATGAGCGCGCCCACCATGGGCGTGGCGGAGAAGAAGGGGACCAGGACCAGGATCGCGAGCAGCAGACCCACGACGTACTGTCCCGACCCGAGGGCCACGCCGAGGCTGAGCTGCGGGCCCACCAGCTTCACCGCGCGGGAGAACCGGGGCAGGTCCTGGCCCAGGAACATCGTGGCGAACACGACGCTGATGAGCAGTCCCGGCAGCGCGCCCCAGACCTCGAGGATCTGCGGGGTGAAGATCCCGGACTCGGCCAGAGAGCCGCCGGCCAGTTTGCCGAGCACCTGCGGCCCGAGCAGCAGGAGCAGGGCCCCGGCGATAATCGAGCTGGGCAGGAAGAGCCGCTGCACCCATTTGACCTTGACGCGGACGAGCTTCCCGACGATGAGGAAGGCACCGAGCACCAGGATGGCGAACCCGATCTGGGCAGGGGACATATCGAAGAATCTCCTTGCAGTTCACAGTTTCCGACCCGCTCGCGGGCGGTTCCGGCTCACGCGGGGCCCACGGGCCCCGGCGGAGACGACGGGATGGCCGTGGCGAGGACGCACCCGGCCACCCGGGAACGATACGGTCTGCGGCGCTCGAGCGCCCTGCGGCGCGCGGGGCCGGGCCCGAATCCGCCCTCCGGCACGGCACCGCGGCCGTATGCTGTGCGCATGGAGGAGAGGGAGCAGCGCGAGCGACTCGGCAGCAACGACCTGGACATCGAGGACGCGCTGCTCGACGAGGCCGTCGGCACGGTGGTCACGGGGGCGGAGCGGCTGAACCGCCGGTGGCCCGAGCTGATCGTCACCGGGTTCTTCGGCGGCGTCGACGTCGGGCTCGGCATCCTGGCCATGATCCTCGTCAAGGAGGCCACCGGCTCGGACATCCTGGCGGGGCTGGCCTTCGGCGTCGGGCTCCTGGCGCTCAAGCTGGCGCACTCCGAACTGTTCACCGAGGAGTTCCTGCTCCCACTCAACGCCGTCATCGCCGGGCAGGGCACGTGGCTGCAGCTCCTGCGGCTGTGGTCGGTCAGCCTGGTCACCAACCTGCTCGGCGGGTTGGCGTTCGGCTGGCTGATCGTCCTCGGCCTGCCGGACTACCACCGGGTCCTCATCGACGCCGCGGTCGGGTACCTGGACCAGCCGTCGCTGGTCGTCATGATCGCGCTCTCGCTGCTCGCCGGCGCCGTCATCACGCTCTCCACCCGGATGCAGCAGGGCACGGGGGAGGACACGGTGGCCGCCGTGATCTGCTTCGTCTCCGGTCTGCTGGTCATCGGCTTCGGCATGCTCCACGGGGCGCTGAACGCCATCATCATCTTCGCCGCCATGCTCGCGGGCGCGGACATCTCCGTGGCCGACTTCCTCGGCTGGTTCGCCGTGGTGATCCCCTTCAACATGCTGGGCGGGCTCCTGGTCATCGCCCTGCCCCGCGTGGCGCGCACCCGGCGGATCCTCAAGGCCCTGCGCACCGGGCGCCTCTCCCTCGAGGAGCTGGAACGGGAATCCGGCGAGAAGTCCGGCTGAACCGGGAATGCGTCCCGGCCCGCGGGGGTTGACGCCGGTATGCGAGCCATGACGTACGCCGAATACGGCGAGCCCAGGACCCTGACCCCGACCGAACTGCCCACGCCGAAGGTGGGCCCCGGCAACGTGCTCATCAAGGTGGAGCGCGCCTCCGTGAACCCCGTCGACTGGAAGCTCATGGCGGGCGGCCTCGACGGTCTGCTCGACGTCTCCTTCCCCGTGGTCCCCGGGTGGGACGTCTCCGGTGTGGTCGAGGCCGTCGGCCCCGACACCCCGGAGTTCTCCCCGGGCGACCGGGTGGCCTCCTACGCCCGCAAGGACGTGGTCTCCGGCGGCACCTACGCCGAATTCGTGTCCGTGCCGGCCACCAGCGTCGCGCGGATCCCGGACGGAGTGGAATACGACGTCGCCGCGGGCCTGCCCCTGGTCGGCCTCACCGCGCTGCGGTCCCTCGAGACCCTCGAGCTCACCGAGGAGGACACGCTCCTCATCCACGCCGCGTCCGGCGGTGTGGGCTTCGCCGCCGCCCAGCTCGCCGTCGGGATCGGCGCCACGGTCATCGGCACGGCGTCGGAGCGGAACCACGAGCGGCTGCGCGGGATCGGCGTCCAGCCGGTCGCCTACGGTGACGGGCTGGAGGACCGGGTGCGCGCGCTGGCCCCCGACGGCGTCACCGCCGTCGCCGACTTCGTCGGCGGCGTCCGCGAGACCACGCTGGCCGTCCTGGCCCCCGGCGGGCGGCACATCTCCATCGCGGACCCGTCCGTCGAGGAGGCCGGGGGCCGCTGGGTCTGGGTCCGTCCCGACGGGGCCCGCCTGCAGGAGCTGCTGCAGAAGGTCGCCTCGGGAGCGCTGCGCGTCGTCGTCGACCGCGTGTTCCCGCTCGAGGAGGCCGCCGCGGCGATGGAGGCGAACATCGCCGGCTCCGACGGGAAGGTCGTCATCGACGCGACCCGCTGAGCCGGGGGGCCGCTGCCCCCGGTACCCCGTGCTGCTGGAGCCCCGACCGGATCGGGCGGGGCTCCCGTGCGTCCTGCGCACCGGCGGCCATCAAGGCCCGCTCAATCGATATCGGCAACGGCTCAAGATCGACAGCATTTGTTCGCAAGAGGCCTAGTCATACCACTGTGCGAGTTCTAGTGTGGCGATCAGGGGGATGAGCCGGCTCACAGTCGGCGGGAATCGAAGACGCAACGAAGGAGCCCGACGATGCAGGACACAGGAACGTGGGGAAACATCGATTGGCCCAGTATGGCCATGAAGGTGGCATTGGCCATTGTGATCTTGTTGGTCACCTGGATCATCGCCAAGGCGGTCAAATGGGCCGTCGCCAAACTCGTAACCAAGATCCCGGCCCTCCAGAAGCAGGGCGGCGACGGCCGGCAGGTCGGTGAATCACTCGGCCAGATCGCCTCGCTGCTCGTCTGGCTGTTCGGCCTGATGGCCATCCTCCAGCTGTTTGCCCTGCAGCAGGTGCTGGCACCGATCCAGGGCCTGCTGAACGGAGTGCTGGGCTTCCTGCCGAACCTCATCGGCGCGGCCGTCCTCTTCATCATCGGCTACGTGCTGGCCAAGATCGTCCGTCAGCTCATCGAGGCGGCGCTGGGCACCGTCGATCTGAGCAAGCTGACGAGCAAGTTCAAGAAGCGTGACGAGCCCGTCGACCCCGTGGAGTCGGTCGAGCAGAACAACAAGGTCGCCGCCCTCGTGGGCAACCTGGTGTTCGGCATCATCATGATCGTGGTCTCGATCGCGGCCCTGCAGGTCCTCGGGATCGAGGCGATCTCCAACCCGGCGCAGGACATGCTGAACATGTTCCTCAACGCCATCCCGGCGATCATCGGCGCGGCCATCCTCCTGGCCATCGGCTACGTGATCTCCAAGTTCCTCGGCAAGCTGCTCGAGGACCTCCTCCGCGGCCTCGGCACCGACCGCTCGCTCCGCGAGCTGGGGATCGTCCCCGAGGGCACCAGCGGCTCCACCGTGATCACGCGCATCGTGCAGTTCGCCATCATGGTGTTCTTCGCGGTCATGGCGGCCCGCCTGCTGAACTTCCCCGAAGTCACGCGCATGCTGGAGGAGATCCTGGAACTCGGCGGCGCCGTCCTCTTCGGCGGAGTCATCATCGCGGCCGGTTTCCTGATCGCCAGCATCATCGGGCGCTTCATCACCAACAAGGCCGCCAGCGGCATCCTCCGCTACGCGACCATCGCCCTGTTCATCGCCATGGGCCTGCGCTACATGGGGATCGCGGACTCGATCATCAACCTGGCCTTCGGCGCCATCGTCGTCGGCGCGGCGCTGGCCGCGGCGCTGGCCTTCGGCCTCGGCGGCCGCGAGGCCGCCGCGAAGGTCCTCCAGAAGGTGGACGTCCAGGAGCTCGGCGCCAAGGCGGAGGAGTCCACGCCGAAGTCCGGCGGGAGCCGCACGGCCCCGCCGACGCCTCCCACGCCGCCGGCCTCCCCGTCCGCCGGCACCGACCCGACGCACCGCGCCGGCGGCCCCGGCTCCACGCCGGGATCCACCCCGGGGCAGGGCGGTCCGGTCCTCTGACCGGATCGGGAAACCACCTCCGACTGAAGCGAACCACCTCCAACTGAAGCAGGACCGGCCCGGGTGACCCCCGCCCGGGCCGGTACCGCGACGGCGGCGCGAGGCGACCCGACCCACGGGCGTCGCGCGCCGCCGTCGTGCTGTTCTGCCACCATGGACCCAGTCCGGACAGGAACCGCGGCACGCCGTGCCGCGCAGACGACGACGCCGCGCCCCGGTCCGTAGCCGGCGGCGGGAGAGGAGCGGGCATGGGATTCAGCCGCAGCGAACTGGAGTCCTTCCGGGACGCGGAGGTCCCGGACCTGCTGCCGGAGGACCTGCGCCTGCTGCTGGTCGGCATCAACCCGAGCCTCTGGACGGCCGCGACGGGCGCACCGTTCGCGCACCCCGGGAACCGCTTCTACCCCGCCCTGCACGCCGCCGGCATCACGTCCTACCGGATCGACGCCTCCGCCGGCTACTCGGACGCCGACCTGGACGAGCTCCTGGGCCGCGGCATCGGCATCACCAACCTGTCCAGCCGGGCCACGGTGCGCGCCGACGAGCTGACCCGGCAGGAGCTGCGCGACGGCGCCGCCCGGCTCGACGCGCTCGTCGCGGAACGGCGGCCGGCCGTGGTGGCGATGCTCGGGGTGACGGCCTACCGCACCGCCTTCGGCCTCCCGCGGGCCAGGACGGGGCTGCAGGAGCAGCGGTGGCGGGGCGTCGAACTGTGGGTGGCGCCCAACCCCAGCGGACTGAACGCGCACGCGACCACCGCATCGCTGGCGCGCGACTACCGAACCATCGCCGAACGCGCCGGACTGGACGTCGCCCGGTGACGGGCCGCCGGACCCGCGTCATGAAACGACCGATTGAAAACATCTTGTTACAGGCCCGCTGAGCCGCGCGGGGACGGCAGGAAGTGATTGAAAACAGCCAACCTGAAAGACTTCCTTGATTTTCCGGACCTCCCGCGCGGTCCGGCCACACCCGGGCGGGGAGCGGAGGCCCGCAGAGCGAATGTTGCGACTGAGTAACTTTCAACGGGGCCTGAAAAATCCCATATTCAAGAACCGCTTCAGGGGCTAAGGTGTCTCGTGTGAGGTAGACCACGTTGGATGGTTTGCCGGGTCCGGCCTGGTGCCGGAGCCCATCCACCATGAAACACAAGGAGGCGGAATGCGTCTGAAGCGTATTTCCATGGCAGTTGCAGCAGGTGCCGCGCTGGGTCTCGCGCTGAGCGCCTGCGCACCCACCGACGCCGGCGACGGCGGGAACGGCGAGGCCAACGGCGGCAGCGCGGACCAGTCCATCGCGGTCTCGGTCGGACCGAACGACTTCATCAGCTACAACGGCTTCACGCCGGAGTCCTACAGCACCTACAACTCGTCGATCGTCGACCGGATGCAGGCGGGCTTCTCGACGTTCGGCACCGAGGGCGAGATCATCCCGAACGAGGACCTGGGCTCCTACGAGATGGTGAGCGAGGACCCGATGGTCATCGAGTACACCATCTCCGATGACGCCGTCTGGTCCGACGGGACGCCGATCACCGTCGCCGACGCCGTGCTGGCGTGGACCGTCCAGAACGCGACCCTGACCAGCGGCGACTCGCCCCTGTTCAACTCCGTCTCCCAGGACCTCGGCGAGGAGGTGCCGGAAGGCCCGCAGGGCGACCCGGCGGGCAAGAAGTTCACGGTCGAGTTCGCCGAGCCGAACCCGGACTGGGAGATCCAGACCTGGATGCTCCACCCCGCGCACGTCGTCGCCGAGCAGGCCGGCATGAGCATCGAGGAGTTCGTCCAGGCCGCCCGCGACGGCGACGCCGAGGCGCTCGCTCCCGCGGCCGAGTTCTGGAACACCGGGTGGCACACCGACCCGGGCACGCTCCCGGACGAGGCGCAGGTGCCGGTCAGCGGCCCGTACAAGTTCGGCTCCTGGGAGGCCGGGCAGTCCGTGACGCTCGTCCCGAACGAGAACTACTACGGCGAGAAGGCGGCCAACGACGAACTGGTCTTCCGCTTCGTCGACCAGGGCGCCATGGTGCAGGCCCTGGACAACGGCGACCTCGACGTCATCGCCCCGCAGCCGACTGTCGATACGCTGAGCCAGCTCGAGGGCCTCGGCGATGCGGTGAACATCCACCAGCGCGACACGCTGACGTGGGAGCACCTCGACTTCAACTTCGTCGACGGGGCCCTCTTCGCCGACAACCTGGAGCTGCGCAAGGCCTTCGCCATGTGCGTGCCGCGCCAGCAGATCGTCGACAACCTCATCAAGCCCATCAACCCGGAGGCGCAGGTCCTCAACGCACGCGAGGTCTTCCCGTTCCAGGAGAACTACGAGGAGATCGTCTCCGACTCCTACGAGGGCCAGTACGACGAGGTCGACATCGAGGGCGCGAAGGCCATCGTCGACGAGCTGGGGGCCGCGGGCACCGAGGTCCGCATCGGCTACTCGGCACCCAACCCGCGGCGCACCGACCAGGTCGCCATGATCAAGTCGTCCTGCGACCAGGCGGGCTTCAACATCGTCGACGCCGGCAATGCCGACTTCTTCCAGCCGGGCGGCACCCAGGAGCGCGGCGACTACGAGGTAGCCCTGTTCGCCTGGGCCGGCTCCGGCCAGATCACCTCCGGCGAGAACATCTACGGCACGGGCAAGCCGCAGAACTACGGCCAGTACTCCAACGAGGAGGTCGACGCGGCCTGGAACCGCCTGGCCACCTCGCTCGACGAGTCCGTCCACATGGAGGAGACCAAGAACATCGAGCGACTGCTGTGGGAGGACCTCTTCGGGATCCCGCTCTTCGCCCACCCGGGTCTCGACGCCTCCGCCTCCGACATCGAGAACGTCGAGGGCACGGCGACGCAGGACGGCATCGTCTGGAACGCCGAGGAGTGGCACCGGGCCGAGTAGTCGGCGGCTAGTGCTCACAAAATAGACGTGTGGGGCGCGGCGCACAGCGTGCCGGGCCCCACACGCCCGTCCGGGGCCGCCAGCGGGCGGCCCCGCGGGTATGAAAGGGACGACTTCAAGTGCTCAAATTCATCATCCGGAGGCTCGGCGCCGCGATAGGCATCCTGTTCGGCGCCTCCCTCCTGCTCTACGTACTGGTCATCAACTCGGGCGATCCCCTGGAAGACCTGCGGGAGAGCAACGCCGAGAACCGTGAGTATCTGATGCAGCAGCGCATCGAGTTCATGAACCTCGACGTGCCGTGGTACCAGCGCTACTGGGACTGGCTCGTGGGGGTCGGCAAGTGCTTCGCCCTCCAGTGCGACCTCGGGACGAACCGCTCCGGCGTGTCCGTGGACAGCCTGCTCGCCCTCGCGGCCAGCTCGACGCTCCGCCTGGTCCTGCTGGCGACGATCCTCGCGCTCATCGTCGGCATCGCGATCGGCATCCTGACCGCCATCCGGCAGTACTCCGGTCTGGACTACGGCGTCACCTTCGCCACGTTCCTCTTCTTCTCGCTGCCCGTCTTCTGGGCGGCGGTGCTGCTCAAGGAGTACATGGCGATCGGCTACAACGACTGGCTGCGCGATCCCGACTTCACGCTCCAGCAGATCCTGGTGATCGCCGCGCTCGCCGGCTTCCTCATGCAGGTATTCCTCGCCGGCAGTCTCCGGCGCCGCATCATCACCTTCGCGGCGACCGCGGTCTTCATCGGTGCCGCCCTGCCCACGCTGCTGGCCCTGGGCTACTTCCGGGAGCCCCGGCTCGGCTTCATCGGCGTGGCGGTGCTCACGTTCGCCGTCGCGCTCAGCGCCACGGCGATGTCCGTCGGCCTCAAGACCAAGAAGGTGCTCTACCCGGCGCTCATCACGGCCGCCCTGGTCAGCGTCCTCCAGATCGTCCTCGTCAACGTCTTCGTCTACTACATGAACTGGTGGATCATGGCCGCCGGCCTGGTCCTGGCGTTCGTGATCCCGTGGTTCATCGGGCGCTCCATGGGCGGCCGCTACAAGGACCTCGCCGCAGGGGTCAGCATGATCACCGGCGTCGTCGGTGCGGGGCTGACGGTCCTGGACCACTTCTTCCGCAGCTGGCCCGGGTTCCTGGACCTGAAGCCGCGCCCCATCTCGACGATCGGCTCGCAGACGCCCAACTTCGCGGGCGGCTTCTGGGAGACCGCGCTCGACTACGGCACCCAGCTGGTCCTGCCCACCATCCTGCTGACCGTCATCTCCCTGGCCAGCTACAGCCGCTACACCAGGGCCTCCATGCTCGAGGTCAGCCGCCAGGACTACATTCGCACGGCCCGCTCGAAGGGACTGCCCGAGCGGACCGTCATCTTCCGGCACGCGTTCCGCAACGCGCTGATCCCGATCGCCACCATCGCGGCCTTCGACTTCGCGGCCCTGATCGGCGGCGCGGTGATCACGGAGACCGTGTTCGGGTGGAAGGGAATGGGGGAGCTCTTCATCACCGGGCTCAACCAGGTGGACCCGGCGCCCGTGATGGCGTTCTTCCTGGTCACCGGCACCGCGGCCATCCTCTTCAACCTGCTGGCCGACATCTTCTACGCAATTCTGGACCCGAGGATCAGGGTATGAGCATCGACAAGAACATGAACGCGCCCCAGAGCGGCGATGTCTACTCGCTGGCCGAGGCTGAGGACGCCGCCCTCCTGGCGAAGGACACCCAGTCCCTCTCCCAGGGCCAGCTCGTCCGGCGGCGCTTCGTCGCCCACAAGGGAGCGATGATCTCGCTCGGCGTGCTGATCTTCATCACGCTCTTCGCCTACACGTCCGTGGGGTTCGCCGGGATCCCGGGGTGGTGGGGCAAGAGCTACCTGGACGCGGCGACCACGGTCGACGGCGGCCGGCCCACCCTCGGCCTGATCCCGCAGTGGCTCGGCGGCTCCGGCATCGCCTGGGGCGAGCACCCCTTCGGCCAGGAGAACACGGGCAAGGACTACTTCGCGCTCGTGATGCGGGGGACCCAGAAGTCGATCATCATCGGCGTGGTCGTGGGCATCGTGGCCACGACCATCGGCGCCGTCATCGGCGCCGTGGCGGGTTACTTCCGCGGCTGGGTGGACTCCATCCTGATGCGCCTGACCGACCTCTTCATCGTCATCCCGCTGCTGGTCCTGGCCGCGGTCCTCGGCCAGATCGCCGGCAACCTGGGCGGATCGATCATCACCCTCGCAGTCGTCCTCGGACTCGTGACCTGGACCGGCCTGGCCCGTCTGGTGCGCGGCGAGGTCCTCTCGCTGCGCGAACGCGAGTTCGTCTCCGCCGCGCAGGCGATGGGCGCCGGCTCCGGACGCATCATCTTCAAGCACCTGCTGCCGAACACCATCGGCGTGATCGTCGTCAACGCGACCTTCGCGATCGCCAGCGCCATCCTGCTGGAGAGCTCCCTGAGCTTCCTCGGCTTCGGCGTCCAGCCGCCCGAGTCGTCGCTGGGCCTGCTCATCAGCCAGTACCAGAACGCGTTCACCAACCGCCCGTGGCTGTTCTGGTGGCCCGGCATGATCATCCTGGCCATCGCCCTCTCCGTGAACTTCATCGGCGATGGCCTCCGCGATGCGTTCGACCCCCGCCAGAGCCGCAAGCACAAGCGCGGACTCTTCGGCCTCACGAAAGCGAAGGGCTGACCATGAACAGCAACCCCTCACCCGGAACCGGCCATGAGCGGCGCGGCGACGCCGCCCTCGGCTTCACCGATCTGGACGTCCGGTTCACCACCGAGTTCGGAGGCGTCCACGCCGTCAAGGGACTCACCCTCGAGGTGGCCCGCGGCGAGGTCGTCGCCCTCGTCGGCGAGTCCGGATCCGGCAAGTCCGTCACCTCGACGGCGGCTATGGGCCTGCTCCCGGAGAACGCGTCCGTCACCGGCGAGGCGCGCGTGGGCGGCGTCAACGTCGTCGGACTGGACTCCGAGAAGGTGCGCCGGATGCGCGCCACGAAGATCGCGATGATCTTCCAGGAGCCCATGACCGCGCTCAACCCGGTCCTGACCATCGAGCGGCAGATGACCGAGGCACTGGAGCTGCACGACATCGCCTACGGCCAGGACGCCACGGCGCGGGCGGTCGAGCTCCTGCAGCTCGTCGGCATCCCCGATCCGGAGCGGCGGATCAAGCAGTACCCGCACCAGTTCTCGGGCGGGCAGCGCCAGCGCATCGTCATCGCGATCGCGATCTCCTGCGACCCCGAGGTGATCATCGCCGACGAGCCGACGACGGCCCTCGACGTGACGGTCCAGGCGGACATCCTGGACCTGCTGCGCCGGCTCAAGGACGATCTCGACGTCGGGATCCTGCTGATCACGCACAACATGGGCGTGGTCGCCGACCTGGCCGACCGCGTGGCGGTCATGTTCCGCGGGCAGCTCGTCGAGACCGGCAGCGTGGACGCCGTCCTGAACCGACCGGAGCATCCCTACACCCGCAAGCTCCTCGAATCGGTGCCCAAGCTCAGCCAGGTGGACCTGCGCGAGGCCTACACCGACGCCCCCGAGGACCCCTTCCGCGAGCTCGTGCTGGAGGCCAAGGACCTGGTCCTCGAGTACGAGATGCGCGGCAAGCGGTTCCGCGCCGTGGAGGACGTGTCCTTCTCCGTGGGCCGGCAGGAGATCCTCGGGGTAGTCGGCGAGTCCGGCTCCGGCAAGTCGACGGTCGCTAAGGCCGTCCTCGGCCTGCTCCCGATCGCCAGCGGCACGCTCGCCGTGCGCGGCCGCGACCTCGCCCAGCTGCGTCCCCGGGAGGCCAAGGAGGTCCGCCGGAAGATCGGCGTGGTCTTCCAGGACCCGGCGGCCTCGCTCAACCCGCGGTTCCCGATCGGCGACTGCATCGTCGAGCCGATGGTGATCCACAAGGTGGGGGACCGGAAGAGCAGGATGGAGCGCGCCCAGGAGCTCCTCGACGCGGTCCGCCTCCCGCGCGACGTGGTCAACCGCTACCCGCACGAGCTCTCCGGCGGCCAGCGCCAGCGCGTCTCCATCGCCCGCGCGCTGACGCTGCAGCCCGAGCTGCTGATCGCGGACGAGCCGACGTCGGCCCTCGACGTCTCCGTCCAGGCGGCGGTGCTAGAGATGATCAAGGAGCTCCAGGCGCAGTACGAGTTCGCGTGCCTCTTCGTGAGCCACGACCTCGCCGTGGTCGACATGCTGGCCGACCACGTCGTCGTCATGAAGGACGGCCACGCCGTGGAGCGGGGGAGCACCAACTACGTCCTGCACCACCCGCAGAACGACTACACCCGGCGCCTGCTCGCGGCCGCCCCGGTCCCGGAGCCGGCGGAGCAGCGCGAGCGCCGCGAGGCGCGTCGGGAGCTGCTCGCCCAGGGCTGACGGACGCCCGGGAATCCGGGTCTGAGCAGGGCGAACAGGACGACGGCGGGGCGCCGGAACGTGCCGAATGGCACGGGGCGCGCCGCCGTCGTGCAACTTTCGACTAGAATGGAGATGTCTGGGCCCTCCGCGCGCCCGCTCCCTCTATTTTAAGCGAGTCTTCTACGCATGACTGAAACCATCACCCGGCGCGATAATCTTCGCAACGTCGCCATCGTGGCGCACGTCGACCACGGAAAGACCACGCTCGTCGACGCGATGCTCGGCCAGACCGGTGCCTTCTCGTCCCATGGCGAGACCGAGGACCGCGTGATGGATTCGGGCGAGCTCGAACGCGAGAAGGGCATCACCATCCTCGCCAAGAACACCACGGTGTTCTACTCCGGCCCCGCGGCCAACGGCGAGGAAATCCTCATCAACGTCATCGACACGCCCGGCCACGCCGACTTCGGCGGCGAGGTCGAGCGCGGCCTGTCCATGGTCGACGGCGTCGTCCTCCTCGTCGACGCGTCCGAGGGCCCGCTGCCGCAGACGCGCTTCGTCCTCGGCAAGGCCCTGGCCGCCAAGCTGCCCGTGATCCTCGTGGTCAACAAGACCGACCGTCCGGATGCCCGCATCGACGGCGTCGTCTCCGACACCATGGACCTGCTCCTGGGCCTGGCCTCGGACCTCGCGGACGATGTGCCGGACCTCGACCTGGACTCCGTCCTGGACCTGCCCGTGGTCTACGCGTCCGGCAAGGCCGGCCGCGCCTCCACCGTGCAGCCCGGCGACGGCCAGCTGCCGGACAGCGAGGACCTCGAGCCCCTGTTCGAGACGATCCTCAAGCACGTCCCGGCCCCGACGTACACGCCGGGCGAGGTCCTGCAGGCGCACGTGACCAACCTCGACGCCTCGCCGTTCCTCGGCCGTCTGGCGCTGCTGCGCATCTTCAACGGCACCCTCCGCAAGGGTCAGCAGGTCGCCTGGGCCAAGTCGGACGGCACCATGTCGCACGTGAAGATCACCGAGCTCCTCGCCACCAAGGGCCTCAGCCGCGTTCCGGCCGAGGAGGCCGGGCCCGGCGAGATCGTCGCCGTGGCCGGCATCGAGGACATCATGATCGGCGAGACCCTCACCGACTACGACAACCCGAAGCCCCTGCCGCGCATCACCGTGGACCCGCCCGCGATCTCCATGACCATCGGCATCAACACGTCGCCGCTGGCCGGCAAGGTCAAGGGCGCCAAGGTCACCGCCCGCCAGGTCAAGGACCGCCTCGACAAGGAGCTCGTCGGCAACGTGTCGCTGCGCGTGCTGCCGACCGAGCGCCCCGACGCCTGGGAGGTCCAGGGCCGCGGCGAGCTGGCGCTGGCCATCCTCGTCGAGCAGATGCGCCGCGAGGGCTTCGAGCTGACCGTCGGCAAGCCGCAGGTCGTCACCCGCGAGGTCGACGGCAAGATCCATGAGCCGATGGAGCACATGATCATCGACGTCCCCGAGGAGTTCCTCGGCGCCGTCACGCAGCTCATGGCCGGCCGCAAGGGCCGCATGGAGGGCATGACGAACCACGGCACCGGCTGGGTCCGCATGGAATTCGTGGTCCCCGCCCGTGGCCTGATCGGCTTCCGCACCAAGTTCCTCACGGAGACCCGCGGAGCCGGCATCGCCAGCTCCTACTCCGAGGGCTACGAGCCGTGGGCCGGCCCCATCGAGTACCGCACCAACGGCTCCATGGTCGCCGACCGCGCCGGTGTGGTGACCCCGTTCGCCATGATCAACCTGCAGGAGCGCGGCAAGTTCTTCGTGAAGCCGACCTCCGAGGTCTACGAGGGCATGATCGTCGGCGAGAACTCGCGCGCCGACGACATGGAGGTCAACATCACCAAGGAGAAGAAGCTGACGAACATGCGTTCGGCGGCCGCCGACTCCTTCGAGAACCTGACCCCGCCGCGCATCCTCACCCTCGAGGAGTCCCTCGAGTTCGCCCGCGAGGACGAGTGCGTGGAGGTGACCCCGGAGGCCATCCGCATCCGCAAGGTCATCCTCAACGCCAGCGAGCGCGCCAAGGCCGCCCGCTCCCGCGCGCGCGTCTGATCCGCGCCCTCCCGCAGGGAGGGCCCGCGGGGCCGTCCGCCGTCGTCGGAGCACGACGCCGGGCGGCCCCGCCGCGCTGCACCGCCGACGCCCCGTCGCCGCACCCGCGGCGGCGGGGTGTCGCCCGTGGGCCGCGGGAGCGGTGGAGGACTCGAACGACGGCGTAGAATCTCGTCGAACCACGGCACGGAATCACTGCACACCACGGAGTCACTGCACACCACGGAGTCACTGCACACCAGCCCGGCACAACGGCCCGACACGACCGGAGGACCCCCATGTCCGCACTGCACACCGACGGATCCGAACCGGCGACCGCCCGGCCCGGCGGGCAACGCCTGGCCGGCACCGTCTCGGCGATCGTCTGCTCGGTGATCGCGGCGCTCCTCGCTGCCGTCCTGGGGACCCTCCTGCACGCCCAGATCCTCTACGTCCAGGACCTGCCCGTCCCGTGGGGCGCCGTGGCAGCGCTGGTCCTGGCCGGCGCGGCGGCGGTGGTGGCGGCGACGTACTCCGGCCGGCTGTGGGCGGCCGCGCTCACGGGCGCGCTCACCTACGGGGTGGTCGCCCTGGTCACCTTCGACACGGACAACTGGTTCATCGTCTCCTGGGCGCAGCACCACGCCATGCCCGGACCCGCGCTGGCCGGCGCCCTGTGGGTCTACGGGCTGGTGGCCTCCACGGTGGCGGCGCTGCTCATCGCGGCGCGGGCGCTGCGCGGCGGCGCCCGGTAGGGCGGGTCAGCCCGCCGTCTGGTCCAGGTGGTGGGCGATGAACAACGACGTCGCCACGCCGTCCTCGTCCGGCTGGCGCAGCGCGTAGTCGGAGACGAGGGCGGTGATCTTCTCGATCAGCTCGCGCTGGTTCTCCGGGCTGAGCTTCAAGCCGATGCGCATGATCTGGATCTCGTCCGGCGTCAGGCCCTCGATCTCCTGGAGGAACGTGTCCACCAGGACGGGGGCGGCGTCCGGGATCTTGGTGCCCCAGGACATCCGGGTCGCACGGTAGGGGACCTCCTTGGCCCCCCGCTTGCCGCGGCGGGGCTCCTCCGCCTCGAGGAAGCCGTTGGCCAGCAGGGTGCGCACGTGGTGCAGGGAGGTCGCCGGGTTGACGTCCAGCAGGTCGGCGATCTCCTTGTTGGTGCGCGCCTTGTGCAGGCACAGCCGAAGGATGCGCAGGCGCAGGGGTGAGCTCAGGGCGCGGGCGCGGGCCTGCATCTCCTCATCGGTTCCCTTGGCGGAAGACATGCCGTCAAGCATACGGGAGGAAGCGGGCAGTGATTGGTCTTCTCAAACCGCACGGCGGGGCAGGTGCTGCCGGCGTCAGCGCCGGCGCGGCGGGGGAGGGGGGACCCGCTTGGCGTGTGTGACCGCGGCGAGCGGGACCGCGACGACCCCGTGGCGGGTCTCGATCCTGATCACGGGTCCCTCGGGCCCGCCCTCGTCGACGCCCCGGCAGGTGCCCAGGGCGTCGGAGAGAGTCGAGCCGTCCGTCCCCGGCTCCGCGAGCCGGTAGCGCACCACCAGCCGTTCACCCACGGCAACGTCGCGTAATGAACGGATCTGCATGTCACGAGTTTAACGCCATGTGAGCCTCGAGACGGCCGCTGCTCGGCGGCCGGGGAAAAGGTCTAAGCTGGGAGGCAGTGTCATCGCGTGCAGCCGACGCTCCTCGGGAGTGCCCGGAGCCACGCGTGCAGAAGCTCTCGATCTCAGTTAGGAAGGCACCGGGTTCCGTGACCTACATCATCGCCCAGCCGTGCGTGGACGTTAAGGACAAGGCCTGCATCGACGAATGCCCCGTCGACTGCATCTACGAGGGCGAGCGCTCCCTGTACATCCACCCGGACGAGTGCGTCGACTGCGGCGCCTGCGAGCCGGTGTGCCCCGTCGAGGCCATCTACTACGAGGACGACGTCCCGGACGAGTGGGCCGACTACTACAAGGCGAACGTCGAGTTCTTCGAGGAGATCGGCTCGCCCGGCGGCGCCGCCAAGCTCGGCAACACCGGCAAGGACCACGCGCTCATCTCGGCGCTGCCCCCGCAGAACCAGGACTGATCCGGCGTGCTGACGCTGCCGGACTACCCCTGGGAATCCCTCCGGCCCTACCGCGAGCGAGCGGCCCGGCATCCCGACGGCACGGTGGACCTGTCCATCGGCACGCCCGTGGATCCGACGCCGCAGCTGGTCCAGGCCGCGCTCGCGGCCGCCGCCGACGCACCGGGCTACCCGACGACCCACGGCACGCCGGCCCTGCGGGAGGCGATCGCCGACTGGTACGCGCGCCGCCGGCGCGTTCCCGGGCTTGACCCCGAGCACATCATGCCGACGGTCGGCTCGAAGGAGCTGGTCGCGTGGCTGCCGCTGTTGCTCGGGCTGGGGGCCGGCGACGTCGTTGTCCGCCCCGTGGTGGCCTACCCGACCTATGACATCGGTGCCCGGCTCGCCGGCGCCGAGTCGGTCGCCGCGGACTCGCTGGAGGACCTGGACGAGGACATCCGCCGCCGCGTGAAGCTCGTGTGGGCCAACTCGCCCGGGAACCCCACCGGCATCGTCCGTAGCGTCGCCGAGCTCAAGGCCGTCGTGGACGACGCGCGCCGGCTCGGCGCCGTCGTCGCCTCCGACGAGTGCTACGCCGAGCTCGGCTGGGGCGCGTGGGAGGACGGGGTCCCCGGGATCCTGGAGGACGCCGTCAGCGGCGGCGACCTAACGGACCTGCTCAGCGTCTACTCGCTCTCCAAGCAGTCCAACCTGGCCGGCTACCGAGCGTCGTTCGTCGCCGGCGCGCCGAACCTGATGGCCACCCTCGTCAACACCCGCAAGCACGCCGGCATGATCGTGCCGTTCCCCGTGCAGGAGGCCATGCGCGTGGCCATCGGGGACGATGCCCACGTCGCGGCGCAGAAGGACCTCTACCGGGGCCGCCGCCAACGGCTCGAGCCGGCGCTGGAGTCCTTCGGCCTCCGCATCGAGCACTCGGAGGCCGGGCTCTACCTGTGGGCGACCGCGGGAGGGGGCACCTGGGACACCGTCGGACGCCTCGCGGACCTCGGGATCGTCATCGGACCTGGCAGTTTCTACGGCGCCGCGGGGGAGGGGTACGTCCGCCTGGCGCTGACCGCTCCGGACGAGCGGATCGACGCGGCCGTCCGCCGACTGGGCGCCACCGCTTGACCGTTTTGTGGCGGGTCGACAGATAACCCGATTAGAAATGTGGTGAGTCCGACAGGTACCGTGTTGCCTGATTAAGGCCGGCGCGGCACCATGCCCACGCCGAACCACCTTCACTCCGAACCAAGGAGAGGTCATGACGGAACAGAATTCCGCACGCCTGGCGTTCGATGGCGCAGAGCTCGAGCTGCCGGTCGTCCCGGCGGTCGAGGGCAATGCCGGCTTCGACATCGCACCACTGCTGAAGACCACCGGGAACGTCACCTACGACCCGGGCTTCATGAACACGGCCGCCACCAAGTCGGCCATCACCTACATCGACGGCGACGCCGGCATCCTGCGCTACCGCGGGTATCCAATCGACCAGCTGGCCCAGAACTCCAGCTTCCTGGAGACCTCCTACCTCCTGATCTACGGCGAGCTCCCGACTCCGGCCCAGCTGGAGGAGTTCGACCACCGGATCCGCCGCCACACCCTCCTCCACGAGGAGCTCAAGGGCTTCTTCGGCAGCTTCCCCCGCGACGCGCATCCGATGCCCGTCCTCTCCTCCGCCGTGTCCGCGCTCTCGACCTGGTACCAGGATTCCCTGGATCCGTTCGACGACGAGCAGGTGGAGCTCTCCACGACCCGCCTGCTGGCCAAGGTCCCGGTGATCGCCGCCTACGCCTACAAGAAGTCGATTGGCCAGGCGCTGCTGTACCCGGACAACTCGCACAACCTGGTCGAGAACTTCATGCGGCTCACCTTCGGCATCGCCGCCGAGCCGTACGACATGGACCCGGAGCTGGTCCGGGCCCTCGACCTGCTGCTGATCCTGCACGCGGACCACGAGCAGAACTGCTCGACGTCGACCGTCCGCCTGGTCGGCTCCTCGAACGCCAACCTCTTCGCCTCCGTCTCCGCCGGCATCAACGCCCTCTTCGGCCCCGCCCACGGCGGCGCCAACGAGGCCGTGCTGAAGATGCTGCGCCGCATCCAGGCCGACGGCATCTCGCCGGAGGACTTCATGGAGAAGGTCAAGAACAAGGAGGACGGCGTCCGGCTCATGGGCTTCGGGCACCGTGTCTACAAGAACTACGACCCGCGCGCGAAGATCATCAAGCAGACCGCGCACGACATCCTGGGCAAGCTCGGCGGCAACGACGAGCTCCTCGACATCGCCATGCGCCTCGAGGAGAAGGCCCTCGCCGACGAGTACTTCATCGAGCGCAAGCTGTACCCGAATGTCGACTTCTACACCGGCCTCATCTACAAGGCGATGGGCTTCCCGGAGCAGATGTTCACGGTGCTCTTCGCCATCGGCCGCCTGCCGGGCTGGATCGCCCAGTGGCGCGAGATGATGCAGGACCCCAAGCTCAAGATCGGCCGCCCCCGGCAGATCTACACGGGCGAGCCGGAGCGCCAGTTCCCCACCCGCTGACACGAGCCCGGCGGCCGGATCCCCGGCCGCCGGGTGGAGTGCAGAGAGCCGCGACCCCGCACCGGGTCGCGGCTCTCGTGCGTCCGGTGGCGGGCGCCCGCGTCAGTCGTCGGTGGCGAGCGTGATGACGACGGCGTCGGCGGGCGCCTCGGGCGCGCGGCCGGCCACCGCCGTGGAACCGGCATCGCCAACCGCGACCCACTGGCCGGTCGCCCGCTCCCAGACGCGGCCGTCCGCCTGCACGGCCACGATGTGCTCGGCCGCGGCCTGTGCCACCGCCCAGTGGGCGACGACCCACGCCTCGCGCCCGGTGGCGGGCACCACGACGCGGCCGGGCTCGGCCGTCGCGGCCAGGCCCAGGTGGGCGTCGAGGGCGCCGGCGACGGCCTGTGCGTCCCCGGCGCCCTCGGCCGGCCGGAGCGTGCAGGTCAACGCGCCGGGGGAGTGCCCCGTCAGGGCGGAGGCGAAGGCCCGGGCCATCGGCTCGTGCTGCGCGTACGCCTCCGGGAAGGCGCTGCGCTGGACCCTCTGCGCGGCCTGGGTCACGCGCATCGAGGCGTAGTCGAACGTCGCGAGCTCCTGGAAGAACCGGTTCGCCGCGTAGACCGGGTCCATGACCTGCGCCTGCGTGCCCCAGCCCTGGGACGGCCGCTGCTGGAACAGACCGCGCGAGTCGGGGCCGGCCTCGTCGCCGTAGTCGATGTTGCGCAGCTTGGACTCCTGCATGGCCGTGGCCAGGCCGATCGTGGCGGCCCGGGCCTGCATCCCGCGGCGGACGGACGTCCCGGCCACCAGGGCCGCGTTGGCGGCCTGGTCCGGCGCGAGCGACTGGTTGAGCATCTCACCGGGCCGCTCCGGATCCGGTACCACGGCGGTGCAGCGCTCGCGGACGAACTGCCGCGAGTCCGTGGCCCAGTTGACGGCGGCCACCACGCCGGCGACGAGAACGGCGACGCCGAGGATCACTGTCAGGCAGGATCCCCAGCGCCGCCGTCGTCGGTTCTTCACCGTGGTCCGGATGACGTCAGTGCCGCGAGCGCGGTCAGTTGGCGTGGAGGGCGGAGTTCAGCTCCACGGTCTGCCCGGCGCGGGCGAGCGCCTCGACGGCGCCCGTGGTCGAGTTGCGGCGGAAGAGGAGGTTCGGGACGCCGGAGAGCTCCAGTGCCTTGACCACCCGGCCGTCGACGGCCACGCGGGTGCCGGCGGTGACGTAGAGGCCCGCCTCGACCACGCAGTCGTCGCCGATGGAGATGCCCACGCCGGCGTTGGCGCCGAGCAGCACGCGTTCGCCGATGACGATCTTCTCCTTGCCCCCGCCGGAGAGGGTCCCCATGATCGAGGCGCCGCCGCCGACGTCGGACCCGTCGCCCACCACGACGGAGGCCGAGATGCGCCCCTCGACCATGGAGGTGCCGAGCGTGCCGGCGTTGAAGTTCACGAAGCCCTCGTGCATGACGGTGGTGCCCTCCGCCAGATGGGCTCCCAGGCGGACGCGGTCGGCGTCGGCGATGCGCACCCCCGCGGGGACGACGTAGTCGACCATGCGCGGGAACTTGTCCACGCCGTAGACCGTCACCGGTCCGCGGCGGCGCAGCTTCAGGCGGGTGGTCTCGAAGCCCTGGACCTGGCAGGGGCCGAAGCTGGTCCACACCACGTTCGCGAGGTGCGCGAAGATTCCGTCGAGGTTGATCGTGTTCGGGGCGGTCAGACGGTGCGAGAGCAGGTGCAGGCGCAGCCACACATCGGCCGGGGTGGTCGGTGCGGCGTCGAGATCGGCCTCGACCGAGACGACCTCCTGGGTGGTGCCGCGGTCGGCGTCGTCGGCGACGGCGGCGGAGAGCTCGGTGGTCAGGTCCTGGGCCTGGTCGAGGGGGCCGAGCGCCGGGGCCGGGAACCAGACGTCGAGGACGGTTCCGTCGGCCGCAACCGTGGCGAGGCCGTGGCCGGCGGCGAGGCGCGGGGAAGCGGTGGGTGCTGCAGAAGTCATGCACCCATCCTAGGGGCGCACCCGACGATAGGCTGGATGCGTGACACACTCTGAAACCGCCGCATCGGCGCCCGTGGAACTGGACCTGGCCGGCGACGTCGCGCTCCTGACGGAGCAGCTGATCAACATCGCCTCGGTCTCCGACGACGAGCGGCCGCTGGCCGATGCCGTCGAGGCCGCCCTCGCCGCCCTGCCGCACCTGACGGTCCACCGCGACGGGGACTCCCTGGTGGCCCGCACGGAGCTGGGCCGGCCCGAGCGGATCATCCTGGCGGGGCACCTGGACACCGTTCCGCTGCCCACCTCGGAGGGCTCCCGTGGGACGGTCCCGGCGAGCTGGACGGCCGACGAGCGCGGCGACGTCCTCTACGGGCGCGGTGCGACGGACATGAAGGGCGGCGTCGCCGTCCAGCTCGCGTTGGCGGCGGCTCTCGCGGACCCGAACCGGGACGTCACCTACGTCTTCTATGACCACGAGGAGGTCGAAGGCTACAAGTCCGGCCTCGGCCGGCTCTACCGCAACGCGCCGGAGCTGCTCGGCGGTGACTTCGCCATCCTGCTCGAGCCGACGAATGGCACCGTGGAGGGCGGCTGCAACGGCACCATCCGCTTCCGCGTCACCACGCACGGCAGGGCGGCGCACTCCGCGCGCGCCTGGATGGGGGAGAACGCGGTGCACGGCATGGCGGACGTCCTGACCCGGCTCGCCGTGCACCGGCCGGTCACGGTCGACGTCGACGGCCTCGCCTACCGGGAGTCCCTCAACGCCGTCCGCATCTCGGGCGGCATCGCTGGCAACGTCATCCCCGACCACTGCGAGGTCGAGATCAACTACCGCTTCGCCCCGGACAAGGGCCCGGACGACGCGGAGGCCTACGTCCGCGCACTCCTGCCGGGCTACGAGCTGGAACGGACCGACGCGGCAGCCGGGGCGCGCCCCGGCCTGACGCACCCGGCGGCGGCGGCCTTCGTGGCCACCGTGGGCCAGGAGCCGAAGCCCAAGTACGGGTGGACGGACGTCTCGCGGTTCTCCGAGGCCGGCGTCCCGGCGGTGAACTTCGGTCCGGGTGACGCGCTGCTGGCGCACACCGACGACGAGCACGTCCCGGCGCAGGCGGTCCGCGACTGCTACTCCGCGCTGCACCGCTGGCTCACCGCCCCGGCGTAGTCCCCGGCGGCGACCGCCGGGGACTACGCCCAGGACGCCCCGGCCCTGGTCAGACCGTGGCGGTGGTTCCCAAGGTCTGGTCCGCGCCCGGGGTGTCGTCGTCCGTGGCGCTGGCCTTCGCGCGGCGCCGGGCCACGCGGGTCGAGACCCACTGAGCGAGGTAGGTCAGCGCGAAGTTGATCAGGATGAAGATCGCTGCAACGACCACCAGTGCCTGGAAGACATTGGCGTTGCCGGTGCCCACCAGCCGGCCGCTGAACAGCAGCTCGTTGTAGTTGATGATCGCGCCGAGTGCGGAGTCCTTCAGGATGACCACGAACTGCCCGAGCAGCGCCGGCATCATCGCCACCAATGCCTGCGGCACCTCGACGAGGCGAAGCGATTGGCCGCGGGTGAGGCCGATGGCGATGCCGGCCTCGCGCTGGCCCTTGGGCAACCCGTGCACGCCCGACCGGACCAGCTCCGCGACGACAGAACCGTTGTAGAGCGTCAGTGCGAGCACCACCGCGACGAAAGGAGCGTCGCCGGAGGGGACGATGCCCATGCGGCCGAAGAAGATCCAGAAGAAGATCATCATCAGGAGCACCGGCACTGCGCGGAAGAATTCCACGATGACCGAGCTGACGCCGTTGATGAGCTTGTTCTGCGCGAGCCGGCCCATGCCGAACACCAGGCCGAAGACCAGCGATGCGACGATCGCGATGGCGGCCGACTTCAGCGTGTTCACCAGACCTGGCAGGAGATAGTTCTCCCAGGTCCCCGACTGCGCAAAAGAGGTCCACTTCGCAGCGTCGAGCTGGCCGAAATCGGCGAGGACCTTGAGCACCCACGCCAACAGGGCGAGGACGGCCACAACGCCGAGAATATTGGCGATCAGGATGCGCCGCCTGGCCCGGGGGCCAGGGGCGTCGAATAGGACGGACCCGCTCATCGTGCCACCGCCAGCTTCTTGGAGAGGTACGTCGTCAGCATGCCGACCGGGAGCACCACGATCACGAAGAACACGGCGACGGTCAGGAAGATCGGGATGCCCACGTCCGGCCGGAACTCCATCATCACCTTCATGGTGCCGGAGATCTCGGCGACGGAGCCGGCCGTTGCGACCGTCGAGTTCTTGATCAGTGCGATCAGGACGTTGCCGATCGGAGCGATCGCACCCCGGAAGGCCTGGGGGAGGATCACGATGCGCGCCGCAGGGAGGAAGCTCAGCCCGATCGCGCGGGCCGCCTCAGCCTGGCCGAGCGGCACCGTATTCACGCCGGAGCGAATGGCCTCGCAGAAGAAGGCCGCGTGGTAGATCGTCAGGCCGATGATGGCGATCCGGAAGAAGTTCAGGTTGAAGTCGGACGCCAGAGTGACCCGGAAGACTCCGAAGAGGACCAGCACGCCGAACGTGAGGATGATGGTCAGAGGGGTGTTACGGAAGATGTTGACGTACGCAGCGCCCGCCCAGCGGAGGCTGGGCACGGGGGAGATGCGCATGAGCGCCAGCAGCGTGCCCAGCAGGAACGACGCGATTGCCGCCCAGAAAGTCAACTGCAGGTTGGTCCAGAACGTGGACAACATCTGTCCGCCGTAGGTTTCCCAGAGGGAAAGGTAGGCATCCACGGCCTAGCTCCTTTGCGGTCGGGTCTGACGCGAACCGGCGGCCCGGCATCCGCCCGGCCGCCGGTTCGCGTTCATCATTCGAGGACTACGCGCAGGCGTCCGGCGTCGGCGGGTTGAGCTCGGAGTTCGGCTCGTAGCCGGTGCCCTCGGTGTTGGCCTTGAGGGCCTCCTCCCAGGCGCCTTCCTCGATCATCTTGGTGATCGCGGCGTTGACGTCCTCGCAGATGTCGTTCTCCTGGGGGAGACCGACGCCGTAGCGCTCCTCGGAGAACGTGTTGCCGACGACCTTGAACTTGCCCTGATTGGCCTCGGTGGCTGCGAGGCCGGCGAGGATGATGTCGTCCGTGGTGATCGCGTCGATGCTGCCGGTCTCCAGCAGTCCGAGGCAGTCTGCGTAGCCGCCCTGCTCCACCAGGTTGATGCCCGGGTGCAGGTCCTTCAGCTTCGTCGCCGACGTGGAACCGGTGACGGAGCAGAGCTGCTTGCCCTCGAGGTCCTCGGGACCCGAGATCGAGTCCTCGTCCGCCCGGACCAGGAGGTCCTGGCCGGCCACGAAGTACGGTCCCGCGAACGCCACACGCTCCTTGCGCTCGTCGGTGATGGAGTAGGTCGCGAAGATCATGTCGACGCCGTTCGTCTCCAGGAGCGTCTCGCGGTTCGCCGACGGGGCGGAGACCCACTCGATCTGGTCCTCGGAGTAGCCGAGCTCGTTCGCGACGTACTTGGCGACGTCGACATCGAAGCCCGTGTACTCCGAGCCCTCCTGGAAGCCGAGCCCCGGCTGGTCGAACTTGATGCCGATGCGGACGGACTCGTCGCCCTCGCCGCCGCCGCCCTCGCCGCCACCGGCGTCAGAGCCGCCGCAGGCGGACAGGGTCAGCGCAGCGACGGCCGCCATGGACGCCAGCGCGATGCGGTTCTTGCGCATGTTGTTCTCCTTGTGTCTGGCCGGTGTCTCCGGCAGTCATGAAATCCGGCGCCTGCCGGAGGCGATGGGTGCTAGTTGGTGATGAGTTTGCCGAGGAAATCCTTGGCGCGGTCGGACTGGGGGTTCGTGAAGAACTCCTGCGGAGCCGCCTGCTCGACGATCGCGCCGTCGGCCATGAAGACCACACGGTCGGCCGCCTTGCGGGCGAAGCCCATCTCGTGCGTCACGACGATCATGGTCATGCCCTCCTGGGCGAGGCCGACCATCGTGTCCAGCACCTCCTGGATCATTTCCGGGTCCAGGGCGGAGGTGGGTTCGTCGAAGAGCATGACCTTCGGCCGCATCGCCAGGGCGCGGGCGATGGCCACGCGCTGCTGCTGACCGCCGGAGAGCTGTGCGGGAAGCTTGTCCTTCTGGTTCGCCACCCCGACGCGGGTCAGCAGCTCCATCGCGAGCTTCTCCGCCTCGTCCTTGCGCATGCCCTTGACCTTGATCGGCCCCAGGGTGACGTTCTCGAGGATCGACTTGTGGGCGAAGAGGTTGAAGGACTGGAAGACCATGCCGACGTCGGCGCGCAGCCGGGCCAGAGCCTTGCCCTCCTCGGGCAGCTTCACCCCGTCGATGTAGATGGCGCCGTCATCCACCGGCTCCAGCCGGTTGATGGTCCGGCAGAGCGTGGACTTCCCCGAGCCGGAGGGGCCGAGCACCACGACGACCTCGCCGCGCGCGACCTCCAGCTCGATGTCCTGGAGGACGTGCAGCGGCCCGTAGTGCTTGTTGACCTTCTCCATGCGGACGACCGGGCCGGCGGCTTCGGCGCCCCTGCCTGTGTCAGTTGCGTTCATGGGAGAGACACTACTGGATGTAACCGGTACCACAAGGGTGGGAGGGCCCGTTCACAAGGGGAAATTTACCGCATTGCAATGTAAAGCCCGGCCGCGCCCGTTTCGCCCCGTAGGCTGGACGCATGGCTAAGCACCACATCTCGGCCGCTGACTTCGACTCGGTACCGGACCCCGCCCGCCGCAAGGGCTCGGTCGTCCTCCGGCGTGCCCGCGCCGAGACCCGCCAGTCGGATCAGATGCTGTTCCAGACTCCGCGGGACACGACGTTCGTGCACTCCGATCCGTGGCGCGTGCTGCGGATCCAGAGCGAGTTCGTCGAGGGCTTCGGCACGCTCGCCGAGCTGGGCCCGACCATCTGCGTCTTCGGTTCGGCCCGGACCCACCGCGACTCCGCGGAGTACCGGACGGCGGAGCAGATCGGGCGCCTCCTCGTCGAGCACGGCTTCGCCGTCATGACCGGCGGCGGCCCCGGCGCCATGGAGGCCGCCAACCGGGGCGCCATGGAGTCCGGCGGCACGTCGGTCGGCCTCGGCATCGAGCTGCCCTTCGAGACCGGCCTGAACGAGTACGTCGACATCGGCATCAACTTCCGCTATTTCTTCGCGCGGAAGACGATGTTCCTGAAGTACTCCCAGGGATTCATCGTCATGCCCGGCGGGTTCGGCACCCTCGACGAACTGTTCGAGGCGCTGACGCTCGTCCAGACCGAGAAGGTCACGAACTTCCCGATCGTCCTCTTCGGGTCGGCGTTCTGGTCACCGCTCCTCGACTGGCTCAAGGGCACACTCCTGGAGCAGGGGACGATCTCGGAGGAGGACCTGGACCTCTTCCACCTCACGGACGACCCGGACGACGCCGTCGAGTGGGCCACCGCCTTCCTGCGCGCGGCGGCGCAAGGGGAGGAAGACGCCCAGCAGCAGCGGGGTTCCGAGGAGGCCCGGCGGCTGGGGCCGCAGTAGGACCATGGCGTACGCACTCCTGTTCCTCGCCGTCCTGGTCCTCGGCGCCACGGCGCTGCTCGTCTTCGGCCGGGGCCGCGCCGCCGCCGCGGCCGGGGCCGGTCTCGACGAGGCTCCGACGTCGCTGCCACCGGTGTTCCTGCCTGAGCGGCCGCGGGAGGCCGACATCCGGGCAGTGCGCTTCTCGCTCGGCTTCCGCGGCTACCGCTGCGACCAGGTCGACGACGTCCTGGACGCCCTCTCGGGCGAGATCGAGCGCCTCAATGCGTGCCTCGAGAGCGAGCGAAACCGCTGTGATTAGCACCACGGGACGAAGTTCGGAATAATGTGAAAGGCAGATTGAAGGGGACTGCAGGTCGGAGGGGCGGCGCGCAGGCACCGAACCGCCGGCCCGTTCGATTCCGTTCGATCCACCACTTGGCGGGGCCGCAGGGGTTCCGTCTGTCGAGAGAGGAAGTCAGCACCGATGGCTGCGATGAAACCGCGTACCGGCGACGGCCCCATGGAGGTCACCAAGGAAGGCCGGAGCCTCATTATGCGCGTGCCGATCGATGGCGGGGGGCGTCTCGTGGTGGAACTCAACGCCGACGAGGCGGCCGAGCTCAAGGAGTGCCTGGTCGGCATCACCGAGTAGCCGGCCGGTGAGACCAGGGAAGAGCGGTGGGGATCGAGGCAGTGGCCTCGATCCCCACTGCCGTCCTCGCGGTCCCGTCAGCGCTTGACGGCCAGGAGCACGCCGGTGCCCGTCGGGAGCATCGAGACCATCAGGTCCTCGCGGTCGCGCAGCAGGCGCGAGGCCTGGCGTGCCGCCACGGTCCCGGGCTGGCGCACCGCCGGCAGCGGGACCTTGTCCATGTCCAGGGCGTCGTTGAGAACCAGCATGCCGCCGCTGCGCAGCAGCCGCACGCCGTGCTCCACGTACTCCACCAGATGCGTCTTGTCCGCGTCGAGCAGGACGAAGTCGTAGGCCGCGGTGGTGAGGCGGGGCAGGACGTCGCGCGCCCGGCCGGCGATCGTCCGCGTGCGCGAGGCCGGCACGCCGGCCTCGGCGAAGGCCTGCCGGGCCGCGTCGAGATGGTCCACGTCGACGTCGATCGTCGTGAAGACGGTCTGGGCGGAGAACCCGCGCAGAAGGCTCACTCCGGAGACTCCGGCGCCGGTCCCGACCTCGACGGCGGTGCGGGCGCGCGACTGCGCCGCCAGGACCGTCAGGAGGCCGGCCGTCCCGGACGTCACGGCGCGCACGCCGAGCTCGTACGCCCGCTCCCGTGCCCGCATCAGCACCTCGTCCTCCAGCGGCAGCGCCTCGGAATAGGACCAGCTGCTGTGCTTGTCGGTGCTCATCGGCGGGTGCAACATCCTTCGGGGTCGGGGCGGTCGACGGCGGCACGGGTGCGTTCCTGGGCCGCGAACCATCACAGTTTAGCGCCGGCCGCCCGGAGCGCGCGCCGGGCCGGTATACAGACATTTCTCAGTGACGGATGGCACCATTGAAGCGTGAACTATTCACCAGTCCAGTCCGACTCCGCGGCGGCAGAACCCGAGGGCGTGCCCAGCTGGGAGACCATCGTGGAGGAGCACTCGTCGCAGGTGTACCGGCTGGCGTACCGACTCACCGGGAACGCCCCTGACGCCGAGGACCTGACCCAGGAGACTTTCGTCCGGGTCTTCCGCTCCCTCCACACCTTCACCCCCGGCACCATCGGCGGGTGGCTGCACCGCATCACCACCAACCTCTTCCTCGACCAGGCGCGCAGGAAGAGCCGCATCCGCTTCGACGCGCTGGCCCCGGACGCCGAGTCGCGTCTAGCCGGCCGCGAGCCCGGGCCGGAGCGCACCTTCGAGCACAACAATCTCGACGTCGACGTCCAGCGCGCCCTGGACGCGCTGCCCGCGGACTTCCGCGCCGCCGTCGTGCTCTGCGACCTCGAGGGCTTCTCCTACGAGGAGGTCGCCGCGGCGCTCGGCGTCAAGCTCGGCACCGTCCGCTCCCGCATCCACCGCGGCCGTGCACTGCTCCGGGACCGCTTGGAGCACCGCAATCCGCGCCGCAAGACTCCGACCATGACGCTCCCGCGGGTGAAGCGGGCCGTCTCGTAGGCATCAGCATGCATCGAACCGAACGTCTCCTCGAGCCGTACATCGCAGGCGAACTGCCCACCCGGCGCTCGCACAAGGTGGAGAACCACCTGAGCGAGTGCGCCGACTGCCGGCTCGAACTGGCCACGCTCCGCCGTCGTCGCCTCCGCGCCGAGCGGCTCCGCCACGCAGCCGCGCGCTCCGTGCCCGGCTTCGGCGTCGCCGGGCCGCCCGCCGCACTGGTCGCCGGCGCCTCCGAGCAGCGGGGCCGCCGCGAGGGAGGCGCCGCAGTGATCCCCGGACGCGCGCCCCATCGGCCGGACCCGGCGGACGCTGCGCCGTCCGCCGGGGACCGGGCCCGCTGGACGAGGCCCCTCGGAACGGACCACGCCGGCGGACAGCCTCGACGACGCCGCGTGGCGTTGCCGATGCTCGGACTCACCCTGCTCTGCTCCCTCATCGCCGTGCTCGCGGCCGCCTGGACGGTCGGCGGAGCCCCGGGTCCCGCTGCGGCCGATGCCGCCGCATCCGGCGGTGAGGGCGCCCTCTGGGGAGAGGAGGGGACCGAGCTGGACCCGGCGACCGTCGTCCGCCTCCAGAACAGCGGGTGGAACCTGCCGGACCTGTCCGCCATGGACTACCGGCCCGTGCGTGCGCTCGGATTCGCCGTGGACGGCCAGCCCCGGGTCGAGCTGACCTACGAGGGACCGGCCGGGACGATCGCCCTGGTCGAGCGACGCAAGGAGGAAGCGGAGACGACCGCCTCCGACCCGTCGGTGGCGGCGGATGCCTCCCGGCTCGCGGCCGATGCCGCCGAGCCGCTCGAGGGCGGCGAACCCGGCGGGGCCGGCCTGGACGAGGCCGCCGCCCCGAGCTTCGGCCTGCACGGGGTTCTGGTGCAGCACGCCGTCGCCCCGGTGTCCCCGACGGCCCGCCGGCTCGAGGGGGAGAGCTCGTCCATCGACACCCCGGACGCCGTGTACACGCTGACGGTGCCGGACGGCGGACCGCGCGAGGCGGTGCTGAACCGGGTCGTGCTCACCGAGTACTCGCAGCTCGACCACGCTCCGGCGGCCGAGGACGATGCGCTCTCGCGGCTCGCCCGCGGCTTCGCCCGCATGGGCCTGCTCGATGCGCTCCGCTAGCCCCGCCGCCCGGTCCGCCGTCCGGCCGCGACATGGGCGGGCGCGGGTACGGGCTGCGAGGGCGGAACAGGTAGTCTCATAGCGTGTTTGGAATCAACGGTGGCGAGTTCCTGATCCTCGCGTTGCTAGCGGTGCTCGTGCTGGGCCCGGACAAGCTGCCCGGCTATGCACAGCAGCTCGCCGAACTGGTGAAGAACGTCCGCCGGATGGCCCAGGGCGCCAAGGAGCAGCTCCGCGACGAGGTCGGCGACGATATCGCGGACATAGACTGGCGCAAGCTGGACCCGCGCCAGTACGATCCCCGCCGGATCATCAAGGAGGCGCTCCTCGACGACTTCGAGGACGCGGCCCGGGCCGCCAGGGAGACCCCGCAGGCCACCGCGCGGAAGTCCATCCCCTCGGCCGGCACGGCCGGCGCAGCCCGCACGGCTCCCGCGAACCGCGCGATCACCGGCAACCAGGCGGCGGGAGCGATCGGTGGCGCAGCCGCCCTCGGCGGGGCCGCCGCGCTGGGCACGATGAGCCGTCTCGCCCCCGGCGATCCGGCCCCCTTCGACGTCGAGGCGACCTGACCCGACGGGACGCTCGCACCTTCGGCGAGCACGGAGCGGACCCCCGGTGCCGGACGGACCGACGTGCCAGATGCCCGCGACCGCGCTCTCCTAGCGCGGCGTGACGTCCAGCCGGAGCCCGGCCAGCCCGCGCGGGCGGTGGGCCAGGCGGTGGGCGATCCCGCGGATCTCCCGCGAGGCGGCCGAGTCGGGCCGCCCGACGACGATCGGGACGCCGGCGTCCCCGCCCTCGCGGAGCTCCGGTTCCAGCGGCACGGATCCCAGCAGCGGCACCTCCGCGTCCAGTCGGTCGCGCAGCCGCTGGGCCAGTGCCGCGCCGCCGCCGGAGCCGAACGGCTCCATCCGCGTCCCGTCCGGGAGCTGCAGCCAGGACATGTTCTCCACCACGCCGACCACCTCCTGGCCGGTCGTCTCGGCCACGGCGCCGGCTCGCTCGGCCACCTCGGCGGCGGCCGACTGGGGAGTGGTCACCACGAGCAGCTGCGAACCGGGCAGCAGCTGCGAGACCGAGATGGCGATGTCGCCGGTGCCGGGCGGCAGGTCCAGCAGCAGGACGTCGAGATCGCCGAAGTGGACGTCCGTCAGGAACTGCTCCAGCGCGCGGTGGAGCATGGGTCCGCGCCACACCACCGGCTGGTTCCCCTCGACGAACATGCCGATCGAGATGACCTTCACCCCGTGGGCGACCGGCGGGAGGATCATCTCGTCCACGCGGGTCGGCGGCTGGGTGATGCCCATCAGGCCGGGCACCGAGAACCCGTGGACGTCCGCGTCGATCACGCCCACGCGCAGGCCGTCGGCCGCCATGGCGCACGCGAGGTTCACGGTCAGGCTGGACTTGCCCACGCCCCCCTTGCCACTGGCGACCCCGATGACCCGGGTGAGGCTGTTCGGCTGCGTGAAGGGCACCACGCGCGACTTGAGACCGTCCTTCAGGGCCTGGCGTTGCTCGGGCGTCATGACGCCGAGCTCGACCTCGACCGAGCGGATGCCGGGCACGCCCGTGCCGGCAGCCGTGACGTCCTCGACGATCGTGTTCCGCAGCGGGCACCCGGCGATGGTGAGCAGCACGTGCACGGCGGCCGAGCCGTCGTCGTACGCCTCGGCGGAGGCCACCATGCCCAGGTCGGTGATGGGCCGGCGCAGCTCCGGGTCCTGCACGGAACCGAGGGCCGCCGTGAGGCGGCGGGTGAGATCGGCGTCGACGGCGCGGTTCACGGCGTCTTCCCGGACGGGCCGGGGCCGGAGGGGTCGGCGCCGACCTGCGGGATCTGGGTCGTGGCGTCGGAGACCCGCTCGCGCCGCTTCGGGGCACGGCCGCGCAGCCGGATCTCCTCGCCGTCGTTCGACTCGAGCAGGTCCTCCAGCGCGCTGCGCAGCTCGCTGCGCACGTAGTCGCGGGTGGCGACGTCGCGCAGCGCGATGCGGAGGGCCGCGAGCTCGCGCGTCAGGTACTCCGTGTCGTGGAGATTCCGCTCGGCGCGCTTCCGGTCCTCGGTGAGGGACACCTTGTCGCGGTCGTCCTGCCGGTTCTGGGCGAGTAGCAGCAGGGGTGCCGCGTAGGACGCCTGCAGGGACAGCATCAGCGTCAGGGCGGTGAACCCGAGCGCGGCGTCGTCGAAGCGCCACTCGATGGGTGCCAGCGTGTTCCAGAGCAGCCACACCACGCAGAAGACCGTCATGTAGAGCAGGAACAGCGGGGTCCCCATGAAGCGGGCGAAGCCCTCGGTGGCGCGGCCGAACGCGTCCGGGTCCGGACGGAACCGGGGGCGGTGGCGGGCGGTGGCGGGAAGCGGGGTGTCGAGGGTGCGCTGGGGCCGCGTGCTCTTCTCAGCCATTCGCTGCCTCCTCCGCATCGTCGTTGGTCCGCCAGTCGTCCGGCAGCAGGTGGTCCAGCACGTCGTCGACGGTGACCGATCCGACCAGGCGCCCCTGGTCGTTGACCACCGGCAGGCTCGTCAGATTGTACGTGGCCAGCATCCTCGCCACATCCGCCACCGGTGCGAGATCGTTCACCGGCTCCAGATCAGTGTCGATGATGTTGCCGAGCGGCTCCGGCGGCGGCATCCGCAGCAGCGCCTGGATGTGCACCACGCCCAGATAGCGCCCCGTGGGCGTCTCCAGGGGCGGGCGGCACACGTAGACGGCGGACGCGGTCGCCGGGCTGAGCTCCTCCTGCCGGACGTAGGCGAGGGCCTCGGCGACCGTCGCCTCCGGCGGTAGGATGACGGGCACGGGCGTCATCAGCGAGCCGGCCGTGTTCTCCTCGTACTCGAGCAGGCGGCGGACGTCCTCGGCGCCGTCCGGCTCCATGAGCTGCAGCAGCGCCTCCTGCTGCTCGTCGGACAGCTCGTTGAGGAGGTCGGCGGCGTCGTCGGGGTCCATCTCCTCCAGGACGTCGGCGGCGCGCTCCATGTCCAGGGCGGAGAGGATCTGCACCTGCTCCTCGTCGGGGAGCTCCTGGAGGACCACGGCGAGGCGGTCGTCCTGCAGCTCGGCGGCGACCTCGAGCCGGCGCTTGTCCGACATCTCGTGGAGTGCCTCGGCGAAGTCGGCCGGCTTGAGCTCGTCGTGCGCCGCCACGAACTGGGTGGCCGCCTGCGGCTCCGAATCGTTGATGTGGAGGATCTCGTTCCACTCGACCACGACGCGCTCGCCGCGGGAGAGCCGCCGGAACGGCCGGAAGCCGGTGTCCCGATCGCCGCGGCGCACGTAATAGGAGGAAACGACCCAGTCGCCGTTGCGCAGCTGGTCCAGTCCGATGTCCTCGATCACGCCGGTGCCGGACCCGTCCTTGAAGGTGACGCGCTGGTCCAGCAGCTCGCCGACGGCCAGCCGCTCCGCGCCGCGCTTCTGGAAGCGGCGGAGGTTCACCAGACCCGAGCAGATGATCTGGCCGGCCTCGATGGCCTGCACGCGCGTGACCGGCACGAAGACGCGGCGCTTCCCCGGGACCTCGACGAGCAGACCCACGGTGTGCGCGGGTTTGCTCGGCCCGCGGTCGACGACGACGACGTCGCGCAGGCGGCCGAGGCGGTCGCCGAGCGGGTCGAAGACGTCGAGGCCGAGCAGACGGGCGACGAATACCTTGGTGGTCAGGGAGCTGCTCATGCCCTCAAGGCTACTGCCTGTGCCCCGCCCGGGCTGCGCCGTCGCCGGCCGTCGGGGCCGGTCGCGCGCCCCGGAGCGACGTGCGGGTTCACCCGCAGCGATACCCGCCGGGCCATCACAGCCCGCGGACGGGGAGAGGGGGCACAATGGGGGTATGTCGACTCCGTTTGGTTCCACTCCGTCCCAGCAGGACCAGTTCACGCTGCCGCGCGGCGAGATCCTCGGCCGCTACGAGTCCTACCTCGATGCGCAGAAGGTGGTGGACTACCTGGCCGACAACGACTTCCCCGTCGCCAACGTCAGCATCATCGGCTGCGACCTCAAGAGCGTGGAGCGCGTGACGGCCAAGCTGAGCTACCCCAGGGTGGCCCTCTCGGGCGCGGCGCAGGGCGCCATGTTCGGCATCTTCGTGGGGCTCCTCCTGAGCCTGTTCACCACCGGCAACCCGATCAGCCAGTTGCTCTCGTCCATCGGCCTCGGCATGGCGATCTGGATGATCGTGGGCGTGGTCGGCTACTCGCTGCGCCGCGGCAAGCGGGACTTCGCGTCGTCCAGCCAGATCATGGCGGGCTACTACGACGTCGTGGTGGCCTTCGAGCACGCGCATGCGGCCCGGAATCTGGCCTCGAGCCTGCCGATGAGCCGGGTCCAGGCCGGCAGCGTCACCCCGGCCTGGGCGCCGCGGGACAACGGTGCCCCGCGCGACCAGGGCGCCCCACGGGACCAGAGCGGGTCGACGCCGGCCCCGGCGGCGCAGTCCCCGTCAGCGGCCCCTGACGCCGAACAGCAGGCGTCCGCACCGGCGTCGCGCCCGCGCTCCGGCTACGAGGACCTGCCCGACGGTCGTCCGCGCTTCGGTGCCCGTCGCGAGCCGGAGGCGCAGGAGCCCCAGGCCACGCCGTCCGAGGGTGTATCTGCAGAGTCCGGGACGTCCGGTGTGCCCGCGACGGGCACCGACCAGGCGCACGCCGAAGCGCCCAGGAGCGAGGCGTCGCCGTCCGATGAGCGGGTGGCCGAACAGCGAACCGACGAACACCGCACCGACGAACACCGGACCGACGAACAGCGGACCAACGAGCACCGGCCCGACGAGCAGCTGACCGACGAGCACCGGCCCGGGGAGTCCCGAACCGACGAGCGCTGAGCCGGACGGCCGTGGCGGTCGGCCCGGCCGATGGCACCTGACCGGCGGAGGAAGGCTCCGGACGCGGGGCAACAGACGAGAGGCGGCGGCGAGATTCGATCTCGCCGCCGCCTCTCCGCGTCCGGTCCGGTGGACCCGGTGGGTCAGCCCTGCTGGGCCTTGAGCCAGGCCTCGATCTCGTCGGGCGAGCGCGGCAGGTCGGCCGACAGGTTCACACAGCCGTCCTCGGTGACGAGCACGTCGTCCTCGAGGCGCACGCCGATTCCGCGGTACTCCTCCGGGACGGCGAGGTCCTCGGCCTTGAAGTACAGGCCGGGCTCGATCGTGAAGACCATGCCGGGCTCCAGCACACCGTCGAGGTAGAGCTCGCGCTTGGCCTGCGCGCAGTCGTGCACGTCGAGTCCGAGGTGGTGGCTCGTCCCGTGCGGCATCCAGCGGCGGTGCTGCTGGCCCTCGTCGGAGAGCGCCTCCTCGAGGGACACGGGTAGCAGGCCCCACTCGTCCAAGCGCTGGGCCAGAACGGTGATCGCGGCCTGGTGCAGGTCGCGGAAGCGGCTCCCCGGCTTCGCGACCTCGAACGCCGCGCCCTGCGCGTCGAGGACGGCCTGGTAGACCTTCCGCTGGACCTCGGAGTAGGTCCCGTTCACGGGCAGGGTGCGCGTGATGTCCGCGGTGTAGAGGGAGTCGGCCTCGACGCCGGCGTCGACGAGGATCATGTCCCCCGCGTTGACCTGCCCGTTGTTGTGGATCCAGTGCAGCACGGTGGCGTTGTTGCCGGAGGCCGCGATGGTGTCGTAGCCGAGGTCGTTGCCCTCCTCGCGGGCACGGGCGAAGAACGCGCCCTCCACGACGCGCTCGCCGCGCTTGTGCTCCACGGCCCGGGGAAGGGCCTTGGCGACCTGGTGGAAGCCGTTGATGGTGGCCTGGACGGCCGTGCGCATCTGCTCGACCTCCCATTCGTCCTTGACCAGCCGGATCTCGGAGAGCGCCTCGGCGAGCTCCGCGTCGAGCCGGTCCGACTCCTCCAGATCGACGGCGGTGTTGATGCGGGAGGTGTCCACTAGGGCGTCGCAGTTGAGGTCCACGTCGCGCAGCAGGCGGATCCGCAGGCCGCCGAGGGCCTGGTTGCCGGCGTTCTCCGTGATGGCGTCCTCGAGCTTCTCGTCCATGTGGGCCGTCGGCAGGCCGAGCCGGGCCTGGAGTTCCGCGAGCGTGGGACGCGGTCCGATCCAGAACTCGCCGGTGCGGGCGTTGGAGTAGAACTCCTCCGAGTCGCGGCCGGCCATGGGGCGGAAGTAGAGAGTCGCCCGGTGGTTCCCGCCGTCGTCGCCGGTGCCGTCCGCGACCGGCTCGAACACCAGCACCGCGTCGGGCTCGTGGTCCAGGCCGAGGCCCGTGAGGTGGGCGAACCCGGAGTGCGGGCGGAACCGGTAGTCGGTGTCGTTGGAGCGGACCTTCAGCGGTCCGGCCGGGACGACCAGACGCTCGCCGGGGAAGCGCTCGGAGAGCTTCCTCCGCCGCTGCGCCGCGAAGGGCGCCACGGCGTCCTCGGGCGGGAGCGAGGTGTCGGCGGGAGCCCAGTGGCTCGCCATGAATTCCTTGAACGCCTCCGACGAGGGACGCTGCGAACGGTTGTTCACACGGTCCTCGATGGGCTGATCGCTGCCAGAAGTGGGGTTGTCTTCAGTCATCACCGACACATCGTCTCATTCGGCGGCGGACTCCACCACTGGGCCGGACTATGGTGGTGGCATGCTGATCGATCTGCACGCGCACTCCCGGGTCTCCGATGGCACGGAGTCGCCGCGGGACCTCGTGCGGGCGGCTGCCGCGGCCGGGCTCGGGGTCGTCGCGCTGACCGATCACGACCAGACCGCCGGCTGGGACGAGGCCGCGGCCGCCGCCCAGGAGCTCGGCCTCGGCTTCGTCCCCGGCATGGAGGTCTCCTGCATGACGCGGGCCGGGATCAGCGTCCACCTGCTCAGCTATCTCCACGACCCGGCGGATCCGGGACTGCTCGCGGAGATCGGGCGGGCCAGGGACTCGCGGATGCACCGGGCCCGGCGGATGGTGGACCTGCTCGGCGAGGACTTCCCCATCAGCTGGGAGACCGTCATGGAGCACACGGCGGAGGGGGCGACGATCGGGCGGCCGCACATCGCCGACGCCCTCGTGGCGACCGGCGTGGTCCCCACGCGCTCCCGCGCCTTCGAGACGATGCTCTCCCACCGGTCGCGGTACTACGTGGGCCACTACGCGCTCGACCCGGTCGAGGCGGTGCGGCTCGTCGCCGGCGCCGGCGGGGTCCCGGTGTTCGCGCACCCGGTGGCCTCCGAGCGTGGGCGCGTGGTCGGCGAGGACGTCCTCGAGGCGATGATCGCCGCCGGGCTGGCAGGACTTGAGATCGACCACCGCGACAATCCGGAGCCGGGCCGCCGGAGGCTGCGCCAGCTCGCCGCCGAGCACGACCTTATCGTCACCGGGTCCAGCGACTACCACGGCACGGGGAAGCCCAACCGGCTCGGCGAGAACTCGACGGCGCCGGAGATGCTCGAGCGGATCGTCGCCGCCGGCACCGGGAGCCGCCCCGTCGGCCTCTGAGCCGCGGGTGCCGAGTCAGGGGCGGACGACGGCGGCGTGCTCGCCGAGCCGTTCGCCCATGACGTGCACCGCCTCCTCGTTCGCATCGACGCAGACGAACCGTCGCCCCAGCTGGGACGCGGCCGCGCCAGCGGTCCCGGACCCGGCGAAGAAGTCCAGGACCCAGTCGCCCGGCCGCGAGCTGGCGCTGATGATCCGGCGCAGCACCCCGAGCGGCTTCTGTGTGGGATAGCCGGTCTTCTCGCGGCCGGTGGGGGAGACGATCGTGTGCCACCAAACGTCGGTGGGGAGCTTGCCCAGGGCCGCCTTCTCGGGCGTGACCAGACCGGGCGCCATGTAGGGCTCCCGGTCCACCTCGGCCGCGTCGAAGTGGTAGGCCGCGGGGTTCTTCACGTACACGAGGATGTTGTCGTGCTTCGCCGGCCACCGGTTCTTGGACCGGCCCCCGAAGTCGTACGCCCAGACGATCTCGTTCAGGAAGCTCTCGCGGCCGAAGATCGTGTCCAGCATGACCTTGGCGTAGTGCACCTCGCGGTAGTCCAGGTGCACATAGAGCGTGCCGTCGTCCGCGAGCAGCCTCCAGGCCTCCCGGAGGCGCGGCTCGAGGAAGCCCCAGTAGTCGTCGAAGGCGTCATCGTAGCTGCGCAGGGCACCGCGGAGCGTCGAGTAGGAGACCCCCTTGAAGCCGACCCGGTCGCCCTCGCCGTCGGCCACGCGGACGCTGGTGGTCGACTGGCGCAGCTGCCTGCGGCCGGTGTTGAACGGCGGGTCCACGTAGATGAGCGTGAACGCGCCGTCCGGCAGTGAGGGCAGGTAGTCGGCGTTGTCGGCGTGGACCACCAGGTTCGGGCCCGTGGGGGTCCACGCCGCGGATCGCGTCGGTTCCACCCCTTACTCGGAGTCGGAGTTCTTCACGACCTCGCCGTTGCGGCGACGGGTCCGGGAACGACGACGGCGCGGCTCGGCGCTGCCCGCACCGCCGGCGTCGGCGCCCGCCCCGGAGGCCCGGGTCGGCTCGGCCTCGGCCGACTCGGCGCGGCGGCCCCGTCCCTCGCCGGTGGCCTCCCGGTTCGGGCGGTCGGCCCGTCCGTGGCCGCGGCCGTGACGGCGCTCGCCGTCGTGCCCGCTCTCCGCCCGGCCGCCGCCGCGTCCGCCGCGCGAGCGTCCCCGCCCGCCCGCGGATTCCTTGGCGGGCCGCTTGCCGGTCTCGCCCAGGTCCTCGACGGCCTCGCCGGCCAGACCGTCCAGCTTGCGCTGGTGGCGGGGGAGGCGTCCCTTGGTGCCCTCCGGGATGTTCAGCTCGGTGTACAGGTGCGGCGAGGACGAGTACGTCTCCACCGGTTCCGGGCGGTCGAGGCCGAGGGCCTTGTTGATGAGGCTCCAGCGGGGGAGGTCCTCCCAGTCGACCAGGGTCACGGCGGTGCCCTTGTTGCCGGCGCGGCCGGTGCGGCCGACGCGGTGGACGTAGGTCTTCTCGTCCTCCGGGCACTGGAGGTTGATGACGTGCGTGACGTCGTCGACGTCGATGCCGCGGGCGGCGACGTCGGTGGCGACCAGCACGTCGATCTTGTGGTTGCGGAAAGCGCGTAGCGCCTGCTCGCGGGCGCCCTGGCCCAGGTCGCCGTGGAGCGCGCCCGCGGAGAACCCGCGGTCGGAGAGCTCCTCGGCCAGCTTGGCGGCGCTGCGCTTGGTGCGGGCGAAGACGATGGTGCGGCCGCGCCCCTCCGACTGGAGGATGCGCGCGACGATCTCGTCCTTGTCCAGCGGGTGCGCCCGGAAGATCACCTGGCGGATGTCCTTCTTGGTGATGCCCTCGTCCAGCGGGTCGCGCGCGCTGATGTGGGTGGGCTGGGACATGAAACGGCGGGCCATGGTGATGACCGGCCCCGGCATGGTCGCCGAGAAGAGCATGGTCTGGCGGACCGCCGGCAGGGCGCCGAGCAGGCGCTCGACGTCCGGCAGGAAGCCCAGGTCCAGCATCTCGTCGGCCTCGTCCAGGACGATCATCCGGATGTTGCTCAGATTCAGGTGGCGCTGCTTGTGCAGGTCCAGGAGGCGGCCGGGCGTGCCGACGACGACCTCGACGCCCTGCTCGAGCTGCTCGATCTGCGGCTCGTAGGCGCGCCCGCCGTAGATGGTGGCGATGCGGGTGGAGCTCAGCCGGGCGGCCTTGGTCAGGTCCTGGGCCACCTGGACGGCCAGCTCGCGGGTCGGGGCGACGATGAGGGCCTGCGGCGCACCGGGGGTCGGCAGGTCGCCGTAGCCGGGCTCGTCGGGATTCACGACGCGGTGCAGGACGGGCAGGCCGAATCCGAGCGTCTTGCCCGTGCCCGTCTTGGCCTGCCCGATGATGTCGTGGCCGCTGAGCGCGATCGGCAGTGTCATGGACTGGATGGGGAACGGGGCGAGGATGCCGGCGTCCGCCAGGGACTTCACGAGCTCGCCGCGCAGCTCGAAGTCGGCGAACGTCTGCTCGGGGGCCTCGGCGGGGGCTTCGATCGGGGCTTCGAGGGGAGCCGTGCTCTCCTCGTTGGTGTTCTCAGGTGTGGTCGTCAATGACTTCTCATTCTTCTCGGCGCCAGCCTCGCTGCCGTCTCGCATCGAGGAGCCGGCCCGGGGCGCTCTGCCCGTCGCGTCGGCCGCTCGTCGGCGGATGCGGTGAACGGGGGCGGTCGGGGTCGGTCCCGCGGACGGGGCGGACGCTGGCGCGTCCAGCGGAGCCGATCGTGGTCTTCTGCGGCGACGTGCGCACCCGGTGGGGCGGCGTCGCTCAAAGGCAGGTTCGCTGGGAAACGCTGCAAAAGATGGTCTAACTCGTACGATCGGGCATCCTTCTCTACGCGGCCAGTCTAACCCGGCGCCCGCCGGAAAGGCGCGAGGCCGTCAGCCGCGGTCGCCGGGGCCCGTCCGCGCCCCCGTGATCTCGAACCGCACCCGGCGCCGGGCGACGTCCGCCTCGGCGACGCGGACCCTGACGCGGTCGCCCGGCGCGGCCTCGCCCTCGGCCCGGCCCATGATGGCGGGATCCACGATCTGGATGGTCCCGTCCTCGTCGATCACGACGGCGTCGAACTCGTCCCCGATCCGCTCCGCCAGCAGCGCGGCCTCGACGGCGTCGATGGCCTCGCGCTCCGCGGCCGACGCGCGGCGGGTGGACGCCCGCATGAGCTCGGGGAGCTCCGGCAGGGCCTCCCGGACGGGCCCGGGCACCGGCTCGCCGTGGACCAGGTGCCAGCAGGTCTGCAGGACGAATCGGTCCACGAGCCGGCGCAGCGGGGCGGTCGTGTGCGCGTAGGGCGCCGCGATCGCGGCCTGCTCCACGTCGTCGGGCACCTCGCCGTCGAACGCCGTGTAGTCGGCGCCGCGGAACAGGATCGTCGCCGCGTGCATCAGGGCCAGGGCCTCCGGATCGGAGGTGTCCAGCGAGGCGAGGAACTCGCCGTACGGCTGCCCCTCGGGCCAGGGATGGCCCAGGGCCTCGGCCTGCCGGCGGAACTCGGCGACGCGGCGCTCGTCGGGGCCCGGCATGGTGCGCAGGACGCCGATGCGCCCCTCGAGCATGATGCGCGCCGCCTCCATGCCGGTCATCAGGGAGATCTGGGCATTCCAGTCCTCCACCGGCAGTCCTCCGCGCTGGACCAGCTCGTAGCGCCCGGACTCGTCCAGCTCGACCTCCTGCTCGGGCAGGTTGAGGCTGGCCCCGCCGCGCTCGCGCTCCAGCGCGCCGCGGAGCGTGCCGACCTCGCGCAGCAGCGGCAGGGTCCCGCCGCCCGGCAGGTCGGTCTCGCCGGCGTCGAGGGCGGACTGGACGCCCTCGTAGCTGAGCTTGGCCCGGCTGCGGACCGTCGCCCGCTCCAGGCCGGTGCGGACCACCGCTCCGGAGGCGTCGAGCCCGAACGTCCAGACGTAGGCGCCCCGGCCCCGGTCCGGCAGCAGGCTGCCGGCGTCCTCGGCGACGACCTCGGGGTGCAGGCCGACCCGGCGGTGCGGCAGGTAGACGGTCTGGCCGCGCTCGCGGGTCGCCCGGTCCAGCGCTCCGCCGGGTTGCACGAAGGACGGCACGTCGGCGATGGCGTAGCGCACGGTGAAGCCGTCGCCGTCGCGCTCGATGTGGACCGCCTGGTCGAGATCCGTGGACGTCGGTGGGTCGATGGTCACGAACTCGACGTCCGTGAGGTCCAGGTCCGGCAGGACGACGTCGGCGGCCGCCCGCTCGGCCTCGGCGAGGGCGTCGGCGGGGAACTCCGCCGGCGGCTCGAGCCCGGAGACGATGTCCGCGAGGGCGTCGGCGAGGCTGGACTGGAGCGCGCGGGCCGAGAGCCCGACCTGTTGGGTGATCACGGCCACACAATAGCAATCGGGCCGGGCGGCGGGTCGGAGTCGGCGACCGCGCCGCCGGTAGGGTTGGAGCATGGTGGACAGCTCCCTCGACCGATCACTGGAACCGGCCCTGTACGGCCTCATGGCGTACCGCGAGCTGACGGCGTTCGAGCGGCTCTCCTCCGACGCCCGCTTCTCGCCCACGCTGAAGGACCGGATGGAGCTGGCGCGGCTGGCCGTCACCGAGTACGAGCACTTCGAGCTGGTCCGAGCGGCGCTGCTCGACGCCGGCCTCGAGCCGGATGCCGCCATGGAGCCGTACGTGGACGGGATCGATCGGCTGCACGAGCGGACCCGCCCGGGCGACTGGCACGAATCGCTCATGAAGGCGTACGTCATGGACGCGCTGACCAGCGACCTCTACGCGGCGCTCGGGACCGGTCCGGAGGAGCGAAGGCTCCTCGGCGACAGTGCCCGGGCGCTCGTGGAGCGGGTCCGGCGCATGGACGAGCAGACGACGTGGCTGGCCCAGCGGCTGCAGCGGGCGATCGACGACGACGAACGGCTCGCGCCGCGGCTGGCGCTCTGGGGGCGCCGCGTGGTGGGGGAGTCGCTGACCCAGGCACGCCGCCTCCTGGACCGCGACGACGTCGGACCGCTCTTCGGCGGCACAGACGCGAGAGCGGCCCTCCTCGCGACCCTGACGCAGCGTCACTCCAGGCGCATGTCGGCGCTGGGACTGACCTCGTAGGGGGAGGGGGCCGCCTCGGCGGGGGCGTCTGGCTACTGGGCGAAGCCGACGGGGCGCGGGGTGACGTTGCCGATCTCGACGAAACCGATCGTCGCGACGGGGACGACGACCTGCCGGCCCTTCGCATCGTTGAGGGTCAGCAGTCCGCCGTCGGCGAAGGCCTTCGAGATGATCTCGGCGACCGCCTCCTGCGACTGGTCCGAGTCGACAACGACCTCGCGGGCAATGTTCTGAATACCGATGCGTACGTCCATGGTGCTTAACCTACTTCAGGACTCCTTCGGGAACCGGCCAATTCCGCGCCAAGCTAAACGCGCCACGAGCTCGCTGGCCTCGTCGAGATCGACTTGGTCGGCGACCTCGAGCCAGGCCCGGGCGGCGACCTGCGCCATGCCCGAGAGGCTGCGGCCGAGCAGGAGCGCGCGTGCCTCGTCCAGATTCGTGTCCCCGGCGATCACGTGGGCGATCTCGTCGGCGATGCGGGCGTTGAACTCGTCGAAGCGGGCGCTGACCTCGTCGTCGTTCAACAGGTCCGACTCGAACACCAGGCGGTGGGCCTGGTGGTCCGCGGCGACGAAGTCGAAGTACGTGCGGATCGCCGCGTTCACGCGCTCCTTGTTGTCGGCCGTCGAGCGCAGGGCCTCCACCATCGCCTCGGTGAGAACGGCGAGATGCTGGTCGATCAGGGCCAGGTAGAGCTCCCGCTTGCCGGGGAAGTGCTGGTAGAGGACCGGCTTGCTGACCTGGGCCCGGTCGGCGATGTCGTCCATCGCCGCGCCGTGGTAGCCGTTGGCCACGAAGACCCGGTGGGCGGCCTCCAGCAGCTGGGCGCGTCGCTGCGCCCGGGGCAGGCGGGCCGGACGCCGTGCACCGTCGTCCGCCGCCCCGGCGCCGACCGCGCCCTGCCCGCCGCTCTCCTCCACGCTGCTCCGCCTCTCCCGACGCCTCGGGCCCTGTGCCCCGGGGCGCCCCCGCTCTGCTGATCCATGTCTCGTCGATGCCGCTGTGTGACGCGGCACGGACCCCGATTCTACGCGCGCCCGGGGCCGTGACCGCGACGTGCCGCCGCCGGGATCCTAGAGTTGGTGCATGGACTCCGCGACCCACCGCCCCGCCAGCGCCTCCTCCACTGCCCCCGGGCCCGGCTCGGTGCCCCCGCTCGTCGCCCCCGGGCCCGAGCTCACGGAGGAGGAGTACCAGCGGTTCTCCCGTCACATCCTCATCCCGGAGATCGGCGTCACCGGGCAGCGGCGGCTGAAGAACGCCAGGGTCCTGGTGATCGGGGCCGGCGGTCTGGGCTCCCCGGCGCTCATGTATCTCGCCGCGGCCGGCGTCGGCACGCTCGGCATCGTCGACGACGACGTGGTGGACGCCTCGAACCTGCAGCGTCAGGTCATCCACGGCACCAGCCGGATCGGCCGGCTCAAGACGGAATCGGCGCGGGAGACGATCGCCGACCTCAATCCGGGGACCGCCGTGGTCCTGCACGACGAGCGGTTGACGCGGGAGAACATCCTGGACATCTTCGCCGGGTACGACGTCGTCCTCGACGGGACGGACAACTTCGCGACCCGCTACCTCGTCAACGATGCTGCGGCGATCCTCGGCAAGCCCTATGTGTGGGGCTCCATCCTGCGCTTCGACGGGCAGGTCAGCGTCTTCTGGCGCGGTCACGGTCCCACCTACCGGGACCTGTACCCCGAGGCGCCCCCGGCCGGCAGCGTCCCCTCGTGCGCCGAGGGCGGCGTGTTCGGGGTGCTGTGCGCGCAGATCGGATCCGTCATGGTGGCCGAGGCGATCAAGCTCATCACGGGCGCGGGCGAGCCGCTGCTGGGCCGGGTCCTGATGCTGGACGCGCTCGCCATGTCCTGGCGGGAGATCCGCCTGCGGCCGGACCCGGCCGTGCAGCAGCCGACCGAGCTGCTCGAGGACTACCCGGCGTTCTGCGGCATCGCCCCGCCCCCGGACGATGTGGTGCCCGGTGTCTCGGCGACCGAGCTGCGCGACCTGCTGGACGCGCGGGCGGCGGGAGGCGCCGGGTTCCGCCTCATCGATGTGCGGGAGGCCGGGGAGGCCGAGATCGTCTCGATCGAGGGGGCGGAGCTGGCGCCGCGCGGGGACATCCTCGGCGGCGAGGTCGACCTGCCCCGAGACGAGCCGCTGATCCTCCACTGCAAGTCGGGCGGCCGCTCGGCGGAGGTGCTGCGCCACCTGCGCTCCCAGGGGTACGACGACGTCCGGCACCTCGACGGCGGCATCACCGCCTGGGTGCGCGACGTCGAGCCGGAGAAGCCGCTCTACTGATCACTGCCCCGGCGCGGCACCGGGCATGCCCTGCGTCGGAAGGAGACGTCGATATCCGACGCCGGATCGGACGCAGCGGTCAGACCCCGGGATCAGGCCGTGCGGTGGGGCGCGTGGATCGCGTCGTCTGGCATCGCGGCCCGGCGGGCTGCGGCGTCGTCCAGCAGATCGGCGGCAGCCGCGGCGCCGCGGGCACGGTCCGTCTTCTTCGCCCGGCGCTGCTTGGCGGTCTCGGCGATCTGCTCCTCGGAGATGTCGAAGAGGGCGCCGAGCGCGTTGACGACCTCGTCGCTGCGGCCCTCGGCGGCGAGCTCGCGGGCCCGCACGGTGGGCACGTGGAGCAGCTGGCGCATCATGCGGCGCATCGCGAACTCCACCTCCTCGGCGGCGGCGGTGCACCCGTGCTGGGCCCGGACGCGCTCGATCTCGGTCTCGAGGACCCGGTGCGTGTGCTTGCGCAGGGCCACGATCGCCGCGTCGGCCGAGCGTTCCCGCAGCTCGAGGTCGAACTCGTCCACGGCCTTCGCGACGATCCCGCGGGCCTCGTCCAACGCCGCGGCCTGCTCGGCCGGCGCGGCCATGCGGACGGACTCCAGAGTGATGACATCGACGTGGTCGAGGTCCTCCAGCGACGGATCGAAATCGCGGGTGAGTGCCAGATCGATGGCGACCAGGGGGCGGTCTCCGCGCCCGGACTCCGCGAGATCCTCGGCCGCAATCCGGTTGTCGCCGCCGGAGCAGCCGATGATGACGTCGGCGGTGGCCAGGGCCTCCGGCAGCGTCTCGTCCGTCAGCGGGGTCCCGCCGCGCGTGGCGGCGAAGGCCTGCGCGCGGCCGGAGTGGGAGTAGACGCCGATGCGGCCGGCGCGGCGCTGCTGCAGCAGCGACATCGTGGCGCCGGCGTACGCACCGGTGCCGAAGACGACGACGGACTTGCCCGCCCAGTCGTCGTCGGCGAGGTCCTCGGCCAGATCGAGGGCCACCGAGACGATCGACAGCCCGCGGCCGCCGAGACCGGTGCTGGAGCCCACGTCCTTCGCGGTCCGCGAGGCGGTCTGGAAGAGGCGCACGAGGGAGCCGGTGGCAGTGCCGTTCTGCTGCGCCTCGATGAGGGCGCGGCGGACCTGGCCGGCGATCTCGCGCTCGCCGATGACGGCGGAGTCGAGGCCGGCGCCGACAGCGAAGAGGTGGCTCACGGCGTCGCGTCCGGTCTTGGTCGCGAGCGCGGAGGACACGGTGTGCTCGTCCAGCCCGGAGAGCTCGGCGATCTCGGCGATGACCGCGGAGCGGGCCGCCTCGACGTCGTCCTCGGAGGCGGCCTCCGCGTAGACCTCGTACCGGTTGCACGTCGCGAGCACCACGGCACCGTGGATCGGCGTCGTGCCGTCGAGCACGCCGGTAGCGACCTCGGAGGCGCCGGCGCTCAGGCGGGCGACCGTCTCCAGGTCCACATCTGAATGGGAAGCAACGAGGGATAGGAAAACCACAGTGTCTCCATGGTATCCCCAGGAGGGGTTAAGGGTGCCCTAAGCAGGGTGTGGGTGACACCTCCCGGCCACGTGGCGTTCACCACCCGGGACCGTCCGCGCGCCCGCGGGATTAGCGGAACCCGACCCCGGTTGGCAGAATGACGTGCATGACCTTGAGCGCCAACCACCCGCTGCTGGACGGCCGTACAGCGGGCTCCCCGTTGATCGCCGCCTACCGCGGGGAGAAGCCGTCCCGCCGTCCCGTTTGGTTCATGCGCCAGGCCGGCCGCTCGCTGCCCGAGTACCGGAAGCTGCGTGAGGGGATCGGCATGCTCGACTCCTGCCTGAAGCCGGACCTCGCCGCCGAGATCACGCTGCAGCCGGTCCGCCGGCACGACGTCGACGCCGGCATCTTCTTCTCCGACATCGTCATCCCGCTCAAGCTCGCCGGCGTGGACGTGGACATCGTCCCAGGTGTCGGCCCGGTGCTCGGCAGTCCCGTGCGGACGGCCGCCGACGTGGCGAACCTCCCCGAGCTCGACGACGCCGCCCTGGAGCCCATCCGCGAGGCCGTCGCCCTGACGGTCGCGGAGCTCGGCAGCACCCCGCTGATCGGGTTCGCCGGCGCCCCCTTCACCCTGGCCGCCTACATGGTCGAGGGGCGCCCGTCCCGCGACCACCTCGGCCCGCGCACCATGATGCACGCGGAGCCGGAGACCTGGGATGCGCTGGCCGCCTGGGCGGCGGACGCCTCCGGCAAGTTCCTCCGCGCCCAGATCGAGGCCGGCGCCAGCGCCGGTCAGCTCTTCGACTCCTGGGCCGGCAGCCTGGGCCTGGCGGACTACGAGCGCCACGTCGCCCCGGCGTCCGCCCGGGCCCTCGACGCCGTGCGCGACCTCGGCGCCCCGCTCGTCCACTTCGGCACTGGGACCTCCGAGCTGCTCGTCGCCATGCGCGACGTCGGGGTCGACGTCGTCGGCGTGGACTACCGGCTGCCGCTGGCCGAGGCCAACCGCCGCCTCGGCGGCACGGTCCCCCTGCAGGGCAACATCGACCCCGCCCTGCTCTCCGCGCCGTGGGAGGTCCTCGAGCAGCATGTGCGCGACGTCGTCGCGTCCGGCTCCGGTGCCCCCGGGCACGTCGTCAATCTGGGGCACGGCGTGCCCCCGGAGACCGATCCGGAGGTCCTCACCCGGGTCGTCTCCCTCATCCACTCGATCGACCAGTAGGCCCGCATCACAACCCGTCAGGGAAGGCATCGTGTCCACAGCTGAGAGCAGTCCGCGCCGCATCGTCCCCGCCGCCGTCGTCGGCGGGGGCGTCTCCGGCCTGATCGCCGCGCGCGAACTCGCGATCGCCGGGTTCTCCGTGACGCTGCTCGAGGCGACCGGGGACCTCGGCGGATGCGTGGCCGCCCACGAGGTCGCAGGGCTCGTGCTCGACGCCGGCGCCGAGTCCTTCGCCACCCGCAGCAGCGCCGTCGCGGACCTGCTCGAGGACCTCGGGCTGGGCGACGAGATCGTCTATCCCGCCGGCGGGGGCGCGTGGCTGTACTCGGCCGAGGCCCATGGGCCGTCACGGCACGGACGCGACGGCGAGGCAGCCGCCGACGCCGGCCTGGCGCAGCCCCTCCCGCAGACCGGCATCCTCGGCATCCCGGGCGATCCACTGGCCGACGACGTGCGTGCGCTCATCGGCCAGACGGCCGCCCTGCGCGCCGCCGCCGATCTGGCGATGCCCGTCTCGAAGTCCCTCACCGACGGCCCGATGAGCCTCGGCGCGCTCGTGCGCTCCCGCATGGGGTCCGCCGTGCTCGACGCGCTCGTCACCCCCGTGGTCTCCGGCGTCCACTCGGCGGACCCGGACACGCTCGACGTCGACGTGGTCGCCCCCGGGCTGCGCGCCGCCGTCGTCGAGCACGGGTCGCTGGCCCGCGCCGTGGCCGCCCTGCGCCGGGCAGCGCCGGCGGGCTCCGCCGTCGCCGGGATCCGCGGCGGCGACCAGCGGCTCACCCAGGCGCTGGTCGCCGACCTCGAGGACCGGGGCGTCGAGCTGCGCCGCGGCGTGCGGGTCACCCGCCTGCGTCGGCACGACGACGGCTACACCGTCTCGCTCTCCGAGTCCGCGGGCGGCCGCGGAACCTCCGGGCCGGGCGCCGCTGGTCCGGACGCCGCGGGTCCCGACTCCGTTCGTCCCGACTGCGCAACCCCGGACGAGGCGCTCGAGGTGCAGCGGCTCGTCGTGGCGACCGACGGCCCCTCCGCCGTCGACCTCCTCGGCCAGCTGGAGCCCGCCCTGAACGAGCACCGCCCCGAGGCCGGCGCCGGCGTCCGCCTCGTCACCCTCGTGGTCGACCGCCCGGAGCTCGACGAGGCGCCGCGCGGGAGCGGCGTGCTCGTGGCCCCGGACGCGTCGGACGTCGCCGCCAAGGCCCTCACCCACGCGACCGCCAAGTGGCAGTGGCTGGCCGAGGAGGCCGGCCCCGGGACGCACGTGCTCCGCCTGTCCTACGGCCGGCTGTCCGAGGAGAGGGCGCGCGTCGCCGACGCGGACGACGCGACCCTCTACGCCACCGCCCTCGCCGACGCGGGCACGCTCCTGGGCCTGGCGCTCACCGAGGCGGACGTCCTCGGCTGGGACGTCGTCCGCTACCGGGGCGCCCTGCCCTTCGCGACGACCGGCCACCGCCGGCGCGTCGAGACGGTCCGGGAGATCCTGGAGGGATTCCCGCAGCTCGACGCCGTCGGGGCCTGGCTCTCGGGCACCGGGCTCGCCGCCGTCGTCGCGGACACCCGCTCCCGCACGCGCATCAGCGTCAGCTAACCGGCGCCGACCACACACCGCCAGCGACGCCGCTGGACCCACGCCACATCAAGAAAGAGGCACCATGAGCGAGAACCGTTCGAACAGCCCCGTGATCGCGGACCGCGAGCGCGAGGGCGACACCCTGCATTTCACGCTGTGGACGGTGTTCAAGCGCGAATCAGACCTGGACCGCTCCGAGGGCGTCGGCGCCTTCGAGGCGCTGGTGGAGGAGCTCGCCGCCGACGGCGTCACCCTGCGCGGCGCCTACGACGTCTCCGGCATGCGCGCCGACGCGGACGTCATGACCTGGCTCCACGGCCCCAGCGCGGAGGCCCTGCAGGAGGCCGTGCGCAAGATCCGCCGCACCTACCTCTTCGCCGAGACCTCCGTGGTCTGGTCCTCGATGGGCGTGCACCGCGACGCGGAGTTCGCGAAGGACCACTCGCCGGCCTTCTCCCGCGGCGTCCCCGCCGGCCAGTGGATGACGGTCTACCCGTTCGTCCGCTCCTACGAGTGGTACCTGCTGGACCCGGCCGAGCGGGGCAAGATGCTGCGCGACCACGGCATCCTGGGCCGCGACTTCCCGGACGTCCTGGCGAACACCGTCGCCGCCTTCGCCCTGAACGACTACGAGTGGATGGTCTGCCTCGAGGCCCCGGCCCTGATCGACCTCGTCGACATGATGCGGCACCTGCGCTACACCGACGCGCGCAACCACGTCCGCGAGGAGATCCCGTTCTACACGGGCCAGCGGATCGACATCGCGCAGATCGCGGAGGTGCTGCGCTGATGAGCCGCGCCGAGAACCAGACCACCGAGGGCCTGGGCTACGACGCCGTCCTCCTCGCCTCCTTCGGCGGACCCGAGGGCCAGGACGACGTCATCCCGTTCCTGCGCAACGTCACCGCCGGCCGCGGGATCCCGGACGAGCGCCTCGAGGAGGTCGCCACCCACTACCGGGCGAACGGCGGGGTCAGCCCCATCAACGAGCAGAACCGGGACCTCCTGGCCGCCCTCGAGGCAGAGATCGCCCGCCGCGACTGGAGCCTGCCGCTCTACTGGGGCAACCGCAACTGGGACCCCTACATCCCCGAGGCGCTCCAGCAGATGTACGACGACGGCCACCGCCGCGTGCTCATGCTGGTCACCAGCGCCTACGCCGGCTACTCGAGCTGCTGCCAGTACCGCGAGGACATCGCGCAGGCCTACGAGAAGACCGGTCTCGAGGGCAAGATCGACGTCGTGAAGATCCGCCAGTTCTTCTACGACCGCGCCTTCATCGCCCCGTTCCAGGAGGCGCTCGCCGCCGGGCTGGAGGACGTCAGGGCGCAGCTGGCCGCCAAGGGCGAGCCGGACGCGCAGCCCAAGGTCGTCTTCGTCACCCACTCCATCCCCACCGCCGTCGCCGATGCGCAGGGACCGGACCACGTGAAGGCCGAGTACGGGACGGACGCCTACACGGCCCAGCACCTCGCCGTCGCCCGGACGCTGATGGAGACCGTGCCGGAGGCCGCCGGCCTGGAGCACTCCCTGGTCTTCCAGTCCCGCTCCGGAGCGCCGACCACCCCCTGGCTGGAGCCGGACATCAACGACGCGATCGAGGAGTACGCCGCCGCGGGCACCCGCGGCGTCGTGGTCATGCCGATCGGCTTCGTGTCCGATCACATGGAGGTCAAGTGGGACCTCGACACCGAGGCCCGGGACACCGCCGCGGAGCTCGGCCTCGCCTTCCACCGGGCCCCGACGCCGGGGACGCATGCCGCCTTCGTCGGCGGACTCGTGGACATCGTCGCCGAGCAGCTCCACGGTGCCGGCGGCCAGGCCCCCGCGAGGGGCGAGCAGGTGGTCCCCGGCGACTGGGGCGACATCTGCTGCGTGACCGGCTGCCGGCCCATGCTGACCGCTCGCTCCGGCGCGCGTCGGCCGGTCGCCGAGTCGGCGCCCGCCCCGTCCGACTCCGCCCCGTCCGACTCCGCCCCGTCGGCGCAGGCCGGGCCGGCGTCGCGATGAGCGAGTTCACGGTCGGCACGCGCGGATCCGCCCTGGCCACCACCCAGACCGGGCACGTCGCCGAGGCGCTCAGCGGGCTCACCGGGCAGGAGCACCGCACCGTGCTGGTGAAGACGGAGGGCGATGTCACCTCCGGCTCGCTCGCCCAGCTCGGCGGGACCGGTGTCTTCGCGGCGGCGCTACGGGTGGCGCTGCTCGAGGGCCGGTGCGATCTGGCCGTGCACTCGCTGAAGGACCTGCCGACGAAGCAGCCGGAGGGCCTGGTCGTCGCGGCGATCCCGCCACGGGTGGACGTCCGCGACGCGCTCTGCGCGCGCGACGGCCTGTTCCTGGCGGAGCTGCCCGAGGGCGCCACCGTCGGGACGGGTTCCCCACGCCGCGCCGCGCAACTGCGGTACGCCCGGCCCGACCTGCAGATCGTGGACATCCGCGGCAACGTCGGGACCCGCCTGGGCCGGGTCAAGGGCTCCCCGGACCAGGCGGACGACGGCGGCGTGGGTCGCGTCGCCCAGGGCGACCTGGACGCCGTCGTCCTCGCCGCGGCCGGACTGGAGCGGCTCGGCCTGCACGCGCACATCACCGAGTACCTCGACCCGGCCGACGTCCTGCCCGCGCCGGGCCAGGGCGCGCTCGCCGTCGAGTGCCGGCCGGAGACCGCCCGGACCGGTGAACTGGCCGAGGCGCTGCGCGAGTTGGACGACCTGCCGACCCGGCTCGCCGTGACGAGCGAGCGCGCGCTCCTGGCCCAGCTGGAGGGCGGCTGCGCCGCACCGATCGGCGCGCTCGCCCGCGTCGAGGCGGACCAGCTGCTCCTCGACGCCGTCGTCGCCGCCCCGGACGGCACGGACGTGATCCGCCGGAGCGCGTCCACGCGAGAGCTGACGGTCGGCGGGGCCGACGCGCTGGGGCGCGAGCTCGCGGATCTCATGCTCCGCGAGGGCGCCGCGGACCTGGCCGGACTGTAGGGGCGCCGGCCATGGGCAGTTCAGTGGGCGCCGGGGCGGCCGACGCACCGGGCAGCGGAGCCAGTGCGGCCCTCTCCGGGAGGACCGCGCTGCTCATGCGCAGCCCCGACCGTGCGGGCCGGACCGTGGAGGTCCTGGCCCGGCACGGGGCCGCCACGGTCCTCTGCCCGCTGATCGACTTCGAGCTGCCCGCGGACACCGCCGCCCTCGACGCAGCCCTGCTGGCCCTGCTCGACGGCGGCTACGACTGGATGATCCTGACCTCGATCACGACCATCCGCGCGCTGAAGCAGCGGGCGCGGGCCCTGGGGCGCGGGCTCCACCTCCCCGCCGGGACCCGGATCGGCGCCGTCGGCGACGCGACCGCCCGCGCGGCGCGGGCCGAGGGGATGGACATCGAACTGCTCCCGACCCCCGAGCGGGGACAGTCCGCCGAGGGGCTCGTCTCGCTGTGGCGGGAGACGGTCGCGGCGGGGCCCGGGCACACCCCCGCGCGGATCCTCCTCCCGCAGGCCGACCTCGCCTCGGCGACCCTGGCGACGGGGCTGCAGCGCGCGGGGGAGTCGACCGACGTCGTCGTCGCCTACCGGACCGTGGACGCACCCGCGCGGCCCGGGCGGCGGCTCACGGAACCGCTGGCGGTCGCCGACGGCACCGTGCCGGAGAACGACGCAGCCCGGCTGGCCGCGGCGGACCTGCCCGGCCTCGTGCGGGCAGGCGGGGTCGACGCCGTCCTGTTCACCTCGCCGAGCATCGCGCACCGCTTCACCGACCTGGCCGGACCGATCGGAGGAGCCGACGGGATCGTGCCCGTGGCGATCGGCCAGCCGACCGCCGCCGCCCTGCGCGAGCTGGGGCACCGGGGGATCGCGGTGGCCGCCGCTCCCACGCCGGAGGCCATGGCGGAGGCCTGGGCGGCTGCCCGAGCCGACGCCGCCCCGCCCGGCTGACCGCCGACCGACGACCATCCCGACACCACGAAGGAACCACGCATGAGCTTCCCCCACCACCGCCCGCGCCGCCTGCGCACCACCCCCGCGATGCGCCGACTCAGCGCCGAGGTCTCCCTGGACCCGCAGCACCTCATCCTGCCCGCCTTCATCCGCGAGGGGCTGAGCGAGCCGAACCCGATCCAGTCGATGCCCGGCGTCGTGCAGCACACCACGGACTCGCTCAAGCGCGCCGCGGCCGAGGCCGCGGAGCTCGGGCTCGGCGGCATCATGCTCTTCGGCATCCCCGAGCACCGGGACGCGACCGGCAGTGCCGGCCTCGACCCGGACGGCGTCCTGAACCGGGCCATCGGGGACGTGCGCATCGAGGTCGGCGACGAACTCGTGGTCATGGGGGACGTCTGCCTCGACGAGTTCACCGACCACGGCCACTGCGGTGTCCTCGACGCGCAGGGCGGCGTCGACAACGACGCCACACTGGAGCTCTACGGCCGGATGGCCGTAGCGCAGGCCGACGCCGGCGCGCACATGCTCGGCCCGTCGGGGATGATGGACGGCCAGGTCGGCGTCATCCGCCGGGCGCTCGACGCCGCCGGCCACCACGACGTCTCCATCCTCGCCTACGCGGCCAAGTACGCCTCGGCCTTCTACGGCCCGTTCCGCGAGGCCGTGGACTCCCAGCTGACCGGCGACCGGCGGACCTACCAGATGGACGGTGCCAACCGCCGCGAGGCGATCCGCGAGGTGGAGCTGGATCTTGCCGAGGGCGCGGACATGGTCATGGTCAAGCCGGCGATGAGCTACCTGGACATCATCGCCGACGTGGCCGCGGTGTCGCCCGTGCCGGTGTCCGCGTACCAGATCTCCGGCGAGTACGCGATGATCGAGGCCGCCGCCGCCAACGGCTGGATCGACCGCCGCGGCGCGGTCCTCGAGTCGGTCCTGGGCATCCGCCGCGCCGGCGCCGATACGGTCCTCACCTACTGGGCGGCCGAAATCGCCGGGTGGCTGCGCGAACGCTAGGCTGAACGCCGAGAAGAACGAGCACCGAGAGAGGTTCCCTTGAGCGCAACACAGAGTCAGAACGAGGCCTACTACGCGACGGCGCAGCAGCTGATGCCCGGGGGCGTGAACTCCCCGGTGCGGGCCTTCGGCTCCGTCGGCGGCAGCCCGCGCTTCATCGTCGAGGCGGACGGGCCCTACGTGACCGACGCCGACGGGCGGCGCTATGTCGACCTGGTCTGCTCCTGGGGTCCGGCCCTTCTCGGTCACCGGCACCCCGCCATCCAGGAGGCAGTCCACGCCGCCGTCGACCGCGGGCTCTCCTTCGGCGCCTCCACGCCGGACGAGTCCCGTCTGGCCCAGCTCGTCGCCCAGCGCGTCGGGGGAGTGGACCGCCTGCGCATGGTCTCCACGGGGACCGAGGCCACCATGACGGCCGTCCGGCTGGCCCGTGGCTACACGGGCCGCGACCTCGTCGTGAAGTTCGCCGGGTGCTACCACGGCCACCTCGACGGGCTCCTCGCGGCCGCCGGGTCCGGCGTCGCCACCATGTCGCTGCCGGGATCCGCCGGCGTCACGGCGGCCACCGCGGCCGAGACGCTCGTCCTGCCGTACAACGACCGTGCCGCCATCGAGGCCGCCTTCGCGGAGCATGGCCAGAACATCGCCGCGATCATCACCGAGTCCGCGCCGGCCAACATGGGCGTCGTCACCCCCGAGCCGGGCTTCAACCGGTTCCTCAAGGAGACCGCGCACGCCCACGGAGCACTGCTGATCCTCGACGAGGTCCTCACGGGCTTCCGCGTCTCCGACGCCGGCTACTGGGGTCTCTCGGGCCGCCAGGAGGGATGGACCCCGGACCTCTACACGTTCGGGAAGGTGATCGGCGCCGGCCTGCCCACCGCGGCCCTCGGCGGCCGGGCCGCCGTGATGGACTACCTGGCGCCGACCGGGCCCGTCTACCAGGCGGGCACGCTCTCCGGGAACCCGGTCGCGATGGCCGCGGGCATCGCCCAGCTCGAGAACGCGACCGCCGACGTCTACGCGCACATCGACGCCCGGAGCGCGGAACTGCAGCGCGCCCTGGCCGATGCGCTCGACGCCGCCGGGGTCGACTACTCGATCCAGACGGCCGGCAACCTGTTCTCCGTCGCCTTCGGCACGCGCGAGCACGGAGTCCGCGACTACGCCCAGGCCCAGGCCCAGGAATCCTTCCGCTACGGCCCGTTCTTCCACTCGATGCTGGAGTCCGGCGTCTACCTGCCGCCTAGCGTCTTCGAGGCCTGGTTCCTCTCCGCCGCGCACGACGACGCGGCGATGGAGCGGATCTTCGCCGCCCTGCCGGCGGCCGCCCGGGCTGCGGCATCGGCCCGGCCCGCTGCCGGCTGACACGGTCGGGAGCGGCTCGCTACGACGACGGCGGCCGGTCACCTTCGCTGAAGGTGACCGGCCGCCGTCGTTGTGCCCGGGGAAGGCGAGCGTGCTGCCGTGACTACTCGGTCGGCATGACGTCCCCGTTGGGCCAGGACTCCTCGATGAACTGCTTCACCTCGTCGGACTGCATGAGCTCCTCGAGCTTCTCGATCGCCGGGGTGCTCTCGCCCGCGCGCCACGCGAGGAAGTTGGCATAGGGGTTCTTCGCCGTGACGTCCTCCACGAGGAGCGCGTCCTCGGTGCTCATGCCGGCCTCGAGGATGTAGTTGCCGTTGACGATCGCGACGTCGACCTGCGGGTCCTGGACCTGCTGGACGAGGACCTCGGGCTGGTTCTCCTCGAACTCCAGGCCCTTCGGGTTCTGCTCCTCGGTGAGGGACAGTGCCGTCGTGTCGTCCTCGATGTTCTCGAGCAGGCCGCCCTTCTCCAGCAGCTTCAGCGCGCGCAGCTGGTTGGAGGGGTCGTTGGTGATGGCGACCATCCCGCCGTCGGGGATCTCCTCGACGGAGCCGTGCTGCGAGAACGCGGCATAGGGCTCGATGTGGATGCCGGCGCCGTGCTCGAACTCGTAGCCCTTGGTCGCCACCTGGTCCTCGAACCAGGGGAGGTGCTGGTAGTAGTTGACGTCGATGCTGCCCTCGGCGAGGGCGATGTTCGGCGTCTGGTAGTCGTCGAACTCCTGGACCTCGATGTCGATCCCCGCCTCCGGGGCGAGGTTCTGGTCGACGTACTCGAGGATCTTGGCGTGCGGGACGGGCATGGCGCCGACGGTCACGACCACCGGATCCTCCGGGTTCGGGGTCTCCGCGCTGGGGGTGGACGAGCCACCGCAAGCCGTCAGCGCGAGGAGAGCGACCGCACCGGTCGCTGCGAGTGAGAGCTTGTGACGCATGGGAACGCATCCTTTTCGGGTCCGGCCCGCCCCGGGCGGCGGGGAGGGCAAGTGGTGCGACCGGCGGCTACCAGTCGCAGTCCGCCGCGCAGGGCGGCGGGGATCTGTGGGGGCGGGGGCCTGTGGCTAGCGGTGGTCCACGCGGCGGCTCAGCCAGTCGCCCACGACCTGGATCAGCTGGACGAGGATCACCATGACCGCGATGGTGACGATCATGACCGCGACGTCGTACCGCTGGTAGCCGTAGTTGTAGGCGAGGCGGCCGAGGCCGCCGCCGCCGATCAGGCCGGCCATCGCCGAGTAGCCGACGAGCATGACGAGGGTCGTCGTGACGCCGGAGACGATCGACGGCATCGCCTCCGGCAGCATGACCTTGCGGATGACCTGCCGGCGGCTCGACCCCATGACCAGGGCCGCATCGATCTTGCCGCCCTGGATGTCGCGCAGGGACGTCTCGACGAGCCGGGCGAAGAACGGGGCGGTGGCGATGGTGAGCGAGACGCAGGCCGCGACCGGGCCGATCGACGTGCCGACGATGAAGCGCGTGAAGGGGATCAGGGCGAGCATCAGGATCGCGTAGGGGATGGAGCGGGTGATGTTCACGACGACCCCGGACAGGACGGCGTTGAGCGGGCGCATGGGCGCGAGGCCGCCCGGCGCGGTCACGTGCAGGATGATGCCGAGCGGGACGCCGATGAGCACTGTCGCGACACCGGAGATGATGACCATCTGCAGCGTCTCCATCACCGCCTCGGGCAGCGCGCGGGTGATGCCGGGGTTCTCGAAGAGCGAGTTCAACCAGTCCATGTTCAGGCCTCCTTCACCGAGACAGCGACGCCGATGGCACCGAGGTGTGTTTTGATCGCTTCGATGTCGGCGTCGGTCGGCAGGTGGATGCGCAGGTGCGCGAACTGCGTGCCGCCGAGATGCTCGACCGATCCCGCGAGGACGTTGACGTCGACGCCGAACCTTCGGGTGAGACTCGAGATGACCGGTTCGACGGCCTGGTCGCCGGAGTAGAGCAGCTCCAGGATGAAGCCGGCCGGGATGGCGTCCGGTGCGTCTCCGGGCAGCGGCAGCAGCGCCTGCGCGAGGCGCCCGTCGATGTCCGCGACGACCTCGGCGAGGCGTCCGTGCTCGACGATTCGCCCGGCCTCCAGCAGGGAGACGGAGTCGCAGGCGCGCTTCACCACGTTCATCTCGTGGGTGATGATCAGGACGGTGACGTTCAGACGGTCCCGGACGGCCTTGATCAGCGTCAGGATCTCGTCCGTCGTCGCGGGGTCGAGGGCCGACGTCGGCTCGTCGCAGAGCAGGACGTCGGGGTCCGTGGCGAGCGCCCGGGCGATGCCGACGCGCTGACGCTGCCCACCCGAGAGCTGTGAGGGGTAGGCGTCGGCGAAGCGGGCCAGACCGACGATCTGGAGCAGCTCGTCGACCTTCGCCCGGGTCTCGTCCTTCGGGGTCCCCACCAATTCGAGTGGATAGGCGATGTTCTGCGCCGTCGTCCTCGAATCGAACAGGTTGGCGTGCTGGAACACCATGCCGATCCGCCTGCGCGCCGTCAGCAGCTCCTTGTCCGAGATGCCGGAGAGATCGCGGCCGTCGAGGGAGACGGAGCCGGACGTGGGGCGGTCGAGCAGCGTCAGGCACCGCACGAGCGTGGACTTGCCTGCGCCGGAGTGTCCGATGATGCCGTGGATCTGCCCCTTGTCGACGCCGAGGGAGACGCCGTCGAGTGCGACGACCTCGCGGTCTCCTTGGCGGTAGACCTTGCGCAAATCGGTGATGGTGATCAAATGAACCTCAGGGGGTCGCTCGGCGGGGGTCGGCATCTATTGAAACACCCGGGGCACCGGTATCAGGACACGGCCGGTCACAGGCCGACATGAAAATACGGGCCTGTCGTTCCGAGTGTGCTAAACGACACGTCGGAGCCGCCGGCCGCTGGCCGGCCGGAGAGCTCTCAGAGCGCGGGTTTGTGCGGCCATGTGCCGTCGACGACCGCGAGGGGGTCCTTCCCCCGGAGGAACTGCTGGAAATCCTCCGCCCAGGCGAGGTGCCAGTTGATCTGGGCCGCGTGGAGCTCGAACGGCTCGATCTGAAGTTCCCGGTACCGGGCGGTCTGAGCATCGGCGACGCCGATGGTCGCAGCCGCATCGGCGAGCGATGTGTGCGCGTTGCTGAGGGGGACCCGGTAGAAGTCCGCCAGCGCGGAGAGCGTCCTCTTGCCCCGGCGGTACCGGTCGACGCGGCGGTCCAGCACCAGCGGATCGATCACGGGAGCCGGATCCAGCAACCCGTGTCCGTGCCGGGCGGCCTCCCGGTTGAGCACGGTGAAGTCGTAGCAGGCGTTGAAGGCGAGGACCGGCATCGTCGCGAAGAGGTCGGTCAGGTGAGCGGCGATCTCGCCGACGGCCTCCAGCGCCGGAAGACCCTCGGCGCGGGCCCGCTCGGTCGTGATCCCGTGGACCGCTGAGGCGGCCGCCGGGATCTCCACACCGGGGTCCACGAGCCATTCGCGGTGGTGCACGATCTCGCTGCGTCCGTTCACCACGATGACCGACGCGGTGACGATCCGCGCCGACTCCGGGTCCGTGCCGGTCGTCTCCAGGTCGAAGGCGGCGCGGGGCAGCTGGTGCCAGAGGACGGGACTGGCCGGTTCGGTGTACTCGGACTGCTCGATCATGCTTCAACGGTACCGGCAGGGACCCCTGCGATAGGACTCCGTCGCCGCAGCACCGCCGAGGCGGCCGCTACGCTGTCCGATGTGCACAGCCCACTGAACCTCGCGATCCACGAGCTCGTCGTGCTCGTTCCGGCCGGGACCGCGGTCTCCTACGGCGACGTCGCGGAACTGCTCGGGGCGGGCGGGCCCCGGCAGGTCGGACGAGCCATGGCGGGAAGCGAGGGCGAGGACCTCCCGTGGTGGCGCGTCGTCCGCGCCGACGGGTCCCTCCCGGCGGAACTGGCGGTCCGGGCACGGCCCCACTGGGTATCCGAGTCCACACCCGTGCGGGGCGCGGGGCCGGACCGCGTGCGCTTCCCCGACGCCAGATGGCAGCCCTCCGCCGAGGACTTCGCCCGGATCGACGCGCTCGCCGACCGGTTGCGGCCGAATGACCCCTGCGGCGGTGATCGTCCATGACGTCAATTCGTGGGCCGCACGTGATTCGATGAGGCCCTGGCCATCAGCACAGGGGACAGAGGAGGATCGGCATGGACGCGACTGAGGCGGAACCGGGCACCGCTGCGGAATCCCGTGCGGCGCGGACCGACGACCATGCGCTGCTGGCGCGGCTGTCGCCGGCCCAGGAGGCCGTCGCAGGCCTTCGGCGCGGACACGGGCCCGTCCTCGTCCTGGGGGCTCCGGGGACCGGCAAGACGACGGCCCTGCTCGCCGCCGTCGCGCGCCGTCTCGGGTATCCCGTCGGCCGGGCCGACAGCGCGCGCCCGGAGACGGGGGCCGGGTCCGCGGCCGGTGGCGACGGAGACGCGCCCGCCGACCTCGCCCCCGGACAGCTGCTGGTGCTGACGTCGGCCCGGGCCCACGGGGCGCGCCTGCGGGACCGGCTCTCGGAGGCCGTGGACGTCACGTTCTCGGAGCCGGCGGTGCGCACGTGGTCCTCGTACGCCTTCGACCTGATCCGGCGTGCTCGGCTCGGAGGCTTCCTGCCGCAGCTCCAACGGCCCCCGCGTCTGCTCACAGGACCCGAGCAGGACGCGCTGATCGGCCAGATCCTGAGCGGCCACGCCGACGGGGCACCGAGCGCCCCGCGCTGGCCGGAGGCGCTGGGCGAGGCCGTCGGGACCCGTGGCTTCCGCGGACAGCTCCGGGAGTTCTTCGACCGGCTCTCCGAGCACGGGCTCGAACCGGCTGATGTGCAGCAGCTCGGCCGGCGGCATCTCATCCCCGAATGGGAGGCGGCGGCCCAGGTCTACCAGGAGTACCGCGACCTGCTGGACCTCGGGAATGCCGAGGCCTTCGACCCGGCCGGGTTGATCAGCACCGCCGTCGCTCTCCTGGAGGAGCACCCGGAACTCCGCGAGACCGAGACCGCTCGGTTGCAGCTCATCGTCGTCGACGACCTCCAGGAGGCGAACCCCGCGCAGTACCGGCTGCTCGCGGCGCTCGGCCGGGGCCGGGACGTCCTGGCGTTCGCCGCACCGGATTCGGTCGTCCAGGGGTTCCGCGGCGCCCGCCCGGATTTCCTGGCCCGGATCGACTCATTCCTCGGCGTCCCTGACCACCCGGTCAGGCGGCTGGAACTCCACGAGTCCTTCCGCATGTCGTCGGCCGTCGGGGAGGCGTGGACGCGGGTCGTCCGCCGGATCCCGCTTTCGGCGGGGCGCGCCGGCCGGGAGGTCGGCACTCTGGAGACCAGTCCGAGCGGGGTCGCGGCCGCTCATCTCGTGGAGAGTCCCGTCCACGAACAGCGCTACGTCGCGCTCCGGATCCTGCAGGAGCACCTGATGAAGGGCAGATCGCTCAACGACATCGCCGTCATCGTCCGTCACGGCGGACTCGTGCGGGACGTCGCGCGACACCTCACCCAGCAAGGAGTGCCGGTCACCGTTCCTCCGGCCGAGGTTCCGCTCAAGGCCGAGCCCGCCGTCTGGCCGCTGGTCGCACTGCTGCAGCTCGCCCAAGGCGAGGACCCCGTCCCCGACCCAGAGCTGGCCGAGGAGCTCATGACCTCGCGTTTCGGCGGTGCGACGGCCCTCGACGTCCGTAGGCTGCGCCAGCGGCTCCGGGCCGCGGACCGCTCCGTGCCGCGGCGGAGCAGCAGCGAACTCCTCGGCGCGGTCTTCAGGGAGCCCGAACTCCTGACCGGAGTCGGGCGCGAGGCGAATGGAGCCCGGCGGCTCGTGCGGATGTTCACGGCACTGCGCACCCACCTCGAGGGCGAAGGCGCCAACGCCGAGACCGCCCTGTGGTCGCTCTGGCAGGCCTCCGGGCTCGAGCAGCCATGGCGCGAGTCGGCGCTCGCCGGCGGTAGCGCAGGACAACGAGCCGATCTCGACCTGGACGCCCTGCTGGCTCTGTTCCAGGCAGCCGAGCGGTACATCGACCAACTGCCGGGCGCCACCATCGCCCAGTTCGTGGACTACATCGAATCGCAGGACCTGCCGATGGATTCGCTCGCCGGCCGCGGGGGCGCAGCGGAGGCGGTGTCCGTCCTCACCCCTGCGGCGGCCGTCGGCCGGGAATGGGACCTGGTACTCATACCGGGTCTGCAGGAGGGAATCTGGCCCAACACCAGGCTCCGCGGCGAACTGCTCAGAACCGGGGCGCTCGCGGCGCTGGTCGAGGACGGGCCCGAGGCCATGAAGCAGCGCGACGCGGCGTCGCGGGTGCGCGCCGTGCGTGCCGATGAATTCCGGAGCTTCGCGGCAGCAGCCTCCCGCGCGCGTGAGCAACTCGTGTGCATCGCGGTCGCGTCGGAGGACGCCCAGCCATCCGCTCTCATCGATCTCGTCGATCCGCTGGAGGCGGAACGTCCGCTCACGACCGTTCCGCGACCGCACACTCTCTCGGGTCTGGTCGCCCACCTCCGGCGCACGGCCGAGGCCGGCAGCGCCGCAGGGGAGACCGCTGGCTCGGCGTCCAGCGGAGCCCTCCAGGCCGCTGACGGGACCGACCCCGCCGTCGGAGGGGACGCCGCCGTCGTGCTGGGCGGCCTCGCCCACTCGGCCGTCCGCGGGGCCCACCCGGATAGCTGGTGGGGCCTCGTCCCGCCCACGACCACTGGTCCGGCGGCCCCGCCGGACCGGGTCCCCGCAGTGTCGCCCTCGCGGGTGCAGGCCGTGCTGGAATCACCGCTGAACTGGTTCGTCCAGGCCGCAGGCGGGGAGGCCGCGGTCGACTTCGCCCGCAGTCTCGGCACGCTCGTGCACTCGATCGCAGAGCAGCTGCCGGAGGCTACGGGCGAGCAGTACAAAGCGGAGCTGGAGCGACGGTGGCCGGACCTCGACCTGCCCCCGGGCTGGGAGACGGAGAAGGACCGGGACCGTGCCGAGGAGATGCTCCGCAAGCTGGCCCTCTACGGCATCGAGATGCGAAAGAGCGGACGGCGGCTCGTCGGCCAGGAGGTCCCAATCGACGTGGTCGTGGGGCAGGACGGCCGGCAGGCGCGCATCAAGGGTGTCATCGACCGGGTCGAGGTCGGTGACGACGGGCGGCCCTACGTCGTGGACCTCAAGACCGGCAAGTCGAAACCGACCCAGGAGGAGGTCCAGCAGCATCCGCAGCTCGGCACGTACCAGGCCGCCGTGCTCGCCGGAGCGCTCGGGGACCGCGTTCCGTCAAGCGTCCTGCCCCGCCCCGCAGGTGCGGCCCTGGTCCAGCTCGGGGACGGGACGAAGACTGCCAAACCGCAGGAGCAGCAGCCGATCCACGACCCGGACGAGGACTGGGCCACCCCTCTGGTGCTCGAGGCCGCCGGCCTGATGGGGGCCGCGGATTTCATAGCTCGGCACGATCCCTCCAAGGGGCGTTCCGTCCCCTGCAGGCTCCCGGGCGTCTGCCCGCTGTGCAACGAAGGAAAGCAGGTGACCCAGCCGTGATCACGTCGATGCGTTTCACCCCGGAGGACTTGGCGGACAAGCTCGGACAGTTCCGGCCGACGGAGCAGCAATCGGCGATCATCTCCTCGCCCCTGGAGCCGATGCTGGTCATCGCCGGCGCGGGGTCCGGCAAGACAGCGACCATGGCCGACCGGGTGGTGTGGCTCGTCGCCAACGGCCTCGTCAGGCCCGACGAGATCCTGGGAGTCACCTTCACGCGCAAAGCCGCCGGAGAGCTCGCGCACCGCATCCGCGTCCAGCTCATGCGGCTCGCCGAGCACGGCCTCATCGAGGGAGAACTCGACGAGCTGGGCGAGCCGAGCGTGTCGACGTACCACTCCTACGCGAACTCCCTCGTCGCCGACCATGGAATGCGCATCGGCATCGAACCCGATGCGGAGCTCCTCGGCTCCGCCCAGACCTGGCAGCTCGCCGACCGCATCGTCCAGGAGTACGACGGCGACCCCGCCGAACTGCAGGCGGCCCGTTCGACGCTGACCGATGCTGTCGTCCACTTCGCCTCCGAATGCGCCGAGCACCTCGTCTCGCCCAGCGACGCGACCGCCTTTGTCGCGGCGGAGGCGGCTCGACTCGACGCGCTGCCGTATATCGCGGACAAGGAGAAGCCCCGCGCCCAGGCCGCAGAGAAGATCGTCGGCATGCTGCGCACCCGGGCCGCCGTCGCCCAGCTCGCCACCCGCTACGCGGAAGCCAAGCGCGAGCGTTCCGTGCTCGACTACGGCGACCTCGTCGCCCTCGCCGCCAGAATCGCGCGAGACGTCCCGGCGGCGCGCGAGGAGGAGCGAGCCAGATTCAAGGTCGTCCTCCTTGACGAGTTCCAGGACACCTCGCATGCCCAGATGGTCCTGTTCTCGTCCCTCTTCGGGGACGGCCACGCCGTCACAGCCGTGGGAGACCCGAACCAGTCGATCTACGGCTTCCGGGGGGCCTCGGCAGGGCAGCTCTTCCGCTTCCCCCAGGAGTTCCCCAAGGTCACCGAGACGGGGAGGGAACCAGCCGCCGCCGCCCACCTCACCACGGCATGGCGGAACTCCGTACACATCCTCGAGGCAGCGAACGCCGTCTCCGCGCCACTCGTCGGGGACTCCGCGCGGGGTGGCACGGTCGGCGTGGAACCTCTCGTCCCGAGCCCTGTCGCCGAGGCCGGACGAGTCGAACTGGCACGGCTCGCCACCAGCGGAGAGGAGATGCGCTGGCTCGGCCGCCGCCTGCAGGAGGCCCGCGAGACGTTCCTGCGTGAGTCCGGTTCGCCGCCGACGTCAGCCGTCCTGTTCAGGCGCAGGGAGGAACTCGCCGAGATGGCCTCGGCCCTCGACGAACTCGGCATGGCGTACGAGATCGTCGGCCTCTCCGGACTGCTGGCACTTCCGGAGATCGTCGACATGGTGGCGACTCTGCGCATTCTCGTGGACCCCAATCGGTCCGACGCGTTGCTGCGCCTGCTCGCCGGGGCACGCTGGAGGCTCGGCCCAGCCGATCTGCTCGCCTTCTCCGAGTGGGCGCAGGCCCTCGCCTGGCGCCGACAGCGCGCACTCGCGGCTCCCGAGAACGGCGGGGAGGACACAGCAGGCCAATCGGCCGCCGGCGCGGATCCATTGCACGCACCGCAGGAGATCACCGACATGGCGAGCCTCGTCGAGGCGCTCGACGAGCTCCCGCCCCCGGGATGGACCAGCCGGAACGGCCGCAGTCTGACCGTCGCGGCCCGCGAGCGGCTCGGCCGTCTCCAGCACGAGGTCCGCTATCTCCGCACCTTCGTCGACGACGACCTGCTCAGCCTGCTGCACGAGGTCGAAAGAACCCTCGGGCTCGACATCGAGCTCGCCGCCAAGCCGGGGCACGACATCCACGCGGCTCGCCGCAACCTCGACGCGTTCGCGGATGTCGCCGCTACGTACCGTTCCACCACCGCAGGAACGTCGTTGACGGGGTTCCTGGCCTGGCTCGACGCCGCAGCGGAGCAGGAGGGCGGCCTGCCGATACCGCAGGCCGACGCGAACCCGCGTGCCGTCCAGCTCCTGACCATCCACGCCTCCAAGGGGCTCGAATGGGATGTCGTGGCCGTGGCCGGACTGAATGACACCGTCTTCCCCTCGACCCGCGACAACCGCTGGAGCAGTGGGCATCAAGCGCTGCCCTGGCCATTGCGCGGCGACCGGCACGATCTGCCCCAGTGGGACCTCGACCAGCCGGATCTCAAGTCGGTCCTCGAGGCCGAGAAAGACTTCAAGAGCAATGTCTCCGCCCACGCCGAGCTCGAGGAGCGGAGGCTGGCCTACGTCGCCCTGACCCGCGCACGGCATCTGCTCATCGCCACCTGCTCCGTCTGGTGCGGCAGTCGGAGCAAACCGGTCGCGGTGTCGCCCTTCCTGCAGGATCTGCTGCCGCTCGCCGAGGAGCCGACCCCGCGGGCCTCGATTCCGCTGTGGTGCGCCGACGAGGAGGCGCCCACCGAGAATCCCTACCGAGCGGAGCCGCTCGAGGCCCTCTGGCCGTTCGACCCGCTCCAGGGACCTCGCGTCACGCGCGGGGGCGTGGAGCTGACGTCCCCGCCGTCCCGACGACCCGCCCTCGAAGGGGCCGCCGCGCTGGTCCGGGAGGTAGCGAGTGCGCTCGGGCAGGCCGCCGCAGGGCGCCGCAGCGAGACGCTCGCCGAAGTCGAGCACGTCGATCTCCGCCGGCGTCTCACCACGGACGAGGGGCGGGCCTGGCTCGCCGAAGCGGAACTCCTCCTCGAGAAGCAGCGCCGGGCCATGGCTCCGAAGGAGTACGAGCTTCCCCGACACGTGCGGGCATCCCTCTTCGTCGATCTGGCGAGCGAACGAGAAGCCGTGCTCGCCCAGCTCCGGCGCCCGGTCCCGCGACGCCCCGGCCTGGCAGCACGGAAGGGAACCGCCTTCCATGCGTGGGTCGAGGAGCGGTTCGGCAGCAGCGGCATGCTGGACATGGACGAATGGGCGGCAGCAGCGGATGCGCACATCGACGACGCATACGACCTCGAAGAGATGAAGGCGGCCTTCCTCGCCTCGGAATGGGCTGACCGCCAGCCCGTCGAGGTAGAGGTTCCGTTCGAGACGAACGTCGGCCCGGTCAATGTCCGCGGACGGATCGATGCCGTCTTCGCGGATCGCGATGAGGAGGGCGAGCTCCGCTGGACGCTCGTCGACTGGAAGACCGGTCGCGTGCCGACGGGCCGCGAGGCAGAGGCGAAGTCGATCCAGCTGGCTGTGTACCGGCTCGGCTGGGCGCGTCTGCACGGACTGGACATCGACCGGGTCGACGCGGCGTTCTTCTACGTCACGCAGGGCCGGACGCTGCGGCCGTCACGGCTTGCGTCGGAGAGCGAACTCGAGGAGCTCATCTCCTCGGCGTTCGGCAGCGACTGAGGAGAGCTCCGGGACCGGCCTCGGCCGGGCCCGGAGCGCCACTGCGCGGTCGGAACCGCCGGACGTCGACGGAGGGTCAGTCGTCCCGGTGCTTCGCGTGGATCTGGATGATGGGCATATCGGATGTCGCGGCCTCGGGCTCGGCAGCCTCGGCCGGAGATCCCGCGGCGGGCTCGGGCTCAGCCTCGGAGCCCGCCGGAGCCGCTGCTCCTGGCTTCGACTCGTCCTGGTCGGCGCCGGGACGCGGATGCTCCGCGCGCTCGGCCCCGGTGGGGGTGGAGTCCGCGGCTGCATCCATCGTCCTCCTCGTTCCCTGCCCGGCGGACACGTCCGGCTCTCGGTCCGGGGACGGGAGCTCGACGACGCGCGGCCCGGCCGGCGCCGAGGCGTCGGTGGAGGAGCCGGCTGGTGCCTCCGCCGGCCGCGCTCGCTCGTCGTCCGATGGACCGGAGTGGTGCGTCCCTGACTCTGCCTGCGAGGCGTCGTCCCCGGTGTACCGCGGCGGTTCGACCACGCTGATCGGCTGCCCGCCGTACTCGGCGATGTCCTGATCGAGATCGATGAGCATCTGCTCGGCGTCCTGCACCCGCTCCGGCTCACCGGTGGCGAGGGCCTTGGAGAGCCACTGGGCCAGTGCGAACTCGGCGGCCAGGGCGGCACGGCGCATGATGTGCGGATCGGACTTCTCGCCGCGTTCGGCGACGTACGCCTCGACTACGGCATCGCTGAACGACGGCTCGGACGCCGCGGCGAGCCATGCGAGGTCGTCGGCCGGATCGCCGATGCGGAGATCGGTCCACCCCGTCACGGCCGTGACCGCGGCTCCCTTGATCAGGAGATGGTCCTCGTGGAGGTCCCCGTGGACCACGGTCGGATTGAAACGCCAGAGGCCCACGTCCTCGAGCGCGTGCTCCCAGCGACGCAGCAGGCGGGCCGGGATCTTGCCGGTCGTGGCCGCCTGATCGAGCTCGTTCAATCGGCGCTGGCGGAACTGGTCCGCCGAGTACACGGGCAGATCGGCGCGGTCGACCACGTCCTCGGGCAAGCTGTGTACCGCCGCGATCGCGCGGCCGATGTTCGCGGCCGTCGCCCCTCCGGCGGCGATGAGCTCGTCCAGCGGCAGCGCGAACCCGTCCAGGTGGTTGTAGACGAAGGTGCGCAGCGGTCCCTGCCGGACGGTGCCCGCGATCGAGGGGATCCGGAAGGGAAGCGCGGCGCGCACCGCCGGGGTGAACGAGCGCAGTGCGGCGAGTTCGGTCTCGAGCCGCATGCTGGCCTCGTCGTGGCGTGGTGCGCGGATCCTCCACTGGTTGTTCTGCGAGTCCCGGACCAGCGCCGAATCGAAATCATCGGCATCGTCTGCCAGCGCGGCGACGCCGACCGGGGAGAGCCCCGGGACCGCGGCCGTCGCGATGGCGGCAAGTTCCATGGGAGAGCGTTTCACCCTTACACCGTAGTGTGCGCCGACGGCCGGGGCCCGCCGACGAGGGCGGCGAGTCGCCAATATTGGGCAAACGTACAGGTCGAGTCCCTAGTCGACTTGTCGTCTTCCACAGGCGGCAGGGACCGGCGCGAGGACGGCCGCGCGCCGAGTACGGTAGGACTCATGACTGCTGGTCCCCAACCATCCACCCCCGCGTTCCTGGCTCCCGGCGCGTCGGCCGCCGATCCCCTCGAGCGCCACTGCGCGGCGCGCGCCGCGGACGACTGGATGGAACGACTCGCGGGCGACGAGGCCACGCGCTATCTGGCCGTCTGGCCGCAGTCAGGCACGTTGGCGGTGCCGACGCGCCAGGATGCGTCGCACGGCTCCCGCCTGCTCCTCGCCGCCCAGGACCCGTACGACGGCCGCAGCCCGGCCGGCGCGGGACTGCTCAGGGTCTATCTCGGCGAGGCGAACCTCGCCGACGCCGTCAGTGCCGGGACGACGCCCCGGCATGTGATCGCCGTCGTGCCGCTCGCTCCGGCGCACCCGCAGTTCGATGGCGAGGCGCACGGCACGCCGCCAGCCCTCCCGGACGAGATGGGAACGACGGACGATGTGGTCTGGGCGGGGCTGCGCGGGCTCGCCGCCGAGCTCGGGCCCGCCGAGAACGAATTGGTCCTGGCGGCTACGGCCATCATCAACTGGCATCGCACCCACACCCACTGCCCTCGCTGCGGAACACCTACGTCGGTGACGCAGAGCGGGTGGGTGCGCGAGTGCCCCGCGGACGGAACGCAGCACTTCCCCCGCACCGACCCGGCCGTCATCGTCGCCGTCACCGATGCGGAGGACCGGTTGCTGCTGGGCGCCAACGCCGCGTGGGGTGGACGGCGCTACTCCACTCTGGCCGGCTTCGTCGAGCCGGGGGAGACGCTCGAAGCCGCCGTCGTCCGGGAGATCCAGGAGGAGGCCGGGATCAGGCTCCACAGCGTCCGGTACGCCGGATCGCAGTCCTGGCCCCTTCCGGCCTCGCTCATGCTCGCGTTTACGGCCAGCACGGACGATGTCGAGCCGACGCCCGACGGCGAGGAGATCGTCGACCTGCGGTGGTTCACGCGCCAGGAGCTGGGCGCAGCCGTCGAGTCCGAGGAAATCGGCGTCCCCACGAGAGCCTCCGTCGCGAGGAGTCTGGTGGAACTTTGGTACGGTGGGCCGTTGCCAGAACCGCGCCAGCCGGAGAACCAGAGCAAGTGAGCACCGACCACCCCATCCTCGACGGACTCGATGCTGAACAGCGCGCCGTGGCCACCAGTCTCGCCGGGCCCCTGTGCGTCCTGGCCGGGGCCGGAACCGGCAAGACCCGCGCCATCACCCACCGGATCGCCTATGGCGTCCAGACGGGCGCCTACCAGCCCAATCAGGTCCTGGCGGTCACGTTCACCGCCCGCGCCGCGGCCGAGATGCGCACCCGCCTACGCGACCTCGGGGCCCCCGGGGTCCAGGCCCGGACCTTCCACGCCGCCGCCCTGCGTCAACTGCAGTACTTCTGGCCCCAGTCCATCGGGGGACAGATGCCCGCGATCATCGACTACAAGGCGCAGATGGTGGCCGAGGCGGCCCGACGCCTCCGTATGAGCACCGACCGGGCCAGCATCCGAGACCTCGCCGCCGAGATCGAGTGGGCGAAGGTCTCCATGAACACGCCGGAGAACTACGTCGAGGCGGCCGCCGGGCGTGCGGACGTCGCCGGATTCGACCGGACGACCGTCGCCCGGATCTTCCAGGCCTACGAGGACGTCAAGACGGACCGGCACATGATCGACTTCGAGGATGTGCTGCTGCTGACCGTCGGCATCCTCGACACCGACGAGCGCATCGCCGCACAGATTCGCAGCCAGTACCGGCACTTCGTCGTGGACGAGTACCAGGACGTCTCCCCGCTGCAGCAACGGCTCCTGGACCTCTGGCTGGGAGACCGGAGAGAGCTGTGCGTCGTCGGCGACGCCAGCCAGACCATCTACTCCTTCACGGGCGCCACGCCGGCGCACCTGCTCGAGTTCACGAAGTCCTACCCCGAGGCGCCGGTCGTCAAGCTCGTCCGCGACTACCGGTCGACGCCGCAGGTCGTCGAACTCGCGAACCTGCTCCTCAACGGACGGAGGATCGAGGCCGGGGTGCCGGACCGGAACGTCGTCTGGCCGGAGCCCCTCGAGCTCGTCGCTCAGCGCGGGGACGGGCCGCAGCCCTCGTTCCACGAGCTCGCCGACGACGAGGCGGAGGGCGCCTACGTCGCCCAGCGGATCCGCAAGCTCATCGAGGAGGGGACCCAGCCCGCCGAGATCGCCATCCTCTACCGGACCAACGGCCAGTCGGAGACGTACGAGCAGGCGCTCGCGGCGGCGGGCATCGGCTACCAGCTGCGCGGAGGCGAGCGGTTCTTCCAGCGTCGCGAGGTCCGTGACGGAATCCTCCAGCTCCGTGCCGCCTCCCGCATGGACGCGGAGGGAAGCGTCGCCCAGCAGGTCAAGGACATCCTCTCCTCCCTCGGCTACAGCGAGACGGCCCCGGCGGCCTCCGGGGCCGTCCGCGAGCGCTGGGAGTCGCTCAGCGCGCTCGTCGCGCTGGCCGAGGAGCTCGAACGCACCAGGTCCGGACCTGAGCAGTCGTTCACGCTGATGGAGTTCGTCGCGGAGCTCGACGAGCGGGCGGCCGCGCAGCACGCCCCGACCGTCCAGGGGGTCACCCTCGCCTCCCTGCACTCGGCCAAGGGGCTCGAGTGGGACGCGGTGTTCCTGGTCGGGCTCAGCGACGGGTTGATGCCGATCTCCTTCGCGGACGACCAGGCAGGATACGACGAGGAGCGACGCCTCCTGTATGTCGGCATCACCCGCGCGCGGGTCCACCTTTCGCTGACGTGGTCGCTCTCCCGAACGCCCGGCGGCCGGGCCAGCCGCCGCGCCTCACGGTTCCTGGACCGGATCCGCCCGCGCGGCGAGGCCGAGGCGATCCCCGGGGCGAGGCCGGTCAAACGGCGCCGTCAGACTGGGCCGCCGACCTGTCGCGTGTGCGGAAGCCTGCTCTCGACTCCGGGGCAGCGCAAAGTGGGGCGTTGCAACGACTGCCCGGCCGGGTACGACGAGGCGGTGTTCGAGCGGTTGCGCGAATGGCGACGCGTCACTGCCTTGGACGCCGCGGTGCCCGCGTTCGTGATCTTCACCGACGCCACGCTCATCGCCATCGCCGAGCAGAATCCGCCGGACACCGCAGCCCTGTCCAGGATCCCCGGGGTCGGGCGGACGAAGCTCGAACGCTACGGGGCGGAGGTCCTCGAGATCCTGGCGGGCCAGGACGCCTGACGCGCCGCCGCCGATCAGGCGGCCGCCAGGCACAGGCAGCCGGGCCTGGGCGAGACATCGTCGTAGCGCAGGCCGCCCGTTGCCAGATCGACGCCGATGATCCGTGCCGCCGTGGCCGGCACGTTCACGGCATCGACCGCCATCAGCACGTGCATCGCGGCCAGGCTGCCGACCGTGGAGGCGAGGGTCAGCTCGAGCTCGGTGGGGCGGGGCAGGCCCGGCAGCGCAGACCGCTCCGCCTGCAGCCGCGCCGACGCCCGGTCCCCGCACTCGAGGCACGGCGTCAGGCCGGGGACGTGCAAGGGTCCGACGGTCGCCACCGCATCGCCGTGCTCGAGCGGCAGCACGAGCCATGGCCCGGTGGACTCGGCCGCGGCCGGATCGTCCGCCGGCCGGCACTCGCGCCGGCCGGAGGGAAGCAGGACGACCGTGGTGCTCTCGGGGTCGATGTCCGGCATCTCGGCGCACAGCCGGGCATCGGGATGGCGGGAGGCGAGGGAGCGGAGCAGCTCGGAGCCACGCGGCCGACCGACCCGGTGCGGGCCCAACAGCCCGGTGAGCGTGTCCGGCGGGGCCACCGCATCCGTGTCGCGGACGACCAGCGTGCCGATGCCCGCCGCGAGGAGCAGATCCGCGGCGTACTGCGCGGCCCGAGGCGCGCCGTCCAGGACGACGACGGCCTCCGCCCGCCGCTGGAGCCCGCCGCCCGCGTGCTGATCGTAGGCGAGCGACCAGTGCGAGACGTCCGGGGCGAGCGCCAAGCGCCGGCCCGTGCGCTCCGGGCGGGCCGGGATCGGGACGAGGGCAGGGGTCAGCAGGGAATCGAGCTCGAGGCAGCGCTCGCGCGGCGGGTACCCGGGCTCCGCCGGGATCGGAGGCGCAGCGCGCGATATCCGCCGGGCGAGGGCGAGGATGTAGGCGTGGTCGGCGGCATCGACGCCCTCGAGTTCGAGACCTGTCCGCCCGCCCCCGATCAGGAGGCGATCGCCCACGAGTTGGAGGGAGAATCCGGGGTTGATGCAGCGCCGCGGCGGATGCTGCATCCCGAGGGGGGAACCTGCGAGGCCGGACGGTGCCGGCCGCGACGGGTCCGGCCGGGAAGTCGGTGCGGGGAACGCTTTGAAGCTCATGTCGGCATCGTCGCATGGCTCACACCGGGCGCGTGGCGTTATCCACAACCGGCTGACGAGATGCCGGCGCCCGACGTGCACGGCGGTAGATTCTCAACTGTCGAGAGCACCGGGCGGCCCGCGGCGGAGCGCCCGGGGGAGGAACGAGGAGGACGGACCATGGCCCTACAGGTCATCCGCGAGTACCGGAGCGACGACGGCACGCCCGTCCGCATCGTGGCGTCGACCCGACGGAACAAGTCCGTGGCGGCAAAGTGGAGCGGCGCCGCCATCGAGGTCACGGTGCCGGCCTGGATGAGCGAGGACGTGCAGGCGCGGCACGTCGACTCCCTGCTGCGGCGCATGCGCTCCAAACGCGGCCAGGCGGCCCATCGTCGCAGCGACCAGGGGCTGCTCCAGCGGGCCCGACGGCTCGACGTCGAATACCTGAACGGGCAGGCACGGCCCGAGGTCGTCCGCTGGGTGACGAACCAGAACTCACGCTGGGCCTCGGCGACGCGCGCGCACCAGTCGATCCGGGTCTCGCATCGCCTCAAGGGCGTCCCCGACTACGTGCTGGACGCGGTGCTCGTCCACGAGCTCTCCCATCTGATCGCGACCGACGGGCACGGCCCGCAGTTCCGGGCGCTCGAGCGGCGCTACCCCCGACTCGACGAGGCCAACGCCTTTCTCGCCGGGGCGAGCTTCGCGTGGAGAACGACCCCCGAGGGCGGCTCCTCCGGCCTCGACGACGACGCCGACGACGGCCGCCCCGACGACGGTGGCGAGCCGGCGGAGGCGGCCGACGGGCAGGGACCGAGCGGGCGCCGCGACGCCGATGGGCTGGACCTCACCGGCTGGATCTAGAGTCGCCGGGGACCGGAGATCGCTACCGGTTGTCCCGGTCCTCGCCCGCGCCGTCGCCCTCGCCGGGGCCGCCCGGCCGATCCTCGCCGCTCCCGGCGCTGCTGGAGTTGCCGCTGTCGGTCTCCGTCTCGTCCGCGGGCTCATCGAAGCCGCCCGCCAGCAGTTTGGTCAGTGCCTCGTCGATCTCGCTGTCCGCAGCCTCGGCGAGCCGTCGGCGCTCTGTGAAGCCCTGCGGATCGTCGAGATCCTCCGAGGTGGGCATCAGATCGGGGTGGGCCCAGACCTCGTCCCGGCCCTCGAAGCCGCGCTCCTCGCGCATGACCCGCCAGAACTCGGCCGCGTCCCGCAGCCGGCGCGGCCGCAGCTCGAGCCCCACGAGCGAGGCGAACGCCTGCTCTGCGGGACCGCCGGTGGCGCGACGGCGGCGCAGCATCTCGCGCAGGGCCGGGGCCGAGGGGAGATTGACGGAGGCCTCCGCCACGACGTCGTCCACCCAGCCCTCGACGAGGGCGAGAGCCGTCTCGAGCTTGGCCAGTGCGCTGTCCTGCTGCGGGGTCCGCTGGGGCGTGAACAGCCCTTCGCCCGCGATGCTCTGGAGCGACTCGGGCTGCATCGGGTCGATGTCCCGCATCGCCTCCTCGACCCGCGACATATCGATGTGGATGCCCCGTGCATACGCCTCGATGGCGCCGAGCACATGGGCACGGAGCCACGGGACCCGTGCGAACAGTCGCAGGTGGGCCGCCTCCCGCAGCGCGATGAAGAGGAGGATCTCCTGTTCCGGCGCATCGAGGTCCGCACCGAACTCCTTGACGTTCTGCGGCAGCAGCAGCGGCCGCTGGCCCGCGAGCGGGAGGCCGATGTCCGTCCCGCCGAAGACGTCCTTGGCCAGTCCTCCGACGGCGGTGCCCAGCTGCATCCCGAACAGGGCGCCGCCGAGGTTCCGGAACATGCCCTGCGCGCCGGCGAGCATCGCCTTGGCCTCCTCGGGCACCTGCTCCTGCATCGCCGCTGTCATCGCCTTCGACATCGACTCGGCCACGTCCGCCGTGAGGACCTTCCACGTGTCCATCGTGGCGGCGATCCACTCGGCCCGGGACACCGCCTCGAGGTCGGCCGCAACGCCGTCGAAGGCCGTCGCCCGGTCGAGCCACAGCCCGGCCAGATGGCCGGCCTCGCGGGCGGCCTGCTTGAGCTGGTCGGACACGCTCGGGTCGTCGCCGGCGGCGGCCTGCCGTGCCGAGTCCTGGGCGAGCTTCCAGTTCACGGGCCCGCCGTCGCCGCTGGCCATGGCGCCCATGAGGGACTGCATCTGCCGGAACATCGCCTGCATGGCCTCGGGGTCGGCCTGCCCGCCCATCGCCTTCTTCAGCTCATCCGGCAGCTGGCTGGCGTCCATGCCGCGCGGGTCGAATCCGGGCACTCCGCCCTGCCCGCCGAACAGCTGCGAGAACATCTCGCTGAACGGGTCGCGGTCGCGGTCGTCGTCCGATCCGTCGGGACGCTGGTTCTCCGAGTTGTCTGCCATGCGTCAACCGTACTCCGCGGGCGGGTGCAGCGGACCTCCCCCGCGGCTCGGTTCGCTGACGGCAAATCCGATCCGCGACGGGCCACTAGGCTTGAGTCCATGGACTCAGGAGCCCCGACGCAGCGCGCCCGCCGAGCGCCCGGCCCGCAGCGGCGCGCCCGCACCCTGACAGCCGCGACGGCGATCGGGGTCGGGCTCTCGTTCGTGGCGATGATCCTCCCCGCGCCGTACGTCGTCGAGGCGCCTGGACCGGTGGTGAACACGGTCGGGGAGATGCAGGGCCGGCCCGTCCTCTCCATCGACGGTCACCCCTCGTATGCGAGCTCCGGGCAGCTGGACCTCACCACGGTCTACGTGCGCGGCGGCGCCGGGCGGCAGATCAGCTTCTTCGACACGCTCGTGGCATGGGGCAGCGAAGACCAGGACGTCTTCCCGGCGGAGAGCGTCTATCCGCGAGGCGTGACCGGGGAGCAGGTCTCGGAGCAGAACACGGCCGCGATGGACGACTCGCAGGAGACCGCCGTCGCGGCGGCCCTGACGGAGCTCGGCATCGAGTACCGATCGGAGATCGCCGTGGTCGACTTCGCGAGCGAGCTCAACAGCGACGTGCTCGAGGCCGGCGACGTCGTCGTGGCCGTCAACGGCGCCGAGGTGACCACCGCGCAGGACGTGCGCGACGCGCTGCAGGAAGCCGAGAGCTCCACCCTCCGTATTCTGCGCGGCGGCGATGAGCTGGACGTCGAGGTCGACAGCGAGGAGGTCGACGGGGCCCGCCGAGTGGGTATCTACCTGCGCACCGACTACGAGTTCCCGTTCGACGTCCGGTTCGGCCTCGACGACATCGGCGGCCCGAGCGCCGGCATGATGTTCGCCCTCGGGGTGATCGAGCTGCTGACGCCCGGCGAGCTCCCGGGGGACACGCACGTCGCCGGCACCGGCACCGTCACGGCCGGGGGAGAGGTGGGCCCGATCGGCGGCATCGCGCAGAAGGCCGTCGGCGCGCGCGAGGCCGGGGCGGAGGTGTTCCTGGCGCCGGCCGGCAACTGCGCCGACCTGGAGGGACGCGTCCCGGACGGCCTCGACGTCGTCCGGGTGGAGACGGTGGCGGACGCGTACGACGCCGTCGCGCACCTGGGCGGCGGAGGCGAGGCAGGCGACCTGCCGACCTGCTGAGCCGGCCCGCGGGTGCCGGCGCGGCACCGGGTATGACGACGGTCAGGATTTCTCCAGTGCGTGGTTCGCCACACAGGCTCTGTTCAGGCAGAATGGGCGGCAAACTATGCCTCGCCGGGCATGGTGACGAAAACCCGTTGACGTGAGGTTCTCATGACGTTTGGTACAGACTTCCCCTTCGGCGGACGCCCTCCGGGCTCCGGCGATTCCGACGCCGACGGCCCACCGCCGGGGGAGCCCCGCCGGAAGCGTTCGCCGCTCATGGCGACGCTGATCGTCCTCGCGGTGCTCGTCGTCGCCTTCGTCTTCTTCGCCAACACGTACGCCGAGGTCCTCTGGTTCAACCAGCTCGGCTACTCCGAGGTCTTCTGGACCCAGAAGCTCACGCAGATCGCGATCTTCGTGGTGGCCTTCCTGCTGATGGGCGTCGGCGTGTGGGCCAGCCTCCGGATCGCCTACAGGTCGCGGCCGATCTACGCGTCCGCTGCCGGGCAGAACGACATCCTCAGCCGCTACCAGTCCCAGCTCGAGCCGATGCGGCGACTGCTCATGGTCGGCGTGCCCGCCGTGCTCGCGGCCTTCTCCGGCGCGGCGGTGGCGAGCCAGTGGGACACCGTGCTGCTCTACCTGCACCAGCAGCCGTTCGGCGAGGTCGATCCCGAGTTCGGCATGGATCTCTCCTTCTTCCTCAACACGCTGCCCTTCCTCGGTCTCGTGCTCGGCTACCTCGTCTCGGTGGTGCTGATCGGCGGCATCGCCGGCATCCTGATGCACTACCTCTACGGCGGCATCCAGATCGAGGAGCGGGGCAGCGTCAAGGTCACCAAGGCCGCCCGCCTGCACATCGTCGTCGTTGTGGCGCTGTTCCTCCTCCTGCAGGCCGGCAACTACTGGCTCGACCGCTACTCGACGCTCCTCGCGCAGGACGGCCGCGTCGCCGGCGCCCTGTACACAGACGTGAACGCCGTCATCCCCACCAAGACCATCCTCGCCGTGGCCGCCGTGCTGGTCGCGGTACTGTTCATCGTCGGCGGGATCCTGGGCCGCTGGAAGCTGCCCATCGTGGGCACGGCCATGCTCGTCGTCACGGCGATCGTGGCCGGCGGCGTGTACCCGTTCGTGGTGCAGCAGTACCAGGTGGTCCCGTCCGAGAAGACCCGTGAGCGCGAGTACATCGCCAAGAACATCGAGATGACCCGCCAGGCGTACGGCATCGACGACGTCCAGGCGGACAACTACGATGCCACGACGGACACGGCGCAGAATGCGCTGGCCGCCGACTCGGCGACGACCACCAACATCCGCCTGCTGGACCCGAACCTCGTCTCCGATGCGTTCTCCCAGCTCCAGCAGTTCCGTCCCTACTACCAGTTCGCCGAGACGCTCGACGTCGACCGCTACGAGATCGACGGCGAGATGGAGGACACGGTCATCGCTGTCCGCGACGTCAACGTCGACACCGACGACTCCTGGGTCAACCAGCACATCACCTACACGCACGGCTACGGCGTGGTGGCCGCCTACGGCGCCCAGGTCGCCGCCGGCGGCCGTCCCGACTTCTCGCTCGGCGGTATTCCGACGACCGGCGAGCTGGCCAGCGAGGACGACTACGAGCCGCGCATCTACTTCGGCGAGTTCTCCCCGGAGTACTCGATCGTCGGCGGCCCGGAGGGCTGGGAGCCGCGCGAGCTGGACCGCCCGCAGGACGAGTCCGGCGAGGGCGACGCCAACACCACCTTCTCCGGGGACGGCGGGCCGAACGTCGGCAACCCCCTGAACCGGCTGGTCTATGCACTGAAGTTCGGGTCGACCGACCTGCTGCTCTCCAGCGACGTCAACGCCGAGTCGCAGATCCTCTACGACCGGAACCCGAAGGAGCGCGTCGAGAAGGTCGCCCCGTACCTGACCGTCGACTCCAACTCCTACCCGGCGATCGTCGACGGGCGGGTCAAGTGGATCGTCGACGCCTACACGACGAGCGACAACTTCCCCTACTCGCAGGCGCAGCGCCTCGAGTCGGCGGTGACCGACTCCCTGTCCGACGGCGAGCGGGCCGTCACGGCCTCCGGCCAGGTCAACTACATCCGCAACTCGGTGAAGGCCACGGTGGACGCCTACGACGGCTCCGTCGACCTCTTCGCCTGGGATCCGGAGGAGCCGCTGCTGAAGGCCTGGCAGTCCGTGTTCCCGACGTCGATCAAGCCGTACTCGGAGATGTCGGCCGACCTGATGGCCCACGTCCGCTACCCGGAAGACATGTTCAAGATCCAGCGCGAGGTGCTCGGCAAGTACCACGTCACCGATCCCGACAACTTCTACGAGTCGAACGACGCGTGGCAGGTCCCCAGCGATCCGACCTCCGACGAGCAGGTCAAGCAGCCGCCGTACTACCTGTCGATGAAGATGCCCAAGCAGGAGGAGGAGACGTTCTCGCTCACCTCGACCTTCATCCCGCAGGGGAACCAGTCCGGCAATCAGCGCAACGTCCTGTACGGCTTCCTCGCCGCCGACTCCGATGCCGGCGGCGAGGCCGGGAAGAAGGCCGAGGGCTATGGAACGCTCCGGCTGCTGGAGCTGCCCCGCAGCACCGTCATCCCCGGCCCGGGGCAGGCGCAGCAGAACTTCGACTCCAACACGGCGGTCTCCCAGGAGCTCAACCTGCTCCGGCAGGGAGCCTCCACTGTCATCAACGGCAACCTGCTGACCCTTCCGGTCGGCGGCGGCATCCTGCACGTGCAGCCCGTCTACGTGCAGTCGACCGGGCAGACGGCCTACCCCACCCTGCGGAAGGTCCTCGTCTCGTTCGGCGACAAGGTCGGCTTCGCAGACACCCTGTCCGGTGCGCTGGACCAGCTCTTCGACGGTGCCTCGGGCGCCGAGACGAGCGAGGGCGAGGGCGGCGGCACAGGCGAGGAGGCCCCCGGCGAGGATCCGGCGGCGGCGAGTGCCGAGCAGCGGCTGAAGGATGCGCTGGCGGCGGCCAACTCGGCCATCCAGGCCGGCCAGGCGGCGCTGGCCGAGGGCGACTTCGCAGAGTACGGCGAGCAGCAGAAGATCCTCCAGGACGCCCTGCAGGCGGCGATGGATGCCGACGCCGAACTGACCGGCGAACCGGTGGTCCCGGAGGACGAGGAGGCCCCGGCCTCGGAGTCGCCGGCGCCGGAGGGCGAGGGCGGGAACGGCTAGCAGCCGGCCGATTTGCCTTCTCCGCCCCGCGGTGCAAGAATTGAGTCTTGCGGCGCGGGGTGGAGCAGTTCGGTAGCTCGCCGGGCTCATAACCCGGAGGTCAGAGGTTCAAATCCTCTCCCCGCAACTGAAAACCGGCCCTGACAGGGAAACCTGTCGGGGCCGGTTCTTTTGTGCGCCCTCGTGTCGTCATGATTCGTGTTGTGCCGTCATGGTGCGTGACGTGCCAACTGCAGCGGTCTGCCGCGGCGGCCGGCCTAGTAGTCTGAATCCGAGATTCGTCGAAAGGACTGCCAGTGAACGCGCCAACCTCGACCACGTCGCGTGACGCCCGTGGGCCGGAGCAGCCCCCTGCCTGGAGGAAGCTCGGAGCGTACGTGGGCGGCGCCGTCGTGCTCTTCGCCCTCGCCGTGCTCGCGGCGAGGTGGCTCGTGGGCCTCGACGGCGTCCAGGAGTTCCTCCAGCGCTACCCCGGGCACACGCCGCTCCCGGAGGCCACGCCCGTGGGACTGCCGGCCTGGCTGGGTTGGCAGCACTTCCTCAACGCCTTCTTCCTGGTCCTGATCATCCGCAGCGGATGGCTCGTCCGGACGCAGCAGCGACCCCCGGCGCATTGGACGCGCAACAACAAGGGGCTGATCAAGACGAAGAACCCGCCGAAGCGGATCAGCATCAACCTCTGGCTCCATCTGACGCTCGATGCCCTGTGGGTGCTCAACGGGCTGGTCTTCCTGGTGCTCATCTTCGCCACGGGCCACTGGGCCCGGATCGTGCCGACCAGCTGGGAGATCTTCCCCAATGCGGTCTCGGCCGGCCTGCAGTACCTCTCGCTCAACTGGCCGCTGGAGAACGGCTGGGTCAACTACAACTCGCTGCAGGTCCTCGCGTACTTCGTGACCGTGTTCATCGCTGCTCCGCTGGCGATCGCCACCGGTCTGCGGATGTCGGAGGCCTGGCCGAAGAGGGCCGCCGTCAACCGGTTCTACCCGATCGAGGCCGCCCGCGCGGTGCACTTCCCGACCATGGTGTACTTCGTGGGCTTCATCGTCGTCCATGTGGCGCTCGTCCTGGCCACGGGGGCACGGCGGAACCTCAGCCATATGTTCGCCGCCCAGGAGGACGCGGGCTGGCTCGGCTTCTGGATCTTCCTGGTATCGGTCGCAGTCATGGCCGCCGGCTGGTTCCTGGCCCGGCCGGCGCTCCTGGCGCCGCTCGCCAACCTGATGGGCCGCGTCAGCCGCTGACCGCGGGCCTCCGGAGGGCTCGGGGGCGCGGCCGCGACACCCCGAGGACACCCGCGGTTCGCCCCCGATTTGGACATCGGTCATCGAGCGTGTAGAGTCTTATATCGCGCCGCGGGGTGGAGCAGTTCGGTAGCTCGCCGGGCTCATAACCCGGAGGTCAGAGGTTCAAATCCTCTCCCCGCAACGAGAAGTAGGCCCTGACTTGGGAAACCAAGTCAGGGCTTACTGCTTTAACGTGCGGGCCCCGGCGCGGAGACGCGCCGGGGCCGATGCGGTCCGGGCGGCCTGGGCCGTCAGGCGCCGTGGTACGTATTGGCCTCGGTCTCGCCGCTGGCCTGGCCGAGCTCCGCGGGGGAACGGCCCTGCTTCAGCGCGGCGAGCCGGGCCTCGACCTCGAGCTGCTCGCCCAGGTCGTCCAGCTGCTCGAACTGCGAGTCCAGGCTCGACGCCGCCAGCTCGTTCGCCCCGATGACCTTCGCCTCCTCGCGCCGGATCTTCTCCTCGAAGCGCGAGAGCTCCGAGGTCGGATCCATGAGATTCACGCTCTTGAGCGCGTCGTGGACCTGGTTCTGCGCCGAGGCCGCCTTGGACCGGGCCACGAGCTCGTCCCGCTTGGCGACCAGCTGCTGGCGCTTCGACTTCATCTGCTCCAGGCCGGACTTGAGCTTCTCCACCACCTGCTCCTGCGACGCGATCGTCGGCTCGACGGACTTGGCCTCGCCCTCCGCCTGGAGCTGCCGCTGGATGGCCACCTTGGCGAGGTTGTCCCACTTGGCCGCGTCGGCCTCCTGGCCGGCCGTCCGGTGCTGCTCGGCCCGCGACGACGCCGCCACGGCCTTGCTGCCCCAGTCCTCTGCGGTGCGGAGATCCTCGTCGCGGTCCTGCTGCATGAGCCGGAGGTTCCCGATCGTCTGCGCGATGGCGGACTCCGCCTCGGCGATGTTGTCCGTGTAGTCGCGCAGCATCTGGTCCAGCATGGTCTGCGGATCCTCGGCCTGATCGATCAGCGCGTTGATGTTCGCCTTGGCCAGCTGGGCGATCCGGCCGAATATCGACTGCTTCTGCATGGTGTTCCCTTTCGTTGATTGATGTCTGAGTAGGTCTGTACGGGTCGGTGCTGTTCAATGCGCAGCGTCGGGCGGGCCGAGCGGGCGGTATCGGTGGTTAGAACGAGCCGCCACCCCCGCCGCCGAAGCCTCCGCCTCCGCCGCCGAAGCCGCCTCCGCCCCCGCCGAAGCCGCCTCCGCCTCCGGAGAAGCCGCCGAAGCCGCCTCCGCCCCACATGCCGCCACGGTCGTGACCGTCGTGCATCATGTCGGACAGGATGCCGCCCAGGAGCACTCCACCGAGCATGCCCATCCCGTCACCGCCGCGGCGGTAGCCGCCCCGGCCCATCGGGCCGCGGCCGAACGGGTCGAAGCCGGCGACGTCCTGCTGGGCCGTCTCGGAGGCCTGCTCCGCCAGACTCAGAGCCCGGTTGGCGTGGTTGAGGGCTGTCGCGGGATCGGCCCCGCGCAGGCGGATGGCCTCATCGAGGTGCCGCTCCGCCTCCGCCAGGCGGGTCCGGGCTGCCGCACCGACGCCGCCGCGCCGGACTCCGACGAATTCCGAGGCGCTGCGCAACCGCAGCTGCGCCGAGTAGATCGCGGACTGGACCTGCTCCGCCGCTCGCGCCTGCTGGTCCTGCTGGGACCGCAGCCCCGCGAGGGGAGCATCGAGTTCGGCGTGGGCCGCCTCGAGCCGGCGGAGCAGCGCCACGGGATCGTGGGCTCCGTCCTGGATCTCCGTCCGCACCCGCTGGAGCTCGTGCTCGACGGCGGCCGTCGCCGCTGCGAGTTCGGGTGCCTGCCGCGTCTGGGCGAGCGAACGGACCTGGGCGAGGTCCCGCTCGGTCGTTCCGACGGCCTCGCGGAGTGCAGCGGTAGCCTTGTCGAGCTCCGGCTCGGCGGCCTCGACGGCGTCGAGCAGCTCGCCCGCCTGCCCGATGGCCTCCTCGGCGGCATGGAGCCGCAGGGCCGCAGCGCCGGCGCCGCTCGAGGCGATCTCGCGCTCGGCCTCGGCGAGCTGCTCCAGGGCGAAGTCCAGGCGGCCTGCCGCCTGCTCGTCATTGTCGGCGACGTGGGCCAGGGCCTCGTCGCTGAAGCGCCGGGAGAGCCGTTCGAAGACGGCCGCCGCCGCGCCGATCCGGCCTCTCGTGCGCTGCTCGTCGACCCGCAGCCGGAGGAGCTCCTCGGGCGCGCGCCGCTCCAGCTGCCGCAGCTCCTCGAACTCCGTGCGGTGCGACTCGAGGGTCGCATCCACCGTCATGCACAGGCGCTGGATCTCTCGCAGCCATGCGGACTGCTCCTCCGGGGTGTCCGGCACGTGGTCGTCCAACTTCTGCTGCAGCTCGAAGGCTCGGGTGACCTGCTGCTTGGCCGTCATCAGATCCGCCTGGAACGTCTCGACGGCGGCGTCGCCGTACTGGGCCCGGGCGAACTCGACGTCCTGGCGGCTCGACCGCACGGCGTCGTCGGCGGCGACGAGCAGGCTCCCGGCGTTCTGGCGCTGCTGCTCGATCTCCTCCGCGGAGAGCACGGTCTCCTGAGGCGGGGCGGCCGAGCCGGCGCCGTCGTTGAGTCCACCGTCCCGCCCGTCGGAGCGACGCTTGCGCCGTTGGACGAACCAGACGCCGCCGGCGACGGCGGCGCCGACCGGCAGCAGCCAGAGGAGCCCAGCGCCCCCGCCGTCGCCCTGGGAGCCGCCTTCGCCGAGATCTGCCTCGAGGACGCCTGCGGCGGCGGCCCGGAGGGCGCCGGAGTCGAGGCTTCCGCTGCTGAGCTCGGGGACGATCCGCTCCTCCCAGATCCGCTGGGTGTCATCGGCGAGCCCGGAGGACTGGTGCGCCACGAATCTGCCGTAGCGGAGCTCCGGGTCGACTGCGAGGACGGCGTCGCGCTGCCCCAGGCCGGACGTGTACTCCTCCAGCGCCGCGTCGAACTCCTCGGTCGAGCCCAGTCCGGAGGTGAAGCGCACGTGGAGGTCGATGCCCGCCTGCTCGGAGACCTCCGCGATGGCCGACTCCACGGCCCTGGCGTCGCCCGCCGAGAGCAGTCCCGAGGCATCCTCGAGGCCGGAGGCCCCGGCGGATGCCACCGCGACGCTCGGCGGGAGTTGTGCCACGGGGAGGCCCGCCCGGAGTGCCAGGGGCGAGGCGGAGGCCGCTGGCGCGACCGTGACGGCCAGCGCCAGGCCGGCTCCGAGGGCTGCGACGCGGACGGTCCTGAGGACTCGTCCCGCCCGGCGGTCCCGGCCGGTGTGCGGGCGGGCAGTACGGCTCGCCGCGGGTGCAGGCGGGTCGAACCGGTCGCGGGCGGGCGGGAGGTGAGCGGACTGCAGCATTCGATGCCCTTCGTGGCGGGCCTCGCCGCGCACCGCATCGGTGTGCGGCGACGACGGTGGCCCATGCCGTGGATCACGTGTGGCTTAGGGCGATTCTATGGCCTCCCGGCGGGTGTGTCTGCCACTCCTCCGCGGGGTGGCGCCGGAGCCGCCGGCCGGGCGCGCGGGCGGGGGCAAGCGACCCCTTCCGCGGGGGAGGCGGCCGTTCGCGTGGAGCGAAGACTCAGGAAACGCATAGCGATGGCGGGCACGGAACACAGGGCGGCCGGGCATAGTTGAGTCCGAAAGTACCGACGAAAGGACGACAAGGCCATGAGTGACCGCCACGGCACGGATCCGCAGGACGAGCGCCCCGGGCACGAGGGGGCCGGTCTGCCCCCTCGCCCGGAGACGCCTCCGCAGGCGCCCGGGCCGGAGCACCGGGAGCAGCCGACCGCGCCGTTGTTCGGCACGGGCCACGGCGACTCGACCGCGAACGGCCGCCCGGGCGGACCCGGCCCGCGGCCCGACGGGCACGACGACACCCCGTACGCCCGGACCCAGGAGGGCGAATCCCAGGGCGGCGAAGCCCCGTACGGTGGCTCTCCGTACGGCGTCTACGGCCGACCGGACGACTCCGAGCCGGCGTACTACGGGATGGCGCCGGCCGGCCCAACCCGCCGGAAGCGCCGTTTCGGCGCCGGCGTGCTCGTGGGCGGGATGGTCCTCGCCGCGCTCGTCGGCGGCGGCGCGGCCGTCGGCGCGGACTACCTGCTCGACGACGGAGCGGGGGCGGTCTCCACGGCCGGGTCACAGGACTCCGTGGTCATCAACAACCCCGAGAACGTGACGGCCGTGACCGCCGCCGCCGCGAAGGCCGCGCCCAGCGTGGTGACCATCGAGGCCGCCTCGAACGAGGGCGGCGGTTCCGGCTCCGGGATCGTCCTGGACCACGAGGGCCACATCCTCACCAATACCCACGTGGTGACCATGGGGGGCGCGACGGCGGAGCCGGTCCTGACGGTCCAGACGGCCGACGGCCGGGTCCTGCCGGCGGAGATCGTCGGCATGGACCCGATGTCGGACCTCGCGGTGATCAAGATCGAGGCCGACAACCTCGTCCCGGCGGAGCTCGGCTCCTCCGGCGAGCTGAATGTCGGCGACGCCGCGATCGCCATCGGCGCCCCCCTCGGCCTGAGCGGGACGGTCACCGACGGCATCGTCTCCAAGCTGAACCGCACCATCAGCGTCCAGTCCTCCGCCGTGCCCGAGGCCCCTACCGAGGGGGAGGGGCGGCCCGAGGAGCAGTTCAAGTTCCCCGGCCAAGAGCAGTCCAGCGGAGCCGGGTCCATCTACATCAACGTCATCCAGACCGACGCGGCCATCAACCACGGCAACTCGGGCGGTGCGCTGGTCGACGTCAACGGCGAGATGATCGGCATCAACGTCGCCATCGCCTCCGGCTCGGAGGGCGAGCAGGGCGGCAACATCGGCGTCGGGTTCGCGATCCCGATCGACTACGCCAAGCGGATCGCCAACGATCTCATCGAGCACGGCACGGCCACCCACGGCCTGCTGGGTGTGAGCGTGCAGCCGCAGGCCGCGCTCAGCGGCGAGCGGCCGACGTCGTTCTCGACGGGCGCGGTCGTGCGCGAGGTCGTGCCGGACTCGCCGGCCGCGGAGGCCGGGCTCGAGGTCGGCGACGTCATCACCGGTGTCGACGACCGGCGGGTCGACGACAGCCTCTCGCTGACCGCCGTGATCCGCGAGTACGCGGCCGGCAGCAAGGCCGAGGTCAAGTTCCTGCGCGACGGCCAGGAGCAGACCGCGGAGGTCACGGTGGGCGAGTCCACGGGCTCCTGACCGGAGCGGTCGGCGGCGGCGCGGTCCGCGGGCATGTCGAGGCCCGCGGACCGCGCCGAAACCGGTTAACAGACATTAACCCATTGCCCCGTCGGCGGGATAGCATGGGGGCGAACCCGGCGGATCCGTGATTCCGCGGGCGACCAACCGACCGAAAGGCAGACATGAGCGACGCATCGCCGCTGAACGTCCTAGTGCTGGTGAAGTACGTCCCGGACGCGCAGTTCGACCGGCGCCTAGACCCGGGCACGCACCGGGTGGAGCGCAACGACAGCATCCTCTCCGAACTCGACGAGTACGCGGTCGAGGCGGCACTGCAGCTGATCGAGGCCCACGGCGGAGCCAAGGCCGGGCACCAGGTCACGGTCCTCACCATGGGACCCGACGGTGCCGGCAGCGCCATCAAGAAGACCCTGCAGATGGGGGCCACCGAGGGCGTCCACCTGTGCGACGACGCCCTCGCCGGATCCGACGCTGCCGGGACGTCCCTCGCCCTCGCCGCCGCCGTCCGCCACCTCGGCGGGTTCGATCTGATCATCACCGGGATGGCCTCCACCGACGCCGAGACCTCGCTGGTCCCGTCGCAACTCGCCGAGCGTCTCGGCCTGCCGCAGCTGACGCTGGTCTCCGAGGTCGCCGTCGACGGCGGCGAGGTGACCGCCCGCCGCGACGGCGACACCCGCACGCAGCGCCTGCGCGCCCCGCTTCCGGCGCTCGTGTCCGTGACGGACCAGTTCGACGAGCCGCGGTACCCGAACTTCAAGGGCATCATCGGGGCGAAGAAGAAGAAGACGCGCACGCTGGCGCTGACCGATCTGGGGCTCAGCGCCGAGGAGGTCGGCGCGGCCGGCGCCTGGACCGAGGTCGTCTCCAGCGCGGCCCGACCGCCGCGCTCCGCCGGCACCGTCATCACCGATCAGGGGGACGCGGGCGTCAAGCTGGCCGACTTCCTGGCCGACCAGAAGCTGCTCTAGGACACCGAGGGAGACAACATGAGCACCACACTCGTCTATCTGGATTCGCCCTCGCTGGCACAGGGCGCCGAGCCGGGCAAGGCCGACCGCGAGCTGCTGGCCATCGCCGCATCGCACGGCGAGGTCGTCGTCGCGGTCCCGGCCGAACTGCCCGAGCCGGCCGTGACCGCGCTCGGAGCGTACGGGGCGACCGCCGTCGTCGTGCCCGATGCGCCGCTCGAGGAACTGCTCGTGGCACCGCAGGCGGCCTTCGTCGTCGCCGCCGCGCAGGATGCCGGCGCCGATCTGGTCCTGCTGCCCAACACGGGTGAGGGGCGCGAGATCGCCGCCCGCGCGGGGATCCGGCTGAGCGCAGGCGTCGTCACCGATGTGGTGGCCGTCGGGCCCGGCAAGACCTTCACCAAGTCGGTCCTCGCCGGCGCGTACACGTCCGAGTCGCGGGCGACCACCGGGATCGCGGTCGCGACCGTCAAGGCCAACAGCGTCGAGCCGGCGGCCAAGGGCGCGGGCCATGCCACGCAGCGCACCGTCCCCGTCCCGCAGGCCGGGCCGGCGGCGCGCATCGAGTCGACCGAGGAGAAGCCCGCCTCGGGCCGGCCCGCGCTCGAGGACGCCCGGGTCGTCGTGGCTGGCGGCCGGGGCGTCGAGGGGGACTTCGCCGCCGTCGAGCAGCTCGCCGACGTCCTCGGCGCCGCCGTGGCGGCCTCGCGCGCCGCCACCGACGCCGGCTGGATCGAGCACGGCTACCAGGTCGGGCAGACGGGCAAGACCGTCTCCCCCCAGCTGTACATCGCCGCGGGCATCTCCGGGGCGGTCCAGCACAAGGCCGGCATGCAGACCGCCCAGACCATCGTGGCCATCAACTCCGACCCCGACGCGCCGATCTTCGAGATCGCCGACTTCGGCATCGTCGGCGACCTGGGCGACGTCCTGCCGCAGGCGGCTGCGGAGATCCAGCGGCGCCGGGCGTGAGCGCGGGGGCGGTGTTCGACCCGGAGCGCGAGCGGGTCGAACGCGTGCTCGCCTTCGCGGCGCATCCCGACGACCTCGACTTCGGGGCGGCCGGGACCGTGGCGTCCTGGACGGCCGCCGGAGTGGACGTGCAGTACTGCCTGATGACCGACGGCGACGCCGGCGGCTTCGACCCCGCCCAGCGCGACCGGATCGTCGAGCTGCGCCGCGAGGAGCAGCTCGACGCCGCCCGGCGCGTCGGCGTCGAGCGCGTCCACTTCCTCGGGCACCGGGACGGGTTCCTGCAGCCGGACCACACGGTCATGGAGCAGGTGGTCGCCCTCATCCGCCGGCTGCGGCCCGATGTGGTGCTCGCCATGCACCCGGAGCGGGACTGGACCCGGCTGCAGCGGTCCCATCCGGACCATCTCGCCTGCGGCGAGGCGGTGACGCGGGCGGTCTACCCGGCCGTGGAGAACCCGTTCGCGTACCCGGACCTGCAGGCCCGGGGCCTCGAGGCGTTCAAGCTGCGCTGGCTGTGGCTCTACGCCGGGCCGGCGGAGCGGGAGAACCACCGGGTGGACATCACCGCCCACGTGGACACCAAGCTGGAGGCCCTGCGGCAGCACCTGAGCCAGCACCCCGATCTCGGGCGGATGGAGGACTACGTGCGGCGGCAGCTCGCGGAGAAGGCGGCCGACGGAGGCCTCCCGGAGGGACGCTTCGCGGAGGCGTTCCATGTGGTCGCCGTCAACGCGGAGGACACGATCGCCGGCTTCTGAGCCCGCCGTGGCGGACCCGGAAGCCGGCGATCGGCGTGTCCGAGGGGGTGGTGTCCGCCCCGTGGCGGCGAGTGGCTACTCGACCGGCGGCACCTCGATGGAGACCAGCGGCTCGCTGGTCGGCTGCTCCGCCCCGCCGACCTGCTCCAACGTGATGTTGACCGTGGCGACGTCCTTCAGGCCCGTGAAGCCGACGGCGCCGCTGCCTGATCCGGGCTCGAACTGGTCCAGCGGGCTGTGCGTCCCGGTCTGGCCCTCGACGACCCAGGCCTGGTAGGCCATGCCGCCCTCCGGGGCGGGCAGGTCGGCGATCTCGACGAAACCGGCGTTCTCGTCGGGGGAGACGACGACGCTGGCCGAGCCGCCGCCGTCGTGCTCGACGCTCACGGGAGGCCGCGCGTCCGAGGCGCCGCGTACATCGGCGACGATGTCGCGCGGGGAGAGCGTCAGGAAGGCGGCGATCACGCCCGCGATCACCACTGCGACGGCGACGACCAGCAGCGTCCGCTTCGTCGCCCGGCCGTCGCGGCGGGGCGAGCGCGATGTGGCGACCTCGTCGACGAGGGAGAGACCCAGATCATGGTCCGAAGGGGAGGCCGACGGGTCCCCGAAGGCGTCGTCGACGTCCGCGGCCTGCCGCTCGGGAGCGTGGGCTCGAGTGTCGGGCGCCGGGGTGTCCCGAGCCAGCCGGTCCTGTCCTGCGGACCTGCGGCCCTCCATCCGCCGTGCCTCGGAGCGTTCGCCCATGATCTCCATCCGTTCCGTTCCACCCGATCCGCATCGGGGCCGACTCGTTATCGACCCGTTACATTACACGCTACCCCGGGCAGTTGTGCGAACCGTAGGAGCGGACGGGGTGCGGCGTGGCCGGTCGGCCCGATGCCGCGGGCGGGGCGGGGAACGGCGCCGAGGACCCGGGCGTCGACTCCGACCGGGTGGGCAGGCTCACGCGCGCGGGCCGGCCCCGGCGAAGCCCTGCTGCCGCCACGCCTCGAAGACCGCGACCGAGGCAGTGTTGGCCAGGTTCATGGAGCGTCGCGAGGGGAGCATCGGCAGCTTCACGAGGTCGGAGATGCGCGAGTCCCGCTTGACGTCCTCGGGCAGGCCGACGGACTCCGGGCCGAACATCAGCACGTCGCCCGGGGCGTACTCGAGGTCGGAGTAGACGGTCCGGCCCTCGGCGGTGAAGGCGAACACGCGCGCCGGCAGCAGGGCCTCGTACGCCGCCTCGAGGGACGGGTGCACGGTCACGCGTGCCAGGTCGTGGTAGTCCAGGCCGGCCCGGCGGAGCTTGGCGTCCTCGAAGTCGAAGCCCAGCGGCTCCACCAGGTGGAGCTCGGCACCCGTGACGGCGGCGAGGCGGATGGCGTTCCCGGTGTTGCCCGGGATCTCGGGCGTGTAGAACAGGATTTTGAACACCGGGACATCCTAGCCCCGGGCCGGCCCGGGGACCGGCGCGACGACGCGGCCGGTGGCGGTCCCGCTCGACGAGGCGGGCCGGGCGGCCGGGGTCAGTACATGCCGCCGATCATCCTCGCGAGCAGCGGGACGTCCACGACGTTCGGCTCGGGCCCGGTCGCCAGGAAGAGCTTCAGCTCGCGCACCAGGTTCGCGGCATTGACCACATGCATCGGCGCGGCAGCGGAGGAGGGCTCGGCGCCGCGCGCGTAGTCGATCACCGGCTCGTGCAGGTTGCCGTCCGGGGCATGGATCACGGTCCACCCCGTCACGTTGACCTCCGGCAGCAGCAGGTCCTGCATCCGCCGGACGGCCGGGGCCAGCCGGGGCGGCGAGATGGGCCGGCCGTTCTGCAGGAGCGTCTGGCCGTCCCAGCGGTAGACGCCGCGGGGGAGCAGCATGGAGTCCACGAGGGCGAGCCGGTAGCCGGCGAGGACGGCGTGATCGATGAACCCCCGGTCGGCGGGGGAGTGGAGGCCGTTGACCAGCCGTGCCGACGGCAGGACGGAGAGCACCTGGTTCGAGAGCAGCGACACGGTCCTCGCCTCGCGCTGGAGCCGCGCCTGACCCGTGAAGAGGCCGCGCTTGCGGGGGACACCGTGCACCCGCTGCTCGGCGAGCTCCCGGCTCAGGACGGGTACGACGTCGTCCCGGAACGGGGGGACGTAGCGGGTCGGCTCCGTCGCGGTGCTCCGGCGCGCGGGCCCCGTCGGCGCCGCGGAGGCCGAGGCGCGGTACGACGCGGCCTCGTCGTCGGCGGCCCGGGTGTAGGCCGAGGCGCCGCCGTAGCTGCGGTCGTAGACGGCGCGCGCCCGCTCGTCGGAGAGCGTCTCGTAGGCGAGCGAGACCAGACGGAACTCGGACGGGTCCCCACCGTGGTCGGGATGGGTCTGGCGCGCCGCGCGCCGGTAGGCCGCCTTGATGTCCGTGGCGCTGGCGTCCCGGGGCACGCCGAGGATCTCGTAGTGCGTCCGCTGCTGGGGCACGCTCCGCCTCTCGTCGTTTCCGGTCAGCCTCGGCCACCATCCTAACGAAGCCGCCACGGGGCGGGGCCGCACGGCCCTACGGAGCGGACGCCTCCGGATCCCGTCGCCGGTACTCGAGGAAGAGCGCGTCGTCCTCGGTGAGCACGTGGTGCAGTGCCAGGCGGCGCAGGTCCGGCTCGTCGTCGCCGGCCGCGATCCGGCCGGCCGTCCCGCCCGCGAGCAGGGGGCTCACCGTGAGGCAGAGGCTGTCCACGGCGTCCCCGGCGACGAACGTCCCCAGCAGGTGCGGGCCGCCCTCGCCGTGGATCACCCGGTGGCCCCGGCGGGAGAGCTCCTCGACGATGGGCGCCGCCGTCGTCCCGCGCTCCAGGACGACGACGTCCGCCACCTCCTCGAGGCGTCTCCGGCGCCCCTCCGGGGCGTCCGGACCGGTGAGGACGATCGGCCGCACCGGGCACTCGGCGACGAACGGACTGTCCGGCTCGAGGCCCAGGGAGCCGCTCACGACGGCGACCGCAGGGTGGGCCGGCAGGCCGCGCCCCACGCGCCACGTCTGCGCAGCGACATCCACCAGCGCCCCCGCGTAGCCCTCGGCGCGCACGGTGCCGGCCCCGACGAGGATCACGTCCGCGTGCCGGCGCAGCAGTGCGAAGATGCGCTGGTCCGCCTCATTCCCCAGGGCCCCGGAGACGCCCCGGTGCGTCGCCGCGCCGTCGAGCGTGGAGACGAAGTTGAACCGCACGAAGGGTGCCGTGGTCCGCGGTGGCGCATAGGCCTCCAGCAGCTCGGCGTCCGTCATGGACTGGTGGGCCGGGAGCATCAGCGCCTCGCCTCCCGGACCCGCGGTGCACGGACGGGGGACGGGGGATCCGCCGCGGGCTCGTTGACCTCGCCCATGTTGTGCCTCAGGTACGCCGGTTCCCGCCACCCCATGGCCGCCTCGATCAGCCTCATGGCCTGCACGGACTCCTCGACGCCGTGCATGCGGACGATGCGTGCACCGTTCATGGCGCACATGGCCGCCGCGGCCAGGGAGCCGGCCGTGCGCTCCCGCTTCGACACGTCGAGGGCCTCGCCGATGAAGTCCTTGTTGGACACGGCCGCCAGCGCGGGGTAGCCGAGACCGGCGACCTCGTCGAAGCGGCGCGTGACCTCGAGGGTGTGCAGGGTGTTCTTGTTCAGGTCGTGCCCGGGATCCACGATGATCTTCTCGGGCGCCACACCGGCCGCGAGGGCCGTGTCGACCCGCCGGCGGAGGAAGTCGACGACCTCCGCGACGACGTCGCCGTAGCGCGGGCGCGGGTACACGGTGCGGGGCCGGGCCAGCGAGTGCGTCAGGACCACGTGCACGCCGCCGTCGGCCACGACGCGGGCCAGATCCGGGTCGGCCAGGCCGGTCGTGTCGTTGATGACGTCCGCCCCGGCCTCGATGGCCGCCTCCGCCACCGCCGGCAGGAAGGTGTCCGCCGAGATGACGACGTCGGATTCGGCACGGACGGCTTCGATCACGGGGACGACGCGCTCGGCCTCGGCCGCTGCGGGCAGCGCCGGCCCGGGGGCGAACGGCACACCGCCGATGTCGACCCAGTCGGCACCGGCACCGACGGCGCGCAGGGCGGCGCCCACGGCCTCGTGCAGGCCGAACGTCGAGCCGCTGTCGTAGAAGCTGTCCGGGGTGCGGTTCACAATGGCCATGACGGCGATCCGTCGGGAGAAGTCCACCGTGCGGTGGCCGAACTCGTGCACCGGGTGCAGCAGTCGCGGTTCGAACATGCCCATGGTGGTTCTCCTTCTCGTCACCCCATTCTTATCAGGCCGGGCCGCGGTCTAGTCCTCCGTCGCCCCGCGCGCAGACCGGACGCACCGCCGCCGGGCGACTTGTACGCTGGTGGACATGCCGATCACTTTCGCCGGCTCCGCCGCCGGCCGCTGGGTCGCCGAGGCCCGTGCCGCCCACCGCTCCGCGATCCCCACCGTTGCCACCCAGGTGCCCTCCGGGTACCCGGCCGTCGCCCGGATCTTCCACCCGGCGCGGGACTTCGACGGCCGCCCCGTGCGCTGGGCCGCCGTCGCGGCGGCCCGCGGCACGGTCTTCCACGCAGGGGCCCAGTTCGCGGCGCTCGCCGGGATCGACGAGGCCGGGTACGCGCTCTGCGAGGACGCCTGGGAGGGGGACGCCCCCATCGCGCACGGGCTGCCCCAGCCGGACCTGGCGCAGCTCGCCGGGCTGCTGGCCGCTCACACCGCGACCCCGGATCAGATCTGCCTGGGCCTCTGGAACGGCTACGCGTTCGCCGCGGGCGTCACCGCCGAGGACGGGGCCCGGATCGAGCTGACCGCCGCGCAGCAGGCGGACGTCCTCGAGCTCGACCCCTCCGGGTACCAGACCTACTGGGTCTTCCGCGGCGGCGCCGCCGACCTGGCGGACCCGCTCTGGGCTGGGAACGACGTCGTCGCGGAGCGCCAGGCCCCGGACCTGGCCTGGCCGGCGGACCGCGCCTGGTTCCTCTCCACCGAGCTGTACGAGGACTCGACGCTCCTCGCCGGGCCGGCGGAGCTGATCCGTGCCGTCGTGGAGCATCCCGGCCTCGAGGCGTTGCCCGTCGGACGCGACGTCCGTCTGGACGCCGAAGGTGACGAGATCAACCCGCTCCCGGCGGAGCCGGACGAGGACCCGGAGGCGTAGAATTGCGGGGAGCACGAGCCACCCGGCTCGGCGCACCGCCCGCTCCCGACCCGCCTTGGAGACCGTGGATTCCATCCCCGCAGCCGCACCGCCGGGACCGGTCTACCTCGACCACGCCGCGACGACGCCCATGGCGCCGGCGGCACTGGAGGCCATGACCGGGGAGCTCGCGCGCACCGGCAACCCCTCCTCCCTGCACGGCGCAGGACGGCGGGCCCACCGTGTGGTCGAGGACGCCCGCGAGGAGCTGGCCGCCGCGGCCGGCTGCCATCCCACGGAGATCGTCTTCACCTCCGGGGGCACCGAGGCCGACAATCTGGCGCTGAAGGGCCTCTACTGGGCCCGTCGGGACGAGGATCCGGCCCGCAACCGCATCCTCTGCCCAGCCATCGAGCACCACGCCGTGCTGGACACCGTCGAGTGGCTGGAGCAGCACGAGGGAGCCGACGTCCGCTGGCTCCCCGTCGACGGTCTCGGCCGGATCGACCTGGACCGCCTCCGCCAGGAGGTCGCGGACGCGCCCGAGCGGATCGCCGTCGTGACCGCCATGTGGGCCAACAACGAGGTCGGCACGGTCCAGGCCGTCCGGGACGTCGTCGCGCTCGCCGAGCCGCACGGCATCCCCGTCCACTCCGACGCCGTCCAGGCGTTCGGGGCCCTGCCCCTCGACTTCGCCCGGTCGGGCCTGGCCACGATGGCCGTCAGTGCGCACAAGATCGGCGGACCGGTCGGCATCGGGGCCCTCGTGGTCCGCCGGGACGTGCGCCTCACCGCCGTCCAGCACGGCGGGGGCCACGAGCGCGCCCTGCGCTCCGGAACCCTCAACGCGGCGGCCGCGGCCGGATTCGCGGCGGCAGCGCGCGAGGCCGTCGGGCACCTCCCGGTCGAGGCCGAGCGCCTCGCCGGTCTGCGGGACCGGCTGATCGACGGGGTGGCGGACGCCGTCCCCGAGGCGCGGCTGAGCGGACCCGCCGACCCCGGGAACACGGGGGAGCGGCTGCCGGGCAACGCGCACTTCACGTTCCCGGGTTGCGAGGGCGACTCGCTGCTGTTCGTGCTGGACATGCTCGGCGTGCAGTCGTCGACGGGCTCGGCCTGCACCGCCGGGGTGCCCCGGCCGAGCCACGTCCTGCTCGCCATGGGGATGAGCGAGGAGAGGGCGCGGGGGGCGCAGCGGTTCACGCTCGGGCGCACGACGACGCGCGCGGACGTCGACGCCCTGGTCGCGGCGATCGGCGAGGCGTACGCCCGCGCCAGCCGGGCCGGGCTGGCGGCCCGGCAGAGCAGCATTCGGACAGCAGGAACGGGATGGGGAGCATGAGAGTACTGGCAGCGATGAGCGGCGGCGTCGACTCCGCCGTGGCGGCGGCCCGAGCCGTGGACGCCGGGCACGACGTGGTCGGCGTCCACCTGGCGCTGTCCCGCATGCCCGGCACCCTGCGCACCGGCAGCCGGGGCTGCTGCACGGTCGAGGACTCCAACGACGCGTGGAGGGCCTGCGACAAGCTGGGCATCCCGTACTACGTGTGGGACTTCTCCGAGCGATTCAAGGAGGACGTGGTCGACGACTTCATCGCCGAGTACGCCGCCGGGCGCACCCCGAACCCCTGCATGCGCTGCAACGAGCGGATCAAGTTCGCCGCCCTGCTGGAGAAGGCGCTGGCCCTCGGGTTCGACGCCGTCTGCACGGGGCACTACGCCAAGGTGGTCGAGAACCCGGACGGCTCCCGTGAGCTCCACCGCGCCGCCGACTGGGCGAAGGACCAGTCCTACGTGCTGGGGGTCCTCACGCACGAGCAGCTCAAGCACTCCCTCTTCCCGCTCGCGGAGACGCCGTCGAAGGCCGAGGTCCGCGCGGAGGCCGCCGAGCGCGGCTTCACGGTCGCCAACAAGCCGGACAGCCACGACATCTGCTTCATCCCCGACGGCGACACCCGCGGCTGGCTCGCCGAGCGGATCGAGATGACCGAGGGGGAGATCGTCGACCACGAGGGGAACGACGTCGGCACGCACCCCGGAGCCAACGCGTTCACCGTGGGCCAGCGACGCGGACTGAAGATCGGTCGTCCCGCCGCGGACGGCAAGCCGCGCTTCGTTCTGGAGATCCGGCCCAAGGAGAACAAGGTCGTCGTGGGGCCGCAGGACCTGCTCGAGGTCGATCGGCTGCGCGGGATCAAGATCAGCTGGGCCGGGCTGCCGCTGCCCGAGGCCGAGGCCGGGGAGTCGTTCGAGTGCATGGTGCAGGTCCGCGCCCACGCGGACCCGGTACCCGCCCGGGCGTTCGTCACCACGGACACTGAGGACGACGACGCGGCGTCCGAGCTCGTCGTCGATCTCGACGGGCCCCTCAAGGGCGTCGCCCCGGGGCAGACGATGGTGCTCTACCAGGGCACCCGCGTGCTGGGCCAGGCGACGATCAACTCCGCCCGGAACCGGTCCTGGGACCCGGCCGCCGTCTCCTGACCGCGGACGCAAGACCGCGGGGCGTCGGCTCGGCCGGTCAGGCGGCGGGGTCCGCGGATTCGTCGACGACGCCGGTGAGGCGCGTGCCGACCTCCTCGTACTCGCAGCGCACGCGTCCCGGCGGCGTCGGCGGCAACTCACGCGCCGGGTGGGACGCGCAGTAGAGGAAGTCGAACTCCGGCCACCACTTCTTGGGCCGGACCGCCTCGGTGAACCCGCAGACCGTGCAGGTGAGGTGGAGCCAGACCGGTCGTCTCCCGGTGCGGTTGGCCTTCGACTGGGCGAGCCAGGCCGGAGGGTCGGCGACCAGGGCCCGGAGCTCGGCGTCGGAGAGCCGGGCGGGGATCCCGTGGCGTCGGGCCATCTCGAGCGGGATGTCCAGGGCGATGGCGGCGTCTCGGCGGGTCAGCATAGCTCGCCAGCGTAGCGGTACCCGGGGCGCGCGCAACAGTCGGGACCCGGCGGGCGTCGGCTGCGGCCCGCCGATAGACTGGAGGGCATGAGCGAGACGCAGCCGGCGCGCGCCGAGGACACCGACCCCACGCCCGTCGCGGAGCCGATCCCGGAGGGCGACGACGGCGGCTACGATCCCGCGGCCAGCTCCCTGCAGGGCGCCGTGGACTCGGCGGTGATGCGCGAGCTGCTGGCCGTGCGCGGGAGCATCGACAACATCGATGCCACCCTCGTCTACCTCCTCGCGGAGCGGTTCAAGGCGACCCAGCGCGTGGGACACCTCAAGGCCCGCCACCGGCTCCCCGCCGGGGACCCCGGGCGGGAGAAGGCCCAGATCGCCCGCCTGCGCCGCCTGGCGGAGGAGGCGCAGCTCGATCCGGCGTTCGCCGAGAAATTCCTGAACTTCATCATCTCCGAGGTCATCCGCCACCACGAGGCGATCTCGCAGAACCACCAGCAGGACCCGGCCCGGCAGCAGCGCCCATGACACCCGGCCACACCGTCACACCCGGCCACACCGTCCGGGCCAGCGCGCGCGGCCCCATGCCCGGCACCGATCCGCTCGAGGCGTCGCGCATCGTCCACGGCGAGCTCGGGCATCCCCACCTGCCGCATCTCGTCGAGCTGCCGGACCGCGGCGTCGGGTCCGACGCCGTGGGTCGCACCGCCGGGCTGCTCGAGGAGCTGCACGTCGACCTCCAGTCGTACGGATGGCGCCTGAGTGCGCGCCCAGGCCGCGACGCCGTGCGCATCGCCGGCGCCCTGCGCAGCGACATCAACGCCACGGCCGACGTCCTCGGTGCGCAGTCGGACCCAGCGGCCGAGCTCAAGGTGCGGATCGTCGGCCCCCTGGCCCTGGCGCGGAGCCTGTACCTGTCCAACGGCGAGCGTGCGCTGAGCGACCACGGCGCCCGGCGCGACCTCGCCGAGTCCCTTGCCGTCGGGGCCGCCCGCCACGTCGACGCGGTGCGCAGCGGCACCGGCGTCGAGCGCATCACCGTCGAGATCGACGAGTCCGGCCTCGGCCCGGTCCTGGCCGGCGCCGTGCCGACGGTGAGCGGCTATCGCACGCTGCGCTCGGTGCCCCGGCACGAGGCCACCGCCGCCTGGCGGACACTCGCCGACGCCCTGCGCGCGGCGGGGACCGAGACGGTGCTCAGTACCGACGTCGACTCGGCCGACGTGCCCGTCGTCGTCGAGTCGCTCACCGGCGCGGGGTTCGACGGCGCCGGCCTGAACGTCGCCGCGCTCGACACGGCCGCCTGGGAGCAGCTTGCCGGGCTCGTCGAGGGCGGGCGCTCGGTGTGGCTCGGGCTGCTCGATCCGGCGCGGTTGGAACTGGACGCGGAGGACGTCCCGAGGCTGCCGCGCGTGACCGAGATGGTCCGCCGCATCCACCGGCCGTGGCGGCAGCTCGGGCTCGCCGAGGCGCAGTTGCCGCAGACGGTCCTGATGCCGGCCTCCGGTCTGGAGGCGTTGCCGCCGGTCGCGGTCCGGGCCGTCCTGACAGCACTGACGGACACCTCCGAGGCCCTCAGCCAGCTCGCTGCCGAGGCGGCCGCCTGACGCACGGCCGGGGCTCGACCGGCAGTATTACGCGCCGAGGTTCGCGCAGCTGGCCCGGGATCGGCACGGTTCCGGTTAGGCTGAAGACTGGATGCATGCGGCCACGCCGCGACGGCTGCGACGAAGGGGAGTCATGAAGGCCCGGATTCTGGTGGTTGACGACGACGCCTTGGCTGAGATGATCGGCATCGTCCTGCGCAACGACGATTTCGATCCGATCTTCTGCAACGACGGCGCGGCCGCGCTGGAGGCGTTCCGCGAGTCGAATCCCGACTTGGTCCTGCTGGACCTCATGCTGCCGGGTCTCGACGGGATCGAGGTCTGCCGGCAGATCCGTGCCGAGAGCGACGCCCCCATCGTGATGCTGACCGCCAAGTCGGACACCGCCGACGTCGTCCGTGGCCTCGAGTCCGGTGCCGACGACTACGTGCCGAAACCCTTCAAGCCCGCCGAGCTCATCGCGCGCGTCCGGGCGCGTCTCCGGCCCGGCGAGAAGCAGGCGCCCGAGACGCTCCGGATCGGCGACCTCACCGTCGACGTCGCCGGGCACTCCGTGATGCGCGGCACCGAGCGACTCTCGTTGACCCCGCTCGAGTTCGACCTCCTCGTCGCCCTCGCCCGCAAGCCCTGGCAGGTCTTCACCCGCGACCAACTGCTCGAGCAGGTCTGGGGTTACCGGCACGCCGCGGCCGACACGAGGCTCGTCAACGTGCACGTCCAGCGGCTCCGCTCCAAGGTCGAGCGCGACCCGGAGAACCCCGAGGTCGTCCTGACCGTCCGGGGCGTCGGCTACAAGGCGGGTACGAACTGACCTGGATCCGCCGGCTCGCCAAGCGCGCGCGTCTGGCATGGCGACTCGCCGCCATGGTCTGGAGGCGCTCCCTGCAGCTGCGGGTCGTCGCCGTCACGCTCACCCTCTCGGCCCTGGCCCTGGGGGCGACCGGGGTCTTCGTGTCCCACCAGGTGGCCTCCGGGCTGTTCAAGGAGCGCTTCAACCAGCTCCAGGTCGACGCCATGAACGGGCTGAACAACGTCAAGGCGACCTTCGCGTCCCTCGAGACCGGTGGCGAGCGCGATCAGGTGTGGACGGACGTCCGCCAGACCCTCGAGGCCCACGCCAATCAGGGCGCCAGCGGCGAGCGGGACTTCGTCCTCGCCCTGCTGCCCGGCAGCGAGACGATGTACGTTCCCTCCATCGCATCGCCGGGACTGACCACCGGCTCGGTCCCGTTCGAGCTGACCGAGGCCGTCCGCGACGGGAACGGCATCTACTGGCAGTCGATGTCCTACGTCGTGGGCAACGAGCAGGTCCCGGGCCTGGCCTTCGGGACCAGGGTCACGCTGCCGCCGGGCGCCGACTACGGCCTCTACTGGATCTACGACCTCTCCAGCGTCCAGGAGACCCTCGACTTCTTCCACCGCACGATCCTGCTGGCCGGCATCCTCCTCCTCGTCGTCATCGGCCTCATCGCCTGGTACACGACCCGCCTCGTCGTCGGGCCCGTCTCCAATGCCGCCGCGGTCTCGGAGAAGCTCGCCTCCGGACGGCTGGAGGAGCGCATGGAGGTCCGTGGCGAGGACGAGGTCGCCCGTCTCGGCAACTCCTTCAACCACATGGCCTCCAGCCTTCAGGACCAGATCATCCAGCTGGCGACGCTGTCGCAGATGCAGCAGCGCTTCGTCTCCGACGTCTCGCACGAGCTGCGCACCCCGCTGACGACCGTGGCGATGGCCGCCGAGGTCCTGCACGACGCCAAGGAAGACTTCGACCCGGTGAACCGCCGGTCCGCCGAGTTGCTGTACCGCGAGGTCGAGCGCTTCGGCACGCTGCTCAACGACCTCCTGGAGATCTCGAGGTTCGACGCCGGAGCGGCAGCGCTCGACGCCGACGACCTGGATCTGCGGCCCGTCGTCCAGCGCGTGCTCGAGACGGCCCAGCCGCATGCCGAGAAGGCCGGCGCCCCGCTCCGCCTGCACGGTCCCGAGAAGCTCGTGGTGGAGATGGACCCGCGCCGGATCGAGCGGGTGGTGCGCAACCTCGTCATGAACGCCGTCGAGCACTCCGAGGGCCGTCCGATCGACGTGTCGATCGGCGGCAACGACTCGGCGGTCGCCGTGTCCGTCCGCGACCACGGCATCGGCATGTCCAAGGAGCAGGTCGCCCACGTCTTCGACCGCTTCTGGCGGGCGGACCCGGCCCGCAACCGCACCACCGGCGGCAGCGGTCTCGGCCTGTCGATCGCCACGGAGGACACGCGACTGCACGGAGGCTGGCTCCAGGCCTGGGGCGAGCCCGGCGAGGGCTCCTGCTTCAGGCTCACGCTGCCGCGCCGGCTCGGGGGCACGATCGGCGAGTCCCCGCTGCCGCTGCCGCCGCCGCGTGAACTCGCCGCAGAGGAGGGCACCCGATGAGAACCGTCTCCAGCCGCCCACGGCTGCTGCTCGCGCTCCTGGGCGTCGTCGCGCTGCTGCTCAGCGGCTGCGCCTCGATCCCGACGGACGGCCCGGTCGGCGTCAGCGCAGCGGACGCCACCCAGCCGGGCGGGGTGACGTACGAGTTCAACCCGCCCGGGCCGGCGCAGGACGCGGAGCCGGAGACGATCATCGAGGGATTCGTCACCGCTGGCCTCTCGCCCGCGGACGAGTACGGCACGGCGCGGGAGTTCCTCACGCCGCAGCTCTCCCGCAGCTGGCAGCCCAGTGCCGCCACCCTCGTCTACACGGGCCAGCCCAACGTGGTCGGCGGTGCGGGGGCGGGCGAGTACTCCGTCGAGGTCGCGACGACGGCGAGCATCGACGAGTTCGGAGTCATGCAGCGCTTCACCGAGCCCAGGATCGAGACCGTCCGGATGGTCCTCGACGAGGTCGACGGGCAGTGGCGCATCGCGGAGACGCCGAACCTCACGCTGCTCGAGGAGGGCAGCTTCATCGACGTCTTCGGCTCCTACCCGCTCTACTTCTACAACGCCACCTACTCGCACGCCGCCCCGGACTACCGCTGGTTCGCGCGGCGCCAGTCACTGGCGTCGACGCTCGTGCGGGCCCTTCTCGAGGGACCGCAGCCGTACCTCCAGGGAGCCGTGGTCACAGCCTTCCCGGAGGCCGGCGAACTGGCCCGGAACGCCGTGCCGGTGGAGGGGAGCACCGCGACGGTCGATTTCCAGGAGGGGGTCTTCGCCGACGCGTCCGCCCTCACCAGACTGCGCATGCAGCAGCAGCTCGAACTCACCCTCGACGGCGTCAACAACATCAGTGCCGTGCAGATGACCGTCAACCAGACGGCCGTCGCGCTCGAGGGATCCCAGGAGTTCGTCGAGGTCTCGGCGGAGGCAGAGGTCCCGGACGTCCAGATCGGCATCGCCGACGGGGAGCTGGTGCTCTACCAGGGCGGCGGCAGCACCATCGAGATCGGCAACATCCCGAACGTGAGCTCCTACGAGCCGATCGAACCGGCGATGTCGCCGGCCGGGGCCGAGGTCGGCGGCAGCCAGTACGCCTTCCTCAGCGGCGACCGCACCCACGTGTACATGGTCTCCCAGAGCACGGGGGCAGATGGGGCCCTCGCCGAGGTGGCCATGGGCGAACGCTTCGTCAGGCCGAGCATGGACGTCCACGGCTGGCTGTGGGCCGTGGACTCCGGCACCGGCAAGGTCTCCGTCATCCGTGCCTCCGCCGACGAGGGCCTCGAGAACCGGCAGACCCTGGAGATCGCGGCCGAATGGCTCGATGGCCTCACCGTCGACTCGTTCCGGGTCTCCCCGGACGGCACGCGCGCCGCCGTCATCGCCGGGCGAGGCGACGAACGCCGCCTCTACGTCGTCGGGATCATCCGCGACTCGACCGGCGTGCCCCGTGGCTTCACCTCACCGATCGAACTGCCCGCGACGGTGCCGCTCGGCGAGGTCGTCTGGGACGCGTCCGACGCCGTCATCGTCATCGACCCCAGCGACAGCGAGACCGTCCGGCCCGAACGGGTCCGTCTGGACGGACGGACCGAACCGCTCAACGTGCTCCTCGGCATGACGAGCATCTCCAGCGGCCCGGGCGACGACATCATCGTGTATGCCGAGGCGCAGGGAACGGTCTGGTCCCAGGTGGCCAACGTCTGGAAGGACAACGGGATCCAGGTCCGCGGTCTCGCGTATCCCGGCTGACCGAGTCGCCCTCCACAGCGCCCCGGGCACCGCGGGACCATCCCCGCGGCCCCGGGCGGCCGGTGGCGGCGTCCGTCCCGTCGGGCATCCTCGCGGAGTGGACGATCGAGACGAGAAGGCACGGGAGAACCGCCCCGGGACGGTCCTCCGCCGTTCCGCGACGGCCGTGGACGGCTGGGTCCTCGGCCGCTCCGGCCGCTCGCTCGCGGCAGCGGCCGGGGAGTTCCTCGGCCTCGTGGCCCCGACGGAGTGCGTCGCCTGCGGAGGCCAGGACTCCGTCCTCTGCCCGTCCTGCGCTGCGCGGCTCCGGCACAGCACGGTCCGGCCCGCCCGGGTCGAGGACGCTGCCGAGGCACTCCCGCTCGACGCCTTCGACCGGCCCCTGCCCGTCGTCGCCGCAGGGCCCTACGCCGGGGAGCTCTCGGCCAGCCTCCTCGCGTACAAGAACCGTCAGCGCACCGGGCTGCTGTCCGTCCTCGGGCCGGCCCTGGCCGGGGCCGTGCACGCCTTCGCCCCGGAGGCGCAGCGTGCCGCCGCCTGGGCCGGCAGCCGCACGATCCTCCTGGTGCCGGTTCCGTCCCGCAGCTCCGCCTCCGTCCGCCGCGGCTACGCGCCCGTGCAGGAGTTGCTCCGCTGGATGCGGCGTCGTCGTCTGGAGCCGCCGGGCTTCGGCGTCGCCTCCGTGCTGCGCACCGCGGAACCCTGGACGCATGTCCTGCCGTCGGCCCCGGTCGTCGCCGTGCTCGAGGCCGCGCGGGCACGGCTCGGGGCGGGCCCCGAGGGGGCGGGGGCGCAGAAGGGGCGGGGGCGGCGCGCCCGGGCCGCCGTCCGCGGGACCATGCGATCACAGGCCGACCTCCGGGGGTGCACCTGCGTCATCGTCGACGACGTCCTGACCACCGGCTCGACCGTCGCGGAGGCGCACCGCGCCCTGGCGGCCGCCGGAGCCGTGGTTGCCGGCGCCGTCGTCGTCGCTGCCACCCACGATCCGCGCGGCTCCGAAATGACTGTGAACCGCATCAACGGAGGGTAAACATTCCGGAAATCTCTTGCATCCTGACGTAGGTGATCTACGGTGAAGTATGGGCATCCCGACAGGGACGACGCACCCATCTTCAGCGGTCCGGAGGCGCGCGATTCCGGCCGTTGTCGTGTCACCGAGGACGTAGGAGGACACCATGGAGATGACTTTCACCGGACGCAATATCAGCGTCTCAGACCGCTTCCGCGAGTACGTGGAGGAGAAGGTCGACAAGGTGGAACAACTGGCCGCGAAGCTTCAGCGGCTCGATATCAAGGTGACGAAGGAGCCCCACTGCAAGAACCCCGAGACCCAGCTCACGGTTGAGCTGTCGGTGATGACAAAGGGCCCGGCGATCCGGGCCGAATCCCACGCGGCGGACAAGTTCGCCGCTTTCGATCTGGCGTTCGGCAAGCTGCTCGAGCGTCTCCGCCGCGCACGCGACAAGCGCAAGGTCCACCACGGTCGCCACACGCCGACCGCCGTCTTCCAGGCCACCGGGGGGCTGGAGCCGGCGCCGAGCGGCGTGCCCCTGCACGCTGCGGCCGCCGACGAGCCGGTGGAGCAGAACGAGGGGCAGGACCACGCCAACCCCGTCGAGATCCGCCGCAAGGTCTTCCCCGCGACGCGGATGAGCGTCGACGACGCCGTCGACCGGATGGAGCTCGTCGGCCACCCCTTCTACCTCTTCGTCGACGACGCCACCGGCCAGTGCGCCGTCGTCTACCGCCGCAAGGGCTGGTCCTACGGCATCATCGAGCTCGACGGCGACCGTCAGGAACCGGAGACGGTCGAGACCCGTCACTACCGGGACGAGAAGCCTGCAGGCGTCTGAACCGAGCCAGTAGTCCACCGGCCGGACCGTGAGGGGCCGGACCTGCAGAACCTGCGGGTCCGGCCCCTTCCGCGTGCCCGGGGAGCGCCGCCAGACGCCCCGGTGCCGTGGCCGTTCGCTCGCGGCGCAGGCCGACGCCCGGTGCCGCGGCCTGCCGTTCCGGGCAGCCCGTATAGACTGGCCGAGCCAGTTTTCCTGTGCCATAGAAAATGGAGCTACCACGTGGCGTCACTGCTAGAACGCGTCCTACGTACCGGCGACAAGAAGACCCTCAAGCGTCTTCGCGGGTATGTCAGCGCAATCAACGCACTCGAGGAGGAGTTCCGGTCCATGACGGACACGGAACTCCGCGCTGAGACCGACAGTTTCAAGAAGCGCATCGCCGACGGCGAATCCCTCGACGCCCTCCTGCCGGAGGCCTTCGCCGCCGTGCGGGAGGCGGCCGATCGCACGCTCGGCATGCGCCACTTCGATGTGCAGCTGATGGGCGGGGCGGCCCTGCACCTGGGGAACATCGCAGAGATGAAGACCGGTGAGGGCAAGACCCTCGTGGCGACGGCCCCGGCCTACCTCAACGCCCTGACCGGGCGCGGCGTCCACATCGTGACGACCAACGACTTCCTCGCCGAGTACCAGTCCGACCTGATGGGACGCGTCTTCCGTTTCCTCGGTCTGACGAGCGGCTGCATCCTCTCGAAGCAGGATCCGGCGGCCCGGCGCCAGCAGTACCAGGCGGACATCACCTACGGCACGAACAACGAGTTCGGATTCGACTATCTGCGCGACAACATGGCGTGGTCGAGGGACGAGCTCGTCCAGCGGGACCACAACTTCGCCATCGTCGACGAGGTCGACTCCATCCTGATCGACGAGGCGCGTACCCCGTTGATCATCTCCGGGCAGGCGCAGGGCGACGTGAACCGGTGGTTCGCCGAGTTCGCCCGCATCGTCCAGCGCCTCGAGCTCGGCTCCGACTACGAGGTGGACGTCAAGAAGCGCACGGTCGGCGTTCTCGAGCCCGGCATCGAGAAGGTGGAGGACTACCTCGGCATCCACAACCTCTACGAGACGGCGAACACGCCGCTCATCGGGTTCCTGAACAACGCGATCAAGGCCAAGGAGCTGTTCACGAAGGACAAGGACTACGTCGTCATCGGCGGCGAGGTCCTCATCGTGGACGAGCACACGGGCCGCACCCTGGCCGGGCGTCGCTACAACGAGGGCATGCACCAGGCGATCGAGGCCAAGGAGGGGGTGCAGATCAAGGCCGAGAACCAGACCATGGCCACCGTGACGCTGCAGAACTACTTCCGCCTCTACGAGAAGCTGTCCGGCATGACGGGCACGGCCACCACCGAGGCCGGTGAGTTCATGGGGACGTACAAGCTCGGCGTGGTCGAGATCCCCACCAACCGCCCGATGCAGCGCAAGGACCAGGCGGATCTCATCTACAAGAACGAGGTCGCCAAGTTCGACGCCGTCGTCGAGGACCTCGTGGAGCGGCACTCGGCGGGCCAGCCCGTGCTGGTCGGCACCACGAGCGTCGAGAAGAGCGAGTACCTCTCGCGGAAGCTCGCGAAGGCCGGCGTGCGGCACGAGGTGCTCAATGCCAAGCAGCATGCGCGGGAGGCCGGCATCGTCGCTCAGGCCGGCCGCAAGGGCGCCGTCACCGTCGCCACCAACATGGCAGGTCGCGGCACGGACATCATGCTCGGCGGCAACGCCGAGTTCCTGGCGGTCGCCGAGATGAACCGCCGCGGACTGGACCCGGAGGAGAACGCCGAGGAGTACGAGCGCGTCTGGGACGACGTCTTCTCGCAGTGCAAGGCGAAGGTCGAGGCGGAGGCCGAGGAGGTGCGCAGCCTCGGCGGGCTCTACGTCCTCGGTACGGAGCGGCACGAGTCCCGCCGCATCGACAACCAGCTCCGCGGCCGTTCCGGCCGTCAGGGAGATCCCGGCGAGTCGCGGTTCTACCTCTCCATGACCGATGAGCTGATGCGCCGCTTCAACGCGGCCGCGGCCCAGCGGATCATGAACAATCCCAACCTTCCCGACGACATGGCGCTCGAGTCCAAGATCGTCTCCAAGGCCATCGAGACGGCTCAGGCGCAGGTCGAGTCGACCAACGCCGAGCAGCGCAAGAACGTCCTGAAGTACGACGACGTCCTGAACCGTCAGCGCGAGGCCATCTACACCGACCGCCGCCGGATCCTCGACGGCGACAACCTGCACGAGAAGGTCCAGCATTTCCTCGAGGACGTCATCAACGCCATGGTGGCGGAGGCGACTGCCGAGCGGAACCCGGATGACTGGAACCTGGAGCAGCTCTGGATCAACCTCAAGCAGCTCTACCCGGTCAGCATCAGCCTCGACGAGGTGGCCGAGGAGGTTGGCGGTCGCGGCAACATCACCGCGAGCCTCCTGAAGGAGGAACTGCTCTCTGACGCGCGCCTGCAGTACCAGGCGCGGGAGGACTCGATCGGCGAGGAGAACATGCGGGAGCTGGAGCGCCGCGTGGTCCTGAGCGTCATCGGTCGGAAGTGGCAGGAGCATCTCTACGAGATGGACTACCTGAAGGAGGGCATCGGCCTGCGAGCGATGGCTCAGCGCGACCCCCTGGTGGAGTACCAGCGCGAGGGCTACGTCCTCTTCCAGACCATGATGGAGTCCATCCGCGAGGAGAGCGTCGGCATGCTCTTCAACATCAAGGTCGAGACCAAGCCCGCCGCCCCCGCCGTCAATCTGCCGGGCGTCACCGACGGGCGCTCCGCGGCCGCAGCTCCGACACTGTCGACACCGGGCCTCGACGCGCCGGCCAAGCCGGCGTCGTTGCGCTACACCGCGCCGAGCGAGACCGGCGAGGCCGCCACGAAGGAGGAGCGGCAGGCCGCCGCCGAGCCGGCGAACCGGGCGGAGCGCCGAACCAAGAAGAAGAACAAGTAGTCCCTGCCACTGGGGTCCTGTCCCGGCCGTCGGCCGTGGCAGGACCCCAGTGGCGTGTCCGCTGCTCGAGGTCGGGAAGCGGGCTCAGCCGAGTTCCAGCGCGCAGACCTTCCACTGCCCGCGGCGCTTCTCCAGGCGCACGGCGGCAGCGCGGAGTCGGCCGCCGACATTGACGATCACGGACGCCTCGTAGGTCTGCGCCGCGACCCGGCAGACGCGTAGCCGCTGGACCGGGGTCTGCGTCGGACGGGTGGCGCCCCGCGGGGCGTTGGGCCCGCTGCGGGCTGTGGCCGGAGCAGGGTGGAGCGAGGCCGCCGGCATTCGCGGATTGACCGGTTGTCCGAAGACGATCTCGAGTCGCTGCTGCAGCCGCTCGAAGGTGGGCGCGTCGAGCCACCGGCTGAGCTGGACCAGCGGGCGCACGCCCGCCAGGACCTCGAAAGTCGATTGTCCGACCAGCCGGACCACCTGGGCGACGTGGCGCTGCTCCTCGCGGAGCGCTTCGCTTCGACGCGCCCGCCGTTCGGACTCCGCCTCATCGGTCCGCTGCCGCTCGCGCGTCCGCCGGATGTGCTCGGCGACCAGCGTCGAGGTGGTGGCCTGAGCTGCCGTCCCTCGTTCCCCGTCGTCCTGGGCCGCAGCACCGGGCGTCTCCTGAGGCTCCGCTGACGGCGCCACCCAGGGAGCGACATCGGCGAATCTCCGGACTGGCGCGGTGGCAGCGCCTGGCGCCGGCGTTTCGTCGAGGCGGATGAGTCGCAGCCTGGGGTGCCCGTTCTCGCGGCCGCTTCCTTCGGCTGCGGTGTCCGGGGAAGGGGACGGTTCAGAGCTGCGGTGGGCTATCGCGGTCATGGGAACTCCTCGGGTGGGTGAGCTGGGAAGACTCGAATGATGGGGGGCGGCAGCAGGTCGCTGCAGCGGTGTCGATTGACCTCTCCGTGTCGACGCGGAGCAGGGGAGGGGTAGCGCCTAGCCCGTCGGCGGTCGTAGCGCCATTCCGGGGTGGAGACTGTTCGGATCCGAGCCGATCACCCCCAGATTCGCGTGGTACCAGCGTGGCCATTCCTCCGCGATGTCGAGGTCCGACGCGTCCGGGCCGAGGTGCCGGGCAGCCAGGCTCCAGAGCGTGTCGCCCGGCCTGACGACGACTTCGTCGGAAACGGGGCGGGTCGGGCCGAGCACGCGCTCCAGGGCGGGTGGCGGCGGGGCAGGCCGCCAGGCCGGGTCCGGGGCCTCGAGGGGCCGGGACGTGCTGCTGTGACCGCGGTCTGCGCCGGTCGGCGTCACCCACCCCGGAGACGGTGCGGTGGCCGGCGTCGCTGTTCCGGCGGCGACGGACTCGATGGCAGCAGGCTCAGTCCCCGATGCGCCGAACGCGGCCGGGGCCGTGGCCACATTGAAGCAGACGACGAGCGCGGCGATCCTGCGCATGTGCGACGGAGCGAGCCGGTCGATCCCCGACGCGAGCCGGGGAAGCCGGATCCGCCGGAGGCATGCGCCGAGAACTGCCAGGGCGAGAGTGCCAGCCCACCACAGGCAGGCGAGGGCGGCTACTGCGGCCAGGAATGCGACGACGGCCGCCTGGAGGCCGGATTCCGAGACCTGCTGTGGGAGCAGCAGGAGCGCGTCCCAGGGCTGCGAGTCGAGATGGGATCGTGCCGCCGCGAGGACTACAGGCATGACGCAGAACGGGATGAGGGCGAGCACCACGTCCGACGGGAGGGGCTTTCCCGGGCGGGTGCTGGTTTCCTCCTCCGTTTCGTCGAGCAGGGGCTCCGGCCCGGACGCCAGTGCGGTTCGCATCGGATTTCCTTTCCCGCGCAGATCGACTCCTCGGCGAACGAGTGACTCCTCGTGGCCGGCCGCAGCTGCCCACGGATCTGTACGAATCATTTTGATGCTGTTTGATGTTCTTTCATCCTGACAGCTGCGTTGGGTGCTTGTCCAGACGTTTGGCTCTCTTGGTCGTCGACCGGTCCGCTCAGGAGGCTCTGCGCACTCCACGCCGGATCCAGAGCGGCGACCCCGGACTGCCGCTAGGCTTGCCCGCATGAGATGGGACTCGCTCTTCGCCGACCTGGAGGCTCAACTCGAGGCCGAGGCGGTCCACGATCGGGCCGCCGAGGTCCAGGAGATGGTGCGGATCGAGAAGTCGCAGGTCGCGCTCGCCGCGCGCCTGGTGGCCTGGGTCGGGCAGTCGGTCGACGCGACGACGCTGGGTGGCCAGCGGTTCTCCGGAGTGCTCTCCCATGTCGGTACCGGGTGGATCACGCTGGGCGCGGCACCGCTCGAGTACCTGCTGTTGACGTCCGCAGTGCGCAGCCTGGTTGCCGACGGGGAGCGCGTCGCGCCCGAGTCCGACCTCCGGCAGACCAAGATCAGCCTGCGGATGGCGCTGCGGGCCGTGGCCCGCGACCGAGCGCCCGTGACGATCTACGCGGTCGATGGTTCGGCGGCAGCGACGGGCACTGTCGATTATGTCGGCGTCGACTTCATCCAGATCGCCGCGCACTCCGTGGGCGAGTATGTCTCCAACTCCCGGATCGTGGCGCGTCACGTACTGCCGCTGTCCGGTGTCGCCGCCCTGCAGCGGACCGTCTGAGGTTGTCCACAGTGCGTGTAGTCGATATCACCTCGCGCGGGGCCTCCGAATAGGCTGGGGGCCAGACCGACCGCCGAACCGGATGCCTCTGTCATGGCCCCGAGGAGGCAGACGAGAGGACGAGGGATTGAGCTCCGCGACACCGAACGCCGACACCGCGCGCCTGCGCCGACCCGGTTGGAGGGATCCACGACTGCTGATCGGCCTGCTGCTGGTCATCGGGTCCATCATCGGCGTCGTGGCGCTGGTGGGGGCGCTGGACCGCACAGTGCCCGTGTATGCGGCGAGTGAGGACATCTCGCTCGGCGACCCTGTCGGGACCGAGAACCTGGAGATCGCGGAGGTGCGAATCGACGGCCTCGAGGAGCGGTACCTGACGGCCGACGAGGAGGTCCCGGACGGGCTGCGATCGAGCGTCTTCATCGGCGCCGGCGAGCTCGTCCCCCGGCGGGCCCTGAAGCAGGGCGACCCCCTCGGGCGGAAACCCGTCGCTGTCGGCATCGACGGCACGGTCGCGGATGCGATCGTCGCCGGTTCGCACGTCGATGTCTGGGCGGCTGCCCAGGACGATGCGGGGCGGTCCTACGAGGAGCCGGAACGGCTGCTGGAGGGCATCGAAGTCGCAGGACGGGAGAGCGTCGAATCCGCCTTCGGGGGAACGAGTGGGACAGAGCTGGAGCTGCTCGTCACCGACGAGCAGCTTCCCGACCTCTTGGACGTCCTCGCGAACGAAGCGAAGGTCACCGTGGTCTACAGCCCGGCCGGAGGCTCGGAATGAGCGTGTCCGTCGTCGTGTGGGGGGACTCCTTCGGCGTCTGCGACGGCATCGAGGCACTCCGGGGCGAGGTGACGGTCGCCCGCCAGTGCGGGGAGCTGGCCGAGACCCTCGCGCTCGTCGAATCGGGACTCGCTGACGCAGCCCTGCTCGCGGGGCCGGCCTCCGACGTCGATGCCGCCGTCGTGGACGGCCTCCGCGAGAGGGGTGCCGCAGTCGTTGCGCTCGTCGACGACCCGGGGGAGCGGTCGCGGCTGAGCGGCTACGGAGCCGTCTGCGAGTCCGTCACGGCCTCGCCCCAGGCGCTCGCCGACCTCCTCGAGCTCGTGGCGGCCAGTGGACCCCGGATCCAGCCCGTCGTGCCACGGACCGCGGCCCCGGCTGAACCCGCATCCAGGGCCGGCCGGGGCCAGATCATCGCGGTCTGGGGTCCGCACGGCTCGCCGGGGCGCACCACCGTGGCGGTCAACTACGCGGTCGAGGCGAGTCTGGCCGGTTCGCGGGTAGCCCTCGTCGACGCCGACACCTACGGGGCGAGCGTCTCCGTGCTGCTCGGTCTCATGGAGGAGTCGGCCGGAATCGCACAGCTGTGCCGCCTCTCGGATCAAGGCGTCCTGGACGGGGAGAGCTGGCAGCGCGCCTGCCCGCTCCTGACCGTCGCCGGTGCCCGGCTCAGGGTCGCCACGGGCCTGCCACGACCCAACCGCTGGCCCGAGCTCCGGCCCGCGTCCCTCCGGCGGGTCCTCGAGCATCTGACCGCGGCCGTGGACGTCGTGGTCGTCGATGTGGCGCCCTATCTCGACGTCGACGAGGACCTCTCCTTCGACACGACGGCGCCACAACGGAACGCCGCCACGCTCGCGGTGCTGGAGCGCGCCGATGAGATCCTCGCGGTGGGCCAGGCGGACAGTGTCGGCGTCCCGCGTCTGATCAAGGCCCTCGACCGCCTGTCGGAGACGCTCCCGGACGCGATGCCGCGGATCGTCTTCAACAAGGTCGCCCGGGCGGCGCTCGGCCCCAACCCCGAACGGCAGCTGCGCGAGACGTGGTCGCGCTTCGGACCGGGCGCCCCCCTCCGGGGGTATCTTCCCTGGGATCCCGGGGCCGCAGCCGAGGCGCTGCTGGCCGGGACCGCCTTCGCCGAGTCGTCCCCGGAGGCCCCGCTTCGAGCGGGCATCGCGCAGCTGGCCGGGCACGATGTGGTGGCCCGGAAGCGGCTCTTCGGGCGCCGACGCGCGGCAGATGGGACACGCTCCTGAACAGCGTTAGGCTGGACCCATCATGCCGACACTGATCGGCCGAAATACTGACGCGGAGGCGCAATAGAATGTCGACTGGGTCCAGCAAAGCCGAACGGTTCATTGCTGACACACTGACACCAGAATTCGTCCGGGCCTACTACGGGCACCTCACGGAAGACGAGGCGAAGAGCTACAGCGACGTAGACCTTCAGGCCCGAACCCGGACACACCTAGAAATCGGCTTCGAGCGGTCCTCGAAGCAGGCGCGCATCGAGGTTCGGAACGTCGGCGGCGCGACCGTCGTGTTCGTTGTCAATGACGACATGCCATTCCTCGTGGACTCGGTCGTTGCCGAGATCGTCCGCCAGCAGCATGCGATCACGCTGGTCACGCACCCGACGTTCGTGGCGCGGCGTGAACTGGCCGACGGCCGTCTGACCTGCTTGGACCCGGTGTCGACCGCATCGCCGATCTCCAGCGGCGACACGGCGACGCTGCCGAACCTCGCTCGCTACCTGGATGACGCGGACGGGCAGACCCAGGTCGAGTCCTGGATCGCGGTCGAGCTGGGCCGTGAGCTCGGGGCAGAGGCAGCCGACGAACTCGTCGAGGGCCTCAGCGCCGCGCTGGTGGACGTCCGGTTCTCGGTCGAGGACTGGCAGCTCATGCGCAACAAGGTGCACGAGATCGCTACCGAGCTCGACGAACGCAAGGATCGGCTGCCGGTGCCGGAGCTCGGCGAGGCGGCCGGGCTGCTGCGTTGGCTCGACGACGGCCACTTCACCTTCCTGGGCTATCGGGAGTACACGCTCGTGGATCTCGACGGCGAGGACGCCCTCGAGATCCAGGTCGACAGCAGTCTGGGCCTGATGCGCCGCACGACGCCGGACAACCTCCTTCAGCGCCTCAATCCGGAGGGGCTCAAGCACGCACGCGAACCGCGCCCCCTGGTGATCACGAAGGCGAACCGCCGCTCGCGGGTCGACCGCAGCGTGTATCTGGACTACATCGGCGTGAAGTCCTTCGACGAGCAGGGCAATGTCACTGGCGAGCGTCGCTTCATCGGGCTGTTCGCCTCGAGCGCCTACATCCGCTCCGTGCGCGAGATCCCGGTCATCCGCCACAAGGTCGACTCCGTCCGGAGGCGTGCCGGATTCGCTGCCGAATCGCACTCGGGCAAGGATCTCGTCTCCATTCTGGAGGCGTATCCCCGCGACGAGCTCTTCCAGATCGAGGAGGACGACCTCTACGAGACCGTCATGGGAATCCTGCGTCTGCAGGAGCGGCGAGTGACGCGGCTCTTCCTCCGCCCGGACACGTACGGGCGGTTCATGTCGGCCATGGTCTTCGTGCCCAGGGACCGGTACACCACCGGCGTCCGTCGCCGTATCGAGAACGAACTGAAGCAGGCGCTCGGCGCCGAGTCCCTCGACTTCGAGGTGCGGATGACCGAGTCCGCCCTCGTCCGGGTCTTCTTCCGAATCCGCCTGCCCAAGGGCGGGGTGGTTCCCGAGGTCGACCGCTCCGAGCTCGAGGGCAGCATCGCCCGTGCGGTGCGTTCCTGGCCCGAGGGCGTCACCGACGCGCTCGCAGAGCGCGACCCGGACGGGGCGCGCGATCTGGCGGCGAACTGGGCCGACGCGTTCCCGGCGACGTATCGAGTCGCCTTCGAGGTCGAGGACGCGCTGGCCGACATCGCGGAGTTCACCCGCCTGGAGTCCGCGGACCACCGCGGACCCGTCGTCCGCGTCGAGCCGGCCTCGGACCGGGAGTCGGGCGTCACTGCCCGACTGAAGATCTACGTCGACGAGACGATGTCGCTGAGCCGCATCCTCCCCGTCCTCTCCAATCAGGGTCTCGAGGTGATCGACGAGACGCCGTACGCCGTCCAGCGCGGCGACGGGAAGGGCTTCTTCCTCTACGTCTTCGGCCTCCGCTACCCGGACGGGGCCGATGTCGAGGCGACCAACGAGCTGCTCAGCGAGGCCTATCGGGCGGTCGCCCTGGGCGAGGCGGAGTCGGACAACTTCGATCGGCTGATCCTGACGCAGGGCATGACCTGGCACCAGGTCTCCATACTGCGCGCCTACGCCAAGTACCTGCGCCAGCTCGGAAACGCCAACTCCTTCGAGTTCATGGGAGACACCCTGTTGGCGAACCCGGCCGTGGCGCGGGCGCTGCTGGATGTCTTCGAGGCGACCTTCGAGCCCGGACAGGTCGAGCAGGCCCGCGAAGAGCGGATTCAGCGGGCCCAGGACGAGCTGGCCACGCACCTCGAGTCCGTGGCGACTCTGGATGCTGACCGTCTGCTGCGACGCTTCGCGAACGTCATCGACGCGACGCTCCGAACCAATTACTACCGCAGGACTCGCTCGGCGCTCGCGTTCAAGGTCGCACCAGAAAGGATCGAGGGCGCACCCTTCCCCCGGCCCGAGTTCGAGATCTGGGTGTACTCGCCGAAGGTGGAGGGAGTCCACCTTCGCTTCGGCGCCGTCGCACGCGGTGGACTCCGCTGGTCCGACCGCCGGGAGGACTTCCGGACCGAGGTCCTGGGTCTGGTCAAGGCGCAGGTCACCAAGAATGCCGTCATCGTCCCCGAAGGGGCCAAGGGCGGATTCTTCGCGAAGCAGCTGCCGGATCCGGGCAAGGACCGGAGCGCATGGATGGAAGCCGGAAAGGATGCCTACCGGGTCTTCATCCGCGCACTGCTGTCCGTGACCGACAACCTGGACATCGCAGCCGACGGGACGCAGACGGTCATCCCACCGGAGAACGTCGTCCGGCTCGATGGTGACGACAGCTACCTCGTCGTTGCAGCCGACAAGGGGACGGCCTCGTTCTCCGACATCGCGAACGAGATCTCGCTGGAGGAGGACCACTGGCTCGGCGACGCGTTCGCCTCCGGCGGGTCCGTCGGCTACGACCACAAGGCCATGGGCATCACCGCGCGTGGCGCTTGGGAGTCGGCCAAGCGCCACTTCAGCAGCTTCGGCCACGACACCCAGACGGAGGACTTCACTGTCGCCGGCGTCGGCGACATGAGCGGCGATGTCTTCGGCAACGGCATGCTGCAATCGGAGCACATCCGGCTCGTGGCCGCCTTCGACCACCGCCACATCTTCGTGGACCCGAATCCGGACGCGGCCGCGTCCTTCGCTGAGCGGCAGAGGCTCTTCGAACTGCCGCGCTCCAGCTGGGCGGACTACAACACGGAGCTGATCAGCCAGGGCGGCGGGGTGTTCCCCCGTCAGTCCAAGACCATCCCGATCAGCCCTGAGATCCGCGTGGCGCTCGGACTGGACGAGGAGACCACGGAGATGTCGCCGCCCGAGTTGCTGCGCGCCATCCTGCTGGCGCCGGTCGATCTGTTCTACAACGGCGGCATCGGCACGTACGTGAAGGGCAGCACCGAGTCCAACGCCAGCGTGGGGGACCGTGCGAACGACGCCATCCGCGTCGACGGTGCCGACGTTCGCGCCAAGGTCATCGTCGAGGGCGGGAACCTGGGCCTGACCCAGCTCGGCCGCATCGAGGCGGCCATGAACGGGACCCTGGTCAATACCGACTCGATCGACAACTCGGCCGGTGTCGACTGCTCCGACCACGAGGTCAACATCAAGATCCTCGTGGACCGGCTCGTCGCCGCAGGCAAGCTCGATGCGGCTGATCGCGCGGCATTCATCGAATCCATGTCGGACGAGGTCGCCGCCCTCGTGCTCGGGACGAACTTCGCCCAGAACGTGCTCCTGGTCAACGAGCGCCAGCGCATGAAGCAGTGGAACTCCAGCTACGACCGCCTCATGGACTGGCTCGAGGCCACCGCCGGGCTCGATCGCCAGCTGGAGTTCCTGCCGACGTCGGACGAGCTCCGGGCGCGTGGCGAACGCGGATTGACGTCGCCTGAGCTGAGCGTCCTGACCGCGTACGCCAAGCTGCAGTTGACGAACGCGCTTACCCAGGCGGAGATCGGCGACGACCGCTACTTCGACCGGTTGCTCCTCGAGTACTTCCCGGAGCAGCTCCGCGAGCGGTTCCCGGACGAGGTGCTCTCGCACCCGCTGCGCAACGAGATCATCGCGATGCGCGTCGCCAACGACATCGTCAACATCGGCGGTATCACGTACGCCTTCCGCGTCATCGAGGAGATGAACGTCTCCGAGGCCTCGGTGGCACGTGCGTTCGTGGTCCTGCGTGAGGTCTTCGATCTCGACGGCCTGATCGACGCCGTGCACCAGTTGCCGGCATCGTTCCCCACGGATGCGTGGAGCGACATCCAATTGGACACCCGCCGCCTGCTCGACCGGGCCACGCGTTGGTTCGTCTCGCACGTGAGCATCGACGATCTCGCCGCGACGATCGAGGCCTTCAAGCCGACGGTCCAGGGACTCACCGCCCAGGTCGGATCGCTGCTGCATGGTGCGGACGCCGAGCGAGTACGGGCCCACCACGAGCACGCACTCGAGCTCGGGGCCACGGAAGACATCGCGCGACGCTGGGCCGAGCAGTTCGAGACGTTCCCCCTGCTGGACATCGCCCAGACGGCCCACCGCGAGGACGTCGACGCCAAGCGGCTCGCAGCGGTGTACTACGCCGTCTACGAGCGGTTCTCCATCGACGAGCTGCTGGTCCGGATCTCGAGTCTCCCGCGTGAGGACCGGTGGCAGGCCCTGGCCCGGGCCGGACTCCGGGACGACGTGTACACGACGGTCCTGGACATCACGGTCGGAGCGCTGCGTCTGGCCCCGGAGGCGGATCCCTACGACGCTCTCGAGGCGTGGGAGCACGAGCATGCTCGCGGCCTGACGCGGGTGCGTCGTGTATTCGAGGAGATGAGCAGCCAGCAGCGCGACGATATGGCTCCGCTGTCCGTCTCGCTCCGGATGCTGCGATCGATCGTCCGGAGGTAGCGTGGCGATCATTACGGATGTCGTCCGGGACTATGCGGATTTCGGACCAGGCGACGAGGACTGGCTCCACCTGCTGGTGGGGGACTGGCAGCTCATCGCCGATCTGGCGTTCGCGGACCTGGTGCTGTGGCACCCGGCCCCGGACCATTCGTACATCGCGCTCGCCCATGTGCGCCCGTCGACGAGCCACACCGTGTTCCACACGGACTTCGTCGGTGAACGCGTCCGCAAGGACCTGAAGTCCTTCGTGGACGACGCGTGGAGGACGGGCACCGTCCAGGAGACGAGCGGGGATGGCTCGATGCACATCGAGGCCGTCCCGCTCCTCCGCGGCGGGCGTGTGCTGGCCGTGCTGACGAGCCACACGGACGTCGGGGGCTCCCGCCTGCCCTCGAGGCTGGAGATCACGTACCGACAGTGCGCCCGGGACGTCCTCAGGATGTGTCATCTCGGCATCTGGCCGGACTTCACCTCCCCGACCGGCTCGCGCCGCGGTGCACCGCGCGTCGGGGACGGGATGATCCGACTCGATGCGACCGGGGCGGTGGAGTACGCCAGCCCCAACGGGGTCTCGGCGTTCCGCCGCCTCGGCGGCAGCGAGAGTCTGGAGGGGCGTTCCCTGTCCGAGTTCGCCACGATGCTGATGAAGGACCGACGGATGTCCGACGAGGCGCTTCCGCTCGTCCTGGCCGGCAAGATGCCGTGGCGGAGCGAGATCTCCTCCGACGGCGTCACGTTGTCCCTGCGCGCGATCCCGCTCCGCGATCGCGAGAAGCGTTACGGGGCGATCGTCCTCTGCCGCGATGTCACCGAACTGCGCCGACGGGAGATGGAGCTCGTCACGAAGGACGCGACGATTCGCGAGATCCACCACCGCGTGAAGAACAACCTCCAGACGGTGGCCGCCCTGCTGCGCATGCAGGCGCGCCGGATGAAGAGCGAGGAGGGCAAGCAAGGGCTCGATCAGGCGATGCGCCGGGTGGCGACCATCGCCCTGGTGCACGAGACCCTGTCGCAGGGCCTCGCCCAGAGCGTCGACTTCGACGACCTCATCGACCGTCAGTTCAGGCTCGCCGCGGAGGTCGCCTCGCCCGGGCAGGTCGTCCGGACGGAGCGCACGGGAAGCTTCGGAGCCCTCCCGAGCGAGATCGCCACGCCCTTGTCCCTGGTCATCAACGAGCTGGTCGCGAACGCCGTCGAGCACGGGCTGGGCGAGCGCGACGGCACGATCACGCTCGAAGCGGAGCGGACCGTGGAACCCACGGGACGCCAGGTGCTGACTGTCTCCATCGCGGACGACGGGGTGGGGATCGCCGGCGAGCCGGGGGACTCCGGTCTCGGCCTGCAGATCGTGCGGACCCTCGTGACCAGCGAGTTGAGCGGGAGCATCCGTTGGGAGCCCCGCGCGCCATCGGGCACGAAGGTCGTCATCGCTCTTCCGGTGGAGCAGCGCTCGCACTGAGTCCGCGGGAGGAGTCCCGAGGACGGCTTCCCGCCGGACACAGGAGAGGGCGGGTCCGGGAACCGATTCGGTTCCCGGACCCGCCCTCTCGCGTTACGGTCAGAAGCTGGCCATGTGCGTCTTCACGGACTTCACGTAGGACTTCGTGTCGTCGTACATGCCGTTTCGGCGGACCGAGCCCTGCCCTTGGTAGTAGGAGGCAATGCCCTCCTCCAGGGATTCCGACGTCCGCTGCAGGGCGGCGATGATCGCGACGCCGGCGACCACATTGTCGTCGGGATCGAGCAGATCCAGCGGTCGGCCGACCAGCTGCGATGCCCATTCACCCGAGGTCGGGATGACCTGCATGGCTCCGATGGCGTTGGCGGGGGAGACAGCGCTGGGGCTGAACCCGGACTCCTGGTACGCGTGCGCCAACGCCAGAGACGGGTCGACGCCCAGGGACTGGGCGGTCGCGACGATCTTGCTGCGCATCTCCGACCGGCTCGGGAGATCCCGGGACAGGAGGATCGCCTTGTTCTCGTTGGCGCTCCGGACGGTGGCCTCGGGGTACCGGTAGTGGAGGAACGTCGACGGGACCAACTGCCCGCTGGAGGCCGCTGCGGTGGCTCCGCCCGGCACCTTCAGCGTCTGCCCGGGACGGATCACCGACGTCTTCGAGAGGCTGTTGGCTTCGAGGAGCTTGCTCAGTCCCACGCTGTAGGTGCCCGCGATCCCCGAGAGCGTCTCTCCGGAGGCCACAGTGTGCGTGCGGGCCTCGGAGGGCGCTGCTGAGCTCGGAGCCGTCGTCTTGGTCGCTGCGGTGGTGGTCCCGCCGGCGACGGTCAGCTTCTGGCCCGGATGGATCGTGTCGGAGGCGGAGAGTCCGTTGAGGCGCAGGAGCCGGCTGAGCGACATGTCGTGGTTGATCGCGATCCCGCCGAGCGTATCGCCGGCACTCACCGTGTACGAGCCCGTGGAGGCGCTGGAGGCGGTGCTGGTGGACGCCGGCTTGGCCGGTGCGGGGGCGCTGGCGGTCCCGCCGGCGACGGTCAGCTTCTGACCCGGGTAGATGATGGAGGTCTTGCTGAGCCCGCTGTTCAGGCGCAGGAGACGAGCGAGGGACATCTCGTGACGGAGGGCGATCCCACCGAGGGTGTCGCCGGCCTGCACCGAGTACGTCTTCGTCCCGGTGGAGGGGGCGGCTGGGGCGGCTGCCTTCGCGGCGCTACCACCGCTGAGCTTGATCTTCTGTCCGGGGAAGATCGTCGAGGATGCCTCGAGGCCGTTGGCCTTCAGGATGGTGCTCAGTGCGACGCCGGAGCGGATCGCGATGTGGGAGAGGGTGTCGCCCGCCTTGACGGTGACCGTCGAGTTCTTCGCGGCGGGAGCGGGTGCTGCCGGAACCAGGCGTGCCGGCACCTGGGAGGCCGCCAGGCTGGCCGCGATGCGGTGCTGGGCTGCCGCGATGTTCGCTGGAGTCGCGGTCTTGGGTGCGACCGGCGCCTGCGCGGGGGAAGGGGCGGCCACAGCGGGTGCTGCGGCGCCGAACCCGGTCAGCACCACGGCCGGGAGAGTCGCGGCGGCGAGAGTGCTGGAGGCGATCCGGGACCGGCCGGGGCGGCTGGTCGCTGTCCGTGGTGCGCTTGCTGCGTGAGGCTGTGGCATGGGAATCCTCTGCTAGGTCCGAACGCAACGGGCCCGAAGCATCGTCCCCGTGATACTTCTGTGACTCATGTTGCAAGAGTGTCTCTTGTGAATTTACACCATGCCCTCAGACGGGGGAAACCCCTTTGGAGGGCGCAATCCTGCCAGTGTTTCCGCCTATCAGGCGGGGGTGCCGCAGGGAATGTCGGCATCGATGGGGCGCCACAGCACCTCCCTCTCGCAGACGACCGTCCTCCAGGGTGCCGACGACCGGACCGCGCAGGCGGGAACGAGGCCGGAATGCCGCCTACGCGTGACGGAAACGTGACTGATCCGCGCCGTCGGGCCTCCGTGTGTGGCACCCTTGTGCGTGTGAATAACGTTGAAGAACTGGTCGGCGACTGGATGGCACTGCCGGACGTGGCCGAGGCACTCGATCTGAATATCCGCCAGGTCCACACCCTGATCCGCGAGCGCGCGCTGATCGAGCACCGTGTGGGCGAGGGGCGCATCCGCGCGGTGCCCGCCGCATTCCTGATGGACGGGCGGGTGCTCGACAGCCTGAAGGGAACCGCCTCTGTGCTCGCCGACGCCGGATACACCGAGGAGGAGGCCCTGCGTTGGCTCTTCACCGAGGACGATTCCCTTCCCGGTCGGCCGATCGATGCGCTCCGCAGCGGTCGGAAGACGGAAATCCGCCGCCGGGCGCAGGCGCTCGCCTGGTAGCTGCCGTCTAGGCTGTGCGCCTGATCGCTTGCAGCCCGAGTGCGCGCAGCGATGCGACGACCTCCGCCGGTACCGACGGGATACCGGTCAGGAGATCCTCGAGGGCTGCGAAACCGCGTTCCGAGAGCCGATCGATGGAGCTCTCGGTCTCCTCGAGCGCACCGGAGGCCGCGAGGATCGAACACATCCGCCGGACCTCCTCTTCGCGCAGGTCGTCGGCGCCCAGCCGGTCCTGGATGAACTCGGAGTCGTCGGGGTCCGCGAGGCGCAGCGCGTGGGCCACCAGTTCGGTCCGCTTGCCCTCGCGGAGATCGTCTCCAGCCGGCTTGCCGGTGGTGCCGGGATCCCCGAACACACCCAGCACGTCGTCGCGCAGCTGGAAAGCCTCGCCGAGGGGCAGCGCGAAGGTGGAGTAGCGCTGCACGAGGTCATCCGAGATCCCGGCGAGCGTGCCGCCGAGGAGCAGCGGATTCTCGATCGAGTACTTGGCGCTCTTGAAGCGGACCACCGTCCGGGCCCGCTCCAGAGCGGCTTCCGCCCCGTGGGAGGGGCCCGCCGACTCTTCGAGCACGTCGAGGTACTGTCCGGCCATCACCTGCGCTCGCATCGCATCGAAGACCCGGCGGGTCGGTGCCGGGACCGCCATGGTTCCGAACAGCTGTTCGCTGAAGGACAGGCAGAGGTCCCCGGCCAGGACCGCGGCGGCCTCGCCGAAGCGGGCAGCGTCGCGGGCCCAGCGCGACCGGCGGTGGAGCGCTTCGAAGCGGCGATGAACGCTCGGCTGGCCCCGTCGCGTGTCGGAGCGGTCGATGAGATCGTCATGGATGAGCGCGGCGGCCTGGAAGAGCTCGAGCGAGGCTCCGAGACGGACGATGTCGGCCGAACCGGGGTCGCCGCCTCCGCCGAGGAAGCCCAGATAGGCGAAGCGGGCGCGTAGGCGCTTGCCCTGGCGTGCGAGGTCCCTGATGGCGGCCACCAGCTCGTCGGCGTCGGGGGAGATCGCGTAGACGAGCTTCGACTGATCCGTCAGGAATCGCTCGAGCAGCTCGCCGACGCGCCGGACGTACTCTTCGATGCCGAGCGCTCCGGCGCTGACTACAGGGAAATCAGAGGACATTCAGACGCTTCTCACTCGTGCTCGTTCCGGGGGGCGACGCTATGCCGCCAGCTCCACTCTATAGGCTGTGTTCCATGGCCAATCCGGCGCGCGAACGCGCGATCCTCCACGTCGACATGGATGCGTTCTTCGTCTCCGTGGAGCTTCGGGAGCGTCCCGAGCTGCGTGGCCGCCAGGTCATCGTGGGAGCGCCGGAGGGGCGGTCCGTGGTCCTCTCGGCCTCGTACGAGTGTCGCCGGCTGGGCGTCAAGTCTGCGATGCCGATGGCGGCCGCTCTGCGGATGGCGCCGCAGGCCGTGGTGATCCCGCCGCAGCAGCGCGTGTACTCGGCGGTCTCGCAACAGATCATGGCGGTCTTCCGATCCATCACGCCGACCGTGCAGCAGGTCTCCGTCGACGAGGCCTTCCTGGACGTGACGGGGAGCCTCCGGCGCCTCGGCGCCCCACCGCAGATCGCGCAGGACATCCGCGACGCCCTCCGCCGGGAGCTGGACCTGCCCGCCAGTGTCGGAGTGGCGAGGAACATGTTCGTGGCCAAGATCGCCTCGACCCGGGCGAAGCCCGACGGCCTCCTCGTAGTGCCGCCGGCCCGGACCGTGGAATTCCTCCACGAGCTGCCGGTCTCGGCCCTCTGGGGCGTGGGCAGGAAGACCGAGGAGACCCTGGCCACCGCCGGTCTGACGACCGTGCGCGACGTCGCGCAGACGCCGGTGCCGACCCTGACCAGGCTCCTCGGGACCGCCGGAGCACACCTGCACGACCTGGCGTGGGGGATCGACGACCGTCCGGTCTCGCCCCACCGCGAGGAGAAGAGTCTCGGTGCCGAAGAGACCTTCGCCCGCGATGTCGACGATCCCGAGCGGCTCCATTCGGAGTTGCTCCGGCTCGCCTACCGCGTGGCCGAACGCCTGCGCGGGATCGGCAAGAATGCACAGACGGTCGCCATCAAGGTGCGCTACGAGGACTTCCGGACGGTCACCCGGAGCAGGACCCTCGTCCAGCCGTCCTCATCCGCAGTCACGCTCGCCCGGGCCGCGACCGATCTCCTGGACGCGTTGCTGCGGCCCGGCGACCGTATCCGCCTGATCGGCCTCCGTGCGGAGAACCTGACCGCGGAGAAGGGCTTCCAGCTCAGCATCGACCGGGCCGACGCCAACTGGGAACAGGCACAGCAGGCGATGGACCGGATCAAGGCCAAACTGGGCGGGCAGGTGGGTCCCGCGAGCCTCCTGGATGGGCGGCGCCGGGGAGGAGGCTGTGAAGGCGCTCAATAGACTGGTCGGAGCGGCTTCCCCGACTTCCGGTCCTCTTCCCAGTGGACGTATTCTAGAGGTGACGTATTCGAACGACGTCGGGGCCATCCGGAGCACCGGCAGCGGCAGCGGTTGCAACCGCCGGGAACACGGGGCATGCGTCCCGCGTTGAGCGGATACAGCTAATACGCCTCACGGCGACCGGCGGAGGGAATCCGGCGGAGACCGCGACGAGAATGGGGAAGAAAATGCCGCTTTCGGAACATGAACAGCGACTCCTGGAGCAACTGGAACAACAGCTCCACGAGGATCAGCGCTTCGCCTCGGCCATGAAGTCCGGGGGCGGCTATTCGACGCGGAACATCGTCATCGGTGCTCTGGTGGTCGCCGTCGGCCTCGTGGCCCTCATTCTGGGCATCTCGAGCAAACTGATCATCGTCGGGGTGCTCGGCTTCGCGGCGATGTGCGTCGGGGTGTACATCGCGCTCTCGCGCACCGGAAAGGCCGGTGCCGGGGCAACCGGTGCGGGGGGACGCCCGGACGGCAAGCCCGGCAAGAGCTCCTTCATGGCGGATCTCGAGGCCAAGTGGGACGAGCGACGGCGCGACCAGGACCTGTAGCCCTCCTCCACTGCACTCCCCACTTTCCACCACAGCCCGCTCCAGAGCGGGCTGTCGGCGTTTAAAGCGCCCCCGAGACCTGCCTGAAGGACGAATTCAGCCAAAGTTCAGGTAAATCCCCTCCACTTCTCACCACAGCCCGGAATCCCCGAGATTCCGGGCTTCTCTCATGTTCGGGCCGGATTTCGGCGTGCTCGATTCGTTGACAGTGGTACATGGTGGAGTAAAGTGGGGACCAGTAGAGGGCAGTGGGGGAGACCCCCGCCGACGGCCCTTCTGACCGAGAGGCGGTTGTGCATGTTCCTGGGGACATACACGCCGCGTCTCGATGAGAAGAGCAGGCTCATCCTCCCGGCCAAATTCAGGGACGAACTCGGCAACGGGCTCGTCCTGACACGCGGCCAGGAGCGGTGCCTCTACGTCTTCAGCCAGCGGGAGTTCGAGCGGGTGCACGAGCAGATGCGGCAGGCGCCGATCTCCTCGCGCCAGGCTCGTGACTACATCCGCGTCTTCCTCTCGGGAGCCTCGGACGAGGTCCCCGACAAGCAGGGACGGGTCACGATCCCGGCCTCGTTGCGGGAGTACGCGGGGCTGAAGCGGGAAGTCGCCGTCATCGGCGCCGGTACCAGAGCGGAGATCTGGGACGGCGACGCGTGGAACGACTACCTCGCGGAGCAGGAGAAGACCTTCTCCGAGACCGACGAGGAAGTGCTGCCCGGGATCTTCTGAGGAAACGGGCGCACCGTCGCGGCGACGGGACAACCGAATAGACAGCGAAAGACCCGGCACGCGTCGAGACGACGCCGCCACGGGCTTGGACCAGATCTCTCTCCGCCCGGCTGCACCACCTGACTCACCTTCCCCGGAGTCAGGCGGGAGTCACCGGAGCGGCGGGGGATCTGATCCAAGGGCCGACCGCCTCCGCACCGCAGGGTGCAGGCGACCACAAGCATCAGCACCGGTACACCGCCTGAAAGGGGCACATGATGACCGCTCGGGACGCGCACAGCGAATCCGCAGCGCGCCCCGAGAGCGGCGAGCCGGCCACGCCCACCAGCGATCGCCACGTCCCCGTGCTGCTGGATCGGTGCGTGAGTCTCCTGGAGCCCGCGGTCGAGGCCGCGCGGAAGGCCGGGCGGACTCCCGTCCTCGTCGACTGCACGCTCGGCATGGGAGGCCACTCCGAGGAGATGCTCCGGCGGTTCGACGATGCGCACCTCATCGGCCTGGACCGGGACGAGCAGGCACTGGAGCTCGCCGGCGAGCGTCTCGCGGCCTACCGGGAACGGACCGACCTCGTGCACGCCGTCTACGACGAGATCGACGACGTCGTGGCGGACCTCGGCTTCGGCGGCGTCGACGGCGTGCTGTTCGACCTCGGCGTCTCCTCGCTGCAGCTGGACGAACGCGAGCGCGGCTTCGCCTACTCGTTCGATGCCCCATTGGACATGCGGATGGACACCTCCCGCGGGCCGACGGCCGCTGACCTCGTCAACACCCTGGACGAGAACGAGCTGGTCCGCATCATCCGGACGTGGGGCGAGGAACGATTCGCCGGAAGAATCGCTGCGGCGATCGTCCGAGCCCGGACCGAGACTCCCTTCTCCATGACCGGGCAGCTCGTCGAAGCCATCAAGGACGTCGTCCCGGCCGCCGCGGGACGCACCGCCGGACACCCGGCCAAGCGGACGTTCCAGGCGCTGCGCATCGCCGTGAACGAGGAACTCGACGTGCTCGAACGCGCCATCCCTGCAGCCCTCGGTTCGACGACACTCGGCGGCCGCGTCGTGGTGATGAGCTATCACTCGCTCGAGGACAAGATCACGAAGAAGTACTTCCAGAAGGTCTGCGCCTCCTCCGCGCCGGTCGGCTTCCCGGTGGAGCTCGAGGAGCACAAGGCCAGGTTCAGGAACCTCGTCAAGGGGACCGACAAACCCACCGAGCAGGAAATCGAAGAGAACCCACGGGCGGCATCGGCGAAACTCCGCGCCGTCGAACGGATCATGAAGGACTGATGGACATGCGAGCACCGGCCCCCATCCGCCGTGCGTCCCGTTCCACGGGACCGCAGAACCCCGCGTCCACCTCGTCGCGCCAGCGGCCGGCGTTCACCCCGCCGAACACGGACGGCGCGACGGCCCTGGCCGTTGAGCCGGCACCGGGCTCCGCTTCGGCGCCGGCCTTCGATGCCCCGAGTCGACGTCGGACGCCGCTGGCGATCGTCCCAGCGGTCACCAGCAATCGCCGACTGCCCTTCCTCCTTCTCTGCGTCTTCTTCCTCATGGCGGCACTGGCCGGAGTCCTGCTGCTGAACATCAACGTCTCGAGTGGACAGTACGAGCTGGTCAAGCTCCGGGGCCAGGAGCGCACGCTGACCCAGGAGAACGAGGCGCTCGCGCAGCAGGTCCAGCATCTGCAGGCCCCGCAGAACCTCGCCCACAAGGCCGCCGACCTCGGAATGGTCAAGCCCGGCGACGTGGCGGCGATCGACCTCGGGACCGGGAAAGTCTCAGGTGTCGCAACGCCGGCGACCGAGGAGGACACAGTAACGTCCTTCGTGGAGGCGCCGAAGACGGCTCCAGAACCGGTGAAGAAGACGTCGGCGGAGAAGAAGGCGCCCCCGGCCGCGAACACCGAGGCGAAGCGGGGCACCGGCGAGGAGCAGGCCGGCTCGAGTACCCAGTCCGCCGAGAGCAGGAACTTCACCGAGGCGGAGCTCAACGGCGGCACCATCCCGTCGCCGACACAGAGCGGCGATCAGCCGTGAACTGATCGAACAGGACAGACCGCGGACCGCGCGAACCGCGGCCCGCCTCGCGAGAAGGGGACCGAGGAGCCATGGCGCGATCCGACTCACGCTTCAAGAGCGTCGACGCAGCGGAGTCGCTGGACCCGCGGCGGCTCCGCATCGGCCTCGCCCTCTGCCTGGCCATGCTGCTCGCCCTCACGGGCCGACTCTTCTTCGTCCAGGGCCTGGATCCGGAGGCCGTCGCCCAGGAGGCCGCGTCCAGCCGGACCCGCACGCAGCTCATCGCCCCCACGCGCGGTGACATCCTCGACTCCGAGGGGCGCGCCTTCGCGACGTCCGTCATCCGCTACGACCTGGTGATCGACCAGAAGTGGTACAAGGAGGAGTTCGACCGCCGGAACCCGGAGACGGGCGAACGCGAGTCGGCCCGGATGGACGAGGCCATCGACCAGCTGTCGACGATCGTGGGCCAGGAGACTGAGACGCTGCGGGGCTCGATCGTCCCGGCGGACCCGGACGACCCCAAGCGCTACTCGGTGGTCGCCAAGGGTGTCACCCCGGAGACCAAGGAAAGCGTCATGGATCTCGGTATCCCGGGGCTGCTGGCCGAGCGCACCAGCGACCGCCAGTACCCGAACGGGTCCGTCGCCGGCACGCTGCTCGGCTTCCTGAGCGCTGCCGACCCGAACAAGGCGGGCCAGAACAGCGGGGCCGAAGGACTCGAGCTGACGCAGAACGACATCCTGGCGGGAACACCGGGGGAGAGGAAGTTCGAGGTCGGCGCCGACGGCGTGCGCATCCCCACCGCGCCCTCCACGACCACGCCCGCCATCGACGGCAAGGATCTCCAGCTGACGATCAACCACGACGTCCAGTGGGCCGCGCAGGAGGCCGTGATGGCCAAGCAGGAGCAGTTCGACCCCGACTGGGTCTCCGCTGTGGTGCTCGACGTCAAGACCGGCGAGATCCGGGCCATTGCCGATTCGCGCTCCGTCGATCCCAACGACCCGGCCGCGGTCGATGCCCGCTACCGCACCTCGACCGCGCTGACCCAGGCCTTCGAGCCCGGCTCGACCGGCAAGCTCCTCACCTTCGCAGCAGCCCTCGAGGAGGGGGTCGTGGAGCCCGAGGAGGCCTTCACCGTCCCGAACGCCTACACGGTCCAGAACGAGACCATCAACGACTCCCTCAAGCATGCGACCTACCCCATGACGGCCGCCGGTATCTTCGCCCGCTCCTACAACACCGGCACCGTCATGATCGGCGAGCGGCTGAGCAACGAGCAGCGCTACGACTGGTTCAAGAAGTTCGGCGTCGGCGAGGAGATCAACATGGGCGGCCTCCCGGTGGCGGAGGGGATCTTCGTGGATCCCTCCTCCTGGGACCGCCGTCAGCAGTTCACCACCATGTTCGGGCAGGGCTACACGCAGACCGTCCTCCACACGGCGCAGATGTTCCAGGCGATCGCCAATGGCGGAGAGATGATCGAGCCCTCGCTCATCGACGCCTACATCGGGCCGGACGGAGCCCGCGAGGAAGTCGACCCGCACGCGCCGGAGCGGGTCGTGTCCAAGGAGACGGCGGACGTCATGATGCGCATGATGGAGACCGTGGTGACCGACGGCACCGCCCAGGGGGCGGCGATCGACGGCTACCGGGTCGGCGGGAAGACCGGCACCGGACAGGCCGCGGACCCCGAGGGCGGCGGCTACGACGGGCACACCAGCTCCTTCGCCGGCGTCGCACCACTGGACGATCCCCGATTCGCCGTCATCGTGACGATGCACCGCCCCCAGGGGAACTGGAGGGACTGGCATGTCACGGATACCTTTAAGACCATCATGGAGGCGACCCTGAACACCTACGACGTCCCGCCGTCGGACAGCAAACCGAACCCGTACCGGGCCTTCGTCGGCGACCAGCAGAAGTACGGCTGGGAGTAGGCGTGGACGTCGACCATCGCGAGGCCGAACGGGCCTTCCGTCCGGCCCATCCCCGCGCGAGCAGCCTGGCCGAGCTGATCGGCCGGCTCGCTGACGCGGACGTCGTCTGGGACTTCGTCGGCGACGACGACGTCGCGGTCACGGGCGCCTGCCTCGATTCGCGCGCCGTGCAGCCCGGGGACCTCTACATCGCCCTGCCGGGAGCGCGCGCCCATGGTGCGGACTTCGCGGAGCAGGCGGCCGCCCACGGGGCCGCCGCCATCCTGACGGACACCGACGGGCGTGGCCGCGCCGAGGCGACCGGGCTGCCCGTCCTGACGGCGGACTCGGTGCGCGACGTCGTCGGACGGGTCTCGGCGGAGATCTACGGTACGGAGCCCGACGCGCCCGAGCTGCTCGGGGTGACCGGGACGAATGGCAAGACCACCACCACTTACCTGGTGCGCTCGCTGCTGCGCGCCCTGGGCCGGACCACCGGCCTGGTCGGCACCATCGAGATCGTCGCCGGCGAGACGCGGATCCCGTCGGTCCTCACCACGCCCGAGGCGCCGCAGCTGCACGGGATCATGGCCCGCATGCGGGAGGCCGGGATCGGCGCGGCCGCGATGGAGGTCTCCTCCCATTCCCTGGACTACCGCCGCGTGGCGGGGCTGACGTACCGGGTCGCCGGCTTCACCAATCTCACCCAGGACCACCTGGATCTGCACGGCAGCATGGAGGACTACTACTCCACCAAGGCCGAGCTCTTCGCGCCCGGAACGGCGGCCGTCGCCGTCGTGACGGTCGACGACGCGTGGGGACGCCGCCTGGCCGCGGAGCGCCGCGCGACCTGCGGGTCCGAGACGCTCTGGACGCTCGCCACGACCGATGCGGCGGACGGGGACGACGCCGACTGGCGGGTTGAGCACGTCGAGCGGCGCGGGCTGGGCCACGCCTTCGAGCTCGTGGGGCCCGCCGGTGCGCGCCTGCGCGCCGCCACCGGTCTGCCGGGCGGCTTCAACGTCGCCAACGCGGCCCTCGCGGTGCTCATGGTGCTCGCCTCCGGCGTCGAGGCGGCGGAGCTCCAGCGTGTGCTCGACGACGCGGACCCGTTGACGATCGAGGTGCCGGGCCGGATGCAGGTCATCGCGACCGAGCCCGCCGCCGTCGTCGACTTCGCCCACAACTCCGACGCCCTGGAACGGGCCATCGAGGCCGTCCGGGGCGACGGGTCGGGGCGCGTCATCGTGGTGTTCGGCGCGACCGGGGACCGTGACGCGACCAAGCGGCCCGTCATGGGCGCCGTCGCCGCGCGGCACGCCGACGTCGTGGTCGTCACCGACGACGATCCACACGGCGAGGAGCCGGCCGGCATCCGCGCGGAGGTCCTCGCGGGCGCCACGGAGGCCATCGCGGCCGAGGGACTCGCCACCGAGGTCGTCGAGGCCGCACCCCGGGCAGCCGCCATCCGCGAGGCCGTCCGGCTCGCCCGGCCGGAGGACACGATCCTGGTCGCCGGACGTGGCCACGAGACGGTCCAGGAGATCGCGGGGGTGAACCACGCCCTCGACGACCGGGTGGAGCTCCGCAGCGCCCTGGTCGAGGCGGGCCGCAGCGTCCTCGCCGGCGACCAGGGCGCCGCTCCGGGGCGAGACGCTGAGGCCAGTGCCACAGGCGTCGAGAAGCAGCCGGCGGGGGCCGAGAGAGTAGAGTCCACAGAGCCATGATTGAACTTTCGACAGCAGAGATCGCCGAGATCACCGGCGGGCGGCTGAGCCCGACCGCCGACCCGGCCTCCCGGATCACCGGCGTGACGACCGACTCGCGGGAGATCCTCCCCGGCTGGCTCTTCGTCGCCAAGCCCGGCGAGTCCAGCGACGGCCACCACTTCATCGGCCGCGCGCGCGAGGCCGGTGCCGTACTCGCCCTCGCGGAGCGCACCACGCTCGACGCCGAGGGCACGGCCGACCCCGCCGTCATCGTCGACGACGCCGTCGACGCCATGGGCCGGATCGCCGCCCATCTGGTGGGCCGGCTGCGCGCCGACGGGGCGCGGGTCGTCGGGATCACCGGCTCGGCCGGCAAGACGACCACGAAGGACCTGCTCGCCGCCGTCCTGGAGACGACCGGCGAGACCGTCGCGCCCGTCGGCTCCTACAACGGCGAGGTGGGCGTTCCGCTGACCGTCTTCCGCGCCACGGAGCGCACCCGCAACCTCGTCATCGAGATGGGCGCCACGGGGATCGGCCACATCACCTACCTGACGGACATGGTCCGCCCGGAGGTCGGCGTGGTCCTCTGCGTGGGCACGGCGCACGCGGGCGAGTTCGGCGGGGTCGAGAACATCGAGCAGGCGAAGGGCGAACTCGTCGAGGCCCTTGCCGAGCACGGGACCGCGGTCCTCAACCTCGACGACCCCCGGGTCGCCCGGATGGCCGCCCGCACCCGCGCCCGCCTCCTGGGCTTCGGGGTGGACGCGGAGCCTCGGGACGGGGTCGACGTCGTCTCCGCCCGCGGACTCGAGACGACGCCCGCCGGGAACCCGGAATTCGACCTGGTCTTCCCCGACGGTACGGCTTTCCACCTGGTCAGCGGTCTCATCGGCCGCCACCATGTCTACAACCTCCTGGCCGCCGCGACGGCGGCCTACGCGCTCGGGGTCGCCCCGGCCACCATCGCCGAACGGCTCGAGGGCCGCGCCGCCGCCAGCCGGTGGCGCATGGAGCGCACCGACCGGGCCGACGGCGTGACCGTCATCAACGACGCGTACAACGCCAACCCGGAGTCGATGCGCGCCGCGCTGCAGACCCTGGCCGGCCTCGGCGTGCCCGACGGGGACGGCGTCCAGCGCCGCACCTGGGCCGTGCTGGGCCCGATGCTGGAACTCGGCGAGGACTCCGTGCTGGAGCACGACATCCTCGGGCGCCTCGCGGTGCGGATGAACATCAAGCAGCTCGTCGTCGTCGGCCCCGAGGCCAAGCCCGCGTACAACTCCGCCGTCCTCGAGGGGAGCTGGGGCGACGAGGCCCACTACGTCGAGACCGTCGAGGAGGCCGAGGCGCTGCTCGCGCGCGAGCTCCGCCCGGGTGACATCGTCCTGTTCAAGTCGTCCAACTCCGCAGGCCTGCGGTACCTGGGCGACCGCATCGCCGCCGCGGGAACGCCCGCCGCCGAGGAGGCCCACCCGTGATCGCACTGCTCATGGGCGCCAGCATCGCCCTCCTGATCTCGTTCCTCGGAACCCCGCTGTTCATCAAGCTGCTGGTGCGCCGGCGCTACGGCCAGTTCGTCCGCGACGACGGCCCGACCTCGCACCACACCAAGCGCGGCACCCCCACCATGGGCGGGGCGATGATCGTCCTGGCCGTGGTCGCCGCCTACTTCATCACCCACGCGATCCGCTCGCTGGCCAGCGAGCACGCGACCGGACCGACGGTGTCCGGTCTGCTGCTGCTCTTCCTCATGGTCGGCATGGGACTGGTCGGCTTCCTGGACGACTTCATCAAGATCTCCAAGCAGCGCAGCCTCGGGCTGCGCCCCTGGGAGAAGATCGGCGGCCAGGCCGCCGTCGGCATCGGCTTCGCGCTGCTGGCCCTGCAGTTCCCGGACTCCAAGGGCCTCACCCCCGCGTCGCTGAAGATCTCCTTCATCCGCGACATCCCGTGGCTGGACATGGCCTTCTTCGGGCCCATCGTCGGTGCTGTCCTCTTCGTCGTCTGGTCCAACCTCATCGTCACCGCCACCACCAACGGCGTCAACGTCACCGACGGCCTGGACGGACTGGCCACCGGCGCGTCGATCATGGTCTTCGGGGCCTACACGCTGATGGGCATCTGGCAGTACAACCAGGCCTGCGGCTCCTCCCGCGCCATCGGCAGCGTCTGCTACGAGGTGCGCGACCCGATGGACCTCGCACTGCTCGGGGCCATCCTCTGCGGGGCGCTGATCGGGTTCCTCTGGTGGAACACGTCGCCGGCCCACATCTTCATGGGCGACACGGGCTCGCTCGCCATCGGCGGCGCGCTGGCCGCCTTCGCGATCCTCTCGCGGACGGAGCTGCTGCTGCTGGTCCTGGCCGGCCTCTTCGTCCTCATCACGCTGTCCGTCATCATCCAGGTGGGGTACTTCAAGCTCTCCGGCGGCAAGCGCGTCTTCCTCATGGCGCCGTTGCAGCACCACTTCGAACTGAAGGGCTGGGCCGAGGTGACGGTGGTGGTCCGCTTCTGGATCCTGGCGGGCCTCTTCGTCGCCGCCGGCCTGGGCATCTTCTACGCCGAATGGGTGGTGGGGCTCTGATGCGGCTCGACCACCTCACCAGCTGGGACGCCGACTGGGCCGGCCTGCGCGTGGTCGTCACCGGCCTGGGGCTCTCCGGCTTCTCGGCGGCGGACACCCTGATCGAGCTGGGCGCACGGGTCGTCGTGGTCGACGGGCGGGACTCGGAGGAGAACCGGCAGCGGGCCGACACGCTCCGCATCGTCGGCGCCGCGGACGTCCTGCTGGGCCCCGAGCACCAGGGACGGCTGCCCGACGTCGACGGGCAGCCCGCCCAGCTCGTCGTCACCTCGCCCGGGTGGAACCCGCGTCAGCCGCTGCTGGCCGCCGCGTACGACGCGGGGCTCGAGGTCTGGAGCGACGTCGAGCTCGCGTGGCGCGTCCGGGAGCGGGAGGGCCGCACGCCGGCCGAGTGGCTGGTCCTGACCGGGACCAACGGCAAGACGACGACGGTCGGCATGGCCGAGTCGATGCTGCAGGCCGCGGGCCTGCGGGCCCTCGCCGTCGGCAACGTCGGCACGCCAGTACTCGACGCGATCCGCGACCCCGAGGGATACGACGTCCTCGTCCTGGAGCTCTCCAGCTTCCAGCTCCACTACACGCACACGATGTCCCCGCTGGCCTCCGTGGTCCTGAACATCGCCGAGGACCACGTGGACTGGCACGGATCCTTCGAGGAGTACCAGGCGGCGAAGGCGAGGATCTACGAGCGCACCCGCGTCGCCGCCGTCTTCAATGCCGAGGCACCGGAGACCGTGCGCATGGTCGAGAACGCCGACGTGGTGGAGGGGTGCCGGGCGATCGGCTTCACCACCGACGTGCCGGCGGTGAGCATGCTCGGCCTCGTCGACGGACTGGTCGTGGACCGGGCCTACATCCCCGAGCGCAGGGAGTCGGCGACGGAACTGGCCTCGCTCGAGGACTTCGGCGAGCTCGCCGCGCGCCACAACGTCGCCAACGCCCTGGCCGCGGCCGCCCTGGTGCGCGCCTACGGCGTCGCTGCCGAGGCCGTCCGGGACGGGATCCGCAACTACGAGCCGGGCGCGCACCGGATCCAGGCGGTCGCCCGCCGGGACGACATCCTCTGGATCAACGACTCCAAGGCGACCAACCCGCACGCCGCCTCGGCCTCCCTCAGCGCCTTCCGCTCCGTGGTCTGGATCGCCGGCGGCCTGTCCAAGGGCGTCGACTACGCCGAGCTCGTGGCCGAGAACGCCGACCGGCTGCGCGGGGTCGTCCTCATCGGCGCGGACACCGCTCCGCTCCGGCGCGCCCTGGCGGAACACGCCCCGGATGTGCCCGTGTTCGACGCGGCCGTGGGGGACACTGGAACGGACGCCGCCACCGACGGCAGCGCGGTCATGCACGAGGCGGTCCGTCTCGCGGCGGGCCACGCGGTCCCGGGCGACACGGTCCTCATGGCTCCTGCGGCGGCGTCGATGGACCAGTTCGCGTCCTACGCGCAGCGGGGCCACGCCTTCATCGAGGCCGTGCGGGTCCTGATGGAAGACACGCCGACCGAATCGTGAGGAGCCGAACGTGACAGCCGGGCCAGCGAGGGGGATGCAACGCTTCTGGCGCCTGCTGGAGGGCAGCGACGGCGGCCGCAACAGCGGTTACTACATGATCCTCGGCAGCGCGCTGGCGCTGACCGTCATCGGCCTGATCATGGTCCTCTCCTCGTCCTCCGTCACCGCCATCGCCAACGGCACCAGCTCCTTCGTCCTCTTCCTCCGCCAGGGGATCTTCGCGGTGCTCGGCATCGTCCTCATGCTCGTCCTGTCCAGGTTCCCGGTCCGGTTCTACCGGCGCTATGCGTGGATCCTGTTCGCGCTCTCGGGTGCCCTGCTGCTGCTCGTCTTCACGCCGCTGGGCGTCACCGTCAACGGAAACCGGAACTGGATCGAGATCGCCGGCATGCGGGCCCAGCCGTCCGAGGCCGCCAAGCTCGCCCTGAGCATCTGGGCGGCCCAGGTGCTCGTCACCAAGGGACCGCTCGTCCGCACCGACTGGAAGCACGCCGTCGTGCCCGTCGTGTTCCCCGGCGGTGCCCTGATCCTCGGCCTGGTCCTGCTCGGGCACGACGTCGGCACGCTCCTCGTGCTGGCCATGATCATTGCTGCTGCGCTGTTCATGGGCGGTGCCCAGGGACGGATCTTCGCCGTCGGCAGCGTCCTCGGCGTGGTCGGGATGCTCGGGACGTTCCTGACGTCGGACAACCGCATGAGCCGCCTCGCGGCGTGGCTGCAGCTGGACTGCGAGACGAACGACGCCTGCTACCAGCCGATGCACGGCTTCTACGCCCTCGCCTCCGGCGGCTGGTGGGGCGTCGGGCTGGGCCAGTCACGGCAGAAGTGGAGCTATCTGCCGGAGAGCCAGACCGACTACATCATCGCCATCATCGGCGAGGAGCTGGGGCTCATCGGCTCGCTGGTGATCGTCGTCCTCTTCGCGGTCCTCGCGATCGCCCTCTACCGGGTGGCGTACCGCAGCCACGACCCCTTCGTCCGGATCGCCACCGCCGCCATCATGGCGTGGCTCATCGGCCAGGCCTTCGTCAACATCGCGATGGTCACCGGGCTGCTGCCGGTGATCGGCATCCCCCTCCCGTTCATCTCCTATGGCGGGTCGGCACTGACCCTCTCGCTCGCGGCCGTGGGCGTCGTGCTCGCGTTCGCCCGGCAGACCGCCCGCCAGCCGGTCGCCCCCACCCCCGACGGAAAGAGCTCGCAGCGCGCATGAAGGAACCATCGATCGTCCTCGCCGGCGGAGGCACGGCCGGACACGTCTCGCCCCTGCTGGCCATCGCCCGCGCCCTCCAGGACCGACACCCGGAGGCGCTGATCGTCGCGGTCGGCACCGAGTCCGGTATGGAGACGCGTCTGGTCCCGGCCGCGGGCTACCGGCTGGAGACCATCGAGCGAGTGCCGATGCCGCGTCGCCCCGGACGGGCGCTCCTGCGCCTGCCCTTCCGCTTCGTCCAGGCCGTGAAGCACGCCGGCGACATCATCGAGCGGGCCGCGGCCGACGTCGTCGTGGGGGTCGGCGGGTACGTGTGCACCCCGGTGTACATCGCCGCGCGGCTGCGCGGGGTCCCGGTCGTGATCCACGAGGCCAACGCCCGCGCCGGCCTGGCCAACAAGGTCGGCGCCCGCATCGCGGCCCGGGTCGCGGCCGCCTTCGAGGGCACCGGGCTTCCCCGGGCCGAGGTGGTCGGCATGCCGATGCGCGCCGAGATCGCCGGACTGGACCGTGAGGCCGAGCGCCGCTCGGCCCGGATCGGGCTCGGCCTCGACCCCGAGGCCCGCACGCTGGTCGTCACGGGCGGGTCGTCCGGCGCGGTCTCCATGAACCGCGCGGTCGCCGACGCCGTCGCAGCGATCACGCGCCGGGTCCCCGGCGCCCAGGTCCTGCACATCACGGGCCGGGACAAGCAGATCCTCGACGACGAGGGGCGGCTCGTGACGGCCCCCGGCTATGTGCAGGTCGAGTACGTCGACGGCATGGAGCGCGCCTATGCCGCCGCGGACCTGATGGTCTGCCGCTCCGGCGCCGGCACCGTCTGCGAGCTGGCCGCCGTCGGACTGCCGTCCGTGCTGGTCCCGCTGCCCATCGGCAACGGCGAGCAGCGGCACAACGGGCAGCCGCTCGTGAACGCCGGCGGGGCCGTCATGGTGGAGAACTCCGAGTTCACCGCCGAGTACTTCGAGACCACGGTGCTGCCCCTCCTGGACGACGCCGAGCGGCTGGAGGCCATGGGCCGCCGCGCCGCCGCCTACGGCAAGCGCGACGCCGCCGAGGCCATGGCGCGCATCGTCGAGCAGGTCATCGGCGCCCCGGCGGCCGGCCGGGGCGGCGACGGCGGACCCAGCGACGAGGCATCCGACGACGAGGGGACGGGACGCAAGTGAACGACGGTACGGCAGCACGGGGGCGGGCCCCCCGCCTCGACGAGCTCGGGCGAGTCCACTTCCTGGGCCTCGGCGGCGTGGGCGTGTCCGCGGTCGCGCGGCTCATGCAGGCCCGCGGGGTCGCGATCTCCGGCACCGACGCCAAGGACCTCCCGGTGCTCCGCGAGCTCGCGGCCCGGGGCGCCCGCGTCCACGTCGGGTACGCCGCCGGGAACCTCGGGGACGCGGAGACCGTGGTCGCCTCCTCCATCATCAAGGACGGCAATCCGGAGTACGACGAGGCCAAGCGCCGCGGCCTGCGGATCCTCCACCGCTCCGAGGGCCTCGCGGCCACCATGGAGGGCCACACGGTCGTGACCGTCGCCGGCACGCATGGCAAGACGACCACGACCTCGCTGATCGCCGTGATGCTGCGCGAGGCGGGTCTCTCGCCGTCGTTCGCCATCGGAGCGAACGTGGGGGGCCTGGGCGTGAACGCCGAGCTCGGCACGGGGCGGGTCTTCGTGGCGGAGGCGGACGAGTCGGACGGCTCGTTCATGAACTACACGCCGGACGTCGCGGTCGTCACCAATGTCGAGGCCGACCACCTGGACCACTACGGCACCGCCGAGGCGGTGCACGGCATCTTCCGCGAGTTCGCGGCCCTGCTGCCGGAGGAGGGCCTGCTGGTCGCCTGCGCCGACGATCCGGGGGCAGCGGGTCTGGCCGCCTGGGCGCGCTCGGAGCGTCCCGACCTGCGGGTGCGGACGTACGGTTTCTCCGACGCGTCCGACCTGCGGCTCGTCGGCGCCGCGGCCGACGGTCTCCGCTACAGCTGCACGCTCGAGTGGGGTCCCGGCGACCGGATCGAGCTGAACCTCGCCGTGCCCGGCGACCACAACCTCCTCAACGCCGCCGCGGCCTTCGCCGTGGGCCTGGACCTCGGCGTGGAGCCGGGGGCCGCGGCCGCCGGCCTGGCCGCGTTCCGAGGGGCGTCGCGACGGTTCGAGTACCGCGGCGAGGCGGCCGGAGTCCGCGTCTACGACGACTACGCGCACCACCCCACCGAGGTCGCCGCCGCGCTTGCGGCGGCGCGGTCCGTGGCCGGCCGGCACCGGGTGCACGTCCTCTTCCAGCCGCACCTGTTCTCGCGGACGCGCGAGTTCGCCGGCGAGTTCGCGGCCGCGCTCTCGCAGGCCGACGCCGCCCACGTGCTGGACGTCTATCCGGCCCGGGAGGCCCCCATCCCGGGCGTGACGAGCGACCTGATCGTCGCCGGGCTCGCCACGGAGGGCGGCCTGGTCGCCGCCGAGGACGCGGCCGCCGCCGTGGCAGCCGGCGCCGGCCCCGGCGACATCGTCATGACCATCGGGGCCGGCGACGTCACGGAGTACGGCGACCGGATCCTCGCCGCCCTCGCGGCCGCCGACGGCACGGCCGACGCCTCCGGCGAGCGGATCCCCACCGCCGGCTCCGGCGACGCCTGAGGTGCCGATGACCGCGAAGTCCCCGAACGTCGTCGAACTCCCGCCCACGCGGCGGAGCGTCTGGAGACGCCGCCTCCTGATCTGGGGCGGCAGCATCCTGGGTTCCGTGGTGGCGCTGATCCTGGTGCTGCTCTACTCGCCGCTGCTGGCGATCGAGCAGGTCGAGATCGAGGGCAACCGCCTGACCCCGACGGCGCGGATCCAGTCCGAACTGGAGCCCCTGATCGGCGTGCCGCTGCCGCGCGTCGGCCCCGGGACGGCCGAGGAGCTCCTCGCCGACCAGCCCGCGGTGAAGTCCGTGGTGATCCAGGCGGAGGCACCGCACACGCTGCGCGTGGTGATCGAGGAACGGCAGCCGGTAGCGGTGGTCGGGGAGCAGGGCGCCCTGCAGATGGTCTCCGACACCGGTGAGCCCCTGGCGCCGGTGGAGAGCCGCGACGCCGTGGAGCTGCCCTACATCGAGGGTGTCAGCGCCGACCAGCAGCCGGAGGTCTTCACCGCCGTGACCTCCGTGCTCTCCACGCTGCCGCCCGAGGTGCTCAAGCAGATGGAGTCGGCGACGGCGCAGAGCATCGACTCGGTCGAGCTCAAGCTCGCCTCGGGGGAGCGGGTGGTCTGGGGCAACTCGGAGCACGGGGCCCAGAAGGCAGCAGTCCTCGCGGCGCTGCTGACGGTCGAGACGCCGAAGGGCCAGGAGCCCGTGAAGGTCATCGACGTGTCCAGCCCCGAGCGGCCGGTGACGAACTGAGTCGGCGAGCGGCGCCCGCCGAAGTATTGGGCGACACGCGGCCCCGGTCATTGCTTCGGGGCGGGGCGGCCCATAGCGTCTATATAGACACAGCTTGACATAAGTATAACTCTCAACCTGAGGGTTAAGGTTAGTCGGCTCCGTAGGCGAAGGTTCCGCCTTCGGCTGCACACTGAGCACACCGTAGAGCACATCGAGCAAGGGATACAGGACGTGGCAGCTCCCCAGAATTACCTCGCCGTCATCAAGGTCGTCGGCATCGGCGGTGGCGGCGTCAACGCCGTCAACCGCATGATCGAGGTCGGCCTTCGAGGCGTCGAGTTCATCGCGATCAACACGGACGCGCAGGCGCTGCTGATGAGCGATGCCGACGTCAAGCTCGACGTGGGTCGCGAACTCACTCGCGGTCTCGGCGCGGGCGCGAACCCCGAGGTGGGCCGGCAGGCCGCCGAGGACCACGCCGAGGAGATCGAGGAGGTCCTCCGCGGTGCGGACATGGTGTTCGTGACGGCCGGCGAGGGCGGCGGGACCGGCACGGGCGGCGCGCCCGTGGTCGCCCGCATCGCCCGCTCGCTCGGCGCGCTGACCATCGGCGTCGTCACCCGTCCGTTCACGTTCGAGGGCCGCCGCCGGGCCAACTCGGCCGAGGCTGGCATCGACGCGCTGCGCGACGAGGTCGACACCCTGATCGTCATCCCGAACGACCGGCTGCTGTCCATCAGCGACCGGAACGTCTCCGTGCTCGACGCCTTCCGTTCGGCCGACCAGGTGCTCCTCTCCGGTGTCCAGGGCATCACGGACCTGATCACCACGCCGGGCCTGATCAACCTCGACTTCGCCGACGTCAAGTCCGTCATGCAGGGCGCCGGCTCGGCCCTCATGGGGATCGGCTCCGCGCGCGGCGAGGACCGTGCCGTGCAGGCGGCCGAGCTCGCGATCGCCTCGCCGCTGCTCGAGGCCTCGATCGACGGCGCGCACGGCGTGCTCCTCTCGATCCAGGGCGGGTCCGACCTGGGCCTGTTCGAGATCAACGAGGCCGCCCGGCTCGTCCAGGAGGTCGCGCACCCCGAGGCCAACATCATCTTCGGCGCCGTCATCGACGACGCGCTCGGCGACGAGGCGCGCGTGACGGTGATCGCGGCCGGTTTCGACAAGGTCGACGCGACGAGCGCACCCGCCGCGTACGGCTCGGGCGCCACCCCCGCGTCGTCCCTCTCGAACGGCTCGGCGGCGGGAGCCGCCGGCGCCACGGCGGCCGCGGCCACCGGCGATCAGGCGCAGCAGCCGGGCGGCGTCCCGGGCACCGTGCCCCTGGACGGCCCGTCGGCGACTCCGGTCCGCGGGACGGTTCCGTTGGAGCCGGTCGGCGCCCCGGCGCAGTCCGCGACCGCCGGAGCCGAGGGCGGCTCCCAGTACGACGAGCTGCCGTCGGTCGTCGACCAGGACCTCAGCGCCGGCGGCACCGACGACCTCGACGTGCCGGACTTCCTGAAGTAGCCCGACCGCCGCAGCAGACCACGCGACCCCGGCCGGTCGGACCCAGTGTCCGCCCGGCCGGAGTCGTCTCTGGAAGGATCCCCATGCTCCACGTCGACGCCGGCCCGGTCCGGTCCGCCGGTCCCGTGCCGCGAGTGGCGTTCACGACCGTGGAGGAGGGCAACCTCGCTCTCCACGTCGCCGACGACGGCCCGGCGGTCCACCGCCGGCGGGCCGCCGTCGCCTCGGCCCTGCGCGTCGACCGCGTGCACTACATGGATCAGGTGCACTCCGCGGACGTCGTCGTTCCCGCACGCGGGACCCCGCCGGCGGACCGCGCCCCCACGGCGGACGCGCTCGTCACGGACGACGACGGCGCGGCGCTGGCCGTCATGGTGGCGGACTGCGTGCCGGTCGTGCTGGTCGGCGTGCCCGCCGGGACCGGCTCCGGCCGGACGGCGCCCGGTGCGGGGCGCAGCGGGACGGTGCGGGCGGTGGCCCACGCCGGACGGCGCGGCCTGCTGGCCGGGATCCTGCCGGCGACGGTCGCCCGGATGCGAACGCTCGAGGCTGATCTCGAGATCACCGCCTGGATCGGGCCGGCCATCTGCGGCTCGTGCTACGAAGTCCCCGAGGAGATGGCGCAGCAAGCCGAGGCGGAGCAACCGGGGATCCGCGCCGCCACGGCCTGGGGGACCCCGTCCCTCGACCTGCCCGGCGCGGCGGCGGTCCAGCTGCGCGCCGCCGGAGCCGCCGTCGTTCCCTCCGGGATCTGCACCCTGGAGGACCCGCGTTTCTACTCCTACCGGCGCGACAACGGCTGCGGGCGGTTCGCCGGACTCGCCTGGATGGGCGCCGCGGCCGACGCCGACCCGGCGCACACCCCCGACAACACGACAGGAACGACGCCATGAACGACGCAGGGGCGCAGGCGCGCCGGAGCGAGCTCGCCGCGCGACTCGAGCGGGTCCGGCACCGCATCGCCGCGGCGGCCAGCGCCGCGGATCGCGAGGCGCCGCAGTTGATCGTGGTGACCAAGTTCTTCCCGGCGGCCGACGTGCGGCACCTCAGCGCCCTGGGCATCCGGTCGGTCGGGGAGAACCGGGACCAGGAGGCTGCCGCGAAGGCCGCCGAGACGTCCGACCTGGACCTGGAGTGGCACTTCATCGGGCAGCTGCAGAAGAACAAGGCCAAATCGGTCGTCCGGTATGCGGCCGCCGTGCACTCGGTGGACCGCGCGTCCCTCGTCGAGGCCCTCGCACGGGCGGTCGAACGGGAGCAGGTTCGGCGGCGCGAGGCGGGCGAGCCCCCGCGCGCGGCGCTGACCGCGCTGGTCCAGGTGGACCTCGAGGCGCCCGACTCCCGAGCCGGCGGCGGGTCCGGCGACGTCGGAGCCGGTCGCGGGGGTGCCGCGCCCGCCGATGTGTCGGCGATCGCCGCCGCGATCGCAGCGGCGCCGGGCCTGGAGCTCGGCGGGGTCATGGCCGTCGCGCCCCTGGGCGGCGATCCGGACGAGGCCTTCGGGCGGCTGCAGACGATAGCCCGGAACCTGCAGGAGCAGTACCCGGACGCCACGATGATCTCGGCTGGGATGAGCCAGGACCTGGAGTCCGCCGTAGCACACGGTGCGACACACCTGCGAATAGGCTCTGATGTCCTCGGGGCCCGTCCCGCTGTGCGGTAGCGTCGACTCAGCGGGAGATCCAGCGATTCCGGCGGTGCTGGGCCGCGCACGATCTGAAGGAGAAGACCATGGCTGGCGCACTGCGCAAGACGATGATCTACTTGGGCCTCGCCGACGGCGACGAGCACTACGAGGAGACGGCACGCGTCGAATCGGCCGAACGCGACGACGTGCGCCGACCCGAGCCGGCGGCCGCCCGCGAAGAGACCAGGCCCGCGGTGGCGCCAGAGCCGCCCGAGGCCGACAACGAGTACCGGGCGCCGGTCACGCCCATCAAGCGCGCAGCTTCATCGAGGGACGAGGATTTCGAATTGCGTCAGATCACGACCGTTCACCCGCGCTCGTACAACGATGCCAAGATCATCGGCGAGAGCTTCCGGGACGGCGTCCCGGTGATCATGAACGTCACCGACATGGGGGAGGCCGAGGCCAAGCGACTCGTCGACTTCTCCGCCGGTCTCGTCTTCGGTCTCCACGGCACCATCGAGCGCGTGACGAACAAGGTGTTCCTGCTCTCGCCGTCGACCATCGAGGTCCTCGGGGAGGACCAGAAGGCCTCGGAGGAGCAGACCTCCTTCTTCAACCAGAGCTAGCCGGGCCGCCCCACCGTGGATCTCCTCTTCGCCGTCCTCTACATCGCCCTGACGGTCTTCCAGATCGTGCTGATGGTCAGAATCGTCTTCGACATCGTGCAGTCCTTCGCCCGGACGTGGCGTCCCGGCGGGATCGCCCTCGTCGTCGCGAGCTTCGTCTACCGCCTGACGGACCCGCCGATGCGCTGGTTGCGCTCCAAGATCCCGCCGTTGGATCTGGGCGGGATGCGGTTCGATCTCGCGTTCCTCGTCCTCTATTTCGTGGTCATCATCGCCAAGGTGATCGTCTCGACGATCGCTGGAGCCTGAAGACTCCATGAAGAACCGGCGGTTTCCGTTAGCCCTTCGGGGATAACCGTTATAGTCTTGTTAGCGAAGTGATCAGGGGCTTTGGCCTCCGTCCCACTGAATGTGAAAAGCCTGCCCGGCCGATCTGCTGAGGCTGGGAACAGACCTAAGTATCGAGGTGACCAGATGGCGCTCACGCCAGAAGACGTTGTCAACAAGCGATTCCAGCCGACTAAGTTCCGCGAGGGCTACGACCAGGATGAGGTTGATGACTTCCTCGACGAGATCGTCGTCGAACTGCGTCGCCTGAACCAGGAGAACGACGAGCTCCGCCGCCGCATCGCGGAGTTCGAGTCCGGCGAGGGCGCCGAGACCTCGGCCGTTCCGGCGCCGGTCGCCGCGGCTCCGGCCGAGAAAGCGGAGGCCAAGACCGAGACCGAGGCCCCCAAGGCATCGGAGAAGGTCGCCGAGAAGCCGGCCGAGAAGGCCCCTCAGGAGTCCGCAGCCGCCGCACCGGCCGCACCGGCCGCCGAGGCGCCGGCTGCCTCCGCTGCACCGCAGGGCGGCGACTCCGCCCAGTCGGCCGCCGGTGTGCTGGCCATGGCCCAGCGCCTCCACGACGAGTACGTCAACGAGGGGGCCAAGACGCGGGACAAGATCATCGCCGAGGCTCAGACCAAGGCCAAGAGCCTGGTCGAGGAGGCCGAGGAGAAGAGCCGCCAGACGCTGAACGCGCTCGAGGTCCAGAAGACCGAGCTGCAGCAGAAGGTCGACTCGCTCCGCACCTTCGAGCGGGACTACCGCGGCCGTCTCAAGGCCTACATCGAGGGTCAGCTGCGCGACCTCGAGGCCAAGGGCTCGTCGGCCCCGGACAGCAACGACAAGGCGTAACGACGCTTCGACCCATCGGCGGCCGGTGATCCGGCCGCCGATGGTGCGTTAACCATCGCACCGGGGCGGCCCGCCGTCCCCCCATCCGAGGCGGAGGACCCGTGGAAACCCCCGAGCACACGACGGCGCGGCCAGGCCGCCCGGGAGCAGGACGCTTCGTCGTCCCCGCCGCGGCGGTCTTCGCCCTCGCCGTCGTTCTCGACCAGGCCACGAAGGCCCTCGTCGAGCACACCATGACCCTCGGGCAGAAGATCCCGGTGATCGACCCGATCCTGTCGTGGCACTACATCCTCAATCCGGGGGCGGCGTTCTCCATCGGCACGGAGGTGACCTGGGTGTTCGCCCTCCTGCAGGCCGCCGTGGTGGTCTATGTGGCGATCCTGCTGCGCAAGGTCCGCCATCTGCCGTGGGCGCTCGCGCTCGGCGGGGTCGCCGGGGGTGCGGCCGGGAACCTCATCGACCGACTCTTCAGGGAGCCCTCGTTCGGCATGGGCCACGTCGTCGACTTCATCGCTCTACCGAACTTCGCCGTGTTCAATGTCGCCGACTCCTTCGTCGTCTGCTCCATGGTCGCCGTCTGCCTGCTCATCTTCCGCGGCGTGAACCTCGACGGCTCGCGCGAGGGCGCCGGCGCGTCCGGCAGCGGCGCGGATCAGCCGGAGCGGGAGCACCCGTGAGCGGACAGGAGTTCCTCGAGGTCTTCGAGGAGGACGACGGCGTGCGGGTCGACGCCTTCGTGGCGGACTCCCTCGGCGAGTCGCGGACGCGGACCGCCCAGTGGTGCCGTGACGGGCTCGTCGCCGTGGAGGGGCGGCCCGCAGCCAAGTCCCGTCGGCTCGCCCGCGGGGAGATCGTCGAAGTATCGGTGCCGGACCGGGAAGACCCGCTGGCCGTGAAGGTGGAGGCCGTGGAGGACCTGAAGATCGTCGCAGAGGATCCCGACTTCGTCGTGATCGACAAGCCCGTGGGCGTCGCCGCGCACCCGTCGCCGGGCTGGGTCGGGCCCACCGTCGTCGGCGCCCTGGCCGCCGCCGGGTACCGCATCAGCACGTCGGGCGCGGCGGAGCGCCAGGGGATCGTCCACCGGCTGGACGTCGGTACCTCCGGGCTGATGGCCGTCGCGACGAGCGAGCGCGCCTACACCGCCCTGAAGCAGGCCTTCCGGGATAGGACCCCGACCAAGGTCTACCATGCGGTGGTGCAGGGCATCCCGGACCCCATGCGCGGGACGATCGACGCCGCGATCGGTCGCCACCCCGGCCACGAGTGGAAGTTCGCCGTCACTGAGGACGGGCGCCCCTCCATCACGCACTACGAGGTCGTCGAGGCGTTCGGACGCGCCTCCCTCGTCGAGGTCCACCTGGAGACGGGCCGCACCCACCAGATCCGCGTGCACTTCTCCGCGCTGCGCCATCCGTGCGCAGGCGACCTGACCTACGGCGCGGATCCGCGTCTGGCCTCGACGCTCGGTCTGACCCGACAGTGGCTCCACGCCCACCGCCTCGGCTTCCCGCACCCGGTCACGGGGGAGTGGGTCGACTTCGAGAGCGGTTACCCCGCGGACCTGCAGCAGGCCCTCGACCTCCTGCGTGACGGAGCCGACCTCGCCTGAGCGCCCCGCGCCGGGTCGATGGCGCCAACACGTCGGAGCTGGCTCCTAGACTGTACGGGTGGCTTCAACACGAGACGGTTTCGTTCATCTGCACACCCATACCGAGTACTCGATGCTCGACGGGGCGGCGCGCCTGCCGGAGCTCTTCAAGGAGGCGGACCGCCTGGGGATGGACGCCATCGCCACCACGGACCACGGCTATCTGTTCGGCGCGTTCGATTTCTGGAACAAGGCCCGCCAGGCGGGCATCAAGCCGATCATCGGCGTCGAGGCGTACGTCACCCCCGGCACGCACCGCACCGACAAGCAGCGCGTGAAGTGGCGCACCGACGAGTCCCAGAAGCGGGACGATCTCTCGGGTGGCGGCCTCTACACGCACATGACGCTGCTGAGCTACAACAACACCGGGATGCGGAACCTCTTCCAGGCGTCCTCCCGCGCCTCGCTCGACTCCCCGCTGGGCAAGTACCCGCGCTGGGACCGCGAGCTGTTGAACGAGTATGCCGAGGGCCTCATCGCCACCACCGGCTGCCCGTCGGGAGAGATCCAGACGCGACTGCGTCTGGGCCAGTACGACGAGGCGAAGAAGGCCGCGGCCGAGTTCCGGGAGATCTTCGGGGCCGAGAACTACTTCTGCGAGATCATGGACCACGGCCTCGAGATCGAGCGCCGGACCACGGCGGACCTCCTGCGACTGGCCAGGGAGCTGAAGCTGCCGCTCGTGGCGACGAACGACCTCCACTACACCCACGAGCACGATGCGAAGGCGCACGAGGCACTCCTCGCCATCAACTCCGGATCCACGCTCGACGAGCCGACCTACGACGAGGGCGGGTCCCGCTTCGCCTTCTCCGGCACGGGCTACTACGTGAAGAGCCCCCGCGAGATGCGCGAGCTCTTCAAGGAGCTGCCCGAGGCCTGCGACAACACCCTGCTCATCGCCGAGCGCGCCGACGTGTCGTTCGACATGGACGCCAACTACATGCCGAAGTTCCCCTGCCCCCCGGGGGAGGACGAGACGAGCTGGCTGATCAAGGAGGTCGACAAGGGGCTGCACTACCGGTACCCGGACGGCATCCCGGACGACGTCCGCCAGCAGGCGGACTACGAGCTGGACATCATCATCAAGATGGGCTTCCCCGGGTACTTCCTCGTCGTCGCCGACTTCATCAACTGGTCCAAGGACAATGGCATCCGCGTGGGGCCGGGCCGTGGCTCCGGTGCCGGCTCGATGGTCGCCTATGCCATGCGCATCACCGACCTGGACCCGCTGCGCCACGGACTCATCTTCGAACGCTTCCTCAACCCGGACCGCGTGTCCATGCCCGACTTCGACGTCGACTTCGATGATCGCCGCCGCTCCGAGGTGATCAAGTACGTCACCGAGAAGTACGGCGACGAGCGCGTGGCCATGATCGTCACGTACGGCTCCATCAAGACCAAGCAGGCGCTGAAGGACTCCTCGCGCGTGCTGGGATACCCGTTCTCCATGGGGGAGACGCTGACCAAGGCCCTGCCGCCGGCGGTCATGGCCAAGGACATCCCGTTGAAGGACATCGAGGACCCCTCCGCCAAGCGCTACGGCGAGGCGGCCGACTTCCGGGAGCTCGTCTCCACCGATCCCGAGGCCAAGCGCGTGTTCGAGACCGCCAAGGGCCTCGAGGGGCTGAAGCGGCAGTGGGGCGTCCACGCGGCCGGCGTCATCATGAGCTCGGACCCGATCATCGACGTCATCCCGATCATGCGGCGTCTCCAGGACGGCCAGGTCATCACCCAGTTCGACTACCCGACCTGCGAGGGCCTGGGCCTGATCAAGATGGACTTCCTCGGGCTCCGGAACCTGACCATCATCTCCGACGCCATCGAGAACATCCGGGCCAACCGGGACGAGACCCTCGATCTCGAGACCCTGGACGTGGGGGACCGAGAGGCGTACCAGCTGCTCGCCCGGGGCGACACCCTGGGCGTCTTCCAGCTCGACGGCGGCCCCATGCGCTCGCTGCTGCGCCTGCTGCGGCCGGACAACTTCGAGGACATCTCCGCCGTCATCGCCCTGTACCGTCCGGGCCCCATGGGCGCGAACTCGCACAACAACTACGCCCTGCGCAAGAACGGACTGCAGGACGTCACCCCGATCCACCCGGAGCTCGAGGAGCCGCTGAAAGAGATCCTCGACACCACCTACGGCCTGATCGTGTATCAGGAGCAGGTCATGGCCATCGCCCAGAAGGTGGCGGGCTACTCGCTGGGGCAGGCCGACATCCTCCGCCGCGCCATGGGCAAGAAGAAGAAGGAGGAACTGGACAAGCAGTACGCCGCCTTCCACCAGGGCATGGTGGACAACGGCTTCTCCGAGGCGGCCATCAAGTCCCTGTGGGACATCCTCCTCCCGTTCTCCGACTACGCCTTCAACAAGGCCCACTCGGCCGCTTACGGCCTCGTGTCCTACTGGACCGCCTACCTCAAGGCCCACTATCCGGCCGAGTACATGGCGGCACTGCTGACCTCGGTCGGCGACGACCGCGACAAGCTCGCGATGTACCTCAACGAGTGCCGGAGGATGGGCATCACCGTCCTGCCGCCGGACGTCAACGAGTCCGCCCTGAACTTCACCCCGGTCGGCGGCGACATCCGCTTCGGCATGGGAGCCATCCGCAACGTGGGCAGCAACGTCGTCAACGCGATGGTCGAGGCCCGCCGGGAGAAGGGGGCCTACCAGTCGTTCAGCGACTTCCTGCAGAAGGTCCCCGCCGTGGTCTGCAACAAACGAACCATCGAGTCGCTGATCAAGGCCGGGGCCTTCGACTCCATGGGACAGCCGCGCCGTGCGCTGGCGATGATCCACGAGGAGGCGGTCGACTCCGTGATCGTCCTCAAGCGGAACGAGGCCGCCAACCAGTTCGACCTCTTCAGCGGCATGGACGGCGTCGACGCCGGCTCGAGCCTGACCGTCGAGGTGCCGGATCTGCCCGAGTGGGAGAAGAAGGACAAGCTCGGCTTCGAGCGGGAGATGCTCGGCCTCTACGTCTCCGATCACCCGCTCCAGGGTCTCGGCGGCGTCCTGGAGCAGCACGCCGACATGCCCATCGACCGGCTGCTCGGGGATGACGGTCCCCACGACGGCCAGCCGGTCAAGATCGCGGGCATGATCACCTCGCTGCAGCGCCGGATCGCCAAGACCAGCGGCAACCCCTACGCGCGGTGCGAGATCGAGGACATGACCGGTTCCATCGAGGTGATGTTCTTCGGGCAGGCCTACGGGCCGATCGCCTCGGTCCTCGCAGAGGACCTCATCGTCGTCGTCAAGGGCCGCTTCCAGCGGCGGGACGACGGTGCGATCAGCATCTCGGCCCAGGAGATGACCATCCCCGAGATCAGCGAGGACGGGCTGGCCGGCCCCGTCGTCATCTCCCTGCAGCACCACAAGGCTACCGAGCCGGTCGTCAACGCACTGGGGCAGGTCCTGAAGACGCACCCCGGGAACACGGAGGTCCGGGTGAAGCTCGCCGGCACGAGGACGGTGCAGCTCATGCGGCTCGGCCCCGATTTCCGCGTCAACCCGAACCCGGCCCTGTTCGGCGATCTCAAGGTGCTGCTCGGCCCCGCCTGCCTCGACGTCTGATCGGCCCGCCCGGAGCGGCGGGACCGGGGCCGCGGCCCGGACGCGGCAGGTCGCGCGCGTCACAGTCGCGGGCACCGTCCGGGTGCCGCCGCGCAGGCGTCGTAAGCTGGTGGGGTGAGTGAGATGAACCTGAATGCCAGCCCCAGCAGTGCCGCCGACGCCCCGCTCGTCCGCCGCCTCGATCTGCGTCGCGCCGCCACCGGGCATCCGCTCACGCATGCCGAGCTGAAGGCCGTCATGCCCCGGCCGGAGCAGGACATCGCCGGCGCCACGGAGGCGGTCGAGGGCATCATCCGTCGCGTCCGCGCCGAGGGCTTCACCGCCCTCGCCGACCTCGCCCAGCAGTTCGACGGCGTCGTCCAGCAGACCACGCTGGTGCCGGCCGTTGAGCTGCGCCGGGCCGCCGAGCAGCTCGATCCGGAGATCCGGGCAGCGCTCGAGGAATCCATCCGGCGCGCGCGGATCTTCGCCCGCGCCCAGCGTCCGGAGGACACGGTCGTCGACTACGGCGACGGCGCCAGCGTCACCCAGCGCTGGGAGCCGGTCCGCCGCGTCGGCCTCTACGTGCCGGGCGGGCTGGCCGTCTACCCGAGCTCCGTGGTGATGAACGCCGTCCCCGCCCAGGCGGCCGGCGTCGGCTCGCTCGCCCTCGCCTCCCCGCCGCAGCGCGAGTTCGGCGGTCTTCCGCATCCGACCATCCTCGCGGCCGCCTACCTCCTCGGCATCCAGGAAGTGCACGCCATCGGCGGTGCGCAGGCGATCGCGGCGTTCGCCCACGGCATCGATCCCACCGGCGAGGCTGCCGAGATCGAGCCGGTCGACGTCGTCACCGGCCCGGGCAACGTGTACGTCGCGACGGCGAAGCGCCTCGTCAAGGGCCTCGTCGGCATCGACGCCGAGGCCGGACCGACCGAGATCGCGATCCTCGCCGACGACTCCGCCGACCCCGACTTCGTCGCCGCCGACATGATCAGCCAGGCCGAGCACGACCCCAACGCCGCCGCTGTCCTCATCACGGCGTCCGCGGCGCTCGCGGACCGCGTCCAGGAGGCGCTCCGGTGGCAGACGCTCCGGACGAAGCACAGTGACAGGGTCCGCACGGCGCTGACCGGCGAGCAGTCCGCCGTCATCCTCGTCGACGACCTCGCCGAGGGGATCCGGGTCGCGGACGTGTATGCGGCGGAGCACCTCGAGATCCTCACGGAGGAGGCGCGCAGCGTGGCCGCGCGCATCACCTCCGCCGGCGCCGTGTTCGTGGGCCCCTACAGCCCGGTGAGCCTGGGCGACTACGCCGCGGGATCGAACCACGTCCTGCCGACCAGCGGCACGGCCGCGTACGCCTCCGGGCTCAACGTGGCCACCTTCCTCAAGGCCATCCAGGTCATCGAGTACGGGCGGGCCGGCCTGGGGCAGGTGGCCGAGCACGTCGAGGTCCTGGCCCGGGCGGAGGACCTGCCCGCTCACGGGGACGCCGTCGCCATCCGCCGACGCGCCGAGGCCCGCTGACCCCCGGGCACTGCCCGGGCACAGCCCAGACCCCGGCGAGGCGACACCTGCGGCGGGCGGACTCCGCCGACGGACGGCTGCCGATCCCGTTGCGACTACACTGGATCCAGCTGTCCGCCGTACGAGTTGGAAGAAAGGTCCGCCGGTGCACTGTCCCTACTGCCGCCATTCCGACTCCCGCGTCGTCGACTCCCGTCTGACCGAGGACGGCTCCGCGATCCGCCGGCGGCGCCAGTGCGCCGAGTGCGGGCGCCGCTTCACCACGCTCGAGACCACCAGCCTGTCCGTGATCAAGCGCTCCGGCGTCGCCGAGCCGTTCAGCCGCGCGAAGGTCATCAACGGGGTGCGCAAGGCGTGCCAGGGCCGTCCGGTGACCGACGACGATCTCGCCGTCCTGGCCCAGGAGGTCGAGGAGCAGGTCCGTTCCTCCGGCGCCGCCGAGATCGATGCCCACCAGGTGGGACTCGCGATCCTCGGGCCGCTGCAGAAACTCGACCAGGTCGCCTACCTCCGGTTCGCGAGCGTCTACCAGGACTTCGAGTCCCTGGAGGACTTCGAGCAGTCCATCGCGGCGCTCCGCGCCGGAGCCGAGGACGGCCCGCAGGGCCGGCAGCGTCCTCTCACGGCCGACTGACGACGCCGGCAGGCCCTCTCCTCGTTCCGATACCGCAGCGCCCCGGCCTCCCGTGACACGGGAGGCCGGGGCGCCGTCGTCTGGGCCGGGGTCCGGAGTCTAGTCGACCAGGTCGAAGTGCAGGGCTGCCTGCAGGGCGGCCCCGACGATGCCCGCGTTGTTCTTCAGCTCCGCGACCACCGTGGGGGTCCGCAGGTCGAGATTCGGCAGGAAGTCCTCCGCGCGCTTCGAGATGCCGCCGCCGATGATGAACAGCTTCGGCGAGAAGAGGAACTCGACGTGGGAGAAGTAGCGCTGGAGCCGCTCGGAGTACTCCGGCCAGGGCAGATCCTCGCGCTCGCGAGCCGACGCCGAGGCGCGGCTCTCGGCGTCGTGCCCGTCCACCTCGAGGTGGCCGAGCTCGAAGTTCGGGATCAGCGTGCCGTTGTAGAGCATCGCGGAGCCGATGCCGGTGCCCAGCGTGATGGCCAGGACGGAGCCCTTGACGCCGCGACCGGCGCCGTAGCGGGCCTCGGCCAGCCCGGCCGCGTCGGCGTCGTTGATGATGTGGACTTCTCGGCCCAGACGGGCCGTGAAGATGCCGTCCACGTCCGCATCGATCCAGGTCTTGTCCACGTTCGCCGCCGAGCGGGCCACGCCGTCGTCGATGATCGCCGGGAAGGCGGCGCCGACCGGCGTGCTCGGATCCGGGGCAGCGTCCCGCTTCATGAGCTCCTCGACGATCTCGCCGACGACGTCCGCCACGGCCTCCGGAGTGGAGGGCTTCGGCGTGGGGATGCGGAAGCGCTCCCCGATGAGCTTGCCCTGCTGGAGGTCGACGATGCCGCCCTTCATCCCGGTGCCACCGATGTCGATGCCGATCGCGGTGGCCGGGCTGGCGGTCTTGTTGTCCTTGGCCATGTGGGTTCCTCTTGTTTTCTCGGGCGGAGTGGACTGAACAGGGCGGGGCTAGGGGAGCGTCAAGACATCGGCACCGGACTCGGTGACCACGAGGGTGTGCTCGAACTGGGCGGTACGCCGGCGGTCCCGGGTCACCGCGGTCCAGCCGTCGTCCCACATCTCCCACTCGTGCGTCCCGAGCGTGAGCATGGGCTCGATGGTGAAGACCATGCCCGGTTCCATCAGTTGGCTGTAGCCAGGGGCGGCATCGTAGTGGGGGATCACGAGACCCGTGTGAAAGGCCTTGCCCACGCCGTGGCCGGTGAAGTCGCGGACGACGCCGTAGCCGAAACGCTTGGCGTACGCCGAGATGGTGCGCCCGATGACGTTGAGCTCACGGCCGGGCGCGACGGCGCGGATCGCGCGGCGCAGGGACTCCTCGGTGCGCTCGACCAGCAGCCGGGACTCCTCGCCGACATCGCCGACGAGGAACGTGGCGTTGGTGTCGCCGTGGACGCCGTCGAGGTAGCCGGTGATGTCCACATTGACGATGTCGCCGTCCTCCAGCCGCGTGGTGTCCGGGATGCCGTGGCAGATGACCTCGTTGATCGAGGTGCAGACGCTCTTGGAGAAACCGCGGTAGCCCAGCGTCGAGGGATAGGCGCCGTGGTCGAGGAGGTACTCGTGGCCGACCCGGTCCAGCTCGTCCGTCGTGACGCCCGGCTGCGCCGCGCGACCGACCTCGACGAGTGCCTGGGCCGCGACGCGTCCCGCCCGCCGGATGCGCGCGACGGTCTCGGCATCGTGGACGTCCGACCCCTCGTAGGGGGCCGGTGCCGGCTTGCCGACGTACTCGGGGCGCGGGATCGACGCGGGGACGGTCCGGGAGGGCGTGGGGCGGCCGGGCTCGAGGCGCCCGGCAGGTGCGGTGGGTGCGGCCATGCTTTCGATCCTATCCGCGCGCCCAGAAGGCGTGCGAGTATGGTGGCTGACAACGGGTGACGCGAGCCCCATTGCACCGCGGATCCACATGGGAGGAGAAACCGATGAGCGAGCCCACCGGAGATTTCTGGTTCAACGTCGAAACACATCAGGTCGAGGACGGGCCCCAGTCGGACTGGACCAAGCTGCTCGGTCCGTACCCAACGCGGGCGGAGGCCGAGCAGGCCCTCGAGAAAGTGCGCCGCCGCAACGAGGCGTGGGACGCAGAGGACGAGTAGCCCGGGTCGGCACCCGTCCGTGATGCACCTTACATCATGGACGGGTGGCGCCGCATCCGGCCGCCGGGCGCCGCGGGGTGCGGCGACTCAGAACGATTGCCCCTGCGCGGGGAACGCGCCCGAGACGACGTCCTCGCGGTAGGCCGTGGCGGCGTCGTGCACCACGGACCGCAGGTCCGCGTACTGCTTCACGAAGCGCGGCAGGCGCCCACGGCGCAGGCCGAGCATGTCCTGCCAGACGAGGACCTGGCCCGTCGTCGCACTTCCGGCCCCGATGCCGATGGTGGGGACGTCCAGTGCGGCGTCGACCTCCGCCGCCACCTCGGCGGGGACCATCTCCATCAGGACGCAGAACGCGCCGGCGGCCTCGAGGGCGCGGGCGTCGTCGATCAGGGCCGTCGCCGCATCGCCACGCCCCTGCACCCGATAGCCGCCGAGCGCGTGCTCGCTCTGCGGGGTGAAGCCGATGTGGGCGATCACGGGCACGCCGGCGTTCACCAGGGCGCGGACGTGGTCCGCGTAGTAGGCGCCGCCCTCGATCTTCACCGCGTGCGCCCCGCCCTCCTTCATGAAGCGGACCCCGGTGCGAACCGCCTGCTCCACGGACTCCTCGTAGGAGCCGAACGGGAGGTCGCACACGACGAGCGCCCGTTGGGCGCCTGCCGCCACCGAGCGCGAGAAGACCAGCATCTCGTCCACCGTGATCGGCAGCGTCGTCGCGTGCCCCATCATGTTGTTCGCCGCCGAGTCCCCAACCAGCAGGGTGTCGATCCCGGCCGCATCGAAGACCTCGGCCATCAGGGCGTCGTAGGCGGTGAGCATCGTGAACTTCCGGCCTTCCTCCTTGGCGCGCGCGAGGTGGTGGATCCGGACCTTCGCGGGACGCTCGGAGGGGGTGCCTGAAGCGGGCGCGTTCTCCTCGTGTGTCATAGGGGCAAGGGTAGTTTGAAACCCGCCTGACATGTGAGCCGGTCATACTGGTCCGCGAGTAGAGTGACATCGGCGGCGCCCCGCGGCGCCGGTCGGCCGGACGGAAGGAGACGCACGTGGATCGTCAGCAGGAGTTCGTGCTGAGGACTATCGAGGAACGGGACGTCAGGTTCGTCAGACTGTGGTTCACCGACGTCGTCGGATCGCTCAAGTCCGTCGCACTCGCCCCGGCCGAGGTCGAGGGGGCCTTCGAGGAGGGCCTCGGCTTCGACGGCTCCTCCATCGAGGGGCTGTCCCGGATCTATGAGGCGGACATGCTGCTGCAGCCGGACCCCTCCACCTTCCAGATCCTGCCCTGGCGCGGTCAGACGGAGCCGACGTCGCGAATGTTCTGCGACATCCTCACGCCAGACGGCTCGCCGTCGCCGGCCGACCCGCGCCACGTGCTCAAGCGGCAGCTGGCCGCCGCCGCCGACATGGGCTTCACGTGCTACACCCACCCGGAGATCGAGTTCTACCTGCTCGAATCGGACGACCTCAATGCGGCCGGCGACCCCGTCCCCGTCGACCAGGGCGGATACTTCGACCACGTGACCGGCGGCGTCGCGCAGGATTTCCGGCGCAACGCCGTGACCATGCTCGAGGCCGTGGGCATCTCCGTGGAGTTCAGCCACCACGAGAACGGCCCGGGCCAGAACGAGATCGATCTGCGCTACGCGGACGCGCTGCAGACGGCCGACAACATCATGACCTTCCGGACCGTCGTGAAGGAGGTGGCGATCCAGCAGGGGATCTACGCGACGTTCATGCCCAAGCCGTTCTCCGAGCACCCCGGCTCCGGGATGCACACGCATTTCTCGCTCTTCGAGGGCGACACCAATGCCTTCTTCGAGGCCGGGCACGAGTACCAGCTCTCCCAGACCGCACGGCAGTTCATCGCCGGCGTGCTCAAGCACGCACCGGAGTTCACCGCCGTGACGAACCAGTTCGTGAATTCGTACAAGCGCCTCTGGGGCGGGGGAGAGGCGCCGAGCCACCTGTCCTGGGGGCACAACAACCGCTCCGCCCTGGTGCGGGTCCCGCTGTACAAGCCGAACAAGGGCCAGTCCGCGCGGATCGAATACCGCGGGATCGACTCCGCCGCCAACCCCTACCTCGCCTACGCCGTGCTGCTGGGCGCGGGCCTCAAGGGCATCCAGGAGGGCTACGAGCTCGCACCGGCGGCGGAGGAGGACGTCTGGAGCCTCTCCACGGCCGAGCGCCGCGCGCTGGGGCACAGCCCGCTGCCCGGCAGCCTGCACGACGCGATCCGGGTGATGGAGGAGTCCGAGCTCGTCGCCGACATCCTCGGCGAGCAGGTCTTCGAGTCGTTCCTGCGCAACAAGCGCGACGAGTGGGCGGACTACCGGCAGAACGTCTCGCCGTTCGAGATCAACCGGTACCTCGGCATCCTCTAGCCGTGTTCTCCACTCGCCAGTTCCTCGGCACGGGGTTCGACGACGTCGAACGGGCCCGGCGCTTCCTCGCGGCGCCGGAGCTCTCGGCCTGCGACCCGGCCGCTCTGCTCGACGGTTTCGCCCAGGCGCCCGATCCGGATCTGGCGCTGCTCTCCCTGGTGCGTATCGCCGAGCGCGCGCCGGAGGTGGCCGCGATGGTGGAGGCCCCGACGGTCCGCGTCCGCCTCTTCCGTCTGCTCGGCTCCTCGGAGGCACTCGCCGAATTCCTCCTGCGCAACCCGGGCCAGCTCGACCTGCTGCGCCTGGGCGGCACAGATCTCGCCCAGCAGGAACCGGCTGCTCTGCGCCGGAGGCTGCTCGCCTCGGTCGGTGCGGCCGGTCAGGACGGCGCCCCGGTCGCGCGGCTGGCCGGGCAGGAGGGCATGATCGCCCTGCGCGTGGCGTACCGCGCCGAAGTCCTGCGGATCGCCCTGCGAGACCTGACGGCCGAGGACCCCCTCCGGGCGATGCCCGGGGTCGGGGCCGAGCTCGCCGACGCCGCCGGGGCGGCACTCGACGCGGCGCTCGCCGTCGCCCGTGCCGATGCAGCCGACCGCTTCGACCCGACGGAGATCGCGGCTGTCTCCCTCGCCGTGATCGGCATGGGCAAGTGCGGCGCCCGCGAGCTGAACTACATCTCCGACGTGGACGTGGTGTACGTCCATGCCGGCGACGACCTCGACGAGGAGCGAGCCGGCGCCATCGCCGGCTACCTCGCCGGGCACCTGGCGCAGCTGGCCAACGCGCCGGCCCAGGAGCCGGGCCTGTGGGAGGTCGACCCGAATCTTCGGCCGGAGGGCCGCGACGGCGTCCTGTCCCGAACGCTCGAGTCCCACCTCGCGTACTACGAGCGCTGGGCGCAGAGCTGGGAGTTCCAGGCGCTGCTGAAGGCCCGGTGCATCGCGGGGGACACCGAGCTCGGGGCGGCCTACGAGGCCGGCGTGGCCCCGCTGATCTGGTCCTCGCCGGAACGCGACGGATTCGTCGAGTCGGTCCAGTCGATGCGCCGGCGGGTCAGCGACAACATCCCGGCCGCAGAGGTCGCCCGTCAGATCAAGCTCGGCCCCGGAGGGCTCCGCGACGTCGAGTTCACCGTCCAGCTCCTGCAGCTGGTGCACGGCAGGATCGACGAGACCCTCCGTGTCCGTGACACCACGACCGCCATCGACCGACTGGCCGAGGCGGGCTACATCGGGCGGGGCGACGCCGCGGACTTCGACAACGCGTACCGGTACCTGCGCGTCCTCGAGCACCGCATCCAGCTGGTCAGCCTCCGCCGGACGCATTTGATGCCGACCAGGGAGCCGGCCCTCCGCGCGCTGGCCTGCGCGGCCCAACCGGCGGGGGCGCCGAAACGGCAGCCGGCCAGTGCCCTCACCGAGCGCTGGCAGCAGACCAAACGGCAGGTACGGTCTCTGCACGAACGGATCTTCTATCGTCCGCTGCTCGCCACCGCGGCCAACCTGAGCACGGATGAGGTGCGGCTCAGCCCCGAGGCGGCCGCGGCCCGTCTCGCCGCACTCGGCTACCTCGACCCGCCCGGGGCGATGCGCCACATCGAGGCGCTCACGGCAGGCGTCAGTCGGCGCGCGTCCCTGCAACGGCAGCTCCTCCCCGTCCTGCTCGGCTGGTTCGCCGAGGGCGTCAGCCCGGATGCCGGCCTCCTGGGCTTCCGGCGGCTCAGCGAGCGGCTCGGCCAGAGCCCCTGGTATCTGGGCCTCCTGCGCGACTCGAACGCCGCAGCCGAGCGCCTCTGCCGCATCCTGTCCTCCTCGCGTCTCCTCACCGACTGGCTGGAGGTCTCGCCGGAGTCCGTCGCCTGGCTCGGCAACGACGACGAACTGGAGCCGCTCACCCATGGACAGCTCCTGCGCGAGAACGCGGCCAAACTCCGTCGCCAGGCCACGGCCGAGGCGGGCATGCGCCTCGTCCGGCTCAACCGGCGCCGGGAGATGCTGCGCACCGCACTCGCGGACGGCGCCGGGCTGCTCGACATCGACGGGGTGGGCGAGGCGCTGTCCAACGCCGACGCGGCCTGCATCCAGGCGGCTGTCGAGCTCGCCGAGAACGAGGTCGTCGGCGGCGAGGAGGCAGCCACCCGCGTGCTCGTCGTCGCCATGGGCCGCCAGGGCGGGAGCGAGATCGGCTACGGCTCCGACGCGGACGTCATGTACGTCCACCAGCCCCTCGACGGCGCGGACAACGCCCGCGCCCAGGAGCAGGCCACACGGATCGTCACCCGCGTCGGCCAGCTCCTCACGGCCAACCTCAAGCCTCCGGTGCCGGCCGAGCTCAAACTGACGGTGGACGCCGCGCTGCGGCCGGAGGGCAAGCAGGGTGCCCTCGTCCGGACCCTGGAGTCCTACCGTGAGTACTACGGCCGCTGGGCCTCCGTCTGGGAGCGGCAGGCCCTCCTCCGGGCCCGTCCGATGGCCGGCGATGCAACGCTGGGCCAGCAGTTCCTCGAGATGATCGATCCCATCCGCTACGACCGCGGGCTGGAGGAGACCGAGCTGCGCGAGATCCGGCGCATCAAGGCCCGCGTCGAGTCCGAGCGGCTGCCCCGGGGAGCGGACCCGGCCCTGCACGTCAAGCTCGGCCGCGGAGGCCTCAGCGATGTCGAGTGGCTCGTCCAGGTGCTGCAGCTCCAGCATGCGGCGAGCCATCCCGAACTGCGCACGCCGTCGACACGCCCGGCATTGGAGGCGATCGCCGGGGCCGAGTTGATCCCCTCGGAGGAGGTCGTCCTGCTGGACGACGCGTGGACGCTCGCGACCCGCATCCGCAGCGCAACCCTCATCACCACGGGACGTGCCTCTGACGTGGTGCCCCGCGGCTGGCAGGACCTGGAGATGGTCGCCCGCTGGTGCGGCTACGAGGCGGGGCAGGGGGCGCAGTTGGAATCCGAGTACCGCCGGGCAACGCGCCGGGCACGTCACGTCTTCGAGCACCGGTTCTACGGCATCGACTAGGCCGCGGGGCTCCGGGGGCGGCGTCGGGGCGGGTTGGACACCCCGCTCACAGGCTTCGGTAAGGTGGACATGTTCTGACCAAAGCTCGACCCCTAGTGGAAGGACCAGCGGGACAGCGCACGACCTCGGTTCGTGCCGGCTGCCCGCCCTAACTTATGAGCACACCTGAAACAACCAAAGACCTACTCCAGACGCTGCACAAGGCAACCAAACGCAAGCACCGGCCCCACCGCGAGACCGGGCTGGACAAGACCGTGTTCTACATCGCCGCGGTCCTCGCGGTGGGCTTTGTGGTCTGGGGGTTCGTGACCCCCTCGGGCCTCGGCTCCGTCGCGGAGACGCTCCTGAACGGGACGATCCAGAACTTCGGCTGGCTGTTCATCGTCGCGGCCTCCTTCTTCATGATCTTCGTGATCGTCGTCGCCGCCAGCAAGTTCGGCGGCATCAGGCTCGGCCGTGACGAGGAGTCACCCGAGTTCCGCACGTCCTCGTGGATCGCCATGATGTTCGCCTCGGGCATGGGCATCGGACTCGTCTTCTACGGCGTGGCCGAGCCGCTCTGGTACTACATGGCTCCTCCGCCCCGCACGGTCGACCCGCAGACGGCGGAGGCACTGCACACGGCCATGGGCACCACGCTGTTCCACTGGACTCTGTACCCGTGGGCGATGTACGCCATCGTCGGCCTGGGCATCGCCTACGGCACGTTCCGGCTGGGGCGCCGCCAGCTCTTCTCCTCGATGTTCATCCCGCTCTTCGGCCAGAAGGCCGCCGACGGCATCGGCGGCAAGATCATCAACATCCTGGCGATCCTCGCGACGCTCTTCGGCTCCGCCTGCTCGCTCGGACTGGGCGCGCTGCAGATCGGCGGCGGCATCCAGGCAGTCGGACTCCTGGAGTCCGTGACCACCACCATCCTGGTGGCCATCATCGCCGTCCTCACGGCAGGCTTCGTGGCCTCCGCGGCATCCGGTGTGGCCAAGGGCATCCAGTTGCTCTCCAACATCAACATGGTGCTGGCGATCGTCCTCGCCGTCCTCGTCTTCATCGGCGGGCCGACCCTGTTCATCCTCAACGTGCTGCCGAACGCGGTCGGCTCCTTCATCGGGGACCTGCCGGACATGGCCTCCCGCACGTCCGCCTCCGGCGGCGAGGCCCTCGAATCCTGGCTGTCCTCGTGGACCATCTTCTACTGGGCCTGGTGGGTCAGCTGGACGCCGTTCGTCGGTCTGTTCATCGCCCGCATCTCGCGGGGCCGCACCATTCGCCAGTTCGTGACCGGTGTCCTCGTCGTCCCCTCGGCGATCTCCCTCGTCTGGTTCTCCATCATGGGTGGCGGCGCCATCGGTCTCCAGCGTCGCGCCGAGGGCTCCGAGGGTGCCATCGACCCGATCACCAGGCTCGTCGACGGCGCTCCCGATCTGAACTTCGATACCGCGCTGTTCGACTTCCTGGGCCACCTCGCGGCCCCGGGCTGGCTCATCATGGTGATGACGATCATCGCCGTCGTGCTCATCGGCATCTTCTTCATCACGAGCGCCGACTCGGCCTCCATCGTCATGGGCACGCTGTCGGAGAACGGCGTCATCGAGCCCTCCAAGAAGATCGTTGTCTTCTGGGGTCTGGCCGTCGGCGCCGTCGCGGCCGTCATGCTCTTGGCCGGGGGCGACGATCCCGCGGCTGCTCTCACCGGGCTGAAGAACATCACGATCGTCTCGGCCCTGCCGTTCCTGGTCGTGATGATCATGCTGTGCGTGTCCCTCTGGAAGGACTTGTCCAAGGATCCCTACGTGCTCCAGGGTCAGCTGGCCCGCCAGGTGCTCGTAGAGTCCGTGGTCACGGCCGTCGACAAGTACGACGGCGAGGCCTTCGAGCTGCACACGCTCGAGACTCCGGAGGACGAATCGGCGGATTCGTCTGCGGCTGACAGTGCGCGCACTGGGGACGCGGACGCCGAGGCGTCCACGGACGGCCCGGCTCGCCGGGAAGACGCGTCAGACGACGAGCCCTCCCGGACCGGGGCCTAGCCAAGGTCACATTCCCAGAAGGGCATTGCCGACGGCCGGCGACCCCCGCGCGACGAGCAGTCGAGCGGGAGGTCGCCGGCCGTCGGCGCGTCTGGGGCAGCCGGAGCGGTTCGAGGCCCACCCGCACGTGGAGCACCGTTCACCGTCTCGTCCGCAGGGGCACCGTCCGCTGGCCCGCCGCGTTGATCAGGTGGGAGGGATGCTGGCGCGGCCGGCCCCACGCAGGCTCGCTCCGGAGGCGGAGGGCACACGAAGGGGCCCCGCCTCCTTCCGGCACAGTGGTGCGGGGAGGAGGCGGGGCCCTCGCTGTTCGCGGTGCGCGCCGGGCGTCCGGTCCCGGATCAACGGGCTCGGACGGCCGACGGCCGGGCTAGCAGCTGAAGTACAGCTCGAACTCGTAGGGGTTCGGGCGCAGGGACAGCGGCTCGATCTCGAATTCGCGCTTGTACGCGATCCACGCCTGGATGAGGTCCTCCGTGAAGACGTCACCGGCGAGCAGGAACTCGTAGTCGTTCTCCAGTGCCTCGAGTGCCTCGTCGAGTGAGCCGGGCGCGACCTGGATGTCCTTCGCCTCCTCGGCGGGGAGCTCGTAGAGGTCCTTGTCGATCGGAGCGGCGGGCTCGATGCGATTCTTGATCCCGTCCAGCCCGGCCATGAGCTGGGCGGAGAACGCCAGGTACGGGTTGCAGGAGGGGTCCGGCGCGCGGAACTCGATGCGCTTCGCCTTCGGGTTGGAGCCGGTGATCGGGATGCGGATGCCCGCGGAACGGTTGCCCTGCGAGTACACCATGTTGACCGGTGCCTCGTAGCCCTTGACCAGGCGGCGGTAGGAGTTCACCGTCGGGTTGGTGAATGCGAGGACGGCCGAGGCGTGCTTGAGCAGACCCCCGATGTACCAGCGGGCCAGATCCGAGAGTCCGGCGTAGCCCTTCTCGTCGTAGAAGAGAGGCTCGCCGTTCGCCCAGAGCGACTGGTGGCAGTGCATGCCGGAGCCGTTGTCGCCGAAGATCGGCTTGGGCATGAACGTGGCGGTCTGTCCGAAGGCCTGGGCCACGTTCTTGACGATGTACTTGAACTTCAGGATGTCGTCAGCGGCATGCGTGAGCGTGTCGAACCGGTAGTTGATCTCCGCCTGGCCGGCAGCACCGACCTCGTGGTGGCTGCGCTCGACCTCCAGACCGGCGGCGTCGAGCTCGACGCAGATCGCATCGCGCAGGTCCGCCTGCTTGTCGATCGGTGCGACCGGGAAGTAACCGCCCTTGACCGGGGTCTTGTGGCCGAGGTTGCCGCCCTCCTCCTTGCGACCCGTGTTCCACGGCGCCTCTTCGGAGTCGACCTTGTAGAAGGACCCCTGGGGCGTCGACGCGTACTGGACATTGTCGAAGATGAAGAACTCGGCCTCGGGAGCGAAGAAGGCGGTATCGGCGATGCCGGTCGAGGCGAGGTAGGCCTCGGCGCGCTCTGCAACGCCGCGCGGATCGCGGTGGTACGGATCTCCGGTGCGCGGGTTGATGATGGAGAAGTTGATGGCCAGGGTCTTCTCGACCCGGAAGGGGTCGATGAACGCCGTCGAGACGTCGGGGATCAGCTGCATGTCCGATTCGGCGATGCCCTGGAAGCCGCGGATCGAGGAGCCGTCGAAGAGCTGGCCGTTCACGAAGAAGTCGGCGTCCACGGACTTGGCCGGGACGTTGAAGTGCTGCTGGACACCCGGGAGATCGGTGAATCGGATGTCGACGAACTTCACTTCTTCGTCGGCAATGTACTTGAGGACTTCGTCCGGATTCTTGAACATCTAGAACTGCTCCTTGTGTGCAATCAGCGCACGTGTCTCGAACGGCATGCGCCTCGGGTGTCGGGCCCCGATGATGTAACGATCCTAACGAACCGGCGTTACCCGGCAGTGTCGCAATTGTTTCACCGGTGTAACACGCTGAAGGACCGACGGTGCGTCCGGGGCCGCTGCGGCCGCCGGATCGCGTCGCCCACGGTAGGCTGGGCCGGTGGAGAGAAGAGACCTCGGATCCTGGCTCGAAGGGCCGCCTCAGTTGAACAGCGAGGCCTGGCCGGGCCAGCGCCTCGGTCGCCCGGAGGCCGGCCCCGGCAGCGTCGCCCGCATCGGTCCGCGCGTCGTTGCCCTCTGCATCGACTGGGCTCTCGCCATGGTCATCTCGCACTTCTTCTTCGGCGGGGACGCGGTCGCCAACTTGCTCGTCTTCGCTGCCGCCACATTGGTGCTCGTCAGTCTCACGGGCCACACCATCGGGCACCGCCTCCTGGGTCTGCAGGTGCAGCGTCTGAACGGTGGGGCAGTACGCCCGCTCGACGGGGTGGTCCGCACGCTCCTGATGTGCCTTGTCGTGCCCGCATTCGTGACCGACGCCGATCAGCGCGGTCTCCACGACAGGGTGCGCGGGACCATCCTGGTCAGGATCCGCTGAACCGAACTGCCGGTGGCCGCGCCGGAGGTTCCTCGCGCAGTACAGAAAGGGCCGTCCCCGAGTGATTCGGAGACGGCCATTCAGTCATCGCGGGCGGATTCGCCTAGCGGCCGCGCATGGCGCGCCGGTCCGGGCGTGCACGGGTCGGGTCGATGCCCTTCGGCACCGGCATCTTGTTCATGTTCAGTGAGCTGATGCGACGGTCGACCGTCTGGACCTCGACCTTGTTGAGGGCCTTGGGCAGCTTCTTCATCTTCTTCGAGACGCCGCCGAGCTTCGTCTGGTCCTCAGCGGATCCTGCATTGATGATGTGGATCGGCACATTCGGCAGGACCCGCGCCAGACGCCGCTTCTCTCCCTCGACCAGCGGACGCACCCGGTTCGTCGGCCCCTCGGTCACGAGCACGACACCGGGTCGGCCCACGGCCATGAACACCAGGTCCTGGGTCCGGGGAGAGATCGCTACCGGTTCCTCCTTGATGATCCAGCCCCGGCGCAGGACGCTCATCGCCGCGCCGGCTGCTCCTTGACGACCCTCGATCTGAGCGAAGGCGGCCGTCTCAGCCCTGCGGGAGAGGATGATGGTGGCCAGGAGAAGGCCAACCGGAATCGCGATGAGCACGGCTGTGATCCAGTTGTTGATCAGCAGGCCGATGGCGAGCCCGATCGCAATGGTGCCGAGGAATGCCAGTAACATCCACCACACGACGCTGGGGTCGTGGCGGCGGGTCATCTGGAAGACCTGGCCCATCTGCTTCAGGCGGCCCGGCTCCTTGGCAGACTTCTCAGCCTTCGGTTTACGGGTGAAGAGGCGGCGCTTCTGCGGCTCCTCTGCGGATGCGTCGGTGGGGGTTTTGGCCATAATAGGTCAATTCTACGTGATCTGGAGTTCCTTCTTCCGCACGGCCTCGCTCCACAGAGTGCCTGCACGGTAGGAGGAGCGCACGAGCGGGCCGCTCATGACGCCCAGGTAGCCGATCTCCTCGGCTTCCTGCTTGAGCTCGATGAACTCCTGCGGCTTGACCCAGCGGTCCACCGGCAGGTGGCGCTCCGTGGGACGGAGATACTGCGTGATCGTGATGAGGTCGCATCCGGCCTCGTGGAGGTCACGGAGAGCCTCCGAGATCTCAGCGCGGGTCTCGCCCATGCCGAGGATCAGGTTCGACTTCGTGATCAGACCGCGCTCGCGGCCGTGCGTGATGACGTCGAGGGAGCGCTGATAGCGGAACGCGGGCCGAATGCGCTTGAAGATGCGGGGCACTGTCTCGACGTTGTGGGCGTACACCTCCGGCGCGGAGTCGCAGATCGCATCCAGGAACTCTGGGTTCCCCGAGAAATCAGGGATCAATAGCTCGACCCCGGTCTCGGGGTTCATGCGGTGGATCTGGCGGACCGTCTCCGCGTAGAGCCACGTTCCCTCGTCCTCGAGGTCATCGCGTGCCACGCCCGTCACTGTCGCGTACCGCAGCTCCATCTTCTTGACGCTCATCGCGACCTTGAACGGCTCGGCGCGGTCCAGGGCCGCTGGCTTGCCCGTGTCGATCTGGCAGAAATCGCAGCGCCGGGTGCATTCGGAGCCTCCGATGAGGAAAGTGGCCTCGCGGTCCTCCCAGCACTCGAAGATATTGGGGCAGCCAGCCTCCTGGCAGACCGTATGGAGACCCTCGGACTTCACCAGGTTCTTCAGCTCCACGTACTCGGGGCCGATATTCACTTTGGCCTTGATCCAGTCGGGCTTGCGCTCGACGGGCGTCTCGGCATTGCGCTGTTCGATCCTGAGGAGGCGACGGCCTTCGGGTGCCAGTGTCATGCATTTACTCCATGTGTCGGGTGCTGGGCGGGGGATGAACCGGACGCGGCGGTAGCCGGCGTGGGATCACCGAGTGCGGGCGGGAGGATGTTCTCGAACTCCCGTTGCACGCTGGGGAGGACGTCTGCGGGTGCGACCGCACGTCCGGCCTCTGCGCTGATGCTGGTCACGGAGGCATCCGTGATGCCACAGGGGATGATATTGCCGTAGGGGTCCAGGGAATTGGAGCAGTTCAGGGCGAATCCGTGCTGGGTCACGCCACGGAGAACCCTGATCCCGATGGCTGCGATCTTGCGGTCCTGCCGGATGCCGTCGCCGAGCACCCAGACACCGGCCCGGCCGTCGACGCGCGTCGCGTCGATGCCGTACTCGGCGACGACGCGGATGAGTACCTCCTCGAGGCGCCACACATAGTCCTTGACGGCGGACTTGTCCGCCAGACGGACGATCGGATAGGCGACCAGCTGGCCGGGCCCGTGCCATGTGATCTTGCCGCCCCGGTCGACGTCCACCACCGGCGTTCCGTCGACGGGGAGGTCCTCCGGCTTGGTGCGTTTGCCGGCCGTGTAGACGGGGGCGTGCTCCAACAGCAGGATCTCGGGCTCTCGTTCCCCGGCGAGGATCTCGCCGTGGAGAGTCCGCTGGAGCTCCCAGCACTGCCGGTAATCGACGAATTCGGGCGCGAACCCGAGGGGGCGGAACTTGAGTGGCATAACGGTCAGCCTACGCGGCGGCGTGGGGTGATTCCACTCACCGGCGACTGCTACGCGGCCGACCGGCGGAGCCTGTGGATAGTTTCTGCGCGTTACGTCGGAAAGGACTACAACGGGTACATGGAGTCCCGAGAACCTGAACCGCAGTTGGAGCATCCGCTATCGCGGCGCCGGCGCGCACGGCACGCCGCCGACCGTCCCGTATCCGGCACTCTCGACGCGGGCGAGCCGTGGGGCGGCGGGGCCGAGCGATTGGCCGGGCCTGATGATGGGGCCGAGGAGGAGCCGGGCCTGGAGCGGAAGGCCGGGGTGGGCAACGACAGCTCCGGAGGCCGTCCCGTGCTCCGGTCCTTCGAGCAGCCGCGGATACCGGAAGTCGGTCCTGCGGGCCGTGCACCGGGAGGACTGGGCGGCCCGCCGGAGCACGTGGAGATCGTCAGGACGGTCGGCAGGGGCAGCACGGGGGCGGTGTACGAGGTCCGCGCCGCGTCCGGCGAACCCCTGGCGTTCAAAGTCGTCGCCGACGACACCTGGGCAGGGCTCCGCCGCCGCGAGTCCGAGGTCCTTCAGAGCCTGCGACACGAGCACTTGGTGGAGGTGCACGGCACGGCCCGCTCGGAGGTCGGAGGCGGACTGCTGATGGAGATGCTCCCCGGCGGCTCTGTGGAGGCGCTGGTGGAGAGAGACGGGGTCTTGACGCCCGGGCAGGCGGTGACCGTGCTCGCCCCGATAGCGGCGGCTCTCGCCTATCTCCATAGCGAGGACGTGTCCCATGGCGACATCAGCCCTGCGAATGTGCTGTTCACGGCCTCGGGCATGCCGAAGCTGACGGACTTCGGGCTCGCCGGTCTACTGGGCCGGCCTGGAAGGCCCGGGCGTTCTGCCGGCTACACAGCACCTGAGCTGACGAACGATCCAGAGGCATCCGCCGGTCCCCTGCAGGACGTCTATGCCTGGGGAGCCGTCGCCTGGTATGTGCTCACCGGCAGCCCTCCCGGACCGACGCCGACGCGCCCGCCCCTCCCGAGCCTCGTTTCGGGTGTCGAGGCCGGTGTCGCCGGTCTGATCGAGGCCGCTCTCTCCGAGGATGCCCGGCGCAGACCGAGCGCCGCCGAGGCGCATGTAGGGATCTTCGACGCGGGGACGCCGGAACCTGTGGATCTCGTTCGGTCAGTCGACGACATCGGATTGTCGCGTCTGGTCACACAGATGCCTGCTGCGCTGCCGGGAGGTGCCGGGCCGTGGGCCGCGTTCCGGATCAAGAGGAGAGCGTCGGAGCAGGGATTGTTCCGTGCTGGCCGGCCGTTCCGGCGGCGTGACCTGAAGCGGAGTCAGGAGAAGCGCGGGGCTCGGCCGAATCGAGGACGGTTGCTCCGGCGGGTCGCGTTGTGGAGTACGGCAGCGGTCATCCTGATGGCGGCGCTGCTGGCCGGTTCCGCGCTCGTCGAGGACGGGCCGGGGACGATCTCGCCGCACGGTCCGGAGGCCGCCTCGAGCGATGCAGCCCGCGGTGCCGGCAGCCCTCCATCCGAGGCCTCCCCATCGGCGGTCCCTGGAACGGCGGAGCCCGTAGTCACACCGGAAGAAGCAGTCGTGCGGCTGGCCGAGGAACGGGACGCAGCCCTCGGGGCAGCCGACTCCGACAGGCTGGATCTCGTCTACGCGGGGGAGGAGGCAGCGGCACGGGACCGGGAGATCATCGCGCAAATGGCCGCAAGGGATCTGCGGTACGCCGGTCTCCGGACATCGCTGAGCGGCGTCCGGCTAGTTGCTCGGGAAGGCCGGACTGCCACCGTCGAGGTCCTGGCCGCGGTCGGACCCTACAGGGTGGCTCCGGTGGACGGAGGGGCCGCGGAGAGCGTTCCGGCAGGGGAGCCCGTCGCCTTGATCATGGACTTGCAGTGGGAGGAGGAGGGCGGCTGGAAGATCGCGGGGGTACGCGAAGGGCCGCTCCCGGAGTCCTGAAACACCGGGAGCGGCCCTTCGGCAGCCAGATTCATGGGGCTTCAGCGGCGGTGAACTCGCACGAGCCTCGGGGGGCGGCCTACCAGAACACAGCCAAGGCCACATTGATCAGCGAGAAACCGCCGACCGTGTGGGCAATGCCGGTCGGGACCGGCTCCCCGTTCTTCACCTTGCGCCTGCCGATGACGGCTGCGACCAAGACTGCGACGAGAAGGACCAGCTTCACGCCGATCTTGGCATGGTTCACCGGTCCGCCGTCGGAGGACATCTCGGCCAGGACGGTGAGGCCCAGACCGGTGATCAACTGGACCCAGGCGCCGATGTGCTGCCAGGTACCGACCGTCGGCGTCTTGAAGGACGCGAGCCAGCCGCCGACGAGTGCAGCCGCACCGAGGATGTGAAAGAAGACCAGAAGGAGGTGCAGGAATTCCATGCGACCAGCCTACGCCAGTTCGACGCGTTGTCGAAAAGCGGCCAGCGGTCGCTCTGGAGCCGAAGACGCCCGTGGGGCGGAACCCTGGACCAGGGTTCCGCCCCACGGGCGCTGTGCCGATCGACGGTTCGTCGGCGCTAGTGCTAGAGCCCGAGCTCGCTCTCGAACGCGCCACCCTCGAGGCGCGCCTTGAGGGTCTGCAGGAAGCGACCGGCGTCCGCGCCGTCGACCAGCCGGTGATCGTAGGTCAGCGACAGGTACATCATGTGCCGGATGGCAATCGTGTCATCGCCCTCGTCGTTGGTCACCACGACCGGGCGCTTGACGATCGCGCCGGTACCCAGAATGGCCACCTGCGGCTGATTGATGATCGGCGTGTCGAACAGGGCGCCGACGGAACCGATGTTCGTGATCGAGAACGTTCCGCCCGAGAGCTCGTCCGGACCGATCTTGCCGTCACGGGTTCGGCCGGCCACATCGGCGATCTTCCCGGCCAGACCGGCGAGGTTCAGATCACCGGCGTTCTGGACCACGGGAACGAGGAGCCCCTTCTCCGTGTCCACGGCGAACGCCAGGTGCTCGGCTCCGTGGTACGTGATTTCCTGCTTGTCCTCGTCGTACTCTGCATTCAGCTTCGGGTGCTGCTTGAGCGCCTCGGTGACGGCCTTCGCGATGAACGGCAGGAAGGTGAGGTTCGTGCCGTTGGTGGCCTTGAAGCCTGCCTTGGCCTTGGTGCGCAGCTTGGCGATGCGGGTCATGTCGACCTCCTGCACCTGCGTGAGCTGCGTCGAGACGTCGAGCGACTCGCGCATCCGGCGTGCAATGACCTGCCGGATCCGGGGGGCCTTGGCGGTGGTGCCGCGCAGCGACGACGCCTCGACCTTGGGTGCGCTCGCGGCGGCCGGGGCCGGGGCGCTCGCGGGGGCCTCGGCGGGCGTGCTCTGCGCCTTCTTGGCCTCGATGGCCGCCTCGACATCCTGCTTGCGGATGCGGCCGCCAACGCCGGTCCCCTCGACAGTGCTGAGGTCGACGTCGTTCTGAGCAGCGAGGCGACGCACCAACGGCGTCACATAGCCGTCTCCAGTCCCACCGGCGGGGCTGTCCTTCGGCTTCTCGGCCTGGGACGCCTCCTGCTTGGGAGCTTCCTGCTTCGGGGCCTCCTTGGGTGCCTCCTCCTTGGGAGCTTCCTGCTTCGGGGCCTCCTTGGGCGTCTCTTCCTTGGGGGCTTCCTCCTGCTTCGGGGCCTCCTTCGGTGCGGCCGTCTCCCCGCTCGAATCGGACGGAGCCCCGGAACCGACGAGTGCGAGCACGGAGCCGACCTCGGCCACCTCGTCCTCGCCGACGCGGATCTCGAGCAAGGTGCCTGCGACCGGCGACGGGATCTCGGTGTCGACTTTGTCGGTGGAAACTTCAAGCAGGGGCTCGTCCACGGCGACGTCGTCGCCGACGGACTTGAGCCAGCGGGTGACCGTACCCTCGGTCACGGACTCGCCGAGAGCCGGCAGGGTCACCTCTGCGGCATCTTCCGCCGCCTGATCCGACGAGCCCGAGCTCTGCTCCTGCGCCGGGGCGGGCTCGGCGCTCTCCTCGGAGGCCTCCTGCGCGGGCTCCTCCTCGGCGGGGGCTTCTTCGTCGGAGGACTCCTCGGCCGAAGCCTGGTCCTCAGCCGGGGCCCCGTCGTCGGAGCCGTTGCCGTCGCCGATGCGCACCAGCGGTGCACCGACCTCGGCCTCTTCGTCTTCACCGACGAAGATCTCCTCGATAACGCCGGCTACCGGCGAGGGGACCTCGGTGTCGACCTTGTCGGTGGAGACCTCCACCAGCGGCTCGTCGACCTCGACGCGGTCGCCGACGGCTTTCAGCCAACGTGTGACGGTACCTTCGGTGACGCTTTCACCGAGGGCGGGCAAGTTCACGGTTTCAGACATTTCGTCCCCGTTCTCCTTAGGGCTAGCAAACTGTTCGAGGTACGACGGCGTGGGCTGGCGGCCTCGGACGACTATGGGTGAGCTTAGTTCACCGGCTCGGGCAGCGCCCGTCGCGGAACGGACGTGACGGGCCCTGCCCGAGCCGGTGCTGCGCGGTCTAGCCGTGCAGCGGCTTGCCGGCGAGGGCCAGGGCGGCCTCGCCGAGTGCTTCGTTCTGCGTCGGGTGCGCGTGGATGAGCGGCGCGAGATCCTCCGGGTAGGCCTCCCAGTTCACGATCAGCTGCGACTCACCGATCTGCTCGCCGATTCGGCCGCCGATGCCGTGCACGCCGACGATGGGACCGTCCTTGAGCCGGACCATCTTGACGAGTCCGCTGGTGCCGAGGATCGAGGACTTGCCGTTGCCCGCCAGGTTGTACTCGATCGTCTCGATCGCATCCTTGCCGAACTTCTCGGCCGCCTTGGGCTCGGAGTAGCCGACCGACATAATCTCCGGCTCGCAGAACGTGACCTTGGGGATGTTGATGTCCTCGACGACCACGGGGTTGAGGCCGGCGATCTCTTCGGCGACGAAGATGCCGTGCTGGTAGCCGCGGTGGGCGAGCTGCACGCCCGGGACGATGTCACCGATGGCGTACACGTTGCCGACCCCGGTGTGGAGGCGCTCGTTCGGGATGACGAAGCCACGATCGAGCTTGACGCCCTGATCCTCGAAGCCGAGGCCTTCCGTGACGGGTCCACGGCCAACGGCCACGAGGACCAGATCGGCCTCGAACTCCTTGCCGTCCGCGAGCGTGACCTTCGCGCCCGAGTCGTTCTGCTCGACCTTCTCGAAGAAGGTGCCGGTGTTGAACTTGATGCCGCGCTTCTTGAAAGCTCGCTCGAGGCTCTTGATGATCGCCGGGTCCTCGTTGGGGACCAGGCTCGGGAGGCCTTCGATGATGGTCACGTCGACGCCGAAGGACCTCCACACGGAGGCGAACTCGACGCCGATCACGCCGCCGCCGAGGACGATGGCGGACTTCGGCAGATCCTCCATGTTGAGGGCCTCGGTCGAGGTCATCACCCGGCCGCCGATCTCGATGCCCATCGTCTTGGACGTGGAGCCCGTGGCCAGAACGATGTTCTTGCCCTTGTAGGAGACGCCGTCGACATCGATGGTGTCCGGGCCGACGAGGCGGCCGTTGCCCTCGATGACGGTGACCTTCTTCATCTTGAGCAGGCCGGTCAGACCCTTGAACTTGCCAGCGACGACGCCGTCCTTGTACTCACGGACCTTGGCGATGTCGATCGACTCAAGCGTGGAGTTGATGCCGTATTTGGCACCCTCTCGCGCATTCTCGGCGAGCTCTGCCGAGTGCAGGTACGCCTTGGTCGGGATGCAACCGGTGTGCAGGCAGGTGCCGCCCAGCTTGGCCTTCTCGACGAGGCCTACGCTGAAGCCGAGCTGTACGGCACGCAGCGCGGCCGAGTAGCCGGCACTGCCGCCGCCGAGGATTAGGACGTCAAACTCTTGCGGTGTTGCCGATTCGGCCACGTGAACGCTCCCTCGCGATGTGATCTGCTCCCGACAGGACGGGATTGCAATGGGCGAGCAGGATCAGGCGGCTGCCGTCACCAGCTCTTTTCTGTGTTCTGTCAAAAGACACCTTAGCCGGATTGGGTGGAGCCCGGCATTCGGGTCGGACGTGCGTCGGAGCACCTCCGGCGTCGCCCCGACCGCTGGCGCATCCGCACAGGACGTCGCCAGCGGCCCCTGCCGACGTTACTCCGCCAACCGCTCCGCATAGGCAACCAGCGTGCGGAGCATCGTTCCCGTGCCGTTCTTGGGCGTGTAGCCGTACGGCGACGCGTCATTGAAGGAGGGGCCGGCGATATCGAGGTGGGCCCAGGGGATCTGTCGCCCCTCGGTGGAACCGACGAACTCCTTCAGGAAGACGGCGGCGGTCATCATGCCGCCGTTCCGCTCGCCGATGTTGGCGATGTCGGCCACTTCGGACTTGATGGACGGGCGCAGCTCCTCCGGGAGCGGCATCCCCCACGCGGTCTCGCCCGCGGCCCGGGAGGCCTCCACGAGGGCGTCGCGGATCTCGTCGTCGCCCATGATCCCCGTCGTGCGTCGTCCCAGGGCCACCATCTGCGCGCCGGTGAGGGTCGCGATGTCCAGGACCACGTCCGGCTTCTCCTCGCTGGCGGCGACGAGTCCGTCGGCCATGACCAGGCGGCCCTCGGCGTCGGTGTTCAGAATCTCGACTGTCTTGCCGTTGAGCATGGTCACCACGTCGCCCGGTCGGGTCGCCGAGCCGGACGGCATGTTCTCGGCCAGGCACAGCCAGGCGGTCGTCTTGATCGGGAGGCCGAGCTCCGCGACGGCGAGGACGGTCTCGAGCGCGGTCGCCGCACCGGCCATGTCCGACTTCATGTGGTGCATGTTCTGAGCCGGCTTGATGGAGATCCCGCCGGTGTCGAAGGTGATGCCCTTGCCGACGATCGCCAGGTGCTTGACCGGCTTCGACGGCGAGTACTCCACCTTGACCAGGCGCGGCGGGCGCGTGGAGCCACGTCCGACGCCCATGATGCCGCCGTACCCGTCCTTCTCGAGCCGCTTCTCGTCCAGCACGGTCACCTTGACGCGGGATGCCTTGCCGGCGTCGTAGGCGATCTGCGCGAACGCCTCGGGATACAGGTCGTTCGACGGCGTGTTCACGAGGTCGCGCACTGCGCGGACCGCACGCCCGAGCACCGCCGCGCGCTTGAGGGCTGCCGGCAGGCCGGCTGCAGTGGAGGCCTCCGTGGCGACGATGCCCTCGGAGAGCACGGTCTCCTCCGGCCTCTCGGACCGGTACGCGTCGAAGCGGTAGGCGCCCAGCGCGATCCCCTCGGCCACAGCCGCCGCGCTCTCCGCGTCCTCGGCGGGGAGCGCGAAGAGGAGCTTGCCCAGCCCGGTCACCTGCCGCGCCACGGAGCCCGCGGCACGGCGCAGCGCCTCCCGCTCGACGCCCTCGTCGCCGACGCTGCCGAGGCCGACCAGCACGACGACGTCGGCCCGCGTCCCGTCCGGTGCCCCGAGGCGGACGAGCTCATCCGCCCCGCCCGTTGCCCCCACGGCGGCCAAGGCGCGGTCGAGCGCCGCGGTCTCGGCGGCCGGGAGCGGGGACGAGACGATCCGCGCGGGGCGCTTCGCCTGCTTGTCGGCCGCAGCGACCCCGAGCACCAGCGCGTCCGCGGAGACGCGCTTGATGTCGGTCGATACGGCGGTCAGCTTCAGGTCGGATGGGGTGATCACAGAATCTGGGTCCTTAATGCCCGGCACGGGGCCGACGGCGATGACGACGCCCGTGGGCGCCTTCGAACGGTGATGGGTCGTCTGCATCGTAACGTGTGGGCCCCCCGATTTTGGTGGCGGCGCTAGGATGTTCGCGGTTCCCGGCGGCTCCTGCCGAGGGAACAAACGGGCCGGGCCCGCGGTTGAGCAGGACAGGCCGGAAGGCCGCCGCGCAGAGAGCCGAAGCGGTGGGGAGAGGAGAGAACGTGCTGGACCCGTTGACACTTGTTCGTCTCAACGACGAGATCATCGACGACGTCGAACTGCAGGGCCGCGACCTCGTGGTCGCGCTCGACGGCCACGCCGACGCAGGGCATGTCATCCCGCAGGTGCGCGCCGCGCTCCTCCAGGAACTCGATTCCGTGCTGGTCGCGAGCTTCGACGCCGACCAGCTGATCGACTACCGCGACCGGAGACCGCAGATCTCCTTCCTCGGCGACCACTTCGCCGCCTACCAGCGGCCCCGGATCGAGCTCTACCGCCTGGTCGACGGGCTCGGTACGCCCTTCCTCCTCCTGACAGGCCCCGAGCCGGACCTGCAGTGGGACCGCTTCGTGGCCGCCGTCGTGCGCCTCGCCGTCGGGCTGAACGTCCGCCTGACCGGGAGTTTCAGCGGCATCCCGATGCCGGTGCCGCACACGCGCCGGCTCGGTGTGACCGTCCATGGCACGCGACCGGACCTGGCCGAGGGGATCACCACCTGGAACCCCCGGGCCGAGCTGCCCGCGTCGGTCACCCATCTGATCGAGGTCGAGCTGGCGAAGGCCGGACGCGACGTCGTCGGCTACGCCCTGCACGTCCCGCACTACCTCGGCGATGCGGAGTACCCGCAGGTCGCTGTGGCGGCACTCGAGCACCTCGGCGCGGCCATGGGGCTCGGCCTGCCCACGGACCGGCTCCGGGAGGCGGGCCGGGCGGTCGAGGGGCAGATCCACGAGCAGGTGGCGGGATCGCCGGAGATCCAGCGGATGGTCCACGCGTTCGAACGCCGGTTCGATGAGTTCGTGCCCGCCGAGCGGCGTCGCTCGCTGCTGCTCGACGCCGGGGAATCCGTTCCCGACGGAGAGGACCTCGCCGACGCCGTCGAGGCCTATCTGTCCGCCCGGGACGTCGACGACGACTGACTCGTCCTCCACACGCGCGAGGCGTCGCGGGGCGATCCACAGCGCGTCCGTGCGTCCGGCCGGCGGCCGCCGCGGACGGGCAGGGTCGGTGCATGACGCCGACACCCCAGCACCCGGTCCCCAGCGACCCCATCACCGTGTCCGACTCCGAGAGCGTCCTCGCGCTCGTGCCGCACCTGCTCGGATTCGAGCCCCGCGACGCCCTCGTGACTCTCGTCCTCGACGGCAAGCGGCTCGTCGCGACCCTGCGTACCGGCCTGCCTCCGGTCGCGTCCTCCGTGGCGGAGCAGGAAGAGGAGAACTGCACTCACGCACTGAGGCATGCCTCCCTGCTGGAGCGGATCCCCGACGCCGACGGCGCGATCGTCGTGGTCTACAGTCCCGAGGCGCCCGGGCCGGGCATCCCGTACGGGGACCTCCTCGAGCAGGTCGAGGTCGTTCTCGCACTGCAGAACGTCGCGATGCGAGGGGCCTGGCACGTCGGGGCGGAGACCTGGCGGCACTACGGCTGCCCACGACCCGCCTGCTGCCCCGAGGAGGGCCATCCCCTGGCCGCCCTCGAGAGCACGGAGACGCACCTCGAGCTGACGGTGCGCGGGAGCGCGCCGAAGGCCGGCCTCTGGGACGGCACGAACACGGCTGCCTGGCCGGACCCGGACCGTGTCCGCAGCGGCGTGGACGCCATCGTCGCCGGGCAGCCTCCGGCCAGAACGCTCCGCTCCCTGATGCTGTTGTGGAACGAGGTGCTGAGCCATCCCTCCGCGACGGTCGGGGCCCGCCTCCGCGCGGACCCGACGACGACGTCTGCGCTCCTCGCCGGCATGCGGCGGCTCCAGAGCCGCAATTTCCTCCTCTACATCGCCGCAGGAGCCGAGCGGGCCGATCGTCTGCCGCGGGAGGAGGGGGACCCCGGCTATACGCCCCGGATGCAGTCGAGCCTGCTACGCAGATCTCGTCTGCTGGCCTCGGGGGCCGTCGAGCTGATCATCGGTGAACTGGACCTCGCCCCCGATTGGCTGACGCTGGACCGGTTGTGGACCGCCGGCTACGAGCTCGTGGCGGTGGCCGACCCGACGGAGCGCTCCTCCCTCCTGACCATGATGGCCTGGATCGAGTGGGCCCGCGGTCGCAGCTCGGCAGCGAGCCGACTGCTGCACGCGGGGCGGCCGTTCCTCCAGGACGATGATGTGGCGCAGGTGCTGATCACGATGCTCAACCGGGGCGCACTCGCCGCCTGGGTGCACAACCCGCGGCGGGCGTGGCGACGTGCCGCGCTCGATGCCGCCGCATGACCGGCGGACGTCGACGCCGCCGTCCGGGGGAGTGCTGGCCGCAGAGGGTGTCGGGAGGGGCGACGAATCGAGCCGCCCGGGTGCATCATTCACCGGGTTTCGTGAGACACTGGGACGCAGACCCGGTTGGGTCCGAGTTCTCCTGGCGGCGCCGAGAGGTCCGCAAGCGGTTCCAGCACTCCTCTGGAGGCGGGAACACAGGGACGACTGCAGACGTTCTCTTGAACGAGACCCTGCGGTCGGGATCGTCGCGAGCGATCAGCCGGACTTGACAGGGTCATAGTGGCGTTACCCACCCGGCGACTCCACGGATCTCACGTGAGGAAGGTAATTCGTGCCAGCTACCGAGACCAGCTCTCAGACCGGCCGAGGCCGGGCGAAGACGACCGCGGCCAACAGCGCAGAAGAGACGACCCAGGCGGCCCAGGAGGAGGAGCACCTCACGCCGGGGCAGAAGAGCGCGCGCACGCGCAGGCTCAACAAGGCGAAGGCCGAGGCGGCCGCCGGCGGGCCCGAGGCCGACGAGGAGGCGCCGAAGAAGACTCGCGCCAAGTCGACCCGCGGCGCGGCGAAGAAGGCAGCGGCCGACCCCGAGGCGGGCGCAGAGCCGGCCGAGACGGAACTCGAGGAGCCCGAGGCCCCGACCGTCGATCCCGAGACTCCGGAGGCCGAGAAGCCGGGCAAGCCCGAGGAGGAGAGTCGCGGGTTCGTCCTCTCCTCGGACGACGACGACGCCCCGCAGCAGCAGGTCCTCGTCGCTGGCGCCACCGCGGACCCCGTGAAGGACTACCTCAAGCAGATCGGCAAGGTGGCCCTCCTCAACGCGGAGCAGGAGGTGGACCTGGCCCTGCGCATCGAGGCGGGCCTCTATGCGACGCACAAGCTCGCCGCCGAGGGCGACTCGATGGATCAGCGCCTGCGCTGGGACCTCGAGCAGATCGTCCACGACGGCAAGATCGCCAAGAACCACCTCCTCGAGGCGAACCTCCGCCTCGTCGTCTCGCTGGCCAAGCGCTACACCGGCCGCGGAATGCTGTTCCTGGACCTCATCCAGGAGGGCAACCTGGGCCTGATCCGCGCGGTGGAGAAGTTCGACTACACCAAGGGCTTCAAGTTCTCGACCTACGCCACCTGGTGGATCCGTCAGGCCATCACCCGCGCCATGGCCGACCAGGCGCGCACCATCCGCATCCCGGTGCACATGGTCGAGGTCATCAACAAGCTCGCCCGCGTGCAGCGCCAGATGCTCCAGGATCTGGGCCGCGAGCCCACCCCGGAGGAGCTGGCCAAGGAACTCGACATGACGCCCGAGAAGGTCATCGAGGTCCAGAAGTACGGCCGCGAGCCGATCTCGCTGTCCACGCCGCTGGGCGAGGACGGGGACTCGGAGTTCGGCGACCTGATCGAGGACTCCGAGGCGGTCGTCCCGGCCGACGCCGTGAGCTTCACGCTGCTGCAGGAGCAGCTGCACTCGGTGCTGGACACGCTCTCGGAGCGGGAGGCAGGGGTCGTGGCGATGCGCTTCGGCCTGACCGACGGACAGCCGAAGACTTTAGACGAAATCGGCAAGGTCTACGGTGTGACGCGCGAGCGCATCCGGCAGATCGAATCGAAGACGATGTCCAAGCTGCGCCACCCGTCCCGCTCACAGGTGCTGCGGGACTACCTCGACTAGGAGTCGAGCCAACGGCGAAGGCCGCCCGGTCCCGGACCGGGCGGCCTTCGCCGTATCCGCACCTGCCTGCTGCCGTTCGCGGGGTCGGCCTGCCTGGAGAGCAGGGTCGGTGCGGACAGCGAAGCGGCCGGCCACCCGAGGGTGGCCGGCCGCTTCTCATTTCTTCCATCCGCAGTCGGCGGGTCCGCGACCGGGTCGCGGAGCCGGATCAGTCCACTTCTGCGAAGGACGGCTTCTCGTGGAGCTTGCTGGTCTCGTCCTGCCAGCCCGAGGTCTGGGGACGCAGCTTCGACTCGACTTCGCGGGCGTGGTGCCCGCAGAAGAGGAGTTCTCCGCCCGAGGTCGCCAGCACGGCCCGCACATACGCCTGGGCACCGCAACGATCGCAGCGATCAAGTGCGGTGAGTTCGCGTTCTGCCACTGTAGTTGCACTCATGACGACCTCCTCTAGTCGGTATGCACTCCATCAAACCAGTTCGCGCCCGCATTCCATGCCGTTGGAGCGTGTCTTTCGCTGACCGCGTAGCACACCCGGCGTTCCCTGTGGCGCCCGGCACAGCAACGGGCATCCGCCCGAGGGCCCGCTCGGTACTCCCCGGCGGGGCAGCTCGGTTCCGGGCCCGCTGGCCCGTAAACTTGCTGGGATTGCAATCCGTTTCCCAGTTCGACCCCCGAAGGAGTTGCTGCCGCGTGGCACCGAGTTCTGAGTACAGCGCACGGCACCTGTCCGTGCTCGAAGGCCTGGAGGCGGTCCGCAAACGTCCCGGCATGTACATCGGTTCCACGGACTCCCGCGGCCTCATGCACTGCCTCTGGGAGATCATCGACAACTCGGTGGACGAGGCGCTGGCCGGCTTCGGCCAGAGCATCACCGTGGTCCTCCATCCCGACGGGTCCGTCGAGATCCGCGACGACGGCCGTGGCGTGCCCGTGGACATCGAGCCGAAGACCGGCCTGTCCGGCGTCGAGGTCGTCTTCACCAAGCTGCATGCGGGCGGCAAGTTCGGCGGCGGCTCCTACACCGCCTCCGGCGGCCTCCACGGCGTCGGCGCCAGCGTGGTCAACGCCCTCTCGGCACGGCTCGACGTCGAGGTGGACCGCGGTGGCAAGACCTACCGGATGCAGTTCCGCCACGGGGAGCCCGGCCGGTTCAAGGACACCGGCAAGGCGAAGCCGGACGCGCCGTTCGAGCCGTTCGTCCAACAGTCCGAGCTGGACGTCGTCGGCAAGGCCAAGCGCGGCGTCACCGGGACGCGGATCCGCTACTGGGCGGACCGGCAGATCTTCACGCCGGACGCGAAGTTCTCCTATGAGGAGCTGCAGGCCCGCGCCCGCCAGACCTCCTTTCTCGTGCCCGGGCTGCGCATCGAGCTCCGCGACGAGCGTCGCCTGCCGGGCACCGCGGGCGCCGATGCGCCCCTCACCGAGGTCTTCCAGCACGACGGCGGCATCTCCGAGTTCGTGGAGTTCCTCGCCCCCGATGCCGCCGTGACGGACGTGTGGCGGTTCCACGGGAGCGGGACCTTCCACGAGTCCGTCCCCGTCCTCGACGCGAACGGGCGCAGCAAGATCACCGACATGGAACGGGTGTGCGAGGTCGACGTGGCCCTGCGCTGGGGCGTCGGCTACGACACCACGGTGCGCAGCTACGTGAACATCATCGCGACGCCCAAGGGCGGCACGCACCAGACCGGCTTCGAGCAGGCGCTCCTGAAGACGTTCCGCAAGCACATCGAGGCGAACGCGCGGAAGTTGAAGGCCGGCAACGACAAGGTCGAGAAGGACGACGTCGGTGCCGGCATGACCGCTGTGCTCACCGTCCGCCTCGCCGAACCCCAGTTCGAGGGGCAGACCAAGGAGATCCTCGGCACGTCGGCCGTCCGGCAGATCGTCTCCAAGGTGGTCGAGAAGGAGCTGAAGGCCAAGCTGTCCTCGACGGCACGGGCCGACCGGCAGCAGACCAGTCAGCTGCTGGACAAGGTCGTCAACGAGATGAAGTCGCGGATCTCGGCACGCGTGCACAAGGAGACGCAGCGGCGCAAGACGGCCCTGGAGGGGTCCTCGCTGCCGACGAAGCTGGCGGACTGCCGCAGCAACGACGTCGAGAAGTCGGAGCTCTTCATCGTCGAGGGCGACAGCGCCCTCGGCACGGCGAAGCTGGCACGCAGCTCCGACTTCCAGGCGCTGCTGCCCATCCGCGGCAAGATCCTCAACGTGCAGAAGGCCTCCGTCGGCGACATGCTGAACAACGCCGAGTGCGCCGCCCTGATCCAGGTCATCGGTGCCGGATCGAGCCGCAGCTTCGACCTCTCGGCGGCCCGCTACGGAAAGGTCATCCTGATGACCGACGCCGACGTCGACGGCGCGCACATCCGGACGCTGCTGCTCACGCTCTTCTTCCGCTACATGCGCCCCATGGTGGAGTCCGGCCGCGTCTTCGCGGCCGTGCCTCCGCTGCACCGGATCGAGGTGGTCAACCCGGGGTCGAAGGCGAACGAGATGGTCTACACGTACAGCGAGACCGAGCTGCACCGGGTGCTGGAACGGCTCGAGTCCGAGGGCCGGAAGTACAAGGAGCCGATCCAGCGCTACAAAGGACTCGGCGAGATGGACGCCGAGCAGCTGGCGGAGACGACGATGGACCCGCGGCACCGGACGCTGCGCCGCGTCAACATCGAGGACGCCGAGCGGGCGGAGCGCATCTTCGAGCTGCTCATGGGCAGCGACGTGGCTCCCCGCAAGGACTTCATCATCACCGGTTCCCAGCGGCTGGACCGGGAGCAGATCGACGCCTGACCGGAAGGCCGCCTCCGCCCGGGGTGTGGCGGAACGCCTCCAGCGCGGCCGGAGGAGGCCTCAGTCGAAGGCCGCCTGGACGAGGACCAGTCCTGTGGGCACGAGGACGAGCAGTGCCGATGCCGATGCGAGGCCGGCCACCGCGAGGCGGGGGAGCGGGACCGGCGCCGTGATCAGTCGCTTGAGCCGATGCGTCGAGAGTCCTCCCTCCGGGAGGCCGGCCTCGGCGCCCGCCACGGGGGACTCACCGGTCGCCGCGGTGACCACGGCCCGCAGCAGTGTCCGGCGGGGCACCTGCTGCAGGGCGGCGTCGTCGGCCAGCATCTCGATGAGCTCGTGCACGGCCGAGCGCGCGAGGCGCGAGGTCGGCAGCCACGGCAGGGCCTGGTGCCAGGACTCGAAGGCCAGGACCAGCAGATCGTGGCGCTGGTCCAGATGTGCGCGCTCGTGCGCGAGCACGGCGGCGAGGCCCTCCTCGTCCAGGGCCTCCATGAGGCCGCGGGAGACGACCGTGACCGCGCTGGTCACCCCCGGCACGCAGTAGGCCACGGGGGTGTCGTGCTGGACCACCACGGTCTTCGGGAGGGTCGGCGACGGGTTCGAGAGCAGCGACAGGAGCCGACGGTGCCGCAGGCGGTGCCGGTGCACCCGGATCCACGTCAGCAGGAGCGTGAACACCAGGTGCACGCCGAGCAGGGCGGCCGTGCTCAGCGCGAACAGGTGCAGGGCCCCGAGCCCGTCGGCGGAGCTGCGCCCGGTGACGATCCGCCAGAACTCGACGAGGCTCTCCAGGAGATTGTCGCCGAGCGGGGCCAGCCCCCAGAGGGCGAATGCCCCGATCATGGAGAGCCCGCCGGCCAGGGCGATCGCCTGCCAGAGCACCAGCGTGGCGATGGGGGAGCGGGCGACGAACTCCGCCCTGGACAGCCAGACGGGAACGGGCCACGCCAGAGCGATGGCGAGGCCCGCGAGGAGGTAGGAGGTCAGCAGCATCGGCGCCGCGGCCGGCGGTTAGGCGGGCTGCTCGTCGGCGCGGCCGCCGTCGAGGAGCCGACGCAGCGCCGCGGCCTCGTCGTCGGAGATCCCGCCGATGAAGCGGGCGAGCACGGCCTCCCGGTCCATGACGGTCCCGAGGGCATCGTTCATCAGCTCGACCGTGTGCTCCTCCCGGGTCATGACGGCCCGGTAGCGGTGCGGCCGGGTATCGCGCTCGCGGCTGACGAGGTTCTTCTTCTCCAGGCGGGCCAGGACCGTGAGCACCGTCGTCACCGCCAGCTCCTTGCCGTCCGCGCTGGCGGATTCGGCCAGCGCGTCGCGCAGGCCGTTCGCGGTCTGCGCCTCCGGGCTGTCCCAGAGCAGATCCATGACTGCGCGTTCGAGGTCGCCGAGTGTGGCCACTTGTCTGTAGTCCTTCGTGTTCTTGAGCGTGGTGCAGGCGGCACGGGGCGTTCACCCCGGCCGCTGCTGAGACCAATTTACCGCCTCGCGAGCCAAGTTTCTACATTCAGTAGAAACCTTGCGTGGATCTGCAGGGAACGGTCAGCCCGCTCGGGGCTCCAGAGTGGCGTCAGTCGACGTCCACCACGCCGGGGTCCCCGAACGGGATCGAGTCCTGCACGGGGGCGGCGAGGGGCGCGCGCGCTGGCTCGGGGGCGGGGAGGCCCTCGGCCATCCCCGACGCGGCGGCTGCGGCCGGCGACGGGGAGCCCGACGCGCCGGCGGGCGGGGTTGCGGCCGCCGCCCCGGCTCCGGCGGCGTCGGGGCCGTCCGAGCTGCCGCTGGTGCCCGCTGCGCCGAGTGACCCGCCGAGCACGTCGACGCGCTGCGCGAGTGGCGCACCGGACCCGTCCCGCCGTCCGAACTCGACCGGCAGCGAGCGGGCCACGCCGGCCTGGGACGACGCCCGGGCGGGCCCGTGCCCTGCGAACGCGAGCATCAGGCGGTCCTCGCCCTTCAGGAACCGGTGGGCGCGCACGCCGGCCGTCGCTCGGCCCTTGACCGGGAACTCGGCCAGCTCCGTGATCTTGACCGTGCCGGCCTCGGTCCCCGGCAGGACGTCGTCGCCCGTGGCGACGGTGACGACGACGGCGTCGGGATCCTCCGGGGCGGCGACCCCGAAGGAGACCACCTCGTCGCCGGCACCGAGCTTGATGCCGGCCATGCCGCCCGCGGTGCGACCCTGCGGGCGCACCGCGGACGCGGGGAAGCGCAGCAGCTGCGCCTTGGCGGTGACGAAGACGAGCTCGGCGTCGTCGCCTGCAGGGGCCGCGCCGACGACGGCATCGCCCGCCTTCAGCGTGACGGCCTCGAAGTCGTCGCGGTTCAGGGGATAGTCGGGCGTGACGCGCTTGACGATGCCGTTGCGGGTGCCGAGCGCGAAGACCTCGCTCATCGGCACGAGCGCCACGACGCTCTCCTTCGGGGCGAGCTGGACGAACTCGCCGACCTTGACCCCCTGGGCCAGGGCCGGGAACCCCGGGGCCTGGGGGAGTACGGGCATATCGACCACCTGGAGGCGGATGAGCCGGCCCGTGCTGGTCAGGGCACCGACCTCGCCCCGCGCGGTGGCCGCGACGCTGGACCGCACGACGTCGTGCTTCACGCGGGTGCCGGAGTGGTCGAACGGCGTGCGGTCCGCCGTCCGGGCGAGCTGGCCGGTGGCCGAGAGCAGCACGAAGCAGGGGTCGTTGGCGATCTCGAGCGGCATCGCCGCCTTGGCACCCTTGCCGGCCGGCTCGGGGGAGGGCAGCGCGCTGCCCTTGAGCGGTTTGCCGTCGTCCTTCTCCAGGAGCACGGTGCGGCGCGGCTGCGCGAACTGCTCCCCGACCGCGGCCAGCTCCGCGGAGACGGCGTCCCGCAGCCGCTGCTCCGAGTCCAGGATCGCCTGGAGCTCGTCGATCGCCCGCTTGAGCTCGTCGCGCTCGGCCTCCAGCTCGACCTGCGAGTACTTGGTCAGCTGGCGCAGGCGCAGCTCGAGGATGTGGTTGGCCTGTACCTCGGAGAGGTCGTAGATCTTCATCAGCCGCTCGCGGGCCGCGGCGGTCTCGTCCGAGGTCCGGATGATCTGGATGACCTCGTCGATGTCGAGGATCGCGATGATCAGACCCTCGACGAGGTGGAGGCGGTCGCGCTTGCGGCCCAGCCGGTAGGCGGTGCGCCGGCGGACGACGTCGATCCGGTGGCCGACGTAGACCTGCAGCAGCTCGACCAGCCCCATGGTGCGCGGCTGGCCGTCGACGAGCGCGACGTTGTTGATGCCGAACGAGTCCTCCATCGGCGTCAGCCGGTAGAGCTGCTGCAGGACCGCGTTGGGGTTGAAGCCGTTCTTCAGCTCGACGACGAGGCGCAGGCCGTGCTTGCGGTCGGTGAGGTCGACGACGTCGGAGATGCCGGAGAGCTTCTTGGACGTCACGGCGTCCTTGATCTTCTCGATGACCTTCTCCGGCCCCACCATGTAGGGCAGCTCCGTGATGACGAGGCCCTGTTTTCGCGCGGAGATCTGCTCGAGGGCGACCTTGGCCCGCGTCTTGAAGGAGCCGCGCCCGGTCCGGTACGCGTCCCGGACGCCGTCGAGCCCCACGATCGTTCCGCCGCCGGGCAGGTCCGGCCCCGGCACGAACTTCATCAGGTCTGCCAGATCCGCCTCGGGGTGCTCGATCAGGTGGCGGGCGGCCGCGATGACCTCGCCGAGGTTGTGCGGCGCCATGTTGGTCGCCATGCCGACCGCGATGCCGGTGGTGCCGTTGACCAGCAGGTTCGGGAACGCGGCGGGGAGCACGTCCGGCTGCTGGAGCTGGTTGTCGTAGTTGGGGACGAAGTCGACGACGTCCTCGTCGAGGCTGTCCGTCATCGCGAGCGCCGGCGCGGCCATGCGCGCCTCGGTGTAGCGGGCGGCGGCCGGGCCGTCGTCGAGCGAGCCGAAGTTGCCGTGCCCGTCCACCAGGGGCAGGCGCATGGCCCACGACTGGGCCAGCCGCACCATCGCGTCGTAGATGGCGCCGTCGCCATGCGGGTGCAGCTTGCCCATGACCTCGCCGACCACGCGGGCGCTCTTGACGTGCCCCCTGTCCGGGCGGAGGCCCATCTGCGTCATCATGTAGAGGATGCGCCGCTGGACCGGCTTCAGCCCGTCGCGGGCGTCCGGCAGGGCACGGGAGTAGATGACGGAGTACGCGTACTCGAGGAAGGACTCCTCCATCTCGGACGTGACATCGATGTCGACGATGTTCTCGGTGAAGTCCTCGTCCAGGATCGAACTCTGTCGACGCGGCATTGGTGAGCGGTTCCCCTTGGGTCGGCGGGTTTGGGACGTAGGCTAAGCCTATGGCGGAGACGAGCCGAAGTGCCGAATATCCGGACCACTGGGAGGCCGATGTCGTCCTGCGGGACGGTACCACGGCGCACCTGCGGCCGATCGCGCCCGCCGACGCCGAGGAGCTGCAGCGCTTCCACGTGACCCAGTCGGAGACGTCGATCTACCTGCGCTTCTTCACCTACAAGTCGGAGCTGACGCCCCGCGAGCTCGCGCGCTTCACCCGGGTGGACCACCGCGACCGGGTGGCCTTCGTGGTCCTGCGCGGCGGCCGGATCATCGGCGTCGGGCGGTACGACCGGCTCGACGACCCCGCCGAGGCCGAGGTCGCCTTCAACATCGCCGACGAGGCCCAGGGCCGCGGCGTGGGCTCCATCCTCCTCGAGCACCTCGCCGCCGCCGCCCGGGAGAACGGCATTGCCCGCTTCAGCGCCGAGGTCCTGCCGGAGAACCGCAAGATGCTCGGCGTCTTCGCCGAGGCCGGCTACGAGGTCGCCCGCCGGTTCGACGACGGCGTCGTCATGCTCGAATTCCCGATCGACCCCACCGACCGGTCCCGCGCCGTGATGGAGGCGCGCGAGCACCGCGCCGAGGCGCGCAGCGTGGCCGGCCTCCTGGCGCCGTCGTCCGTGGCGGTGGTCGGAGCGAGCCGGGAATGGGGCTCGGTCGGCCACACGCTGCTCGAGAACCTCACGGACGGCGGCTTCCCCGGGCCCGTCTACGCGGTGAACCCCGACGCCCTCGAGCTCGCCGGCCGGCTCTCCTACGGCACCCTCGCCGAGGTCCCCGGGTCCGTGGACCTGGCAGTGGTCGCCGTGCCCGAGGCGGCGCTGCTCGACGTCGTCGCCGACTGCGGGGCCAAGGGCGTCAAGGGGCTCCTCGTGGTCACCGGCGGGTTCGACGGCGACGCGGCCGGCCCCGCGCGGCAGCGTGAGCTCGTGCGGCTGGCGCGGAGCAACGGCATGCGGCTCGTCGGCCCCGCCTCCCTCGGTCTGATCAACACGGACGCGCGGGTGCGGCTCAACGCCTCCGTGGCCCCGGCCATGCCCCGGCACGGCGCCCTCGGCCTGTTCTCCCAGTCCGCAGCGATGGGCATCGTCATGTTCTCCGCCGCCAGCCGCCGCGGACTGGGCGTCTCCAGCGTCGTCTCCGCCGGGAACCGGGCGGACGTCTCCGGCAACGACGCGATGCAGTTCTGGGAGGACGACCCGGCGACGAGCGCCGTCGGCCTGTTCCTCGAGAGCTTCGGCAACCCGCGCAAGTTCTCCCGCATCGCCCGCCGTCTGGCCCGCAGCAAGCCCGTCATCGTGGGCAAGAGCGACCACATGGGGCTCCGCCTCCCGCCGGGTCACGCGGTGCGCACCACCCAGGCACCGCTCGGCGCCGTGGACGCGATGCTCCGGCAGTCCGGCGTGATCCGGGTGCGCACCAACGAGGAACTGATGGACGTCGCCCAGATCGTCGCGACCCAGCCCCTGCCCGCCGGTCGGCGCCTCGCCGTGCTCTGCAACTCGACCGCTCTCGCCGGCATCGTCGCCGACACCGCCCTGGAGGCCGGACTCGAGCCGGCCCTGACGCGCGGGGACCTCCAGCTGGACGACGGCCAGTCCCGGGCCCTGCCCCGGCTGGCCCGCGCGGTGGGGGAGGCGCTCGCCGACGAGCGCGTCGACGCCGTCGTCGTCGCGCTGCTGCCGGTCCGCGGGCTGTCGGTGCCGTCCCTCGCGACGGCGCTCCACGAGGCCGGCCGGGCCGCGGGCAAACCCGTGATCGCCTCGTTCGCGGGGCAGGCCGGCCGGGCCGCACCGCAGGGCGTGCACGAGCCCGCCGGCGCAGCAGCACCGGCGGACAGCGCCGACGGGCCCGCGCTGCAGCCGGCGCTGCCCTACTTCTCCAGTCCCGGGGACACCATCCGCGCGCTGGGCCAGGTCGTGGACTACGCGCGCTGGCGGCGCCGGGACTTCGGCGAGTTCGCGGCCCCGACCGGGATCGACGTCGAACGGGCCGAGCGGCTGCTCGAGGGGCACCTCGGCGGAGTCGTCGACGCGGAGCTGCTCCGCCTCGCTCCCGCCGACGCGGCGGAGCTCCTGGCCTGCTACGGCGTCGACGTGCTGGTGTCGGTGCCGTTCGAGCACGAGGACGAGGCAGCGGCCGCGGCGGCCCGCATCGGCTACCCGGTGGCCCTGAAGACCACCGATGAGAACCTGCGCCACCGGCTGGACCTGGGCGGCGTCCGCCTGAACATCTACGACGAGCCGAGCCTGCGCGGCAACATCCGCGACATGCGCCGCGTCCTGGAGCCCTACGGTGCCGTCGGCCTCGAGCTGCAGTCCATGGCGCCCTCCGGCCAGGGGTGCGTGGTCCGCGCCCTCGAGGACCCGCTGCTGGGGCCCCTGGTCTCCTACGGTCTCGCCGGCGACGCGGTGAACCTGCTGGACGACTGGGCGCACGGGATCCCGCCGCTGAGCAGTACGGACCTGGCCGAGCTGGTGCGGGCGCCCCGGGCCTCCCGGCGGCTGTTCGGCTACCAGGGGCTGCCCGCGGCCGATGTGGGGGCGCTCGAGGACCTGCTCAACCGGGTCGCGACGCTGAAGGACAACCACCCCGAGGTCGCCCTCCTCGAGGCCAACCCCGTCCTGGTCTCCGAGTGCGGGCTGACCGTCCTCTCCGTCGACGTGCGCGTCGGCAACCCGGCCGAGCGGACGGACAGCGCCCGGCGGGCCATGTCGTGACCGGCTATGTCGTGACCGGCCCCGTCGCCCAGGCGACGGCCCGGGGCCGCCCCGGGATGCGGCCCGGGGGATGCGGCCCGGGAGTCACTCGATAGACTGGAGCCCATGTTCTCCCGCACCCCCGACGCATTGAGCGCCCTGCGCGACGACCTGACCCGTTCCGGCTTCTACCCGCAGCTCGTGGAGGACGTCATCGTCGACGGCCTCGACGGCGCGGAACCGCAGGACCACTTCATCCACGTGGAGACGCACTTCGACCAGGACGAGGTCCACCGCCACGTCACGGGCCTGGTGGTCACGGGGGAGTTCCTCGTGATCGTGCACGTCGACGACCAGCAGCTGGACGAGCACGGGAACCATGTGATGGCCCAGGCCTCCACGGAGACCGTCCCGCTGGTCCGGCTCGGCACGGTCATGCTCAACTCCGTCTTCCGGCAGCCGCACGAGTACCGCCGGGGCGATCAGGCCCGCGAGCTGACGCTGGCCATCGCCTGGACGGGCAGCCTGCGCGCCGACCTGGTGCCGGCCGGGTGCCAGGACCCGCACTGCGATGCCGATCACGGCTACACCGGCAACCTCCAGAGCGAGGACCTGGTCCTGCGCATCAGCGCCGAGGCGGACGGTCCGCTCGCCGTGGAGAACGCGCGCCGCTTCGCCCGGACCCTGCGCCGACTGCACACCGGGGCCGCACTGGCCGGCCGTGCCTGAGCCGGCCACCGTGACGGGCGCCGACCTGCCGCCGGTGCCGCGCTACGCCGGTGCGCACGTGCGCCACGTGCTGCCGAGCGCGGCCGCCGCGCTCGGCGTCCCCGGATTCGAGAACTCGCTGGGCGTGCCGCGGGCCAGGCGGGTCTGCGTGGTCATGGTGGACGGGCTCGGTCTGGGCCTGCTGAAGGAATCGGCGGGTCATGCGCCGTTCCTGCGCTCCGTGCTCGGTACGAACCGCGCCCTCGACGCGGCCTTCCCGACGACGACGGCCGCCTCGCTGGCGTCGTTCGGCACGGGGGCCCCGCCCGTCGCGCACGGCGTGGTGGGGTACGACGTCGTGGACCCCGCCCGTCGCCGCGTGGTCAACCAGCTCGGCAACTGGCCGTCCGACCTCGACCCGGTCGGCTGGCAGCCCGTCCCGACCGTCCTGGAGCGAGCTGCCGGGACTCTCCACGTCGCCACCGTCAGCCTGCCCGAGTTCGCGGACTCGCAGCTGACCCGCGCCGCCCTGCGCGGCGGGGCGTTCGTCGGGGCGAAGACCATCCAGGCGCGGGTCCAGGCGGCGCAGCGAGAGCTGTCCGGCCACGAGCGCGCGCTGGTCTACCTGTACCTGAACGAGCTGGACAAGACCGGCCATCGGCACGGCGCGGACTCGGGCCGCTGGCGCGACCAGCTGGAGGAGATCGACTTCGCGCTGCGGACGCTCGTGAAGCGGCTGCCCGCGGGGACGCTGGTCCTGCTCACCGCCGACCACGGCATGGTGGACGTCTCCCGGGAGAACCGGATCGACTACTCCCTCGTCCCCGGGCTCGTGGACGGGGTCCAGCTGACCGCCGGCGAACCGCGGGCGGTCCAGCTGCACGTCGCCTCGGGGGACGCGGCCGCGGCGGACCGCGCGGCCGACGCATGGCGGGACGAGTTCGGCCGACGGGTCTGGGTGCTGCGCCGCGAGGAGGCGATTGGCGCCGGCTTCCTCGGGGATCCGGCGGACCTGCGTGGAGGGGTGGCAGAGAGGATCGGCGACGTCCTGGTACTGCCCCGCGACGCGGACCTGGCGCTCTACGACGGCCGGCGCGTGGCCCCCCACGCCTTCGACATGGTGGGGCAGCATGGCGGCCTCACCCGCGCCGAGCGGGAGGTCCCGCTCCTGACGCTGGCGCGGCCGGCGAAGTAGCGCCCGCGCCAGCGCGGGCGCTAGTCGTGCTTCTTGCCGAAGACGATCTCGTCCCAGCTCGGCACGGAGGAGCGCTTGGGCTTCTGGCGCTTCCCGCCAGCCTCGTCCTGCCCGGTGTCGTCGCCGCGGTTCTCCTCGGCGCGGTTCCGGCCGGTGGGGAGCTTCCGCCCGGCCGACGACGCGTCGGCCGATGGCTCGTCGTCGCGCCCGGCGAAGCGGAGCGTGCGGAGGTTCGGGACCACGGTGACATCGGAGGTCTCGGTGCTCACGCCGTCGTGCAGATGGGGGAGGTCCGTATCGTCGTCGGCGAAGCCGAGCCGCCGGGCCTCGGCCTCGTCGGCGAAGTCCTCGTCCCGCGGATGGGCCGCCGGGACGCCCTGGCTGAGCATGAGCGCCAGCTCGTCGTCGCCGTCCTCGTCCTCGCCGAGGCGCTGGCCGCGGCGGGCGCGCAGGATCTCGAGGAACTCGTCCTGGGCCCGCGACTCGTCGGTCTCCTCGCCCGGCGACGCCGGCGACCCCTCGTCCTCGGCCGCCTCGACGTCGAACGGGTGGTCGGCCACGGCGGTGAGCCGACGCGCGGCGAAGGGCGAGTCGAGCGGCTCCAGCTCGGAGAGGACCTGGGCCCAGCGGTTGCTGTTCTGGAGCAGCTTGCGGGTCGGGTGGAAGAGCCAGCGCGCGATCGGCTCCTCGCCGATCGAGACCCGCTCGGCGTCGGCGGGGGCGGCGAACTCCGCCGTCACGTTCCACCCGCCGTCGGAGCGGCGGGCCGCGTCCCACTCGAGCGTCTCCACGTCGATGCCGAAGCTCTCCAGGCGGACCTGGACCATCTCGGCGAGATTGGCGGGCTCGTCGCCGAAGGCCGAACGGTAGGCGTCGTGCCCCTGCGGTCCGGAGACCTCGATCCGCTGCGCCTGCTGGGCCATGTACTCGCGTTCGGCGAGCACTGGGCTCGCGTACCGCATGATGTGGTCCATCGGCAGCCCCGACTCGCGGACGAGCTCGTCGGCGGAGGCGCCGGAGCGGATGCGGGCCTGGATCTCGCGGGGCGAGAGCGTGCGGGGACCCTCCGAGCCGTCGGCGGCCCGCTCGCCGGCCGGACGGGCGGAGGGGCGGGTCACGGCCTGACGGAGCGCGTCGTCGATCGCCAGTTGAAAGGTCTCGCCCTCGGAAGCGAGTAACACGTGGCTGCCGTCCTCGTGGACGCCCACCAGTCGGAGCTGCTGCATTCCATTCCTCCACACCGTCGATTTCCTGGTGCAAACTCTGCCATCGAGGGCCCGGCAATCCCGTGATTTGCGCGGGTGTGGCGCGGCCTGCCGCGCCCTGCGCGGCGGAGTTCTTCCATCCGCCGGAATCGCTGTGCGCGAAAGATTGGCGTTTTCGGGTCCGATGGTGAACAATCTGTGCGTCATCGGGTGACAACCCCGTGAGGACAACGTCTACAGCAGCTAGCACCGGAGCGTGATTCATAGACCATGGCGACCGATTACGACGCGCCGCGCAAGAACGAAGATGAACTCAGCGAAGACTCGATCGAGGAGCTGAAGAACCGGCGCTCCGACAAGCAGTCCGCCGTCGTCGACGAGGACGAGGCCGAGACCGCGGACAGCTACGAGCTCCCGGGAGCCGACCTCTCCGGCGAGGAGCTGATGGTCCGCGTCCTTCCGGCCCAGTCCGACGAGTTCACCTGCAACTCCTGCTTCCTGGTCCGGCACCGCTCCCAGGTCGCCGTCCAGCGCGACGGGCTGCTGTACTGCAAGGACTGCGAAGGCTGATCATCCAGCGCCGCATCACGCACGGCCAGCGGTGAGCGACGGCGGCTCCCCACCGGACCTTCTGGGTCCGGTGGGGAGCCGCCGTCGTTTCGCGTCCCGCGTCGCCGGGCGGGGGAGGGGCCGCTAGGCGCGGGCGCCGGTCAGGACGGCCGCCAGCTCCTCGGGGCGGCGCGTGCTGGTGATCCAGTAGGGCGTCGCGTCCGCCGGGTCGGTGATCTCGATGGTGACCACCGGGTCGATCCATCCGCGGAAGCACATGAACGCGGTCCCGTTGAGGGCCGGACCCCGCTGCTGGGTGGCGTCCTCGCCGCGGAACGCGGCGACCTCGCCGACGTGCTCGCGCTCGATCCGGGCGCGCCCGACCCGCAGCGAGTCGCGGGTGACCTCGATCCGGCCCGACGCGAGCGTGTGGTTCAGAACGGCCACGGTCACGAGGACGGCCACGACGATGCCGGCGATCACGCCGACCCCGACCCCGATGGGGGCGAGCATCGCGTACCCGGCGCCACCGGCGCCGAGGACGATGATCCAGATCCACCAGGCGGGCCAGAGGTATTCGCGGTAGACGACGTCCGCGTCGGGTGTGTGAGAGGTATCTGCCATGGGGTCCAGTCTAGGTTCACCGGGGCCGGGGCGGCGCCGGAGTGCGGGTCCTCGGCGAAAGTGGCTAGAGTGATATGAGTCCCCGAACCAGCCCAACGGCAGGAGCAGCGCGGTCATGACCGCCGAACAGACCACTACTTGCGACGTCGAACTGAAGATGCTCGACGAGGGCATCGAACCGCCGTCGTACGCACATCCCGGCGATGCCGGAGCCGATCTCAGGGCGCGCGTCGACGTGACCCTCGAGCCGGGCGAGCGCCGCCTGGTGCCGACCGGCGTGGCGATCGCCCTGCCTGCGGGCACGGTCGCGCTGATCCACCCGCGGTCCGGCCTGGCCACGAAGCACGGCCTGACGATCGTCAACGCCCCCGGCACCGTGGACGCCGGGTACCGGGGCGAGATCTCCGTGACCCTGCTGAACACCGACCGCTCGGAGCCGATCCAGCTGCGCCGCGGCGACCGGATCGCGCAGATGGTGATCCAGCGCGTGGAGACGGCACGGTTCGTGCCGGTCCCCGAACTGCCCGACTCGGCGCGGGGCACCGGCGGCTTCGGATCCACCGGGGGCTTCGCCGCCGCAACCCGAGGAGAGGCATGATCTTCAAACGCAGGAAGGCCGCCGAACCGGCCCAGACCACCGAGCCGGACGAGGCCGACGCCGAGCGGGAGGCGGGGAGCGACGGCGCGGACCAGGAGTCCGCGGCGCGGCTCTCCGGTCCGTTCGACGGCGACGAGCTCACCGACCGCGGGGGCTACATCGACCTGGGCTCGCTGCTGATCGAGCCCGTCGAGGGGATGCAGCTGCGGCTCGAGGTCGAGGACAAGACGAAGCGCGTCATCGCGGTCGCCCTGGAGCTGGACGGCTCCCGCCTGCAGCTGCAGACCTTCGCCGCGCCCAAGTCCGAGCAGCTCTGGCCCGGCATCCAGCAGCAGATCACGGCCAGCATCGAGAAGCAGGGCGGCCGCGTGGACAAGGTCTCCGGCCGGTTCGGCGAGGAGCTCGTCGCCCGGGTTCCCGCGAAGCGCCCCGACGGCACGGCCGGCTTCATGGTCGCCCGCTTCCTCGGGTACGACGGCGGCCGCTGGTTCCTGCGCGGCGTCATCGGCGGCCCGGCCGCCCTCGACCGCGCCAAGGCGCAGGCCCTCGAGGAGATCATGGCCCGGGCCGTGGTCATCCGCGGCGACCAGCCCATGCCGCCGTCGGAGCTGCTTCCCCTGAAGGTGCCCGAGGGCGCCGTGGCCCGCCAGCCCTCGGAGGGCGCGGGGCCGGCCGAGGAGGCCGGAGCCACGGGTTCCCGCGACGGCGACGGCCCCGAGCCGCCCGAGCGCGGTCCCGAGACCACGCAGATCGGCTAGGAGGACGTCGTGCCCGCCTCGAGTCGCCCCGCGGGTACCGCCTGCGTGACGATCGCCGATCTGCCCGAGCGGGGCCGTCTGACCACGGGCGGCTTCGTCGAGTTCGTCCGCTATCCGCAGTCATCCGGGCCGCCGCGCTTCCAGGCCAGCCTGGTGGACCGGCCGGCTGCGCCCGGTGGCCGGCGCGCCGCCGCGCCCCGGCTCGACCTCGTCTGGCACGGCCGCTCGAGGGTGCCGGGCATCGTCCCCGGGGCCTGGGTCCGTGTCCGCGGGGCGGTCTCCACGGTCAAGGGCGTGCCGACCATGTACGACCCCCACTACGAGATCCTGGCCTCGCACCGCGAGCTCGTCGGGACCGAGCTCCCCGCCTGAGCGGGGAGCGCCAAGACCAGGAGGCGAGCGACGTGCAGTCGACATCCCACCAGCCCGGCCCGTCCGACGAGCCGGAGGACCAGCGCCCGCGAGCCAGGGCCACCGCCGAGTCCGTCGCGCGCCAGGTCGCCGAGAGCTCGTCGGTCCGGCACAAGGACAACGGCGAGGTCGACGTGCTGGCGACCATCGGCGGTTGGCGCGGTCTCGCGGAGGCCCTCGTGCCCGGGTCCGTCTTCATCGTCGTCTTCACCGTCTGGCAGGCCCTCGCTCCGGCGCTGATCGCCGCACTGGCATCGGCGGTCGCCTTCACTCTCCTCCGCCTCGTCCAGCGGCAACCGCTCACGCAGGCGCTGGCGGGTCTCGTCGGCGTCGTCGTCTGCGCCTTGTTCTCCGGCACCACGGGGGAGGCCCGCGGATACTACGTCCCGGGTTTCATCACCAACGCCGTGTACGGGGCGGCGCTGGTCCTCTCGATCATGCTGCGGTGGCCCCTGATGGGCGTCGTCTTCGGCTACATCCGCGGCGAGGGGACGGGGTGGCGCCGCGACCCGGCCCGGCTGCGGCGCTACGCCGCCGCCACGTGGACGATCGTGGCGGTCTTCGCTGCCCGCATGGTCGTCCAGATCCCGCTCTACGTCGCGGCGGAGTCCGACGCCGGCGCCCTCACCGCGCTCGGCTCGGCCCGCCTGATCATGGGCGTGCCGCTCTACGCCATGGGCCTCTGGCTCGCGTGGACCCTGTCCCGTCCGTCGCGGCGCCCCGGAGCCGACCGGGCGGGCTGAGTCCGGCCGGCTGCGGCCGCGGTCCGCCCGGACGACGGCCGGGCCGTGGTTCCCGGCCCGCCGTGACGGACGGGCCCGCCGTCGGGCTACTCGCCGCTGCGCAGGGAGCGCCGCAGCTCCGGCTCCGCGGAGATCGCGGTGATGAAGAAGACCTCGTCGCCGCCCTCGAGGACGTCGTCCGGGCTGGGGATCAGCGGGCTCTCGTCGCGCAGCAGCGCCACCACGGCGCACTCCTCGGGGAGCCGCAGCGATCCCAGCGTCCGGCCGACGAGCGGCGAGTCCTGCGGCATCGTGAACTCGACCATCGACGTCTCGCCGGTCCGCAGCGTCAGCAGCCGGACCACGTCGCCGATCTCCACCGCCTCCTCGACGAGCGCCGTCATCAGGCGCGGCGTGTTCACCGCGACATCGACGCCCCACGAGTCGTCGAACATCCAGTCGTTCTTCGGGTTGTTCACCCGGCCGACGGTCCGGCGGATCCCGAACTCGCTCTTGGCCAGCAGGGAGACCACCAGGTTGACCTTGTCGTCGCCCGTCGCCGAGACCACCACGTCCGCATCGCCGAGCCCCGCCTCCTGCAGGGTCGTCAGCTCGCACGCGTCGCCGAAGAACCAGCTGACGCCCTCGAGCTCGCTGCGCACCCGGACCTCCGGCTTCTCGTCGATGAGCAGCACCTCGTGCCCATGCGAGAGGAGCTCCCGGGCGATGGAGGCGCCCACGCTGCCCGCCCCGGCGATGACGACCTTCATGCCTGCTCCTCCGTGCTGGTCTCGTCGATGTTGCCCTCCGCCGCGGCCGCCGCCTTGGCCGGCGGCTTCGACAGCACGCGGTCCACCTCGCCGGTGGCGTCCACGTGCATCATCGCGTGGAGGATGTCGCCGTCCTGCAGGCGGGTGCCGGCCGCGGGCAGGATGCCCTGGCCGAAGCGCGTCAGGTAGGCCACGCGGACCCCCGACGCGGCCTCGATGTCGGTGACGAGCCGCCCGTACCACTGGCGGTGCACGTCGACCTCGCCGAGCACCAGCCGGCCGGAGGCCTCGCGGAAGTCCCCCTGCACGCCGGTCTCGGGCAGGATCCGGCGCAGCACCTGGTCGGCGCTCCAGCGGACGGCGGCGACCGTCGGGATGCCCAGGCGCTGGTAGATCTCCGCGCGGCCCGGGTCGTAGATGCGGGCCACGACGTGCGGCACGTTGTAGGTCTCGCGAGCCACCCGGGTGGACAGGATGTTCGAGTTGTCGCCGCTGGAGACCGCCGCGAAGGCATAGGCGTCCGCGATGCCGGCCTGCTCCAGCGTGTCCCGGTCGAATCCGACCCCGGTGACCGTCCTGCCGCCGTACCTGCTGGCGAGCCGCCGGAAGGCGTGCTCGTCCTGATCGATGATGGCCACCGAGTGGCCGGCCTCGTCGAGGGTGTGGGCCAGCATGACGCCCACGCGCCCGGCCCCCATGATGACGAAATGCGGCATCGACTTCCTCCGCGTCCGTAGTGGGCGGCCACCTCGGCCGCCGTCTCGGATCCAGTCTTTCACGCCCGCCGCGCCGCCGCCGCAGCGAGCGGCATGACACCGGGCGGGGGAGGGACTACCTTTGACGAAGTGTTGACGTTCCTGGAAGCGCTCAAGCGGGTCCTCGTCGGCCGTCCCATGCAGACGGAGAGCCTCAAGGTGGCGCCCCTCGGCCGGTGGGTGGCCCTCGGCAAGCTGAGCTCGAATGCCCTGTCCTCGGTGGCCTACGCCCCCGACGAGATCCTCCTGACCCTCGCCATCGCGGGGCTGAGCGCGATCCACTTCTCGCCCTACGTGGGGCTGGCCGTGATGGTCGTGATGTTCGTGATCATCGCGTCCTACCGCCAGTCGGTCCGCGCGTACCCGGGCGGCGGCGGAGACTACGTCATCGCCAGCACCAATCTCGGCCCCAAGGCGGGCACGACGGCGGCCGCGGCGCTCCTGATCGACTTCGTTCTGACCGTGGCGGTCTCCATGTCGTCGGCCGCGCACTACCTCGTCGCCGTCTTCCCGGCGCTGCAGGGCCACCGGGCCGAGATCGCGGCCTGGGGCGTGGTGCTCCTCGCCTTCGTGAGCCTGCGCGGCTTCGGGCGCTCCCGCATCGTCCAGGTCCTGCCCACCTACCTCTTCGTCGGCGCGGTGCTGGCCATGCTCGCCACTGGCTCCGTCCTGGCCGCGACAGGCCAGCTGGGCGAGGCCCCCAGCGCCGACTTCACGATCGTTCCGGAGGCGGGCTTCGAGGGCGGGCTCACCGGGTTCTTCGGCGCCCTGCTGCTGCTCCGGGCGTTCTCCACCGGCTCGGCGGCCCTGACGGGCATCGAGGCCCCCACCAGCAACGTCCAGCAGCTCCGCACGCCCCGGGCCCGGAACGCGGGCGCCATCCTCGTCTGGCTCGGCGCCGTCGCCGCGGTCCTCACCCTCGGGACGATCTTCCTCGCTGAGGCGACGCAGGTGCGCATGGTGGAGGAGCCGCAGCGGTTCCTCCGGCTCGACGGCGGGCCCATCCCCGCCGACTACTTCCAGGCCCCGGTGCTGGGCCAGTTGGCCTCCGCCGTGTTCGGGCCGGGCAGCCTCGGCGCCGTCCTGATCCTCCTGGTCACCATCTGGGTGCTGTGGACGGCGGGCGTCTCGACGTTCAAGTCCTTCCCGTTCCTGGCCTCGCACCTGGCGACCGACGGATACCTGCCACGCCAGCTCCGGCGGCGCGGCGATCGACTCGGCTACAGCAACGGCATCATCGCGCTGGCCGCCGCGGCGATGGCGCTGGTCCTGCTGTTCGACGCGCACCTGCCGGCCCTGATCCAGATGTACGTCGTCGGCGTGTTCGTGGCGTTCACGCTCAGCCAGGCCGGCATGCTCAAGCACTGGAAGCGGAAGTTCGTCCAGACCCCCGACCGGCAGGTCCGGGCCAGGATCGTCCGCGCCCGCCTGCTGAACCTCGTGGGCTTCCTGCTCTCGCTGGCCGTCCTCGTCGTCGTCCTGGTCACCAAGTTCGTGCACGGGGCCTGGCTGGCGCTGCTGGGCATCGCCTGCCTGTACCTGATCATGTACTCGCTCCACCGGCACTACGAGGAGGTGGACCGCGAGCTCGCCGTCGACTTCGCCTCCGAGACGAAGGCCCTCCCGGCCCGCGTGCATGCGCTCGTGCTGGTCACGAGCGTCCAGAAGCCGGTGCTCCGCGCACTGTCCTTCGCCCGCGCCAGCCGGCCGTCGAAGCTCGACGCGGTCGCCGTCGACATCGACGAGGACCGCACCGAGCGGATCGTCGAGGACTGGGACCGCCTCCGGCTGCCCGTGCCTCTGACCGTGCTCGCGTCCCCCTACCGTGAGGTCGCCTCCCCGCTGCTCGACTACATCAAGAGCATCAAGCGCGACGCCCCCCGCGACCTCGTGGTCGTCTACGTCCCGGAGTACGTGGTGGGCCGCTGGTGGGAGCACCTCGTCCACAACCAGACCACCCTGCGCGTCCGGACACGCCTGCACTTCGAGCCGGGCGTCGTCGTCGCGTCTGTGCCCTGGCAGCTCTCCGAGCGCACCCACGGGCGCGCGCTCTTCGGCCCGGAAGCGCCGGAGGGCGAGCCCGCCGCCGCGGAGCCGTCCTCCGGGGCCCGCACCCACCGCGACGCCGCGGGGCCGCCCGCCGACGGCCCCGCGCCCACCCCCACCACCACCGCTGAGGACCGCCCGTGACCGATTCGCCCACCGCCCCCGTCGTCGAACTGTCCGTGGGCCCCGTCGCCCACGGCGGGCACTTCGTGTCCCGTCTCGAGGGCCGGGTCGTCTTCGTGCGGCACGCCCTGCCCGGCGAGCGGGTGCGGGTGCGCCTCACGGAGCACGACGACGCCGCACGGTTCTGGCGCGGCGACGCCGTGGAGGTGCTGGAGGCCTCCGACGACCGGCGGGAGCACGTCTGGGCCCCGGCCGACGCCCTGGCCGCGCATGCCGCCGGACGCCTGCCGGCCGGCGGCGCCGAGTTCGGCCACATCGTGCTGCCCCGGCAGCGCGGGCTGAAGTCCGACGTCGTGGCGGAGCACCTGGCGCGGACGGCCGGCCTCGACGCGGCGGACGTGGGCTTCGAGGGTGTCGAGGCGGTGCCGGGGGAGGACGCCGACGGCCTCGGGTGGCGGACCCGGATGGCCTTCGCGGTCTCGGCCGCCGGCCGCCCGGCCATGCACGCGCACCGCTCCGACCGGCTCGTGGAGATCTCCGGGATGCCCCTGGCCACGGCCGGGATCCAGGACTCGGCGCTCTGGGAGGTCGATCTGAGCGGTTTCGAGCGCGTCGAGGTCGCAGCACCTGCCGCCGGCGGGCAGCTGCTGGTCCTGCTGGTCCCGGCCGAGGGCACGGCCCCGGCCGCGGCACAGCGGCAGGCCAGGCGGGTGGCGCAGGGCCTCGGAACGGACGCCTCCGTGGCGCTGCTCGCCCAGGCCGACGGGCCCGCCGCCGACGGGCGCGGCGCCCTGCAGCGGGTCTCGGGACGGACCTGGCTGCGCGAGACGGTTGAGGTCGCTGCCCCCGGCGCCCCCTACGAGTACCGGGTCACCGGGGAAGGATTCTGGCAGATCCACCGCGGTGCCCCGGCCCTGCTCACGGAGGCCGTGCTGGACATCGTCGCCGCCGCCCCGGGACACCGGGTCGCCGACCTGTACGCGGGGGCCGGTCTGTTCACGCGGCCCCTCGCCGAGCTGGTCGGCCCGTCCGGCGCGGTCCTGTCGATCGAGGGCGCCCCCGGCACCAGCAAGGACGCCCGCCGCAACCTCCACGACCATCCGCAGGCGCGCATCGTGCAGGGCCGGGTCGAGCGCCGGCTGGGTCCCGCGCTCGCCGAGCTGCCCGACGCCGGCGGGCTCGACGCCGTCGTGCTGGATCCGCCCCGGGCCGGCGCGGGCAAGGAGGCCGTGCGCCGGATCGCGGCGGCCGCCCCCCGGAGCGTCGCCTACGTCTCCTGCGATCCCGCCTCGTTCGCCCGCGACGCCGCCTATCTCGCCCGCGAGGGCTACCGGCTGCGGGGCCTCCGGGCCCTCGACCTGTACCCGAACACCCACCACGTGGAGGTCGTGGGCCACTTCGCCGCCGAGTGAGGCCGGCGTGTGACGCCCGCGTGACGGCGGACACCCGTCCGGCGCACCGGACCCTCCGCCCGGCCGCCGGGGAGGCGGGGGAGCCCCTACCGCCGTGGGTTTCGATCCACCGAGCGGATAGGATGGCCGCAGCTCTGCCGCGAACTACCATCTGTGCCGGTTAGGCACGCCTAACTGGCGTCGGGTCCAGCGTGCAACAAAGATGAAAATCTGGCGAGAGGAGTCCCAATGAGCAATGTGGACAGCTTTGGTGCCAAGGGCGTCTTGAACGTCGAAGGCAAAGACTATGAAATTTTCCGGCTGAACGCCGTCGAGGGTGCCGAGAGCCTTCCGTACAGCCTGAAGGTTCTGTTGGAGAACCTGCTGCGCACCGAGGACGGTGCCAACATCACCGCGGACCACGTCCGCGCCCTGGCCGGCTGGGACAAGGACGCCCAGCCCTCCACCGAGATCCAGTTCACCCCTGCGCGCGTCATCATGCAGGACTTCACCGGCGTCCCGTGCATCGTCGATCTCGCCACGATGCGCGAGGCCGTCCAGGAGCTCGGCGGCGACCCGAAGCGCGTGAACCCGCTGGCCCCGGCCGAGATGGTCATCGACCACTCCGTGCAGATCGACGCGTTCGGCAACGCCGGCGCACTCGAGCGCAACATGGAGATCGAGTACGAGCGCAACGGTGAGCGCTACCAGTTCCTGCGCTGGGGCCAGACGGCCTTCGACGACTTCAAGGTGGTCCCCCCGGGAACCGGCATCGTCCACCAGGTCAACATCGAGTACCTGGCGCGCACCGTCATGACCCGCGAGGTCGACGGCGTGCTGCGGGCCTACCCGGACACCTGCGTCGGCACCGACTCGCACACCACCATGGTCAACGGCCTGGGTGTGCTCGGCTGGGGCGTCGGCGGCATCGAGGCCGAGGCCGCGATGCTCGGCCAGCCGGTCTCCATGCTGATCCCGCGCGTCGTCGGATTCAAGCTCTCCGGCTCCATCCCCGCCGGCGCCACCGCCACCGACGTCGTGCTGACGATCACCGAGATGCTGCGCAAGCACGGCGTCGTCGGCAAGTTCGTGGAATTCTACGGCGAGGGCGTGGCCGAGGTGCCGCTGGCCAACCGCGCCACCATCGGCAACATGAGCCCGGAGTTCGGCTCCACGGCCGCCATGTTCCCGATCGACGACGTCACCCTCGACTACCTGCGCCTCACCGGCCGGTCCGAGGAGAACGTCGCCCTCGTCGAGGCGTACGCCAAGGAGCAGGGCCTCTGGCACGACCCCTCCCGCGAGCTGCGCTTCTCCGAGTTCCTCGAGCTGGACCTGTCGACGGTCGTGCCGTCGATCTCCGGCCCGAAGCGCCCGCAGGACCGCATCCAGCTGACGGACGCCAAGGAGCAGTTCCGAAAGGACATCCACAACTACGCCGCCGGCGAGGCGGACGAGCTGGGCATCGGCCGTCCGTCGAAGGCCGTCGACGTGGAGATGGAGGACGGGCGCGAGTTCACGCTCGACCACGGCCTGGTCTCGATCGCCTCGATCACGTCCTGCACCAACACGTCCAACCCGTCCGTGATGCTGGCCGCCGCGCTGCTGGCCCGCAACGCCGCGGAGAAGGGCCTGACCTCGAAGCCGTGGGTCAAGACCTCCGTCGCCCCGGGCTCGAAGGTCGTCACCGACTACTACGAGAAGTCCGGCCTGACCCCGTACCTGGAGAAGCTCGGCTTCTACATCGTCGGCTACGGCTGCGCCACGTGCATCGGCAACTCGGGCCCGCTCGAGGCGGAGATCTCAGAGGCCATCCAGGCCAACGACCTCGCGGCCACCGCCGTCCTCTCCGGCAACCGCAACTTCGAGGGGCGCATCAACCCGGACGTGAAGATGAACTATCTGGCGTCCCCGCCGCTGGTCATCGCCTACGCCCTGGCCGGCACCATGGACTTCGACTTCGAGACCGACGCCCTCGGCCAGGACGCCGACGGCAACGACGTCTTCCTGCGCGACATCTGGCCGTCCCCGACCGAGGTCGAGGACGTGATCGGCCGGTCGATCGACAAGGAGATGTTCGCGAAGGGCTACGAGGGCGTCTTCGACGGCGACGAGCGCTGGAAGAGCCTCGAGACCCCCACGGGCGCCACCTTCGAGTGGGCCGATGACTCCACCTACGTCCGCAAGCCCCCGTACTTCGAGGGCATGCAGGCGCAGCCGGAGGCGGTCGAGGACATCCAGGGCGCCCGCGTCCTGCTGAAGCTGGGCGACTCGGTCACCACCGACCACATCTCCCCGGCGGGCTCGTTCAAGTCCGACACCCCGGCCGGCCAGTACCTGCTGGCCAACGGCGTGGACCGCAAGGACTTCAACTCCTACGGCTCCCGCCGCGGCAACCACGAGGTGATGATCCGCGGCACGTTCGCGAACATCCGGATCAAGAACCAGCTGCTCGACGGCGTCGAGGGCGGTTTCACCCGTGACTTCACCCAGGAGGGCGCACCGCAGGCGTACGTCTACGATGCGGCCGAGAACTACCGCGAGGCCGGCACCCCCCTGGTGGTGCTCGGCGGCAAGGAGTACGGCTCCGGCTCGTCGCGCGACTGGGCCGCCAAGGGCACCGCGCTGCTGGGCGTGAAGGCCGTCATCACCGAGTCGTTCGAGCGCATCCACCGCTCCAACCTCATCGGCATGGGCGTCCTCCCGCTGCAGTTCCCGTCCGGCGAGTCCGCCGACTCGCTGGGTCTGGACGGCACCGAGACCTTCGACGTCGCGGGCATCACCGCGCTGAACGAGGGCCAGACGCCGAAGACCGTGCACGTGACCGCCACCAAGGCGGACGGTGCCAAGGTCGAGTTCGACGCGGACGTCCGCATCGACACTCCCGGCGAGGCGGACTACTACCGCAACGGCGGCATCCTGCAGTACGTGCTGCGTCAGATCTCCGCCAGCTGATCGAGGCAGCACCCTCCGCTGGGGCGGTCACCGGTTCTCCGGTGGCCGCCCCAGCGGCGTCTCGGGGCCCGGCGCCGGCGATCTTCCCGTGGCGCCGCGTCGGCCCTACTCTGATGCCATGTCGCACGAAGACCCGCGTCCCGCCGGCGCGGCACCACCTCCTGCGCCCGAGGCGGCGCCGGGAGCGGCACCGCCGCTCCCACCCACCGGGCCCTCCGGGCACACCCCGGGCACGGACCCCGACGACGGCGCGCAGACCGCCGCGGCACCCACGGTCCCGGCGGACACCGGACGGCGCACCTTCCTGCACGTCCTCGTCAACACCGCGCTGGCCAATGTCGTCACCAGCTTCCTCTGGTTCGCACTGACCTTCTGGGTCTACCTGGAGACCCGCTCCGTCCTGGCGACCGGTCTGATCGGCGGCGCCTACATGCTGCTGGTCGCCTTCTTCGGCATGACCTTCGGCGTCCTGGTGGACCGGTACCGCAAGCACGCGGTGATGGTCGGCTCGACGATCTTCACCGTCGCGTTCTTCGGGCTGGCCGCGGTCATGTACACCACGCTGCCCGAGCGCGAGCTGCTCCGCCTGGACGGCCCGTGGTTCTGGGTCTTCGCCGCCGTCGTCCTGGTCGGCGCAGTCGTCGAGCAGCTGCGCAACATCGCCCTGTCGACGACGGTGACGCTGCTCGTCGCGCCGGAGCGGCGCGCCAACGCCAATGGGCTGGTCGGCTCCGTGCAGGGCATCGCGTTCCTCGTCACCTCCGTCTTCTCGGGTCTGGCCATCGGCATGCTCGGCATGGGCGGCACCCTGGTCATCGCCCTGGCGGCCTGCGCCGTCGTCCTGGTCCACCTGCTCTTCCTCCGTATCCCCGAGCCCCGCGTCGTCCGGGCCGGCGACCGGAACACGCTCTCGGAGGTGCGAGCGGGCATCGCCGCCGTCAAGGCGTCGCAGGGACTGTTCGCCCTGATTCTCTTCACGACCTTCAACAACCTCACCGGCGGCGTGTTCATGGCCCTCATGGACCCGTACGGGCTGACTCTGTTCCCCGTCGAGGCCTGGGGGATCGTCCTGGGCGTGACAGCCACCGGCTTCCTGATCGGCGGGGCGGCCGTCGCCAGATTCGGCCTGGGCAGGAACCCCATCCGCACCCTGCTGCTCCTGGTCGCCGTCACGGGCGTCCTCGGCGCGACGTTCACCCTCCGCGAGTGGTGGTGGCTGTTCGCGGCGGGGATCTGGCTCTTCATGATGCTCATCCCCGCCATCGAGGCGGCCGAGCAGACGGTCATCCAGAAGGTCGTCCCCTACGAGACGCAGGGGAGGGTCTTCGGCTTCGCCATGACCTTCGAGGCGGCCGCGGCACCCATCACCGCATTCCTCATCGCCCCGCTGGCGGAGTTCTGGATCATCCCCTACATGGCCTCGGGCGAGGGCCGGCAGACCTGGGGCTGGCTGCTCGGCGACGGGGAGGCCCGCGGCATCGCGCTCGTGTTCCTGGCCTCCGGGCTCGTGTCGATCGTCCTCGCGACGACGGCGCTGGGCACCCGGTCCTACCGCCGGCTCTCCGCGGCGTACGCGCGCGCAGTGCCGAGCCGGCAGGCCGCCTGAGCGCCGGTGGATCGGAGGCCGGAGCGGAGCCCGGAGCGGAGCCCGGAGCGGAGCCCGGAGCGGAGCCCGGTGCGGAGCCGAACCGTGGCCAGGCGGTAGGATTGACTGACCTTCAGCCGCATCGAAAGGACCGCCTCCGTGGGACTGCTTGAGACCATTCGCGAGCCGCGCGACCTGCGCGCCCTGAGCCTGGTCCAACTGCAGGAGCTCGCCGCGGAGATCCGGGCCTTCCTGGTCGCGAACGTCGCGCGCACCGGTGGGCACCTCGGCCCCAACCTCGGCGTCGTCGAACTCACGCTCGGGATCCACCGCGCCTTCGACTCCCCGCACGACTCCATCGTCTTCGACACCGGGCACCAGTCCTACGTGCACAAGCTCGTCACGGGCCGGCAGGACTTCGACACGCTACGCCAGGAGCAGGGCATCGCGGGCTACCCGGACCGCGGCGAGTCCGTCCACGACATCGTCGAGTCCTCGCACGCCTCCAGCTCGTTGTCCTGGGCCGATGGCATCTCCCGTGCCCGCGTGCTCAACGGCGAGCCGGACCGCTACGTCGTCGCGGTGGTCGGCGACGGCGCCCTGACCGGCGGCATGGCCTGGGAGGCGCTGAACAACATCGCCGCGGACAAGGACCGCCGCCTGGTGATCGTCGTGAACGACAACGGGCGGTCCTACGCGCCGACCATCGGCGGGCTCGCGAACCAGCTGGCCGGCCTCCGGCAGATGACCCTGGACAAGGTCCGGACCTCGCAGGCCTACGAGGTCACACTGGACAAGGTCAAGGAGCGCCTGCAGGGCGGTGGCGCGATGGGCCGCCTGACGTACAAGTCGCTGCACGCGGCGAAGAAGGGCATCAAGGACTGGTGGGCCCCGCAGGGCCTCTTCGAGGACCTCGGGTTGAAGTACATCGGGCCCATCGACGGTCACAACCAGGCCAGCGTGGACGAGGCGCTCCAGCAGGCGCGCGCCTACGAGGGCCCCGTCCTGGTGCACGCTCTCACCGAGAAGGGCCGTGGTTACGCGCCGGCCCGCGCCCACGAGGACGACCAGTTCCACGCCGTCGGCGTCATCGACCCCGTGACCGGCGAGCCCGTGGAGTCGGGGTCCGCGCAGTCCTGGACCTCGGTCTTCGGCGACGAGATCGCGTCCATCGCCGACGAGCGGGACGACATCGTGGGCATCACCGGCGCCATGATGATCCCCGTGGGCCTGAAAACCATGGCGGACCGGCACCCGGAGCGGGTCATCGACGTCGGCATCGCCGAGCAGCACGCCATGACCTCCGCGGCCGGCCTGGCCTACGGGGGTCTGCACCCCGTCGTCGCGCTCTACGCGACGTTCCTGAACCGCGCGTACGACCAGCTGCTCATGGACGTGGCCCTCCACAAGGCGGGCGTCACGGTGGTCCTGGACCGCGCCGGCGTCACCGGGCCCGACGGCCCGAGCCACCACGGCATGTGGGACCTGTCGATCCTGCAGTCCGTCCCGGGCATCCACATCGCCGCGCCGCGCGATGCCGACCGGCTGCGCGAGCAGCTGCGCGAGGCCGTCGCCGTGGACGACGCCCCGACGGTCCTGCGCTTCAGCAAGGGCACCGTGGGCCGGTCGATCGATGCCGTGGAGCGGCTCGAGGACGGCGTGGACGTCCTGGCCCGCTCCGGGGACAGCGCCGAGCACGACGCGGACGCCCGGGACGTCCTGATCGTCGCCGTCGGCTCGATGGCGGACACCGGACTCGACGTCGCCTCCCGGCTCGCCGCGCAGGGCATCACGGCCACGGTCGTCGATCCGCGCTGGGTCCTGCCGGTGCCACGGTCCATCGTCGGGCTCGCCGCTCGGCACCGGCTCGTCGTCTCGATCGAGGACGGGGTCCGGGCCGGGGGAGTGGGCGCCCGGATCCGGCAGGAGATGCGCGCGGCCGGCGTGGACACCGCGCTGAACGAGGTCGGGCTGCCTGTGGAGTTCCTCGCGCACGGCTCGCGCTCGCAGATCCTCGAGCGCGTCGGGCTGACCGCGGCGAACATCGCGCAGAGCACCGTCGCACAGGTGCTCGGCACCCAGGTGCCCTTCGCGCGGCCGCTGCCCGGGCAGGACCTGCCCACCGGCCAGATCCCCCGCCTGTGAGCCCCGCGGCCGTGGGCGCGGACGCCGGTCCGCTGCGGTCCGAGCCGGCGGGCGCCATGCCGGGCGAGCTGGTGGTCGCCCGGGCCTGGAAGTACGACGGCGGACCGCACTGGGTAGTGCCCGGCACCTACCTGGGGGCCGATGCGGCCGGGCACTGGATCTTCCAGCCCGCCGGCGCCTTCGTCGCCCGGCCCGGCGCGGGCTTCTACGCGGCGTCCGACGCGGTCTGCCTCATCCCGCACCAGGAGCGGAGCGATCGGGAACGGGCGGATCCGGAGGCAGCGGTCCGGACTGCGGACTGGGTGGCGACCTTCTACGACGCCGCCCACCCGGGCGACTTCCGCATCTACATCGACGTCTCGACCGCGATCGGCTGGCGCCCGCTGCAGCCCGCCGGCTGGGAGATCCACTCGGTCGACATGGACCTGGACGTCATCCGCTCGAGCACCCGCGGCGTCTACCTCGACGACGAGGACGAGTTCGCCGAGCACGGCGCTGCGTACGGGTACCCGGACGAGCTGGTGGAGCGGATGCGCGCGTCCGCCGCGGAACTGGTGACGGCCGTCGAGGGAGGCCGCGGCGTCTTCGAGGCCGACCCCGAATCCGGGGCGAGCCGCGCCGCTCGGGCGTGGCTCGAGGACGGCCGGCGGCTCGCGTCGTCGTCCGGGGGCTGAGCGGGCCGCCGCGGCCGAGGCCGCCGGCGCACGGAGTTTTCGAGGAGTACCGATCCACGGGCAAGCCGCCCGGACTGGAGGAGAAGCATGGCCATCATCCGCACCTACCGCCGTCGAGACGACGGATCGCTCGAGTTCCGCGAGGCGTGGTACGAGACCTACGCGGACGGCGGGCTGGGGCAGTTCGTCATCAACCACGGATCCGTGGGGCACCAGTCGACCACGAAGGACGTCCAGGACGTCGACGAGGAGACCGGTGAGTCGTTGCTCGCGGGCTTCGAGCTGCAGTGCCGCGAGGACGGCTTCGCCGAACTGGCGGCCGAGGAGCAGTTCTGGGTGGTCGCCCAGTACCCGGCCAAGTCGGAGGGCGGCTACGGGCAGCGGCTGCGGGACACCGCCGTCCAGGTCCTCACGCCGCACCTGGCCTGGCGCGGCCTGGGCACGGTCGAGTCGGCCGAGTTCGCCCCCGGCAAGCTGAACATCCGGATCCTCACCCCGGACGTCAAGGCCGCCGTGTCGGCCATCAAGACGGCGATCAGAGACAACAACCTCGACTTCTCGAAGCTGCGCCTCGCCGCGGCCCCCTACGGCGAGCCGGAGAAGCTGAAGCAGAAGCACCCGCTGCCGCCGAAGCCCTTCAGCCTGGACTAGGCACTCGGACCGGGCGCTCGGACCGGGCATGTGGAGGGGGCACGTGGAGGGGGCGGCGGGCTCGGCGGACAGGCGTGCGCCGGCGGGCCGGTGACCACCACGGCGAAGGGCGCCCCGCGCAGCTGCACTGCAGCCGCGCGGGGCGCCCTTCGCCGTCGCGCCGGAACGCTAGTCCGTGCCGGTGTCGAACGAGGCGCGCTCGAGGGCCTCGTCGGCCGCGCGGTCGTCCTCGGTCACCTGCGTGCCGCCGGTGATGGCCTCGGCGCCGCCGGCCTCCATGTCGCCGATGAGCTCGCCGGTGGCGCCGCCGAGCAGGCCCGAGCCGGTGTACTGCTCCAGCCGCGTCCGCGAGTCCGCGATGTCCAGGTTGCGCATCGTGAGCTGGCCGATCCGGTCCAGCGGGCCGAAGGCCGCGTCCCCGACGCGCTCCATCGACAGCTTCTCCGGGTGGTAGCTCAGGGCGGGCCCGGTGGTGTCGAGGATCGTGTAGTCGTCGCCGCGGCGCAGGCGCAGCGTCACGGAGCCCGTGACTGCCGAGCCGACCCAGCGCTGGATGGACTCGCGCAGCATGAGCGACTGCGGGTCCAGCCAGCGGCCCTCGTACATCAGGCGGCCCAGGCGGCGACCCTGCTCGTGGTAGGTCGCGACCGTGTCCTCGTTGTGGATCGCGTTGAGCAGGCGCTCGTACGCGATGTGCAGCAGGGCCATGCCCGGCGCCTCGTAGATGCCGCGCGATTTCGCCTCGATGATGCGGTTCTCGATCTGGTCGCTCATGCCGAGCCCGTGGCGGCCACCGATCGTGTTCGCCTCCATGACCAGCGCCACGGCGTCGGAGAACTTCTCGCCGTTGATGGAGACCGGTCGGCCGGCCTCGAAGGCGATGGTCACGTCCTCGGTCGCGACCTCGACCGAGTCGTCCCAGAACTTCACGCCCATGATCGGCTCGACCGTCTCCAGGGGAGTGTCGAGGAACTCGAGGGTCTTGGCCTCGTGGGTGGCGCCCCAGATGTTCGCGTCGGTCGAGTACGCCTTCTCGGCGGAGTCGCGGTAGGGGAAGCCGTGGGCCGTCATCCACTCGCTCATCTCCTGGCGGCCGCCCAGCTCGTGGACGAACTGCGGGTCCAGCCAGGGCTTGTAGATGCGCAGGTTCGGGTTCGCCATCAGGCCGTAGCGGTAGAACCGCTCGATGTCGTTGCCCTTGTACGTGGAGCCGTCGCCCCAGACGTCCACACCGTCGTTGCGCATGGCCTGCACCAGCAGGGTGCCGGTGACGGCGCGGCCGAGCGGAGTGGTGTTGAAGTACGTCTTGCCGCCGGAGCGGATGTGGAACGCACCGCAGGCCAGCGCGGCGAGGCCCTCCTCGACGAGCAGCGGCTTGCAGTCGACGAGCCGCGACTTCTCGGCGCCGTACTCGAGGGCGCGCCCCGGGATGGAGTCGATGTTCGACTCGTCGTACTGGCCGAGGTCGCCGGTGTAGGTGTAGGGGACGGCGCCCTTGTCGCGCATCCAGGCGACGGCGACGGAGGTGTCCAGGCCGCCCGAGAAGGCGATGCCGACGCGTTCGCCGACGGGGAGGGAGGTGAGTACTTTCGACATACCTAGAATGCTAGGCCCTCGCCGCCAGATTTCCAATTGTTATGCATGACTGTGAATGACTATGCATGGCGGTTCGAATCTCCGCCGGAACCCGCACGGTAGGCTCGCGGCGGGGGGCGGCCGCGAGTGGCCGCCGACCGGATCGCACACCGCAGAGAGCGCAGGAGACCCGCATGGAATCCCGCCGAGACGGCACCTCGCCGACGGCCCGCATCCTCGTCGACAACGACACCGGGATCGACGACGCCCTGGCCCTCGCGTACCTCGCGGCCTGCGATCACGTCGAGCTCGTCGCCGTCACCAGCACCCCCGGCAACGTCGCGGTCGAGCAGGTGGCGGCGAACAACCGGGCCCTCCTCGACCTCTGCGGCCGCCCCGACGTGCCCGTCCTGATCGGCGCGAGAGAGCCCCTGCGGATCCCGCTCGTCACGACGCCGGAGACCCATGGCCCCCAGGGCGTCGGCTACGCCGAGCTCCCGGCGCCGTCGTCCGCCTCGCACGGGACCGAAGTCGGCGCCGCGGACGACGCCGTCGACTTCTGGATCGAGGCGGCCCGTGCCGCGCCCGGCGAGCTGACGGCGCTGCTCACGGCGCCGCTGACGAACTTCGCGCTGGCCCTGCGCCGCGAGCCGCGCCTGCCGTGGCTGCTCAAGGGTGCGGTGATCATGGGCGGCAGCTTCAACTACCAGGGCAACACGACGCCGACGGCCGAGTGGAACACGCACGTGGACCCCCACGCGGCGCACGAGGTCTACGCGGCCTACGGCGCCGCGGCCGCGGCGGGGCTGGCCGCGGACCAACTGCCCGTCGTCTGTGCGCTGGAGGCCACCGAGCGCTTCGAGATGCCCCCGGAGGTCGTGACCCGGCTGGCGGCCGCGGCCGGCTGCGAGGCGGCGGAGCTCGTGCGCCCCGGTGACCCGGAGGGGCTCCGCAGCCGGTCCAGCGACCCACTGGTCCGGTACCTCTCCGACGCCCTGCGCTTCTACTTCGAGTTCCACCGCCACTACGACCAGGGCTACATCGCGCACGTCCACGACTACTTCGCCGCGGGCGTCGCGGCCGGGACCCTGGAGTACCGGGCCCGTCCCGCCGTCGTCGACGTCGAGACCGACTCGCCGCTGCTGATCGGCACGACCGTCGCCGACTACCGAGGGCTCTGGGGCCGTCCGGCGAACGCCCGCGTCGTCGCCTGGAACGACCCGGAGGCGGGCTTCGCCGAGCTCGTCGACCGGCTGGGAGCCCACGCCCGCCGGCTCCGTCACGGGGAGTGAGGGGAACCGCTCGGCGGTCGGCCGGCGGCACACCGTGTAAAATCCACACTCGGCCTCCGAGGTGACATAGGGGGCCGCGCCGACACCCCGTCCGGGTGCGTCGGCGCCCCGCCGGCGATTCCGCGATCCAGGAGCACCCCTATGTCATCTCACCCGTCCTCCGCGCCCGAGCCCACCGCCTCCGGGCCCGTCGCCCGCGGAGCGGACTCCGACGCCGCCGACCCGACCGAACGCGGACTGATCCTCGAGGACGGTCCCGACCGGGGCCGCACCGGGCGTCGCGCCCTCGGGATCGCCGGCTTCGCGGTCCTCGCCGGCACCTACCTCGCGCTGGTCCTCACGCAGCCCGCAGGCATCGCCGAGGGCCTGGGACAGGGCGTGGCGCTCGCCGCCTTCGCCGGCTACCTGGCAGCCGCCCTCCTCCTGCTCGCAGCGGTCCTGCCCGAGCTCCCGGTCGGCACGCTCACGCTCATCCCCGTCGCGCTGGCGTTGAACATCGTGCTGGGGCAGTTCGTCGGCTCGGTCATGGTGCCGCTCTACCTGGATTCGATCGGCACGGTGCTCGTGGGGTTCCTCGCCGGCCGCCGCGCCGGGGCCGCCACGGGCGTGCTCGGGACGCTCGTGTGGTCCCTGTTTAACCCGACCGTCCTGCCGTTCGCCGCCGGAGCGGGGCTGATCGGTCTGCTCGCCGGCACCGCGGCGCGGTTCGGAGCCGTCCGCCGCATCGTCGTGGCCCCTGTCGCCGGCCTGCTGGCCGGGGTCGTCGGGGGCCTCGTCGCGGCACCGGTGGCCGCCTTCGTCTTCGGGGGCACCTCCGGGGTCGGGACCGGCGCCCTCGTCGGCGCCTTCCGCGCCATGGGGGACTCGCTCCTCTCCGCCGTCACCAAGCAGGCCCTGATCTCCGACCCGGGCGACAAGGCCGTCGTCTTCCTGATCGCCGCGCTCCTGGTCCACGCCCTCCCCGGCCGGCTGACCCGCACCTTCGCCTTCGTCCGCCGCCACCGGGTGCTCGGCCGGCGCCCGCAGCCGCAGGAGTAGCGAACCGTTGCACCCGTTCACCGTCCTCGCGGTCGCGGCACTCGTCGTCACCACGACGACGGCGCTCGCCGCCTGGCCCGTCAGCCTGGCCGTGGTCCTCGTGTGCCTCGGTGCGGCCGCGGCGCGCGGACGCCTGGCCGGGGTGGCCGGCGCGTCGGCCGCGATCCTCCTCCCGGTGTGGGCCTCGCAGGCGATGATCCACGCCCTGTTCGACCGCACGGGGGACCGGGTGCTCCTGGAGGCCGGATGGATGCGGCTCACCGCCGAGGGCCTGTCCGTCGCGGCGCACCTCGGGCTCCGGCTCGCGGTCCTGGTGGTGGTCGCGGCGACTGTCGCGCTGGCCCTCGACCGGCACCAGCTGGTCGCGGCCGTCGACCTCGCGCCGGTCCCGCCGCAGGCCGGCTACCTCCTGGCTGCGACGCTCGCCTTGGTGCCGGCCCTACGGCGACGGCGTCGTGCCATCGCCGACGCCCAGACGCTCCGTCTCGCCGCCGGCCCCGCGCAGCGGCCTCCGGGACCCCTCCGGCGCTCCTGGCGGGCGGCCCGCCTCCAGGCCGTTCCGCTGGTGCTGTCCTCCGTGCAGGAGGCCGCCGACCGGGCGCCGCACCTCGCCGCGCGCGGCTTCCCCTCCTCCGTGGCCCGCAGGACCCGGCTGCGGAGCGTGCCCGACTCCCCGCTCCAGCGCCTCGTCCGGTGGACCGCCGCCGTGGGGGCCGTCGTCGTGCCCGTCCTGATCCTGCACCTCGGCGGTGCCGAGTGAGCCGCCCGGCGCCGGCGCCGCTGCTGGAGGCCCGGATCCGGTCCTTCCGCTTCGGCGGCCACGGGCCGGAGATCCTGCGCGGCGTCCACCTCGCCGTGGCCCCGGGCTCGCTGACGGCGGTCGTCGGGGCGTCCGGCTCGGGGAAGACCACCCTGGGGCGGGTGCTGGGCGGCATGCTCCCCGCGCCGTCGCTGCACGGCGCCCCGGCCGGCGCGGACCCCGACGACGACGTCCTGGACGCCGAGTTCCTGGTGGCCGGACGGCGCCTCGCCTTCTCCGCGGGCCAGCGCGTCCGGATCGATCCGGCCGGCTGGGCCCGGTACATCGGCGTGCTGCCGCAGGAGGCCGGGCACTTCCTCTCCGGGGCCCGCCAGACCGTGGCGGAGGAGATCGCGTTCGCGCTCGAGAACCAGGGGGTCCCGCGGGCGCGGATGCGCGAGAGGGTCGGCGAGGCGGCGGCCGGGCTCGGGATCGAGCACCTGCTGGAACGCGAGGTCGAGCGGCTCTCGGGCGGTCAGGAGCGGATCGTGGCGCTGGCGGCGCTGGCCGTGACCGACCCGGAGGTGCTGGTGCTCGACGAGCCGTTCGCGGGCCTCGACGCGGGCGCCCGTGACCGGGTGGCGGAGTGGATCGCGCAGCGGTGCGCCGCCGGACGGGCCGTCATCCATCTGGCCCGCCGCAGCGATGGGCTCCCCGCGCGGGCCGACGACGTCCGGGAGCTCGCGGGCGGCCGGCTGGTGCGGGCGGCTCTCCCGGCCGTGACAGAGCGGCAGTCCCCGCCGTCCAGGCCGGCCGGCCCGGCAGCGGCCGCGGGACCGCGCCGGTCGAGACCGCTGCTGGAGCTGGCCGACGCCGGCATCGGCTACCGGGTTCGCGAGGCCTCGTCGCGGCGGCTGCGGCCCCGATGGTCCGCGCAGGCGCTGCAGACCGGCGTGGATCTGGCGCTCCGGCCGGGGGAGACCGTCGCCCTCCTCGGTCCCAACGGCGCGGGGAAGACCACGCTGCTCAAGACGGCCGCCGGCCTGCTGCCGCCGCTCTCGGGAACCGTCCGGAGCACCGGACGCGTGGGCCTGCTGCTGCAGCGCAGCGGGGACCAGCTCTTCGAGCGCACGGTGTCCCGGGAGGTCGGATTCGGGCTCGAGGACTCGCAGGGCGTCGCACGGATCCTGGACGAGGTCGGCCTGGCCGACGCCGCGGACTCCCACCCCTACGAGCTCTCCGGCGCCGCTCGCCGACTCGTGGCACTGGCCACGGTGCTGGTGCGCGAGCCGGACGTGCTGCTCTGCGACGAGCCCACGGTCGCCCTCGACGACGCCGGCATCGGCCTGCTGCGCCGCTTGCTCGCACGCAGGACGGAGGCGGGCCGGGCCGTGCTGTTCAGCACGCACGACGAATCGTTCGCCGCGGCGGCCGCCGACCGTGTCGTCCGCCTCCCGGACCCGTCCGGCGAGGGGGACGGCTGCGGGGACGGCACCCACGGGGTGCACGGCGCCGGGGCGGCCCGCTGGGGGCGGACCGCTCACGCGCCGGACGGCCCCGGGCGGGGCACTCAGACGTAGACGAGGACGTCCTCGCCGTCGATCTCGGCCGCGAAGCGCTCCAGCGGGGCGTCCGCCGGACCTGCCGTGGGCGTCCCGTCCTCGGGCGCGAACTCTGAGTTGTGGCACGGGCAGTGGAAGTCGTGCTCGTCGCCGACCTGGACCTGGCAGCCCGCATGCGTGCACAGGGCCCGGTAGGCCAGGACGGAGGTCTCGCTCGGGCGGAAGAGCAGGTAGTTGCGGCCCTCGATCTCCACGCTCAGCTTGGACCCGCGAGGCAGCTCGGAGGCCGGAGCCACCACGTGCGCGGTGGTGCCCTCGGTGCCGGGCGCCGGAGCCGACGGCGCTGACGCCTGAGGCGCCGTCCCGGGGGAGCAGGCCGCCAGCGCGAGCGTGCCGGCGGCCGCGGTACCCCCGAGCGCGGTGCGGTTCAGGAAGCCCCGGCGGGTCGGGGCCGGAGGACCCGGGGGGGGTGCTCCTGCCCCGTCTGCGGGCCCGGCGGGAGTGACGGCGTGCGGTGCGGCGGGGAGAGTCATGCCTCCATCATAGGAACGCCGCCGGGCCCGTGCGTCAGCGTCCTGGGTGGAACTTCCGTCCGTTCACACGCTCCGACGCCCCGACCTGGTCCAGGTAGGGCGTGATGCCGCCGAGATGCATGGGCCAGCCCGCACCGAGGATCATGCACAGATCCACGTCCTCCGGACTGGCGACCACGCCCTCGTTCACGATGAGTCCGATCTCCTCGGCCAGGGCATCCTGGGTGCGGCGGAGGACCTCCTCCGAGGTGGACGGCTCGTCGCCACGCTCGAGCAGCGCAGCGGTCTCCTCCGGGATGGTGCGGCCGCCGTCGTCGTCCCGAGCCCAGAGGCCGGTGATCCCGTGGTCGATCAGCCGCTGGAGATTCGCGGAGACGCGGAACCGGTCGCCGAAGGCGGCGTGCAGGGACTCCATGACGTGCTGGGCCACCGGCATGCCGACCATCGCCAGCAGCGTGAACGGGGTCATCGGCAGCCCCATGGGGCGCAGCGCGTCGTCGGCGACCTCCGCGGGCGTGCCCTCGTCGAAGGCGTTCTGGACCTCGCCCATGAGCCGGAGCAGGACGCGGTTCACCACGAACGCGGCGGAGTCGCGGACCAGCACGGCGGTCTTGCCGAGGCCCCTGGCCAGCGCGAAGGCGGTGGCGACGACGGCGTCGTCCGTCCTCGGGGCCCGCACGATCTCGACCAGCGGCATGACGGCGACCGGATTGAAGAAGTGGAACCCGACCACGCGCTCGGGATGCTGCAGGTCCGCCGCCATCTCGGTCACCGACAGTGACGAGGTGTTCGTGGCCAGGATGCACTCCGGGGAGACCACTGCCTCCACCTCGGCGAAGACCTGCTTCTTGACCGAGAGCTCCTCGAAGACGGCCTCGATGACCAGATCGGCGTCGGCGAAGTCGGCCTTGTCCGTGGTTCCGGTGATCAGCGCGCGTACGGCCTCGGCGTCCTCCGACCTCAGGCGGCCCTTGGCCACCTGCTTGTCGAGATCGGCCGAGATGTGGGCGAGGCCGCGGTCCACCCGGCCCTGGTCCAGGTCCGTGATGGTCACCGGCACGCGCAGGGCCTGGGCGAATAGCAGCGCGAACTGCCCGGCCATGAGCCCGGCGCCGACGACCCCGATCCGCCCGACCGGCCGGGCCAGCGCCTGGTCCGGCGCCCCGGCGGGACGCTTCGCACGCTTCTGCACGAGCTCGAGGAACGCGTACACGGTGTTGTGGAACTCGTGCGTGCGCATGAGCCCGACCAGGGCGTCGACCTCCAGCCGTGCCGCCTCCGGCTGTGTCAGGTCGCGGCCGGCCGCCATGACCTCCAGGACCTTCAGCGGGGCGGGTGCGGCGTTGGAGATCTTGGCCTCCACGAATGCTGCGGCCTTCCGCAGGGCCGCGTCCCAGCGGTCGCGCCCCTCGGGGGTGGCGGGGTCGGTGGCGTGCGGGCGCTCGACCGCCGCGCCGTCGAGGACGCTCCCGGCCCAGGCGGCGGACTCGGCCACGAAGTCCCCCTCCGTCACGAGGTGGTCGGCGATGCCGAGCTCGTGCGCGCGACGGCCGGTGATCGAGCGGTTGTTGTTCAGCGGGTTCTCGATCATCACCTGGAGGGCCGCCTCCGGGCCGATCAGGCGCGGCAGCCGGTAGACGCCGCCCCAGCCCGGGATGAGCCCGATGAAGGCCTCCGGCAGGCCGATGCCCTTCGCCTCCGCGGCGACGGTCCGGTAGGTGCACGCGAGAGCGACCTCGAGCCCGCCGCCGAGGGCGACGCCGTTGACGAACGCGAAGGTCGGCACGCCCAGGTCCGCGAGCAGTCCGTAGACCTCGTGCCCGAGCTCGGCCATCTGCCCGGCGTTGGCCGAGTCGCGCAGCGACGAGACGAAGGACAGGTCCGCGCCGGCGACGAAGAAGCCCGGCTTGCCGGTGACGGCCAGCGCGTCGATCTCGCCGTCCCGTGCCCGCCGCTGCTGCTCGGCGAGGACGCGGCCGAGGCCGATCAGGCTGTTGGGGCCGAGGGTGGTGGGGCGACGCGCGTCGAGTCCGTTGTCCAGCGTGACAAGCGCGAGCGTGCGGCCGCCGGCGAGCTCGAGCTCCTCGACGCTCGCGTGGGTGACGACCTCGTCGGCGACCTCGCCGGCGAGGTCCTGGTAGCGGTCGAAGCGTTCCGGGGCGGTGGCATCTGACATGTGTACGGCGCGTCCTCTCGTGGGGGGCCACTGTGGGTCTGTGATCCACAGCATATGTTACCCGTGGGTAATATCCGAGGCAATCGAGGCGCCGGCGAGGAGCTCGGCCGTGATCTCCGCCGCCGTCGCCTCCCGGGCCAGGCCCGCCCGCGTCCCGGCCCACAGGTGGAGGCGCTCGCGCTCGCCGGCCGCCGCGGCCGCACCGCGCAGGGGCCGGGTCAGGTGGTGGACCGCGGGGTAGAGGGCGGGCGCGGCGTCGGTGTGCCGACGGAGGAAGTCGTTGACGATCCCCCGGGCGGGCCGGCCCGTGAACGCCTGCGTGACGGCCGTCGGGTCCGGTTCCGCCCCGAGGCCGCGCACCGCCTCCCGGTGGGTGGCACCCGTGCCGGCCTCCCGGCAGAGCAGGAACGCGGAGCCGGCCTGCGCCGCGTCGGCCCCGGCGCGCAGGACCCGGGCGACGTCGTCGGCCGTGGCGATCCCTCCCGCGGCCGCGATCCACACCGGTCGCGCCCCGGCGGGCCCGGCTTCGCGGACGGCCGCGACGACGTCGGGCAGCAGGCGCGCGAGCGGCCTCGCGTCGGGCGTCTGCGCCGACAGATGGGTCCCGCGGTGGCCGCCCGCCTCGGGCCCCTGGACGCACAGGCCGTCGAACCCCAGACGGACTGCGGCGAGGGCCTCGTCCTCGCAGGTCACCGTGGCGACGGCGGCGATCCCGCGGCCCCGGAGGCTCTCGAGCTCGGCGGGCGTGGGGAGGCCGAAGGTGAAGGACACGACGGCGGGGGGCACCGGCCGGGCGAGGAGGGCCGCCAGTTTGGCGGGGTAGTCGTCGTCGTCCGGTCGCGCGGCGGTCTCCAGCGGGGCTGGCTCGGGCTTCGTCCCGGGCCGGCCGTCGGCGCCTGCCGGCGCCGGGAGGTCGGCCAGGAGCCGCTCGCGGTAGCGGCCGAGCTCCTCCAGCCCGGCGTCGTCCAGCCCGACGGCCCGTCCGTCCGCGGTGCGCTCGGGCACGAAGAGGTTCACGCCGAGGGGGCCGTCGGTGAGGGCCTCGGCCCGATCGAGCTGGTCGACCAGCGCGTCAGCCCGGAGGTACCCGCCGGCGACGAAGCCGAGGCCTCCTGCGTTGGTGACCGCGGCGGCGAGCTCGGGAGTGCCCGGGCCGCCGGCCATGGGGGCCTGGACGACCCGCGGGAACGGGGCGGAGGGGCGGGCAGTGGAGTCCGGAGGCGTCGTCGGCGACATGCCTCCGACGCTACTCGCCGGGCAGGTCCGGGTCGAGGAACGCGACGGTGATCACGGGCGCGGCGAGGCGCACCTGCCAGGGCCGGGCCCCGAGGTCGCGGAGCGCCGCCTCGATGCTCTCCGGCTCGATCGGCATCGGCGGACGCCACGCGATGCGGCGCAGGTGGTCCGGGGTGAGGACGTTCTCCAGCGGGATCTCGAGCTGCTCCGCGACACGGGCGAGACGCGGCTTGGCCGTGTTGAGCCGGGCCGCGGCGGCCGGGTCCTTGTCGGCCCACACGCGGGGCGGCGGCGGCGAGTTGGAGGGCAGGTGCAGCGGCGGGAGGTCCTCGGTGGTGCGGGCCGTCTGCAGGGCGCGCATCCAGCGGGCTGCCTCCTTGGCCGCGGCCCGACCGTGGAAGCCGGGGGTCTTCAGGAGGGCCGGCACGGTGGTCGGCATCGCCTTCGCGGCCGCGATGATCGCGGAGTCGGGGATGATCCGCCCGGGCGAGACGTCGCGGTTCTCCGCCAGTGACTCGCGTTCGTACCAGAGCTCCCGGGCGGCGGCGAGCTTCCGCCGCTCGCGCAGGGCGTGCAGGCCGGAGGTCCGCCGCCAGGGGTCCTGGCGCGGCGCGGCGGGGCCGGCCGTGCGGATGGCCTCGAACTCCTGCTCGGCGAACTCGAGCTTGCCGTCCTCCTCCAGGATCCGGTGGAGCTCCTGGCGCAGCTCGACGAGCACCTCGACGTCGAGTGCGGCGTAGTTTAGCCACGGCTCCGGCAGGGGCCGCTTGGACCAGTCGGCCGCGGAGTGCTCCTTGGCGAGCGAGAGGCCCAGGAGCGACTCGACGACGGCGCCGAGGCCCACCCGGGGCAGGCCCGCCAGCCGGGCGGCGAGCTCGGTGTCGAAGAGCGCGTCCGGGTGCATGCCGCACTCGGCCAGGCACGGCAGGTCCTGCGTCGAGGCGTGCAGGATCCACTCGACGCCGGAGAGGGCCTGGTCGATGGGCGCGAGGTCCTCGAAGGCCTCAGGGTCGATGAGCCACGTGCCCGCGCCCTCGCGGCGGAGCTGGACGAGGAAGGCGCGCTGCCCGTAGCGGAAGCCGGAGGCGCGCTCGGCGTCGACCGCCACCGGCCCGGTGGCGGCGGCGAGCGCGGCCGCGGCCCGCCTCAGGCCGGACTCGGTGTTGACGACCAGGGGGACGCCCTCGCTGGGTGCGGTCAGAGGGGTGGGCGTGGGGGCGTCACTGGTTTCGGTCATGATGAGCCATTCTATGACGACGGCGCGGTGGGCCCGGGTGCCGGGCGGGCCTCCCGGGCGTGAGGGCCCGGTGCGACCGGCCGGGGCATCCTGCCGCGGAGTCAGTTGAGACGGCGCCGGGGGAGCGCGGTGACGCCCGGCGGCAGCGGCGGGAGCCCGGCGAAGGCGCAGACCATGTCCGCCCAGGCCTCCAGGTGGGCGGTCACGTCGGCGGTGGCCGGCGTCCAGGAGGCGCGGAGCTCGATGTCGATCGTGCCCGGGCGGTTGGACAGGGTGCCGAAGCTCTCGGAGAGGACCCGGGTGGCGGTGCCGCCGGCGTTCGAGTAGACCGCCCGGTGCTCGTGGAGGGCATCCGAGAGCCACGTCCACGCCACGGTCCCGACGAGCTCGTCGTTGCCCATGTCGGCATCCAGCTCGGCGCGGATGTAGGTGACGATCCGGAAGGTGCCGTCCCAGACCGGCGACCCGGCCGGGTCGTGGAGCAGGATGAACCGCCCGGTGGCGAGCTCTCGCTGCTCCTCGGCGGGCTGGCGGAGGAAGGCCGCCGCGGGGCCGTGCAGCGATCCGGCGCGCTGGGCCGCGGGCTCGAGCACGTCGGCCGACAGCGCCACCCCGTAGGGGGCGAGGTTCGCCGGGGCGGGGATCTCGGCGAGACCGACTTCCGGCCGGAGGGCGGCGCGTCGCAGGGCGCCGAGTGCCTCCACGAAGTCGCGCGGCGCCGCCGCCAGGTCCCCGATGTTGTTCACGCCACCGATTCTAGGCTCGGGTCCGCGCCGGGGCCGGGAGGCTCGCCTAGGCCGACTCGCGGAGCCGGATGGAGAGGGAGTTGATGCAGTAGCGCTGGTCGGTGGGCGTCGGGAAGCCCTCGCCACCGAAGACGTGGCCCAGGTGCGAATCGCACGCCGCGCAGCGGACCTCGACCCGCGCCATGCCCAGCGACTCGTCGCGCAGGTACCGCACGCGCCCCTCGGCGAGCGGGGCGAAGAACGACGGCCAGCCGCAGTGGGCGTCGAACTTCTCGCGGCTCGTGAAGAGCTCGGCGCCGCACGCGCGGCAGGCGTAGACGCCTTCCTGCTCCGTGTCCCAGTACTCGCCCGTGAACGGCCGCTCGGTGCCCGCCTGACGCAGGACGCGGTACTCCTCGGGCGTCAGCTCGCGCCGCCACTCCGCGTCGGACTTGGTGACGGCGGGACGGTACTGCTCTGCTTCGGAATTCTCAGTCACACCCGGCACAACGCCCCGGCGGACCGCGGAATTCCCGTCGGCGCGGATGTTTGGCGCGGCGTGGGCGGGTTGACATGATGGACCCATGCCGCGCCAGCATCCTGCACCGCCCGCAGAATCCCGCCGTCACAGTCCCCGGGGCACCACGCCCCGCAGGGGGACGCCGGTCCGGTGGGCCGTCGTCGGCGCCGTCGCCGGAGCCGCGGCCGGCTCCCTGGTGGCCGGGGCCGTGTCGGGGCTCGCGAGCTACTTCGCCCGGCAGGTCGTCACCCCGGCGCGGATGCGTCCGGAGGAGCTGGAGATCCTCGCCGTCGTGCCCTCCGACCACCTGACCCACGAATCGGCGGCGCCGGAGGAGGGATCCGCGCACGGCCGGCATCGTGCGGCCCGCGCGGCGGGCCTGGGTTGGAACGTGATCCTCCCGGCCACCGAGGAGACCACCGTGCCCGGCACCTACTCGCTGATGTTCGACGGCGGGCGCGGGCACGCGCGGATCGGCGAGATCGTGGCGTTCGCCCCGGCGGACGGGACCGTCACGCGCCACGTCGAGCGGATCTACGAGGGGGACCTCCGCGGCGCGGCGCGCGGCCGCTGGTCCGGCGCCACCTACCTCACCCCGTCCGAGGTCGGCTACGACTACGAGGAGGTCGATGTCCCCGTCGTCGGCGGCACCTCGCAGTCCTGGCTGGTCCCCGGCACCCACCGCCGGAGCACGTGGGCGATCATGGTCCACGGCCGCGGCTCCGACCGGGCCGAGGGGCTGCGGGCGCTCCCCGTGGTGCAGCAGCTCGGACTGACGTCCCTGCTGCTGTCCTACCGCAACGACGGCCACGCCCCGGCCGCACCGGACCAACGCTACGGGCTGGGCAGCACCGAGTGGGAGGACGTCGAGGCCGGGATCGACTACGCGATCCGGCACGGAGCTGAGGACATCGTCCTCCTCGGATGGTCGATGGGCGGGGCGATCTGCCTGCAGGTCGTGGACCGCTCCCACCATGCCCCGCGCATCGCCGCTCTCGTGCTGGACGGCCCCGTCGTCGACTGGATCGACGTCCTGGCCCACCAGGCGCGCATCAATCGGATCCCGGCCTCGGTCGGTCGGCTCGGGCAGTGGCTGCTGTCGAACAAGGCGGGCCGGCTCGTGACCGGTCTCGCGGCCCCGGTGGACCTCAAGGAGCTGAACTGGGTGGCCCGGGCCGAGCACCTGCGCACGCCCACCCTGATCCTGCACAGCGAGGACGACGACTTCGTGCCGGTGGGCCCCTCGGCCGCGCTCGCCGAGCTCAACCCGCATGTGGTCTCGTTCGAGCGGTTCACGCGGGCGCGCCACACGCACGAGTACAACGTGGACCCGCAGCGCTGGGACGACACCGTCCGCTCCTGGCTCGGGAGCCGCCTGGACGCTCCGTCGCCGCGCCGGGCGCAGCGGCACCCCGAGGAGCGTCCCGCTGAGCGTCCCGGGGCCGAGGCGCTCTAGCCACAGCCCGGGCGCCGGCCCGGCGCCCTCAGGCGGCGACGGGCGCCGTCGTCCCGTCCGTCGCCGCCAGGAGGTCGCTCGCGGCGAGCTCGATCTCCAGGCCGCGGCGGCCGCCCGAGACGAAGACCGTCTCCGCCGCGAGCAGCGAGGAGTCGGCGACGAGCCGGTGCCGACGGCGCTGGCCGAACGGCGAGATCCCGCCGAGCACGTAGCCACTGCGGCGCTCCGCGACCGACGCCTCGGCCAGTGCCGCCCGCTTGGCCCCGAGGGCGGCCGCCGCGGCCTTCAGGTTCAGCTGCCGCTCGACCGGGACGAGCGCGAGCGCGAACTCCTCCGGCTCGAGCCGGACCATCAAGGTCTTGAAGACCCGGCGCGCCGGCACCCCGAGCGCCGCGGCGGCCTCGAGGCCGAACGACGGCGCCGCCGGGTCGTGGCGGTAGCCGTGCAGCGCGAAGGGCACCCCCGCGGCGGTCAGCGCGACCGTCGCCGGGGTGCCCTTCGGGGAGGCTCTCGTGCCCACCGGGCTAGGCGTCCAGAGCCCGTGCCACCTGCCGCTTGATGCGACCGAGCATCGCGGTCATGCCGCGCATCCGCAGCGGCGTGACGGCCCGGGTGAGCCCCAGCTGCTCGGGCATGTCGTCCGGGACGGCCAGGACCGTCTCCGCCGGGAGGCCGTCGAGGCCCTCGTGGAGGACCGAGGCGAAGCCCCGCGTGGTGGGAGCCTCCGGTGGCGCGGAGAAGTAGATCCGTACCGGCCGCCCGTCCTCCGGGCCGACCTCCAGGGTCAGGAAGAGCGGTGACTGGCACTCGACCACCTGCTCGAGCAGCTCGGGGTGGTCGCGGAACCGCTCGGGCAGCTCCGGCAGCGACTCCGAGAACTCCAGCAGCAGCTCGAGGCGCTCGCGCTCCTCGAGCGCCTGGAAGTCGTCCACGATCTCGGCGAGGGTCGGGGGCAGTGCGCCGGTCACGGCCGGCCCCCCGCGGCCGCGCCGCCTCCGGCCAGCGCACCCGGCTCCGAGCCGCGGACGATCGGCACGCGTACGGCATTGCCCCACTCGGTCCAGGACCCGTCGTAGTTGCGGACGGTCTCGAACCCGAGCAGGTGCTTGAGCACGAACCACGTGTGGCTGGAGCGCTCACCGATCCGGCAGTACGCGATGACGTCGTCGCCCTCGGCCAGGCCCGCCTCGCGCAGGTACACGTCCTCCAGCGCCGCCCGGTCCTTGAAGGTCCCGTCCTCGGCGGCGGCGCGGGCCCAGGGCACGGACGCCGCCGTCGGGATGTGGCCGCCGCGCAGTGCGCCCTCCTCCGGGTAGGCCGGCATGTGCGTGCGCTCCCCGGAGTACTCCTCGGGCGAGCGCACGTCGATCAGCGGGCCGCGGCCGAGGTGGGCCAGCACCTCGTCCTTGTAGGCGCGGGCGGCCTCGTCGTCGCGCTCCACGACCGGGTAGTCGACGGCGGTCGGGGACGGCTTCTCCTTGGTCAGCTCGCGGCCCTCGGCGATCCACTTGTCGCGGCCGCCGTCGAGCAGGCGGACGTCCTCGTGGCCGAACAGCGTGAAGACCCACAGGGCGTAGGCCGCCCACCAGTTCGACTTGTCGCCGTAGAAGACGACGGTGGTGTCGCGGCCGATGCCCTTGGCGGACATGAGCCGGGCGAAGCCCTCACCGTCGACGTAGTCGCGGGTGACCTCGTCGTTGAGCTCGGTGTGCCAGTCCACCTTCACGGACCCGGGGATGTGGCCCGTGTCGTAGAGGAGGATGTCCTCGTCGGACTCGACGACCACCAGATCCGGGTCGCCGAGGCGGTCGGCCAGCCACTCGGTGGAGACCAGCCGCTCGGGGTGGGCGTAGGCGGAGAACTTCTCGTGGGTGTCTGGCGGTAGAGCCACGGTGCACCTCGGTTCGCACTAGACAATGGGGACTGCTCCCAAGACTACTGCCGCCCGGGCGCCCAGGGGCGGGCCGGCGTCGTATCCCGGGCCGTGCCCGGGCAGGTTTCGCGCACAGCGTGACGCATGGATGCGCGGCGTCATGGGCGCACGTAAAGTTGCGGTGGCGGTACCGGCCGCCGCGATGCCGACGAAGGATTCAGACACCCGTGCCCACGATCGAACACCTGTCAGAACGCACACCGAACGTCTCGCCCGAGCAATTGCTCGACGGGTTCGAACCGTCCTATCGGTTCGGCGAGGTGTCGTTCGACAACTACATCCCCGACCCGCAGCAGCCGTCCCAGGCGGCAGCGGTGCAGCGCATGCGGGAGTTCGCCGCCTCGATCGGCGGCGCCAGCGGGGGCGGGTTCCTCGGCCGGCTCTTCGGAGGCGGGCCCAGGAAGGCCAAGGCGGGGCTGTACCTCGACGGCGGGTTCGGCGTCGGCAAGACGCACCTGCTGGCCTCCCTGTGGCACGCCGCGCCCGGGCCGAAGGCGTTCGGCACGTTCGTCGAGTACACCAACCTCGTCGGGGCGCTCTCCTTCCGCAAGACGGTCGACGTGCTGAAGGGGTACAAGCTGGTCTGCATCGACGAGTTCGAGCTCGACGACCCCGGCGACACGGTCCTCATGTCCCGCCTGATGCGCGAGCTGTCCGACGCCGGAGTCAGGCTGGTCGCGACGTCGAACACACTGCCCGGAGCGCTGGGGGAGGGCCGCTTCGCGGCGACCGACTTCAAGCGCGAGATCCAGGTGCTCGCGGACCAGTTCGACGTCATCCGCGTGGACGGCGAGGACTACCGGCACCGGGGCCTGGCGGACGCGCCGGCGCCGCTGCCCGACGACCGGATCGAGGCGTACGCCGAGGAGCGGTTCCCGGACAGGACGCTCGCCGTCGACGACTTCGGCGGCCTGACCCGGCACCTCCAGCGCATCCATCCGAGCCGGTACCGGCAGCTGATCGACGGCATCGATGTCCTCGTCCTCCACCGGGTGGAGACCATCACGGAGCAGTCGCTGGCCCTGCGGTTCGTGGTCCTGGCCGACCGGCTCTACGACCGCGATGTGCCGATCGTCTCTTCCGGTGTCCCGTTCGACGAGCTGTTCACGCAGGAGATGATGGGCGGCGGCTACATGAAGAAGTACTTCCGAGCCGTCTCGCGGCTGACCTCGCTGGCGCGGAACGCCCAACTGGACGAACCGGTCGCCTGACCCGGCCTGCCGTCGCCGGCCGCCCAGGCCTGGGCGGCCGGCGACGGCCCCCGGGCGCAGGTCCTGTCTGTCTCGGGAGGCGGCCCACGACGACGAAAGCCCCGGTCCGAGGACCGGGGCTTTCTCTCTACGTGGAGCGGACAACGAGATTCGAACTCGCGACCTCCACCTTGGCAAGGTGGCGCTCTAGCCAGCTGAGCTATGTCCGCGCGTCTGACGTGAACTCAGACCAAGGATTGCCCCCGCGAGGGGGAATGCTTGAGTGGGCGATACTGGGATCGAACCAGTGACCTCTTCCGTGTCAGGGAAGCGCGCTACCGCTGCGCCAATCGCCCGTAAGGGTTCGCATTACTGTAGCCGAGGTGGGGACGGGATTCGAACCCGCGTATACGGCTTTGCAGGCCGCTGCCTCGCCTCTCGGCCACCCCACCATGTCCATGGACACGATTCCTAGCAGAATCGCATCCGTGGAGCGGTCGTGAAGACCTACAGTGAATGCGAGCGGACAACGAGATTCGAACTCGCGACCTCCACCTTGGCAAGGTGGCGCTCTAGCCAGCTGAGCTATGTCCGCATGTCAAGATCGCGACCTTCCGGATTCCGTATCCGTTGCCTTCCGGCCGCGTTCCAACGAGTAAATACTCTAATGACCTTTTCTGCCGTGTGCAAATCGAGGGGTCGCCGGCGCGTCCCCAGACGGCCTATCTGCCTCTGACAAGGAGCATTCTCCCCCGGGATCCCGGGGGAGAGGGGTCGGCAGAAAATTTTCGCGGCGGAGCCATGCCCGGGGTGTGCCGTGCCAGAATCGAGGCCATGACGACGCCAGCGCTCGCCCAGCAGACAGATCTGGGCCGGATGTATGCACGGACCGTGGGCGGTCCGCTCGAGGTTCCCTCCATCACCACGGTGATCGGCCAGGCAGCCTCCGACCTCACCGGCTGGGCGGGGCACATGGCTGCCAGCGCAGCGGTGCGCGACCCGCGTCTGGCGGGTGCCGTCGGTTCGCCCGGCCAATTGACCGCCATCGCCCGTGATGCGAGCAGGGCGGCCGCCGCCCATCGTGACGGCGCCGCGGCCCGCGGCGACCGGGTGCACCACTACTGCGAGCAGGTGGCGCTCCGGCAGCTGGGCCGCGACCACCGCCTGGAGGAGGCCCGCGCAGCCCTCGAGTCCCACGGCGAGGGGGCGTTCGCGCATCGGTTCGACGAGTGGTGGGCGCTCTACGGCGTGGAGCCCATCGCCCCGGAGATCACCGTCTGGAACCACACCGTGGGCTATGCCGGGACACTGGACCTGGTGGCCCGCATCGGCGGTCGCATCTGCCTCATCGACTACAAGACGAAGGCGACGACGCGGGAGGGGCGCGCCAAGCCGCTTGATCTCAAGGTCGTCATGCAGCTGGTCGCCGGGTACAAGGCTGAGGAGATGATCGTGGATCCGGCGGGCGGTGCCTGGGAGCCCTGGCCGTACGGCGGGGACGAGGTCCCCCTCCTGCTCGGGGTCGCCGTCTCGGAGGCCGAGGTGGTCGCCCAGCAGGCCCAGCCGGCCACTCTGCCGACGTACTGGCGCAAGTTCTGGGCCCTCCGGCAGGCCTGGGAGGCGGACCGGACCCTGGCGGGCGCAGGGCCCGCGCTGCGGCCCATCGCCCCGCCGCCCGTGGCGGCCGCACCCGATGCATCCCGGACGGCCACCTAGACTGGACCGGGCGTCCCCCGGGCGCGGAACCGACCGCGGCACGTCCAGCGGTCGGGACGGAGGGGAACTCCGCCCCGCACCGACTGAAGCATCCATCCACAGCACATTGAGCCCCGGCGCGCGGGCCAGGCCGGACCGGCCCCGGCGCGAAGACCGGGCGAGAGGAACCAGCATGGCCGTTCTGCCCATCCGCATCGTCGGCGACCCTGTCCTGCGCACCCCGTCCGAGGAGGTCACGGACTTCGGTCCCGACCTGGCCCGTCTCGTCCGCGACATGGAGGAGACGATGCTCGACGTCGAGGGGGCCGGCCTCGCCGCGCCCCAGGTCGGTGTGAACCTGCGGATCTTCACCTACTCGGTCGAGGGACGCGGCGGGCACGTCGTGAACCCGGTCCTCGAGGTCGGCGAGACGCTCCAGACCGAGGGGTCGGAGGGCTGCCTCTCCGTGCCGGGGCTCGGCTACCGGACGGTGCGGGCCGACTGGGCCCGCGTCCGCGGCGTCGACGTCCACGGCGCCCCCATCGAGGTGGAGGGCACCGGTCTGCTCGCGCGGTGCCTGCAGCACGAGACGGACCATCTGGACGGGAGGCTCTACATCGACTGCCTCGAGGGCCCGGAGCGGAAGGACGCCCTCCGCCGCATCCGGGACGGCCAGTTCAATCAGATCGCCCAATCGACCCAGTCGACCCGCGCCCGCTCCGTCGGCAGCGTCTTCGGAGCCATGTCCCGCCACGGGTCCCCGGCCCACCGCACCGACGGGGGGACCCGATGAGAGTCCTCTTCGCCGGCACCCCCGCCGTCGCCGTGCCCGCCCTGCGCCGTCTGGTCGCCGACGGGCACGAGGTCGTGGCGGCACTGACGCGCGATGACGCGCCCGTCGGACGGAAGCGGGTCCTGACGCCGTCTCCGGTCGCCTCGGCCGCCACGGAGCTCGGGCTCCCGGTGCTCAAGTTCAACCGCATCGACGCGGCCGCCGAGCAGGCCATCGGCGAGACCGGAGCAGACGTCGCAGCCATCGTCGCCTATGGCGGCCTCGTGCCGCCGAGCGCCCTCGCCATCCCGCCCCGGGGCTGGGTCAACCTGCACTTCTCGCTGCTGCCGCGCTGGCGCGGTGCGGCCCCCGTGCAGCACGCGGTCATCGCCGGGGACGACGTCACCGGGGCGGTCACCTTCCAACTCGAGGCCGGCCTCGACACCGGGCCCGTCTACGGGCAGCTGACCCAGGAGATCCGACCCGGCCAGACCTCCGGCGAGCTGCTCGAGAGCCTCGCCGACTCCGGATCGGTTCTCCTCTCGCAGACCATCGCCGGCCTCGAGCAGGGCAAGCTCGTGGCCGTCCCGCAGTCGGGCGAGATCACGCACGCGCCCAAGCTGGCGCTCGAGGACGGCCGCGTCGACTGGGCACAGCCCGCCCTCGCGATCCGGCGCCGCATCAACGGCGTGACGCCGGAGCCGGGTGCCTGGACCACCTGGAAGGACGCCCGCGTCAAGCTCGGCCCGTTGACGCGGCAACCGACCGCCGCGGAGATCGAGCAGCTGCCCGGGCACGAGGATCTGGCAGAGGCCGCGCCGGGACAGGTCGTCGTGCTCGGGGGACGGAAGCCGAGGGCCTTCGTCGGCACCGGATCCCACGCACTCGAGCTCGAGACGGTTCAACCGGCCGGCAAGAAGATGATGGCGGCGAGCGACTGGGCCCGCGGCATCGGCAAGGACGAGGTGGTCTTCGCATGAGCAACGAATCAGGCAACGGGCGGAACGGACGAGCCGCCGGCCGGCCACGGGGCAACGAGCCGCGCCGCAATGACCAGGGCCGCCAGCGCAATCGCGGCGGCAGCACTCCCCGCCGGTACAGCGAGGCCGCGCCGTCCAGCCGCAAGCGGGCCGCGGACCCGGCCCGGCTGGCGGCCTTCGAGGTCCTCCGCGCGGTCAGTGCCGACGACGCCTACGCCAACCTCGTCCTGCCGGCGCGGATCCGCGCGCACCGGCTCGACACCCGCGATGCGGGGTTCGCCACCGAGCTCGCCTACGGCGCGCTCCGCGGGCAGGGCCTCTACGACGCGGTGCTCGCCCGCTGCGTCGACCGCGACCTCGCGCGCCTCGACGCCGCCGTCCTGGACGTCCTGCGCCTCGGCACGCACCAGCTGCTGGCGATGCGCGTGCCGAACCACGCCGCGCTCGACGAGACGGTGGCGCTGACCCGGGCAGAGATCGGCGCCGGACCGTCGGGGCTCGTCAACGCCGTGCTGCGGAAGGTCTCGGCGCGCAGCCTGGACGAGTGGACGGACGAGCTCACCGCCGGAGTCGCGGACGAGACCGCGCGCACCAGTCTCCGCCACAGCCACCCGGAGTGGATCGTCCGTGCGCTGCGGCAGGCACTCGTGGCCCACGGCCGCGGCACGGACGAGCTCGAGCTGCTCCTGGACGCCGACAACGCGGCGCCGATCGTGAATCTCGTCGCGCTCCCCGGCCTCGGCGACCTGGCGCCCGTCGTGGAGCGCGGAGCCGGCCCCGGCAGCCTGGTAGCGGGCTCGGCCCTGTACGACGGCGGCGATCCGGCCCGACTGCCCGGTGTCGCCGAGGGCACGGTGCGGGTCCAGGACGCCGGATCCCAGCTCGTTGCCCGCGCCCTCGCCGAGCACCCGCTCGAGGGACGGGACGAGCGGTGGCTCGATCTCTGCGCCGGCCCGGGTGGCAAGGCGGCCCTCCTCGCCGCGCTGGCCGCCCAGCGCGGGGCCCGGCTCACCGCCAACGAGATCGCGCCCCACCGGGCCCAACTGGTGCGCAACGCCCTCGCCGCCGTCCCGGACACCGCGTGGGAGGTCGAGGTCGGCGACGGGCGCCGTTTCGCGGGGATCGAGGACGGCTACGACCGAATCATGCTCGACGCGCCCTGCAGCGGTCTCGGCGCCCTCCGCCGGCGGCCCGAGTCCCGGTGGCGGAAACAGCCCTCCGACATCCCCGATCTGACGGCGCTCCAGCAGGAGCTCGTGGACGCCGCCGTCGCCGCCCTGCGCCCCGGGGGACTGCTGGCCTACGTCACGTGCTCGCCCCACCCGGCGGAGACTACCGCCGTCGTCCTGGACACGCTCTCGCGGCATCGGGGACTCCGACTCCTCGATTCCGGGGCCGCGCTGGACGCGGCCGCCCTGCACCCGGTCGACGCGGCCACGCCCGTGCTCGGCCGGCGCGGCGAAGTCCTCGCCGGCGCCACCACGGCCCAGCTCTGGCCGCACCGGCACGCCACCGACGCCATGTTCCTCGCCCTGTTCCAACGGGTCGAGGGCTGACGCGGTCCCGTCGACCCCGCCCCCTGACCCCCGCACCGACGCCCCGGAGGCACCCATGACCTGCCGCATCCACCCGAGCATCCTCTCCGCCGACTTCGCGAACCTCGAGACCGAGCTGACCCGGATCCACACCGCCGACGCCGTCCACGTCGACGTCATGGACGGGCACTTCGTCCCGAACCTGACCCTCGGCCTGCCGATCGTGCAGCGGCTCGCGCAGGTCGCCGACCTGCCCCTCGACGTGCACCTCATGATCGAGGACGCGGACCGCTGGGCGCCCGGCTACGCCGAGGCCGGCGCCGCGTCCGTCACCTTCCACGCCGAGGCGTCCGCGGCGCCCGTCCGGCTCGCCCGCGAACTGCGCGCCGCCGGGGCGAGGGCCTCCATGGCGCTGCGTCCGGCCACTCCGGTCGAGCCCTACCTGGACATGCTGCCGGAGCTGGACATGGTCCTCATCATGACCGTGGAACCCGGATTCGGCGGACAGTCCTTCCTGGACGTGACGCTGCCCAAGATCCGGCGGGCGCGGAGAGCCGTCGACGGGACGGGCCTGCCCATCGCCATCCAGGTCGACGGCGGCATCTCCCGCGACACGATCCGTCGGGCCGCCGATGCGGGCGCCGACGTGTTCGTCGCCGGCTCGGCCGTCTATGGGGCCGAGGACCCCGCCGTGGCGGTCGACATGCTGCGCAACCTGGCGGGCGCCGAGACCGCGCAGATGTGATGTAATTCTGTACGTAACACAACGTGCTCCGGGGTCGGTGAAAGTCCGAACCGGCGGTGATAGTCCGCGAACCGAGCCGCAGCCCTCTCCAGCGTCAGCTGGCGATCGGCGGCGGGGAGGCCGAACCGGTGGAATTCCGGTACCGACAGTCAAAGTCTGGATGGGAGAAGCACGAACAGCCACGGCCGAGACCGGCCGCAGGCCCACCGCCCAGTGCGGCGGCGCCTCCACCGGTCGACTCCAGCATCTGTCGTACCCCCGGAGCTACCGCAGCTTCGCAAGGGAGGACACATGGAGAGTCTGCGGTGGCTCACCGAACTATTCAACGCCTACATCCCCGTCGCCGGCGGCGGACTGCTGATCCGCGAGGTCGTCGGCAACGTCTTCGGCCTGGCCAGCGCGCTCGGCGGGATGCGCCGGCGCATCTGGGCCTGGCCCGTCGGCATCGTCGGCAACCTGCTCCTGCTCACGGTCTTCCTCGGCAGCATCTTCGGCGACGCCGACGCCGCGAACCTCCTGGGACAGGCCGGACGCCAGATCATGTTCATCGCCGTGGCGGCCTACGGGTGGCAGCGCTGGCGGAGCGCCGAGCGGGACGACGACGGCGGGCACGCCATCACCCCGGGCTGGGCGAGCCCGCGGCAGCGCATCGGCCTCGTCGCCGGCCTGCTGCTCGGCACCGTCGCCCTCACACCGCTCTTCGCGGCGCTCGGATCCTACGAACCCGTCTGGGCCGACGCCTGGACGTTCGTCGGCTCGCTCCTGGCCACCTACGGGATGGCCAAGGGGTGGGTCGAGTTCTGGCTGATCTGGGTCGCGGTCGACGTCGTCGGCGTACCACTGCTCTTCTCGGCCGGCTACTACGCCACCGCCTTCATGTACCTGTTCTACGGCGTCTTCACCCTCGTCGGCTTCTTCGTCTGGTGGCGGGCCCAGCGCGAGTCCAAGCCGCGCATCGAGACCCGCCTGCCCGACCCGCGGCTGCAGCCCGCGGCCGAGCCGCCCCGCGACGGCCCCGCCGACAGCGCCGCCGAGCCGACCGCACCATCGCGCGCCGGACGGGACGCGCTGTGAACGGCGACTCGACCGGCCGCACCGCCCCGGGGCCGGCCCCCGCGCCGGGGGAGGCCGCGCGTGCCGCGCAGCTCCTGCGGCGCACCGGTGCCGCCCGGCTCGCGCTCGAGGCCGCCCTCCGCGGCGTGCGCGGCGCGAATCCCCTCGTCGGCGCCGTCGTGCTCGACGCCCACGGGGAGCTCCTGGCCACCGGCCACCACCGCGGTGCCGGGACGGCCCACGCCGAGGCCGCCGCGATCACCGAGCTCGAGAGCCGGATCGCCGGCGGCGACGTCCGGCCGGTCCCCGGGAACGGGCCGGCCGACTGGACCATGGTCGTGACCCTCGAGCCGTGCAACCACACCGGCCGCACCGGGCCCTGCTCGCAGGCCATCCATCGCGCCGGGATCGGCACGGTCGTCCACGGGGCCGCCGACCGCACGGCCGAGGCCGCCGGCGGGGCCGCCTGGCTCGCCGCCCGCGGCCACGCCGTGCACGCCGGCGAGACAGTCGATCCGGACTGGGCGGATGCCTGCGGGAGCCTGAACCACCGCTGGGCGGCCGCGCGCGCCGAGGGGCGCCCCTTCGTCACGCTCCACCTCGCCCAGACCCTCGACGGCCGGATCGCGGCCGCGGACGGCACCAGTCAGTGGATCACCGGGGACGAGGCCCGCCGGCACAGCCACGGGGTCCGGGCGCTCGCCGACGCGATCGTCGTCGGAACGGGGACCGTCCTCGTCGACGACCCGCGGCTGACAGCCCGCGCCGACGACGGCCGGCTCGCCGGGCGGCAGCCGCTGCGCGTCGTCATGGGGGAGCGCGACATCCCCGACGCCGCCGCCGTGCGCGGGACGGCCGGGGAATTCGTCCACCTCCGGACGCGGGACCCGCGCACCGTGCTCCACGCACTCGCGGACGGCGCCGGAGGCCGCGCCGTCGCCCACGTCATGGTGGAGGGCGGCGCCTCCGTCGCGACCGCGTTCCTGGCGGCAGACCTCGTCGACGAGGTCTGGCTCTACCAGGCACCGGTCCTCCTCGGCGCGGGCCGGACCGCCGTCGGCGACCTGGGCGTCGCCACACTGGCCGACGGCCGACGCTTCCACTACGACGACGCCGCCGGCGGCGGCGTCCTCAGGCTCGGCGGCGACGTCGCGCTCCACTTCGTACCCATCAGCAAGTGAGGGAATCATGTTCACCGGAATCATCAGCGGCAGGGGCCGCATCGAAGCCATCGCACCGGCCGCCGAGGAGGGCGGGCTCGTGCTGACGCTCACCGTGCCCGGGCACACCGACGGGCTCGGGCTCGGCGGGTCCATCGCCATCGACGGCGTGTGCCTGACCGCGACGTCGATCGACGGCGACCGCATCGACGTCGACGTCATGGGCGAGACGCTCACGCACACGACGGTCGGCTCGCTCGTCGCCGGCGACGAGGTCAATCTCGAGCGCTGCATCCGCGCCGACGGGCGCCTGGACGGGCACGTGGTCCAGGGGCACGTCGACGGCGTGGGCGGCCTCCTGGAGCGCGAGGACCAGGGCGCCTGGGAGCGGCTGCGGTTCTCGGTCCCGGCCGAGCTCGCCCGTTTCGTGGCGCGCAAGGGCAGCATCGCGATCGACGGTGTCTCGCTCACGGTCACCGAGGTCGCCATTCCGGCCGAGGAGCAGCAGTGGTTCGAGGTGGGACTGATCCCCACCACCCTGCGGGACACCGGGCTCGGCGCGAAGGCGATCGGGGCGGCCGTCAACCTCGAGGTCGACGTCCTCGCCAAGTACGCCGAGCGGCTCCTCTCCTTCCCGCGGCCCGGCACGGCTCCGCGCCACGCGGACGACGACGCCCGGACGGGACGCGCATGAGCGCCGCCGGACACAACGCGGAGGGTCCCGGGCCGACCGACGCCGACCCGATCCGGCCAGACCCGATCCGGCTCGACTCGATCGACGCCGCCGTCGAGTCGATCGCCGCCGGACGCCCCGTCGTCGTGGTGGACGACGAGGACCGCGAGAACGAGGGCGACATCGTCTTCGCCGCCGAGTTCGCGACCCCCGAGCTGATGGGCTGGACCGTCCGGCACACCTCGGGCGTGGTCTGCGTGCCGCTCTCCGGGGAGCGCGCGGACGCCCTGGGCCTGCCCGCGATGGTGGCGCGGAACGAGGACAGCAAGGGCACCGCCTACACCGTCTCCTGCGACGCCGCCTCCGGGGTCTCCACGGGGATCAGCGCCGCGGACCGGGCCCGCACCGCGCGTCTCCTCGCGGCACCGGAGTCGACCGCCGCGCACTTCACGCGCCCCGGCCACATGTTCCCCCTGCGCGCGGCCGAGGGCGGCGTCCTGCGGCGCCGCGGGCACACGGAGGCCTCCGTGGACCTGTGCCGGCTCGCCGGACTCGAACCGGCCGGAGTGATCGCCGAGCTGGTGCACGACGACGGCACCATGATGCGCCTGCCGGCGCTGCGGTCCTTCGCCGACGAGCACGGGATCCCGCTGGTGAGCATCGAGGACCTCGCCGGCCGGCTCACCGTGCTGCGCCGGGGCTCCGACGCCGCCCCCGCGGACGCCGTCGCGCCGGTCCGGGGCGGCCCCGTGGTGAAGCTGCCCACCCCGCACGGCGAGTTCGACGCCCAGGTGTGGACGGAGGCGGGTACGGGGATCGAGCACTTCACGCTGACGCACCCGGGCTCCGGCACCGACGGCGGGACGCCGTCCGTGCCGCTGGTGCGCCTCCACTCGGAGTGCCTCACCGGGGACATCTTCGGGTCCTACCGCTGCGACTGCGGCGAGCAGCTGGACACGGCCCTGCAGCGGATCGCCCTCGAGGGCGGGACCCTGGTCTACCTACGGGGGCACGAGGGGCGTGGCATCGGGCTGGGCAACAAGATCCGCGCCTACGCGCTCCAGGACGGGGGAGTGGACACCGTGGAGGCCAACGCCCAGCTCGGACTCCCGGTCGACGCGCGCAGCTACGAGGCCGGCATCGGCATCCTCCGCGGCCTCGGCTACTCGAGGCTGCGCGTGCTCACCAACAACCCGCTGAAGACGGACGCCCTCGCGCGGGCCGGGTTCGACGTCGTGGATGCCGTCCGCGCGCTCATCCCCGCCCGGCCGGAGAACACCCGCTACCTGATGACCAAGCGCGAACGACTGAACCACGCGATCCACGACGACGCGTTCGAGATCTAGCAGAGGAGAAACACCATGGCAGGACACGGGGCACCGAGCACGGAGCCGGACGAGCTGAGGGCCGCGAGCGGACTGGCGGTCGCGATCGTCGCCGCGAGCTGGCACACCCAGGTGATGGACGGGCTGCTCGACGGCGCCCTGCGCGCCACCACGGACGCCGGCGTCGAGCCCGCCGTCGTGCGGGTCCCGGGCACCTTCGAGCTGCCCGTCGCCGCCGCGCGCCTGGCGCCGCAGTACGACGCCGTGGTGGCACTCGGCGTGGTCATCCGCGGCGGCACGCCGCACTTCGACTACGTCTGCCAGGGCGCGACGACGGGACTCACCGACGTCTCCGTGCGGACCGGCGTGCCGGTCGGCTTCGGCGTGCTGACCTGCGACGACGAGCAGCAGGCGCTGGACCGGGCGGGCCTGCCCGGATCCGTCGAGGACAAGGGCTACGAGGCCGCGGCAGCCGCTCTCCAGACGGCCGTCGCCCTGCGCGACGCCCTCGAGCCGTGAGTTCGTCGCCGAGCGTTCGAATCGTCACAATGGTCCCCGCAGTGCGGGGAGGAAACGCGGGAACGGATAGGCTGGACGGGTGAAAACTTTTGACGCGCTCTTCGCCGAACTGGCGGAGAAGGCAGCCAGCCGGCCGGAGGGCTCCCGCACCGTGCAGGAGCTGGACTCGGGCGTCCACGGCATCGGCAAGAAGGTCGTCGAGGAGGCGGCCGAGGTGTGGATGGCGGCCGAGTACGAGTCGGACGAGGCCGCCGCCGAGGAGATCTCGCAGCTCCTGTACCACCTGCAGGTCCTCATGCTCGCCAAGGGGCTGACCCTCGCGGACGTCTACAAGCATCTGTAGCCGCCGGCCGCCACGCGTGGCCCGGCGGCTCTGCGCCCGTCTGCAAGCACCCAGTCCCGCACGCGAACCCCAGGAATAATCACATGTTGCGAGTAGCAGTCCCCAACAAGGGCGCCCTCTCCGAGGCCGCCACGTCCATGCTCCGCGAATCCGGCTACCTCCAGCGCCGCGACAACCGCGAGCTCGTGATCGTCGACAGCGAGAACGAGATCGAGTTCTTCTACCTCCGCCCGCGCGACATCGCCGTGTACGTCGGCCGCGGCATCCTCGACGTCGGCCTCACCGGCCGGGACCTCTTCCTCGACGCGGAGGTCAACGGAGACGCGGAGGAGATCCTCCCGCTCGGCGTCGGCGCCTCCACGTTCCGCTTCGCCGGCCCCGCCGGCGCGTTCACCGCTGAGTCGGAGCTCAACGGCAAGCGCATCGCCACCAGCTACGACGGCCTCCTGCGCGGGTATCTGCGCGACCGCGGGATCGACGCCGAGGTGGTCCGCCTGGACGGCGCCATCGAGTCCTCGGTCCGGCTCGGCGTCGCGGACGCGATCGCCGACGTCGTCGAGACCGGCAATACCCTCAAGGCCGCGGGCATGGAGACGTTCGGCGAGCCGATCCTCGCGTCCGAGGCCGTGCTCATCGGCCGGACCGGGGCGAGCCCGGCCGGCCTCGAGGTCCTCAAACGGCGCCTGACCGGCGTGCTCGTCGCCCGCCGGTACGTGATGCTGGACTACGACATCCGCAAGGAGCTCGTCGAGCAGGCCTTCGCGGTGACCCCGGGCCTCGAGTCGCCGACGGTCTCGCCGCTGGCGGACTCGGAATGGGTCGCCGTGCGCTCGATGGTCAAGAAGAACAAGACGAACACCATCATGGACGAGCTGTACGATCTCGGTGCCCGCGCCATCCTCGTCAGCCAGATCCACGCCTGCCGCATCTGATCCGCGGCCGCAAGAGAGGAGGACTCCCCGCATGAGTGTCGCTGTCCGGGTCATCCCCTGCCTCGACGTCGACGCCGGCCGCGTCGTCAAGGGCGTGAAGTTCGAGGGTCTGCGCGACGCGGGAGACCCCGTGGAACTGGCCAAGCGCTACAATCTCGCCGGCGCCGACGAGCTGACGTTCCTCGACGTCACCGCGTCGTCGTCGGACCGGGAGACCACGTTCGACGTCGTCCGCCAGACCGCCGAGCAGGTGTTCATCCCGCTCACGGTCGGCGGTGGCGTCCGCACGGTCGAGGACGTCGATCGGCTGCTCCGGGCGGGGGCCGACAAGGCGTCCATCAACACGGCCGCCGTCGCCCGGCCGGAGGTCATCAGCGCGATCACCGACCGCTTCGGCTCGCAGGTCCTCGTCCTCTCCCTCGACGCGCGCCGCAGCGAGGACCCGGCGCTGCCGTCCGGTTTTGAGGTCACGACGCACGGCGGCCGCACCGGCACCGGGATCGACGCGATCGAATGGGCCCGCGAGGCGGCCCATCGCGGCGTCGGGGAGATCCTGCTCAATTCGATCGACGCGGACGGCACCAAGGAGGGCTTCGACCTGGAGATGATCCGGGCCGTCCGCGCCGCAGTGGACGTCCCGCTCATCGCCTCCGGCGGGGCCGGGGCCCCGGAGGACTTCCCGCCGGCCATCGCCGCCGGGGCGGACGCGGTCCTGGCCGCCTCGATCTTCCATTTCGGGCCGGTCGATATGATCGCCCGGGTCAAGCAGGCGATCCGCGACGCCGGTTTCGCGGTCCGCTAGCAGCGCCCGGGCGCGCCCCGAGGGGCACGGCCGGGCGGGGCGCCCGCCTCGTCCGGCCGGGGACTCGCTAGTCGGCGGTCCGCAGGAGTGCGACGGCGTCGTCCGCGCCCTCGTACGTCACGAGGGCGTGGTCCCGCCGCCCGAACGCGTGCATCAGGAGCTCCGACGGCTCGCCCGTGATGGCGACCGAGGTGCTCGCCTTCCGCACCACGTGGCGCTGGCCGTCCGGGCGGACCAGGATCAGGCCCACGTCGATCCCGCGGTAGGTCAGCCGCGCGACCCGCAGCAGGGCGTTCCAGAGCCGCTCCGAGTACTCGGCGTCCAGCACGCGCGGCGCCCAGCGCTCGTGTGCGCGGCGGACGTCCTCGGTGTGGACGAAGAACTCCGTCAGGTTCGCCGCCCGCTCGACGGGCCCGATGGCGAAGGGCGAGAGCCGATGCGGCCCCTGCGCGAACCGGCGGACCAGCCGGGCGTAGCCGGCCGGGGTCGACGCCTTCTCCGCCCAGTCCTCCAGCAGCCGGTTCATGGACCGCTCCAGCGGGCCGCCGGCCAGACCGGCCGCGAGCACATGCTGCTCCCGCAGGACCAGGTGCGCGGCGAGGTGCCGCGTCTCCCAACCCTCGCACAGGGTCGCCGCCGAGGGACCCGCCGCCAGGAGGGTCTCGGCCAGCATTGCGCGCGAAGGCGGTACGAACTTCATCAAGACGAAAGTAACACGGCCTGCCGCGAAAAACCGGCACCAGCGCCGGCCGCAACAGGAGGCGGAGGGGACGGTGCCCGGACTAGACTGGCTGGCGATGTCCGAAAACTATGAAGAGCCCGGCCGCCCGTCCGGCGGGACCACGCAGAGCACCGCCGGGGCGGGGCCCGCGGACCGCGCCGGGAGCGCCCTCGCGCCCGAGATCGCCGCCCGGCTCAAGCGCGACCGCGACGGCCTCGTCGCCGCCGTCGTGCAGCAGCACGACACCCGCGAGGTGCTCATGCTCGGCTGGATGGACGACGAGGCACTGCACCGCACCCTCACCACGGGCCGGGTGACCTTCTGGTCCCGCTCGCGCGGGGAGTACTGGCGCAAGGGCGACACGTCCGGGCACGTCCAGTACGTCAAGTCCGTCAGTCTCGACTGCGACGGCGACGCGCTCCTCGTGGAGGTCGAGCAGATCGGGGCGGCCTGCCACACCGGTGCCCCGACGTGCTTCACCGGCCGCGCGCTGGACGCCGCCGTCGGCTCCCCGGAGACCGCCGCCGCGGCGGAGGATGCCCGATGAGCGGCGCCCGGACCGAGTCCGCGCGCCCTGGCTCCGCCGACCCCGGCCCCGGGCGGGCGCACCGGGCCGCCGACGCCGCCGGGATCCGGCCGACGCTCGCCGAGTTCCGCGGCCTCGCCGCGGGTCGCCGTGTGGTCCCGGTCCACGTGAAGGTCCTCGCCGACGGACTCACGCCCATCTCCATCTACCAGCGCCTGGCCGCAGGCCGGCCCGGGACGTTCCTCATGGAGTCCGCCGCCGCCGGCGGCGTCTGGAGCCGCCACTCCTTCATCGGCGTCCGCTCGCCGGCGACGCTGACCACCCGCGACGGCCGGGCCCACTGGCTGGGCGACGTCCCGACCGGGCTGCCGGTCGATGGCTCGCCGGTCGACGTCCTGCGGGACACGGTCGCCGCGCTGCGCACCAAGCCGCTGCCCGGTCTTCCACCGCTGACCAGCGGCATGGTGGGGTTCGTCGGCTGGGAGTGCGTCCGGCACTGGGAGCGCCTCCCGCACCCGCCCGCGGACGACCTCGGGCTGCCCGAGCTCGCGATGAATCTCGTGGGCGACCTGGCCGTCCACGACAACACTGACGGCAGCGTGACCCTGATCGCCAACGCCATCAACCACGATGACGCCGACACGGGCGTCGACGAGGCCTACGCGGCCGCCGTCGAGCGGCTCGACGACATGCTGGCCGCGCTGAACCGGCCGGTGCCGTCGGCCACGGCGACGTTCTCGGGGGCCGACGTGCCCGCCGAGGAACTGATGGCTGCGGTCACGCACAGCTGGGACGAGGACGCCTACCGGCAGGCGATCCTGCGCGGCAAGGAGGCGATCGTCGACGGCGAGGTCTTCCAGGTGGTCGTCTCGCGGCGCTTCGAGCTCGAGACCCCGGCGGACCCGCTGGACGTCTACCGGATCCTCCGCACCACCAACCCCAGCCCCTACATGTACCTCTACACGCTGGCCGATCCCGACGGCGGCGAGTACTCCATCGTCGGCTCGTCGCCGGAGGCGCTGGTCACGGTCGACGGCCGCGACGTCGTCACGCACCCGATCGCGGGCTCCCGCCCGCGGGGCGCCACCCACGAGGACGACGTCCTGCTCGAGAAGGACCTCCTGGCCGACGAGAAGGAGCGGGCGGAGCACCTCATGCTCGTCGACCTCTCGCGCAACGACCTGTCGAAGGTGTGCCAGCCCGGGACAGTCGAGGTCACCCAGTTCATGGAGGTCGAGCGCTTCAGCCACATCATGCACCTGGTCAGCAACGTCGTCGGACGGCTCCGGGGCGATGCGACGGCCTACGACGTGCTCGCCGCGACGTTCCCGGCCGGGACGCTCTCCGGGGCGCCGAAGCCGCGCGCCCTCCGGCTCCTGGACCAGCTGGAGCCGCACCGGCGAGGCGTGTACGGGGGAGTGGTCGGCTACCTCGACTTCGCCGGCGACATGGACATGGCGATCGCCATCCGCTCCGCCCTGCTCAAGGACGGCCGCGCCTACGTGCAGGCGGGGGGCGGCATCGTCAACGACTCCGAGCTGGACGCCGAGGCGCTCGAGACGGTCAACAAGTCCGCCGCGCCGCTGCGGGCCGTGTGGGCTGCGGGGACGCTCTCGGCCTACGGCGCCGCGCCGTCCACCGAGGCGTTGAACGACGACGTGGCACCCTCCGGCGGGGCCGTCCAGTGACGCGGCGCAACGTGGTCCTCGCCGGGCTCCTCGGCGGGCTCGCCGCCCTGCTGACGGGGACCCGCACCTGGATCACCGTCACGCCCGGCACGGGCGCGATCATCCACCAGCCGGTGACCGTCGCCGGGTCGGACGCGGCCACGAGCGTCTCGGCGCTGGCCATCGTGGTCCTGGCCGCGAGCGTCAGCGCCACCATCGCGGGGCGGGTGGCCCGCTGGATCGTGGCGGGCCTGCTGGTCCTCGCCGGCGTCGGGATCGTCGTCGCGGCCGCCTCGGCGCTCGGCGACCCGCTGTCGGCGGCGGCCGCCGTCGTGGGCGAGGCCGCCGGGACGAACCGGATCGAGGCGGAGTACCGCACCAGCCTGTGGCCCGCCGCCACGATCGTCGCCGGCGTCTGGACGTCGCTCGTCGGCGCCGTCATGGCGATCGCCGGACGCCGGTGGAAGGTCGGCCGCAAGTACGCGCCGGCCACCGAGGCCGGGGCGGACGCGGCCCCCCGGGCCGGGGCCAACCCGGACCGGCACTCCGGGGACCAGGCCCGGACCGAGGGGGAGGGGACGCAGGTGGACGAGATCGACGGCTGGGACCGGCTCTCCCGCGGCGACGACCCGACCCGCTGAATCCGGGACCGTCCGGCCGTCCGGGCGGACCCGGCGCCGGCGCATCCCGCACCCGCCGCGCACCAGGCGGGATGCGCGGACGGCCGACGCCGCCGAGATGTGTCACCCGACGGGCATTCCCGGCCGAAGAGTGGCAGAATATTGCTAGTTCTACACAGGGGCGAAAACGACCCCGCCAGAATCCACGAGGAGTCCTCCAGCATGGCCAACGCCGTCAAGTCGTCCACCAACGCCGTCGATCCGATGCACTCCGAGCAGCCGGGCCACGGCAACAGCGTCGCCGCCTGGACCATGGTCGCCGTCATGCTCGTCGGCGTCGGCATCGGCTGCGTCGGCTACGGCCTGGCGAGCGTCACCGTGGTGATCGTCGGTCTGGCCGTCGTCGCCGTCGGCCTGATCGCCGGCTGGGTCCTGAAGAAGGCCGGCTTCGGCGTGGGCGGCCACAAGAGCAAGTCCGGCCACTGAGCCGTGTCCGTTCTCGCCGAGATCATCGCCGGGGTCCGTGAGGACCTCGAGCAGCGCCGCGCCGTCGTCGGCGACGCGGACATCGTGTCCGCGGCGGCCGATGCGCCGCCCGCTCGGGACGCCTTCCGTGCGCTCGGCGGCGCCACGGCGCCCGCGGACCGGGACAGCCGGCTGCGGGTCATCTCCGAGGTCAAGCGGAAGAGCCCGTCCAAGGGCGCCCTGGCCGACATCCCCGAGCCGGCCGAGCTGGCGCGCCAGTACGCCGCCGGCGGTGCCGCGGTGATCTCCGTCCTCACGGAACGCCGCCGCTTCGGCGGGTCGCTCGAGGACTTCGACGCCGTGCGCGCCGCGGTCGACGTCCCCCTGCTGCGCAAGGACTTCACCGTAGAGCCGTATCAGATCCACGAGGCCCGGGCCCACGGGGCCGACCTCGTCCTGCTCATCGTGGCGGCGCTCGAGGACACCGAGCTCGTGCAGCTGCTCGAGCTGACCCGGAGCCTCGGCATGGAGGCCCTCGTCGAGGCCCACACCGAGGAGGAGGTCGACCGGGCCGTCGCCGCCGGCGCCCGGATCATCGGCGTCAACGTGCGCAACCTCAAGACCCTCGAGGTCGACCGCTCCACGTTCAGCCGCCTGGCCGACCGCATCCCCTCCCACGCCGTGATCGTCGCCGAGTCCGGCGTCCGCGGCATCGACGACGTCGTCTCCTTCGCCGAGCGCGGGGCCGACGCCATCCTGGTCGGCGAGGCGCTCGTCAAGGACCAGGACCCCACCGCAGCAGTCGCCGCCTTCTCCGAGGCCGGCAGCGCCGCCAAACCCCCGCGCCGGAACTAGACTCCCGCGCGGACGGCGCCGCATCCACGCATCATTGGCGAAAGTAGGAACCACGTGAGCGAGTCCGCAGCGTCCCAGCCCGACACCAACCCGGCCGAGGGCTTCCTCGCCGGCGCCGACCCCCGCGCCCGCAGGGCCAGCCTGAAGGACGCGCCGGGCCCGTACTTCGGCGACTACGGCGGACGCTGGATGCCCGAGTCGCTCATCGCCGCCCTCGACGAGCTCGCCCGGACGTTCGACGAGGCGAAGCGCGACCCCGCGTTCGCCGCGGAGGTCGCGGAGCTGAACCGCAACTACTCGGGGCGGCCGTCCCTGCTCACCGAGGCCAAGCGCTTCAGCGAGCACGCGGGGGGCGCCCGGATCTTCCTCAAGCGCGAGGACCTGAACCACACCGGCAGCCACAAGATCAACAACGTCCTCGGGCAGGCGCTGCTGGCCAAGCGCATGGGCAAGACCCGTCTGATCGCCGAGACCGGGGCGGGGCAGCACGGGGTCGCCTCCGCGACCGCCGCGGCCCTGCTCGGGCTGGAGTGCGTCGTGTACATGGGTGCCGAGGACACGCGCCGGCAGGCGCTCAACGTCGCCCGGATGAACCTGCTCGGCGCGACGGTGGTGCCCGTCGAGGCGGGATCGCAGACCCTCAAGGACGCCATCAACGAGGCCCTGCGCGACTGGGTCGCCAATGTCGACTCGACCCACTACCTGCTCGGGACCGCCGCCGGCGCGCATCCGTTCCCGGCGCTCGTCCGCTACTTCCACCAGGTGATCGGCGACGAGGCGCGCGAACAGATCCTCGCCGCCACCGGTCGGCTGCCCGACGCCGTCTGCGCGTGCATCGGCGGCGGCTCCAACGCGATCGGCATCTTCCACGGCTTCCTCGACGACGCCGACGTCGGGCTCTATGGCTTCGAGGCCGGCGGCGACGGTGTGGACACGCCGCGCCACGCCGCGACTATCACCCTCGGTCGACCCGGTGTGCTCCACGGGGCGCGCAGCTACCTCATGCAGGACGAGGACGGGCAGACCATCGAGTCGCACTCGATCTCCGCCGGGCTCGACTACCCGGGGGTCGGACCGGAGCACTCGTACCTCCACGACATCGGGCGCGCCACCTACGAGCCCATCACGGACGCCGAGGCGATGGAGGCCTTCCGGCTGCTGTGCCGCACGGAGGGGATCATCCCCGCCATCGAGTCCTCGCACGCCCTCGCCGGCGCGCTGAAGGTCGGCCGGCGCAGGATCGAGGCCGGCGCGGCCCCGGCGGACGTGGTGATCATCGCCAACCTCTCCGGGCGCGGGGACAAGGACGTGGCGACGGCCGCCGAGTGGTTCGACCTGCTCGACGCCGAGGCGGCAGCGGCCGCCCGGGCGGAGGAATCCCTCGCCGATCCAACCCCCGGCGACGGCCGGGACGACGCAGAAGGGCAGGACGCCTGATGACCACCGCACCCGCAGCCACCGGGCGGACGTCCAAGTCCGCCGAGGCGATCGAGAAGGCCCGCGCCGAGGGCCGCCCGGCCCTGATCTGCTATCTGCCCGCCGGGTACCCCGACGCCCAGACCACCGTCGACGCCGCCGTCGCGATGGCCGAGAACGGCGCCGATGTGATCGAGCTCGGCATCCCGTACTCGGATCCCGTGATGGACGGCCACGTCATCCAGGCGGCCACGGTCGAGGCGCTCGCCAACGGCTTCCGCGTCTCCCAGATCTTCGACATCGTCGCCGCCATCACCAGCCGCTGCGACGCCGCCGTCATGGTCATGACCTACTGGAACCCCGTGCTGCGGCTCGGGGTCGACGAGTTCGCCCGCAGGCTGTCCGACGCCGGCGGAGCCGGGCTCATCACGCCCGACCTGGTCCCCGACGAGGCCGCGGACTGGTTCGCTGCGTCCGACGCTCACGGGCTCGACCGGGTCTTCCTCGTGGCGCCGAGCTCCACCGAGCAGCGCATGCGTGAGGCCGTCGCGGCGAGCCGCGGATTCGTCTACTGCGTGTCCATCATGGGCGTCACCGGCGCCCGCGACTCGGTCGCCAACACCGCGCAGGGCGTCGTGGCCGCAGCCCACGCCGCCGGCGCCCCCCGCGCCTGCGTGGGCCTCGGCGTCTCCACCCGCCAGCACGTCGACGAGATCGGCTCCTACGCGGACGGCGTGATCGTCGGCACCGCCCTCGTCGCCGCACTGCGCGACGGCGGCGTCGGCGCCGTCGCGGACCTCACCGCCGAGCTCAGCGGCCGGAAGGGCTGAGCCCATGCTGCCAGCGTCGATCCCCAGTCCGCCCGCCGAGTGGGCCAGCTTCAGCCTCGGACCGCTGACCATCCACACCTATGCGCTCTGCATCCTCGCCGGCATCCTGGCGGCCATGTGGCTCACCAACCGGCGCTGGCTCGCCAAGGGCGGGCCGGAGGGGGTCGTCTGGGACATCTGCATTTGGGCCATCCCGTTCGGCATCATCGGCGGACGGCTCTACCACGTCCTGTCCTCGCCGGACGCCTACTTCGGGCCGAACTTCGACGGCACCGGGGATCTCAGCCTGATCTGGCAGATCTGGCGCGGCGGCCTGGGCATCTGGGGCGCCGTGGCGCTCGGCCTCGTCGGCGCGTGGATCGCCTGCCGGCGCTACGGCGTCCGGCTCGCCGCCTTCGCCGACGCCGCAGCCCCGGCCGTCCTGCTGGCGCAGGCCATCGGCCGCCTCGGCAACTGGTTCAACCAGGAGCTCTTCGGCGCCCCCACCACTCTTCCCTGGGGCCTGCAGATCGACGCCGACCATCCGAACTTCCCGCCGGACGCCGTCGCCGGCACGCTGTTCCACCCGACGTTCCTCTACGAGATGCTCTGGAACCTCGCCGGAGTGGCCCTCCTCCTGGCCCTGGACCGGAGGTTCAAGTTCCGCCGCGGCGCCATGATGTGGCTCTACGTCGCCGTCTACACGCTCGGCCGCGTCTGGATCGAGATGCTCCGGATCGACGACGCGGAGATGATCAGCCTCTTCGGAACCACCCAGCGGCTGAACGTCTGGACCAGCATCCTCCTGCTCGTCGTCGCCGTCGTGGCATTCGTCGTCACGTTCGCCCGCTCCCGTAACAAGCAGGACCCCGGCGTCTACCTCCCGGGCCGCCGACCGGCGCCGGAGGACTCCGTCCCGGCGGTCGCCGCTCCGTCCGCCGGAGGCCAGAATTCCGGCGATCCCGCCGCCTCCCCGGGGACGGACGACGGCGGTCCCGACGCCGGATCGGCGCCGGGCCCCCGTTCCAGCACCGGCGCGTAAAAAAACATCGCGCTCTGCGGTCCCGCCGCTGGTCCCGGTGTAGTGTCGCGTCACCCAAGTGATGCGCTGACGGGACCACGACGCAGTGTCCCGTGCCGTTGAAAACCGGCACGCACGGACCGTGATCTCCTATCCGGCCGGCGATGCCGGCCGACGCCGCCGCCACCCTCCCCGCCGCTTAATGCGCCAGGGGTGGGCCGTGCGCCGGCCCCCGGAGAAAGGACACCATGAATCAGACAGGTACCCCGAACACCGGCCTGGACTCCCAGGCAGAGGTCGCCGTCTCGCCTTTCGTGCGGTTTGCGCAGATCCCCGAGGCGCAGGGCGCCTACGACCCGGGCCTCGAGAAGGACGCCTGCGGGCTGGCGGTCATCGCCAGCATGCGCGGCGAGCCCGGCCACGACATCGTCGATCACGCCCTGACCGCCCTGCGCAATCTCGAGCACCGCGGCGCGGTCGGCGCCGACGAGGGCACCGGGGACGGCGCCGGTCTGCTGACGCAGGTCCCGGACGAGTTCTTCCGCGCCGTCGTCGACTTCGAGCTCCCCGCTGCCGGCCACTACGCGGTCGGTACCGCCTACCTGCCCGATGTCCCCGCGGAGGAGAGAGCAGCCCGCGAGGGTCTCGAGGAGCTCGCCGCCCAGGAGGGGCTGACCGTCCTCGGCTGGCGCGAGGTCCCCGTCGAGGCGTCGATCATCGGCGAAGCGGCCCGTGCCTGCATGCCGCACTTCGTCCAGCTCTTCCTCGCCCCGCTCGAGCCCGGGACCGAGGACCTCGACGCCCGTGCCTTCCGTGTCCGCAAGCGCGCCCAGAACAAGCACGGCGTGTACTTCCCGTCGTTCTCCTCGAAGACGATCGTCTACAAGGGCATGCTCACGACCGCGCAGCTGGAGCCGTTCTACCCGGACCTCTCCGACGAGCGGTTCAAGACCAAGCTCGGCATCGTCCACTCGCGCTTCTCCACCAACACCTTCCCGTCCTGGCCCCTCGCGCAGCCCTTCCGCACCATCGCCCACAACGGCGAGATCAACACGGTCAAGGGCAATCGCAACTGGATGCGGGCCCGCCAGTCCCAGCTGTCCAGCCCCCTCCTCGGCGACGTCCCGGAGGAGCTGTTCCCGATCTGCACCCCGGGCGCCTCGGACTCGGCGTCCTTCGACGAGGTGGCCGAGCTGCTGATGCTCTCCGGGCGCCCCATCACGCACGCGATCATGATGATGGTGCCGGAGGCCTGGGAGAACCACGAGACGATGGACCCGGCGCGCCGGGCGTTCTACCAGTACCACTCCATGCTCATGGAGCCCTGGGACGGGCCCGCGGCCGTCTCCTTCACCGACGGCACGCTCGTCGGCGCCGTCCTGGACCGCAACGGCCTGCGCCCGGCGCGCTACTGGGCGACCGACGACGGGCTCGTGGTCCTCGCCTCGGAGGTCGGCGTGGTCGAGATCGACGAGAAGCGGATCACCGCCAAGGGACGCGTGTCCCCGGGCAAGATGTTCCTGGTGGACACCGAGGCCGGCCGGATCATCGACGACTCGGAGATCAAGGCCGAGGTCGCGGCGACCAACCCGTGGCAGGAATGGGCCGAGCAGAACCTCATCGACCTCGCCGACCTGCCCGAGCGCGAGCACGTGGTGCACAACACCGCCTCGATCCAGCTGCGCCAGCGCACGTTCGGGTACACCGAGGAGGAGCTGCGCATCCTCCTGAACCCGATGGCGCGCACGGGCGCCGAGCCGCTCGGCGCGATGGGATCCGACACCCCGATCGCGGTGCTCTCGCAGCGGCCGCGCCTGCTGTTCGACTACTTCGCGCAGTCCTTCGCGCAGGTGACCAACCCACCGCTGGACGCCATCCGCGAGGAGCTGGTCACCAGCATGCGGACGTCGATCGGACCGGACGGGAATCTGCTCTCGCTCCAGCAGGTCCGCCAGCCGCAGATCGGCCTGGGCTTCCCCGTCATCACCAACGACGAGCTGGCCAAGGTCGCGAACATCACCGACGAGGACGGCGCCAAGGTCTCGCTGAAGGTCCGCGGCCTCTACCGGGCCGGCGGGGGAGCCGCCGAGCTCAAGCACCGGCTCCAGGAGATCTGCGAGACGGTCTCGGCGGCCATCAACCGGGGCATCCAGTACATCGTCCTCTCCGACCGCGACTCGAACGCGCAGTGGGCTCCCATCCCGTCGCTGCTGCTGACGAGCGCCGTCCACCACCACCTGCTCAAGAGCGCGAACCGGACCAAGGCCTCGCTCGTGGTCGAGGCGGGCGACGTCCGCGAGGTCCACCACGTGGCCGTGCTCATCGGCTACGGCGCCTCCGCCATCAACCCGTACCTGGCCCTCGAGTCGGTCGAGGAGATGGCCCGCCGCGGGGAGCTCGGGGACGTCGCACCGGAGAAGGCGCACGCCAACCTCATCAAGGCGCTCGGCAAGGGCGTCCTGAAGATCATGTCCAAGATGGGCATCTCCACGGTCTCCTCCTACTGCGGTGCGCAGACGTTCGAGGCGCTCGGACTGTCCCAGCAGTTCGTGGACGCCTACTTCACCGGCACCCACTCCCAGATGGGCGGCGTCGGACTCGACGTCGTCGCGCAGGAGACGGAGCAGCGTCACGCGGGCGCCTACCCGGCCGACGGCAACAGCGATCCCCACCGGCCGCTCGAGATCGGCGGCGAGTACCAGTGGCGCCGCGAGGGCCCGCCGCACCTGTTCAACCCCGAGACCGTCTTCCGGCTCCAGCACGCCACGCGCGAGCGCCGCTACGACATCTTCAAGGCCTATACCCGCGGCGTCGACGAGCAGGCCCGCGACCTCATGACCCTGCGCGGCCTGCTCGACTTCAAGACGGGCGACCGCACCCCGGTCCCGCTCGACGAGGTCGAGCCCGTCTCCGAGATCGTCAAGCGCTTCTCCACCGGGGCGATGAGCTACGGCTCCATCTCCAAGGAGGCGCACGAGACGCTCGCGATCGCGATGAACCGGCTGGGCGGGAAGTCCAACACCGGCGAGGGCGGCGAGGACATCGACCGTCTGCTCGACCCCGAGCGCCGCAGCGCGGTCAAGCAGATCGCGTCCGGCCGCTTCGGCGTCACGAGCATGTACCTGACCAACGCCGACGACATCCAGATCAAGATGGCCCAGGGCGCGAAGCCGGGCGAGGGCGGCCAGCTCATGGCCCAGAAGGTGTACCCGTGGGTCGCCCGCACGCGGCACTCCACGCCCGGCGTCGGCCTGATCTCCCCGCCCCCGCACCACGACATCTACTCGATCGAGGACCTCGCCCAGCTGATCTACGACGCGAAGCGCTCCAACCCCGGTGCCCGCGTCCACGTCAAGCTCGTCTCGGAGGTCGGCATCGGCACGGTCGCGGCCGGCGTCACGAAGGCGAAGGCCGACGTCGTGCTCGTGTCCGGGCACGACGGCGGCACCGGCGCCTCGCCGCTGAACTCGCTCAAGCACGCCGGCGCGCCCTGGGAGCTGGGGCTCGCCGAGACGCAGCAGACGCTGCGCCTGAACGGGCTCCGGGACCGGGTGGTCGTCCAGGTCGACGGCCAGCTCAAGACCGGACGGGACGTCGTCATCGCCGCGCTGCTGGGGGCCGAGGAGTACGGCTTCGCCACCGCGCCGCTGGTGGTCTCCGGCTGCATCATGATGCGGGTGTGCCACCTGGACACGTGCCCGGTCGGCGTCGCCACCCAGAACCCCGAGCTGCGCTCGCGGTTCAATGGCAAGCCGGAGTTCGTGGTCAACTTCTTCGAGTTCCTCGCGGAGGAGGTCCGCGAGGTGCTCGCCGAGCTCGGGTTCCGCAGCATCGAGGAGGCCATCGGCCACTCGGAGCTGCTCTACAAGGACGCGGCGATCGACCACTGGAAGACCGCGGGCTTGGATCTCGAGCCCATTCTCGAAGGTCTCGAGGACGACCGCTCGCCGGTGCGCAACCTGCAGCCGCAGAACCACGAGCTGGACCAGCACTTCGACAACAAGCTGATCGAGCTCAGCGCCGACGCGCTGCGCGACCGCCAGCCGGTGCGGATCAGCCTGGACGTCATCAACACGGACCGCTCGGTGGGCACGATGCTCGGCCATACGGTCACCAAGACGTTCGGCGCCGAGGAGCTCGCCACCGACACGATCGACGTGACCCTCGAGGGCCAGGCCGGCCAGTCGCTCGGCGCGTTCCTGCCCGCCGGCATCACGCTGCGGCTCTACGGCGACTCGAACGACTACGTCGGGAAGGGCCTCTCCGGGGGCCGCATCATCGTCCGGCCCGGTCGGGACAGCCAGTTCATCGCGGAGAACAACGTGATCGCCGGCAACGTCATCGGCTACGGTGCCACGAGCGGCGAGATGTTCCTCCGGGGCATCGTGGGCGAGCGGTTCCTGGTGCGCAACTCGGGCGCCCGGGCCGTCGTGGAGGGCATCGGCGACCACGGTCTCGAGTACATGACCGGCGGCCTGGCGCTGATCCTGGGCCGAACCGGGCGGAACTTCGGCGCCGGCATGTCCGGCGGCGTCGCCTATGTGCTCGACCTGGACCGGCGCAAGCTCAACAAGGATGCGCTCGGTGCGGGCGACCTGATCCTGCGGCCGGTCCCGACGGAGGACGCGGAGACCGTCAAGACGCTGCTCTCCCGCCACGCCGAGGAGACCGGGTCGACGCTCGCCGCGAAGCTGCTCGTCGACTTCCCCGACACCCTGGCGCGGATCACCCAGGTGGTGCCGCGCAACTACGCCGCCGTGCTCGAGACGCGAGCGAAGGCCGAGGCAGAAGGACTAGACCCCGACGGCGACGTCGTCTGGAACCGGATTTTGGAGGCAACCCGTGGCTGATCCCCGTGGATTCCTGAAGGTACGCGAGCGCCAGACCCAGCCGCGCCGCCCCGTCCCCGTGCGCATCATGGACTACAAGGAGGTCTACGAGCGCCAGCAGAAGGGCACGCTCCACGAGCAGGCCTCCCGCTGCATGGACTGCGGCATCCCGTTCTGCCACCAGGGCTGCCCGCTGGGCAACCTGATCCCGGAGTGGAACGACCTGGTCTACAAGGACCGGATGGGGGAGGCCGCCGACCGGCTGCACGCGACGAACAACTTCCCCGAGTTCACCGGGCGCCTGTGCCCGGCCCCGTGCGAGGCGTCCTGCGTGCTCGGCATCAACCAGCCGGCCGTGACCATCAAGCAGGTCGAGGTCGAGATCGCCGACCAGGCGTTCGACGACGGCAACGTCGAGCCGGTCCTGCCGCAGCGCCACACGGACCGGACGATCGCCGTCGTCGGCTCCGGCCCGGCCGGTCTCGCCGCCGCCCAGCAGCTTACGCGCGCCGGGCACACGGTCGCAGTCTTCGAACGGGACGACGCCGTCGGCGGGCTGCTGCGGTACGGCATCCCGGACTTCAAGATGGAGAAGTCCGTCCTGGACCGGCGCCTCGACCAGATGAAGGCCGAGGGCACCCGGTTCCGGACCAATGTGGAGGTCGGCAAGGACATCTCGTGGGCGCAGCTGCGCCGCCGGTACGACGCCGTGGTCGTCACCACCGGTTCGACCGTCCCGCGCGACCTGGGCATCCCGGGGCGCGAGCTGGACGGCGTGCACTTCGCCATGGAGTACCTGGTCCAGTCGAACCGGGCCGTCGCCGGCCAGGACGTCCCCGAGCAGATCTCCGCCGAGGGCAAGCACGTCGTCATCCTCGGCGGCGGCGACACCGGAGCGGACTGCATCGGGACCGCCCACCGGCACCAGGCGGCCTCGGTCACGACGCTGGCCATCGGCCAGCAGCCGCCGAACGAGCGCCCCGGTCATCAGCCCTGGCCGATGTTCCCGACCCTCTTCGAGGTCCAGTCGGCGCACGAGGAGGGTGGCGAGCGGACCTACCTCGCGTCTACGGTAGAGTTTGTCGGGGAGAACGGCCGTGTGACAGGTGTCACCGTGGCCGAGACCGAGTTCGTGGAGGGCCGCCGGGTTCCGAAGGCAGGGACCGAGCGGACCATCAAGGCAGATCTCGTTCTCCTGGCTCTCGGCTTCACCGGCCCGGAGCCCGCAGGTTTGGAGCAGCAGGCCGGCACCGAGTTTGATGACCGGGGCAATGTCGCCCGAGACGGTTACTACATGACCAACACACCAGGGGTGTTCGCGGCCGGCGATGCCGGGCGCGGGCAGTCCTTGATCGTGTGGGCCATCGCGGAGGGGCGCGCGTGCGCCGCTGCGGTGGACAAGTACCTGATGGGCGAGACCCGATTGCCTGCCCCAGTGGCACCGACGGATCGCGCCATTTCAATGCTCTAACCGGTGGGACGCCGCGGCGGACCATCGGGAACGACTGAGAGAAGAGGCGGTTAGTCGACGTATGCGACGCGCAAAAATTGTGGCCACATTCGGCCCTGCGATCGGCACCTATGACAAGGTGCTCCAGATCCTCCAGGCCGGAGTAGACGTGGCCCGGCTCAACATGAGCCACGGGGACCACTCCACGCACGCCAACAACCTGGCCAATGTCCGGCAGGCCTCCGAGGAGCTCGGCCTGCAGGTCGGCGTCTTCGCCGACCTGCAGGGGCCGAAGATCCGCCTCGGCCGGTTCGCGGACGGCCCCCACATGCTGGACGTGGGCGACGAGTTCACGATCACCATCGAGGACATCGAGGGCACCAAGGACATCTGCTCGACGACGTTCAAGGGCCTGCCGGGCGACGTCTCGGTGGGCGACCGGCTGCTGATCAACGACGGCCGCGTGGTGCTGCGCGCCACCGCCGTCGACGACACGAAGGTCGTCACCGAGGTGCTCGTCCGCGGCGAGGTGTCCAACAACAAGGGCATCAACCTCCCGGGCGTGGCCGTCAACGTCCCCGCCCTGAGCGACAAGGACGAGGAGGACTTGCGCTGGGCCATCCGGGCCGGCGTCGACATGATCGCCCTGTCCTTCGTCCGCCGGGCCGCCGACATCGACCGCGTCCACGAGATCATGGACGAGGAGGGGCGCCGGCTCCCGGTCATCGCGAAGGTCGAGAAGCCGCAGGCCGTCGACAACCTCGAGGAGATCATCGACGCGTTCGACGCGATCATGGTCGCCCGTGGCGACCTCGGCGTCGAGCTCCCGATCGAGGAGGTGCCGCTGGTCCAAAAGCGTGCCATCGAGCTGGCGCGCCGCTGGGCCAAGCCGGTCATCGTCGCCACCCAGGTCCTCGAGTCCATGATCGAGAACCCGCTGCCCACCCGCGCCGAGGCCTCCGACTGCGCCAACGCCGTGCTCGACGGCGCCGACGCGGTCATGCTGTCCGGCGAGACCAGTGTGGGCGCCTACGCCATCGAATCCGTGGAGACGATGGCGCGCATCATCCGCAATACCGAGGAGCACGGGCTGCGCCGCATCCCGCCGCTGGGCACCAAGCCGCGCACCCGCGGCGGTGCGATCACCCGTGCGGCCGTCGAGGTGGCCTCGCAGCTCGACGCGAAGTTCATCGTCGCGTTCACCCAGACGGGCGACTCCGCTCGCCGGCTCTCGCGTCTGCGCCCGTCGCAGCCGATCCTGGCCTTCACCCCGCTGAAGGCCACCCAGAGCATCATGACCCTGTACTGGGGCATCCAGCCCCGCCTGGTCGACTACGCGGACCACACGGACAAGATGACCGCCCAGGTGGATCACGCCCTGCAGGTCGAGGGTCTCGCCCAGGTCGGCGACCTCGTCTGCATCGCCGCGGGTTCCCCTCCCGGGACCGCCGGGTCCACCAACTCGCTGCGCATCCACCGCGTCGGCGACGTGGCGGACGCGGGTGAGCTGCTCGAGGGCCAGGAACCGCCGGCCCGCGAGAAGGTCGGGCCGTGGCGCACCCGCGAGGAGGCCGTCGAGGACATGGTCTCCTACATGCGCGGCGAGAAGCAGTAGGCGTCAGGCCCTGAGACGTCGAAGGCCGGTCACCCCCTCCGCGGGGGTGACCGGCCTTCGACGTTCCCGGCCGCCGGACCTGCCCTCGCGAGGAGGGCCGCCCGGTCGGGACCGGTGCGCCAGCCGCGGCCGGGGCGCTGCCCGACCGCGGCTGGCATCTACTTGACCTGGGCCAGGATCGTCTCGGCGACCTCGCGCATGCTCAGCCGGCGGTCCATCGACGTCTTCTGGATCCAGCGGAACGCCTCCGGCTCGGAGAGTCCCATCTTGGTGGTCAGCACGCTCTTGGCGCGCTCGACGAGCTTCCGGGTCTCGAACTGCTCCTGCAGCGAGCCCACCTCCTGCTCGAGCGCGATCAGCTCGTCGTGCCGCGCTGCGGCGACCTCGATCGCCGGGATCAGCTCGGACGGCGTGAACGGCTTGACGACGTACGCCATGGCGCCGGCCTCGCGGGCGCGCTCCACCAACTCCTTCTGACTGAAGGCGGTCAGCAGCACCACGGGGGCGATGCGCTCCTTGACGATCGTCTCGGCGGCCGTGATGCCGTCCATGACCGGCATCTTGACGTCCATGAGGACCAGATCCGGCCTGTGCTCGCGGGCGAGCTCGATCGCCTTCTCGCCGTTGTCCGCCTCGGCGACCACTTCGTAGCCCTCGCCCTGGAGGATCTCGACGATGTCGAGGCGGATCAGGGTCTCGTCCTCCGCGACGATCACGCGGCGCGGGCGCGACGTCGGGGGCTGCTCGGGTGCGGTCTGCGACATGGGTGTTCCTCCTGGGGGCTCCCGGCGGGGGAGTGGGTGGCAACGGTGGATTCTGCCCACAAGCCTATCGGGAGGTAGTCTTGATTCCTGCAACGGCACCGTACGGCGTCACCGGCTCGGCCGGTGGGCACGGCCGGCGACCGGCCCGAGTGGCGGAATCGGCAGACGCACCGCACTCAAAATGCGGCGGGTAAAACCGTGTGGGTTCGAGTCCCACCTCGGGCACTTCAGGCCTCCTTCCCTTTGAAGTCAAGGGGAGGGAGGCCTCTCGCATGCTACGGCCCGGTCCCAGGCCCGGCCCCGGCCGTGAGGAAGTGCACAGCGGGGGACCGGTTGCACGGCCCTTCCCCGACGGTCGGCCCGGACTGCCCCGGGATAGGATGGCAGCCGCCCGGAAGTGTCCCCCTCAGATTGGCTCCCGATGGACCTAACGCTGATCGTCGTGCTCGTCATCGGGCTGGCGCTCTTCTTCGACTTCACCAATGGCTTCCACGACACCGCGAACGCCATGGCGACGCCGATCGCGACGGGGGCGATCAAGCCGAAGGCCGCCGTCGCGCTCGCCGCCGTCCTGAATCTCGTGGGGGCCTTCCTCTCCACCGAGGTCGCCAAGACGATCTCCGGCGGGCTGATCCGCGAGGGGGACGGCGGCATCGCCATCACACCGGAGATGATCTACGCCGGCCTCATGGGCGCCGTCCTCTGGAACATGGTGACGTGGCTGCTCGGCCTGCCCTCCTCCAGCTCGCACGCTCTCTTCGGCGGCCTGATCGGCGCCGCGATCGTCGGCGCCGGATTCGGCGCGGTGTCCTATGCGGTCCTGCTCTCCAAGGTGATCCTGCCCGCCCTCCTGGCCCCGTTGATCGTCGGTGTGTCCGCCTTCGTCTGCACCCGCTTGGCGTACCGGATCACCAAACGCCAGGCCGGGACCAGCCCCAAGCGGGGCGGGTTCCGCGTGGGCCAGATCTTCTCCTCCTCGCTCGTGGCGCTCTCGCACGGCACCAACGACGCGCAGAAGACGATGGGTGTCATCACGCTGACCCTGATCGCCTCCGGCGCCCAGGCCGCCGGCACGGGACCGCAGTTCTGGGTCGTCGTGGCCTGTGCCCTGGCGATCGCGCTGGGCACGTACGCCGGCGGCTGGCGGATCATCCGCACGATGGGGGCCGGACTGACCGAGGTGAAGCCCGCGCAGGGCTTCGCCGCCGAGGTCAGCACCGGCGTCGCCATCCTCGCCTCGTCCCACCTGGGCTTCGCCCTGTCCACCACGCAGGTGGCCTCCGGGTCCGTGATCGGATCGGGGCTCGGCCGCAAGGGCGCCCACGTCCGCTGGGGCGTCGCCGGACGCGTCGGGCTCGGATGGCTCCTGACCCTGCCCGCCGCCGGCGCCGTCGGCGCGCTGGCCGCCTTCACCGCCCATCTGGGCGCGTGGGGCCTCGCGCTGGTGACGGTCGTCGGCATCGGTGCTCTGCTGTTCATCTGGTACCTCTCCCGCAAGGACCGCGTCGGCCACCACAACGCGGTCGAGGTGGAGGACGCGGCTCAGGCCGTCGACATCCCGAGCAAGCGCGAGCGCAAGCTCCGTCGCAAGCGGACGGAGCGAGAGGCGGCTCTGGCCTCCAGCCGCGCTGGAGCGGACACCGCACCGGGCGCGCAGCAGGACCACACCACGGAGGGCAACCGATGAGCATCGACTGGTTCGCATTCGTCCAGGTCGCCGGAGCCACCTGGCTGGCCGCCATCGCGATCGTCACCCTCTTCTCCACGGCGGTGCGCCTGCAGGCCCTGGCGAACGACGGCGGAGCCCGCGCCGGGGTCGCCCGTCTCGGGATGTACGCCTGCTACGCGGCCAGCCTCGCGGCCGTGCTCTTCGGCATCTACCTGATCGTCCCCCAGTTCGGCGGGGCGCCCCACTAGCGGGGGACTTCTGGCAGGGTCCCACCCGGTGCCCTAGGCTGGCCGCATGACGCGTTTCCGCTACTATGTCGCCGCTTCCGTGGACGGGTACATCGCCGACGAGCACGAGTCCCTCGACTGGCTCACCCCGTTCGAGGAGGCCGAGGGCGTCGAGCCCGCGATGAACGAGTTCTTCGAGCAGGTCGGCGCCGTCGTCATGGGAGCCGCCACCTACACGTGGCTCCTGTCCCACAGCCCCGTCTGGCCCTACGCTGAGATGCCGGCCTGGGTGTTCACCCATCGGGAGCTCCCGGCCGTGCCGGACGCGGACATCACGTTCGTGCGCGGCGAGCCGTCGGAGTGGGCCCCGGACATCGCGGACGCCGCGGGGGCCAAGGACGTCTGGGTCATGGGCGGCGGCTCGCTCGCCGGCCAGATGATCGAGGCCGGCCACGTGGACCAGCTCGTCCTCACCACCGTCCCCGTGATCCTCGGCGGAGGCCGCCGCCTCTTCGCGACCCGGGGCCACATCGCGCTGGAGCGCACGGGGAGCCGGGCCTTCGGCTCCGGCGTCGTGGAGGACTCGTACGACGTCGTGAAGCCGCCGGCGGACGACGCGCGCGACTGATCCGTCCGGACGCACGGACCGGGATCCCGGTCGCGGGGGCGTTCCCGTAAGGTGGTCGCGTGAGCAGCTCAGACGTGACTTCTACATCCTCGCCCGACATCCCGCAGCGCCTCCTGGTGATCGACGGCCACTCCATGGCCTTCCGTGCCTTCTACGCGCTGCCGCCGGAGAACTTCTCCACGGACACCGGCCAGCACACCAACGCCGTCTACGGGTTCGTGTCGATGCTGATCCGCATGATCGCCGACCACCGGCCGAGCCACATCGGCGTCGCGTTCGACCTGGACACGCCGACGTTCCGCAGCGAGGAGTACACCGAGTACAAGGGCGGCCGAAACAAGACGCCCGAGGAGTTCCACGGCCAGATCGACCTGATCCAGAAGGTCATGGAGGCGATGAACATCGCCCACCTCTCCGTGGACGGCTTCGAGGCCGACGACATCATCGCGACGCTCGCCGCGCGCGGGGAGCAGGCCGGCGCCGACGTCCTCGTCGTCTCCGGCGACCGCGACGCCTTCCAGCTGATCAGCGACAGGACGAAGGTCCTCTACCCGAAGAAGGGCATCTCCGACATCCCGCCGATGGACGGCGACGCGGTGGAGGCGAAGTACTTCGTCCGCCCGGAGCGCTACTCCGACCTCGCCGCGCTCGTCGGCGAGACGGCGGACAACCTCCCGGGCGTCCCGGGGGTGGGCCCGAAGACGGCCGCCAAGTGGCTGAACCTCTACGGCAGCCTCGACGGGGTCCTGGAGAACATCGACTCGATCAAGGGCAAGGTCGGCGACTCGCTGCGCGCCCACGTCGACGACGTCAAGCGGAACCGCCGGCTCAACGAGCTGCTGCGGGACATGGACCTTCCGGTGACGTTCGAGGCGCTCGAGCTCTCGCGCCCCAACCGCGAGGCCGTCGAGGAGCTCTTCGACACCCTGCAGTTCAACACGCTCCGCAAGCGGCTGTTCGACCTCTTCGGCGAGGAGGAGGTAAGCGTGGAGGAGGAGCCGATGCCAGAGCTGGCGCGGCTGTCCACCGCCGACGCCGTCGCGGAGTGGTTCGCCTCCAACGCGGGGCAGAACGTCGGCCTCCACGTCGCGACCGCCGAGCTCGGCGACGGCGGTCACGACGTCGTGGGGCTGGCCTTCGCCGCCGACGACGCGACCGCGTACCTCGACCTGGAGGCAGCGGATGCGGCCACGGAGCAGGCCGTGGCCGGGATCCTCGGCTCCGAGTCGGTGCCCAAGGCCGTCCACGACTTCAAGCGCGCCTACAAGCTGCTGGCCGAGCGCGGCCTGCCGCTGGCCGGCGTCGTCGACGACACCATGATCAGCGCCTACCTGATCCAGCCGGACCGCCGCAGCCACGAACTCGCCGACATCGCGCAGGTCCACCTGCGCATGTCGCTCGAGGCGCCCGAGAGCGCCGGCCAGGGCCAGCAGGCCTTCGACTTCGGAGCCGATCCGGCCGCGCCCGCGGTCCGGGCGGCGCATCTGGTCAATCTGCTCAGCGAGTACCTCGCGGGGCAGGTGCTCCAGCGCGGGGCCGCGCTGCTGCTCAAGGAGATGGAGCTGCCGCTGTCCGTGATCCTGGCGGACATGGAGCGGACCGGCATCGCTGTCGACGTCGACCGGCTGGACGAGCTCCTCGAGGACTTCACGCGGACCATCGATCAGGCGACGCAGGAGGCCTACGCCGCGATCGGGCACGAGGTGAACCTCAGCTCCCCGAAGCAGCTCCAGGTGGTGCTGTTCGAGGAGCTCGAGCTGCCGAAGACCAAGAAGATCAAGACCGGGTACACCACCGACGCCGACTCGCTGCAGGACCTGCTGGTCAAGACCCAGCACCCCTTCCTGGTGGCGCTCATGGCCTACCGCGATGCCACCAAGCTGCGGCAGACGGTCGAGGGGCTGCGCAAGGCGATCGCCGAGGACGGGCGCATCCACACCACCTACGCCCAGACGGTGGCCGCGACCGGCCGGCTGTCCTCGCTGAACCCGAACCTGCAGAACATCCCGGTCCGCAGCGAGGCAGGCCGGCGCATCCGCGATGTGTTCGTCGTCGGCGAGGGCTACGAGACGCTGCTGACCGCGGACTACTCGCAGATCGAGATGCGCATCATGGCGCACCTCTCCGGCGACGAGGGCCTGATCCAGGCCTACCGGGACGGCGAGGACCTGCACCGGTTCGTCGGCTCGCACGTCTTCGACGTCGCTCCGGAGGACGTCACCTCGGAGATGCGCGCCAAGGTGAAGGCCATGTCCTACGGCCTGGCCTACGGACTGAGCTCGTTCGGGCTCTCGAAGCAGTTGAAGATCTCCGTCGACGAGGCGCGCACGCTCATGAAGGAGTACTTCAACCGGTTCGGCGCTGTCCGCGACTACCTGCGCGGCGTCGTCGAGCAGGCGCGCAAGGACGGGTTCACGTCCACCATCGAGGGCCGCCGCCGCTACCTCCCGGACCTGGCCAGCGACAATCGCCAGCTCCGCGACATGGCGGAGCGGGCCGCGCTGAACGCGCCGATCCAGGGCTCGGCGGCGGACATCATCAAGCGGGCCATGCTGGGCGTCCAGCAGGGCCTGGCGGAGAGCGGGCTGAAGTCGCGGATGCTGCTCCAGGTGCACGACGAACTGCTCTTCGAGGTCGCATCCGGCGAGGCCGAGGCGCTGGAGGAGCTGGTGCGCGAGCGGATGGCGGCGGCGGCCGAGCTCGCTGTCCCGCTCGAGGTCCAGGTCGGCATCGGCCGTAGCTGGCACGACGCCGGGCACTAGCCGCAGCGAGGAAAGGAGACCCGCATGGGGACCGAGGACGTGTACGAGAGCAGGACCTTCGCCGCCGCCGGGCTCGCCGACCCGGGGCGGGAGGAATCCGCGGCCTGGCTGCACGCCGTCGTCGACGGCTTCTACGAGAAGCCGCTGACGGACGCGGCCCTGGAGAAGGCGTTGGAGAACAACGCCGTCGACGGCCGGGTCTACACGGGCATCTACCCGCGCGGGCCGCTCCCGCCCGGCGCGCCCGGGCCCGACGTCCCCGTCGCGACCTTCGGCACGCTGCGCAAGCAGCTCAACGTCGGACCCGGGCGTTCCGTGGAGGCGCAGCTCATCACGGCCGTGACGGTCCGTGCCAGCCATCGCCGGCGCGGCCTGCTGCGCCGGATGATGCTCGAGAACCTGCGGCGCTGCCGGGAGGACGGCGTGGCCGTCGCCGCACTGACCGCCTCCGAGGGCACGATCTACCGGCGCTTCGGCTTCGGCGTCGCCACCGGCGAGCGGGAGGTCACCGTCGACGTCGGCGAGCGGTTCCGTCTCCTGCAGCGCCCGGAGGGCAGCGTGGAGGCAGCCGTCCCCGCGCTGCTCGCACCGATCTCCCGGGAGGTCTTCGCGCGCGTGCAGGCCACGACGGCCGGCTCGATCGATCGGCAGGAGCGGTACTACCGCGCCGCCGCGGGCCAGCTCGGCGAGGACGGCGCGGAGGACACCGCCCTGCGCGCGGCCCTCCACTACGACGCCGAGGGCGCCCCGGACGGATACGTCACCTACTCCTTCAAGGGCTGGGGTCACGAGCCCGAGACGATGGAGGTGCGCGACCTGGTGGCCGCCAGCCCCGACGCCTACCTGGGACTCTGGGAGTTCCTGGGCTCCCTCGACCTCGTCAAGGAGGTGCGGTGGGACAACGCCCCGACCGACGACCCGCTGGTGTGGGCGCTCGAGGATCCGCGCTGCGTCCGCACCAGGGCCGAGTGGGACATGCTCTGGCTGCGGATCCTCGACGTGGAGGCTGCCCTGCGCGCGCGCCGCTACGGCGCCGACGGCAGCCTCGTGCTGGAGGTCCGCGACCCACTGGAGCTGGCCGCCGGACGCTGGCGGATGGACGTCTCCGGAGGGGACGCCGTCGTCACGCCGACCGAGGACCAGGCGGACCTGGTCCTCGATGCCTCCGCCCTGGCGTCCCTGTATCTCGGCGGGGTCAGCCCGGTGCTCCTGGCCCGGGCCGGACGGGTGCGGGAGAGCGCTGCGGGGGCCGCGGAGCGCGCCCTGCGGATGTTCGCGCCGACCGGCCCCGTGCACTGCCTGACCCACTTCTGAGGCAGGGCCGGGCCTCAAAACTTTCCCCTTCAACTTGCTTCGGACCGCCGCCCGGTGTACTTTGACCGGTTCCGCGCGCGTCTGTAGACTGGACAGGCATGTCTGCCGTCATTCGCGCGCGCGGATCTGTGCTAGACCACCCACTTCGGTGCATACCGGGACTTCCGGTTGCCCGACTGACCAAAACTATCCACATCGGAGCCCCTACTACATGACCATCACCTCCAACGAGAAGACCGGTACCCCGCAGGTCGCAGTCAACGACATCGGTACCGCTGAAGACTTCCTCGCAGCCGTCGACGCCACCATCAAGTACTTCAATGATGGCGACCTCGTCGAGGGCACCGTCGTCAAGGTCGACCGCGACGAAGTCCTGCTCGACATCGGTTACAAGACCGAGGGTGTCATTCCTTCCCGCGAGCTCTCCATCAAGCACGACGTCGACCCGGGCGAGGTCGTCACCGTGGGCGACAGCGTCGAGGCCCTCGTCCTCACCAAGGAGGACAAGGAAGGCCGTCTGATCCTGTCCAAGAAGCGTGCTCAGTACGAGCGTGCCTGGGGCGACATCGAGAAGATCAAGGAAGAGGACGGCGTCGTCACCGGCACCGTCATCGAGGTGGTCAAGGGCGGCCTGATCCTGGATATCGGACTGCGCGGCTTCCTGCCGGCATCGCTGGTCGAGATGCGCCGCGTGCGCGACCTGGCTCCGTACATCGGTCAGGAGATCGAGGCCAAGATCATCGAGCTGGACAAGAACCGCAACAACGTCGTCCTGTCCCGCCGCGCCTGGCTCGAGCAGACCCAGTCCGAGGTCCGCTCGACCTTCCTCAACAAGCTCGAGAAGGGCCAGGTCCGTCCGGGCGTCGTGTCCTCGATCGTCAACTTCGGTGCCTTCGTGGACCTGGGCGGCGTCGACGGCCTGGTGCACGTCTCCGAGCTCTCCTGGAAGCACATCGACCACCCGAACGAGGTTGTCGAGGTCGGCCAGGAGGTCACCGTCGAGGTCCTCGAGGTGGACCTGGACCGCGAGCGCGTCTCCCTGTCGCTGAAGGCGACGCAGGAGGATCCGTGGCAGACCTTCGCCCGCACCCACGCCCTGGGCCAGGTCGTGCCGGGCAAGGTCACCAAGCTGGTTCCGTTCGGTGCGTTCGTCCGCGTCGAGGACGGCATCGAGGGCCTCGTGCACATCTCCGAGCTGGCCGTGCGCCACGTCGAGCTGGCCGAGCAGGTCGTCTCGGTGGGCGACGAGCTGTTCGTCAAGGTCATCGACATCGACCTGGAGCGCCGCCGCATCTCGCTGTCGCTCAAGCAGGCCAACGAGGGCGTCGACCCCGAGGGCACCGAGTTCGACCCCGCTCTCTACGGCATGGCCGCCGAGTACGACGAGCAGGGCAACTACAAGTACCCGGAGGGCTTCGACCCGGAGACCAACGAGTGGCTCGAGGGCTACGAGACGCAGCGCTCCGCCTGGGAGTCGCAGTACGCTGCCGCCCAGGAGCGCTGGGAGGCCCACAAGAAGCAGGTCGCGCAGCACCTCGCCGAGGACACTGTCGCCGCGACCGAGCCGAAGGCCGAGTCCGCCTCGACCAGCTACTCCTCGGATGCCCCGGTCGCCGATGCCGGCACCCTCGCCTCCGACGAGGCGCTCGCCGCTCTGCGCGAGAAGCTGACCGGCAACTAGGTTTCGTCGGCTGCCAGCCAGCGACTGAACTGACGGAGATCCCCGCACCCACTCCGGTGGGTGCGGGGATCTCCTGCGTTAACAGAGGTTGCGCCAATCGTCGTCGGCATTTTCGCGGCGGAGCGTGAAACCTCCCTTCAATGAATATCGACTCAAGCAATCTAGAAGCGTCGGGCGATGCTTTTATATTCAAGCTTCGCGATGGTCTTTATCGCGGGTCCAATATCAGGTCAATTCCCGGATAACAAGCGCTGACCAGTCTGTTTAGCTCCAAATTCGGCGGCGAATTGAGCACGCAAAACCTTGCCAAAGCGTCAGTGCCTGCATAACGTAACCTGGGAGGCGAAAGTCTCGAAGCCTATTCCCGGCAATGCGGCCTATTCGTTCCGCCGCGCCGGAATTCGCCATCTGCTCTGATATTAAGTTGAAAGGACACGTGAATTGTCTAGCGAATTCAAACGACCGCGCAGGAAATGGTCCGCCGTCGCCGGGGCCGCCGCCACCTCGGCGCTCGTCCTCGGGATCGTCGCAGCGCCGGCGGGTCACGCGGCCGAAGAGCCCGGCGGGCACGGCGGGCACGGGGGCGGCGACGCCTGCACCTTCTTCCTCGAGCACATGTGGGCCAACGAGGACGGCATCCCCGCCCTGGGCAGCTTCGCGCACGTGAACGAGTACCACACCGATCCCGCCTACGAGAACCTGGTGCTCTCGCTCGCCAGCGGTGCCATCGGGAACTCCGAGATGCCGATCGTGGACATCTACGGCGGTCCGCTGGGCTGGATCCCCGTCTTCAACCCCTCGCACGTGAAGGGTCACAACACCGACTACGTCACGCTGCTCACCTCGTGCGGCGGGATCGGGATCCCGCTGGACAGCAAGGACCTGACCACGCTGAACGTCCCCTCCACCGAGGAGCTGGCGGACCTCTCCGATCTGATCGTCCCGGGCCTGCCGACGCCCGAGATGCTCACTGATCCGCAGTACCTCTGGAAGACCACCGATGCCTCGGCCATTCTGGAGCGCATCACGCCGGAGACGCTGACGGACACCGATGAGTACGTGAACTTCGCCGGCGACCACTTCGATACGTGGCGGCTGCTCTGGGAGACCGCACTGAGCGACGTGTCCAGCGGCAACCCCACGGGCATCCTCGAGGTCCTCCAGGTCACGGAGAACATCAACACCCTCGAGTCCCTCTCCAGCGTCGTCGGCGAGGACGCGCTGGCCGGAGCGCTCGGCGGGGACTCCCTGGCCGGGGTCATCGGAGAGGATCCGCTCTCCGGGATCGCCGGTACCGACGATCTGAGGGGCGTCCTCGACCAGGCCGCCCTCGACGGACTGCTCGACCAGGCCGCGCTCGACGGCGTGCTCGGCGACGGGGGGCTGGGGAGCGTCGGCGGCGAGGACGCCGTCGGCGGTCTCCTCGGCGGGGACACGGTGTCCGGCCTGCTCGGCGGCGGGGCTCTCTCGGGTCTGCTGGGCGGTGCGGGGTCCGAGGACACCGCCACCGGCAACGCGGAGTTCACCGCGCTCCTGGCGGGCTCCGGTGGGACCTCCGGTGCCGGACAGTGCCAGGGCACCCTCAGCGGCGGCACGTTCTCCGTCACCTGCCTGTACGCGGGCATGACCTCGGACGTCACCGGGGCCGAGCTGGTCAGCTCCACGGGCAGCGGCGACCTGCAGCTGACGACCACGGGCGGCACCAGCGGCGGCGCCGCCGGCTCGTTCTCGCTGACCCCCGAGCAGATCGCCGCCCTCCAGGCCGGCGACTACACGGTCCAGGTGAACACCGAGACCGCTGCCGACGGGGCCATCAGCGGCAGCGTCGAACCGTGCGAGTGATCGGCGCGGCTGCGGCCACGACGCGCTGAATCAGCGACCAGGGAGGGGCGGAGGTCCGGGGAACCGGACGTCCGCCCCTCCGTCGTCGTCGTGCCGCGGCGCAGCCGATGGGCCCTCAGACGCGCCGGGTGGAGGCGGTGACGGTGAACTTGCTGTTGCGGTCCAGTTGACGGGTCGGCCCCACGAGCCGCTCCAGATGCCGACGGTACTGGAGGTGGGAGTTCCAGACGCACCAGAGCCGTCCGCCCGGGGCCAGCGCCCGGCCGACGTCGGCGAAGAGCTTGAGCGCGATACCGGCGTGCACCGTGCTGCCCATGTGGAACGGCGGGTTCAGGACGACCGCCGGAAGCGAGGCATCGGGAATCCGCCCCAGGCCGTCGTCGCGCCGGGCCTCGACCCGGCCGGCGACCCCGTTGGCCTCGGCCGTGAGACGCGTCGAGTCGACCGCGGCCTGCGACTGGTCGCAGGCCAGGACGCGCAGCTCGGGTCGTGCCAGCGCCACGAATGCGGCGATCGTCCCGTTCCCGCAGCCGAGGTCGACCACCGGGCCTCCGCCGGGGAGGTGGTCCGGGAGACCGTCCGGCCCCACCAGATGCGGCAGCAGCAGGCGCGTGCCCGGATCCACCCTCGCGCCCCCGAAGGCTCCGGGGCTGGCGCGAAGCAGGAGCGGGGTGCTCAGGCCCACGTCCTCTGCGCCCTCGTCCACATGCCCGGCGCCGGTGAGCGCGCTCCCCGGCAGGGGCTGGGTCGCGTTCAGCACCCGGGCCTTGCGGCGGGCCAGGCCGGCCCGCACGGATCCGAAGGACTTCCCGAGGGCGTCGTTCATGGCCAGGGTCATGTGCTTGATGCGGCCGCCGGCCAGCACCACGACGTCGTCGTCGCCGCTGGCGGCGATCATCCGTGCCCAGTCGGCGAGGACGTCGAGCGAGCGGGGAAGCTGCATCAGGACCAGCCGCGCGCCGGTGACGGCCGCGGCCGCGTCGGTGGAGGCGAAGGCCCCGTCCAGTCCGGCCTCCGCGGCGTTGGCCTCGAGCGCCAGCTCCCCCGAGAGCGCGTCCTGGTGGACGCGGTGGCCGCGCACCCCCGCGGCCGCGAGGCCCAGGGCGAGTGCGCCGTAGTGGTCGCCGAGGACCGCCACGCGGCTCCCGTCCTCGAGCCGGTCGGGGTATTCCTGGGCCGCGGTCTCGAGCAGCAGCCGGTCCGCCGCGTCGTGCGCGAACAGGTTCTCGGCCTCCACGTCGGGTCGTCGGCGCAGACCGGCGAGGACGTCCAGCGGCCAGTCCTGCCCGGGCTCGACGCCGCTCATCGACCGGCCTGCTCGGCTGGACGGTCGACCCAGTCGATGCCGCCGGCCGTCAGGCGGCCCGCGCCGGCGGTGAGCGTCGCCAGCCGCCCGACGAATCCGTCGAGGGCGTCCGGCGCGTCGGGGAGGGCCAGCCGCACGGACGCGCCGTCGGGCCCGTAGTCGGTGCCGAGTACCTCGGGAGCGCCGGGGCCGGTCAGGGCCCGCAGATCGTTCTCCAACCGCGGCGTCGCGGCCAGCTCCGTCTCGACGCGCACCAGCCGCATCCGTTGCCGCTGCACGAGCTCCGCGGCGTCGAGGGCGGCCGAGACGGACTCGGAGTACGCGCGGACCAGACCGCCGGCGCCGAGCAGCACGCCGCCGAAGTAGCGGACGACGACGGCGACGACGTCGGACAGGTCCGTCGCGTCCTCGCGCGTCGCGCGACGGGCGAGGGCCTCCAGCATGGGTGCCCCCGCGGTGCCGGAGGGCTCGCCGTCGTCGTTGCTGCGCCGGACGTCGCGGTCCGCGCCGAGGACGAAGGCGCTGCAGTGGTGCCGGGCGTCGAAATGTGAGCGGCGGAGTTCGGCCACGAGGCCCCGGGCGGCGTCCTCGGTCTCGACGCGGCGCAGATGGCAGATGAAGCGCGAGCGCTTGACCTCGAGCTCGTGCACCACGTCGGAGGCGATGGTGGTGTACTGCGTCGCCCGGCTCTCCTGTTCGCTCACCGCTCCAGCCTACCGGCGGCCGACTACGCTGAAGGCATGGAGAGAACGACCGGACTGCAGATCGGGCTCACCGGGGGGATCGCCTCCGGGAAGTCCACCGTGGCCCGCCGGCTGACGGAGCTGGGCGCGGTGCTCATCGACGCCGACGCCCTGGCCCGCGAGGCCGTGGCTCCCGGCAGCGACGGGCTCGCCGCCGTCGTCGAGGCGTTCGGCCCCGGCGTGCTCGGGCCGGACGGAGCGATGGATCGGGCCGCAGTGGGCCGTCTGGTCTTCGCGGACGATGCAGCGCGGGCACGGCTCAACGGGATCGTCCACCCGCGCGTGCGGGCCGCCGCGGGCCGGCTGCAGGAGGCCGCCGTGGAACGGATGGGGGAGCGGGCCGTCGTCGTGCAGGACATCCCCTTGCTCGTCGAGACGGGGCAGGCCGACGCGTTCGACGTCGTCGTGACCGTGCAGGCCCCGCGCGCTGAGCGGGTCCGGCGGATGGTGGAGGACCGCGGGATGCTCGCGACGGACGCCGAGGCCCGGATCGGCGCGCAGGCGACGGATGAGGAACGGGCCGCGGCGGCCGACGTCGTCCTGGAGAACTCCGGGACCCGCGAGGAGCTGCTCGCGCGGGTCGACGACTTCTGGGCCCGGTGGGTGGCTCCGAGGGTGCAGGCGGCGGGCGCCGTCGAGCCCGCCCCGGACGAGGGGGCGTGAGACCGGGGGACCGCAGGCCTCCGGCCTTCGAGTTCGGCCCGGCCTTCCGCTGGGTCGGGATCGCGGTCCGGGCCGCCGGCGCTCTGCTGGCCGCCTGGCTGGTGGTCTGGCTCGGCCTGGGCGGCCGCGCCGACTACGTCGACGGGCCGCCGCACGGGTGGGCCGTCGTCGCGGGTGCCTGGACGGGCTTCGGCGGGCTCGCAGCGGCCGGCGCGGCCGGGATCCTCTTCGTCCAGCAGCTGGTGCTGGCCGTCCTCGAACGGGTGGACCGGGGCCCGCTGTTCCCCGGGCTGCTGCAGGCCCGCGGACAGCGCGGGCGCCAGCGGGAGGTCGGCGTTTCGCCCTCGAAGAAAGATTCGAAGAACGCATGAACTCCGCGGGCCGCGGGAGTAGCCTAGATCCATGAGTCTTGCCCAGGACATCAAACGTGTCGTCGCGCCCTTCGAAGTCGTCAGCGAGTACGAGCCGGCCGGCGATCAGCCGCAGGCGATCGAGGAGCTGGCCGAACGGGTCAACGCCGGCGAGAAGGACGTGGTCCTGCTCGGCGCCACGGGCACGGGCAAGTCGGCGACGACGGCGTGGCTCGTCGAGAAACTCCAGCGCCCCACGCTGGTGCTGGTCCAGAACAAGACCCTGGCCGCGCAGCTCGCCAACGAATTCCGCGAACTGCTGCCCAACAACGCCGTCGAGTACTTCGTCTCCTACTACGACTACTACCAGCCCGAGGCCTACGTCCCCCAGACGGATACCTTCATCGAGAAGGACTCGTCGGTCAACGAGGAGGTCGAGCGCCTCCGGCACTCGGCCACCAACTCGCTGCTGACCCGGCGCGACGTGATCGTGGTGGCGACCGTCTCCTGCATCTACGGCCTGGGCACCCCGGAGGAGTACGTCTCCGGCATGGTGACCCTCAAGCAGGGGATGGAGCTGAACCGCGACGACCTGCTGCGGCGCTTCGTCGGCATGCAGTACTCGCGGAACGACGTCGATTTCCAGCGCGGGACCTTCCGGGTCCGCGGGGACACGGTGGAGATCATTCCCGTCTACGAGGAGCTCGCCCTGCGGATCGAGTTCTTCGGTGACGAGGTCGAGAAGATCTACACGCTCCACCCGCTCACGGGGGAGGTGGTCCGCGAGGAGACGGAGATGTACGTCTTCCCCGCGAGCCACTACGTGGCGGGACCGGAGCGGATGAACCGCGCCATCACCGCCATCGAGGACGAGCTCCGCGAACGCCTGGCCGAGCTCGAGAGCCAGAACAAGCTGGTCGAGGCGCAACGGCTGCGGATGCGCACCACCTACGACCTCGAGATGATGCAGCAGATGGGATTCTGCAACGGCATCGAGAACTACTCGCGCCACATCGACGGGCGCGGGCCGGGCACGGCCCCGCACTGCCTCATCGACTACTTCCCGGACGACTTCCTGCTCGTCGTCGACGAGTCGCACGTGACCATCCCGCAGATCGGGGCGATGTACGAGGGCGACATGTCGCGCAAGCGGACTCTCGTCGAGCACGGGTTCCGCCTGCCGTCCGCCATGGACAACCGGCCGCTGAAGTGGGAGGAGTTCCTGGAGCGGATCGGCCAGACCGTCTACCTCTCGGCCACACCGGGGAAGTACGAGTTGAGCCAGTCCAGCGGAGTCGTCGAGCAGATCATCCGCCCCACCGGCCTGATCGATCCTGAGGTGGTCGTCAAGCCCACCAAGGGGCAGATCGACGACCTGCTCGGCGAGATCCGCGACCGGGTGGACCGGCAGGAGCGGGTGCTCGTGACCACGCTGACCAAGCGGATGGCGGAGGACCTGACCGGATACCTCACCGAGCACGGCGTCAAGGTGGAGTACCTCCACTCGGACGTGGACACACTCCGGCGCGTGGAGCTGCTCCGCGAGCTCCGGCTCGGCGTTTTCGACGTCCTCGTCGGCATCAACCTGCTCCGCGAGGGCCTCGACCTCCCCGAGGTCTCGCTCGTCGCGATCCTCGACGCGGACAAGGAGGGCTTCCTCCGCTCGTCGACGTCGCTCATCCAGACCATCGGGCGCGCCGCCCGTAACGTCTCCGGCCAGGTCCACATGTACGCGGACCGCATCACCGACTCGATGCGGTGGGCGATCGACGAGACGAACCGTCGCCGAGAGATCCAGATCGCCCACAACAAGAAGAGGGGCGTGGACCCGCAGCCGCTGCGGAAGAAGATCGCCGACATCACCGATCAACTGGCCCGCGAGGACGCCGACACCCAGGAACTCCTCAACAACCAGCGGCTCGCGAAGGGCGCCCGGCGCACCGGCGGGTCCAAGAAGGCCGCGACCGTGCGCAGCGACGGGCTCGCCGCCGCGCCGGCCGAGGACCTGGTGGAGCTCATCGGCCAGCTCACCGAGCAGATGCACGCGGCGGCCGGCGACCTCCAGTTCGAGCTCGCGGCACGCCTCCGGGACGAGGTCGGCGACCTCAAGAAGGAGCTGCGGCAGATGCAGGGCGCCGGTCACGCGTAACGGCCCTGTAACGCGCCTGCGTTAGGATGGAGGGCACGTAGGGGAGTATCCCGAACACTGCGGACGTCAACACGCCGAGCTGCCGCCGACCGACCTTCTCGGTCGTAGCAGCCGCGCCGGTACCCCCGTCGAGAGACGGGGAGGCCCGGTCGCGAGCCATCGGCCGGGCGCAGTGGCCGGTCCCGCACCGGGCGGCCGCACTGCGGCACCGGGGCGGGCGGCGGAGAGACTTGCGGCGACTGGACTATCCGAAGCGGCCGCACGTGCCGGCCGCCCTGCGAAAGGTACTGAGTGTCAGACCACTTGTCCCTCGGGTTCGAAATCGTCTCGCTGACGGTCCTCGGCCTGATCCTCCTGTTCGACCTGCTCTACGTGGTCCGGCGGCCCCATGAGCCGTCCATGAAGGAAGCCGGCCTCTGGGTCGGTTTCTACGTCACCCTCGCGCTCGTCTTCGCCGGGCTCCTGTTCTGGCAGGCCGGCCCCCAGTACGGCCAGGAGTTCGTCGCCGGCTGGGTCACCGAGTACAGCCTCAGCGTCGACAACCTGTTCGTCTTCATCATCATCATGGCCCGCTTCTCGGTGCCGCGGAAGTACCAGCAGGAAGTGCTGATGTTCGGCATCATCATCGCGCTCATCCTGCGCGGCATCTTCATCCTGCTCGGCGCCACCCTGATCGAGCACTTCACGTGGGTCTTCTACATCTTCGGCGCGTTCCTGCTCTGGACGGCCTGGCACCAGCTCAAGGACGACGGCGGCGACGAGGAGGATGGCGCCGAGAACGGCCTGGTCGCCCGGCTGACCAAGAAGCTCCCCGTCTCCGAGAAATACGACGGCAACAAGCTCCGCACCACGGTCGACGGCCGGAAGATGTTCACCCCCATGGTCATGGTGTTCATCACGATCGGCATGACGGACCTGATGTTCGCCATCGACTCGATCCCGGCGATCTTCGGACTGACGCAGAGTGCGTTCATCGTCTTCACCGCCAACATCTTCGCCCTGATGGGCCTGCGCCAGCTGTACTTCCTGCTCGGCGGCCTCATGGACCGGCTCATCTACCTCAAGCACGGCCTGTCCTTCATCCTGGCGTTCATCGGCGTGAAGCTCATCCTGCACGCGATCAGCCACAACGAGCTGCCGTTCATCAACGGCGGCCAGCACGTCGAGTGGGTCCCCGACATCTCGACGCCGCTGTCCCTGGCGGTCATCCTGACCACGATCGTGGTCGCCACCGTTGCATCCCTGATGTCCAAGAAGGGCCGCGAGGCCGCGATGGACGCACGGCTCAAGGCGGACGTCGACAAGGTCCGCCACCCGGACGAGGTCGGGGCGGACAAGTCCGAATAGTCCTCACCAGCGCTTTCCGGGGCTCCCCGGGCGCGACAAGCGACGGCCGCGGGCCGCGCCGCCGAGACGACTCGGACGGCGCGGCCCGCGGCCGTTCGTGCTACTTCTTCTTCGCGGCTGCCTTCATCGCCTTCTTGTTCTCCCGCACCTTGGCCAGGGAGACCGGGTCGACGATGTCCGCCACCGACATCAGCGCGTCCTCGGCCCCGTACGGTCCCGCGGCCTCTCGCCAGCCGGGGGCCGCGAGCCCGAACTGCTTGCCGAGCAGGGCCAGGAAGGTCCGCGCCTTCTGCTCGCCGAAGCCCGGCAGAGCCTTCAGCCGTTTGAGGACCTCGGCACCCGTGGGCTCCCCGCGGGTCCAGATGCCCTCGGCCCGCGAGTCCCAGTCGTCCCGGACCGCGGCGCAGACCGCTTGCACGCGCCCGGCCATGGAGCCGGGGAAGCGGTGGACCGCCGGACTGATCCGGAACAGCTCCTCGAAATCGGCCGGCTCGATGGCCGCTAGGGCGGCGGGGTCGAGGGTGCCCGCCCGGTCGGCGATCTTGGCCGGGCCCGCGAACGCCGACTCCATGGTGACCTGCTGGTCCAGCAGCATGCCCAGGAGCAGCGCCAGCGGTTCCTCCTCGAGCAGGCGGTCGGCGCTGGCGTCTCCGGTGATGTACAGGCTCATGCTCGGCCGTCCTCGGTCTCGGTGCCGGCCTCGGTCGGCGGCTGATCGGATCCGGTGCCGGCCGGCGCGGTCATCGCCAGCAGCGTCCGGAGGATGAGGGGCCCGTCGTCGGCGATCCCGTCGTGATGGAAGTCCGCGGACTCCCAGACGCGCAATCCGCGGACCCGTCCGGCCGTCTCCAGGCTCAGGTCGCGGTCGACGTAGACGTCGTCGCTGTAGACCGCTGCGGCGACCGGCACGCGGTTCTCCGCCAGAGCCGCCAGGTCGTAGAGGTCCTCCCAGTCGTCGACGGCGGCGAGCTCCTCGGCCGTCCCGCGCAAGGGCTCCAGAGCCGGATCGTCGGTGAAGTACCACGGGTAGACCATCTCGCCGGTCAGGAGCGGCTGCGGCGCCTCGGGGCGGAAGTCCGGGAAGTCGGCGAGGACCCGGTCGGCCGACCACGCGGTGGCGGTGCCGCCGTCGTCCTCCCGGCCTCCGAGGCCGGCCTGACCGTAGATCGACTCGTGCATCAACGCGTACAGCGGGTTGTCCAGCCGCGAGACGAGCTGCTGCAGCGTCTCGAGGAACGCGTCGGCGAGGCGCCGGCCGTCCGGCGTGTGCACGAAGGGCCGCTCGAGGACGTGGTGCAGCTGGTGCACCCGCGTGTTGCCGCCCAGGTACTGGCCGAGCATCTGCACGAGACCGCGGGTGACCGGGCGACCGTCCGGAAGGGCCTCGGGCACCTGGGCGACGTGCTCGAACACGCCGTCGAGGGTGGCGCGATCCTCGGGGTACCACTCGAAGTACTCGCGGTTCCGGGCCGCCATGCGCGCGTACGTCGCGCGGTAGACGCGGTCGGCGTGGCCGGTGAGCGGGGCGAGGCCCCCCGTGACCAGGGACCGCTCCAGGCCCTCGGGTGCCATGGAGAGATAGGTCAGGGTGATGAACCCGCCGTAGCTCTGACCGAGGGTGGTCCAGCGTTCGACGCCGAGCGCGCGGCGGATCGCCTCGGCGTCGTGCACGATCGAGTCGGCGCGGAAGCGGCGCAGGTGGGCCGCCTGCGCCGCGGCGTCGCCGACGAGGGGGAGCGTCTGCCGGTTCAGGGGCGAGCTGAGGCCCGTGCCGCGCTGGTCCAGCAGGAGGACGCGGAAGTGCTCCGCCGCCTCGCCCAGCCAGCCGGAGAGGCCCGTGACACGCGGGGCCCCGCTCCCGGGACCGCCCTGGAGGTAGAGCAGCCAGGGAAGCTGCTCGGGATCGGCGTGCCGGGCGGAGACCACCTCCCGGGCGAAGACCGCCAGCTGCTCGCCCTCGGGGGAACGGTGGTCCAGCGGCACCTCGAACCAGTGCTCGGCGGTGCGCAGCCCGCGGAAGGATCGACTGCCGCGGACGGTGTGGCCGGCGGTGACGGAGGCCGCCGTCGCGGTGCCGCTCATGCGATCACCGGCGCCTGGGCTGCGACGTCGCGCAACGCGTCGCCGTCCAGCCGCCGGGTGGTCCAGCCGTCCATGGATCCGGCCCCGAGCGCGTCGTAGAACCCGATGGCCGGTGCGTTCCAGTCCAGGACCTGCCACTCCACACGCCGGTAGCCGCGCTCGACGGCGATGGCGGCCAGCGTCGCCAGGAGCGCCCTGCCGCTGCCGGTTCCGCGCGCCTCCGGGCGCACGTAGAGGTCCTCCAGGTGGATGCCGTGCACGCCCTCCCACGTGGAGTAGGTGAGATACCAGAGGGCCATCCCCACCACGGCGCCGTCCTCGCCGTCGTTCCCGGCGGTCTCAGCCACGTGCCCGAAGACTCCCGGCTGCGCGCCGAACAGGTGCTCCCGGAGCATCTCCTCGGAGTTGCGGACGGCCTCGGGCTCGCGCTCGTACTCGGCGAGCTCGTTGATCATGCCCAGCAGGTGCGGCACGTCCCGCGGCTCCGCGGGCCGGATCCGGACGGGAGTGGCGGCCGCGGGCGCGGCTCCTGCTGGTGCGGTCTGGGCCGCGGCGGTGTCGGAAGTCATGAGGACTTCCTATGCCAGCGCGGCCAGCGGGCGCAAGTCGGGCCGCGGCCCGCGTCGCGTCAGAGCGGGAAGCGGCCCGTGGCCCGGTCCCAGACGTTGGTCGCGGCGGCGACCAGCAGCGCCGAGCCCAGCATGTGCGCCATCACCAGGACCACGGGCAGCCCGGTGAAGTGCTGCCAGTAGCCGATGGCCCCCTGCAGCAGGACGACGGCCACGAGCAGGACGACGGCCCGGCGCAGCGCACGCTGCCGCGGGTCCCTGGCGGCGAGCACCAGCAGGAGAAGCGTGGCGGCCACGAGGAGGTACACGGGAGCGGTGTGCAGGCGGGTGACGATCTCGGGATCGAACGGGTGGCGCGGCGCCCCCGCATCGCCGGCATGCGGTCCCGTGCCGGTGACGATCGTGCCCAGGACGACGGCGGCGGCCGCCGTGGCGAGTACCGTCCAGCCGAGCCCGCGGATCGCCTTCGGCAGCGGCCGGATCGCCACGGACTCCTCGCCGCGGAGGATCCGGCCGGTGCGGTTGACCAGCAGCGTGGCGAAGCCGACCACCACGGCCGAGACCAGGAAGTGCAGGCTGACCACCCACGGGTTCAGATCGGTCCAGACGGTGATGCCGCCGATCACCGCTTGGGCGGGGATGATGCCGAGCAGGACCAGGGCGAGCCGGAACAGTACCGGCTCCGTCCTGCGCAGTCGCCAGACCGAGGCGATCATCGCCACGGCGATCGCCGTGAGGACGAAGGTGAGGGTGCGGTTCCCGAACTCGATGAGCCCGTGGATGCCCATCTCCGGCGTCGGCGTCATCGAGCCGGGCACGCAGTGCGGCCACTCCGAGCAGCCCAGGCCGGACTCCGTGAGCCGGACCGCCCCGCCGGTGACGATGATGCCGATCTGCGAGACCAGGGAGGCGATCGCGAGGGCGTGCACGCCCGGGCCCACACGCGTGGGCAGGCGGTCGGTCCAACGGGTGGCGGTCACGGTCACAGCAGGACTCCGATCGGAGGGTGGTACGGGAGGGACAGGCACGGCGGAGCCGGAGGAGTGCGGTTCGGAACGCGGGTCAGGTCCATTTGAACCACCGGGTCGCGGCCGTGCCCGCGGCGACTGCCCACACTAGGAGGACGACGAAGGGTCCGAGCGGGAGCGCCCCGTCGATGAGGGCTGCCCTGAGGCCGTCGCCGAGGGCGGCCGAGGGGAGGAAGCCGACGAGGGCCGAGAGCGCGCCCGGGAGCCGGTCGGCCGGCAGCAGCAGACCACCCGCAGCCGCCAGGAGGACCCACGCCAGGTTGGTGATGGCCAGCGTCGCCTCCGGGCGCACGGTGCCGGCGATCAGCAGACCGAGCGAGGTGAAGGCCGCCGTGCCGAGCAGCAGCAGCGGCACGGCCGCGAGGATCCCGGCCGGGTCCGGCCGCCAGCCGAGGAGCAGTGCGACGACGGCGATGAGCACCACCTGCAGGGCGAGGACGCAGAGGACGGCGACCGCCTTGCCGAAGATCAGGCCCGCCTTGCCGAGCGGGGTGGTGGAGAGGAAGGTCAGGACGCCGTAGCGGCGGTCGAAGCCGGTGGCGATGCCCTGGCCGGTGAACGCGGTGGAGACGACGCAGAGGGCCAGCACGCCGGGCGCGGCCGCGTCGATGCGGGTCGGGCCGACGCCGTCGAGCACGTCCACGAGCGTCAGCCCGACGAGGGCGAGCAGCGGCAGCACCACGGCCAGGACGAGCTGCTCACCGTTGCGCAGCATCAGGGCCGTCTCGTAGCCGCCGTGGCGGAGGATCCGGGACGGCAGGGGGACGGCGTTGCCCCGCGCTGCGGGGTCATCGTGCCGGGAGGGGGCCAGGGGAGTGCTCATTCCGTTCCGTTCGGGCGTTGTACGAGGGGAGTCCGTCGGCCGGCGGGGTCCACGGGAGCGTCCGGCTCGAGCCCAGTGGTTGCTCCCTCGGCCCCCGAGCCGCCCGCCAGATGCAGGAAGACGTCCTCGAGGCTGCGCGGCTGCATGCTCAGCGCCGTCGGCAGGACTCCATGGCGCTCCAGCCACGCCGTGACCGCGGCCAGATGGGCCGGCGTGGAGATGCCGACGATGCGGAACCGGCCGCCGTCGTCGGGGTGGACCGTCAGGCCCGCGGCGCCCAGCTCGGCGTCTGCGGCGAGCGGCGCCTCGGCCACGACCTCCAGCACGCGCGCCTCGGTCGGCTCGTGCGAGGTCAGCTCGGCCACGGTGCCCTCGGCGACGTTGCGGCCGCCGGAGATGATGTACACGTAGTCGGAGAGGCGCTGCGCGTCGTCCATGAGGTGCGTGGTGAGGACGATCGCCAGGCCCGCGTCGCGCAGCTCCCTGATCAGCTCGAAGACCGTCTGCCGGGACTGCGGGTCCAGTCCGGCGCTCGGTTCGTCGAGGAACACGACCTCTGGGCGGCCCACCAGGGCCGCGGCCAGGGCGACGCGCTGCTTCTGGCCGCCGGAGAGCCGGCGGATGGGGGTGTGCGCGAACTCGTCGATGCCGAGCCGCGCCATGAGCGCCGCGGGATCCTCCGGAGCCCGGAACATGCCGGCCACGTGCCGGAGGAGCGCCGCCGGCCGCACCGACGGCGGGAGGCCGCCGTCCTGCAGCATCACGCCGACGCGCGAGCGGATCGCCGAGCCGGCCCGATACGGGTCGTGCCCGAGCAGCGAGACGGTGCCCCCGTCCGGCTTCAGGAGGCCCTGCGCGCAGGCCAGGGTCGTGGACTTGCCGGCGCCGTTCGTCCCCAGAAGGGTGGTGACAGCGCCGAACTCGGCCCGCAGGCCGATGCCGTGGAGGACGCGCACCATCCGGCCGTCGAGCGCGGCGACGGGGCCGAAGTCCTTGCGGAGGCCGTCGACCGTCAGAGCAGGGGTTGACGAAGACACGGGGCCATTCTACGCGACGTAGAGAACGGCGCCCGTCCGTCATAAACCGGCGGGGAGGCGCAGGCCATGGCCCTCGAGGCGCGGCGTCGCTAGTCTGGTCTGCGACGCCACGCGAGACGTGGCGCCCCGGAGTGCCGAAACTCACGCCGCGGGGGCTCCTATTAAGGGTCGCCTTGCTAGCGGATTAGTTTTGAATAGGTCATGATTATGTTGTGTATTCAGCCGATGTGAGCAGACCTGACGTGAACGGGGTGAACGCCCCGGATCGTCCCGTGCCCGAGACCCGCACGCCCGATGCCGAGGAGCGCACTCGTGACCGGGTGCTCCAGGCAGTGCTCGAGGAAGGCCCCGTCAGCGCCGCCGAGCTCGGTGAGTCGCTCGGCTTCACGCCGGCCGCCGTCCGGCGCCACCTGGACGCCCTGAGCAAGCAGGGCCTGGTCGAGGTCAAGCTCATCGCGAGCCAGGGCAGCGGAGCCGGCCGTCCGGCACGGCGGTACGTGCTCAGCCACCGTGGCCAGGCCAAGCTCGGCAACGATTACCTGGACTTGGCCACCGACGCGCTGACGGAGCTGCGCTCCGCAGCCGGGGACGATGCCATCGCGGCCTTCGCCGCCCGACGCTTCCAGGCCATGGAGGAGCGCTACCGCCCCCTGGTCGAGGCAGCAGGGGACGACGTCGCAGCTCGAGCCGACGTGCTCGCCAAGGCTCTCGCGGAGGACGGTTTCGTCGGTTACACGCGCGACGTCGGGGCGAACCTGCCCGAGGCCATGCAGAGCATCCAGCTCTGCCAGGGCCACTGCCCGATCCAGGGCCTCGCGTCGGCCTTCCCCGACTTCTGCGAGGAAGAGACCAAGACTTTCGCCCGGCTGCTGGGCGTCGACGTGCGCAGGCTGTCGACGCTGGCCCGCGGCGGGCACGTGTGCACCACGCACGTCCCGGTCGGGCGACACAAGACTCCTCAGCGTGCTGAGAAGAGAACTCGAATCAAGATCAACAAGCAGGAGAGGCTGCGATGACGGATCAGATTTCACAAGAGGCCGCCGATCCAGGTGTGATCGCCGAGATCCTCGAGAAGAATCCCGAGCTCCACGGCATCGGCAACTACGAATACGGCTGGTCGGACAAGAACGACGCCGGCGCCAATGCGCGCCGCGGCCTGAGCGAGGAAGTCGTCCGCGACATCTCGTCGAAGAAGAGCGAGCCCGAGTGGATGCTCGACCTCCGCCTCAAGGGGCTCAAGTACTTCGATCGCAAGCCGATGCCGACGTGGGGTGCAGACCTCACCGGGATCGACTTCGACAACATCAAGTACTTCGTGCGCTCCACCGAGAAGCAGGCGACCACCTGGGACGAGCTGCCCGAGGACATCAAGAACACGTACGACAAGCTCGGCATCCCCGAGGCCGAGAAGCAGCGCCTCGTCTCCGGCGTCGCCGCGCAGTACGAGTCCGAGGTCGTCTACCACCAGCTCCGCGAGGACCTGGAGCGCCAGGGCGTCATCTTCCTGGACACCGACACGGGCCTGCGCGAGCACCCGGAGATCTTCCAGGAGTACTTCGGCTCGGTCATCCCGGTGGGCGACAACAAGTTCGCCTCGCTGAACACGGCCGTCTGGTCGGGCGGCTCGTTCGTCTACGTCCCCAAGGGCGTGCACGTCGACATCCCGCTGCAGGCCTACTTCCGAATCAACACCGAGAACATGGGCCAGTTCGAGCGCACGCTGATCATCGCGGACGAGGACTCGTACGTGCACTACATCGAGGGCTGCACCGCGCCGATCTACCAGTCGGACTCGCTGCACTCGGCCGTCGTCGAGATCGTTGTGAAGAAGGGCGCCCGCGTCCGCTACACGACCATCCAGAACTGGTCCAACAACGTGTACAACCTGGTCACCAAGCGCGCTGTCTGCGAAGAGGGCGCCACCATGGAGTGGGTCGATGGCAACATCGGCTCCAAGGTCACCATGAAGTACCCGGCTGTCTACCTGGTCGGCGAGCACGCCAAGGGCGAGACGCTCTCCATCGCCTTCGCCGGCGAGGGCCAGCACCAGGACACCGGCTCGAAGATGGTCCACATCGCGCCGAACACCTCTTCGTCGATCGTGGCGAAGTCGGTGGCCCGCAACGGCGGCCGCTCGGCCTACCGCGGTCTGGTCCAGGTCCGCGAGGGCGCCAAGGGCGCGAAGAACTCGGTGGTCTGCGACGCGCTGCTGGTGGACACCATCAGCCGTTCGGACACGTACCCGTACATCGACGTCCGCGAGGACGACGTGACCATGGGCCACGAGGCGACCGTCTCGCGCGTCTCCGAGGAGCAGCTGTTCTACCTCATGTCCCGCGGGCTCGCGGAGGACGAGGCCATGGCGATGATCGTGCGCGGCTTCATCGAGCCGATCGCCCGTGAGTTGCCGATGGAGTACGCGCTCGAGCTGAACCGCCTCATTGAACTGCAGATGGAAGGATCCGTCGGTTAATCATGTCTGAGACCGCAACCGCAATGTCCGGCGAGAAGGCCCGTATCGGCACTCCGTCGATCGCAGGCTTCACCGAGGAGGGCGAGAACCTCTCCCCGGTGAACGAGACCTCCTCGCCGATCGGCGGAGACGCCGCCAAGGCCCACAGCCACGGCCCGGCCGCCTCCGTCCCGCAGGCCTCGCGGGGCGAGCGCCTCACGAGCTACGACGTCGCCGACTTCCCGGCGCTGACGGGTCGGGAGGAGGACTGGCGCTTCACTCCGCTCAAGCGCCTCGGCACCCTGCACAAGCAGGCCCCGAGCGGCCCCGCACCGACCGTCTCCTCCGAGCTCTCGGGCGGCGCGTCCGTCGAGACCGTCGGCATGGATGACGCCCGGGTCCGGTCCGCCGGCGTCCCGGAGGACCGCGTGTCCGCTCTCGCGTGGAACGCGGCCGCCGAGGCGACCGTCGTGACCATCCCGGCCGGGGCCGAGGGAGCCGCCGCCACCCTGACCATCAAGGGCGACTCGGCCGAGGCCGCCGCCCAGCACATCGTGGTGGTCGCGGAACCGAACTCCAGTGCCGTCGTCGTGCTCGACCACGTGGGCTCCGCCGTCCTCTCCCAGAACGTCGAGATCGACGTCAAGGAGGGCGCGAAGCTCAACGTGATCTCGCTGCAGGAGTGGGAGGACACCGCGATCCACGCCTCCAGCCAGCAGGCGCGCATCGGCAAGGACGCCTACTTCCGCCACGTCACCGTCTCCTTCGGCGGCGACCTGGTGCGCCTGACGCCGTCGGCCCGCTTCGCCGGTCCGGGCGCCGAGGCCGAGATGTACGGCCTGTACTTCGCCGACGCCGGCCAGCACCTGGAGCACCGCCTCCTGGTGGACCACGCGCAGCCCAACTGCAAGTCGGACGTCCTCTACAAGGGTGCCCTCCAGGGCGAGAACGCCCACACCGTGTGGGTCGGCGACGTGCTGATCCGCAAGAACGCCGAGGGCACCGACTCCTACGAGGCCAACCGGAACCTGGTCCTCACGGATGGCACCCGCTCCGACTCCGTCCCGAACCTCGAGATCGAGACCGGGCAGATCGAGGGTGCCGGCCACGCCAGCACGACCGGCCGTTTCAACGACGAGCACCTGCTCTACCTGATGGCTCGCGGCATCGACGAGAAGACGGCCCGCCGCCTGGTGGTCCGCGGCTTCCTCAACGAGATCCTGCAGAAGATCGAGGACCCGCAGCTCGAGGAGCGTCTCAACGAGACCGTCGAGTCCGAGCTCGCGGCCACCGAGGTCTAGAGCCCTCCGCCGGCTGCCGCGCGAGCGGCAGCCGGCCTGCCAACTCTCGGCATCGCCGGCGACTGCTCGCCGGAGGACGCCTGACATATCCCACGACGCCGGGTCGACCCGGCCTATCAGGAGAAAACGGACACCATGTCTACTCTGGAAATCAAGGACCTGCACGTCTCGATCGACACCGAGCAGGGCACCAAGGAAATCCTCAAGGGCGTGACCCTGACGATCAAGACCGGCGAGACGCACGCCATCATGGGCCCCAACGGCTCGGGCAAGTCGACGCTGGCCTCGACCATCGCCGGGCATCCGCGCTACAACGTCACCTCGGGCTCGATCCTGCTCGACGGCGAGGACGTGCTGGAGATGGGCGTCGACGAGCGCGCCCGTGCCGGCCTCTTCCTGGCCATGCAGTACCCGGTCGAGGTCCCGGGCGTCACCATGACGAACTTCCTGCGCACCGCCAAGACGGCGATCGACGGCGAGGCCCCGAGCCTGCGCCACTGGACCAAGGACGTCAAGGCGGCCATGGAGAACCTGAAGATCGACGCCGACTTCGCCAACCGCAACGTCAACGAGGGCTTCTCCGGCGGTGAGAAGAAGCGCGTGGAGATCCTCCAGATGGAGCTCTTCAAGCCGAAGTTCGCCGTCCTCGACGAGACCGACTCCGGCCTCGACGTCGACGCCCTCAAGGTGGTCTCCGACGGCGTCAACCGCGCTGCGGAGCAGAACGAGATGGGCACGCTGCTCATCACCCACTACACCCGCATCCTGCGCTACATCAAGCCGGACTTCGTGCACGTGTTCGTCGATGGCCGCATTGCCGAGCAGGGCGGCCCGGAGCTGGCCGACCAGCTCGAGGACGAGGGCTACGACCGCTTCCTGGTGAAGGCCTAGCCATGAGCGAGGAGACCCAGGGCAACACCCAGACGCCTCTCGAGGACGTCGAGGAGGCGCTGAAGGACGTGATCGACCCCGAGCTCGGGGTCAACATCGTCGACCTCGGGCTGCTCTACGGCCTGAAGTACGACGACGAGGGCACGCTCATCATCGACATGACCCTGACGACGGCGGCCTGCCCGCTCACGGACATCCTCGAGGAGCAGGTCGCCTCCTCGCTGGCCAACGTGGTGGACGAGCACCGGCTGAACTGGGTCTGGATGCCGCCGTGGGGTCCCGAGCGGATCACCGACGACGGCCGTGACCAGATGCGCGCCCTCGGCTTCAACATCTGAGACCCGGCCCCCGCCGGTACCGGCCGCTGCGTGCGGGACGGACCGGCGAACGACGATGGGACCGCAGCCCTCCGCGGAGGGCTGCGGTCCCATCGTCGTTCCAGCGGCGGTCCACCGTCCTCCCCGTGGCGGCGGCGGGCCCGGCGCGGCGACGGCCTAGTGGGCGTCGTCGTCCCGATCCATGAGCCCGCGGGCCGAGAGCGCGTCCGCCGTTCGGTGCGCGTAGCCGACGGCGCTGACCACGACCGGCCCGGCGAGGACTAGGGGGTTCGGCCGGAGCCCCCGGGACGCCGCGGCGTCGGCGACGTCGCCGGCGGACGCGGCGAGGGCCGGGATGCTGCGCAGCATGACGTGGACGGACAGCGTCACGGCGTCGACATCGACCCCCAGTCGCCGCAGCGGGCCGAGGGCCCGCGCGAGGCCGTCGAGCAGGTCGGCCTGCTCGGTCGTGAGCAGCAGGAGCCGGGCGGCCTGCAGCGCGGCGAACATGCTGCCCACGATGCCGACGGCCTGCCAGACGCCGGCGGCGCCACCGCCCGCCAGCCACCACTGGTGCACGCCGAGGATCGCGAACATCCACCAGAGGTGCTTGAGCGGCCAGGCCCAACGGCGCAGCACGGGGCGGCCCGCCGCCGCATACAGGGCGATAGTCAGCGCCGTCAGGCCGAGGGAGACGGGTGCGATGCGCCAGGCCAGGGCGACGGCTCCGATGGCGAGGACCGCGAGGTACTTGGCCCCCAGCGGCGCTCGGTGGAGCGACGAGCGGCCGGGGACGAAGGCGCCGAGGCGGTCCGAGCGGATCCGCATCAGACGCCCTCCAGGGCCAGGCGGCGATAGGCGGCCACGGCCTCCGGGGCGGGGCCGTCGAACACGATCCGCCCGTCCTCGACCACGAGCGCGCGATCGGCCGCGGCGGCGAAGTCGAGATCGTGGGTCGCGTAGACGACCTGCTGCTCCAGCCCCTCCAGCGTCCGCCGCAGCAGCGCGTCGTTGCGCAGGTCCAGCAGCGTGGTCGGCTCGTCGGCGACGAGGATCCGCTGGCCCGCGGCCAGCACGGTCGCCAGGGCGGCCAGCTGGCGTTCGCCGCCGGAGAGATCGTAGATGCTGCGTTCGGCGAGCCGCTCGATGCCCAGGCGCTCCAGGATCGCCAGGGCGCGTCGGCGCCGCTCGGCGCGGTCGCGCACGCGGGCCCGGAGCGAGAGTTCCACGTCCTCGACGACGACCGGCATGACCAGCTGGGCGAGCGGGTCGGTGAAGAGGAACCCCACGGTGCGGCGGACGCGCCCGGTGTCCCGGGCGGTGCAGGCCCCATCCACGAGGACCCGCCCGCTGCTCGGCCGGGCGAGGCCGTTGACGAGCTTCAGCAGCGTGGACTTGCCCGAGCCATTGGCGCCGATCACCGCGACCCGGCGCTCCGTGAGCGTCAGGGTGACGGGCTCCAGGAGGTCGCGGGTGGCCTCTGGCTCTCCTCGGCGCTGGGCCTCCTCGTCCGGGACGGAGACCCCGGCCGCCTCGAACACGATGGACGGTGCTGGCATGCTCTCCATGATGACGCGGATCCGGCTCCGGGGCTAACCCCGGAAGTCCCGGCGGGCCAGGCGCGGGAACGCCTTGAACACGGTCAGGGCCACGACGGCGGCGATGGCGCACTTGACGAGGTCCCCGGGCCAGTACGGCAGGTCGTACAGCGCCGCCTGGGCCAGCGGCAGCTGCGCATTCAGGCTCATGCCCACGATGCCCAGCGGATGCGTGGCGAGGAAGGAGCCGGCCAGGCAGGCGAGCACGAGCAGCAGGAAGGCACGCGGCCCGCGGGCGGGGCGGCGGGCGAGCACCCGGGTCGCGACGGCGCCGGTGATCAGGGCGTTGAGCGGGAAGGCCAGCAGGTACCCGGCCGTCGGGCCGGCCAGGACGCCCAGCCCGCCGGAGAACTGGGCGAACACCGGCAACCCGGCCAGGCCCACGACGACGTAGAGCAGCACGGCCGCGGCACCGCGCCACGCGCCGAGGATGAGCCCGCACAGCGCCATGCCGAGGGTCTGCAGGGTGATCGGCACGCCCAGCGGGCCCACCGGGATGGCGGGCAGGAGGGCGAGCACGGCCAGGAGCGCGGCGAACACCGCGATGAAGGCGACGTCGCGTGCGGTAGCGGGGGCGCGCTTCGCCGTGACGGCTGCGCCGTCGGCGGGGGAGCCGGGCACGACGGCGTCGGGGTTGCGGATCGGCATGGTGAATCTCACTCCTCTTGAACAGTGTTCAACGATCTTACACGAGCCGTCACCGATAGACTGGTATGTCGCCCTGCATTGCTTTCCGTCTGGAGTTGAAACCCCCGTGATATCCGTTGCCGACCTTGAACTGCGCGCCGGCGCACGCCTGCTCATGGAAGGCGTCTCGTTCCGCATCGACAATGGCGACAAGATCGGTCTGGTCGGGCGCAACGGCGCCGGCAAGACGACGATGACCCGTGTCCTGGCGGGGGAGGGACAGCCCGCCGGCGGAACCGTCACGAGCAGCGGGAGCGTCGGCTACCTCCCGCAGGACCCCCGCACGCCGAACATGGACCAGCTCGCCCGCGACCGGATCCTCGCCGCTCGCGGCATGGACGAGATAGTCGGCCGGCTGCGCAAGGTCCAGGACGAGATGGCCAGCGAGGACGCCGACGTCCAGGCCAAGGCCATGCGCCGCTACGACCGGCTGGAGGCCGAGTTCATCGCCGCCGGCGGTTACGCCGCGGAGTCCGAGGCCGCAGCGATCTCCAACAATCTCGCGCTGCCCGAGCGAATCCTCAATCAGCCGCTCAAGACGCTCTCGGGCGGCCAGCGCCGTCGCGTCGAGCTGGCACGGATCCTCTACTCCAACGCCGACACACTGCTCCTCGACGAGCCGACCAACCACCTCGACGCCGACTCCATCGCCTGGTTGCGCGAGTTCCTCAAGAACCACCAGGGCGGCCTTCTGGTGATCTCCCACGACACCGAGCTGCTCGAGGCGACCGTCAACAAGGTGCTCTACCTCGACGCCATGCGAGCGACGGTGGATCTGTACAACATGGGCTGGAAGCGCTACCAGGACCAGCGGGTCGCCGACGAGGAGCGCCGGCGCAAGGAACGCGCCACGGCGGAGAAGAAGGCCGCCCAGCTCAAGGACCGCGCCGCGCGCTTCGGCGCCAAGGCGTCGAAGGCCTCGGCCGCGCACCAGATGGCTGCCCGCGCCGACAAGCTCCTCGCCGGGCTCGAGGACGTACGCCAGGTCGACCGCGTGGCCGCGCTGCGGTTCCCGACCCCGGCGCCCTGCGGGAAGACGCCCCTCATGGCCGAGGGGCTCAGCAAGTCCTACGGCTCCCTCGAGATCTTCACCGACGTGTCGCTCGCGATCGACCGCGGCTCGAAGGTCGTCATCCTCGGCCTCAACGGTGCGGGAAAGACCACCCTGCTGCGCATGCTGGCCGGGGTGGCGGCGCCGGACACCGGGGAGATCCAGCCCGGCCACGGGCTGAAGATCGGCTACTACGCCCAGGAGCACGAGACCCTGGACCACGACGCCAGCGTCCTGGAGAACATGCGCCGGTCCGCGCCGAGCCATCTCGGCGACGCGGACATCCGCGGCATCCTCGGCTCGTTCCTGTTCGTCGGCGACGACGTCGAGAAGCCTGCCGGCGTGCTCTCGGGCGGCGAGAAGACGCGTCTGGCGCTGGCGACCATCGTGGCCTCGAGCGCCAACGTCCTGCTCCTCGACGAGCCGACCAACAACCTGGACCCCGCCTCGCGCGCGGAGATCCTCAACGCGCTGTCCAACTTCGAGGGCGCCGTGGTCATGGTCAGCCACGACGAGGGCGCGGTGCAGGCGCTGAATCCGGAGCGGGTCGTCCTGCTGCCGGACGGCGACGAGGACCTGTTCAGCGACGAGTACCTGGAGCTTGTCACGCTCGCCTGATCCGAGGGCGACGGATGCGCGTGAGGGACGGCCCGCTCGGGTCGTCCCTCACGCGCATCCGGGGCGCTGCGCTCCCCGCGCGCGCTACCGCGGGGTCCGTCGGCCGCCCTCCAGCGAGTCCAGGTACGCATCCTCGAGTTCCTCGTCGGTCGGGGCGCCGTCCCGGCGTCGAGTGGGCCTGCGCCGCGGCGGACGGTAGGCCGAGTGGACGACCTCCACCCCTGCCGCCTCCGCCTCGGCCGCGGCCTCGCGGTCCTCACGGTTGATGCGCGCCTGCTGGCGGGCCGCCCAGACGAGGGCGACGAATCCGAGCACCCCGAACGCGAACCACTGCAGCGAGTAGGACAGGTGGTTTCCCTCGTCGAGCTGCGGCTTCTCCAGCGGCGCCGGCATCGCGTCCGCGGCCGGCGATTCGGAGGCCAGGACGCCGTAGGCGCCCGGGGCGACGGCGTAGCCGAGCCGGCTCTCGAGGGCCTCGCGCTCGATGGAGGCGACCTGCCCCTCGGGGGCGCCGCGCTCGAGGCGGGGCTCGTAGGGGCGGACGCGGACCACGGCCTCCACCGTCCCGGCCGGCGGGGCCGGGATCGCGTCCGGCCGGCCGGCCTGCTCGTTGCCGATCGGGAGCCACCCGCGGTCCACCACCACCACGTCCCCGCCCTGGGTCCGGAAGGGGACGAGGACCTCGTACCCGGGGCGCCCGCCCAGCGGCCGGTTGCGGACCACGACCGTGTCCTCGGCCAGGTACTCGCCCGTCAGGCGCACCGGCGTCCACTCGTCCTGCGGCGGGAGTGAGTCGAACAGTCCGGAGGCCTGCGCGTAGGCGAGCGGATCGGCGTCGTAGTTCTGCTCGACGACGGCGTTGGCCGCCCTGGCCTGGTCGAGGCGGTTCATCTGCCAGTTGCCCAGGCCCCAGCAGGCGGCCGCGAAAACGCAGACGAGGGCGAGCCAGCCGACCCAGCGGGTGCTCGCGAGGAAGCGGTACAACGGGTCAGCTCTCCTTGCTGGTGTTCGACTGGCCCGCGCTCGACTGGCTTGAGTCAGACCGGGGCGCGGCGTCGGGCCGCTGTGCCCCGGGGGAGGCCTCCGCGGCCGCCTGGAACGGCAGGGTCTCCTTCCAGAGGCCCCGCTGCGTCAGGTAGTCCTGCAGCCAGTCGCGGTGCTCGGGGCACGCGAGCCACTGCTTGCGTCGCTCCGGCGTGTGGATGCGGGGGTTGTTCCAGAGCACGGACCACGCGGCCGGGGCGCGGCAGCCCTTGCGCGAGCACGTCGGGGCGTCCGGCCCGTCCGCGCCCGCGAGCTGGTCGAAGATGCTCATGCGGGGGTCCCTCCGTCGTCGTGGCGTCCTCCGCCCGGCGCGGGCGGGGGAGCGTCGTGGTCGTCGCCTGCGGCTGGGCTCCCGCCGGGGTCGCCGTTCGATCCGGTGAAGAGCTCGCCCTCCATGGTCTCCGGGCCGCGGGGCTCGGGCTCGGGGCCGCCGGCGGGGCCGGCCTCGAGGGCCGGCTGCCCCGGTGCCTCGGCGTACGACGCCGGCGCGCTGCGCAGGTGGTCGCGTCCGGCGCCGTTCGCGATGACGACCGCGACCCAGGGCAGGAACGTCGCGCCGGCCAGGCACACCCACACGAACCAGGAATCGAGGAAGAAGAAGGCGGCGATGAAGCACGCCACGCGGATCCCCATGGTGAGCGTGTACTTGAACATGCGGGAGTGCACGTCCACCGAATGGGCCTCTTCGGCGTCGGTGATCGTGTGCACCGCGGGCTCTTGCCGGCGACCGTCGCGATGCTGCGAACCGTGTTCTCGGGGCTGGGGAATGTCCATGGATACCTCGTCCCATTGTCTCACTGCGCGGACCCGGAATCCGAACCGACGGCCGGTAGGATGACCGGGACACCGAGCACCCGAACACCACCGGAGGTACCTCCATGCCCGAAACGACGCCCGCGCCCCGCTCCGTCCTCGTCACCGGGGGCAACCGCGGCATCGGCCTCGCCATCGCCCGCGCCTTCGAGGCCAACGGCGACAAGGTGGCGATCACGTACCGCAGCGGCGAAGTCCCGGACGGGCTCCTGGGCGTGAAGGCGGACGTCACCGATGCCGCCTCGGTCGATGCGGCCTTCACCGAGGTCGAGGCCCAGCACGGCCCCGTGGAGGTCCTGGTCGCGAACGCCGGGATGACCAAGGACACGCTGCTGCTGCGCATGAGCGAGGACGATTTCACCCAGGTCGTCGACACGAACCTCTCCGGCGCGTTCCGGGTCATCAAGCGTGCCTCGAAGGGCATGATCCGGCTCCGCCGGGGCCGCGTGGTGCTGATCTCCTCGGTCGTCGGCCTGTACGGCTCGCCCGGCCAGATCAACTACGCCGCCTCCAAGGCCGGCCTGGTCGGGATCGCCCGCTCGCTGACCCGCGAGCTCGGCAGCCGCGGCATCACCGCGAATGTCGTCGCGCCCGGCTTCATCAACACTGACATGACCGCGGCGCTTCCGGAGGAGACGCAGAAGGGCTACCTCGGCTCCATCCCGGCCGGGCGCTTCGCCGAGCCCGAGGAAGTCGCCGGCGTCGTCCGCTGGATCGCCTCCGCCGAGGCCGGGTACATCTCCGGTGCGGTGATCCCGGTCGACGGCGGCTTGGGGATGGGCCACTAAACTTAGAGGTTTCCTACAAGCAGGAGGGCGTCCGGGGCTGGCAAGATGGTTCCGGACGCCCGACTCGTTTGTGCGGGCCCGACACGAGAGCCATTCACACGGAGGAGCCAGCATGAGCGAATCGACCGCAGTCAAGGACCTGAGCGGCAAGGCCGCCATCGTCACCGGATCGTCCCGTGGCATCGGCGCCGAGACCGCCAAGCTCCTGGCGGCCCGAGGCGCCTCCGTGGTCATCAACTACCGGCAGAAAGCTCCCCGCGCCAACAAGGTCGTCGCCGCCATCGAGGAGGCCGGGGGCCGCGCAGTGGCCGTCGGCGCCGACCTGACGACGCAGGAGGGCGCGCAGACGCTCGTCGACGCCGCGGTCGAGAACTTCGGCGGCCTCGACCTCCTCGTCCTCAACGCCTCCGGCGGCATGGAGTCCGGCCTCGGCGAGGACTACGCCCTGCGCCTGAACCGGGACGCTCAGGTGAGCATGCTCGAGGCGGCCGTCGGGGCCATGAAGCCGGGCTCGCGGGTCGTCTTCGTCACGAGCCACCAGGCCCACTTCATCAACAGCGTGCCCACCATGGACGCGTACGTCCCGGTCGCCAAGTCCAAGCGGGCCGGCGAGGACGCGCTCCGCGAGCGGCTGCCGCTGCTGGAGGAGAAGGGCATCAAGCTCGTCGTCGTCTCCGGTGACATGATCGAGGGCACCATCACCGCCACGCTCCTGGACCGCTCGACGCCGGGCGCCATCGAGGCCCGTCGCGAGGCCGCCGGCAAGCTCTACTCCGTCGAGGAGTTCGCCGCCGAGGTCGCCGCCATGGTGTCAGCCGACGTCGAGCACGGCCACACCGAGTACGTCGGCGGGGCCGAGGACTTCCTCGGCGCCCAGGGCTGACCGCCGGGCCACAGGGCAGCACGGTCCCGGGGCCGGCGCGGCCGGCTCCCGGGTGGACGCCGCCGACGGCCGCGTCCGTGGACCGAACGCACGAGAAGCAGGGAGGGCGACCACCGGATCCCACCGGTGGTCGCCCTCCCTGTCTCTGCGGTCCGGTCGGCGGCCGGCCGGCCGGGTCTAGTCGTCCCCGGGCGGCGGGCCGCAGACGACCTTGTGCCAGGGCTGGTAGGTCCAGCGGAGCCGATCCGGGGGCAGCGTCTCCTCGGCGGACGTGCGCGTACGGGTGACGTCGACGGTGAAGCCCGGCTGGCCCCCGCTCTCGGGTACGCACTGGTCGGCTTCGTTGTACTTCGTCTCCGGCTGGACGAGGTTGTAGTGATCGCTCGTCTTGCTGGTGACGGTCCAGTGCTTGGTGCCCCACAGCCGGGTGTGCACGCGGCCGTCGGCGACCCAGGCGTGGATCATGACGGCGGTGTCCGTGTTGTTCCGCCACTTCATGTCGATCTGCCCCTCCCAGAGCGTCGCCTCGCGACCGGCGGGGTAGCGGTCGAACCAGCGGGAGTGGGGACGGTGCTCGACGTCGTCGAACCCGGCGAGCCAGCCCACGTTGAACATCTGCGTGGAGATCTGCGACAGCCCGCCGCCGATCGCCGTGGTGGAGAAGCCGTCCTCCACGACGCCCGACTCGAAGTAGCCATTCTCCTTGGTGATGGGGCTGAGCACGCCGAGCAGGGAGAAGGTCTCGCCCGGTTTGACGATGACACCGGTGAGTTTCTGGGCGCCGGCGACGAGGTTCTTGGTCCGGACGTCGTCGTAGGTGGGGTAGGGCGTCGAGAAGTCGACGACGATCTCGTCGATGCCGAGGGCCTCGGCATCGGCGGTGGTGAAGTCCGGCTGTGTCTCGACGACCTCGACGGACGCAGTGCGCTCCTCTGTGGTGCTGGCGGCGATGATCTTCTCGCCGAGCCCCTCCGGGTCGACCTGGCGGCCGGTCTGATGCCCGATGACGGTCGGCTTCCCGCGCTTGAGCGTCACGCGGGCGTCCTGGGCATCGACCCCGAGATCCGGATTGGCCTCCCTGATCGAGGCCAGCAGCTGCTCCGAGTCGAGCGCGAGGCGGACAGTGCCGTCGGCGGCCTCGAACTGCGCCGCCGCGGCGAGGGCCTCGGGACCGAGCTCGGCGGCGACGTCCCCGGCCTGCACGGTGATCGGCCCGGCCACGAGCGGTTCCGCCAGGTTCTCGGCGGCCTCCGTGAACTCGGTGCCGACGATCTCCGGCGGGGTCGGCGTCGTCGGCAGCTCGATCGGCCCCGCCGGATCGAACCAGCGCTCGGCGACGGTCCCGTAGGCGGCGCTCTCGGCGACCTGGACGCCGGGCACCGGGTCGGTGACCACCGGCGTGACGCCGTCGTACGCGAGCTCGCCCTCCACCGGCTCCCGCTTGAGCTCCTCCGCGACACCCGAGATGGCCGCCTGCAGCTTCGACTGCTCGATGTCCGCCACGGGCGTCACCTCGCCGCCGCCGACGACGTGCCGCCAGAGCACGACGGGATCCAGGGTGAAGCCGGTGTAGCCGGAGATGGTCCCCTCGAGATCGAGGCGCAGGCCGGAGGCCGCCGGGTCCAGGGTCGCCTCGGCCTCACCGGCGGTGACGGTGATCGGCTGCTCGGCGAGCGGGCCCAGCTCGGTGGAGAGCCGCTCGAGCGCCTGCTCGTGGCTCATCCCGCCGACCGGGACACCGTGGACGGTGGTCCCGCGCGGAACGACTCCGCCGAGGACGGCCGCAGCGCCGACGTACCCGCCGACGACGAGCACGGCGATGGAACCGCCGACGATCCATCCGCGGGCGGTCCGGGAAAGCTTCTTCTTGGAGGAGGTCACGCGTCGTCTCTCGAATGCTGTGTCAGAAGTGGAGGGCGCGACGGAGCGTATGCCGCCGCACTCGACAAGACTAGCGGCGGCGGGAGGCGGCCCCGGACGCGCCGCGCGCTCCGCCCCGCTTCGTTATGCGATTGTGTTTCGACACTCCAGTGGCTAATCCCTGAGCGCGACGCCGGCGTCCCGGACCTCAGGCGACGGAGGGCCGGGCCACCCCGGCGAGCTCCAGGGCGGCGTCCAACCGCGGCAGGTCGATGCGGGCGGCAGCCTCCGCCGCGAGCGCGGGCTTGGCGCAGTAGGCGATGCCCAGCCCCGCGGCGAGGACCATGTCCAGGTCGTTCGCCCCGTCGCCGATGGCGATGGTGGCCTCCAGTGGGACCCCGGACTCGTCGGCCCACCGCCGCAGGCAGGACTCCTTGGCGGCGCGGTCGACCACGTCGCCGACGACGCGTCCGGTGAGCCGGCCGTCGACGATCTCGAGCTCGTTCGCGACGGCGAAGTCCAGCCCGAGGTCGTCGGCGAGGGGCCGCAGAATCTGGATGAAGCCACCGGAGACCACCCCCACGCGGTGGCCCGCGACGCGGAACGCGGCCACCAGGGCGCGCGCGCCGGGGGAGAGGCGCACGGAGCGCCGGACGTCCTCCACCACGGACGCCTCGAGTCCGGCCAGTGCCTCCACCCGGGCGTGCAGGCTCTGAGCGAAGTCCAGCTCGCCCCGCATGGCCGCCTCCGTCACCGCGGCGACCTCCTCCTCGCGGCCGGCGTGGGCGGCGAGCAGCTCGATGACCTCCTGCTGGATGAGCGTCGAGTCGACGTCCATCACGAGGAGTTTGCGCGGTGCGGCGAAGACCCCGGCGGGCACGACGGCCAGGGTCTCGCCGGTCCGCCCCCGGTCCGCCCAGGAACGGGGGGACGGGACGTCGGCGGCGGCCAGCAGGTCATCGGCGACGGCCCGGAGGGACGCGACGTCCGCGCCCGCCACGGCGAAGCGGCGCCCCGCCAGGCCGACGGTGGGATCGCCCTTCTCGTCCGGCGCGGCGGAGTCGACGGTCTCGGTGTCCAGCACGCTCCCGCACGTGGACAGGGCCCCGGCGATGCGATCGGAGGCCAGGGCCGGGGCGGCGCCGGCCGGATGCAGATGCACCACGACGGCGCTGGCACGGGAGCGGGCGGCGTCGTCGAAGGCGGCGGTGACGGCGGCGGAGGGGACGGCGGCTGAGGACTGCGACATGCCCCCATTCTCCCGTGGGCGCGAGGTCGGGCCCAAGCCGGTGCCCCAGCGTGACGGGCCATCAGCGTGCCGGGCCATGAGCTGACGGATCATGGCGCGGCGGGCGGGGATCCTCGGACACGGGACCCGGTTTGGTCGATTCGCGCCGCGCTGGCCTAGTGTTTTCACCATGAGTGAAGTGTTGGATTTTGCGGAGGTCACGGTGGTCCGGGGCCGCAAGCGGCTGCTGGACGGCGTGGACTGGTCGGTATCCGAGGGGGAGCGCTGGGTCGTCCTCGGCGCGAACGGGGCGGGGAAGACCACCCTGATGCAGATCGCCGCCACCCGCCTGCACCCGACGTCCGGCACGGTGTCCATCCTCGGCGAGACCCTGGGGCGGGTGGACGTGTTCGACCTGCGTCCGCTCATCGGACTGTCCTCGGCGGCGCTCGCCGCGCAGATCCCCGCGGGCGAGAAGGTGCTCGACGTCGTCGTCACGGCCGCCTACGGCGCCACTGGACGCTGGCGCGAGCAGTACGAGCGGCTCGACGAGCGCCGCGCGTTCGGCCTCCTGCACGACTGGGGCATGTCCACGCTCCTGAACCGCCCCTTCGGGTCCCTCAGTGAGGGGGAGCGCAAGCGGACCCAGATCGCCCGTGCCCTCATGACGGACCCCGAGCTGCTGATCCTCGACGAGCCGGGGGCGGGTCTGGACCTCGCCGGCCGCGAGGACCTGGTGCGGCGCCTGGCCGATCTGGCCGCCGACGAGGCCGCCCCGGCCATCGTGCTCGTCACCCACCACCTCGAGGAGATCCCGCCGGGCTTCACGCACGTCCTCATGCTCCGCGAGGGCCAGGCCGTCGCCTCCGGCCCCATCGGCGAGACCCTGAACGAGGCCAACCTCGCCGCCACCTTCGGCGCCGACCTGAAGCTGACGGCGTCGAACGGGCGGTACACCGCGGTGGCCCGGGCCTAGCCGCACATGCTCGACTTCTGGCGCGAGGCGCTGATCCTCGTGGCCGGCCTCTGGGCCGGCACCATCAACACCATCGTCGGCTCCGGAACGCTCGTCACGTTCCCCGTGCTCCTCGCCCTCGGCACGGCGCCCGTCAACGCGATCGTCTCCAACGCCATGGGGCTCGTCGCCGGCGGGTTCTCCGGTGCGTGGGGCTACCGGCGCGAGGCCCGCTCGGTCCCGAAGACCATCGTGCGCCTGCTCCCCGTCTCCCTGGTCGGCGGACTGGTCGGCGCCTACCTGCTGCTGCATCTGCCGGAGTCGGTCTTCGCCGTCGTCGCGCCGGTCTTGATCCTCGTCGCCGTGCTGCTGGTGGCGTTCCAGCCACGCCTCTCCGCGTGGTCCAAGCGGCGCCAGAGCGCGGAGGAGACCCTCCCCGAGCTCGCCGACCGGCAGAGGCTGCCGCCCGTGCTGTACGTGCTGGTCTTCCTCATCGGCGTCTACGGGGGCTACTTCACCGCCGCCCAGGGCGTGCTGCTGATGGGCGTGCTCGGCGTGCTCTTCCACGGGAGCCTGCAGCAGTCCAACGCCATCAAGGTCATCCTCTCCCTGGGCGTGAACCTCATCGCGGCGGCGTCCTACCTGATCTTCGCGTTCGAGCGGATCGACTGGGTCGTCGTCGCCCTGATCGCGGCCGGGTCGCTGCTCGGCGGCTTCCTCGGGGCCAAGATCGGCCGTCGGCTCTCGCCGGCCTGGCTACGCGCCGTCATCATCGTCCTCGGCCTGGTCGCCCTCGCGAACATGCTCATCCAGCTGCTGGACGGCGCATGATCGTCCACCTTGAGCGGGCGGACGATCCGCGCGTCTCCGACTACTGGGCCCTCTCCGACGCGCAGCTGCGCCAGACCGCCGACCCGGCCAACGGGCGCTACATCGCCGAGAGTTCCAAGGTCGTCCGCCGTGCCCTCGCCGCCGGCCACACGCCGCGCAGCTTCTTCCTCGCCCCGCAGTGGGTGGAGGGCCTCGCCGACGTCCTCGACGCGTACCCGGACGTGCCCGCCTACGTGGGCGAGCCGAGGCTCCTCGAGGCGATCGCCGGCTTCCAGCTGCACCGGGGCGCCCTCGCGGCCATGAACCGTCCCGAGCCGCTCGCCCTCGACGCGGTGCTCGCCGGCGCCCGGCGGGTCGCGATCCTCGAGGACCTGGCGGACCACACGAACCTGGGGGCCATCTTCCGGTCGGCCGCGGCCATCGGGGTCGACGCGATCCTGGTCACCGAGCGCTGCGCGGACCCCCTGTACCGCCGGGCCATCCGCGTCTCCATGGGAACGGTCTTCCAGATCCCGTGGGCGCGGCTCGGGGACTGGGACGACGCCGTAGCGCAACTGAAGGCCGAGGGGTTCTCCCTCGCCGCGCTCGAGGTGACGGAGGGCGCCCGGCCGGTGGACGACGTCGCACGGATGGACCTGCCCCGGCTCGCCCTGATCCTCGGCACCGAGGGCGCCGGCGTCTCGCCGCAGGCCCTCGAGGCGTCGGACCTGCAGGTGGTCATCCCGATGCGCCAGGGCGTGGACTCGCTCAATGTGGCCGCCGCGTCCGCCGTGGCCTTCTGGGAGCTCCGGGCCCGCTGAGGCGGAATTGGGTTCGCGCCCGGTGTGGGATAGGATGGTGCGTCGGTCCATCCTCCTCCGCGTCGGCGGAACCGGTGGGCACCTCACAAGTTTGGCAGCTGGCAAAATCCAGAGGCTCAGAGACGAAGGTTTAAATCATGAAGGCAAACACGCACCCCGAGTACGCACCGGTGGTTTTCAACGACCTGGCATCCGGCGAGAAGTTCCTGACGCGCTCGACCGCCACGTCGAACAAGACCATCGAGTGGGAGGACGGCAACACCTACCCGGTGATCGACGTCGAGATCTCCGCCGCCTCGCACCCGTTCTACACGGGCAAGCAGCGCATCATGGACTCCGCCGGTCGCGTGGAGCGCTTCAACGCTCGCTTCAAGAACTTCGGCGGCAAGAAGTAGTCACGCCGCAGTAGCCGGGGGAGGCGGCCGACCGCGTCGGCGCTTCCCCCGCCACAGTAGGACCCCGCCAGTGGCGGGGTCCTACTGTGTTTAACGACGCTGGACCGGGCCCAGCACGCGCCGCCGGGCGGCCGGCCCGGGCAGTACGGATCACTAGAATCGACTCATGACGAATCTGCCTCCCGCCGCCACCGGACCCGAGACCTACACCCACCACGGCGAGTACAAGGTGGTGGACGGCAAGCTCGTCGTCGTCGACCTGCGGATCCAGGACGGCCTCGTCGCCGCCGCCAACGTCAACGGCGACTTCTTCCTCGAGCCGGACGAGGCCCTCGGCGACCTCAACGCCGCCCTGACCGGGCTGCCGGCCGACGCGACGCATGGAACGATCGCGGACGCCGTCGTCCACGGCCTGCGCCCGGAGGCCTCCATGATCGGGTTCGACGCCGCCGCAGTCGCTACCGCTGCCCGCCGTGCCCTCGGCCACGCGAGCACCTGGGCGGACCACGAGTGGGAGATCCTCCCGCCGCAGGACCTGCCGATCGCCACCAACGTGGCGCTCGACGAGATCCTCACGCGCCAGGTGGCCGCCGGGGAGCGGAAGCCGACCCTGCGGCTCTGGGACTGGTCCGAGCGCGCGGTGGTCATCGGGAGCTTCCAGTCGCTGCGCAACGAGGTCGACGCCGAGGCGGCCGCCGAGCACGGCGTGACCGTCATGCGCCGGATCTCCGGCGGCGGTGCCATGTTCATGGAGTCCGGCAACTGCATCACGTACTCGCTCTACGCGCCGACGTCTCTGGTGGACGGGCTGAGCTTCGCCGACAGCTACCCGTTCCTCGATGCCTGGGTCATGGAGGCGCTCGCCGCCGTCGGGATCCGGGCGCACTACAAGCCCCTCAACGACATCGCGACCGAGCAGGGCAAGATCGGCGGGGCGGCCCAGAAACGGCTCGCGAACGGGGGACTCCTGCACCACGTGACGATGAGCTACGACATCGACGCCGACAAGATGATGCAGGTCCTGCGGATCGGCCGGGAGAAGATCTCGGACAAGGGCATCGCGAGCGCCAGGAAGCGCGTCGACCCGCTCAAACGGCAGGCCGGGCGCAGCCGCGACGAGATCTTCGAGACGATGATGCAGGTCTTCGAGACCCGCTATGGAGCCCGGCGCGCTCACCTCGACGAGGAGACGCTCGCCCGCGCGGAGGCACTCGCCGCGGAGAAATTCCTGGCCCGGGAATGGATCAACCGGGTCCCCTGACCCCGGTCCAACGCGGCCCCGCCGATCAGGACCCGGTCAATCGGGCCCCGGCCGATCAGGGCCCGGTCGATCGGGCCCTGATCGGGACCGCGGAGTCCGCGGCCGCCGTGCTGGTGCCGCCCTAGACGATTTCGGCCGACGGCTCGCTGATCGATGCGGCCACCGCCTGCGCGGTCAGCGTGCGCTCCAGCGTGTGCGTCTGTTCGACGAGCAACCGCCGCAGCGCGGCCGGGGCGTCTCCGTGCTCCGCGAGCCACTCGTGGGCGCGCTGGACCACAGGGTGCGAGCGTGCCGCCCGGGCCGCCGAGCCGTCCTCCAGGCCGAGGCGCGGCGTTCCGTCCTCGCCGGGCCGGGCCGGGCACTGCAGCACGTCGTCGATGTCCTGGGCGAGCGGGAAGAGGCCCTGGATGATGCGGCTCGCCTGTCCGTTCGACATCGAGCCCCAGATGCCGGCGAGCGCGGGCCAGTACTCGCCGTAGTAGTCGGCGGTCAGCCCGGGCGAGCCGATGCGGAAGCCCTCGGCCGTCGCCGAGAGCACGTCGTTGGAGAGCGGGCGTCCCTCGGCCGTCCGGCCCGTCAGGACGGATCGCCACGCGGCCGCCTTGACCTCCGGCACCGGGCGGGCGGCCGTCGCGGTCGCGTGGCCGACCGTCGCGACGGCGCTCGGGGCCGTGCCCAGTGCCTCGTCCAACTCGTCCTGGGCGACCCGCCCGGACGCAGCCCCCGCCTGGAGCAGCGCCCAACGCAGCTGCTCGTCGACTTCCAGTCCGGCGATCGGTGAGCGCCCCGAGCGGTCGGCGTCCAGGAGCGCCTCGACGGTGGCCGCTTCGCCGCCGTGCCGGGCCAGCCGCGCGAAAGCCCGCGCGAGCGCGACCTGGTGGTCCGAACCAGCCTCGGCCCGGCCGAGCAGGTCCAGGACGCCCGTCGTCAGTGCGGAGACGGCCCCGTCCCGCGCGGAGGCCGGGGCGTAGTGCTCCAGCGCGGAGGTGGCCTGCTCCAGCAGCAGCTGCAGCACGCCCACCTCGGTGGCCGTCGGGGCGAACCGGACCACGGCGTCGGCGAAGGCGGTGGCCGGGAGCTTGGCGTCCCGCACCATGTTCCACAGGGCGGCCCAGGCCGTGGCCGCGGCGAGCGGCTCGCCCAGCTCGCCCACGCGGTCGAGCACGGTGGCGAGGGAGACGTCGTCGAACACCACCTTGCCGTACGTGAGGTCCTCGTCATTGGGCAGGACCAGGGCGGGACGCGGACGCCCGGCCAGCTCCGGAACGGGGACCGAGGCGCCGGTCAGCTCGACGGCGTGGCTGCCGGTCCGCTCGAGGCGGCCGTCCACCAGGTCCCACGTGCCGACGCGCAGCATGTGGGGGCGCAGCACCTCGCGCCCCGTCACGGGGTCCACCGACTGCTGCTCCAGCACGGCGGAGGTGACCAGGCCGTCGTCGTCCGTCTCCAGGAGCACGCGCAGGTCCGCGACGCCCGCCGTCTCGAGCCAGGCGGCGGACCACTCGCGCATGTCCCGTCCGGACGCCTCGGCCAGCACGGCCAGGAAGTCGTCCAGCGTGGTGTTGCCGAAGGCGTGCGCGGCGAAGTAGCGGCGCGCCGCCGTGAAGAACGCGTCCTCGCCCACGTAGGCGGCCAGCTGCTTGAGGACCGAGGCGCCCTTGGCATAGGTGATGCCGTCGAAGTTCTGCCGCGCCGCCTCCACATCGGGGATGTCGGCGACGATCGGGTGGGTGGTGGGCAGCTGGTCCTGCACGTACGCCCACGCCTTCCGGCGGTTCGCGAAGGTCACCCACGGCTGGCCGAGCTCCGTGGCGCGCTCGGTGGCGAGCGAGCCCATGTAGTCGGCGAAGGACTCCTTGAGCCAGAGGTCGTCCCACCACTCCATGGTCACCAAGTCGCCGAACCACATGTGGGCCATCTCGTGCAGCAGCGTGTTCGCGCGGCCCTCGTGCTGGGCGGCGGTGGCCCGCGAGGTGAACACGTAGCGCTCCGTGAACGTGACGAGGCCCGGGTTCTCCATGGCCCCGAGGTTGTACTCGGGCACGAACGCCTGGTCGTACTTGCCCCACGGGTACGGGTACTGGAACAGGCGGTGGAAGAGATCGAGGCCGCTCTTGGTGACGTCGAGGATGCGGTCGGCGTCGAAGTCCTTCGCCAGGGACTTCCGGCAGGACGCGCCCAGGTCGATCCCGAGCGTGCGGCCGTCGGCCGTCGTCCCGGTCCACCGGTCCGTCACGTAGTGGTAGGGGCCGGCGAGCACGGCGGTGATGTAGGTGGACATCGGCTCGGTGCGGCGGAAGTGCCAGGTGGCCGTGCCGTCGCCGTTGTCGTCGACGCGCGCCACGGCCCCGTTGGACGCGACGTGCCAGTCGTCCGGGGCGGTGATGGCGACCTCGTAGACGGCCTTCAGATCGGGCTGCTCGAAGTTCGCGAAGACCCGGCGCGCATCGGCCGGCTCGTACTGCGTGTACAGGTAGGTCTCCCCGTCCGCCGGGTCGACGAAGCGGTGCAGGCCCTCGCCGCTGGTCGAGTAGAGGCCGCGCCCGCTGACGACGGCGGTGTTCCGCTCACGGAGGTCCGGCAGGCGCACGCGGTGCTCGCCGACGACGGCGTCGGCGTCCAGGCGCGTCCCGTTGAGCTCGACGGAGTCGACCCCGCCGTGCAGGAAGTCGAGGAAGGTCGACTCGCCGGGGCTCGCACAGGAGAAGGACACCGTGGTCCGCGATCCGAAGTGCGGCCGATCGGGGTCCTGGGCCCGGGAGAGGTCCAACTCCAGCCGGTACGAGACGTCGGAGACCAATCGGGCGCGTCGAGCCGCTTCACTGCGGGTCAGGTTCTTCGAATCCACACGGACATTAGACCATGAAAGAACCGTTTGAGATAAGGGCTGCGGCTCCGAGTCCTGCCAGCGCCACGAGGACCCAGGCGATGAGGGCTGCTGCGGTGGCGCGCCCGGCGGAGCCCAGGAGCGCCCGGACGTCGATCGCGTATCCCAGTCCGACCAGCGCAGCGCCCAGGAGCACCTCCTGCACGGGCCGGGCGGCATCGAGCACGGCTGCCGGCACCAGTCCGGTGGCCCGGACCGCGACCATCAGCGCGAAGCCGACCACGAACGCCGGCACCAGCGGCGGCAGGGTCCCGCCCCGGCCGGGTGCGGTGCGGCGGGCCGACCACGCGCCGAGCGTGGCGACCGGTGCCAGGGCGAGGACCCGCAGGAGCTTGACGACGACGGCCGCCGCGAGCGCCGTCGTCCCGACGGCCGCCTGCGCGGGACTCGCCTGGGTGGCCGCGTCGGCGATGTCCGCGGTCGCCACCACCTGGCCGACGTCGTGCACGGAGGCCCCGACCCAGTGCCCGAAGGTCGCCGTGTCGAGCCCGAGCACGGTGTTCAACAGCGGCAGGGCCGCAATGGACAGGGTCCCGCACAGGGTCACGAGGGCCAGCGGGACGGACGCGTCCCGGGCCGTGCCGCGCGCCTGGCTCACGGCGCCGATGGCGCTGGCGCCGCAGATGGAGAAGCCGGCCGCCAGGAGCGTCGGCTGGTCGCCGGGCAGCCGGAGCGCCTTGCCGATCGCCCAGGTGCCGGCGAACGCGACGACGACGACGCCGAGCACGGCCGCGATCCCGGCCGCCCCGAGGGCGGCGACGTCGGCGAGCACCAGCTGCAGCCCGAGCAGGACGATGCCGGCCCGCATCAGGAGCGTGCCGGCGTAGTCCATCCCGGGGGAGAGGCTCGCGCCGCCGCGTCTCCCCGGGCGCGGGCCGGTCCACGGGGAGTTGCCCAGCACGGCGCCGGCGACCACGCAGAGCGTCATGGCCGGCACGGCGGGCAGCAGCGCGGCGACCGCGAACGCCAGGGCGACGACGGCCGCGGCGGCCCCGAGCCCCGGCAGCGCGTCCTTGCCGGGCAGCAGGGCCCGGAGCGGGCGGCCGCTCGTCACCAGGGCGACCTCGCGTAGTCCTTGAGGAAGCATCCGTACAGGTCCAGTCCCGCCTCGCCGGCGACGACGGGGTGGTAGACGCGGGCCGCGCCGTCGATCAGGTCCAGCGGGGCGTGCCAGCCGTCGGCGGCATGGCGGAACTTGTCGTCGTGGGGGCGCTCGTCCGTGATCCAGCCGGTGTCCACCGCGGTCATCAGGATGTTGTCCTCGGTGAAGAGCTCCTCGGCGCTGGTCCGTGTCAGCATGTTCAGACCGGCCTTCGCCATGTTGGTGTGCGGATGGCCGGCACCCTTGTAGCGGCGCGAGAACTGGCCCTCCATCGCCGAGACGTTGACGATGTACTTCCGCCGGGCGTCCGAGGCGGCCAGGGCGGGCCGGAGGCGGCTGGCCAGCAGGAAGGGCGCGGTGACGTTGCAGAGCTGGACCTCGAGGAGCTCCAGGGGGTCGACCTCGCCCAGCACCTGCGTCCAGCTGTTCTGGCTGACGACGTCCGGCACCAACCCGCCGGCGTCGATCGCCGTCCCGGCGCCGATGCGCTCGAGGGACGCCGAGCCGGCCGTCATCGCCAGCCCGGCGAGGCGGACCGGGTCCATCGCCTCGGTCTGCGTCAGCTCGGCCGCCTGCAGGTGGAACGCGGCGGCCAGGGCCTTGGGGTGCTCCTGCGGCGAGTGCCCGCCGCCGAGGACCTCGGGGCCGCCGTGAGCCGGGGTCAGCTCGGGCGGCAGCGGACGCGACTCGTTCTCGACCAGGTGGCGGTAGGAGCCGGCCGAGCGCCGGACCGTCTGGGCGGCATTGTTGATCAGGATGTCCAGCGGGCCGTCGGCGGCCACGCGATCGGCCAGCGAGATGACCTGAGCGGGGTCGCGCAGGTCGATCCCCACGATGCGCAGCCGGTGCAGCCAGTCGCCCGAGTCCTCGACGGCGGCGAACCGGCGGGCGGCGTCATGCGGGAAGCGGGTGGTGATGGTGGTGCGGGCGCCGTCGCGCAGCAGGCGCAGGGCGATGTGCATGCCGATCTTGGCCCGGCCGCCGGTGAGGAGCGCGCGCCGTCCCGTCAGATCCGTGCGCGCGTTGCGCCATGCACGGCCGGCCTCCGCGCACTCCGGGCACAGGGCGTGGTGGAACGCATCCGCACGGGTGTAGTCCCGCTTGCACACGTAGCAGCCGCGCGGCCGGAGGTACTCGCCGGCGCTGTCGCCGTCCGTGCCCGAGCTCAGCGGCAGGCCGAGCGTCTCGTCGTCGAGCCGGTCCGGCGCGCCCGTGGCCGTGCGCTCGGCGACGGCGCGGTCGTGCTCCTGCACCTCCCGCCGCGCGACGGCCTTGCGGTAGCGCTTGACCTCCTTGAACATCCGGCTGGTGCCGTGACGCACCGCGATGAAGCGGTCGTCGTCGTCCGGGAGGGTGTGGATCGCGCCGAGGACGCGCAGGCACGTCTCCAGGTCGGCGTCGGTGAAATCGGGGGCGGCGTCGGAGACGGCGCCGTCCGCTGCGGCGGACCCGGGGGCGTGCTGGGCATCGGTCATGACGGTAGAACTTTACCGGCCCGCCCGTACCGCCCCCGACCGGCGGTACCCCGCGCCCACCCGGCGGAGTCGCTACGACGCGCCGGGGCCTCCCGCGTCGGCGCTGCTCAACGCCGTGTCCGGCTCGACGACGCGGCGCTTGCTGATGACCGTCAGGCCGGAGTCGGTGACCACGAATCCGCGGGCGCGGTCGGCCTCCGGGTCCACGCCGATCGTGGCGCCCGGTGGGACGACGACCTGCTTGTCGAGGATGGCCCGGCGGACCACGGCCCCGGCGCCGACGACCACGTCGTCGAGCAGGACGGAGTCGGAGACCTCAGCGCCGAGCCCGACCGTGACGTCGGTGGACAGGATCGAGCGCTCGACCGACCCGCCGGAGACGACCACGCCGTGGGACAGGAGCGAGTCGTGGGCGTTCCCCGGCGTCCCGTCCTCCCCGTGGACCAGCTTGGCCGGTGGGGAGGCGGTCTGGCGCGTGAATAGGGGCCACTCGTGGTTGTACAGGTTGAAGGCGGGGACGGCGGCCAGCAGGTCCATGTGCGCGTCGTAGTAGGAGTCCAGGGTGCCCACGTCCCGCCAGTAGCGCAGCGGGGTCGTCGCCTCGCCCGGGACGGGGTTGGAGGAGAAATCGTAGACCGCGCAGTCCTGGCGGTCGACGAACGACGGGATGATGTCGCCGCCCATGTCGTGGGCGGTCTCCTCCCGCTGGGCATCGGCCTCGAGCGCCTCGATCAGCGCCTCGGTGGTGAAGATGTAGTTGCCCATGGAGGCCAGGAACATCGACGGGTCGTCGGGCAGGCCCGGAGTCGTCGGCGGCTTCTCCACGAAGCGGGCGATCCGGTCGGGACGGTCCGGGTCGACCTCGATGACCCCGAACTGGTCGGCCAGCTTCACCGGCTGCCGCACGGCGGCGACCGACGCGCTGGCCCCCGAGGCGATGTGGGCCTCCAGCATCGCCGAGAAGTCCATCCGGTAGACGTGGTCCGCGCCGACTACCAGGACGAAGTCGGGCTGCGCGTCGTGGATGAGGTTCATCGACTGGTGGATGGCGTTGGCCGAGCCGAGGAACCACTCCTTCCCGAGCCGCTGCTGCGCCGGGACGGAGGCCACGTAGTGCCCCAGATGCGTGGACATCCGCCAGGTCTCGGAAATATGTCGGTCCAGCGAGTGGGATTTGTACTGCGTCAGGACCACCACCTGCCGGTAGCCCGAGTTCACGACGTTCGAGAGCGCGAAGTCGATCAGCCGGTAGGCGCCAGCGAACGGGACGGCGGGTTTGGCGCGGTCCTCGGTCAGCGGCATGAGGCGCTTGCCCTCTCCGCCAGCGAGGACGACGGCGAGTACGCGGCACTTGGGCATGACTTACTCCAATGTCCATCGGGCGACCGGCGCGGGTCGACCGGGGCTGATCCGCGCCGTGATCTGTGACAAAACCCTATGTGACTTCACCCGCACCGGCTACGTTAGGAGCGTGCGAGTAGACATTGTTACCAAAGAGTTCCCCCCGACGATCTACGGTGGCGCCGGCGTGCATGTGGCCGAGCTGACCCGCGTGCTCGCGACGCGGACGGAAGTGAGGGTCCGCGCGTTCGGGGACCCCCGTCCCGCCGACTACCACGGCGCCCGGGTCAGCAGCTACGCCGCGCCGACCCAGTTGCAGGGGGCCAACGCGGCCGTCCAGACGCTCGGCACCGACCTGCTGATGCTGGAGGACCTGGCCGGCGCCGAGATCGTCCACTCCCACACTTGGTACGCCAACATGGCCGGTCACCTGGGCGGTCTGCTGCACGGCATCCCGCACGTCGTCAGCGCGCACTCGCTCGAGCCCCTGCGCCCGTGGAAGGCCGAGCAGCTCGGCGGCGGGTATGCCCTGAGCTCCTGGGCGGAGCGCACCGCCTACCACGGCGCCTCCGCGATCATCGCGGTGTCCGCCGGCATGCGGGCCGACATCCTGCGCGCCTACCCCGACGTCGACCCGGACCGAGTCCACGTCGTCCACAACGGCGTCGACGTCGAGACCTGGCGCCCCGTACCCGAGACCGACGCGCTCGAGCGCTACGGCATCGACCCCGCCGGCCGCTCCGTGGCGTTCGTCGGGCGGATCACGCGCCAGAAGGGCCTGCCCTTCCTGCTGCGCGCGGCCGCCGAGCTGCCCGCCGACGTCCAACTCGTCCTCTGCGCCGGCGCAGCCGACACCCCGGAGCTCGCGGCGGAGGTCGCCGAGCTCATCGAGGGACTCCAGCGCAGCCGGGGCAACGTGGTGCTGATCGAGAAGATGCTTCCGCGGGAGGAGGTCATGCAGGTCCTCACGCAAGCCACCGTCTTCGCGTGCCCGTCGATCTACGAGCCGCTCGGCATCGTCAACCTCGAGGCCATGGCCTGCGGGACCGCCGTCGTCGCCACCGCCACCGGCGGCATCCCCGAGGTGGTGGAGGACGGCAGCACCGGATACCTGGTCCCCGTGGAGCAGCACGACGACGGCACCGGCACCCCCGTGAACCCGCAGGGGTTCATCGCCGACTTCGCCGCCGCGCTCAACCGGGCGCTCGAGGACCCCGCCGAGGCAGAGCGCATGGGCGCCCGCGGTCGCGAGCGCGCCGCCCGCAGCTTCTCCTGGGACGCGATCGCCGACCACACCCTCGAGGTCTACCGAGCGGCGCTCGCCGGGCACTGACCCCCGGCGGAGCCGCCGCGCCCGCGGTCAGGCACCCGAGCGGCCGACGCGCGCCTTGGACCCCCGCTCCTTCAGGCGGGCCTTCTCCGAGGCGCGGCGACGGGCGATCAGCACCTTCTCGTCCACCGGAGCCTCCGCCGAGGCGCGGAGCCGGCGGTAGTAGGCGCGCGCCTCGTCCTGGCGCTCGGCCTCGATGCCGGTGGCGATCTCGGCCCGCAGGTGCTCCGGTCCGTAGCCGAAGGCGTCGACCAGATCCTGGGCGTGCGGACGCAGGCGGGCGAGCAGGCGGTTGATGTACGGCCCCAGCGTGCGGGCGCGCTGACCGGAGAGCCGGCCGTTCATCAGGTGCCAGTCCAGGTCCCGCTCGATCAGGCACAGCCCGAACAGGTCGCGCAGCCACGTCAGCACCGACTTGGTGCCCGCATCCTCGACGGCGTCGACCTGCCGCGTGAACGCCTCCCACTGGAGCAGCTCGCCGTGCGCGCGGGCCGCGGCGATGATCCGATCCTGATGGTGGTTGAACAGGGCGGCCGCCTCCGCCTGGGGCCGCTTGGCCGCGCCCTTGAGCTCGCCGGCCACCTCGGCGACCATCGTGCTGACCCGGTCCGCGAGCAGGTCCCGCTGAGTCTGTGGGTCCTTCAGGAAGTTGGCGCTGCGCTTCTCGCTGCCGGCGTCGGTCCAGGACTGGGCCAGCTGGCGCAGACCCCACCGATTCAGGGCCACATCCTCGGCCTGCCGGGCCGCGTACCGGGCGAGGACCCCCGCGTCCAACTTGCGGAACTCCTCCGCGTAGTCAGCCAGCAGCCGCTTGGCCACCAACTGCAGCAGCACGTTGTTGTCGCCCTCGAACGTCACGTAGACATCCAAGTCCTGACGCAGCGAGGTGAACCGGTTCTTGGTGATGAACCCCGCCCCGCCGCACGCCTCACGGCACTCCTGCAGGATGTCGAGCGCGTTCCAGGTCGAGAGCGGCTTCAGGGCCGCCGCGAGAGTCTCCAGGTCCTGGCGAGCCTCGTCGGTGTCGCGCTCGCCGGAGAAGACCTGGTCGAACGTCTCCAGCAGCTCCTCGTGCGCGAAGCTCATGGCATACGTCGTCGCGATCCGCGGCAGCAGTCTCCGCTGGTGGCGCTGGTAGTCCAGCAGGACCTCCTCGTCCGTGTCCGAGGAGGCGTTGAACTGCCGGCGCTGATTCGCATAGGTCACGGCGATCTGGAGGGCGACCTTGGACGCCGCCGTCGCGGCGCCGTCGAGCGACACCCGCCCCTGCACGAGGGTGCCGAGCATGGTGAAGAAGCGCCGGCCCGGGCTCTCGATGGGGGAGGAGTAGGTGCCGTCGACGGCCACGTCGCCGTACCGGTTGAGCAGGTTCGTCCGCGGGATGCGCACCCGGTCGAAGTGGAGGCGGCCGTTGTCGATCCCGTTGAGGCCGCCCTTGAGACCGTCGTCCTCGCCGCCCACACCGGGCAGGAACCCGTCCGCGTCGCGGATGGGGACGTAGAAGGCGTGGACCCCGTGGTTGACACCGCGGGTGATGAGCTGCGCGAACACCACGGCCGCCGTGCCGTGCACGCCGGCATTCCCGAGGAACTCCTTCCAGGCCGCCCTGAAGGGCGTGTGGAGCACGAACTCCTCCGTGTCCGGGTCGTACGTGGCCGTCGTCCCGATGGCGGCCACGTCCGAGCCGTGCCCGATCTCCGTCATCGCGAACGCGCCGGGGATGTCCAGGCTCATGATGCCGGGCAGCCACTTGTCGTGGTGCTCCCGCGTGCCCAGGTGCAGCACCGCGGAGCCGAACAGGCCCCACTGCACGCCCGCCTTGATCTGCAGCGACGGGTCCGCCACCACCAGCTCCTCGAACCCGGCGATGTTGCCGCCGTGGTTGTCCGAGCCGCCGAGCCGCTCGGGGAAGGCGCGGTGGACCGCCTTCTGCTCCACGAGGTAGCCGAGCTGGTCGAACACCCGGGCTCGATGCTCCTCCAGACTCAGCCCCTCGATGCGGTGGGCCTCCGGCCGTGCGGACAGCTCGCGCGCGGTCCGGCGGGTCTTGGCCCACCGGCCGAGCAGCTGCTCGCCCAGCGCTGCGACGTCGATGCGCGGGTCGGCGACCTCTGCGGTAGGAATCTCCTGGCTCATCTACTGGCCTTTCGTGTGGGGGCGGCCGATGCCGTGCACCAGCCAGCCGGTCAGGATTTCGGTCATCTCGCCGTGGCTGGGACGCTCGGGCGAATCGGTGCCGCGCAGCCATGCCTCGCCGGCCGCACGCACCATGCCGATCGCCGCCTGCGGCCAGAACTGCGCTCGCTGGGAGGCCTCCTCGCCATCGGTGCCCGGTGTGCGGCGGAGGTAGTGCGTCAGCGACTCCGCGACGAGGGCGGTGACGTCGCGGAAGAACGTGTCCAATGGCTCGTCGGTGCCGTCCGCGGCGCCGGCCAGCGGATCGTGGTCCACGGCGGTGACGAAGAAGTACACGTTCGGCGAACTCTCGGCGAGCTCGAGGTAGGCGCCGACCATCCGGCGCAGCCCCTCCTCCTCCGTGGGGGCCGCCTTGGCAGCACCGACCACCGCAGTGCGCATCTGGTGCACCACGACCGCGCCGAGGTCCCGCCGCAGTCCGGACTTGTCGCCGAAGTACCGGTAGAACACGGACTTCGACGTGTTGGCGTACGCGGCGATGTCGTCCATGGAGGCGGACGGGCCCGAACGGTGCACGGCCTTGCGGGCGAGACGGAGCAGCTCGGTGCGCCGGGCCTCGCGGTGCGCGTCCCAGCGCTGGCTGCGGCCGTCGCGGGCGCCGTCGTCCGTCTCGGCGCCGGTGTCGGATTTCGAGTTCACGATACCGAGCGTATCAGGTAAGCTCGGTCACAGTGATGCCGGTCGCACCGGGCCCGCATCGGAACCGCAGTCTCCACCGCAGGAGGAACCATGGCCAGCAGCGCCCCATCCGCATCGCAGAACCCAGCCGCCGGAGCGAGGACCGTGCGCAACGCCGTCGTCATCGGCGGCAACCGCATCCCGTTCGCCCGGGCGAACGGCAAGTATGCCGACGCCTCGAACCAGGACATGCTCACGGCCGCCCTGGACGGACTCGTGGCCCGCTTCGGCCTACAGGGGGAGCGGATCGGGGCAGTCGCCGCCGGTGCCGTCCTCAAGCACTCCCGCGACTTCAACCTCGTCCGCGAGGCGGTGCTCGGCACGGCACTGGACCCGGCCACTCCGGCGTACGACGTCCAGATGGCCTGCGCCACCGGCATGGAGGCCATCGGCTCGCTCGCCAACAAGATCAAGCTCGGCCAGCTGGACTCCGCCATCGGCGGCGGCGTCGACACCACCTCCGACGCCCCCATCGCCGTGAGCGAGGGGCTCCGCCGGGTCCTGCTCGAGCTCTCCCGCGCACGCACGGGCAAGCAGCGGCTCGCCGCGCTGTCCAAATTCCGCCCCAAGGACTTGGCGCCGAACGCCCCGGGCACGGGCGAGCCGCGCACCGGACTGTCGATGGGCGAGCACCAGGCCCTGACCACGGCCGCGTGGGGCATCACACGGGAGGCCCAGGACGAACTGGCCCTCGCCAGCCACAAGAACCTGGCCGCCGCCTACGAACGGCACTTCTTCGACGACCTGATCACGGAGTACCGGGGCCTCGCGCGGGACAACAACCTCCGCCCGGACACCACCCTGGAGAAGCTCGGCGGCCTCAAGCCCGCGTTCGGCAAGGACCTCGGCTCCAAGGCGACCATGACCGCGGGCAACTCGACGCCGCTGACGGACGGCGCCTCGGCCGTCCTGCTGGGCTCCGAGGAGTACGCCCGCGAGCACGACCTGCCGATGCTGGCCAACTTCGTCGACTTCGAGGCCGGCGCGGTCGACTTCGTCCACGGCCGCGAGGGCCTCCTGATGGCGCCGGCGTACGCCGTGCCGCGACTGCTCGAGCGCAACGGCCTCACGCTGCAGGACTTCGACTTCTACGAGATCCACGAGGCCTTCGCCGGCACGGTGCTCTCCACGCTCGCCGCGTGGGAGGACGAGGACTTCTGCCGCAACAAGCTGGGCCTCGACGGGGCGCTGGGGTCGATCGACCGCAGCCGGCTCAACGTCGCCGGCTCGTCGCTGGCCGCCGGACACCCGTTCGCCGCCACCGGCGGGCGCATCGTCGCGACGCTGGCCAAGCTCCTCCACGAGAAGGGCTCGGGCCGCGGCCTGATCTCCGTCTGCGCGGCCGGCGGCCAGGGCGTCGTCGCGATTCTGGAGGCACGCTAGATGACCAACCAGTACCAGAAGCTCGTCAACACCGGTCCCGCCCGGGAGGTGGCCAAGCGACTCGGGCTGCCGCGTCCGGCCGAGCTGCGCCGCTTCAGCCCCGGTGAGCCGCTCGTCCCCGGACCCGTGCTAGTCCTCGGGTCCGGCGCCAGCGCCGATCCGGTCGCCGAGCAGCTCCTCGCCTGGGGGCTCGACGTCTACCGGCACCAGCCGCAGGGCCGTCGTCTGGGCGCGGTCGTCGTCGCGTACGACGACGTGGCGCACCCCGGCGACCTCGCCGACGTCGCGCTTGAACTCGGCCCGGCGGTCCGTCAGCTCGCGCCGAGCGGGCGCGTGATCACCCTGTCCCGTCCCGCCCGCGTCCGCGACGAACCGGCGGTCGCGGCGGCGCGCCGCGGGATCGAGGGACTGCTGCGCTCGCTCGCCCGCGAGCTGCGCGGGGGAGCCACCGGGAACGGGATCCTCCTCACCGACGGCGTGGGCGCGGACGCTCCCAGCGCCGTGGCCGCCCTGCGCTTCCTGCTCTCGGGCCGGAGCGCCTACGTGGACGGGCAGTTCCTGACCGTCGGCACCGACGCGGGCAAGGCGCCCGAGGACTGGGACCGGCCGCTGGCCGAGAAGGTCGCGGTCGTGACCGGCGCCGCCCGGGGGATCGGCGCGGCGATCGCGCGCGTCCTCTCCCGCGACGGCGCCCGCATCGTCGCGGTGGACGTGCCCGCGGCCGGCGGCGCGCTCAGCTCGGTGGCGAACGAGGTGCGCGGGACCGCGCTGCAGCTCGACGTCACCCGGGCCGATGCGGGACATCTGATCCTCGAGCACGCCCTCGAGCGCCACGGCGGGCTCGACATCGTGGTGCACAACGCCGGCATCACCCGCGACAAGCTGCTCGCGAACATGGACGAGGCGCGGTGGAAGTCGGTCCTCGCCGTGAACATCGAGTCCCAGCTGCGCATGAACGAGGCCTTCCTGGACGCCGGGCGGGACGGGCTGCGCATCGTGTCCCTGGCGTCGACCAGCGGCATCGCGGGCAACCGGGGGCAGACCAACTACGCGGCCTCCAAGGCCGGGGTCATGGGCATGGTGGAGGCGTCCGCGTCCGACTTCGCGGAACTCGGCGGGGGAATCAATGCGGTGGCGCCCGGTTTCATCGAGACCGAGATGACGGCGAAGGTCCCCGTCGCGACCCGCGCGGTGGCCCGGCTGCTGATGCCGTCGCTCATGCAGGGCGGTCTCCCCGTGGACGTGGCGGAGGCCATCGCCTTCCTGGCCTCCGATGCGGCAGCCGGCATCAACGGCGAGACCCTCCGTGTGTGCGGCCAGAGCCTGATCGGACGGTGAGCGGCATGGAGGAACGCCGGATCACCGTCCTCGACGAGGCGCCGTCGCTCGGACGCAGCTATGCCGCCGCCCTCCGCACGGCAGCCGCGGCGGCGCTGCCCGGTGGACGGGCACGCCCCGCCGGCCGTCTCGAACTGCCCCACGTGGCCCACCGGGTCCCGGAGGTCCGGGCCGACCGCTCCGGGCTGGCTCGCTACCAGCGGCTCATGGGCGACACGCTGCGGGAGACGCTGCCCTCGGTCTTCGTGCACGGGCTCGCGTTCCCCGTGGCGATGGGGCTGCTGGTGTCCGACGACTTCCCGCTGCCGCTGCTCGGCATGGTGCACCTGCGCAACCGCGGGGAGCACCGCCGGCAGATCGGCGTCGACGAGGCGTTGACCGTCACGGCCTGGGCGGAGAACCTGCGTCCGCATTTCGCGGGGACGCAGGTGGACGTCGTCGCGGAGGTCAGTGCGCCGGGGCCGCACGCGGACGCGTCCGGCGCGGACGGTGGCGCGGGGGCCGACGTCGTCTGGAGGGGCGTCTCCACCTATCTCGCCAAGGGCGTCGACGCCCCGGGCGCAGTGCGGCCCGAGCGGCAGGCCCGGGCGGAGTTCGAGGCACCGACGCGCACGGGCCAGTGGCGGCTGCCCACGGACACCGGCCGGAGGTTCGCGGAGGTCCTCGGCGACTGGAACCCGATCCATCTGAGCAGTCTCACAGCCAAGGCTCTCGGCATGAAGCGGCACCTGGCCCACGGCATGTACTCGGCCGGCCGGGCCCTGGCCACGACCGCCCCGGTGGAACACGGCTACACGTGGTCGATCGAGTTCGACGCCCCCGTCTTCCTGCCGGCGACGGTGCAGTTCGCCGTCGCCGAGGCGAGGGAGGAGGGACCGGGCGCCCTCGGATTCACGGGATTCAAGCGCGGTGCCTCCCGGCCGTACTTCACCGGGTCGGTCGTGCCGCGCTGACGCGGGAGTACGCCTCGAGCGTGGTGGTCGCGGCCGTCTCCCAGGTGAAGGAGGCGGCCTGGGCGACGGCGGACCGGCCCATCGGCGCCAGGGTTCCGCGGTCCCGGGCCAGCTCCACGAGCGCGGAGGCCCAGTCCTCCGGCCGCTGGCCGGAGATCAGCCATCCCGTCCGACCGTCGGCCACCGTGTGGCGCAGTCCCCCCACCGCGTTGGCCAGTACCGGGGTGCCGCACGCCTGGGCCTCGGCCGCCACGAGCCCGAAGGATTCGCTGTAGGAGGGGACCGCCGCCACGTCGGCGGCCCGGAACCACTGCGCCAGCTCCTCCGGCCGCCGGGGAGGCACGAGCCTGACCCGGAGCCGGGCGGACTCCTCGGGGAGCAACTCGGCGAGGTCGAGGTGGTCCGGACCCGACTGGTGGCCGATCAGCGCGACGTCGAACCGCACGGCTGGGTCCAGCTCCACGGCCTGCTGCAGGGCCTCCAGCAGCAGGTGCGGGCCCTTGAGGCGCTGGATCCGCCCGGCGAAGACCACCCGGAGGGCGCTCGAGCCGCACAGGCCGTGCGCGAGCCAGCTGGCGGGGCCGTGCGGGGTGAAGACGTCGTGGTCGACCCCGGGCGGGACGAGGACGACGCGTGCCGGGTCGGCCCCGTAGAGCGAGACCAGGTCATCGACCTCGCTGGGCGTGTTGGCTGTCAGCGACGACGCCGAGGCCGCCAGTTCGTCCTCCGCCGCCAGTCGGCGGGCCGGCTCGACCGCTGTCGCGTCGTCCCGCAGCTTGACGCGCGCCATCGTGTGCATCGTGTGCACGAGGGGTACGCCCCAGCCATCCGCCAGCTCCATACCGGCCAGGCCGGACACCCAGTAGTGGCTGTGCACGACGTCGGGCGCGAATCCAGCGGTCCTGTACCAGGACGCGATCAGGTCCCCGACCTCGCCGGCATGCCCGGCCAGGGAGGTCTTCGTCAGCGTGTCCGGGCCGACCGGGACGTGATGGACGGCCACGCCGGGGGCGGTGCGAGCCGTGGTCACCGTGGACGCACCCGTGGCCGCGGCCGGCACTCGTGTGAAGACGTCCACCTCGACTCCGAGGCGGCCGAGGTGCTCGGAGAGCTGGGCGATGTACACATTCATGCCGCCGGCGTCCCCGGAGCCGGGCTGGTCCAGCGGCGACGTGTGGAGCGAGAGCATCGCAATGCGGCGGACCACCGGACCGGCATCGGTTGCGGAGTTCACGTGCGGGCCTCGGTTCTCCGGAATAGTACAAGGCAGACCTTTTGTGCCGTCAAGTACAAAAGACCTGCCTTGTAGATGGTCCTACTGGTTGAACTCGTCGACGCGCTGCCCGCAGCCGAGGAGCTCCGCGATGGCAGCGACCGTGCGCTCCGCCGCGCGGCCGTCGCCGTACGGGTTCACGGCGTTGGCCATCGAGGAGTAGTGCCCCTCGTCGTGGAGCAGGCGGTGGACCTCGTCCACGATCCGGTTCTCGTCCGTGCCGATGAGCACCACTGTGCCGGCGCTGACGGCTTCGGGGCGCTCGGTGTTCTCGCGCATCACGAGGACCGGCTTGCCGAGGCTGGGCGCTTCCTCCTGGACGCCGCCGGAGTCGGTCAGGACCACGTGGGCCAGGGAGAGCATGCGGGTGAACTCGCCGTAGGCGAGCGGCTCGGTCACGACGACGTTGTCCAGCCCCTCGAGGGAGGGCAGGACGGCCTCGCGGACCACCGGGTTCTTGTGCGCCGGAAGCACGATCGTCATCTCCGGCTCGGCCTCGGCGATGCGCTTGAGCGCCCGGCCGACTCCCTCCATGGCGCCGCCCTGGTTCTCGCGGCGGTGGGTGGTGACCAGCAGGACACGGCGCCCGGAGGCTGCCAGCTCCTCCAGCTGCGGGTCGGAGAAGGGCACCTCCTTCTCGACGGTGGTCAGGAGGGCGTCGATCACGGAGTTGCCGGTCACGACGATGTCCTTCTCCGCGATGTTCTCGGTGAGCAGGTTCTTCTTGCTCACGGAGGTCGGCGCCAGGTGCAGGCTCGTCACCTGGGAGGTCATCTTGCGGTTGGCCTCCTCCGGGAAGGGGGAGAAGATGTCGAAGCTGCGCAGGCCGGCCTCGGCGTGCACGACGGGGATGCCGTGATAGAAGGCCGCGATCGCGCCGGCGGTGGACGTGGTCGTGTCGCCCTGCACGATGACTGCGGCCGGCTTCTCCTGCTTGAACAGCTCGTCCAGTCCGTCGATGGTGCGCGTCATGATGCCGCTGAGGCTCTGGTTCGGGCGCATGATCTTCAGGTCCACGTCCGGCTCGATGCCGAAGAGCTCGTTGACCTGGTCGAGCATCTCCCGGTGCTGCCCGGTGACGACCACCGTGGAGTCGAAGAGCTCGGACTCCTCGAGGGCCTTGACGATCGGGGCCATCTTGATGGCTTCCGGGCGGGTGCCGTAGATCGGCATGATGACAGGGCGCATGTGCTTCGTATTCCCTCGGGTAGGTCGATCGATCGAACCAACCATATCAACGGGCCCGGTTCACTGGCCCCGGCGGCTTCAGCGGCTCGCGAGTGCGGCCAGCACGCCGTCGGAGTAGCCGGGCCAGGCCTCGACCGCCCACGGGCCGAAGTCGCGGTCGGCGAGCGCCGCGCACGCGACACCGACGGCGGGGTCCACCCACAGGAAGGTCCCGGACTGGCCGAAGTGCCCGAAGGTGCGGGCCGAGTTCCGGGACCCGGTCCAGTGGGGGTCCTTCTCCGCCTTGATCTCCAGGCCGAGGCCCCACGCGTTGTCCGCCTGGCGGCCGTAGCCCGGCAGGACACCGGCCAGACCCGGGAACTGGACGGTGGTCGCGTCCCGGTGCGTCTGCTCGGCCAGCAGCCGCGGGTCCAGCAGCTCCGCCGCGAAACGGGCGAGGTCCTCGGTCGTCGAGACGCCGCCGGCGGCCGGGGAGCCCTCGAGCCGGGTCCTGGTCATGCCGAGCGGGTCGAGCACTGCCTCGTGCAGATACTCCGCGAACGGCATCTCCGTGGCGGCCTCGAGCGTTTCGCCGAGGACCTCGAAACCCGCATTGGAGTAGATCCGACGCGTCCGCGGGGCGGCCCGCACCGTGCGCTCGGAGAAGTCGTAGCCGGCCGTGTGCGCCAGCAGGTCGCGGACGGTCGCGCCCTCGGGGCCGGCGGGCTGGTCGAGTTCCAGCGCCCCCTCCTCGACGGCGATCAGCACCGCGTAGGCGGCCAGCGGCTTCGTCACGGACGCGAGCCGGAACTCGCGGTCGGCGTCCCCAGCCCGGGCGAGGACGTCGTCGGACGCGACGACGATGGCGGAGGCGTGCTCCACGGGCCAGGATGCGACGGCGGACGCGGCGGCGGTCAGCGGCTCGGTCATGGGTCTCCTCGGGTCGGCTGTGCGGTGGGCCCGGTACGCGGGGCCTGTGCTGGTGCGCGGTGCTGCGGCCGGGCCGGCTACCCGGCTGCGGCGCCGGTGGCGAACGAGTGGTCCTCTGGGAGGACGATCACCAGCTGGTGCGGCTTCCGGGCGGTGGCGGGCGTGAGCTCAGCCTCCCACTTCTCGCCGGCGGCGGCCAGCAGCTCCTCGGGGGTCGTCGGCGTCGCCCCGGCCCGCGTCAGGAGGTGCCGGGACAGCTCGCCCCGGGTGTGCTTGGCGAAGTGGGAGACGACCTTCCGGGCCCCGGCACGGATCTGGACCACCGAGACCGCTACCGTCTGGGTGGCCGGCGGTGCCCAGGCCGCGGCATAGGTGCTGGACCGGCAGTCGACGACCAGCTCGTTCTCGGTCCGGGCTGCCAGCGCGGCGGTGAGGCGGGGCTTCCACCAGGCGGCGAGCTTGCCGAGCTCCGGGAGTTTCACGGACATGGACAGCCGGTAGGCCGGGATCGGGTCAGCGAATCCGACGGCGCCCCAGAGAGCGCTGACGACGACGATGGACCGGTCCGCGGCGTCCTGCTCGGGCGGCGCCAGCGTCGGGTAGCCGAGGGCCTCGTAGAGCACGCCCGTGTAGACGGCGTGGGCGGGGCCGGCCGGCTCGTGGTGCAGCCGGCGGTTCCGCTCGATCTCCTCGGCCAGGGACGCGCCGACGCCGAGCACCTCGTGGGCGTCCTCGCGATGCGAGGCCTCGACGAGGGCGTCGAGGACGCGGCGCCGGTCGTCGGCCAGGGCGGGGAACGAGAGGGACGCGGGATCGAAGCCACGGTCGGTCAGGGCGGCGCGCTTGCCCTCGGACGGCGGGAGAAGAATGAGCACCGGAGCATCGTAGAGCCTCCGCGGGGGAGCGGGCCAAGCCGAGACGCGCGGTGGGGGAGGTGGACGGGATGACCTGTACGCCGGGTTCTGTGCCTGCCGCGGTTGCCCGACTGGCAGGTGACGATCATCCATCTAGGCGCACCGTTGCCGATGCGCTCGAGCGGCCTACCCGGCTGCTGGGCGGACAGCCTCATGCGCAGCCTGTCTGGCCTTGCTCCGGGTGGGGTTTACCGAGCCGGCCCGGTCGCCCGGGCCGCTGGTGGTCTCTTACACCACCGTTTCACCCTTACCCGCCGCGAACGGCGGGCGGTCTGTTCTCTGTGGCACTGGCCTGCGGGTCACCCCGAGTGGGCGTTACCCACCACCCTGTCCTGTGGAGCCCGGACGTTCCTCGTGCCGGAGCACGCGATCGTCCGGTCATCCCGTCCAGCGGTCCAGTCTACGCCCCTGGTGCCACCCGGGGTGCGGTGTGATCAGCCTCACGCCCGCGGGATTCGCCGGCTCGTCGGTGGTCTCTAGAATGGAGGCAGAGGCAACGAGGCCTCGCGGGGGAGGATCCTCACCCCCGGAACCGTATCTGCAATGGTGCTTTCACGGTGCCGACCGGCCAAGAGGGATCCCGTGGGCCGGTCAAGGAAGGACTTTCAGTGACCCAGCAGTCGACCGCGGCGCTAGCCGAGTGGAGCAGCCGCGAAGAACTCGCCGAGGCCATGATCCCGCTGATCGGGCGTCTCTACCGCCGTAACAACGTGGTGACGTCGATCTACGGACGCAAGCTGATCAACAAGTCGGCCGTCGATATCCTCAAGGCCCACCGCATCGCACGTCACAACGACGGCACCGAGCTCCCGCTGGACCAGACATTCCCGATCCTGCAGGCCATGGACGGCCTGAATCTGGGCGCCGCAGCCGTCGATATCGCCCGCCTGGCGCGCAAGTACCGCGACGCGGGCGGGGGCCGCGGCCTCTCGGAGTTCCTCAAGGAGGAGTTCGGCGACAAGGTCGGCGCCGCGGGAGCCACGGACGCCGAGCCGACCGACGTCGTCCTCTACGGCTTCGGCCGCATCGGCCGGCTCCTGGCCCGCATCCTCATCGAGCGCGGCGGCTACGGCCTCCGCCTGCGGGCGATCGTGGTCCGCAAGGGCTCCGAGTCCGACCTCGTCAAGCGGGCCTCGCTGCTGCGCCGCGACTCGGTCCACGGCCCCTTCGACGGCTCGATCACGGTCGACGAGGAGAACAACACCATCCTCGCGAACGGCACGCTCATCCAGGTCGTGTACTCGAACGACCCGACCACGGTCGACTACACCCAGTACGGCATCGACAAGGCGATCGTCGTGGATAACACCGGACGCTGGCGCGACCGCGAGGGCCTGTCCCAGCACCTGCAGGCCAAGGGCGTCGGCCGCGTCCTGCTGACGGCGCCGGGCAAGGGCGACGTGAAGAACATCGTCCACGGCATCAACCACGGCGACATCGCGGCCGACGACACGATCGTCTCCGCCGCCTCGTGCACCACGAATGCCATCACGCCGGTCCTCAAGGCCCTGAACGACGAATTCGGCGTCGTCCATGGCCACGTCGAGACGGTCCACTCGTTCACGAACGACCAAAACCTCATCGACAACTTCCACAAGGGCGACCGTCGCGGCCGCTCGGCGGCCCTGAACATGGTCATCACGGAGACCGGTGCCGCGAAGGCCGTCTCCAAGGCCCTCCCGGAGTTCGAGGGCAAGCTCACGGGCAACGCCATCCGCGTCCCCACCCCGGACGTCTCCATGGCGATCCTCAACCTCAACCTGGAGCGCGAGGCCACCAAGGAGGACATCAACACCTACCTACGGCAGATGTCGCTCAACAGCGCGCTGCACAAGCAGATCGACTACATCGACTCGCCGGAGGTGGTCTCGACCGACTTCATCGGCTCGCGCCGCGCCGGCATCGTCGACGGGCTGGCGACCATCGCCAGCGGCAAGAATGCCGTGGTCTATGTGTGGTACGATAACGAGTTCGGCTACTCGTGCCAGGTGATCCGGGTAATCGAGGAGCTCGCCGGCACGCACCCGCAGGCCTTCCCGGCCGTGGCCGAGCAGCCCTCGGCCGCGGAGGCGGTCCAGCTCGCCGGGCAGCCCGTCTGACGGGCACCCCGCTCGTGGCCGTCCCCGGCCCCTGACCCCGGGGATGGGCCACGTACGGCGGCCGGCGACCCCCATCTCGGAGGTCGCCGGCCGCCGTCTCGGTCTTCGACGTCCCGTGTCCTGCGCAGGCCTCCGGTCGCGGGGAGGGCGTCAGTGGCCGAACGGGTCGGGATCCGTGCCCGGAAGCCAGCTGTTGCCGGGGACTCCCCACTCGAGGTCCTTCTTCGCCTTCTTCCACCGCCGCGCCCAGCGGTCGTCGAGCCGGTCGACATACAGGAGGCCGTCCAGGTGGTCGTACTCGTGCTGCATGACGCGTGCGAACCACCCCGTCGCATCGAAGGAGATCGGCTCGCCGTGGCCGTCGAAGCCCTCGACGCGGGCGAACTCCGCACGCTTGAGCGGGAAGGACAGGCCGGGGGCGGACAGGCACCCCTCGCCCTCGTCGTCCGGGTCGGGCTTGGCCTGGGAGACCTTGGAAAGGGTGAGGCGAGGGTTGACGATCACGCCGCGGGGCGGGACGCCGTCGTCGTTCGCGTACTCGTAGGTGAACAGGCGGAGCCCGACGCCGACCTGGGGCGCCGCGAGGCCGACGCCGTGGGCGGCGTCCTGGGTCTCGAACATGTCGTCGATGAGACGGCGGAGGTCGTCGTCGAACTCGGTGACCTCCTGCGCCCGGCGGTGCAGGCTGTCCTCGCCGTAGATCACGATGGGGAGAATCGCCATGGGCCTGTCCTTCCTGCCAAAAAGAAAGCCGCCCCGGTCAGACCGGGGCGGCAACTTCGGGGTGAGTAACGGGGCTTGAACCCGCGACCTTCTGGACCACAACCAGACGCTCTACCGACTGAGCTATACCCACCATTGCACCGGGAAGTCTGGCCCGAGGGCCGTTCCAACCGAGTGAGAGTCGCCTCGACGGGGCAGTATTTCACCGCGCTCCGTCCGGGCAACGCACACTATCTTACACACAAACCGGTGCCCGCGCCCTAATCGGAGGGGTGTGCCGTGCGCCACAGCCCCTGGGTAGGCCGAGGTCAAACGCCGGAGGGGCCCTCGAGCTCGACGGCGGCCTCGCGGGTGGCACGTTCGGCCACGATCCGCTGGGCGATCTTCTGGGCGGCCTTGCTCTCCGGGCCGGGCGGGGGGACCATGACGGCCGCCCGATAGTAGCGCAGCTCCTCGATCGAGTCCTGGATGTCCCCGAGGGCGCGGTGACCGCCGGTCTTCGCCGGGGCCTGGAAGAACGCCTTGGGGTACCAGCGTCGCGAGAGCTCCTTGATGGTCGAGACGTCGATGATCCGGTAGTGCAGGTGCTCGATGACCTCCGGCATGTCGCGGGCCAGGAAATTGCGGTCGGTGCCCACGGAGTTGCCGGCCAGCGGTGCCTTGCCGGGCGAGGGGACCCACTCACGGATGTAGTCCAGGACCTGCCGCTGAGCCTCCGCCATGGTGACGCCGCGGTCCAGGACTTCCAGCAGTCCCGAGTCGGTGTGCATCCGACGGACGAAGTCGTTCATCTGGGCCAGTGCGGCAGGCTCCGGCCTGATGACGACGTCCACCCCGTCGCCGAGCACGTTCAGCTCGGCGTCGGTGACGAGGACCGCGACCTCGATGAGGGCGTCCTCGGTGAGGCTGAGCCCCGTCATCTCGCAGTCGATCCAGACAATTTTCTCAGCAGTAATAGGCACGGGGCCAATCTACCCGAGGCCTCCGACGCGTTACCTTCGGGCCGGTCCGCCCAGCGCCATGAGCGCGCCCACCACGCCGAAGGCGACCAGCGCCGTCGTACCGGCGGTCAGGGCCTGCGGCAGGCTGAGTCCCACGAACGGGCCCCCGACGGCGACCACGACGGCGGTTAGAACGCCCCAGCCGAGGACGGCGAGAGGGCCGGAGCCGCGCCCGGGAGCGGGGGGCGGCGTCGAGTCGCTGGCGGCGTGGCGGCCCATGGATCTCCCCCTGGAGGCAGTGCGCGAAGGCGGTGCGGTGTCCTCCCCACCCTAGGCGCAGAGCCCGCGTGACGGTCGCAACAACGCGCCTGGAAGCGGGCCGAAGACCCCGGATCGCAGGGTGCCCGGTGCTAGGATCAGGCCCAGTTCGACCGCATTGCCGCGATCCGACCGGCGCGCACTCCGGCCCGTCGGGGCACCCCGCCGCGAGGCGCCCCCGGCGTCCGGCCACGGCGGCGCGCACCTGCGTGGCACCGCGGTTGTGCCCGCCTCCGCGAACCACCGTGACGACCGAAGGACTGCCCGCGTGAACCCGACCGCACCGCCTGCTCCCGCGACGGCCGGGACCGACCGGGTCAATCGCACCCTCGTCGAGGGTGCCATCGGCTCGCTCATGGTCGTCTTCGGGTCGCTCGGCGTCGGCTGGCTGGCGTCCGTCTCCCCGCTGAACCGCCTCCAGCTGCTGATCAACCTGCGGACCACCGAGTGGGGTGTCGTCACGACGACGGCGGTCATGACCCTGGGCTGCTGGGTCCTCTTCCGTGCCTGGCTCCGACTCGGTCAGAAGCTCGACGGCTGGCCGGAGGGCTCCCTGCGCACGGTCTGGAAGGCCTGCCTCGCCTGGGGCGTGCCACTGCTGGCCTGCGTCCCGATCTTCTCCCGCGACGTCTTCGCCTACATCGGGCAGGGCCGCCTCGTGGCCGCCGGGCACGACCCCTACCAGCAGGGCATCTCGACGGTCGCCAACTGGTTCCAGCTCGGCACGGACACGATGTGGGCGGAATCGACCACGCCCTACGGCGTCCTGTTCCTGGACATCGAGCACGTCGTGATGCTCATCGCCGGCGAGGATCCCGATCTCGCGATCTTCCTCTTCCGGCTCGTGGCCTTCCTCGGCGTCCTCCTCTGCCTCGTCTACGTGCCGAAGCTCGCCGCCCTGCACGGCATCAACGGGGCGCGTGCCGCGTGGATCACGGTCGCCAACCCGCTCTTCCTCATCTCCTTCGTCGCCAGCGCCCACAACGACTCGCTGATGACGGGCCTCGCGGTCGCCGGCACCTACTACGCCGCCACCGGCCGCGGGATCAGGGGTGTGCTGCTGGTGACGGCCTCGATGGGGGTCAAGCCCATCACGCTGGTGCTCCTGCCGTTCATCGGACTCCTGTGGGCCGGGCCGGGCGCGTCCTGGGCGCGCCGGTTCCGCTACTGGTTCTATACCGCCGGCATCGGGCTCGGCTCGATGGTCCTCATCGGCTACCTGAACGGCTACGAGCTCGGCTGGCTCGAGGTCATGCTCACCACCGGCACGGGCTACAGCGTGTACTCGCCGCTGGGGGTGCTGGTCGGGTTCTTCTACAGCACGCTCGGCCCGCTCGGCCTCGATACCTCGTGGGTGCTGCCGACGATGAAGCTCATCGGACGCCTCGGCTCCGTCGCCATCGTGCTGTTCCTCATGTTCAAGGGCTCCCACGGGCACCTGATCCAGCGCACGGTCCTCGCCTTCGCAGCCCTCGTGGTCCTGTCGCCGATCATCCACCCGTGGTACCTGCTCTGGCTGCTGCCGTTCTTCGCGGCCAGCGGGATCCGCAACGACTGGCAGATCGTCTGGGTGTACTTCACCGTGGCCTTCTTCATCGCGTACGGCGTCGCCGACCAGCTCTTCGTCTGGCAGTTCCTCGGCGACCTCAAGCCGTGGCTGCAGAACCTCGCGACCGGCCTCTCGTGGCTGTTCATCGCCTACCTGGTGTTCGTCGATCCGGGCACCCGCAGGATCTTCGTCGACTTCTGGCGCTCCCTGCGTCGGCCCGAGCGCGCCGGCCTGCGGAAGCGAGCGGGCTGAGCATGGCGCCGACCCTGTCGCCGGAGGGGCGCAGCGTCCAGGTCCCCTTCCCGTCCCTCACGGGTCACCTCGACCGCCTGCGGAGCCGGCTCTCCCGGCTCCCCGTGCTCCGCCGCGTCCTGGGCGGCCCCGAGGCCGATGTGCACGTGGTGCTCGCCCAGGGCCTGCTCGCGAGCATCCTCATCATGGTCGGCTCCTGGGGCGTCGGGATGCTGGCGACCAGCCAGGACTCGCTGTTCGCGCGGGCCGCCGTGCTGAACATGCTCCGGGCGGACCCGGCCGTCGTGGTGGCGGCGAGCGTCCTCCTGGCGCTGGGGCTCATGCTGCTCTGCCGCGCCTGGCTCCGACTCGGGCAGCGCACCATGAGCGGCAGCGCGGACCTGACCGTGATCCGCCGCGCCGTGCTGTCCTGGTCGGCACCGATGATGCTGGCCTTCCCGATCTACAGCCGCGATGTGTACTCGTACCTGGCGCAGGGGAGGCTCCTGCACCAGGGGCTGAACCCGTACGAGAACTGGGTCTCGCAACTACCGGGGTGGTACGCCGAGGGCTCCGACAGCCTCTGGTCCGAATCACCCTCCCCCTACGGCCCGCTGTTCCTCATGATCGCGCGTGCCACCTATTTCGCGACGGGGGGAGTGCCGGAGGTCGGCGTGATGGTCCTCCGGCTGTTCGCCGCCGCGGGAGTGCTCGTCTGCCTCTACGCGGTGCCGCGTCTGGCCCGCGACCACGGGGTCTCGCCGTCCTGGGCCACGTGGATCTGCATCGCCAACCCGTTCTTCCTCGTCGCAATGGTCGGCGGTGTGCACAACGACACGGTGATGATCGGCGGAACGCTGCTGGCCTTCGTGCTGATCTATCGAAACCGGCGTGTCCTCGGCATTGTCGCGGTCGGTCTGGCGATCGCGATCAAGCCGATCGTCGTGCTGGCCCTTCCCTTCGTGGGGCTTGCGCTGCTGCGTCGGCCGGCGCAGTCGGACCTGCCGGAGCCGGGCCTCGGGCGGAAGTTCCGCGCGTGGATCGGCGTCGGTCTCGTCGCGGGACTGACGCTGGCGGCCTTCGGTGCCGTGTCGGGGCTCTGGTTCGGCTGGATCTCGGCCATGGCCACCGCCGGCACGGCGGCCTTCCCCTACGCACCCGTCGGCGTGCTCGGCCTGTTCGTCGGGTGGGTCGCGTCGTGGTTCGGCGCGGACTCGACCCTCGTGGCCGGCGTCGTGTACTCGGCCTTCCGGGTGCTCTCCATCGCCTTGACGGTGTGGTGGGCGTTCCGGATCCGCGCCTCGGATGCAGTCCTCGGATGCGCCCTCGCCCTCAGCGCGGCCGCCCTGCTGGCGCCGGTCATCCAGCCCTGGTACCTGCTGTGGCTGGTGCCGCTGTTCGCGGCCCACCGTCGGTACGGCGACCTGCTCGGCATCGCCTGGTACGTCGTCTCGATGGTGCTGGTGCTCCTCGTGGCCATCGAGCAGCTCAGCGTGGCGCAGTGGATCGAACCGCTGCCGGTCCAGATCACCGCCGGCCTCGTCGGGGTCCTGTATCTGGCGTACATCATGCTCGTGGACCCCAAGACGGCGACCCTGTTCGTGCCCCTGCGGGCGTCGATCGTCGACCGGTGGACCCAGCGCGGCGTGCGGGCCGGCAGCACCGCGTCCGGCCGCGGGGAAGCAGGCCCGCCCCCACGGGAGTAGAACCCAGCCGGAGCTTCGGCGGGCCATGAAAAACGGCGGCGCGCCGCCCACAGCAGCCCCGCAGGGCCGGTGGGCGGCGCGCCGCCGTCATGCTCTCCGTCGCGGTCGGCGACGCCCGAGCCGTGGCTCCTCAGGGCGTGCCGCTGCGCCGTCAGCGCGTGGGGGCGATGCCCGTCCGGGCCATCGCATCGGCGTACGCCGCGCGGATCTCCTCGAGATGGGCGTGCTGGCGCTCGGGCGAACCAGCGAAGGCACGGCCGCCGAGCGACTTGACCTTGTAGACCTTGAAGCCCCGTCGCCACAGCAGCGGGTTCTCGGTCTTCAGCAGCTGCTCGACGAGTCGGTGCGCCTCGGTGCCGTGGGCGACGATCACGGAGGCCCGGGGGACCACCTTCAGCATGCGCAGCAGCGGCTTCAGGCCAGAGGTGATCTGTGCGGGCTGGAGACGACCATTGGCTTCGCCCGGCGTGTGCCAGGGGTGGACGTTCCACGGCATGATGTACTCCGGCCGCAGGCCCAGCTGCCACTGGAGGCCCAGGAGGCGCGTAATCGCGTCGGGTTCACCGGCGGAGATGAAGCCCGACGCGTCGGCGGTCCCGACGTTGGAGAACAAGGAGACGATCTTGGCCTGGTCGGCGTCGTGCACCGGATCGACGTAGCTGACCGAGGACTCCGGGCGCAGGGCCTGGGTCTCGTCCAGGATGCGGTTCACCGGCAGGATGTGCTCCTCGTATCGGCGATCCCACAGGGTCATCGGTTCAGATGCAACAGCGGTCATAGAGAGGCGCAACTCCTTGAGGTGTTTCGAGCGCGCTCGGCAGCGCGAGCGGCGAGTGGGAAGATCGAGGAATTCCGGGCCGGGCGGGATCGGGCGGTCCGATGCAGCGGTCCGGGTGCGGGCGCGCGGTGGCGCGCCGACGGGTGTCTGGTACTAGGTTACCAATGCGTGAACGCGGCGTGGGCCGCCGGTGAAGCCGCCGCCATGAGATCCTTCCCACCGCGCCGCGACTTGACGTGCCGGAGTCCTCGGCGATGCGGCCCCCTCGGTGCGAACCGTTAGAATAGACGGCGTACGCGGCCGGGCCGTGTCCCGCCGGCCGAACTCGGCTGTGGGGACCGCACCGGCTCACCAGCCTCCGTAGCTCAGTTGGATAGAGCAGCAGCCTTCTAATCTGCCGGTCGCGCGTTCGAGTCGCGCCGGGGGCACCACAACGGCCCAGTCAGCACCGAGTCCGTCGGCGCCGGCGGGCCGTTCTCGTCATTCCGGCAGAGGCTCGGAGCCACCCGGACCTGGTGGAACGTCGCCGAGTCCTCCTCCACAGCCCGTGCGGCGACACGGAGTCCTCCACACTCCCCGCGGGCCGAATCGGCCCGCTTTGCTTCCCCTCCGAGACTTGAGGCAGCGGGCGCCCTTCTCAGGAAGGGCGCTTGCAGGCCAGAGCACCCGACGGGTGCGTGGAGGAGACAGGAGAGGGACATGAGCGACTACATCACGATCAGCGGCAACCTCGGCGCGGATCCCACCTACAGCAACAAGAGCGGTACACCCGTGACGCGATTCAGCGTCGGCTCCACCGAGCGACGCTTCAACGTCGAGAGCGGGAAGTGGGAGGACGGGCACACGAACTGGCATCGGGTCGTCGCCTTCCGCAACCTTGCAGTGAATGCTCACGCGGCCCTCCGCAAGGGCCACCCCGTGGTGGTCCATGGCCGGCTCCGGAATTCGCGGTTCAACAAGGGAGACGAGCAGAACCCGGACTGGGTCTACTTCACGAGCCTCGAGGCCGACCACGTCGGGCACGATCTGGTCGCCGGGCACACGACCTTCTTCAAGGGCGTGCACGCCGAGCCGGGCGAATCGGCCTCTGCCAGCGCCGATGGGGCCGCCGGTACGTCCGGCCGGGACTTCGGCGTCGGGCCGGATCCGGCGTTCGCCCCCGACGAGACCAGCCGGGGAGCGGGGGAGGCGGCCCGGCTCTCCGGGGCGCACGAGGGAGAGCCGACGGCTGCCTCGGGGACCGGACGGTGTGACGACGGCGACGGAGCCGACGGCGACGCCGCAACGGCGGACCCCGACAGCGGCGGGGGCGGCGTCCGCGACGAAGGGAGCGCATGGCGGCAGGACCGGCCGCTCGTCGCCTGAGGAGGCACCGCCGTGGTTCGGCCGCCGCCCGGCTCGCACTGGCGTGCGGCGGCCGGATCCCCTGGGGGCGCACCGGTTGCCTCGCGGGGCGCGCCGATGCGGTGCGTCCCGCGATATGAACTCTGGGGAGGCACCGACTAGCCTTGGGGTATGGCCGAATTTATCTACACCATGACCAAGGCTCGCAAGGCCGTTGGCGACAAACTCATTCTGGACGACGTCACCATGTCGTTCTACCCCGGCGCCAAGATCGGCGTCGTCGGCCCGAACGGAGCCGGCAAGTCGACCATCCTGAAGATCATGGCCGGCCTGGACACGCCGTCCAACGGCGAGGCGCGCCTGTCTCCCGGCTACAGCGTGGGCATCCTCCTGCAGGAACCGCCGCTGAACGAGGAGAAGACGGTCCTCGGGAACGTCCAGGAGGGCGTGGGCGAGATCTACGGGAAGATCACCCGGTTCAACCAGATCTCCGAGGAGATGGCGCAGCCGGACGCCGACTTCGACTCCCTGATGGAGGAGATGGGCAAGCTCCAGGAGGAGATCGACGCCGCCGACGCGTGGGACATCGACAGCCAGCTCGAGCAGGCGATGGATGCGCTGCGCTGCCCGCCGGGCGACGCTCCCGTGACCCACCTCTCCGGTGGCGAGCGACGCCGCGTCGCGCTGTGCAAGCTCCTGCTGCAGAAGCCCGACCTGCTGCTCCTCGACGAGCCGACCAACCACCTCGACGCCGAGTCCGTCCTCTGGCTCGAGCAGCACCTGGCGTCGTACCCCGGCGCCGTCCTGGCCGTCACGCACGATCGCTACTTCCTCGACCACGTCGCGGAGTGGATCTGCGAGGTCGACCGCGGCCGGCTGTACCCCTACGAGGGCAACTACTCCACCTACCTCGAGAAGAAGCGCGAGCGCCTGGCCGTCCAGGGCAAGAAGGACGCCAAACTCGCCAAGCGCCTCTCCGACGAGCTCGACTGGGTCCGCTCCTCCTCCAAGGGCCGACAGACCAAGTCCAAGGCCCGTCTGGCCCGCTACGAGGAGATGGCGGCCGAGGCCGAGCGCACCCGGAAGCTGGACTTCGAGGAGATCCAGATCCCGCCGGGACCGCGCCTGGGCAATCAGGTCATCGAGGCGAGCGACCTGCGGAAGGGCTTCGGCGATCGGATCCTGATCGACGGGCTCTCCTTCTCGCTCCCGCGCAACGGCATCGTCGGCGTGATCGGGCCGAATGGTGTCGGCAAGTCGACGCTGTTCAAGACCATCGTCGGCATGGAGGAACTCGACGGCGGCGAGCTGAAGATCGGCGACACGGTCAAGATCTCGTACGTCGATCAGAACCGCACCGGCATCGATCCGAACAAGACGCTCTGGGAGGTCGTCTCCGACGGCCTCGACTACATCCAGGTCGGCAACGTCGAGATGCCCTCGCGCGCCTATGTCTCCGCCTTCGGCTTCAAGGGCCCGGATCAGCAGAAGCCGGCCGGCATCCTCTCCGGCGGTGAGCGCAATCGCCTGAACCTGGCGCTGACCCTCAAGCAGGGCGGCAACCTCCTGCTCCTCGACGAGCCGACCAACGATCTCGACGTCGAGACGCTCTCGTCGTTGGAGAATGCGTTGCTGGAGTTCCCCGGCTGCGCCGTGGTCGTTTCCCACGACCGGTGGTTCCTCGACCGCGTGGCCACGCACATCCTCGCGTTCGAGGGCACGGACGAGAACCCGGCTGACTGGTACTGGTTCGAGGGCAACTTCGACTCCTACGAAGCCAACAAGGTCGAGCGCCTCGGGGCCGATGCGGCCAAGCCGCACCGCGTCACCCACCGCCGCCTGACGCGCGACTAGCAGAGCTCACGGCGCCCCGCGCCGTCGACGGGAAGGGCCAGCACCGCCTCGGTGCTGGCCCTTCCCGTCTGCCGTCCCCGTGCCGGCGGATCAGCGCCGGCGCTTGTCCAGTCTCCGCACTGCAGCCTTGGCGACTGAGAGCCTGGCACGCTCCAGCACGCTGGTCTCGCGGTACTCCGGCAGCCGCACCATGCCCTCTTGAGCGACCGAGGCGACCAGCTGCCCCTCCTGGTAGAACCGGCCCGTGCTCAGACCGCGGGCACCGGAGGCGCTGGGGCTCTCCTGCACGTAGAGCATCCACTCGTCGACACGGACGGGGCGATGCCACCACATGGCATGGTCCAGGCTCGCCACGCTCATCCCCGGGGTCACCCAGGAGACGCCGTGCCGGCGGAGGATCGATTCCAGAAGGGTGTAGTCGCTGCCGAAGGCGAGCGCGGCACGGTGCAGCTCCTGCCCGCCGGGCATCGGCCCGAGCGTCTTCATCCAGACCGCGTTCGAGGCCTGGCGCTCCTCGCCTTCTGGCGCGTGGAGGTAGATGGGCTCCTGCACATGGCGGATGTCGAAGGGCCGGTTGAAGGCCCAGTCCTGGGCGGCCGGATGGTCGATGTCCCCCAGAATGTCCGCGGTCGTCGGCAGGGACTCCGGCCCGGGCAGCCCCTCCGGCATCGGCGTCTGGTGCTCCAGTCCCTCGGACTCCGTGTTGAAGGAGGCGATCATGGAGAGGATCGGCTGGCCCTTCTGGTACGCGTGGACCCGCCGCGCCGAGAACGAGCGACCGTCGCGGAGTCGCTGCACCCCGAACGTGATGGGCTCCGATGCGTCGCCCGGCCGCAGGAAGTAGCCGTGCATGGAGTGGACGGGCCGGTCGGGCTCCACGGTGCGGGTCGCGGCGACGATCGACTGCGCGAGCACCTGCCCGCCGAAGACGCGGTGGTGGGGCTGTTCCGGGTTCACGCCCACGAAGATGTCCTCGTCGGTCCGGATCCCGTCGTGCTGGAGGTCCAGCAGCGCCTGGAGGCCGGACGCATCACCAATTCGCACCTGGCAGCAACTCCTCGTGGTTCGTGGTTGGTGGGCCGTGGGGTCCGGCCCGCAGTCCGGGTGTGGATCCGCCCCGGACTGAGACAGACAGTATCGGCGCGGGTGGTTACCGACAAGTAGGCGGCTCTGCGGGGCCCGCCACGGGCGGGCCGGCGGTCAGGGGTGACAGGATGGTCCCATGCAACGCCTCCAGCATCTCGTCTTCAGCGACACCGACACCATGGCGGACCTCCGCACGCTCCTCGGCCGGGCGCGCACCGTGCAGGACGGGGAGGTCGCGCTCGTCGCCCGCGGTCAGGCGCTGGCGGTCTACGTGCCGGCACTGGTGCCGGACGGTCTGGGCAGCGGGACGCCGACGGTCCTGGGCATGCGGGCGCTGCGGCTCGCGGAGCCCGCCGAGGGCACGTGGGTGTTCCCGCTCGGAGCGGTGACCGACCGGCTGGCGCGTATGAGCCCGCTCGACACCTCCCTGCAGCTGCCGCCGGCCGAGACGCCGGCCTCCTGGGCGGGCGTCCTGGCCCCCATCAGCGGATGGGAGGAGCAGGGGGAGTTCGACGCCGAGGCTCTCCGCGCCGTCGCCGAGTCGGGTATCCGTGCCGTCGCCGAGGCGCTCCCGGAGAACGCGGGGCGCCCGGTCGTCGCGTCCGTCCGGGCACGCGTCTGGGCCGGCCCGTGCGCCCTGCAGCCCGTTCCTGAGCTGCCCGCCGGCGCCGCGTTCGCGGCGCAGACGCTGGGCTTCCTGCCGCCGGCCGGTGCGGTCAAGGTCCTGCGCAACGGTCCCTGGCGCCGGCTCTCGACCGCCGCCGGCCAGGTGCTGGTCCGGCAGGGTGCCACGCTCTAGAGCAGCCGCAGTCCCTGGGAATGGGGCTGGTCCGGCGTGTTGACCAGCGAGTGCGCCGCGCGCTCCAGATAGTCCCAGAGGACCTCGTGCTGCAGGGGCGGCAGCTCGAGGGACTCGACCGCGGCCCGCATGTGGGCGAGCCACTTGTCACGCGCAGCCGAGTTGACCTTGTAGGGCATATGGCGCATGCGCAGGCGCGGGTGCCCCCGGGTCTCCGAATACGTCTTCGGGCCTCCCCAGTACTGCTCGAGGAAGAGCTGCAGCCGCTCGGCCGCGGGTCCCAGATCCTCCTCCGGATACATGGCCCGGAACTCCGGGTCGGCGGCGACCCCCTCGTAGAACTTGGCGGCCAGGCGCCTGAACGTCTCCTTGCCGCCGATCTGCGCGTAGAACGTCCCCGCGTACTCGTCGGGGTCCTCGGACCGCTCCGGCTCCGGCGCGACGGGTTCGTGCTGCACGGGGAAGTTCACGCTGCGGGCGATGAAGCAGACCCGGTTGGCCTCGGCGTGCAGAGTGTCGGCCAGCTCGCGCTGGGCCTCGTCGGCGAGCGTCACACGCGGCCGCAGGACCGCCTCCGTGAATTCTCCGCTGCCGTCCCGGTTGAGCCGCAGCGTCCCCGCGGCCTCGTCGGTGTAGCCGGTGACCACCACGCCGCGTTTCACGGCGATGTGGAGGTAGGAGAGCATATGGCATTGGCTCAGCGCCGCCAGCAGCAGCTGCTCGGGATTCCACCGGTCCTTGTCGCCGTGGAACGTCGGGTCCGCGGTGCCGGGCAGGTCGGGCAGGCCCGCCGCCCGGACCACGTGGTCCCGTCCGTACGAACGGTAGTCCTGGGTGCCGGTGCCCCGGGCACCGGTCCACTCGAGGCTGATCTCGTAGGTGTGCTGGCTCAGATCCATGCCTTAAACGTACGCCGGAACGGGGTGCCGGGTCGCGTCGGCCCGCTACTCGCCGCGGTCGGCGGTGCGGGCCCGGAGGGCGCGCACGACGCCGTCCCGGTTCTCGAGCATCAGCCGGCGCAGTGCGGCCGAGTCGTCGTCCAGACCGGCCAGGAAGACGTCCGTGGCCTCGAGCGTCGCCTCCGAGACCTGGGCCGACGGATAGAGGCCCACCACGATCTGCTGGGCGATCTCGTAGCTGCGCTCCTCCCAGACCTTGCCGGCCGAGGCGAAGTACTCCTCAGCGAATCCGGCGATCAGCGCCGCGTCGTGGACCCGGTTGAACCCGGCGATCGCCTGCCGCTGGTGTGTGTTGGACAGCTCCCGCCCGTGCACGACGGCGTCGAACGCCCTCCGCTTGGCCTCCGCGGTGGGCACGGCGGCCCGGGCGAGCTCGGCGTTCAAGTGCCCTTTGGCCGTGTCGTCGCGGGCCAGCTCGGCGGCGATCGCATCCGTCCCCGCACGGCCCCCGGCGACCAACGCGGTGAGCAGCTCCCAGCGCAGGTCCGCGTCGATCTCCAGCCCCTCCAGCCGCGTCTCACCGGCGAGGAGGGCCTCCACGGCATCGAGCTGCTCGGCGGACCGGGACCGGAGGGCGAAGGCCTTGGCGAGCTGGAGCTGGTGGTCCGAGCCCGGGGCGGCCGCCCGCGCCAGGGCCCCCAGCCGGTCCGCGGCGTCGACCGACGCCTCCGCGGCGTGGGACGGGTCCAGGTAGAAGTCCAGCACCGTGCCGAGCTGGCGCAGGAGGACCAGCACCACGGAGGAGTCGGACTCCTCGGCGATATTGTTCAGCACCAGCTCCACGAAGTCGCGCCCCCGCGTCTCGCCGTCGCGCGCGGCATCCCACGCCGCGCCCCAGACGAGCGTGCGCGGCAGGGACTCCCGGAAGTCCTTGAGGTGCCTCAGCGCCGTGGCCTGGGAGACGTCGTCGAGCCGAATCTTGGCGTAGGCCAGGTCGTCGTCGTTGAGCAGGACCAGATCGGGCCGCTGGCGGCCGACCAGGCCGGGCACCGGTGTGGACTCCCCGGCGACGTCCAGCTCCTCGCGGTGGGTGCGCACCAACCCGCCGTCCGCGAGGTCGTAGAAGCCGACCGCGAGCCGGTGGGGCCGGATCGTCGGGTGCTCGGCCGGCGCCGACTGCTCGATCGAGAACGACGTGAGGACGCCGTCGTCGTCCACCTCCAGGCGGGGGACCAGCTTGTTCACGCCCGCGGTCTCCAGCCAGAGCCGGCTCCACTCGGTCAGCTCGCGACCGGAGGCGGCCTCCAGCTCGGTCATCAGGTCCGCCAGCTCCGTGTTGCCGAAGGCGTGCTTTCCGAAGTAGGCGCGCACGCCCGCCATGAACTGCTCCTGGCCCACCCAGGCGACGAGCTGCCGCAGCACCGAGGCGCCCTTGGCGTAGGTGATGCCGTCGAAGTTGACCTGCACGTCCTCCAGGTCGCGGATCTCCGCGACGATCGGGTGCGTGGTCGGCAGCTGGTCCTGGCGGTACGCCCACGACTTCTCCATCGACGCGAAGGTCGTCCAGGACTGTGTGAACTCGGTGTTCTCGGCCGCGGCGAGCGTGGACATGAACTCGGCGAACGATTCGTTGAGCCAGAGGTCGTTCCACCAGCGCATGGTGACCAGGTCGCCGAACCACATGTGCGCCAGCTCGTGCAGGACCGTGATCGCGCGGCGCTCCACCATGGCGTCGGTGGGCCGCGAGCGGAAGACGTAGTTCTCCAGGAACGTGACGGCTCCGGCGTTCTCCATGGCGCCCGCGTTGAACTCGGGGACGAACAGCTGGTCGTACTTCGGGAACGGGTACGGCGTGCCGAACTGGGCCTCGAAGAACTCGAAGCCTCGGCGGGTGAGCTCGAAGATGTTCTCGGCGTCGAGGTGCTCCATGAGCGAGGCACGGGCGAAGACGCCCAGCGGGATCGTCCGGCCGTCGGAGCTGGTGAGCTCGCTGCGCACCGAGCGGTACGGGCCGGCGATCAGCGCGGTGATGTAGGAGGACATGCGCAGGGTCGGCTCGAACCTCCACGTCTTCGCACCCTCGCCGGCGGCCGCGGGCTCGGGCGTGGGGGAGTTGGACACCACGTCCCAGTGCGACGGCGCCGTCACCGTGAACTGGAACGTCGCCTTCAGGTCGGGCTGCTCGAACACGGCGAACATGCGCCGCGAGTCGGGCACCTCGAACTGGGTGTAGAGGTAGACCTCGCCGTCGACCGGGTCGACGAAGCGGTGCAGGCCCTCACCGGTGTTCGTGTAGAGCCCGTCGGCGACGACCTGCAGCTCGTTGTGCTCGGCGAGGCCGGGCAGCTGGATGCGCACGCCGTCGGAGAGCTCCGCGGGGTCCAGCTCCGCGCCATTGAGCGTGATCGAGTGGACGGTGTCCGTCACCGCGTCGATGAACGTCGAGGCGCCCTCGCGTGCGGCGAACCGCACCGTGGTGGTGGACCCGAAGACGCGGTCCCCGCGGGTGAGGTCCAGCTCGACGCTGTAGGCGTCGACGGAGACGAGGCCGGCGCGTTCGCGCGCCTCCTCGCGGGTGAGATTCAATCCGGGCACGGTGCCTCCTGGTCGGCAGAGTCTTGCAGCAACGATCTGAAAGGGTCGTTGGATAACGTACCCAGTCTGTCACCAGTAGAGCCTATTGGCCTAGGGTTGTCGTGAAATGGAAGCCGCCGAACAGGAGCCCCGCATGAGCACCCCCTTCACCGCGACGCACGACCTCTACGTCGCCGGCGCCGGTGCCGGCGTGATCGACCGGATCGAGTTCGACGCGACCACCGGTCGCCTCTCCGACCCGGGGGAGACCTACCCGGCCGCCAAGGTCCGTGCGCTGGCCACGGCCACGGACGGTCGCCTCCTCTACGCGGGCCAGACCACGGACCCGCCCGTGGCGCAGGCCTTCAGCCGGGCCCCGGCGGGCGCGCTCGCCCCGCTGGCCACGGCGCGGCTCGGCGACAGCACCGCGTACATCGCCCTGACCGCCGACGGAACCGCCCTGTTCAGTGCCTCCTACCACGGCAGCTCCGTCCACATGCTCGAGATCGACGACGACGGCGTGCCCGTGCCGCCCCCGGTGGAGGCCCCCGGCGTGGGGGAGAAGGCCCACTCCGCCCTGCCCTCGCCGGACGGGCGCCATCTCTACGCGGCCTCGCTCGGCTCGGACGCCGTCGTCGTCTACCGCCGGTCCGAGGGCCGGTTGGAGGAAGTCCAGCGCGTCGCCGCCCCGGCGGGCTCCGGCCCGCGCCACTCCCGATTCGACCCGAGTGGACGGCGCCTCTACGTCCTGCACGAGATGTCCGGCCTCGTCGCCGTGTTCGACCGCGACGCCGAGTCGGGCGAGCTCACGGAGATCCAGCAGATCTCCTCGATCCCGGACGACCTGGGTCTCACGCCGGGCTTCGCCCGCGAGCCCGGCGGTCCGACGCCGGGCCCCGACGCCATCTGGTGCGCCGACCTCCACTTCGGCTGCGGGGGCAGGTTCCTCTACACCACCGAGCGCTCCACGTCCACGGTGACCGGCTTCGCGGTCGATCTCGCGAGCGGCGAGCTCGCCTACGTCGGCACCTGGGGCACGCAGCAGCAGCCCCGGGGCGCCGCCGTCGTCTCCGCGGCGGGAACCGAGCACCTCCTGGTCGCCGGTGAGGCATCCGGCACCCTCGGCGCCTACCGCCTGGACCCCGCCACCGGGATCCCGACCGAGACGGACGCGACCCGGACCAGCGAGGGCCCGCTCTGGGTCACACCGGTTCCCCGCTAGCGTCCGCGGCGCGAGCACTCGGTAAGGTGGTGGGGCACCCGCCCCGAGTACCGAGAACGAAGAGGACTATGCGCGTACACATCGCCACCGACCACGCCGGCATGGAGCTGAGCGCCCACCTGGCCGAGCACCTGGCCGCCCAGGGCTACGAGATGGTGGACCACGGACCCCGCGAGTACGACGCCGAGGACGACTACCCGGCCTTCTGCATCGACGCGGCCGAGGCCGTCGTCGCCGACCAGGCGGCCGGCCTGGAAGCACTCGGCATCGTGCTCGGCGGCTCGGGCAACGGCGAGCAGATCGCTGCCAACAAGGTCAAGGGCGTCCGCGCCGCGCTCGCCTGGAATCTCGAGACCGCCAAGCTCGCGCGGGACCACAACGACGCCAACGTCGTGGCCCTCGGCGGGCGCCAGCACAGCCTCGAGGAGGCGACGGCGATCATCGAGGCCTTCCTGGCGGAGCCGTTCTCCGGCGCCGAGCGGCACGCACGGCGCATCGGCAAGATTGCGACCTACGAGCAGACCGGCGAGATCGTCCGCTAGCGTGCCCGAGGGACACTCGATCCACCGGCTGGCCCGTCAGTTCAGCGACGTCTTCGGCGGCCACCGCGTGGCCGTCACCAGCCCCCAGGGGCGCTTCGCCGACGGCGCCCGGCGGCTGGACGGCCGCACCCTCCTCGGTGGGACCGCGCACGGCAAGCAGCTGTTCGTCGAGTTCGAGGACGGGCTCTACCTGCGCGTGCACCTCGGCCTCTACGGGGCCTTCAGCTTCGGCGGGGACGAGTACTTCACGGGGGCCTCGAGCATCGGCGCCCCGCGCCGGATCGGAGAGCGCGAGGACGCCCCCGTGGAGGCCGAGGCGTACCAGGGGCCGCCGGCGCCCGTGGGACAGGTCCGGGTCCGGATCGCGAGCCAGCACGGCTGGGCGGACCTGCGCGGCGCCTCGGTCTGCGAGGTACTGACGCCCGGCGAGGTCGACGCCGTGCGCGCCAGGCTCGGCCCCGACCCGCTCCGGACCGACGACGAGGGCCGGCGTGCCCTGTTCCACCGGCGCATGCGCACCAGGACGGGCATCGGCGTCGCGCTGATGGACCAGTCCCGCGTCGCCGGCGTGGGGAACATCTACCGTGCGGAGAGCCTCTTCCGCTGCCGGATCGATCCGCGGCGGCCCGCCGCCGAGGTCGATGCCGCCCGGTTGGACGGCCTGTGGGATGACCTCTGCGCTCTGATGGCCGCGGGCGTCCGGGACGGGCGGATCATCACGACCGAGGCCGCCGACCGCCCCGATCCCGAGTCGCCCGTGTGGCCCGAGCAGGCGTACTACGTGTACCAGCGTGCGGGGCAGGCGTGCCGCCGGTGCGGCGGAGCCGTCCGGATGGCCGAGGTCTCCGCCCGGAAGCTCTACTGGTGCCCCGGCTGCCAGGCGGCATGACTCGACCGCTGCGTGGACGGCGCCCGAGGCGAGTGCCGCGCCGGAGGGCCGGGCGGCGTCGCGATGAGAGCCGGCGCGTGCGGGGGAGCGGCGATTTGGCGGCCCTCCGCGGTGACTGCTAATCTTCTGCAGTCGGAACCGGGGCGATCCGGTTTCTTGCGGGGATGTAGCTTAATGGTAAAGCCTCAGTCTTCCAAACTGATGACGCGGGTTCGATTCCCGTCATCCCCTCGCATCCCCTGACTTCGCACCACCGGAAGCGGTCCGCCACAGCGGGCCGCTTCTTGCGTTCCGGCACCGGCCGGATGCCGTCGCGCCGGCTGTATCGGCGCCCGCGGCCCGCGGGACGGGTGATTCGCGGTTGGCCCGCGTGTCTGCGTAGACTGGCTCTTGCACTAAATTCGGGGTGTAGCTCAGCTTGGCGAGAGCGCGCGCTTTGGGAGCGTGAGGTCGCAGGTTCAAATCCTGTCACCCCGACTCTGTATATGGTCGTCCCCCTCCGCTGCCGCGAGGGGGCGACCGTCGACCAGAGCCCCCCACGACACCGAATCCATTTCAGGAGAAATACGCTGTGAAGAGCGCCGTCGAAAATCTCAGCCCCACCCGGGTCAAGCTCAACGTCGAGGTTCCGCTGGCCGAGCTTCAGCCAAGCATCGACGCCGCCTACAAGTCGATCTCGCAGCAGATTCAGGTGCCGGGCTTCCGCAAGGGCAAGGTCCCGAACGCCCTCATCGACCAGCGCGTCGGCCGCGGCTACGTCATCGAGACGGCCGTCAACGAGTCCCTCAACGGCCTGTACCAGAAGGCCATGACGGAGAACGACCTCGTGCCGCTCTCGCGTCCCGAGGTCGAGGTCAACGAGCTCCCGGGCCTCGAGGAGGCTGCCGAGGGCCAGCTGAGCTTCGCCGTCGAGGTGGACGTCCGCCCGACCGTCGAGCTGCCCGACTACGCGGGCCTCGAGGTCCAGGTCGACGCCGCCGAGGCGGGCGACGAGGATGTCCAGAACGCGCTCGACGAGCTGCGCGGCCGCTTCGGCACGCTGAAGTCCGTCGATCGTCCGGCTGCCGACGACGACTTCCTGACGATCGACCTCACGGCCACCGTCGACGGCGAGGAGGTCGACTCCGCGGCGGACCTGTCCTACCAGGTCGGTTCGGGCACGATGCTCGACGGCATGGACGAGGCCGTCAAGGGCCTCTCGGCCGGCGAGGACGCCATCTTCGAGACCACGCTGGCCGGCGGCGAGCACTCCGGCGAGACCGCCGAGGTCAAGGTCGTCGTGAAGGCCGTCAAGGAGCGCGAGCTTCCCGAGGCCAACGACGACTTCGCCCAGCTCGCCTCCGAGTTCGACACGATCGACGAGCTGAAGGCCGACTTGGCCAAGCAGGCCGCCGAGGGCAAGGTCACCGAGCAGGGCGTCCAGGCGCGCGACCTGGTCCTGGACAAGCTCCTCGAGCTGGTCGAGGTTCCGGTCCCCGACTCCGTCATCGACGACCAGGTCGAGCAGCACTTCTCGCAGGGCGAGCACAGCGAGGGCGACGAGCACGACACCGACGAGCACCGCGCCGAGGTCCGCGAGAACACCGCCAAGGCCTTCAAGAACGAGCTCGTCCTCGACGCCGTCGCCGAGAAGGAGGAGGTCACGGTCGAGCAGTCCGAGCTGATCGACTACATCGTGCAGACCGCCTCGCAGTACGGCATGGACCCGAACCAGTTCGCCCAGATGCTCGACGGCGCCGGCCAGGTCCCGATGATCGTCGGCGAGGTCCGCCGCCGCAAGGCGCTCGCGAAGGTCCTCGAGCTGGCCAAGGTCACGGACAGCGACGGCAAGGAGGTCGACCTGACGTCCTTCGTGCGCCCGCAGGGCGAGGACGCGGCCGAGTCGGCGTCGTCGTCCTCCTCCGCGTCGTCGGCGTCCGCCGACAGCGCCGAGTAGCACCGAAGCACCATTGCGGCGACCGCCGCAGCCCGGGCGGGCCCGGAACGCACACCGCGTTCCGGGCCCGCCCGCGGCGTTTCCCCGCCCGCCCGGCGCCGATGCGCCCACAGCGAACTAGCGGCCGGGCCGCCACCCGGGGCGGGCGCCAGGCAGTAATGTCGGGAACGAGTTCAAGCGATCCACGGAGAGGCATTCGAGCATGACTGAGGAATCCCTGACCCCCGCAATGTCGTCGGTGGACCCGGCGAGCCGGGACGACTACATCTACAACCGGCTCCTCAAGGAGCGCATCATCTGGCTCGGCTCCGAGGTGCAGGACGAGAACGCGAACGCGATCTGCTCGCAGCTCCTCCTCCTCTCGGCCGAGGACCCGGACAAGGACATCTACCTCTACATCAACTCGCCGGGCGGCTCGATCACGGCCGGTATGGCGATCTACGACACGATGCAGTTCATCCCGAACGACGTCGTCACCGTCGCCACCGGCCTGGCCGCGTCGATGGGGCAGTTCCTGCTCTCGTCCGGCACCAAGGGCAAGCGCTACGCGACGCCGAACGCCCGCATCCTGATGCACCAGCCGTCCGGCGGCATCGGGGGCACGGCCTCGGACATTCGGATCCAGGCCGAGCTGATCCTGCACATGAAGAAGGTCATGTCCGAGCTCACTGCGGAGCAGACCGGCCAGACGGTCGAGCAGATCCTCAAGGACAACGAGCGCGACAAGTGGTTCACCGCGAAGGACGGCCTGGAGTACGGCTTCTTCGACCACATCGCCGAGCACTCCTCGTCCGTCTCCGGCGGCGGCGGGATGACCAGCTGACCACCGCCCGCACTGCCCGTCTGACACAGATTTCCAGGAGATGAATATGAACTTCAATGGCTACGGCGGCGCCGGCGAGATGCCCTCCGCCCGTTACATCCTGCCGCAGTTCGAGGAGCGGACCCCGTACGGCTTCAAGCGACAGGACCCGTACGCGAAGCTCTTCGAGGACCGCATCGTCTTCCTCGGCGCGCAGGTTGACGACGCCTCCGCCGACGACATCATGGCCCAGCTGCTGGTCCTCGAGTCGATGGACTCCGAGCGCGACATCACGCTCTACATCAATTCGCCCGGTGGCTCGTTCACGGCCATGACGGCCATCTACGACACGATGCAGTTCATCCGCCCCGAGGTGCAGACCGTGTGCCTCGGCCAAGCGGCCAGCGCGGCGGCGGTGCTCCTCGCCGCCGGTGCACCCGGCAAGCGCCTCGCGCTGCCGAACGCCCGTGTCCTGATTCACCAGCCGGCGCTCGGCGGCGGCGAGCGGGGCACCGCCTCGGACCTGCAGATCCAGGCGGAGGAGGTCATGCGCATGCGCACGTGGATGGAGCAGGTCCTTTCCCAGCACAGCCACAAGACGCCGGAGGAAGTCTCGCGAGACGTCGAGCGCGATCTCTACATGACCGCGGCCGACGCGAAGACGTATGGCCTCGTCGACGAGGTGCTGGACTCGCGGAAGATCAAGCCGCAGGCCATCCAGGGCTAGCAGGCCGCTGCCGGCCCGGGCAGAGCGCGCCAGGGGGCGGACCGTCACAATGCACCACGGTCCGCCCCCCTGCGTCTTTCTGTAGGACCCAGGACTTACAGTTGAAGGAATGCAACGATGCGTCAGGGGGCGCACGGGCGAAGGACGAGAGCGAGGGAGTAGAGCTCCATGGCACGTATGGGCGAGAGTTCCGAGCTGCTCAAATGCAACTTCTGCGGCAAGAGCCAGAAGCAGGTGCGCAAACTCATCGCCGGCCCCGGCGTCTACATCTGCACCGAGTGCATCGAGCTGTGCAACGAGATCATCGAGGAAGAGCTCGTCGAGGTCAACGAGAGCGAGGAGCTGGAGCTCCCGCGGCCACGCGAGATCTTCGATCACCTCAATGAATACGTCATCGGGCAGGAGGCCGCCAAGCGCGCCCTGTCGGTGGCGGTGTACAACCACTACAAGCGCATTCGCACCGGGACGTCGAACCGGCCGGCCAGTGCTCTCAACGAGGCCGGGCACCCGCTCGACGACATCGAGGTCTCGAAGTCGAACATCATGCTCCTCGGCCCCACGGGCTGCGGCAAGACGTACTTGGCCCAGACGCTCGCCAAGCGGCTGAACGTACCGTTCGCCGTCGCCGACGCCACGTCCCTGACCGAGGCCGGCTACGTCGGCGAGGATGTCGAGAACATCCTGCTCAAGCTGATCCAGGCAGCGGACTACGACGTCAAGAAAGCCGAGCAGGGGATCATCTACATCGACGAGATCGACAAGATCTCGCGCAAGAGCGAGAATCCCTCCATCACCCGTGACGTCTCCGGGGAGGGCGTCCAGCAGGCGTTGCTGAAGATCCTCGAGGGCACCGTCGCCCAGGTCCCGCCGCAAGGCGGCCGGAAGCACCCGCATCAGGAGTTCCTCCAGATCGACACGACGAACGTGCTGTTCATCGTCGCCGGAGCCTTCGCCGGCCTCGAGGAGATCATCTCGTCGCGCGCCGGACGCAAGGGGATCGGTTTCGGCGCACCCCTGACGGCGTTGAAGTCCGAGGCCGCCTCCTACTCCGACGTCCGCCCTGAGGATCTGCTGAAGTTCGGGCTGATCCCGGAGTTCATCGGACGGCTGCCGGTCGTCACGACTGTGGAGAAGCTCGACCGGGAGGCCCTGGTCTCGATCTTGACCGAGCCGAAGAACGCTCTGGTCAAGCAGTACCAGAAGATGTTCCACCTGGATGGAGTGGAACTGCAGTTCGAGCGTGATGCGCTCGAGGCCGTCGCCGATCTCGCCATCGAGCGCGAGACCGGTGCGCGCGGCCTGCGCGCCATTCTCGAGGAGACGCTCGGACCGGTGATGTTCGAGCTTCCGGGGCGCGACGACGTCGCCGAGTGCGTCATCACCGCCGAGGTGATCGCCGGCCGAGCCGAGCCGACTCTCATCTCCCACCAGGTTGCCGCGAAGCGCCGCAACAAGTCCGCCTGACCCGTACCGCAGGGCCAGAGCGCGGCCGGTGGCACGCGCCGGCCGCAGTCCCGCTGACCGAAGGAGAACACATGAGCGAGACGACCACCGTCGACTTCTGGTTCGACCCCATCTGCCCGTTCGCCTGGGCGACCTCACGTTGGATCCTCGAGGTCGAGAAGGTCCGTCCCGTGCGAGTCGACTGGCACGTGATGAGCCTGTCGGTCCTCAACGAGGGACGCGACCTCTCTGAGGACTACCGTCGCAGCATGGACGACGGCTGGGGGCCGGTGCGCGTCATCGTCGCCGCAGCGGACCAGCACGGCGCGGGCGTGGTCCCCGAGCTCTATACCGCCATGGGAGAACTCCTCCACTACGAGAAGGTGCAGGACCGCGCAGAGGTGATCCGGCGCGCCCTCGACAAGGTCGGCCTGCCCGCAGGACTCGCTGCCGCCGCGGAGTCGGAGGATCACGACCGTGCGCTCCGGGCCAGCCACCAGGAGGGGATCGAGCGGGTCGGGCAGGACGTCGGAACGCCCGTCCTCTCGCTGAACGGCACCGCCTTCTTCGGGCCCGTGATCACACGTGTCCCGACGGGGGAGGACGCGGGCGAGCTCTTCGACGCCTCGGTGAAGCTGGCCAGCTTCCCCTACTTCTTCGAGCTCAAGCGCAGCCGGACCGAGAGCCCGACCTTTGACTGAGCCGGACCGGTACCGGGAGCGCCCGCCCTCCCGACGGCGGCTGTACAGCTGCCGCACCGCTGGTGGGAGCAGCGCACGAACGCCGTGAGGCCGGGACCAACCGCAAGGTTGGTCCCGGCCTCACTCGTCTGCTGGAGTCCCGGCCTCACTCGTCTGCTGGAGAAAACCGCCGCCGGTTGCGGCCCGTCAGGGGACCGCAACCGGGAGACGTCAGGCGTTCTGCGCGGCCTCCTCGGCAGCAGCCAGCTCGACGTCGCCCACCGACATCTCGCCCTCGCCCACCACCAATTCGAGGTTCCGCGCGTTCGCCGCCGCGAGTAGGTCCGAGAGGCCCTGCCGCAACTGCTCGAGCTGCGCCTCCGGCGCCGTCACGGTGCCCGTGAGGACCTCCGTGCGCTGCTTGACCTTGGCCTCCGACTTCGCCTTCCGAATGCCGCCGAGGGCGGCGCCGACTACGGGGAGGACGGCCGGATCGGCGTCGGCCAGCACACCGGAGAGCGCCTCCGAGGAGGGCCACTCGGCGCGGTGGACCGAGCCGGCGCGCCACCAGCCCCAGACCTCCTCGGTGGCGAAGGGAAGGAACGGCGCGAACAGGCGCAGCGCCGAATCGAGTGTGGTCGCCAGAGCAGCCAGGACGGAGGCCTTCTCGGCATCGCCCTGGCCCCCGTACGCCCGGTCCTTGACCAGCTCGACGTAGTCATCCGTGAAGGACCAGAAGAACGACTCCGTGATGTCCAGGGCCCGCGCATAGTCGTACGCCTCGAACGCGCGGGTCGCGTCGTCGATCACCGTCTTCAGGCGGGCCAGGAGGGACCGGTCGAGACCATTCGTCACCGTCGAGGCGTCCTCGCGGATGACGTCGGCCTGCGTCGCGCCGAGGTTCAGGACGAACTTCGAGGCGTTGAGGATCTTGATCGCCAGCCGGCGACCGATCTTCATCTGGGCCACCTCGTAGGCGGTGTCCGCGCCGAGCTTGGCGGATGCCGCCCAGTAGCGGACGGCATCGGCGCCGAACTGCTCGAGCACGTCCGTCGGCACTACGACGTTGCCCTTGGACTTCGACATCTTCTTGCGGTCCGGGTCGAGGATCCAGCCCGAGATCGCCGCGTTGCGCCACGGCACCGTCGACTCCAGGGCATCGGCACGGACGACCGTGGAGAAGAGCCAGGTCCGGATGATGTCGTGACCCTGGGGGCGCAGGTCGAAGGGGAAGACCTTGGCGAAGAAGTCCTCGTCGCGGCCCCAGCGCCCGACGATCTGAGGTGTCAGCGAGCTGGTGGCCCAGGTGTCGAGCACGTCGGCGTCGCCGGTGAAACCACCGGGCTGATCCCGCTGCGCCTCGTCGAATCCCGGGGCCGGCTCGGCGGCCGGGTCGACGGGAAGCTGGTCCTCGGCCGGCAGGACGGGGTTCGAGTAGTCCGGCTCGCCGGCCTCGTCCAGGCGGTACCAGACCGGGATCGGCACGCCGAAGAAGCGCTGGCGGGAGACCAGCCAGTCGCCGTTGAGGCCGGAGACCCAGTTCTCGAAGCGCGAGCGCATGAACGAGGGATGGAAGTCGATCTCGCGCCCGCGGGCGATCATCCGCTCGCGCCGCTCCTCGTCGCGGCCGCCGTTGCGGATGTACCACTGGCGGGAGGAGACGATCTCGAGCGGCTTGTCGCCCTTCTCGTAGAAGTTGACCGGGTGCTGGATCTTGCGGGGCTCGCCGTCGAGCAGGTCGGCCTCAGCGAGCAACTTCACCACGGCCTCCTTGGCGGAGAACACCGTCTTGCCGGCCATCTCGGCGTAGGCGGCGGCTCCGGCCTCCGTGGTGATCCACTCCGGGAGCTCCGCCGCGATCCGGCCGTCGCGGCCGATGATCGTCCGGGTGGGCAGCTCGAGCTCGCGCCACCAGGTGACGTCGGTCAGGTCGCCGAAGGTGCAGACCATGGCGATGCCGGCGCCCTTGTCCGGCTTGGCGAGCGGGTGCGCCTTGACCTCGACCTCGACGCCGAAGAGCGGGGAGGTGACCTTCTTGCCGAAGAGCGGCTGGTAGCGCTCGTCGTCCGGGTGGGCCACGAGCGCCGCGCAGGCCGGCAGCAGCTCGGGCCGGGTGGTCTCGATGTGGACGGCCGTGCCGTCCGCGGCGAAGAACGGGTAGCGGTAGTAGGCCCCGGGGACCTCGCGGTCCTCGAGCTCGGCCTGGGCCACGGCCGTGCGGAAGCTCACGTCCCACAGCGTGGGCGCCTCCGAGAGGTACGCATCGCCCGCGGTGAGATTGCGCAGGAAGGCGGCCTGCGACGTCGCACGCGATTCGTCGTCGATGGTGCGGTAGGTCAGGCCCCAGTCCACGGACAGCCCGAGCGTCGTGAACAGGTGCTCGAAGACCTTCTCGTCCTCGACGGCCAGCTGCTCGCAGAGCTCGATGAAGTTCCTGCGGCTCACCGCGTCCCAGTCGCGTTGGTTCTTGGCCGGCTGCGCCGGTGGCTGGTAGTCCGGGTTGTACGGGATCTTCGGATCGCAGCGGACGCCGTAGTAGTTCTGGACGCGGCGCTCGGTCGGCAGGCCGTTGTCGTCCCAGCCCATCGGGTAGAAGACGTTCTTGCCCTGCATGCGCTGGAAGCGCGCCAGGACGTCGGTCTGCGTGTAGGAGAACATGTGCCCCACATGCAGCGAACCGGAGGCCGTCGGCGGGGGCGTGTCGATCGAGTAGACGGCGCCGCGCTCGGTGTCGGGATCGAACGTGTACGTCCCCTCGGCGCGCCAGCGCTCGCTGAGCCGCGCCTCGAGGCCCTCGAGGGCGGGTTTGTCCGGGACGGAAACGGAAACGGGCGTGTCTGTGCCCAAGGTGTCATCAGCCATGTCGGCCATTCTCCCACGTCCGGACCGCGGCGAGTCCCTGCGCGGCGCGGTTGGCAGGGAGACGGCCCCTATCATCGGGGCATGGACGAGATCAGACTGCGAAGGGCCTACGACGCGCCCGACGGCGGCTACCGGGTCCTCGTCGACCGGCTCTGGCCGCGGGGCGTCTCGAGGGCCGATCTGGAACTGGACGAGTGGGCCAGGGACGTCGCGCCCTCGACCGAGCTGCGGGCCTGGTTCGACCATCGCGCGCAGCGCTACACCGAGTTCCGCGACCGGTACATCGGCGAGCTCGAGCACGGCCCCGCGACCGACGCCGTCGAGCAGCTCCTCCAGACCGTGCGCAGCCACGACGACGTCGTCCTCGTCTACGCCACGCGGGACCCGGAGCACAACAACGCCCTGGTCCTGCGGGACTTCCTGGAGGAGCACCGCTGACTCCGTCGGAGGCCCCGCGCACGATCTTCGCTGACTAGGCTGGGTCCATGGATTCCTCGTCTACTCCCACGTCCACCGACGGCCGCGCGTCCACCGGCAGCGCCGTGGTCACCGGGGCCAGCACCGGCATCGGGGAGGCCACCGTCCGACTGCTGACGGCGCGCGGATGGCGTGTCTTCGCAGTGGCCCGGCGGGCCGACCGGCTCGAGGCCCTCGCGACGGAGACCGGGGCCGTCGCGGTCCCGGCGGACATCACCGACGACGACGACGTCGCGCGACTGCTCACGACGGTCACCGCGGCGGGCGGAATCGACACGCTCGTCAACAACGCCGGGGGAGCCCGCGGCGTCGAGCGGGTGGCCGACGCCCGCACCGAGGACTGGGACTGGATGTACCGCGTCAACGTCCTCGGCACCATGAAGGTCACCCGCGCCTTCCTGCCGATGCTCCGCGCGCACGGGGAGGGGACAATCCTCAACCTCACGTCGACCGCCGGCCTGGTCGGCTACGAGGGCGGCGCGGGCTACAACGCGGCCAAGTTCGCCGAGCGCGGCATGACCCAGGCCCTGCGCCTCGAGGAGGCGGAGCACAACCTCCGGGTGATCGAGGTCCTCCCCGGCCTGGTCCGCACGCCCGAGTTCGCGCTCAACCGGCTCGGCGACGCGGCAGCGGCGGAGAACGTGTACGCGGGCGTCGAGAAACCGCTTACGAGCGAGGACATCGCCGACATCATCGCCTACGCCGTCACGGCCCCGCATCACGTCAACCTCGACGAGATCGTCGTCCGCCCGGTGGCGCAGCCCGCCGCGCACAAGGTCATCCGAAAGCCGCTAGACTAGGACCATCGGCATCGACCCGGCCATCACCGGCGAGCCTCCGGAAGAACAGTCCGCGGGAAACGAGAACGACGGCGTGCAGATCGCTCGTCGGGACTCACCCCAGCGGACCCAGTAGAACCGGACGGGTAAGCCCGTCACAGCAGCGAAGCAAGCGGCCACGGCCGTCCGTCCCCGCGGAGCCCATACTCTGCGGCCGCGGTCGCCGTGCGCAAGCGGGGTGGTACCGCGAGCCGGGCGTCCATGCGCCAGGATTCGTCCCCGCATCGAGTACACCGCAGCCTCCCGGCTGCACCGACCGATGCCAGGACTGCCGCAGATGACGATTTATCCCAAGGCCTCCACCGATCCCGGTGCGAGCACGCCCGCGAGCCCCAGCTTCCCGGAGATCGAGAAGCGCATCCTCGACTACTGGAGCCAGGACGGCACGTTCCAGGCCTCGGTCGACCAGCGACCGGCCGGCGCCAAGGGCGAGGGTGAGTTCGTGTTCTACGACGGCCCGCCGTTCGCCAACGGCCTGCCCCACTACGGCCACCTGCTCACCGGTTACGTCAAGGATCTGGTGGCCCGCTACCAGACGCAGCGCGGCAACCGGGTCGAGCGCCGCTTCGGCTGGGACACTCACGGCCTGCCCGCCGAGCTCGAGGCCATGAAGCAGCTCGGCATGACGGACAAGCGGCAGATCGAGTCCATGGGCATTGAGAAGTTCAACGACGCCTGCCGGACGTCCGTGATGAAGTACGCCGACGAGTGGCAGGACTACGTCACGCGCCAGGCCCGCTGGGTCGACTTCGAGAACGACTACAAGACGCTCAATGTCGACTACATGGAGTCGGTCATCTGGGCCTTCAAGCAGCTGCACGAGAAGGGCCTCACCTACGAGGGCTTCCGCGTGCTGCCGTACTGCTGGAAGGACGAGACGCCGCTGTCCAACCACGAGCTGCGCATGGACGACGACGTCTACAAGTCCCGCCAGGACCCGTCCGTCACCGTCTCGTTCCCCGTCACCGGTGGCGGCCGGGTGGGCGACGAGCTCGCCGGCGTCAGCTTGCTGGCCTGGACCACCACGCCCTGGACCCTGCCGACCAACTTCTCGATCGCCGTGGGACCGGAGATCGAGTACGTCGTCGTGGAGGCACCCGCCGACGGCCCGCACCCGGGCCGCCACCTGCTCGCCGCCGACCTCGTGGCCGCCTACGCCAAGGACCTCGGCTTCGCCGACTCCGACGGCGTCGCCGCCGCGGACGCGGCCCGGGCCGCCGTCGTCGCCCGGTACCTCGGCGCCGACCTCGCCGACGTCGAGTACGCCCCGCTGTGGGACTACTACGCCGACGCCGAGAAGTGGGAGACGCAGCACGCCTGGCGGATCCTGCCCGAGGACTACGTGACCACCACCGACGGCACCGGCCTGGTCCACCAGGCCTCCGCCTACGGCGAGGAGGACCAGCGCTCCTCCGAGGAGGCGGGCATCCCCGTGATCCTCTCCGTGGACGAGGGCGCCCGCTTCCTGCCGATGTTCGCGGAGCCGACGCCGAGCGGGAACGCGCCCCTGGCCGACATCGCCGGCGTCCAGGTCTTCGACGCGAACCGGACCATCATCAACACGCTGAAGGACGACGGGCGGCTCGTGCGCGAGCAGTCCTACGAGCACTCCTACCCGCACTGCTGGCGTTGCCGGACCCCGCTCATCTACAAGGCCGTCACCAGCTGGTACGTGGCCGTCACCGAGTTCAAGTCGCGCATGCTCGAGCTCAACGAGCAGATCAACTGGATCCCCGGCAACGTGAAGCACGGGCAGTTCGGGAAGTGGCTGGAGAACGCCCGCGACTGGTCGATCTCCCGCAACCGCTACTGGGGCAGCCCCATCCCCGTGTGGGAGTGCGACGCCCCCGGCTGCGGGCACCGGGAGGTCCACGGCTCGCTCGAGGAGCTCCGGGCCGCCTTCGGGCGGGTCCCGGTGAACCACGAGGGCGAGCCCGATCTGCACCGCCCGTTCATCGACGACCTGACCCGCAGCCACGAGGGGTGCCCGGGCGCCGGCACGATCCGCCGCGTGGAGGACGTGCTCGACGTCTGGTTCGACTCCGGCTCCATGCAGTTCGCCCAGGTGCACTACCCGTTCGAGGCCGCGGAGTGGTTCGAGGACCACCACCCGGCCGACTTCATCGTCGAGTACATCGGGCAGACGCGCGGCTGGTTCTACACCATGCACATCCTCGCGACGGCCCTGTTCGACCGTCCGGCGTTCAAGAACGTCATCAGCCACGGCATCGTCCTGGGCTCGGACGGTCAGAAGATGTCCAAGTCGCTGCAGAACTATCCGGACGTGACCGAGGTGCTGGACCGCGACGGCTCTGATGCGATGCGCTGGTTCCTCATGGCCAGCCCGATCCTGCGCGGCGGCAACCTGATCGTCACCGAGCAGGGCATCCGCGACGGCGTCCGGCAGGTCCTCCTGCCCCTGTGGAACGCCTGGCACTTCTTCAGTCTCTACACCAACGCCGCGAACGGCGGCGCGGGCTACGAGGCGTCGCTGCGGCACTCGTCGTCGGACCCGCTGGACGAGTACATGCTCGCCGCCACCGGCGACCTCGTGCGCGAGACGCAGGCGGCGCTCGACGCGTACGAGATCTCGGACGCGTGCGACGCCGTCCGCCGCTACATGGACACGCTCACCAACTGGTACATCCGGCGCTCGCGCCAGCGATTCTTCGACGAGGACGAGCAGGCCTTCGACGTGCTCTTCACGTGCCTCGAGACGCTCACCCGGGTCGCGGCCCCGCTGCTGCCGCTGGCGGCGGACGAGATCTGGCGCGGGCTCACGGGAGGCCGCTCGGTGCACCTGACCGACTGGCCGGACGTGGAGCAGTTCCCGCACCGCCGGGAGCTCGTCGAGCGGATGGAGCTGACGCGGCGCATCTGCTCGGTCGGGTCGTCGCTGCGCAAGGCCTCGAACCTCCGCGTGCGTCTGCCGCTGAACCAGCTGACGGTCGTCGTCGACGGCGCGGAGGCGCTGGGCGGGACGTTCGCGTCGATCATCGCGGACGAGCTGAACCTGCGTACGGTCGAGCTGCGCGACGCCGCCGAGACCCAGGCGAGCGACTACGGCATCAGCCAGCGCCTCGTGGTCAACGCCCGCGCCGCCGGCCCGCGGCTCGGCAAGGGCGTCCAGCAGGCGATCAAGGGCTCCAAGAGCGGCGACTGGTCCGTCGGACCGGACGGCACCGTGACCGCCGGCGGCCTCGTGCTCGAGCCCCACGAGTACACCCTCGAGACCGTGGTGGAGCAGGGCGAGGACGACGCCGTCGCGGCGGCGGTGCTCGCGGGCGGCGGTTTTGTGGTCCTGGACACGGCGGTCACGGACGAACTCGCCGCCGAGGGCGCGGCGCGCGACATGATCCGCTCCATCCAGCAGGCCCGCAAGGACGCCGACCTGGTGGTGCGCGACCGCGTGCGCACCACCGTCACCGGTGACCCCGCGACGCTGCACGCGCTCCGCGCCAACGCGGAGCTGGTCAAGGGCGAGACCCTCACCGTGGACCTCGTCCTCGTCGAGGGCGAGCCGAACGTCGTCGTCGAAGCAGTGGAGGCCTGAGCATGACCGACATCGATGCGTTCTCCGTGGAGAGCGTCTACGCGGAGCTGCTCGGACGAGCACCCGAGAACAAGATCGAGCCGCGCATGGAGCCCATGCGCCGCGCCATGGAGATCCTGGGCGAGCCCAACCGGGCCTGCCCGGTCATCCACATCACCGGCACCAACGGCAAGACCTCGACGGCGCGCATGCTCGAGTCCCTGCTGCTGGCGCACGACCTGCGGGTCGGACGCTACTCGAGCCCCCACCTGTCGAAGGTGACGGAGCGGATCTCCATCGACGGCGAGCCCGTCGCCGATGAGACGTTCGTGCGGATCTGGGACGAGATCCGCCCCTACCTCCTCATGGTCGACGAGGAGCTCGAGGGCCGCGGGGAGAACCGGCTGACCTACTTCGAGGCGCTCACCGTCCTCGGGTTCGCGGTGTTCGCCGACGAGCCGGTGGACGTCGTCGTCCTCGAGGTCGGGCTCGGCGGGATCACGGACGCCACCAACGTGGCGGACGGGCAGGTGTCCGTCGTGACACCGATCTCCCTGGACCACACGGACCTGCTCGGCGACCGTGTGGAGGACATCGCCGCGGAGAAGGCCGGCATCATCAAGCCGGGCGGGTTCCTCGTGTCGGCGGTCCAGCCGATGGAGGCGGCCCAGGTCCTGCTCGAGTCGGCACGGGAGCAGGACGTCCCGTTCCGGTTCGAGGGCGTCGAGTTCGGCGTGGAGAAGCGCGCCCTGGCGGTCGGCGGGCAGCAGCTGACGATCCGCTCCCTCGCCGGACGCTACGAGGACCTCCTGCTGCCCCTGCACGGCGAGCACCAGGCGCAGAACCTCGCCGTCGCCATCGCCGCCCTGGAGGCCTTCCTGGGCGGCGGCGAGAAGGAGCTGGATCAGGAGACGCTGCAGCGCGGACTGGAGAAGGTGACGAGCCCCGGCCGCCTCGAGACGGTGCGCACGTCGCCGACCATCATCGTCGACGCCGGCCACAATCCGGACGGCCTGCGCGCCAGCGCGGACGCCGTGAAGGAGACCTTCGGCTTCTCCAAGCTCGTGCTGGTCGTCGGGATCCTGCGGGAGAAGGACGCAGAGGCGATGCTCGTGGAGCTCCGGGAGCAGTACGGCGATCTGGTCGACGACATCTGCCTGACCCAGTCCACCTCGCCGCGCTCCATCCCGGCCGGTGAGCTGGGCCAGCTGGCGCTGGACGCCGGCTACGCCGAGGAGGACGTGTATGTGACCGAGAAGCTGGACGACGCCCTGGACTGGGCGGTCGGCCGTGCGGACGCGACCGAGGACTTCGGCGGCGGGGTCCTGGTGACCGGCTCCATCACGCTGGTCGCCGAGGCCCGCACGCTGCTGGGGAAGTAGGAGCACCACGATGGCACGACTCACCAAGGCCCAGCGCGAGTGGCGGCCGGGCATGCCGAAGAAGCGCCGGTCCGTACGGATCATGTTCGCCTCCACGGTGCTCACGCTCGAGGCGTTCGTCTTCCTCTTCGCGACGATGTCGATCGCCGGCCTCCACGGCGACGAGTACGGCAAGCCCGTGGTGTGGACCGTCGGACTGGCGCTGGCCGCCGTCTCGGTCCTGACCTGCGCCCTGCTCCGGAAGCCTCTGGGATTCGGGATCGGCTGGGCGCTCCAGGCCGTCCTCGTGCTGGCGGGATTCCTGGACTACTACATGTTCTTCATCGGCGCGCTGTTCGCCGTCGCCTGGTGGTACGCCGTCACGAAAGGTGGGGAGCTGGACGCAGAGAACCGCCGGCGGGACGCCGCGCAGGAGGAGTGGGAGCGCCAGCACGGCTCCGACTAGACTCGTTCCGGAACCCATCAACCACCCGAAGGGGAATCAATGTCTGTGGAACGCAGCCTCGTCCTGGTCAAGCCGGACGGCGTGCAGCGCCAGCTGACCGGAACCATCCTGGCCCGCATCGAGGCCAAGGGGTACCGGATCGTGGAACTCAAGCTCGTCGAGGCGACCCGCGAGGTCCTCGAGAAGCACTACGAGGAGCATGTCGGCAAGCCGTTCTACGAGCCGCTCGTCGAGTTCATGCTCTCCGGTCCGACCGTGGCCGCGGTCCTCGAGGGCGATCGCGTCATCGAGGGCTTCCGCTCCCTGGCCGGCACCACCGACCCGACGACGGCGGCCCCCGGGACGATCCGCGGCGACTTCGGCCGTGACTGGGGCGAGAAGGTCCAGAAGAACCTCGTGCACGGTTCCGACTCGGTCGAGTCCGCCGAGCGCGAGATCGCCATCTGGTTCGGCTAGAGCGCCGCAAGCAGCAGTGCCGCCGCTCCCGCAGGGGAGCGGCGGCACTGCCGCTTTAACGACGACGAGCCGCGGAGGCGGACGCGGGCGACGGACCGTGAGCCGGGGGCCACCCGATCGGGCGGCAGTCCGTCAGCCGAAGAAGACGCCGGAGAAGCTGATCAGCACCGAGGCCGCGCACAGGACGACGAGCCCGGCGGCGACCACCCAGCCCCACTCCGCGGCGGCGGCGCGGAGGCGCGGGCCCCCGCCGAAGACGCCGGCGGCGATGTTCCGCGCCGTCGTCATGACGAAGAGCGGGATCATCATGGCCCACACGACCATGCAGTACAGGCAGAGGATGTGAATGCTGTACAGCGCCTGCGACCACAGCCAGACGATGAAGGCGAAACCCAGCGTCATGCCGATCTGCAGGCCGATCCAGTACCAGCGCGGCAGTCTGGCGCCGGCGACCAGCGTGATACCGATCGTCACTACGACGGCGAAGCCGACGACGCCGATGAAGGGGTTCGGGAAGCCGAAGAGAGCGGCCTGCCACTCCTGCATCACGGCACCGCAGGAGACCCAGGGGTTGATATCGCAACTGGTCACATGGCCCGGGTCGTTGTAGAGGGCCAGCCGTTCGAGGGTCAGGGTGACCGAGGCGAGCCAGGCGACGGCGCCGGCGATGGCGAGGAACCAGCCGAAGCGGACGGGGCGCGTCGGGCTCGACGCAGACTGCATGTCAGACATGCGGGTCAGTCTACGGGCCCGGCCTGGACCCGGCATGGAGGGCCCGGTGCGCCGGTTCCGGCCGGGTCGGACACGCGGTGTGAGACAATGGCAACGGCCGCGCACGGATCCACAGTCCGCACGCGACCCAGCGACAGGCTTCCAGGCCCGCTGGCGATGTTTCCTCCGGACGTCCGGAGCGGTGCGAGACAGGCACCCTCACGCGACGCTGCGAATTCCGCCACCGGCCGCCGCAACAGAAAGCGGCATGCCAGGAGAACCGCCGCTGGTCCGTCGAATCGGATACGCCCGGCACGTTGAGCGGGCGGACTCGGCGGATACCCACTGACTTCCGGTCCGCGGGACGCGCCGAGAACGGCAGCGACGGCGGACCGAACGAGCGCCCGGCGGCGTCGCTGTGGAGAACCGCCGGCGAGGAGCATGACGCCATGAGCGAGAGCCACGAGACCAGCGGCGACACCACGAACGAGACCGCCGTCGACCAGCCGGTCGAAGGCACCGTCGACGGCACTGCGGCCGCCACGGCCGTCCCGGACGGGTCCCGTCCAGCGACCGCCGCGTCCGACGACGCGTCGGCCCCGGAGGGCACGGCCCCCCGTGAGGAGAACGCGCAGGACGGCACCGAGGACACCTCGGCGCCCTCAGCCGGCTCGGACCCCTTCGCGGTCCCGCCGTCGGCCACCTCCGTCCTGTTCCACGCACCGGACTTCAGCACCGTCGTGGCGCCGGCCCCCGGCGACGAGGACGACGCGGAGGACGAGGACGAGTCCGAGAACGCAGAGGGCCGCCGTCCTCGCCGTCGCCGCCGCCAGCGCGGCGGCGAGGAGAGGGGCGCCGAGAACGGCCCGTCCGAGGACGAGTCGGAGGAGACCGTCAGCTCCCGCCGTCGTCGGCGCCGCCGCCGTGGCGATGCGGACCTGGAGCTCAGCGGGGGCGCGGACGAGGATCCGCCCGGCACCGTCACCCGCGTCCGCGCCCCGCGGGCGGCCGAGGCGCAGCCGAGCAACAAGGTGACCAGCGTCAAGGGTTCCACCCGGCTCGAGGCCAAGCGCCAGCGCCGCCGGGAGTCCCGCGACTCGGGTCGTCGCCGTCAGGGCATCACCGAGGCGGAGTTCCTGGCCCGGCGCGAGTCGGTGGACCGGAAGATGATCGTCCGCCAGGGCGACGGCCGGATCCAGATCGGTGTCCTCGAGGACGGCATCCTCGCCGAGCACTTCGTCTCCAAGACGCAGCAGGACTCGCTGATCGGCAACGTCTACGTCGGCAAGGTCCAGAACGTCCTGCCCTCCATGGAGGCCGCCTTCGTCGACATCGGACGGGGCCGCAACGCCGTGCTCTACGCCGGCGAGGTCAACTGGGATGCCGCCAACCTGGACGGCAAGCCGCGGCGGATCGAGAACGCGCTGAAGTCCGGTGACTCCGTGGTCGTCCAGGTCACCAAGGACCCGGTCGGACACAAGGGCGCCCGGCTGACCAGCCAGGTCTCGCTGCCGGGCCGCTACCTGGTCTATGTCCCGGGCGGCTCCATGACGGGCATCTCGCGCAAGCTCCCGGACGTGGAGCGCAACCGCCTCAAGAAGATCCTCAAGGACCACCTGCCGGAGAACGCCGGAGTGATTGTCCGCACCGCCGCCGAGGGCGCGAGCGAGGAGGAGTTGATGAACGACATCAACCGCCTGCGCGCCCAGTGGGAGGACATCGAGGGCAAGTCGAAGTCCACCAAGACCCTGCCGCCGGAGCTGCTCTACAGCGAGCCCGACCTGACCATCAAGGTGGTCCGCGACGTCTTCAACGAGGACTTCACCGAACTGATCGTCCAGGGCGACGAGGCATGGGACACGATCGAGGCGTACGTGACCTATGTTGCGCCGGACCTGCTGGAGCGACTCCAGAAGTGGACGAAGGACGAGGACATCTTCAGCGCGCACCGGATCGACGAGCAGATCACCAAGGCCCTCGACCGCAAGGTCTTCCTCCCGTCGGGCGGCTCCCTCGTCATCGACCGCACGGAGGCCATGACCGTCGTCGACGTGAACACCGGCAAGTTCACGGGTTCCGGCGGCAACCTCGAGGAGACGGTCACCAAGAACAACCTGGAGGCGGCCGAGGAGATCGTCCGCCAGCTGCGCCTGCGCGACATCGGCGGCATCATCGTCATCGACTTCATCGACATGGTGCTCGAATCCAACCGTGACCTGGTGCTGCGTCGCCTGATCGAGTGCCTGGGCCGTGACCGGACCAAGCACCAGGTCGCCGAGGTCACCTCGCTGGGCCTGGTCCAGATGACTCGCAAGCGCATGGGAACGGGGCTGCTCGAGGTCTTCAGCGAACCGTGCGAGCACTGCGCCGGCCGCGGCGTCATCACCCACGAGGAGCCCGTCGACCAGCGGCGGGCGCACAACTCCCAGGGCGAGGCCCTGCAGGAGCGTCCGGGCCGCCGTCGCAAGGGCAAGCAGGACAAGCCCGCCGAGAAGCAGGAGCAGAGCGTGGCCCCGGCCGCGGCCGAGAGCGACGCAGAGCGCGAGGCGAAGGCCAGTGCCGCCCGCGAGGCCCTCGCCAAGGTGGCGGCCGCGGCCCACGCGGCCCATGAGCACGAGGACGCCGAGTCCGGTCAGAGCGGCACGGAGGCGGCGGCCGGACCGTCCGCCGCCACGGGAGCGGAGTCGGAGGCAGTGCTCGACATCGCGGGAGAGAAGGTCCGGCTGCCGCGCGGGCGCAAGGCACGCCGCCGCGCCAGCAGCCCGGCACCGGATCTGACCCTCGAGTCGCTGACCGCTGCTTTCGGGGTGGACGGCGAGCCGATCGCGCCGACGGAGAGCGCACCGGCGCCGGAGACGGCGCAGCCGGAACCCGAGGGGCCCGCCGGGAAGTCCGAGGGCGGGAAGTCCGCGTCCACGCGGCCGTCCCGTCGTGGAGGCCGGAGGGCCACGTCCGCGCAGGGCGCGCCCGAGAAGGCGGCGGCCGGGGCGGACACGCCCACGGACCCCGCGCCCGAGGCCACGGAGCGTGAGCAGTCGCCGCGGCCGACGCAGGCACCGACGGCTGCTGCCGCCCCGGCGCCCAGGACGCGGCGCCGAGGCGGCCGCGTCGCGACCAGTGCGCAGGGATCGGGGGAGACGCCGATCGAGCGTGGTGGGCCGGTCGAGGCCACTGGCACGGCGTACCGTGCGGAGGCCCTCCCGGCCCGGTCCGGGGCCCAGGCGGGCGCCGGAGCCGACGCCGGACCGACCGTCCTCGGGGTGGGCGTCCCGGCGTCCGAACTGTAGGCCTGTGATCCACGTTGCAGGGGACCCCTTGACGACTCGCCGGGGAGGGCTGTATTTGCCCCGGTGGGCCGGACTAGCGTAATCTAGTTCTTCGGTGCGAACGCCGCTCATCGGATCTTGTCCAATCGGCGTGAGAAGCACAGCGCATTCCCCGGGGCTGTTAAGAGGTCGCAATCGCGAACCTCTGGGGTCACCTGCAGCGCAGTAATTGAGATAAGAACTGTCGAGAGAAGTGAGTACCAAAGTGGTGTACGCAATTGTCCGCGCTGGCGGCCATCAGGAGAAGGTCTCCGTCGGAGACTTCGTGAACCTTGACCGCGTTCCGGTAGCTGCTGGCGGCACCATTGAGCTTCCGGCCCTGCTGCTGGTCGACGGCGACAAGGTGACCTCGGATGCCAACGAGCTGGCCAAGGTCAAGGTGACGGCCGAGGTCGTCGAGTCCTTCCGCGGCCCGAAGATCGTCATCCAGAAGTACAAGAACAAGACCGGTTACAAGAAGCGCCAGGGCTTCCGCTCCGCTCTGACCAAGGTCAAGGTCACCTCGATCGCCTGAGGCGACGAGCGACCAGCAACCCCCTGATCCGAAGGTAGGCAAATTCAATGGCACATAAGAAGGGCGCAAGCTCCACTCGCAATGGCCGCGACTCCAACGCTCAGTACCTTGGCGTGAAGCGCTTCGGTGGCCAGGTCGTCTCCGCTGGCGAGATCCTGGTCCGTCAGCGTGGAACACACTTCCACCCCGGCGCCAACGTCGGCCGCGGTGGCGACGACACCCTGTTCGCCCTCGCAGCCGGCTCGGTCGAGTTCGGTACTCGCCGAGGCCGTCGCGTGGTGAACATCGTCTCCGCCGACTAGGCAGCGGCAGACGGTCCTCGTCAACGAAGACCTTTACTAGACTGGAGGGTGGGCTGCGGCCCGCCCTCCAGTCGTCTTTTCGGGCAGTACCGGCCCGGCCCCAGCGGCCAGCCGGTGGAGGCCCGCACACCAGCAACACCGACCCCACCGACTAAGGAGCCCACTCGTGGCAGCTTTCATTGACCGAGTCGTCCTGCACGTGTCAGGGGGCACGGGCGGACACGGGTGCGTCTCCATCCACCGGGAGAAGTTCAAGCCGCTCGGCGGCCCCGACGGCGGCAACGGCGGCAACGGCGGCGACGTCGTCCTGCGCGTCGACCACCAGACCACCACCCTCCTCAGCTACCACCACCTGCCCCACCGCAACGCCGGCAACGGCGAGGGCGGCAAGGGCGGGCTGCGCCCCGGCAGGCACGGCGAGGCGCTCGTTCTCCCCGTCCCCGAGGGCACGGTCGTCAAGGACCGGCAGGGCAACATCCTCGCCGACCTCATCGACGAGGGCGCCGAATACGTGGCGGCTGCCGGCGGCCTCGGCGGCCTCGGCAACGCGGCCCTGGCCAGCCGCAAGCGCAAGGCCCCCGGTTTCGCCCTGCTCGGGATCGAGGGCGAGAAGCGGGACATCGTGCTCGAGCTCAAGACCGTTGCCGATGTGGCCCTCGTCGGCTACCCATCCGCCGGCAAGTCCTCGCTGATCGCCGCCGTCTCCGCGGCACGCCCGAAGATCGCCGAGTACCCGTTCACCACGCTGGTGCCGAACCTCGGCGTCGTCGAGGCGGGGGAGACCCGCTTCACCGTCGCCGACGTCCCCGGCCTGATCCCGGGCGCCAGCGAGGGCAGGGGGCTCGGCCACGAGTTCCTGCGCCACGTCGAGCGCTGCGCCGCCCTGGTGCACGTCCTCGACTGCGGCACGCTGGAGGCGGACCGAGATCCGATCAGCGATCTGGAGGTCATCGAGCGAGAGCTCGAGCAGTACCAGGTCGACTCCTCCTTCGCCGGGACCGACGGCCAGATCATCCCCCTGAACGAGCGTCCGCGGCTCGTCGCCCTGAACAAGGTGGACATGCCCGACGGCGAGGAGATGGCCGCCTTTGTTCGCCCGGAGCTGGAAAAACGGGGCTATCGAGTCTTCGAGATCTCGGCCCTGGCACGCACCGGGCTGCGCGAGCTGACATTCGCCATGGCCGAATTGGTCGCGGAAGCGCGGGCCAGAATCGAGGAGGCCCCGCCCGTCGTCAAGGCCCCCGTTATCAAACCTCGTGCCGTGAATCAACGACCATTCACAATCCGGCGGGAAGAGCGGAATCTCGAGCCGCTCTTCCGTATCATCGGTGAGAAGCCGGTTCGCTGGGTCAAGCAGACGGACTTCCGCAACGATGAAGCGGTCGGGTACCTTGCCGATCGCCTCGCCAAGCTGGGTGTCGAAGACGGGCTGTTCAAGGCCGGTGCCAAGCCGGGCGATGCAGTCGTCATCGGCGACGAGGACGACTCGGTCGTCTTCGACTGGGAGCCCACCATGGCCGCAGGCGCAGAACTCCTGGGTTCGCGCCGTGGCCAGGACGTGCGGTTGAACGAGTTCGATCGCCCGACGCGTCAGCAGAAGCGAGAGGACCATCTGGCTCGCCGGGAGGCCAAGCAGGCCGCCCGCGACGAGCTCGAGTTCGAGCGCAACGCTGGGATCTGGACGGAATCGGCCAACTACAAGATGCCGGACCCCGAAGGAGACAGCGACAGAGGATGAAGCAACGGCTGAGGATGAAGCAGACCCGAAAACCGTCGGCGGTGAACGAGCGGTCCCAGATCGCCCGGGCCGGCCGCATCGTCGTCAAGGTCGGATCGTCCTCCCTGACGACCGTTGACGGCGGGATCAGCGAGGACGCGCTCATCGCTCTCGTGGACACCCTCGGCCGCGCCCGTGCCGCCGGCACGGAGATCATCCTCGTCTCGTCCGGTGCCATCGCCGCGGGCATCTCCCCGCTGGGCCTGAAGCGCCGGCCGAAGGACCTCGCCACGCAGCAGGCCGCGGCCAGCGTCGGACAGGGACGTCTCATGTCCCAGTACACCGACGAGTTCGCCAAGTTCGGCGTCACGGTCGGGCAGGTACTGCTCACGGCCGAGGACCTCATCCGCCGCGAGCAGTACGGCAACGCCTTCCGCACGCTGAACCGCCTGCTGGACCTGGGCGTCCTGCCCATCGTCAACGAGCACGACACCGTCGCCACCCACGAGATCCGTTTCGGGGACAACGACCGGCTGGCCGCACTCGTCGCGGACCTCACGAAGGCCGATGCGCTGGTTCTGCTCTCCGACGTGGACGCCGTCTACGACGGCCCGCCGTCCAAGGGCGCCAAACGCATCGCGCGCGTCGACAGCCCGTCGGATCTGGACGAGGTGGAGATCGGCGGCTCGGGGTCGGCCGGAGTCGGCACCGGTGGCATGGCCACCAAGGTCCAGGCGGCCACGATGGCCTCCGAATCCGGCATCCCTGCGCTCGTCACGTCGGCCGCGAACGTCGCCCGCGTGCTGCGCGGCGAGGACGTCGGCACCTGGTTCGCGCCCCGCGGCCTGCGCCGTTCCGCCCGCATGCTCTGGCTCGCGCACCTCGCCTCGGCCAGCGGCCGACTCGTGATGGACCCGGGCGCCGTCCGCGCCATCGCCGGGGGCAAGAAGTCGCTCCTGCCGGCGGGCATCGTCGAGACCAGCGGCGAGTTCGAGGCCGGCGACGTCGTCGATCTCACGGACCGCAAGGGCCGCATCGTCGCCCGCGGCATCGTCAACTTCGCCAGCGACGAGCTGCCCGCCATGCTCGGCAAGAGCACCCGCGAACTGTCCAAGAAGCTCGGCAAGCGCTACGCCAGATCGGTGGTGCACGTCGACGACCTGGTGGTGATCTAGCGCCGCCCGGAGTCCACGCACCGTCGATCGAACATCCCATGAAGGGGGAGTCATGACTGAGACCACCGAGACCACCGCAGGAATTTCCCAGAACGACGACGTCGCCGCCGTGATCGCGGCCAAGGCGGATCGGGCCCGGAAGGCCGCCCGCGTGCTGGCCCAGGCCGACCGCGACTGGAAGGACCGCGCGATCACCGCGATCGCCGAGACGCTCGACGCCAACCGGCCCGCGATCATCGCCGGCAACGGCCGCGACCTGGAGCGGGGCCGCGAGAACGGCACCTCGGAGGCGCTGCTGGACCGGCTGCGGCTCGACGACCAGCGCGTCGACGGCCTGATCTCCTCCCTCGAGGACCTGCGCGGCCTGCCCGACCCGGTCGGCGAGGTCATGCGCGGCGAGACCCTTCCCAACGGACTGCGGCTGCGGCAGATCCACGTTCCGATCGGCGTCGTCGGCGCCATCTACGAGGCACGCCCCAACGTGACGGTGGACATCGCCGGGCTGGCCCTCAAGAGCGGCAACGCCGTCCTCCTCCGCGGTGGCTCCGCCGCCGAGGAGAGCAACAAGGTCCTGATCGGCCTGATCCGCGAGGCCCTCGAGAGCGTCGGACTCCCCCCCGACACCGTCCAGGGCATCGACGAGCTCGGCCGCCCGGGCGCGACCGCCCTGATGGGTGCCCGGGGCAAGGTCGACCTGCTGATCCCGCGCGGCGGCCGCAACCTCATCCAGGCCGTGGTCAACAACGCGACCGTCCCCGTCATCGAGACCGGCGAGGGCAACGTGCACCTCTTCCTCGACGCCTCGGCTCCCGACGAGCTGGCCGTGCCGATCATCGTCAACGCGAAGACGCACCGGACATCGGTGTGCAATGCGGCCGAGACGCTGCTCATCCACAAGGACGCCGCGGCGGCCCGGGGCGTGCTCGAGGGCCTGTCCGAGGCGGGGGTCCGGCTCCACGTCGACGAGCGCGCCGCGGACCTCGCGCAGGGGCTGAACACCGTCCCGGCGACCGACGAGGACTGGTCCACGGAGTACCTCGATCTGGACATCGCCGTGGCCGTCGTCGACTCCCTCGACGCCGCCCTGGACCACATCCGCCAGTACTCGACCGGGCACACCGAGGCCATCGTGACCAACGATCTGGCCAACTCGGAGCGCTTCATCCGCGAGATCGACTCGGCGGCCGTCATCGTCAACGCGTCCACCCGCTTCACCGACGGCGGGCAGCTCGGCCTCGGCGCCGAGGTCGGCATCTCCACCCAGAAGATGCACGCGCGCGGCCCCATGGGCCTGCGGGAGCTGACGACCACCAAGTGGATCGTGCAGGGCGACGGGCACATCCGCAGCTAGCGGTACCGGCACGCGCGGCTGTTCCCCCGGGGCAGCCGCGCGTTGTTCGTGGCACGGGCGCGGCAATGGGTAACATGGGGAGCAAACCTCAGGCCCACTGCCCGTGCCGGGGCCGACGCGCGGCGCCGCCGCCTTCTCGAAGACCAAGGGAGACCCATGCTCAATCAGCTCATTGCAACCGGTACCGTCGCTGCCGCAGCGGCAGAGGAGAGCGGCTCGACCAATCTCGCGCTGCTCATCGGCGGCGGAATCATGGCGCTGTTCCTGGTCATGCTGCTGATCACCGTCTCCTTCGCCAACCGCGGCCTGGGCCACTCACCGCACGCCGAGGTCGCCGACCCGCACCGCCAGCACCCGAACAAGCACGGCCATCACTAGGCAGGAGCAGGGTCGTCCGCTCCGGCTCGGGGTCATGGGCGGCACGTTCGACCCCATCCACCATGGCCACTTGGTGGCCGCCAGCGAGGTCGCGGCCGAGTTCGATCTCGACGAAGTCGTCTTCGTGCCGACCGGGGAGCCCTGGCAGAAGCAGCACCGCAAGGTCTCACCGACCGAGGACCGCTACCTGATGACCGTGGTGGCGACCGCGTCGAATCCCAGATTCACGGTCAGCCGGGTCGACATCGAGCGCGGCGGGCCCACCTACACGATCGACACCCTCCGGGACCTCCGCCGGGACCGTCCGGACGCCGAGCTCTTCTTCATCACGGGCGCCGATGCGCTGGCCCAGATCATGTCCTGGAAGGACGTCGGCGAGCTGTGGAGCCTGGCGCATTTCGTCGGGGTGACCCGGCCCGGGCACGACCTCCCGGATCTCGGACGCAACGACGTTAGTCTTTTGGAAGTACCCGCCCTCGCGATCTCCTCGACGGACTGCCGGGACCGGGTGCGGAACCGGCACCCGGTCTGGTACCTGGTGCCGGACGGCGTGGTGCAGTACATCGCGAAGCACGGACTGTACCGGGACCCAGGTCCTGCAGGTACACGGACGCGGTCCGCCGAATAGGGCACAACCACTGGTTCACGACTGGGGAATGGATAGCATGAGCAACGATGGAGAGCCTGTACTCACCAGGCGGGCTCTGCGTGAATTGAGGCGAGCGCAGGAGGAGGCCCGTCGGGCCTCCGACGAGCCCGCTCCCGCCGAGGGGACGGAGCAGGGCGCGGCCGTCGACAGCGCCGCGTCGGCCCCTGGCCCGGGAGACCGGGCGAAGGCCGCGCCCTCCGGACCGGACGCTCCGCCCGTCGCCCCCAAACCGTCGAAGCCGAGCTCCCGCACTCCCGAGGCCTCGACCGCCCCCGGGTCGAACCCCTCCGCGTCCCCGGGCTCCTCCGGCGCCGAGACCGTGGCAGCGGGGGGCGACCCGTCGCCCGCCGAGCCGGGCCAGCGCTCGACTGCGAGCCGAGGCAAGCGCGCCGCCGCCCTGCAGTCGACGGAGGAGGCGCCGTCGTCCCGAGCCGCCGAGGAGGAGACGACCGCAGAACGGGTCCAGCGAGCCAATCGCAGCCGCCGAGCTGCGGAGGCCCCGGTCGACGCGATTCCACCGCGGTCCGAGCGGACCGAGCGATCCTCACTCCAGCGCGCCCGGGACCGCGAGGCATTGCGCCGTCGGCGGGCCGCCGAGGAGGCAAGCGCCCAGCCGAAGCCCAGCGAGGACGAGGCGGCGCCGCTGACCCGTCGACAGCTGCGCCTGCAGGCGCTGGCCGCTGCCAAGGCGGCTTCCGGACGGGAGGGATCCTCCGCGGCGGCCGAGGCCCCCGAAGTCGCGTCCGCGGAGGAGGCCGCCCACCTGGACACCGCGCCCAACCCCGTCGCGGGCGCCGCCCTGCCGAACAAGTCCGCATCGACGCCTGCTGAATCCGGCCGGCCCGACGGCGCGGCTGGGAAGACCGACGCCGAGATGAGCGTCGAGGAGGCTCTCCGCGCCCGACGGGCGGCGCGCCCGCCGAAGTCTCCCGCCGGCTCCGCGGGGACCCCTGCCGGCCAGCGTGTACGGCCCCGCACCACCCCGGCGTCCAGTCCCGACGGCGGCGTCGGCGCCGCGAAGGGGGCAGTGCCTGCGAGCGAGGACACCGGGCTGGTCGACCTGGAGACGTTGGCCACGCAGCGTGAACGCGCCGCGCGTGCCGCCATCATCAATCGGCGCATCGCCGAGCGGCGCCGGCTCGAGGCGGAGAACGCCCAGCGGCTCAACCAGGTCAGCGCCGATCCCTTCACCGGCGCCATGAACCAGTTCGTGGATCCGGAGGCTGAGAAGCGTCTGGTCAACACCGGGATCTCCGGGCCGCCGACCAGCGGAGTCGAACTGGACTTGTCCGCAGCCGGAGACCCGCGCGAGGGTCCGCGCGGTCCGCGCCGCAGCACCAAGCCCGTCCCACACGGCGGCGCGACGGCGGAGCAGTTGCGCGAGACGGCCGAACGGCATGGAGCCCCGGCCGACCCCGCCCGGCGGGACGAGGCGCCGGCCGGAGCCGAGGCGTCCGACGAGGCCGCGGTCCAGCCGCTCGCGGCCACCAGCGCGCAGGGGCTCGATCCGCTGGACTCGGTCACAGCGGGGATCCGCCGTGCGAACCAGTGGTTCTACGTCTCGTTCGGGGCCCTCGCCGTCGGCGTCGGGACCTTCGTTGCCGGGATCATCATGATCGTCAACAGCAACTAGACTTGTCTGCGGGGGCGTCCGCCCCCGTCCGCTCACGCTAAGGGAGACACGTGGCGCTCAACGAGCACACTCGCAGCATCATCGAAGTGGCCGCCCGCGCGGCCGACGGCAAGCTCGCCGAGAACATCGCGGCCGTCGACGTCGGCGACCGGCTCGGGATCACCGACGCCTTCCTCATGGCCTCGGCAGAGACCGAGCGGCAGGTCAACGCCGTCGTCGACGCCATCGAGAAGGAGCTCTCCGAGGAACTCGATCTCAAGCCCGCCCGTCGCGAGGGCCAGGGCGAGGGGCGGTGGGTGCTGCTGGACTACCTCGACGTGGTGATCCACGTGCAGCACCAGGAGGACCGGGAGTTCTACGCGCTGGACCGCCTCTGGAGCGACTGCCCCGCCATCGAGCTGCCCGACCTGGGCTCCAGGGACGGCGCGGCCTAGGCTCGGCGGGGGAGGCGCGGCGGTGTGATTTTGCGACGCCGTCGGGGCTCCCGTATGATTGACGAGTTGCTTCGGCCCCGGTCATCCGGATAACGAAGCCCAGGGGGGTATGGCGCAGTTGGTAGCGCGTCTGCATGGCATGCAGAAGGTCAGGGGTTCGAATCCCCTTACCTCCACCGCTGGAGAAGGCTCGGGACCAATGGTCCCGGGCCTTCTCTGCGTCCGGCCGAGGACGGTCCCGGGGGCCGGCCCGGCCGTGGCCCAGGAGCGGCGCTGCGGCGTCGCGACGGGCATCGTTAGGTAGGGTTGGGTACCGGTGCCGCGCCCTGCGGTGGCCGAATACGTCGAATGAGGAGCTCAACATGACCGGGGCCGACATCGCCGGGCTGATCGCGGCCGGAGTCTTCGCCATTCTGGTAGCACTTCTGGCCGTTCCGATCCTCAAGCTGGGCAAGGTCTTCGACGAGCTGCGCTCCGCGGTTCGCGAGATCTCCGACGGGACCAGCCCGCTGCTGCAGGAAGTGACCAACACCGTCACGACCACGAACGAGCAGCTGCGCAAGGTCGACGGGATCACGACCAACGTCTCCGACGCGTCCGCCAACGTCACGGCCGTCAGCTCGCTGTTCGCCGCCGTCGTGGGCCGGCCCCTCATCAAGGTCGCCGCATTCAGCGAGGGCGTCCGCGCCGCCATGAACCGTCCGGCCAAGCCTGCCCGCCGCAGCCGCTGATCGACAGGAAGAGGACACACGTGATGAAGAAGATCTTCTGGGTCGGCATCGGCATCGCCGTCGGGTCGCTGGCCTACCACAAGCTCTCCCAGGCCCGTGAGCAGGCGACGACCGCCGAGGGCTGGAACCGCACCCTCGGCCGCATCGGCGACTCGGTCGCCGATACCCTGGACGCCTTTCGCGAGGGCATGAGCTCCAAGGAAACGGAGCTCCGCGACGCCCTCGGCCTCGACCAGCCGCAGCGCGGCCGCCACGCCGGCGGCCAGAACCACTAATCCACTCGAAGGATCGATCTAGCACCATGAAATCGCAGGACATCGCCCGGACCTGGGTGGACTTCTTCTCCAAGCGCGGCCATACGCCTGTCCCGAGCGCATCCCTCGTCTCCGCGGACCCGTCCCTGCTGTTCACCGTGGCCGGCATGGTGCCCTTCATCCCGTACTTCACGGCGCAGCAGGAGCCGCCGTACAGCCGTGCGGTCAGCATCCAGAAGTGCATCCGCACCGCCGACATCGAGGAGGTCGGCCAGACCTCCCGGCACGGGACGTTCTTCCAGATGGCCGGCAACTTCTCCTTCGGCGACTACTTCAAGGCCGAGGTCATCCCGTGGGCCTGGGAGCTGCTGACGACGCCGCAGGCGGCCGGCGGCTTCGGCCTGGACCCGGAGCGGCTCTGGGTCACGGTCTACGAGGAGGGCGACGAGCGCGACGACGACGCCCGTCGCATCTGGGAGGACGTCGTCGGCGTCCCGCGCGAGCGCGTGATCGGCACCGGCAAGGCCGACAACTACTGGAACACCGGCCAGCCCGGCCCCGGCGGCCCCTGCTCCGAGATCTACTACGACCGCGGCCCGGCCTACGGTCAGGAGGGCGGCCCCGCCGTCGACGAGACGCGGTACATCGAGATCTGGAACCTCGTCTTCATGCAGTACCGGCTCTCCGCCGTGCGCTCGAAGACGGACTTCGACGTCGCCGGAGAGCTGCCGCAGAAGAACATCGACACCGGTCTCGGCCTCGAGCGCCTGGCGATGATCCTGCAGGGCGTCGAGAACATGTACGAGACGGACCAGGTGCGCCCGGTCCTCGACAAGGCCTCCGCTCTCTCCGGCAAGGAGTACACGTCCACCGAGGACCCGAGCGACCCGAACCACGCCAACGACGTGCGACTGCGCATGATCGCCGACCACGTCCGCAGCTCGCTGATGCTGATCTCCGACGGCGTGGTCCCCGGCAACGAGGGCCGCGGCTACGTGCTGCGCCGCCTCATCCGGCGCTCGGTGCGCGCGATGCGCCTCATGGGCGTGGAGACAGCTGTGCTCCCGGAGCTGCTGCCGGCGTCGCGCGACGCCATGAAGGGCGTGTACCCCGAGGTCGAGACCGACTTCGAGCGCATCTCCCGCGTCGCCTACGCGGAGGAGCGGGCGTTCCTGCGGACCATCGCGTCCGGCACGGCCCGCCTCGAGGAGGCCATCGGCGAGGCCAAGCAGGGAGCCGGCGCGCTCTCCGGCGACGTGGCATTCAGCCTGCACGACACCTACGGATTCCCGATCGACCTGACGCTGGAGATCGCCGCCGAAGCCGGACTGTCTGTGGACGAGCAGCAGTTCCGCTCGCTCATGAAGGAGCAGCGCGAGCGCGCGCAGCAGGACGCGCGCGCGAAGAAGGCCGGCCACACGGACCTGACCCTCTTCTCCAAGCTGCACGGCGGCCGCGACGTCCGCTTCACCGGCTACGAGACCCTCAGCGGCGAGTCACCCGTCCGCGGCATCGTGCGCGATGGGGAACTGCTCGATGTCGCAGAGCAGGGACAGGAGATCGATCTCGTCCTCGACGAGACGCCGTTCTACGCCGAGGCCGGCGGCCAGGCGGGTGACGTCGGACTGATCACGGGCGACGGCTTCGTCGTCGAGGTCCTGGACGTCCAGGCGCCCATCCGGGGCCTGAACGTCCACAAGGCCATCGTGCGCGAGGGCGAGCTGCCCGCCTCCGCGCGCGTCGTCGCCGATGTGGACCGCCAGCGCCGACTCGCCGGCGAGCAGGCCCACTCGGCCACGCACATCGTCCACGCCGCCCTGCACGAGATCCTCGGGCAGGAGGCCATCCAGTCGGGATCCTTCAACAAGGCCGGCTACCTCCGGTTCGACTTCACGTGGTCCGATGCGCTCTCCGGTGCCGCCCGGGCCGAGATCGAGGAACTCGCCAACCTCAAGATCCGCGACAACCACGACGTCATCACGCGCGTGCTGGCACTCGACGAGGCCAAGAAGATGGGCGCGATGAGCCTCTTCGGCGAGAAGTACGGCAGCACGGTCCGCATGGTCGAGATGGACGGTGCCTGGTCCCGCGAGCTGTGCGGCGGAACCCACGTCGGCGCCACCAGCCAGATCGGCAGCCTCACGCTCCTGGGGGAGCAGTCGGTGGGCTCCGGCAACCGGCGCGTCGAGGCGCTCGTGGGCATGGAGGCCTTCCGGCACGGCGCCGCCGAGCGGGCCCTCGTCTCCGATCTGGCCGAGATGTTCCGCGTCCCGGCCGCCCAGGTCGGGGAGCGCGTCCAGGCGACCGTCGCGAAGCTGCGCGCGGCCGAGAAGGAGATCGAGCGCCTGCGGCGCGAGCAGCTGGCCGCCCAGGCCGCCGGCCTCGTCGCGGGCGCCCGGGACATCGCGGGTGTGCGGGTCCTGGCCCACGACGCCGGCGACGTCTCCGCCGCGGACGATCTGCGCTCCCTCGCGCTCGACCTGCGCGGCCGGCTCGGGGCCGATGCCGCCGTCGTGGCCCTCACTGGCGTCGCCAACGGTCGGCCACTCGTGCTCGTCGCGACGAACGAGGCGGCCCGTGCCCAGGGGATCAAGGCGGGTGCGCTCGTGCGCGTGGCCGCCGGGATCCTCGGCGGCGGCGGAGGCGGAAAGGACGACGTCGCCCAGGGCGGAGGCCAGGATTCCACCAAGCGCCCGGAGGCGCTCGGGGCCATCGAGCGCGAGATCGGCGGCATCGCCTGACGATGGGGGCCCGCGGCACACGGCTCGGCGTGGACGTCGGGCAGGTACGCGTCGGGGTCGCCTCCAGCGACCCCGACGGCCTGCTGGCGACCCCGTGGCGGACCCTCAAGCGCGACCCGAAGAAGGACTCCGACCTCGCGGTCCTGATCCGCCACGCGTGCGAGGCCGGCGCCGTCGTCGTCTACGTCGGCCTGCCCCGCAACCTCAAGGGCCAGGACACCGCCTCGACGCGGATGGCCCGCGACTACGCGGCCCTCCTCGCGGACGGGCTCGCGGCGGCCGGGAGCAGCGCGAGCGTCCGGCTCGTGGACGAGAGACTGAGCACCGTGACGGCGCACCGGAGCCTCCACGAGGCAGGAGTCGCCGGCCGCCAGCACCGCGCCGTCGTGGACCAGGCGGCGGCGACCGCTATTCTGCAACATGCGCTCGATATGGAAAGATCGCTTCGACGCGACGTCGGAGACGCCGTGGAGCCGAGAACTGGCACTGACGGTTCCCCAGGACAAAAGGACTAGCCGCAGGTGAACGACACACACGACACCCGGGGCGCCGCAGATGAGGATCTCCTCGACGACGACGCCGCCGGGGCGCCGTACCGACATCTGGCCTCGGGCCGGCGCCGTAGAGAGCCGTCGGCCCCGCTCGACCTGCATGATGCCGGCGGCCCGCGGCTGCCGGACCCGTCGCGCGCCGCCATCCGCCGGGGCGCCGCCCCGGCCCCGGCCCCGGCGGCGGCCGTCGCGCCCGTCTTGCCTCCCGCGGATGTCCCCGCGACGGAGCCCGTCGCCCCGGAGGAGGAGTCCCGGACCTCCGCAGCGGCAGTGGCCGGGGCGCATGCCGCCCGCACGGAGCCGCGCGTCAGGACCTTCGAAGAGGTCGTCATCCCGCCCCGCGACGAGCAGCTGGAGGCCTCGTTGCAGGCACGCCGACGCCGGCGCCGGCGCCGCAATGCGGTCATGCTCTCCGTCTTCGGGGTCTTCGTCGTGCTCCTGACCGTCGGGGCGCTCTTCCTCAATTCCCTCTTCAACCTCGAGCCAGAGGACTTCGAGGGGCCGGGGGAGGGCGAGGTGACCTTCGTCGTCGAAGCAGGCTGGGGCGCCAACCGCGTGGCCAGCGAACTGGTGCAGCAGGGCATCGTGGCCTCGGACGAGGCCTTCCTCGAGGCGCTCTCCGAATCGGACGCGGAGGACAAGGAGATCCACCCCGGCGAGTTCCCGATGCAGCAGCGCATCCCCGCCGCACGGGCCGTCGAGGCGCTCGTCGGCAGCGCGGACGCTCCCGTCCACTACGTCGCGATCCGGCAGAACATGCGTCTCAAGGCCGCGCTGGAGGCCATCAGCGAGGGGACCGGTTCCTCGGTGGACGAGCTCGCCGAGCTGGCGAACCAGCCGGCGGCGTTCGGCCTGCCCGACTCGTACACGAATCTCGAGGGCTTCATCCACCCGGGGGAGTACCGGTTCCCCGTCGGCACCGAGCCGAAGGAGGTGCTCCAGCAGTTCGTCGACGCGACCACCGAGAAGCTCGCCGAGTTCGGGGCCGGCGATCCCGAGCAGGGCTATCGGGCCCTGAAGATCGCGAGCATCCTCCAGGCCGAGTCGCGGCCCGACGACTACAAGACCGTGGCCGGTGCGATCGAGAATCGTCTCAACCCCTCCAACACGGAGACCAAGGGTCTGCTGCAGGTGGACTCGGCCGTGGTCTACGGCCTGGACCGCTACTCGCTGGAGTTCTCGGCGGAGGAGAAGGCCGACGCCTCCAACCCGTACAACACCTACCAGCACCTCGGGCTGCCGCCGACCCCCATCGGCTCGCCGGGCGACCGGGCGATCGAAGCGGCCGTGAACCCGGACGAGAACGACTACTACTACTGGGTGACCGTCAACATCGAGACCGGCGAGACCAAGTTCGCGACCACCTACGAGGAGCACCAGCGGAACCAGCAGGAGTACCGGGACTACTGCGACGCCAACCCGGAGATCTGCGGGCGATGAGCGGAGAGACGTCCCGGCCGGCGGCGCGCGCCGCCGTGATCGGCAACCCGATCGGCCACTCGAAGTCCCCGCGGCTCCACGCCGCCGCCTACACCGCGCTGGGCGCGCCCATCGACTACGGTGCGCTGGAGGCCGACCCCGAGGACGCCGCCGCCCTGGTCGAACGCCTGCGCACCGAGCCGGGGTGGCGCGGCCTCTCCTGCACCATGCCGATGAAGGCCGCCATGGTGCCGTTCATGGACGAGGCCTCCGACCGCGTCCGCCGCCTCGGCGTCCTGAACACGGTCGTCGTCGACGACTCCGGCGGCTCCGTCCGGCTGCTGGGCGAGAACACCGACGTCGACGGCATCGTCCGGGCGCTCGAGGCCGGCAGGCCTCGGTCCGGCGACTCGTTCGCCGGAGGGCGACTGGCGATCCTCGGTGCCGGCGGTACCGCGGCAGCTGCGGTCGAGGCAGCCGCGCTCCTGGGCATCGCGCACGTCGATCTGGTCGTCCGGAACGCCGGGCGGGCCTCCGGCACGGTGGCCCTCGCCGAGGAACTCGGCCTCGCTGTCCGTGCGGTCGACGCCCCTGCTGCCGGCGCAGCGCTGGGGGAGTACGACGTCGTGATCTCCACCCTGCCGCCGCGGGCGGCGGACCCTCTGGTCGACGTGCTGCTCGCGACCGCGCCCCGCCCCGGTGCGCCTCTGCTCGACGTCGCCTACGACCCCTGGCCGAGTCGGCTCGCCGACGCCTGGGAGGACGCCGGCGGCCGGGCCGTCGACGGGCTGGACATGCTGGTGCACCAGGCCGTCGAGCAGGCGCTGCGATTCGCCCGCGTGGATCTGCTCTCGGACCCGTCGGCGCGCGAGGTCGTCACAAACGTGATGTGTGACGCAGTGGGCACCCCGCGTCGTCGGGGTTGATCCCGAAGCGTGGCAGTATTGAGTCCATGTTGCGTTGGTTGACTGCGGGCGAATCCCATGGCCCGTCCCTCGTCGGAATTCTGGAAGGACTGCCCGCCGGGGTGTCGCTGACCACCGAGGAGGTCCAGTCCGCGCTCGCCCGCCGGCGTCTCGGCTACGGACGGGGCGCGCGGATGAAGTTCGAGCAGGACGAGGTCACTTTCGTGGGCGGGGTGCGCCACGGCGCCACCCAGGGCGGTCCGGTCGCGATCCAGGTAGGGAACACCGAGTGGCCCAAGTGGGAGAAGGTCATGAACGCCGATCCCGTCGACCAGGACGTGCTCGACGGGCTCGCGCGCAACGCACCGCTCACCCGCCCCCGGCCGGGGCACGCTGACTTCGCCGGGATGCAGAAGTACGGCTTCGACGACGCGCGGCCGGTCCTCGAGCGGGCCAGCGCCCGCGAGACCGCCGCCCGCGTCGCCCTCGGGACCGCTGCCGCGAAGTTCCTGCAGCACCTGGACATCCGACTCGTCAGCCACACCGTGGCCGTCGGCACGGTCGCCGTCCCCCAGGGGACCGCCGTGCCTCGACCGCAGGACGTCGTGGCCCTGGACAGCGACCCACTGCGGTGCTTCGACCGCGAGACCTCGGAGGCGATGGTCGCCGAGGTCGACGCGGCGCATAAGGAGGGCGAGACCCTCGGCGGCGTCGTCGAGGTCGTCGCCTACAACCTTCCGCCGGGCGTGGGGTCCTACGTGCACTGGGACCGGCGCCTCGATGCCCGACTCGCGGCGGCGCTCATGGGCATCCAGGCCATCAAGGGCGTCGAGGTCGGCGACGGCTTCCTGACGGCGGCCCGGCGCGGCTCCCAGGCCCACGACGAGATCCTGCGCGACGAGGAGGGACGGATCATCCGCACCACCAACCGTGCCGGCGGCGTCGAGGGCGGCATGAGCATCGGCACGCCGCTCAGGGTGCGGGCCGCGATGAAGCCCATCGCCACCGTGCCCCGCGCCCTTCGGACGGTGGACGTCGCCAGCGGCGAGGACGCCAAGGCGCACCACCAGCGCTCCGATGTCTGCGCGGTCCCGGCCGCCGGCGTGGTGGCCGAGGCCATGGTCGCGCTCGTGATCGCCCAGGGCATCCTCGAGAAGTTCGGCGGCGACTCCGTCGCCGAGACCCGACGCAACCTGGACGCCTACCTGGACGCCATCCCCGCGGCACTGGCGACCCCGCGCGCCTGACCGGCACCGGAGCCACAGCGACGTGACCCCAGATCCATCGGAGCCGTCCCCCGCGGAGGCCTCCCACTGCGCCACCTCCCACTGCGCCACCCCGCGTGACGCCTGGGACGGCCATGCCCGCAGCGTCATCTGCCTCATCGGGCCCATGGCCTCTGGCAAGTCCACGCTGGGACGCGCCGTGGCGCGCGAGCTCGGCGTCCCCTTCGCCGACACCGACGCACTGGTCGTGGCCCAGCACGGGCCCATCGCGGACCTCTTCGCCGAGCGCGGGGAGGCCGAGTTCCGTCGCCTGGAGACCGAGGCGCTCCGCACGGCGCTCGCGGCCGCCTCCGTCCACGGCGGCGTGATCGCCACGGGTGGCGGCGCCGTCGTCGTACCGGAGAACCGCGAGCTGCTCTCGGGCGTCTTCACCGCGTATCTCACCATCAGCCGCGACGCGGTCGCGCCGCGCATCCTCCGGGACCGGCACCGACCCCTGCTGGGCCCGCGCCCGGCACCCGACGACGAGCCCCCCGCCCCGGATGCGGGCCCCCTCGAGCGCTGGGCGCAGATCCTGGCCGAGCGCGAACCCCTCTACCGGGAGGCGGCCCAGACCGTCGTCGACGTCGGCACCGGGCCGGTCGCCACCAATGCGGCCCGCATTCTCAGCGCCTACCGGCGCCACACTCAAGCCACGGAGGAACAGCAGAAATGACCACCACCATCGAGGTCACCGGAAGCACGCCCGACGCGAACTACAGCGTCGTCGTGGGCAACGGACTCCTGGACTGGCTGCCGGCGATCCTCGGCGAGCGGGTCCGCAAGGTGCTCGTCGTCCACCCCCGCGCCCTGCGCGCCACCGGCGACGCCGTCAAGGCCGAGCTCGATGCAGCCGGCCTCACCGCACTGACAGCCGAGATCCCGGACGCCGAGGAGGGCAAGCACATCCAGGTCGCCGCCTTCTGCTGGCAGGTCCTGGGCCAGAATGACTTCACGCGTTCCGACGCCGTCGTGGCCGTCGGCGGCGGCGCTGTGACCGACGTGGCCGGCTTCGTCGCCGCGACGTGGCTGCGCGGCGTGCGCGTGGTCCACCTCCCGACGACGCTCCTGGGCATGGTGGACGCCGCCGTCGGCGGGAAGACGGGCATCAATACGTCCGAGGGGAAGAACCTGGTGGGCGCGTTCCACCCGCCGGCCGCGGTGCTGGCCGACCTGGACTCCCTGCAGACCCTGCCGCGCAACGAACTGGTCACCGGGCTCGCGGAGTCCGTGAAATGCGGGTTCATCGCCGACCCGCGGATCCTGGAGATCATCGAGGCCGACCCCGCGAAGGTCTCCGAGCCCGGCAGCGACGAGCTGCGCGAGGTGATCGAACGCTCCATCCGGGTCAAGGCGGAGGTCGTGTCCGAGGACCTGAAGGAGTCGGGTCGCCGCGAGATGCTCAACTACGGCCACACCTTGGCGCACGCGATCGAGCTGGCGGAGCGGTACCAGATGCGCCATGGGGCCGCCGTGTCGATCGGACTGACCTTCGCCGCGGAGCTGGCGCGCTCCGTGGGGCGGATCGACGACGCGCTGGCCGACCGGCACCGGGCCGTCCTGGAGTCGCTCGGCCTCCCCACCACGTACCGGGGCGACCGCTGGGCGGCGCTGCTGGACGGGATGAAGCGGGACAAGAAGGCACGAGGCGACCTGCTGCGGTTCGTCGTCCTCGACGGGCTGGCCCGGCCGGGTATCCTCGATGTACCCGATACATCCCTACTCTTCGCCGCATACCAGGAGATCGCAGACTGATGCAGGAGACTCACTGGATCGAGACGGGCATGCCGGGGATCAAGCGCGATCCCGAGACGCTGCTGCCCGTGATCGTCGATGAGGAGGAGGCGGAAGGACTCCTCCAGGGGGACGACCCGTGCGACGCCGTGGTCGTGCTGATCGCCCGTGGCCAGCTCCGGCAGGCCGCCGAGCTGGTGGCCGACGTGCGGTTGAACGAGCCGCAGAACATCCGCATGCGCCTGCTGGACACCGACCTGCAGCGCGCCATGGGCAACACCGAGGCCGCCATCAAGCGCCTGCGGGCCCTGCTGGAGGAGTTCTCCGGCACATCCCACGAGGCCACGATGCATCAGTACCTCGGGATCCTCTACTACAACGCGGGCGACCTCACCGCGGCCCGACACCGCTTTGAGAAGGCGCTCGAGCTGCACACCAGGGCGAACGCGCTCGAGCGACGCACGGAGCTCGCGAGGCGCTCGCTGCAGGCCGTCGAACGGCACGAGCACCTCGTACGCTAAAATTGCTGAGGATCTTTGACAAGAGCCGGAGCCCGGCCGCGCCATCGGCGCGGAGACGGGCGCCGGCGCCCATACAGGAAGAGTAGTTCGTGGCAGATACCACCGATATCAAGAACGGCGTCGTCATCAAGATCGACGGCCAGCTGTGGCAGATCGTCGAATTCCAGCACGTCAAGCCGGGCAAGGGTGGTGCATTCGTGCGCACCAAGATGCGCAACATCATGTCGGGCAAGGTCGTCGACAAGACCTACAACGCCGGCGCCAAGATCGAGACCGCGACGGTCGACCGCCGCGACTACCAGTACCTGTACCAGGACGGCGAGGACTACGTCTTCATGAACCTGTCCGACTACGACCAGATCACCGTTCCGGGCGCGCTCGTCGGCGATGCCGCCGGTTTCATGCTCGAGAACCAGGAACTGGTCATCGCGATGCACGACGGCTCGCCGCTGTACGTGGAACTGCCGCCGTCGGTGGTCCTGGAGATCACCTACACGGAGCCGGGCCTCCAGGGCGACCGCTCCTCCGCCGGCACCAAGCCGGCCACGCTGGAGACCGGCAAGGAGATCCAGGTGCCGCTGTTCGTCGAGCAGAACACCCGCGTGAAGGTCGACACCCGCACGGGCGACTACCTGGGGCGTGTCACCGAGTGAGTGCCCGCAGCAAGGCCCGGCTCCGGGCGCTCGAGGTGCTCTTCGAGGCGGACCAGCGCGGCGTGACCGCGCTGTCCGCCCTGCAGCAGCGCCGAGAGGCCAACGCGGACTGGACCGTCAATCCCTACACGATGACCCTCGTGGAGGGCGTGGTGTCGCAGCAGGAGCGGATCGACGAGATCCTCAGCACCTATGCGCGCGGCTGGACCCTGGACCGCATGCCGGCCGTGGACCGCGCCGCGCTGCGCCTCGGCGCCTGGGAGATCCTCTTCAACGACGACGTACCCGACGGCGTCGCCGTCGCCGAGGCGATGTCGCTGGCGAAGGAGCTCTCCACCGACGAGTCGCCCGAGTTCATCAACGGGCTGCTCGGCCGCATCCAGCAGATGAAGCCGACGCTCCTGGCCTAGACCCGCAGCCGGCCCGCAACAGCGCGGGCCGGCCGCATCACCGAGGGCGCCACCCCGGCCGATCGACGGCAGGGACGGCGCCCTTCGTCGTCGACGCCGGTCCTGCTCGCCGCCGCAGGCGAGCCGGGGGAGAGAGCGCTCGGAGTACACAAGAGAACGGGGCCGGGCCGGTGCCAAACCCTGCGGGGAAGGCGCCGGCCCGGCCCCGTTCGGGTCCGCTGCGGTGGAGCGACTAGACGCTGCGGATGGCCACGACGGCGTTGTGCCCGCCGAAGCCGAACGAGTTGTTCAGGGCCACGATCGAGCCGCCGGGCAGCTCGCGCGGGGTGCCCGTGACCACGTCCAGCGGGATGTCCGGGTCCTGGTTCTCGAGGTTGATGGTCACCGGTGTCTTGCGGTGGTAGACCGCCAGGACGCTCAGGACGGACTCCACCGCTCCGGAGGCTCCGAGGAGGTGGCCCATCTGCGACTTGGTGGCGGAGACGGCCACATTGTCTACGTGCTGGCCGAGGGCGGCCCGCAGAGCCGTGTACTCCGGCTTGTCGCCGACCGGGGTGGACGTCGCGTGCGCATTGACGTGCACCACGTCCTCCGGCTGGATGAGGCCATCGAACATCGCGGCCTTCAGCGCGCGGGTCGCGCCGAGGCCCTCGGGGTCGGGGGCGGTGATGTGGTGGGCGTCGGCGGTGACCGCCGTTCCAGCGAGCTCCGCGTAGATCCGGGCCCCGCGGGCGAGTGCATGCTCCTCCGCCTCCAGGACGAGCGCACCGGCGCCCTCGCCCATGACGAAGCCGTCGCGGTCCAGGTCGTACGGGCGGGACGCGTGCTCGGGATCGTCGTTGCGGCGCGAGAGCGCCTGCATCGAGGCGAACGCCGCGAGCGGCATCGGGTGGATCGCGGCCTCGGCGCCGCCGACCACGACGACGTCGGCACGGCCGGAGCGGATGATCTCCAGGCCCACGTCCACCGCCTCGGTGCCGGAGGCGCAGGCGGAGACCGGCGTGTGGGCGCCGGCGCGGGCGCCCAGATCGAGGCTGACGGCGGCAGCAGGGCCGTTCGGCATGAGCATGGGCACCGTCATCGGCAGGACGCGGCGCGGACCCTTCTCGCGGAGGGTGTCCCAGGCGTCGAGGAGCGTCCACACGCCGCCGATGCCGGTGGCGAAGGCGACGCCGAGGCGGTCCTGGTCCATCTCCGTCAGACCGGAGTCCTTCCAGGCCTCGCGGGCGGCCACCACGGCGTACTGCGTGGACGGGTCCATCCGCTTCATCTCGACGCGGGAGAGCGTCTCGCTCGGCGGGGTGGTGACACGGGCGGCGAAGCTGACCGGGAGGTTGAACTCCTCGACCCAGTCGTCGGTCAGCGTGTGCGCACCGGAGACGCCCTTCAGGGCGTTCTCCCACAGGGTGGGCACGTCGCCACCGATGGGGGTTGTGGCACCTAGACCGGTGATTACGACTTTGCGGGCCATCAGCACATCTCTCTTTACACGAAGAAGACTACGTAGTGGGTGGCAGGTGCCCGGCCGGGATGGATCCCGGACCGGGGTGGTAACGCGCCGCCGCCTGCCCGACGGCGGCGCGTTGGCAGGCCCCTAGGCCTGGGCGTTCGCGATGTAGCTGACCGCGTCGCCGACCGTCTTGAGGTTCTTGACTTCCTCATCCGGAATCTTCACGTCGAACTTCTCCTCGGCGTTGACCACGATGGTCATCATCGAGATGGAGTCGATGTCCAGGTCATCGGTGAAGGACTTGTCCAGCTGAACGGCGTCGGTGTCCAGTCCGGTCTCTTCGTTAACAATCTCCGCCAGACCGGCAAGGATCTCTTCGTTGCTCGCCATGAGGGCTTTCCTTTCTCGTAGTGCCGGGTGATCCCGACGTTGTGTCCCGCCCGCAGTGGGCGGGTAACCATTGGAACGTTCGTCCTAGGCAAGCCTAGGGCAGAACGACGACCTGGGCGCCGAACACCAGTCCGGCGCCGAAACCGATCTCCAGGGCGAGCCCGCCGGACAGCCCGGGGTCCTCCTGCAGGAGCCGGTGCATGGCCAGGGGGATCGACGCAGCGGAGGTGTTGCCCATGTCCGCGATGTCACGGCCGACAGCGACCGTCTCGGGAAGCTTGAGCTGCTTGACCATCTCGTCGATGATCCGCATGTTGGCCTGATGCGGCACGAACGCGGCGAGGTCCTCCGGGCCGACGCCCGCAGCGTCCATCGCCTGCTTGGCGACCTTGGCCATCTCCCAGACGGCCCAGCGGAAGACGGTCTGACCGTCCTGGCGCAGCGTCGGCCACAGCTTCGCCTCCGTCTCGGCGACCAGCGCGTTCCCCTCGGGATCCGCCTCCGCCGCCAGGGCGATCTCGCGCAGGTCGAGCATCGAGTGGGTCATGCCGATCGTGGACCACTTGGAGCCGTCCGATCCCCAGACCGACGGCGCGATGCCGGGGGTCTCCGAAGCGCCGATCACAACCGCGCCGGCGCCGTCGCCGAGCAGGAAGGAGATCGTCCGCTCATGGTTGTCGATCACGTCGGAGAGCTTCTCCGCGCCGACGACGAGGACGTAGTCCGCCGCACCGGAGCGCACCAGGGCGTCCGCCTGCGCGACGCCGTAGCAGTAGCCCGCGCACGCGGCCGAGATATCGAAGGCCGGGGCCGGGGTCGCGCCCAGTCGATCCGCCAGCGCGGCCGCGGCCGAGGGGGTCGCGTACGGGAAGGTGACGGTGGAGACGATCACGGCGCCGAGCTGTGACCCGTCGATCCCGGCGGCCTCGAGGGCCTCGCGGCCCGCGGCCTCCGCCATGTCCAGGAGCGAGACATCCTCGGAGGCCCGGCGGCGGGTGACGATGCCGGTGCGCTGGCGGATCCACTCGTCGGAGGAGTCGATCCACTGGCAGACGTCCTCGTTGGTCACCACGACGTCGCCGCGGTACGCGCCGAGGCCGAGGAAGCGGCTGCCGGCGTTGGTCGGCGCGAGCTTGAGTTCGGTGGTCATGGTGCTCCTTACGCGGTGTGCTCGGCGACGAACGCGCGGGCCGAGTCGAGGTCTTCCGGGCTCTTCAGGGCGAGCGTGGCGACGCCCTTGAGACCGCGCTTGGCGAGGCCGACGAGGGTTCCGGCAGGGGCGAGCTCGAGCAGGCCCGTCACGCCGAGCTCGGCGAAGCGCTCCATGCACAGGTCCCAGCGGACCGGCCGGGAGACCTGCGCGACCAGGCTGGACAGGTTCGCCCGGCCGTCGACGACCACGCCGCCGTCGTAGTTGCTGAGGAGGCTCAGCCGTGGGTCGGCGGGGGAGAGCTGCGGCGCGAGCTGCTCGAGGACCGAGACGGCCGGGGCCATGTGCCGGGTGTGGAAGGCGCCGGCCACCTTCAACGGGACGACCCGCGCCTTGGCGGGGGGAGCGGCGGCGAAGGCCTCGATCTCCTCGAGCGTCCCCGCCGCGACGGTCTGGCCGCCTCCGTTGGCGTTCGCCGGGGTGAGTCCGGCGGCCTCGATGGCGTCGCGGACCTCCTCGGGGTCCCCCCCGAGCACGGCCGCCATGCCGGTGGGAGTCGCCGCAGCGGCCTCCGCCATGGCGTTGGCGCGCTCGCGGACGAAGACCATTGCGTCCCGCTCGCTCAGGGCGCCAGCGATCGCGGAGGCCGTGATCTCGCCGACGGAGTGCCCGGCGACCACGACGCCGTCGGGGACACCGTCGGAGAGGAGTGCTCGGGCCGTGACCAGGCCCGCCGCGACGATCAACGGCTGGGCGACGGCGGTGTCCTTGATGGTCTCCTCGTCGGCGGCGGTACCGAAATGCGTCAGATCGCGCCCGGACAGCTCGGCGAGCTGGGCGAGATGATCCGCGACGCCGGGCTGTTCGAGCCAGGGGGTCAGGAAACCGGGGGTCTGGGAGCCCTGTCCGGGGCACACGATTGCAAGCACGATTCCAGCTTTCCAATAATCGAGGGCTGGCCCCGGTGTTCTGGTGCACCAAGCTCACCGGGGCGTCTTGTAGGGATCCTACAAGAGGATCACAGGGGCGGGCTGTCCTCCAGGCGCCCGACGACCAGGGCGGTCTGCAGGACGAACGCCTCCCGGGGGATCAGCGGGTCCCAGCCGGTGAGCTCGCAGACGCGCTTGAGGCGGTAGCGCACGGTGTTCGCATGGACGAAGAGCTGGCGCGCAGTGCCCTCGAGCGAGTGGCCCAGCGCGAGGTAGCTGGTGAGGGTCTGCACCAGGCCGTTGCCGGCCTTCTCCAGCGGCCGGTAGATGTGCTCGACCAGCGCTCGGCGCGCCAGCGGGTCGCCGTTGATGACGCGTTCCGGCCAGAGGTCGTCCGCCGCGGCCGGGCGCGGGGCCTGGGTCCACGCATCCGCGGAGGCCAGTCCCGCGAAGGCGGCCTGCGCGGAGTCGGTCGTCGCGCGCAGGGAATCGGCGCGCGGGCCGTAGACGACCGGCCCGTCGCCGAACAGCTCGGCCAGCCGCGAGAAGCCGGCGGCCCCGTTCTCGCGGATGCCGCCGAGCATCACGATCAGCCGCTCGCCCTGGATGCCGACGAGGCAGTCGTGCGCGTAGCGCAGGGCGGCACGGCGCAGCTCGGCCACGAAGTGGGCGCTCGCGACGTCGGGGGCCCGGCCCGCCATGACGTGGATGCCGGACTGGGACTTCCAGCCCACGGCCGCGAACCGGGAGCGGAGGGAGTCCGTGTCCTCGCCGCGCAGCACGGCGTCCACGACGAGCGCCTCGAGCCGGCTGTCCCAGGCACCGCGGGACTCCGCGGCGCGGGCGTAGACGTCTGCGGCGGCGAAGGCGACCTCGCGCGAGTACCGAAGGACGGCTTCGCGCAGCTGGATCTGCTCGGACTCGGCGGCGAGCTCCGGCACCCGGTTCTCGACCACCTCGACGATCGTCCGGATGAGCTGGAGCGCCCGCTGGAGGCTGATGGAGCGAGTGAGTTCCGTCGGCGCCGCGCCGAAGACGTCGTTGAGGACCCATTGCGGGCTGGTCGGGCGCTCGTACCAGCCGACGAAGGAGGCGATGCCCTTCTGGGCGACCAGACCGAGCGCGGCGCGCTCATCCGGATTGAGCGCACGGTACCAGGGGAGGGACTGCTCCAGGTGCTTCAGAGCCGCGGTGTAGAGGACTCCCTGATGCGACTTCAGGCGGGCCAGGGTCTCCGAGCCACCGGGCGGCTGCTTGGAGAGCAGCGGACTCGGATCGTGCGCCGGGGCCGTGTCAGTCATGGGCGCAACACTACTCGGCTGGTGATCGTGAGGCACCTTACCGGTGGGTACCGTTTTGTCGACTTCATACAAAGGACGGCCCCCGGGATTCCCGGGAGCCGTCCTTTCCGTCATGCGTGGGCGGTCAGCTGTCGCCGCCGGCGTTGCCGCTGGTGCCGGCGTTGACGTCGTCGAGCCGGTAGCGCTCGAAGGCCTGGGCGGGAGCCTCGGCGGGCACCTCGCCACGCCGGGCGAGCATCTGCAGGGCCCGGACCACGACGCTGTGCGCGTCGATCTTGAAGAACCGGCGCGCAGCGGCACGGGTGTCCGAGAAGCCGAAGCCGTCGGCCCCCAGCGTCGCCCACTCGTTCGGCACGTACTGGCGGATCTGATCCGGCACGGCCTTCATGTAGTCGCTGACGGCGACCACCGGACCGGTCGCCCCGGCCAGCTGCTCCGTGACGAAAGGCGTGCGCGCTTCGCTGCCCGGGTTGAGGAACGCCTCCTCCTCGGCCTCGATGGCGTCGCGGCGCAGCTCCGTCCAGCTGGTCACGGACCAGACGTCGGCGGAGACGCCCCACTCCTCGGCGAGGATCTGCTGGGCCTCGATGGCCCAGGGCAGGGCGACGCCGGAGGCGAGCAGCTGCGTGCGGGGGCCGTCGACCTTCGCCGGGGCGGCGAGGTAGATGCCCTTGAGCAGGCCGTCGACGTCGAGTTCCTCCGGCTCGGCCGGCTGGGAGATCGGCTCGTTGTAGACGGTCAGGTAGTACATGACGTTGGGGTCCGGGTGGTTCCCGCCGTACATGCGCTCCAGGCCGGCCCGCATGATGTGCCCGATCTCGTAGCCGTAGGCCGGGTCGTACGTGACCACGGCCGGGTTGGTGGCGGCGAGGATCGGCGAGTGGCCGTCGGCGTGCTGCAGGCCCTCGCCGGTGAGCGTGGTCCGGCCGGCGGTCGCGCCGATGACGAAGCCGCGGGTCATCTGGTCGGCGGCGGCCCAGAAGGAGTCGCCGGTCCGCTGGAACCCGAACATCGAGTAGAAGACGTAGACCGGGATCAGCGGCTCGCCGTGCGTGGCGTACGCGGTGCCGGTCGCCGTGAGGGCTGCCACGGCGCCGGCCTCGTTGATGCCCGGGTGCAGGATCTGGCCCGCCGGGGACTCCTTGTAGGCCAGGACCAGGTCCCGGTCCACGGAGAGGTAGTTCTGGCCCTTGGGGTTGTAGATCTTCGCCGTCGGGAAGAACGAGTCCATGCCGAACGTGCGGGCCTCATCCGGGACGATCGGCACGATCCGATTGCCGAACTCCTTGTCCCGCATCAGGTCCTTCAGCAGGCGCACGAAGGCCATGGTGGTGGCGGCCTGCTGCTTGCCGGAGCCGCGCTTGGCGATCGCGTACGTCTTGTCGTCCGGAAGGGCCAGCTCGGTGTGCTTGGTCCGCCGCTCGGGCAGCGAGCCGCCGAGCTTCTTCCGGCGGTCCAGCATGTACTGGATCTCCGGGGCGTCGGGCCCCGGATGGAAGTACGGCGGGCGGTACGGGTCGGCCTCGATCTGCTCGTCGGTGATCGGGATCCGCAGGTGGTCGCGGAAGGCCTTCAGGTCGTCCTGCGTCAGCTTCTTCATCTGGTGCGTCGCGTTCCGCGCCTCGAAGTGCGGGCCCAGGCCGTAGCCCTTGACCGTCTTCGCGAGGATGACCGTCGGCTTGCCCTTGAACTCCATGGCGGCCTTGTAGGCGGCGTAGACCTTGTGGTAGTCGTGCCCGCCGCGCTTGAGGTTCCAGATCTCGTCGTCGCTCATGTCGGCGACGAGCTCCTTCGTCTCGGGTGACTTCCCGAAGAAGTGCTCCCGCACGAAGGCGCCCGACTCGGCCTTGTACGTCTGGTAGTCGCCATCCGGGGTCTGGTTCATGATGTCGACCAGTGCGCCCGTCTGGTCCTTCTCGAGCAGGTCGTCCCACTCGCGGCCCCAGACGACCTTGATGACGTTCCAGCCGGCGCCGCGGAAGAAGGCCTCCAGCTCCTGCATGATCTTGCCGTTGCCGCGGACCGGGCCGTCGAGGCGCTGCAGGTTGCAGTTGATGACGAACGTCAGGTTGTCGAGCTTCTCGTTGGCGGCCAGCTGCAGGAAGCCGCGCGACTCGGGCTCGTCCATCTCGCCGTCGCCGAGGAATGCCCACACGTGCTGGTCGGACGTGTCCTTGATGCCGCGGTTGTGCAGGTACCGGTTCGTCTGCGCCTGGTAGATCGCATTGGCCGGGCCGATGCCCATCGACACCGTGGGGAACTCCCAGAACTCGGGCATGTTCCGCGGATGCGGATAGGAGGGGATGCCGTTCTCGCCCTTCGACTTCTCCTGGCGGAACCCGTCGAGGTCTTCTTCGCTCAGGCGTCCCTCGAGGAAGGCGCGGGCGTACATGCCGGGGGAGGCGTGGCCCTGGAAGAAGATCTGGTCGCCGCCGCCCGGGTGGTCCTTCGCCCGGAAGAAGTGGTTGAAGCCCACCTCGTAGAGGGTGGCGGCGCCGGCGAAGGTGGAGATGTGCCCGCCGACGCCGATGTCGGGGTGCTGGCCGCGGTGCACCATGACGGCGGCGTTCCACCGCATCCAGGCGCGGTAGCGGCGCTCGACCTCCTCGTCGCCGGGGAACTCCGGCTCCTGGTCCACCGGGATGGTGTTCACGTAGTCGGTGGTCGTCACCATGGGGACGCCGACACTCTTGGCGCCCGCGCGCTGCAACAAGGAGCGGACGATGAACTGCGCCCGCTCGGTGCCCTGACTGGCGACCAGATCGTCGAAGGACTCGATCCACTCGGCGGTTTCTTCCGGATCGCGGTCCGGCAACTGACTGGTCAAGCCAGAGCGGATGTGTGAAATGTGATCGTCAGCCACGTCCAAATTCTCCTTGTAGCGGGTTACAGCGTGGTGCAGGCGGTAGGAGAGGACGACGTCGTCTGTGGGTCGCACTCCCCAGGCCGTGGCAGTTCGGCCGCCGTGCTCGGTTAGGTTCCCGCCGTGGTGCAGCGGAAGCTATCCACGCCACTCTAATGCGCGTGGCTGGAGAATGCGTAGCTCGTGGCCGTGGGCCGTGCGGCGCCGGGCCGCAGGCTCCGGCGCCCGCCGAGAAATGCGGCGTGTCAGGCGTCCCGCGCTTGATACCGGGGGAGGAAACGTGTTGTCTTAGTGAGAGTAAGACCACCATAGAGGAGGAAGATTGTGAGCGAGGCCGCAGCAGCCACCGAATCGGCTGCCGCCAAGATGGGATTCAAAGAAGGGGATCTCATCCAGGAACTGGGTTATGACGACGACGTCGACTTCGATCTGCGCGACGCGCTCGAAGACGGCATCGGCTCAGAATTGCTCACCGAGGAAGACCAGGACGTCGTCGACGGCGTCATTCTGTGGTGGCGCGAAGGCGACGGCGATCTCGTCGACGCCCTCGTCGACTCGCTCACGCAGTTGGACGAGGGCGGCGTGGTCTGGCTGCTGACGCCCAAGAACGGCCGCGACGGCCACGTCAAGCCAGCCGAGATCCTGGAGGCCGCGCCGACGGCGGGTCTCCACATGACGACCAGCGAGGGCGTATCGGCGGAGTGGTCGGCGTCCCGGCTGGCCCCACGCCGCAAGAACTGAACGGCGCACGCACTGAACGACTACGCGGGAAGCAGGGGAGCCGTGGGGTCCCCACAGCAGGGCGCGGCCGTGCCCGCTTTCGACCTCGTCAATCAGCACGGGGAGCCGGTCGGCAGCCGTTCGCTATGGGACCAGGCCTACTGCCTGGTCTTCTACCCGTTCGCCTTCTCCCGCGTCTGCACCTCCGAGCTGCGCGAGCTGGCGGCCGAGCATTCGCGATTCGAGGACGCGGGAGTACGGCTCCTCGGCGTATCGGTGGACCACAAGTACGCCCTGCGGGCCTATGCGGAGCAGGAGGGGCTGCCGTTCGAGCTCCTCGCCGACTTCTGGCCGCACGGGGCCGCGGCGCAGGCCTTCGGGTGCTTCGATCCGCGGGCCGGAAGGGCTGGACGGACGACGTTCTTCGTCGCCGGGGGTCGGATCACGGCGGCGTTCTCCTCCGACGTCGGCCGTCCGCGGGCTCTGGAGGACTACCGCAGGGCTCTGCGGGAGTTGGACGGGGGAGCAGCTGCCGGTAGGATTGACCGGCGCGCGGGTCTTTAGCTCAGCTGGTAGAGCGCCACGTTTACACCGTGGATGTCATCGGTTCGATCCCGGTAGGACCCACCATTCGCAAACCCCGTCATCCCACGACCTCCGGGTCGGGATGGCGGGGTTTCCTGTGTCCTCGGGGCAATGCAGGGGGCGCCGGCTGCGCGCCTGCGATCTTCGAGGGGCGCACGAGCTCCTCGGTGAGCGGGTGAAGGAACTGGAAACATGGCCGCGCAAAGGTATTACTTTTTGGCCTCCGCGGGGCCTCTGTGGGCTAGGCTACTGAGCAGCGCCTGGGACAGGCGCCCCGCACACATCAACCGTTCCGGAGGATCCTTCCGTATGCCTGCACAGATTGGCGTGACCGGCCTGGCCGTCATGGGCGCAAACCTGGCCCGCAACTTCGCGCGTAACGGGTACACCGTCGCCGTCCACAACCGGTCGGCCGGAAAGACCGACGCCCTGCTCGAGGCCCATGGGGACGAGGGCGACTTCATCCGCACGGAGTCCCTCGAGGAGTTGGTGCAGAACCTCGAGACTCCCCGCCGGGTGATGCTCATGGTGAAGGCCGGCAAGCCGGTCGACGCCGTGATCGATCAGCTCGTGCCCCTGCTCGAGCCGGGCGACATCGTCATCGACGGCGGCAACTCCCACTACGAGGACACGCGCCGCCGCGAGGCCGCGCTGGCCGAGAAGGACCTGCACTTCGTGGGGGTCGGCGTCTCCGGCGGCGAGGAGGGCGCCCTCCTCGGCCCGTCGATCATGCCGGGCGGCTCGCAGGAGTCCTACCGGGCGCTCGGCCCGATGCTCGAGAAGATCTCCGCCAAGTACGAGGGCGAGCCGTGCTGCACCTGGATCTCGACCGATGGTGCCGGACACTTCGTCAAGATGGTCCACAACGGCATCGAGTACGCCGACATGCAGGTCATCGGCGAGGCCTACGACCTCCTCCGCTCGGCCGCCGGCCTGGAGCCCGCCGAGCAGGCGAAGGTCTTCACGGAGTGGAACAAGACCAATCTCTCCTCGTTCCTCATCGAGATCACGGCCGAGGTCCTCGGCCACGTCGACGCGGACACGGGCAAGCCTCTGGTCGACGTCGTCGTCGACTCCGCGGGTCAGAAGGGCACCGGCCGCTGGACCGTCATCTCGGCCCTCGAGCTGGGCACGCCGACGTCCGGCATCGCCGAGTCCGTGTTCGCCCGCGGGCTCTCCTCCCAGCGCTCGCAGCGCGCCATCGGCCAGGAGGTCCTGGAAGGACGCGAGGAGCAGGTCGAGCTGCCGGAGGGCTTCGTGGAGGACGTCCGCCAGGCCCTGTTCGCCTCCAAGCTGGTCTCCTACGCGCAGGGGTTGGACATGCTGGACAACGCCGCGGCCGAGTACGGCTGGGAGCTGAAGCTGGACGAGATCGCCTCCCTGTGGCGGGCCGGCTGCATCATCCGCGCCGAGCTGCTGGACGACATCATGAAGGCGTACGCCGCGGCCGAGAAGCCGGAGAACCTCCTGTTCGCCCCTGCTTTCTCGAAGGCCATCGCCGAGGCGGTTCCGGCCTGGCGCCGCGTCGTGGCCACCGCCGTGCGCCTCGGCATCCCGGTGCCGGTCTTCTCCTCCTCCCTCGCCTACTACGACGGCCTGCGCCGCAAGCGCCTGCCGGCGGCCCTGATCCAGGGCCAGCGCGACCTGTTCGGGGCGCACACGTACCAGCGCATCGACCGCGAGGGCACGTTCCACACCCAGTGGAGCGGCGACCGCACGGAGATCAGCGCGGACGACACGCACTGACGCAGCGCCCACTCGGGCGGAACGGATGAACCCTCCTCCCCAGAGGTGGGGGAGGGCGGACGGCCTCATCCGGGAGCAGCGGCGGCATCCACCAGGACGGTGGGTGCCGCCGCTGTCGTCTACCGGCTGAGCTCCGCTGGAGGCGGAGCGCGCGGTCTACCGCGGTCCCCTCCATCGTCCCCGGTCAGCAGTGGATCGGAGGTCACGGGGGCCATTCTGCGGGTGGTGGAGGCTAGCGTCGCCTAGGCATTCGAACACATATTCGAATACACTGGAGGTGTCGCTTTCCCCGCTTCCCGGAAGGCACCAACTCCCCGTATCCACTCGTTGCGCGGGCACTCACACCGCGCAGCCGCTGGGCATGGAGGTCTCATGGGTCTGTTCACACAATCGCTCGATGTCGTCCTGGCAGAGGACGGTGCGCTCTCCGCGCTGACCTGGCGCGGACAGCGGTACGACGTGCTGGAGGAACCGGTGCTGTGGTACGAGCGCCGCAAGTGGTGGGAGGAGGAGCAGCGTGCCGAACGCGGACGCGGACGCGGGCTCGTCGACCATGAGATCTGGCGCGTGCAGGCACGCGGCGCCCGCGACGGTGACCTGCGCACCTTCGACCTGTCCCATCATGTCGCCTCCGGCCGCTGGCGGATGATCCGCCTGCACGGGGCCGTGCGCGAGGAGGCCGCATGAGCGGGGGATTCGTCCATCTGGACGTTGCCAGCGCATACAGCGCGCACTACGGCGTCTCCCGACCTGCGGACCTGGCCGCAGCCGCGAGCTCAGACGGTCAGGACGCCCTCGCCTGCACTGACAGGGATGGCCTCTACGGGGCTGTGAAACATCTGGGTGCGTGCATCGAGCAGGGCATCGATCCCATTCTCGGGGTGAATCTGGCCGTCCTCTCCGGAGCCAGCGCGCAGCGACGCGGGGCGAGTCCGGTCCGCCGCCATGTGACCGGACGCGTCATCGTCCTGGCCCGTGGGCACCGCAGGGGCGCGGGATACGCGGCGCTGTGCCGTCTGGTCTCCGCCGCGCACGGCATCGGCGCCGGAGCCGGCGTCGAGGGTGGTGCCGGGCCGGGGATCGTGGGGGTGACCAGGGATGTGCTGGCCGACTACGCCTCCGGGAGGAACCTGCGCAGCGACCTGCGTCTGGCCGCGGGGGAGGGGCCCCTGCTCACCATTCTGCTGGGTCCGGAATCCGACGTCGGGCAGGCAGCCGCCGGCCACGACCGGCGCCTGCTGCGGCGACGGCTGACCGCCTGGCGTCGCGCTCTCCCCGAGGGGGCGCTGGCCCTGGCGGCCGTCACCCACCTCAACGTGCCCGGATCGCGTCTGAGCACCTCGCACGCGGTCAGGATGACCCGGGCGGGGCGCGAGAGCGGGCTCCCGGTGGTCCTGACCAATGCCGTCCGGTACGCGGACCCCGACGGCGCCGCCACGGCAGACGTGCTGGACGCTGTGCGCGCCGCACGGCCCCTGCAACGTCTGGCCGAGGAGCAGGAGGGGTGGCAGCCCAACGGCCAAGGCTGGCTGAAGAGCACGGCCAGCATGATCCGGGTGGCGCAGAGCGTCGGGCAGGCAGCCGGCGGCGTGGAGGTGGCCGTGGACCTCCTCGAGCAGACCCAGCGGATCGCAGACCTGAGCAGGCTCGACCCCGTGTCCGACACCGGGTGGGGTGTGCCCGTCGTCCCCGAAGCGCGCATCATCGGCATCGAGGGCGACCCGGACCGGGAGCTGAAGCAACGGTGCGAGGCCGGAATCACGCGCCTCTACAACGGCCCTGCCCTGCCCCGTCTCGGCCAAGCGGACGAGAAGGCGCTCCGGAAACGCCTGGAGCACGAGCTCTCCGTGATCGCCGATCTGGGCTTCGCCGCCTACTTCCTCACCGTCGCCGAGGTCGCCCGGCTCATCAGCGACCTCGGGATCCGCAACGCCGCCCGCGGCTCAGGGGCCTCCAGCCTCGTCAACTACCTGCTGGGCGTCAGTCACGTGGACCCGCTGAAGCACGACCTCATCTTCGAACGATTCCTCTCCCGGCGCAGGACCACGCTCCCGGACATCGACATCGACGTGGAGAGCGCCGAGCGCCACCGCGTCTACCGGGAGATCTTCGACCGCTTCGGAGCGGAGCGCGTGACGCTCATGAGCATGCAGAACGCCTACCGCGCCCGCGGCGCCGTACGCGACGCCGGGCTGGCCCTGGGCATGGAGCCCCAGCAGATCGACGACATCGCCAAGCAGCTGTGGCGCTTCTCGGCGGGCAGCTTCCGCGAAGCACTCGAGGAGAAGCCTGAGCTGGCCCGCTTCGCCGAGCAGGTCGGCTCCCACCGGCAGCTCGACCTGCTCGTGGACCTGACGGAGCGACTGGACCGGCTCCCGCGTCACATCTCCATGCATCCCTGCGGGGTGATCCTCTCCGACGCCTCGCTGCTGGACCGCACCCCCGTACAGGCCAGCGGACTGGGTCTCCCGATGAGCCAGTTCGACAAGCACGACATGGACCCGATGGGCATGATCAAGCTCGATGTGCTGGGCGTACGGATGCAGAGCGCCATGGCCTACGCCGTCGCGGAGATCCGCCGCCTCCACGGCGGCGCCGAGGAGGTCGCCGCTGCCGGAGCGCACGGAACCGACTACGTCCACCCGGACGGGACGATCATGCTCGAGCACATCCCGCAGGACGATGAGGCGACGTTCGAACTGATCCGCAGCACGCACACCCTCGGCTGCTTCCAGATCGAATCCCCGGGCCAGCGCGAGCTCGTGGGCAAGCTCGCGCCGCAGCGGTTCAACGACCTCATCATCGACATCTCGCTCTTCCGGCCCGGCCCCATGAAATCCAACATGGTCAAGCCGTACCTCGAGAACCGGCACGGCTTCGCACCCGAGGTCTACCCGCATCCCGATCTGAAGCCCGCGCTCGCCGAGACCCACGGGGTCACTGTCTTCCACGAGCAGATCCTGCGCATCCTCCACGTCATGACCGGCTGCGGATACGACGACGCGGACGTGCTGCGCCGCTACCTCGGCAACCCGGACCGCGAACCGGAGGTGGAGGAGTTCTTCCGCACCAAGGCGGCCCGGAGGAACTACGGCCGGGCGGTCATCGACGAGGTCTGGGAGACGCTCCGGGCCTTCGGCAGCTTCGGCTTCTGCAAGGCACACGGTGCCGCGTTCGCCGTCCCCACCTACCAGAGCGCCTGGCTCAAGGCCCACCATCCGGAGGCGTTCATCGCCGGCCTCTGGGAGCACGATCCCGGCATGTACCCCAAGCGCCTGCTGGTCGCCGAGGCGCGCCGGCTCGGGATCCCCATCTTCCCCCTCGACGTCAACGAGTCCGACCTCTCGTACCGGGTGCAGCGGTGCGACGACGGACGGCTGGGGATCCGGCTCGCGCTCAGCGGGGTGTACGGGGTCTCGGCGGCCGAGGTGCGCCGGCTGCGGGCGGGACAGCCCTACGGCTCCTTGAGCGACGTCCGCGAACGCTCCGGCCTGCGCCGGGCCTCCCTGGAGCGCTACGCAGCCCTCGGGGCCTTCGACTCGCTGCAGCGTGGACGCGGCAACCGTGCGGACCTGGTCCGGCACTGGGGGCAGATCAGGTCGAGCGTCCCCGTGCGATACCAGCCGATCACCGGCCAGCTCCCGCTCCCGCTGCCCGACATCGAGCTCGCAACGCTCCAGATCGGCGCACCCGAGCCGACGGCGGAGGAGACGGTCGGCGCCGAGCTCGACCTGCTCTCGGTGGATGTCAGCGCGCACCTCATGGACTCCCATGCGTCGACCCTGAGCCGCCTCGGCACCACGCCGGCAGCCGACCTGCTCGGTCTGCGCAACGGCTCGGAGGTCCTCGTGGCCGGCATCCGCGTTGCGACGCAGACTCCGCCGATGCGCGGTGGACGGCGCGTCGTCTTCATCAGCGTGGACGATGGCACGGGGTGCGTGGACTGCACCTTCTTCCACGAGGCGCAGCAGGCCTCGGCCCCCTTCCTCTTCGGGACGCGCCTGCTCCTCATCCACGGGATCACCCGGCGCACCGGGCCGCGGGGCATCAGCGTCCAGGCGGTGCGGGCCTGGGACCTCGCCGACACCGCTTCGCTGCCTGCACGCGAGGAGCTGCCCGACGCCCGCCAGCTGGCACGGCACCGGGCCGACCCTGCCCCGCAGCCGCAGTCCGTGGAACGGCTCGACACCCTCATGGAGGCCGAAGGGCTCGACAACCGGGTGGCCGCCTCGTGATAACTTAGGAACCGCAAGTCCACCCTTTAAGTCCGTCCAGTGAGGCGGGGAAGGAGGCGGCACCATGAGCTCTGCGGACTCCCACGAGAAGCCCAGCGCCACCAGTGTGTCCACGACGTCGCGCACTGTCCTGACGGGCAGCGACATCGAGCGCGTCCTCACGCGCATCGCCTACGAGATCATCGAGGCCAACAAGGGGACCCAGGACCTGATCCTGCTCGGCATCCCCACCCGCGGGTACCCCTTGGCCCGCCGCATCGCCCAGCGCATCGCCGCGACCGACCCGCAACTCGACGCCGAGGCCCTCGTCGGCCAGCTCGACGTCACCATGTACCGGGACGACCTGCGCCACGGCACCTCCCGCACTCCCTCGCCGACCCGCATCCCCGGGGCCAGCATCGACGGGAAGGTCGTCGTCCTCGTCGACGATGTCCTCTACTCCGGGCGCACCATCCGCGCGGCCCTCGACGCGCTCGCCGACCTCGGGCGCCCGCGCATCGTGCGACTGGCGGTCCTCGTGGACCGGGGACACCGCGAGCTCCCGATCCGTGCCGACCACGTCGGCAAGAACCTCCCCACCGCCACCAGCGAGAAGGTGCGGGTCCACCTCGAGGAGACCGACGCCGTCGACGGCGATGCGGTCAACGAAGTCGTCATCGAGGGGAACGCATGAAGCACCTGCTCTCGACCCACGATCTGGGCCGCGAGGACGCGGTCCGCATCCTCGACACCGCGGAGCAGATGGCCGCCGTCGGAACGCGCGAGATCAAGAAGCTGCCCGCGCTGCGCGGCCGTACCGTGGTCAACCTCTTCTACGAGGACTCCACCCGGACGCGGATCTCCTTCGAGGCCGCCGCCAAGCGGCTCAGCGCCGACGTGATCAACTTCGCGGCCAAGGGCTCCTCCGTCTCGAAGGGGGAGTCCCTCAAGGACACCGCCCAGACGCTGGAGGCCATCGGCGCCGACGCCGTGGTCCTGCGCCACTGGGCCTCGGGGGCGCCGGCCCGCCTGGCGGCCACCGACTGGATCAACGCCGCCGTCGTCAACGCCGGCGACGGAACCCACGAGCACCCCACTCAAGCGCTCCTCGACGCGTTCACGCTGCGCCGCCACTGGTCCCGCGTCCGCGGGATCGAGTCGACGGGCGCCGACCTGGACGGCATGCGCGTCGTCATCGTCGGCGACGTCCTGCACTCCCGGGTGGCGAGGTCCAACCTCTGGCTGCTGCGCACCCTGGGCGCGGAGGTCACGCTCGTCGCACCGCCGACGCTGCTGCCCGTCGGCGCCGACGCCTGGCCGTGCGCCATCAGCTTCGACCTCGACGAGACCCTGCGCACCGGTCCCGACGCCGTCATGATGCTCCGGGTCCAGGCCGAACGGATGAACGCCGCCTTCTTCCCGAGCGTCGCCGAGTACTCCCGGCGCTGGGGTTTCGACGACGTCCGCCTCGCCGCCCTCGACGAGCAGGGCTTCGAGCACACCGCCATCCTGCACCCGGGACCGATGAACCGGGGCTTCGAGATCTCCTCCGGAGCCGCCGACTCGAAGCGCGCCCTGGTCCTGGAGCAGGTCGCCAACGGCGTCTCAGTGCGCATGGCCGTGCTGTACCTCCTCCTCTCCGGCGACAACTGACCCGGCCGGCGGGCACGGGCCCGACCGGCAGAGACGAACTGAATCCGAGCCGCCGACGGCGCGCCCGACCAGCACCTCGCCCGCGCTCCGCGCGCCGTAACAGCGGCCGACGCGACGCACGCGAGAACTAGACTTGGGAGTCACTATGACCAGCACCGAAATCCACCCCGAGGCCTTCCTGATCCGAGGGGCCGCCCTGCTCGGGGGCGATCCCTCCGACCTCCTTCTCGCCGACGGCGAGATCGCCGCCGTCGGCCCCGACGCGGCCGCTCACCCGCGTGCTGCCGGTGCCCGCGAGATCGACGCCGCCGGGCTCGTCGCCCTGCCTGGCATGGTGGACCTGCACACCCACCTGCGCGAGCCCGGCCGCGAGGACGCCGAGACCGTCGAGACGGGCACCCGCGCCGCCGCGCGCGGCGGGTTCACCGCCGTGCATGCCATGGCCAACTCGAATCCCGTCGCCGACACCGCCGGCGTCGTCGAGCAGGTCTGGAGCCTCGGCCGCCGCAGCGGCTGGGTCGACGTCCGCCCCGTCGGCGCCGTCACCGTCGGCCTCGCGGGGGAGCGGCTCTCCGAGCTCGGCGCGATGGCCGAGTCCCGCGCCGGCGTCCGCGTCTTCTCCGACGACGGCATCTGCGTCTCCGATCCCGTGCTGATGCGCCGGGCCCTCGAGTACGTCAAGGGTTTCGACGGCGTCATCGCCCAGCACGCACAGGAGCCGCGGCTCACCGAGGGCGCCCAGATGAACGAGGGCGAGGTCTCCGCCGTCCTCGGCCTCCCCGGGTGGCCGGCCGTCGCCGAGGAATCGATCATCGCCCGTGACGTCCTGCTGACCGAGCACGTCGGATCCCGTTTGCACGTCTGCCACGTCTCCACCGCCGGCAGCGTGGACATCATCCGCTGGGCGAAGGCCCGCGGGATCGCGGTCACCGCCGAGGTCACCCCGCATCACCTGCTGCTCACCGAGGAGCGCGTGCGGACCTACGACCCCGTGTACAAGGTCAACCCGCCGCTGCGCCGGGAGGCCGACGTCATGGCACTCAGGGAGGCCCTCGCGGACGGGACCATCGACATCGTCGGCACCGACCATGCTCCGCACCCAGACGAGGCCAAGGAGTGCGAGTGGGCGCAGGCGGCCATGGGGATGACGGGGCTGGAGACCGCCCTCTCCGTGGTCCAGCACACGATGATCGAGACCGGGATGATGACCTGGGCGGACTTCGCCCGTGTCACGTCGACGACGCCGGCCACCATCGGCCGCGTGGCGGACCAGGGCCGCCCGCTGACCGCCGGCGAGCCGGCGAACGTGGTCCTCGTCGACCCGGCGCACCGCTGGACGGTCGACCCCGGCGCGATGGCCACGATGGGGCGGAACTCGCCGTTCGCCGGCATGGAGCTGCCGGGCCGGGTGGAGGCGACGTTCTACCGCGGCACGCCCACGGTGCTCGACGCGGAGCTGAACACGCCGCGCGCGGCCGGGGACCAGGCGTGAGCGAGTACGGTCTGGCGGCCTTCGCGACCCTCGCCGTCGCGGCCGTGCTCGTGGCGCTGATCGTCCGTGGCTGGCGGGGACGCCTCAAGCGCCAGTCCGGCGTCGCGGAACCACTGCCCGCGCCGGAGGGCCTCGGCGCCCCGCTGGCCTCCGCCGAAGGGCAGTACGTCAGCACGACCACGGCGGGGGACTGGCTCGACCGCATCGCCGTGCACACGCTCGGCTACAAGGCGAACGCCACGCTCTCCGTCCACCCGGAGGGCGTCCTCTACACCCGGTCCGGCGCCCGCGACGTGTTCGTCCCGGCGCGGGACGCGATCGGGGTGCGCCGCGAGTCCGGCATGGCCGGGAAGTTCGTCGAGCGCGACGGACTGGTCGTGCTCGAGTGGCGCCTCGGCGGACGCCCGGTGGACACCGGCTTCCGCGCCCGACGACCCGAGGCGGTCGCCGCCGTCGTCACCGCCCTCGAAGAACTCACGACGCCCGCCGCCGGCGGGCCCAAGACCACCCCTGACGCAGATCAGCCTGAACAGAAGGACACCAAGTGACTGCACAGAAGACCTCCGAGCCCGCACTGCTGGTGCTCGAAGACGGCCGCGTCTTCCGCGGCCGCTCGTACGGCGCCGTCGGCACCACGCTCGGCGAGACGGTGTTCGCGACCGGCATGACGGGCTACCAGGAGACCATCACGGATCCGTCCTACGCCCGCCAGCTGGTCGTCCAGACCGCCCCGCACATCGGCAACACCGGCATGAACCGCGAGGACGCCGAGTCCCGCCGCATCTGGGTCGCCGGCTACATCCTCCGCGACGCCGCCCGCCGCCCGTCCAACTGGCGCAGCGAGAAGCCGCTCGACCAGGAGCTCGCCGAGCAGGGCATCGTCGGCATCCAGGGCGTCGACACGCGCGCCCTGACCCGCCACCTGCGCAGTGTCGGCTCGCTCAAGGGCGGCATCTTCGCCGGCGACGCGGCCCGCCGCCCCGAGGCCGAGCTGATCGCCGAAGTGCAGGGCCAGCCCTCGATGAAGGGCGCCCGGCTGGCCGAGGAGGTCAGCGTCGACGAGGCGTACGTCGTCGAGCCGTCCGCCTGCGGATGGGAGGGCGAGCCGCGGTTCACCCTCGCCGCGATCGACCTGGGCATCAAGGGCATGACCCCGTTCCGCTTCGCCGAGCGCGGCGTCCGCGTGCACATCCTCCCCGCCGCGTCCACAGTCGAGGACATCATGGCCGTCCAGCCGGACGGCGTGTTCATGTCCAACGGACCGGGCGACCCGGCGACCGCCGACGTCCAGGTGGAGCTGCTGCGCAACGTCCTCGACGCGGGCACGCCGTTCTTCGGCATCTGCTTCGGCAACCAGATCCTCGGCCGTGCCCTCGGCTTCGGGACGTACAAGCTGCGGTTCGGGCATCGCGGCATCAACCAGCCGGTCATGGACAAGACCACCGGCCGGGTGGAGATCACCAGCCAGAACCACGGCTTCGCCGTCGACGCGCCCACCGAGGGCGTCGTCACGGCCCCCGTGGAGCGCTTCGGCCGCGTCGAGGTCAGCCACGTGTCCCTGAACGACGACGTCGTGGAGGGGCTGCGCTGCCTGGACCGCCCCGCGTTCTCCGTCCAGTACCACCCCGAGGCGGCGGCCGGGCCGCACGACTCCGCCTACCTGTTCGACCGCTTCATCGATGTGATGGCAGCCCACGCCGAGACCAAGACCAAGGAAGTCAACTAATGCCGAAGCGCGAAGATCTGAAGTCCGTCCTCGTCATCGGCTCCGGCCCGATCGTCATCGGCCAGGCCGCCGAGTTCGACTACTCCGGGACGCAGGCCCTGCGCGTGCTCAAGGAGGAGGGCCTGCGGGTCATCCTCGTGAACTCCAACCCCGCCACGATCATGACCGACCCCGAGTTCGCCGACGCCACCTACGTCGAGCCCATCACCCCGGAGGTCGTCGAGAAGATCATCGCCAAGGAGCGTCCCGACGCCGTCCTGCCCACCCTCGGCGGGCAGACCGCGCTGAACACGGCGATCGCCCTGGACAAGAACGGGGTCCTGGAGAAGTACGACGTCGAGCTCATCGGAGCGAACATCGCGGCCATCGAGCTGGGCGAGGACCGCGAGAAATTCAAGGGCGTCGTCGAGCGCTCCGGCGCCGAGTCGGCGCGCTCCGTCATCGTGCACAGCCTCGACGAAGCGTTCGCCGCGGTCGACTACCTCGGCTACCCCATGGTGGTCCGCCCGTCCTTCACGATGGGCGGTCTCGGCTCGGGCATGGCCTACAACGCCGAGGACCTCCGGCGGATCGCCGGGGCGGGCCTGCAGTACTCGCCGACCACCGAGGTGCTCCTGGAGGAGTCCATCCTCGGCTGGAAGGAGTACGAGCTGGAGATGATGCGCGACAAGAACGACAACGTCGTGGTCGTCTGCTCCATCGAGAACTTCGACCCGGTCGGCGTCCACACCGGCGACTCGATCACGGTGGCCCCGGCCATGACGCTGACCGACCGCGAGTACCAGCGCCTGCGGGACATCGCGATCAACGTCATCCGCGAGGTCGGCGTCGACACCGGCGGCTGCAACATCCAGTTCGCCATCGAGCCCGACACGGGCCGCGTCGTCGTCATCGAGATGAACCCGCGCGTGTCCCGCTCGTCGGCCCTCGCCTCGAAGGCGACCGGCTTCGCGATCGCCAAGATCGCCACGAAGCTCTCGCTCGGCTACACCCTGGACGAGATCCCGAACGACATCACCAAGAAGACCCCGGCGAGCTTCGAGCCGACGCTCGACTACGTCGTCGTGAAGGTCCCGCGGTTCGCCTTCGAGAAGTTCCCGGCGGCGGACAAGACCCTGACCACCACCATGAAATCGGTCGGCGAGGCCATGGCCATCGGCCGCAACTTCACGGAGGCCCTGCAGAAGGCGCTCCGCTCGCTCGAGCAGAAGGGCGCGGAGCTGACCTTCGACGCACCGGACGCCGACGAGGTCCAGCGGCTGCTGGACGCGTCCGAGAAGGGCAGCACGGAGCGGCTCTCCAATGTGCAGCGGGCGCTGCTCGGCGGCGCATCGATCGAGCGCGTCTTCGACGCCACCAAGATCGACCCCTGGTACCTGGACCAGCTGGCCCTGATCAACGAGACGGCCGCCGAGATCCGTGGTGCGGAGTCCCTGACCGAGGACGTCCTGCGCAACGCCAAGCACCACGGCTTCTCCGACGCCCAGATCGGCGCACTGCGCAACCTGGACGAGGCCGTCGTCCGCGGCGTGCGGCACGCGCTCGGCATCCGCCCCGTCTACAAGACCGTCGACACCTGCGCCGCCGAGTTCGAGGCGTTCACGCCGTACCACTACTCCTCCTACGACGAGGAGAACGAGGTCGGGCGGCACGAGAAGCCCAGCATCATCATCCTCGGCTCGGGACCGAACCGCATCGGCCAGGGCATCGAGTTCGACTACTCGTGCGTCCACGCGACCCTGGCCCTCCGCGAGGCCGGCTACGAGACCGTGATGGTCAACTGCAACCCGGAGACCGTCTCGACCGACTACGACGTGTCGACGCGCCTGTACTTCGAGCCGCTGACCCTCGAGGATGTCCTGGAGGTCATCCACGCGGAGCAGGTCACCGGCGGCGTGCACGGGGTGTTCGTCCAGCTCGGCGGGCAGACCCCGCTGAAGCTCGCGGCCGACCTCAAGCGTGCCGGCGTGCCGATCCTCGGGACCAGTCCCGAGGCCATCGACCTCGCCGAGCACCGCGGCGCCTTCCAGCGGGTCCTGGACGCCGCCGGCCTCATCGCCCCGAAGAACGGCACCGCCGTCTCCTTCGAGGAGGCCAAGCGCATCGCCGACGAGATCGGGTACCCGGTCCTGGTGCGCCCCTCCTACGTGCTCGGCGGCCGTGGCATGGAGATCGTCTACGACGAGCCCAATCTGGCCCGGTACATCGAGAACGCCACGGAGATCACGGAGGACCACCCGGTCCTCGTCGACCGGTTCCTCGAGGACGCGATCGAGATCGACGTCGATGCGCTCTTCGACGGCACCGACCTCTACATGGGCGGAATCATGGAGCACATCGAGGAGGCCGGCATCCACTCCGGTGACTCGGCGTGCGTGCTGCCACCAATCACCCTGGGGTCGGACGTCATCGACCGGGTCCGCGAGGCCACTCGCCACATCGCGGCCGGCGTCGGGGTCCGTGGCCTGATCAACATCCAGTTCGCGCTGGCCTCCGACGTGCTCTACGTCATCGAGGCGAACCCGCGCGCGAGCCGCACCGTTCCGTTCACCTCTAAGGCCACGGGAGTCCAGCTGGCCAAGGCGGCCGCTCTGATCGGCACCGGGGCGACCATCGGGTCGCTGCGCGCCCAGGGACTGCTCAACGGAGCCGGCGACGGATCGACGCTGCCGCTCAGCGCTCCGGTCTCCGTCAAGGAGGCTGTGCTGCCCTTCGCCCGCTTCCGCACCCCCGAGGGGCGCGTGGTCGACTCGCTGCTCGGACCGGAGATGCGCTCCACCGGCGAGGTCATGGGCATCGACAAGTACTTCGACACGGCCTTCGCGAAGTCGCAGGCGGGGGCCAACAACCCGCTGCCGACCTCCGGCCGCGTCTTCGTCTCCGTCGCCAACCGCGACAAGCGCTCGATCGTCATCCCGGTGAAGCACCTGGCCGACCTCGGCTTCGAGATCGTGTCCACCGGCGGCACCGCGGACGTCCTGCGCCGCAACGGCATCGGGGCGACCGTGGTCCGCAAGGTCAGCGACGAGGCCGCCGAGGGGCAGGAGAGCATCGTGGACCTGGTCACCGACGGGAAGATCGACCTGATCCTCAACACCCCGTCCGGCGGGGACGCGCGCGGGGACGGGTACGAGATCCGCGCGGCTGCCACGAGCGTCGGCGTCCCGGTCATCACGACTGTGGCAGAGCTCGGCGCGGCGATCCAGGCGATCACGGCCATCCGCGAATTCGCCTGGGACGTCACCAGCCTCCAGGAGCACGCCGCCGTCATCGCCGCAGGCATCGCCGAGCAGGCGGAGGCGGTCGCGAGTGTCTAGCGAACCGTTCGGCGGACGCCTGGCCGCGGCGATGGGGGAGCGGGGCCAGCTCTGCGCCGGCATCGACCCGCACCCCGGACTGCTCGCTTCCTGGGGACTCGCCGACGACGTCGACGGACTCCGCGCCTTCTCGCTGACTGCGCTGGAGGGCTTCGCGCCCGTCGTCGCCGCCGTCAAGCCGCAGGTCGCGCTGTTCGAGCGGCACGGCTCCGCCGGGATCGCCGCGCTCGAGGAGCTGCTCGCGGCGGCCCGCGCAGCGGACGTCCTGACCATCGCCGACGCGAAGCGGGGGGACATCGGCTCCACGATGGCGGCCTATGCCGACGCGTGGCTCCGCGACGGATCGCCGCTCGCGGCCGATGCGGTGACGCTGAGTCCCTACCTGGGGTTCGAGTCCCTGCGCCCGGCGCTGGAACTGGCCGAGTCCACCGGCCGGGGAGTCTTCGTGCTAGGACTCACCTCCAATCCGGAAGGCGCCTCGGTCCAGCACGTCGGAGGTGACCGGTCGGTCGCCAAGGGCATCGTCGACGCCGTCCGTGCGGAGAACGCTGCGGCCGCCGACCGCGGGCGCGCCGAGGGGGCCCTGGGGCATACCGGGCTCGTCGTGGGCGCCACGGTCGGGGAGGCGCTCGGCCTGCTCGGGCTCGACCTCGGCACGACCGGAGCCCCGATCCTGGCCCCCGGATTCGGTGCCCAGGGAGCAACGGCGGAAGACCTGCGCAGCCTCTTCGGCAGCGCCTGGCCGCAGGTGCTCGCCACCAGCAGCCGGGGACTGCTCGTCGCCGGTCCGGACGCGTCCGTGCTCCGGGCCGCGGCGGAGCGCGCCCGCGACGGACTGGCCTGAGCGCGCCGTTGCCGGCCCGGCGCCGCACGCCGGGCTGACAGGGGAGGATCCGGCCTGGCCACCGCTGGTCGGATCCTCCACGTTCACTCAAACACCGTTGCTTCTTAGCCGACTGTTCGCTAGGTTCGGAGCCACACCGAAGGTTCTGGGGTCGGCCGAACGGGGCCGCCTCGGCGAACCATCGAGCCGGCCAAAGGGGTACAGTGTCATGGTTCTGAAATCGTTGTCCGATGAAGATCGTGCCAATGCACGCGCCAAGGCGCTGCGTTCCCGGGGCCGCCGGGCCGAGATCAAGGAGGCCTTCCGGCAGGGCACCATGGACATCGGCGAGATTCTGGAGCTCGGCGCCACCGACGAGGCCGTCGGGAGGCTGCGTGTGGCGGACCTCCTGGAGGCCGTCCCCGGCATCGGCGAAGTCAGGGCCACGGCTCTGATGGAGAAGCTGGGCATCTCGCCCAACCGCCGGGTCCGCGGGCTCGGACGCAAGCAGCAAGCGGCGCTGATCGAACACTTCTCCCAGTGAGGCCCGGTGAAGCGGGCCCAGACGAAAGGCACCATGACCGCGTCGCAGCACCCGCAGATCACCGTCCTCGCCGGACCGACCGCCGTCGGGAAGGGCACTGTCTCCACGTACATCCGTGAGAACTATCCCGAGGTCTGGCTCTCCGTCTCCGCGACGACCCGCGCCCCCCGCCCCGGGGAGCAGGACGGCGTCCACTACTACTTCATCGCCCGCGAGGAGTTCGACCGGCTGGTCCAGGCGGACCAGATGCTCGAGTGGGCGGTCGTCCACGGCAAGAACTGCTACGGCACCATCCGCGACAAGGTCCTCGAGGCCGCGGCAGCCGGACGGCACGTCCTCCTGGAGATCGATCTGCAGGGCGCCCGGCAGGTGAAGAAGACGCTCCCGGACGCGAAGTTCGTCTTCCTGGCCCCGCCGTCGTGGGAGGAACTGGTGCGCCGACTCGTGGGCCGCGGCACGGAATCCGCCGAGGAACAGCAGCGCCGCCTCGAAACCGCTAAACTGGAACTTGCCGCCGAGCCGGAGTTCGACGTCACGATCGTGAACGACGACGTCAAGCGCGCCGCCGACGAGCTGGTCTCCCACATGGGACTCGCTCCGCGCGACGTCTAGCCGACTCCACCGAAACGACTTTCTACAGAAATCTGGAGGCTTCGTGTCCACGAACCTTGAGGGTGTCATCAACCCGCCGATCGACGACCTGCTGAAGACCACTGACTCCAAGTACGCGCTGGTCATCAACGCTGCCAAGCGGGCCCGTCAGATCAACGCCTACTACGCCCAGCTGCACGAGGGCCTGTTCGAGTACGTCGGCCCGCTCGTCGACACCAAGCTGAACGAGAAGCCGCTCTCCATCGCCCTGCGCGAGATCAACTCCGGCGTCCTCCAGGTGAAGCCGCTGGACGAGTCCGCGGCCTGACCTTCGTCGGGTCCACCACATGACGCAGCAGCGAATCGTCCTCGGCGTAGGCGGCGGCATTGCCGCCTACAAGGTCGCTTCGCTGCTGCGGCTGTTTAAAGAGGACGGGTTCCACGTCGACGTCGTCCCGACCGCCGCGGCCCTCGAGTTCGTCGGCAGGCCCACCTGGGAGGCGCTCAGCGGCAACCCGGTCACCGACACCGTGTTCGAGGCCGTCGACGCCGTCAACCACGTCCGTCTCGGCCAGCACGCCGATGCCGTGGTGGTCGCCCCGGCGACCGCCGACCTCCTGGCGAAGGCCGCGGCCGGCATGGCCGGCGACCTGCTCACGAACACACTGCTGGCCACCCGCGCCCCGGTGCTCATGGCGCCTGCCATGCACACCGAGATGTGGGAGCATCCCGCCACCCGTGCCAACGTCGAGACGCTCCGCCGTCGGGGGATCCAGGTGCTCGACCCGGCCACCGGCCGACTGACCGGCAAGGACTCGGGACCCGGCCGCCTTCCCGAGCCGGAGACGATCCACGCAGCCGCCCTGCGCCTGCTGGCCGGCTCGGCGACCGACGACCCCTCGGCCGTGCCCGCCGGGGCCCGGCAGCTCGAGGGCCGGACGGTCGTGGTCACCGCCGGTGGCACGCGCGAGCCCCTCGACCCCGTGCGCTTCCTGGGCAACCGCTCCTCGGGCAAGCAGGGCATCGCGATCGCGCGGGCAGCGCTCGAGGCCGGCGCCGCCGTCCGCTTCGTCGCCGCCCACATGGACGAGCCCGCGCCTGAGGGCGTCGAGGTCACACGGGCCGGCAGCGCCCTCGAGCTCCAGCATGCCGTCCTCGAGGCCGCACGGGGAGCGGACGCCCTGGTCATGGCCGCGGCGGTGGCGGACTTCCGCCCCGCCGACTACACGGACGCCAAGATCAAGAAGACCGACGACGGGGACGCGCCGACGATCCGACTCGTGCGCAATCCAGACATCCTCGCCGAGCTCGTCGCCGCACGCGAGGCCGGGGGACCGGACGGGGCCGGCCTGCCGCCGATCATCGCCGGCTTCGCCGCGGAGACCGGCGACGGCGACTCCAGCGTCCTCGACTACGGGCGCCGCAAGCTCGAGCGCAAGGGCTGCGAGCTCCTCGTCGTCAACGAGGTGGGAGTCGACCGGACCTTCGGCCAGGACACCAACGACGCGACCATCCTCTTCCGGGACGGCTCCGAGCCGGTGCCCACCGCCGGATCCAAGGACGACGTCGCGCGGGCCGTAGTCGACGCCATCGTCAGGGTGGGTAACCGGTAATGTTGTGCGAGTGACTGAAGCCAAGACCCTCCGCCTTTTTAGTTCCGAGTCCGTGACCGAGGGGCATCCCGACAAGATCTGCGACCAGATCAGCGACGCGATCCTCGATGCCATGCTCGAACAGGACCCGAACTCCCGGGTCGCCGTCGAGACGATGACGACGACCGGGCTCGTCCACGTGGCCGGCGAGGTCACCACCGAGGGGTACGTCGAGATCCCGCGGCTCGTGCGCAGCACGATCCTCGGGATCGGCTACGACTCCTCGGCCAACGGGTTCGACGGCGAACGGTGCGGCGTCTCGATCTCCATCGGCCAGCAGTCCCCCGAGATCTCGGACGGCGTCAACAAGTCCCTCGAGGCCCGGGAGGGTCGGCTGCAGGACCCGCGCGATGCCCAGGGCGCCGGTGACCAGGGCTTCATGTTCGGCTACGCGAGCGACGAGACAGACGCCCTCATGCCGACCCCCATCTTCCTCGCCCACCGCCTCTCCGAGCGCCTGACCGAGGTGCGCAAGAGCGGGGCTCAGCCGCTCCTGCGCCCCGACGGCAAGACCCAGGTCACCATCGGATACGACGGCGACCGGCCCGTCGCCGTCGACACCGTCGTCGTCTCGGCCCAGCACGCCCGCGAACTCGCCCTCGAGGACGTCCGCGAGATCCTCCAGGACGACGTCGTCGCGCCCGTCCTGGCGTCGAGCGGCCTGGACACGAGCCGGACCAAGGTGATCCTCAACCCCGCCGGTCCCTTCATCGTCGGCGGCCCCGTCGGCGACGCCGGGCTGACGGGTCGCAAGATCATCGTCGACACCTATGGCGGCTTCGCCCGCCACGGCGGCGGGGCGTTCTCCGGCAAGGACCCGTCCAAGGTGGACCGGTCCGCCGCCTACGCCATGCGCTGGGTCGCGAAGAACATCGTGGCCGCCGGTCTGGCCCGCCGCGCCGAGGTCCAGGTCGCGTACGCGATCGGCCAGGCCCGTCCCGTCGGGCTCTACGTCGAGACGTTCGGCACCGAGACCGTCGACCCGTCCCGCCTGCCCGCTGCGATCCAGGAGATCTTCGACCTGCGCCCGCTCGGCATCATCCAGGAGCTCGACCTGCTCCGTCCCATCTACCAGGCCACCGCGGCCCACGGCCACTTCGGCCGGGCCGATGCGGGGTTCCCCTGGGAGGAGACGAACCGGGTCGACGAGCTCCGGGCCTACTTCGGCGTCTAGGCCGTCCCGAGAGTGGACGCGTCCCAGCCGTCCCTCCTGAGGGGCTTCGACGTCAGCGGTCCGGCCCCCGGGGGACCGAAGGCAGCGGCAGAGCATCCGATCGCCCGCGTCCTGCTGGAGACGGCGGTACCGCATCTGGACCAGCTCTACGACTACCTCGTCCCGGCGGAACTGGACGCGGCGGCGGTTCCCGGAGCCCGGATCCGCGCCCGGTTCGGCGGGCAGGAGCTCAGCGGCTACATCGTCGAGCGGACCGACACCGCCCAGCCGGGGCTGAAGCTGCAGCCGCTCCGGCGCGTCGTCTCGGCCGAGCCGGTGCTCGCCCCCGACGTCCTGGAGCTGTGCAGCGCGGTGGCCGAGCGCTACGCCGGCGTCGTCCCCGACGTGGTCCGGGCGGCCGTGCCGCCCCGGGCGGCGCGCGTCGAGAAGGAGGCGTTGCCGCCCGCCCCCGCGGCGGATGCAGACGGCCCCTCCCCAGGCCCCTCCGGCGGCGCTGACGCAACCAGTCCCGCGCAGACGCCCGCCCCCGACGCGGACGGGGTCCTCGCCCGGTACGACGGCGGTGCCGACTTCCTGGCGGCGGTCGCCCGAGGCGAGCGCGCCCGCGCGGTCGCGACGCTCGCTCCGACCCACGGCTGGCGCACCGGGCTCGTCGCGGTGACGGAGGCGGTGGCCGCCGCGCGGGCGGCGGGCCGCGGCGCCGTCGTGGTGGTCCCCGACCAGCGGGACGTCGACCGGCTCTGCCGCCATCTCGACGAGCACCTGGGCGCGGGCGCCTATGCCCGGTTGACCGCCGACGACGGCGCCTCCGAGCGCTACCGCCAGTTCCTGGCGCTCAGCCGGGGACGCGTCCGCGTCGCCGTCGGCACGCGCTCGGCCGCGTTCGCGCCCGTCCGGGACGTCGGCCTCCTCGTCATCTGGGAGGACCACGACCAGTCACACGCCGAGCCGCGGGCCCCCTACCAGCACGCCCGCGAAGTCCTCCTGCTGCGCAGCGAGCTGCAGGAGGCCGCGCTCCTGATCGCCGGCACATCGCGCACGCCCGAGGCGCAGCGGCTCGTGCTCACCGGGTGGGCCGCCGAGCTCGCCCTGCCCCGGGGAGAGCTGCGCCGCAGCGCACCGCGGGTCCTCGCGACCTCCGACTCATACCAGGCGGAACGCGATCCGGTGCTGCATGCCGCCCGGCTGCCCCGTGCCGCCTGGCAGGCCGCCCACGACGGACTCGAGCGAGGGCCCGTGCTCGTCCAGGTCGCCCGCACCGGGTTCATCCCGGCGCTGCGCTGCGAGCGGTGCCGCGAGGCCGCCCGCTGCCTGGAGTGCAACGGGCCGCTGGCCCTCTCGGAGCAGGGCGGGACGCCGCAGTGCCGCTGGTGCGGCGTCGTCGCCCACGGCTGGGCCTGCCTCGCCTGCGGGGCCCAGCGACTGCGCGCGGCCAGCGTCGGGGCGGACCGCACCGCCGAGGAGCTCGGGCGGGCGTTCCCCCGGGCCCGGGTCGTGTCGGTCACGGGGGCGAACCCGCGCGAGAGCGTCACCGGGGCGGGGACCCTGGTGGTCGCCACGCCGGGGGCGGAGCCCGTGGCGGAGGGGGGCTACGCGGCCGTCCTCCTGCTCGACGGGGACCGCATGCTGGCCAGGGACTCGCTGCGCTCCGCGGAGGAGGTCCTGCACCGCTGGATGGCGGCGGCCCACCTCGGCCGTCCCAGCGTGGACGGGGGAGTCGTGGTGGTCACCGCCGCGGACTCGGACCCGGTCCGGGCCCTGGTCCGCGGGGACGCCCCGGGCTACGCCGAGCGGGAGCTCCAGCAGCGGCGCGAGCTCGGGCTGCCGCCGGCCGTCCGCAGCGCCGCCGTCACCGGGCCCTCGGCTGCGGTCGAGCGATTCGTGTCCCGTCTGGACCTGCCGGAGTCCGTCCGCCGCGTCGGTCCCGTCATCGTCGAGGACGACGACGCCGTGAAGCACCGCTGGCTGCTCTTCTTCCGGCACGCGGACGGTCCCTCGGTCACCGGCCAGCTGAGACACCTCAAGGCCGTGTTCTCCGCCAACCGGGAGCCCGTGGTCAATGTGCGGGTCGACGGCGACACGCAGCTCTGAACGGTGCCGGTCGGGGAAGGGCCCCGCGGCGGACGCGGGGCGGGGAGCCCGAGGGCCCCGACGGTCCGGGTCAGGAGCCGCCCACGGCACGCCCCTGGACCCGACCGGCCAGGTCCCGGAGGAACCCGCGGACCAGCTGCGCTGCCGGCCCGGCCGCCTCGTAGTGGATCAGATGCCCGACCCCGTCGATCAGGCGCAGGCGGGCGTCGGGGAAGCGGGCGGAGAGGGCCCGCTGCGACTCCGGGCTGCCCAGTTCGTCGAGGACGCCGGCGACGAGCAGTGTCGGCACCGGGATCGCCGCAGCGTCGTCCCGCACCGTGCAGGAGATGGATGCGGCGAAGGCCTCGAGGAGGGCTCGGCGACTGGTGAAGCCGCCGAAGTAGCGCCGGTGCTGGTCCCGCACGTACCGCCGGGTCTCCCGGTCCCGGGACTTGGTCATCGTCAGGCTCATGACGTCGGTCACCAGCCGCCAGCGCAGCAGTCGCTCGCCCAGCGGGGCCGGGAGCGCGGCGCCGCAGCGGTAGAAGAGATGGGCCAGACGCGACAGGACGGCCTCCGATCCCTCCAGCGCTGGCTCGCTGATCGGATTGACCAGGATCAGACCCGCCCACCGGTGCGGCGCCGCGGCGGCGTGCGCCGCGGCCACGAGCGAACCGAACGAGTGGCCCAGGAGGACCGCATCGGCACCGACCCCGAGATCCTCGACCAGCGCGGACAGCACGGCCGCATAGCCCTCGATGTCGTGCCGGTGCGGCGCGTCCGCGGGCAGCTCCGTCGAGGCGCCGAATCCCGGCAGGTCGGGGACGACGAAGGTCGTCTCGGGCAGCGCCTCGATCAGACGCGTGAGGCCGTGGTGGTCCCCGCGGAAGCCGTGGACCGCGACGACGACCCCGCGGGACGGGGCGGGAGGCGAGCCGGTGGCCGCCGCGGCGTCGGGGCGGCCCGGGTACGTCCAGCAGCGGACGCGGGCGCCGTGCAGCTCGTGGGTGCTGAGCAGGGAGCGGCGGGGACTCATGCCTCCAACCTACCGCCGTCGGGGGCGGACGACCGCCGTGCCTGGTTCCGCTCGTGGAAACGGATCAGGTGCCGCGCGGCGCCCTCGTCGACCACGAGGTCCGTGATGTACCCGGCGGCGAGGGCCGCGGCGAGTGCGGGGACCTTGGATTTGCCGGCGACGGCGCAGACGCGGCGCGGCACCTGGCGCAGCTGCTCCAGCGCGGGACCCGTGGACCGGCGGTTGAGATCGATCCCGGCCGTGCCGCCGTCGGACCGGTAGAACACGGTGGCGATGTCGCCGACGACGCCCTCCCGACGCAGCTCGCGCACATCGGACGGCGTGAGGTAGCCGCCGCGGTAGACGTGGCTGGGGACCTCCGCGCCGATGGTGCCCAGGCCGAACACGGCCAGCCCCATGTGCGCATGCAGGTCCAGCACGCGGCGGACCGAGCGCTCCTGCCACATCAGCTCCCGCGTCTCGGGATGATCGAAGAACGTGGGGACGGGGAATTGCTCCACCCGGGCGGTGAAGGCCGTTCCGAACCGGTGCATGATGTCGGAGGCGTAGCCGATGCCGGAGGACTGCGGGTTCCCGGAGCCGTTCAGCTGGACGAAGACCGCGTCGTGCGTGGGCTTGCGCTTGAGGTGCTTGCTCAGCGCGGTCACGGTGGACCCCCAGGCGACGCCGACGGTCATCTCCGAGTCCACCAGACGGCCCACCAGGTCCGCTGCATGCAGCGCCACCCGGTCGAGGATCGACGACTCGCCCAGCCCGCCGTCGGTGGGCACCACGTGCGCGCGCACGTCGAAGAGCCGCGCGATCGCCGCCGCCGTCTCCGGCCCCTGCAGCTGGTGGTCGGTGATCGAGATGGTGACCATGCCCGAGTCCCGGGCGTAGGTGAGCAGCCGCGAGACCGTGGAGCGCGACGTCCCCAGGTCCCGGGCGATCGAGTCCATGGTCAGGTGCTGGACGTAGTACAGCTGCGCGGCCCGCAGGGCCTGCGCGTCCCGGCGTGGGGGCGTGCCCGCCCGGTGATCGGTCTCACGTTTTCTCACGGGCCAGCTCCCTTCCCCTCGTCGAATGATGCCCTGGGCCACCATTCTTGCACGTTCGTGCAGTTCGATTGACCGGCTGTGCACCGGTTTCCAAGACTGAAGCCGCGCCCCCCAGACGGGGCCGCGAGTTCCCGACCTAGGAGTCCACCGCATCGTGCACACCGACCAGACCCGCCAGATCGTCAGTCAGCTCCGAGACCGCCCGCGGGCCCGCGTGCTGATCGTCGGAGGCGGCATCAACGGAGTCGCCACCTTCCGCGATCTCGCCCTGCAGGGCGTCGACGTGACGCTCGTCGAGCGCGGAGACTACTGCCAGGGGGCCTCCGGTGCCTCCAGCCACATGATCCACGGCGGCATCCGCTACCTGGAGAACGGCGAGTTCCGCCTCGTGCGCGAATCGGTCCAGGAGCGGAACGGGCTGCTCGCCGTCGCGCCGCACCACGTCAAGCCACTGCGCACGACCATCCCGATCTTCTCCACGTTCTCCGGCATCATGTCGGCGCCCATGCGCTTCCTGACCCATCGCTCCGGCAAGCCGACCGAGCGCGGCGCCGTCCTGATCAAGCTCGGGCTGACGATGTACGACGCGTTCGCCGGTCTGCGCCGCCGCACCCCGTGGCACACGTTCCACGGCCGCCGTGCCAGCCTCGAGCAGCTCCCGGCGCTGCGCCCCGACGTGAAGTACACGGCGACGTACTTCGACGCCTCGGTCCACAACCCCGAGCGCCTCACCCTCGACGTCCTGCTCGACGGGCTCGCCGCGAACCCGCGCGCCCGGGCCGCCAACCACGTCGCCCTCGTCGGTCGCGACGGCGAGCAGGTGACCCTCCGCGACGAGCTCACGGGGGAGTCGTTCCAGTTCGCCGCCGACGTCGTCGTCAACGCCACCGGCGCCTGGACCGACCTGACCAACGCCGACCTCGGCAGCGGCACCCGGTACATGGGCGGGACCAAGGGCTCGCACATCGTGCTGGACCATCCCGAGCTGCATGCCGCCTGCGCCGGCCGGGAGATCTTCTTCGAGCACACCGACGGCCGGATCGTGCTGATCTACCCACTGGGCGACCGCGTGCTCGTCGGGACTACGGACATCGACGCCGACATGGATGAGGAGGCCGTCTGCACCGAGGCCGAGGTGGACTACTTCTTCGATCTCATCGGCCACGTCTTCCCCGGCCTGACGGTCGAGCGCGAGCAGATCGTCTACCGCTTCTCCGGCGTGCGCCCCCTGCCGCGGCATGACGAGACGGCCCCGGGGTTCGTCTCGCGGGACTACCGCATCGAGCGGCGCGAGGACGGGAACACCGTGCTCTCGCTGGTCGGCGGCAAGTGGACGACCTTCCGTGCGGTCGCCGAGCACCTGACCGACGACGTCCTGAGCGAGCTCGGCCTCCAGCGGTCGGTCCAGACCCGCGGCCTGGCCATCGGCGGCGGACGGAACTACCCGACGACGGACGCCGGGCGCCGCGCCTGGGTCTCGGCGCGCACCGAACTCGCGAGCGCGGAGCGCCTCGACCTGCTGCTCGAGCGCTACGGCACCCGGGCCGACGACGTGCTGCCGTACCTCGGCGCACAGGACGCCCCGGTGCGCGGACTCGGCAACCCGAACGAGCTGTCCACGGGTGAGCTCGACTACCTGGTCGCGAACGAACAGGTCTTCCGACTCGTCGATGTCCTCGTGCGCCGGACGTCCCTGGCCTTCCGCGGCCTGGTGACCCAGGAGCTGCTCGAGCACCTGGCCGACGAACTGGCCGACCGGCTCGGCTGGGACGCCGCGCGTCGCGACGCCGAGCTCGCGGGCAGCGTGTCGGTGCTCGAGCGCCTGCACCAGGTCGCACTGGCCTGACCGCCTCGGCCGGCCGCCCGACGAGGGTCGCGGCCGACAGGGCCGGCCGGCCACAGACCCGCCCCGAGGCGCATGACGTCCCGCGCCCGCGGCGCCCACCAGGGCCACCACCCCTGGACCACCGAGAACCAACGATCCCCGACTGACAACGGAGTCAACCATGACTATGGAAGTGTTCCTCGCCGAGATGCTCGGCACCATGACCCTGCTGGCGTTCGGCGGCGGCGTCGTCGCCAACGTCGTCCTGGCCCGCACGAAGGGCTTCAACGGCGGCTGGCTGCTCATCAACTTCGGCTGGGGCCTCGGCGTCTTCTCAGGCGTCTTCGTGGCCGCTCAGTCCGGCGGGCACCTCAATCCGGCCGTGACGGTCGGGCTCCTCGCGAACCCGGACGTCACCGAGTACGCGCCGGGCGTCGCCATCACGCTGGCGAGCACGCTCCTCTACTTCGCGGCCCAGATGCTCGGCGCGTTCCTGGGCGCCGTGATCACCTGGCTGACCTACCGCAACCACTTCGACGCCGACGGCAACGACGCTGCCGTCAAGCTCGCCGTCTTCTCGACCGGCCCGGAGATCCGCAACAAGCCGTGGAACGTGCTCACGGAGGTCGTCGGCACCTTCTTCCTCGTCTTCGTGATCGCGCGGTTCGGCGACACCCCGCACTCCCTGGGCCCGCTGGCCGCCGGTCTCCTGGTGCTCGCGATCGGCGCGTCGCTCGGCGGACCGACCGGCTACGCCATCAACCCGGCCCGCGACCTCGGCCCCCGCATCGCGCACGCGCTGCTCCCCATCAAGGACAAGGGCAGCAGCGACTGGGGCTACTCCTGGGTCCCCGTCGTCGGCCCGCTGATCGGCGGCGCCCTCGGCGGCCTCGTCGCCGGCGCGGCCTTCTAATCACCAAGCCATCCGCCTACACTCACCAGTCAAAGGAGACCCCATGAGCTACATCATCGCGATCGACCAGGGTACCACCAGCAGTCGGGCCATCGTCTTCGACCACTCGGGCGACATCGTCTCGGTCGGACAGAAGGAGCACGAGCAGATCATGCCCCGCGCCGGCTGGGTCGAGCACGATCCCGCCGAGATCTGGACCAATGTCCGCGAGGTCGTGGGCCAGGCCCTCTCCCGGGCCAACCTGACCCGGCACGACATCGACTCCGTGGGCATCACGAACCAGCGCGAGACCGCCGTCGTCTGGGACAGGAACACCGGCGAGCCGGTCTACAACGCGATCGTCTGGCAGGACACGCGGACCCAGCGGATCGTGGACGAGCTCGCCGCCGACGGCGGAACGGACCGGTACAAGGACCGTGTCGGCCTCCCGCTGGCGACGTACTTCGCCGGGACCAAGGTCAAGTGGATCCTGGACAACGTCGACGGCGCCCGGGAGCGGGCCGAGGCCGGCGACCTGCTGTTCGGCACCACGGACTCCTGGGTCCTTTGGAACCTCACGGGCGGAACGGACGGCGGCGTCCACGCCACCGACGTCACCAACGCCTCGCGCACCCTGTTCATGGACCTGGAGACCCTGACCTGGAATCAGGAGATCCTCGACGACTTCGGCGTCCCGGCGTCGATGCTGCCGGAGATCAAGTCCTCCTCCGAGGTCTACGGCACCGTCGCGGGCTCGCAGCTGCTGCGCGAGGTCCCCGTCGCCGGCATCCTCGGCGACCAGCAGGCAGCCACCTTCGGCCAGGCCGCCTTCGGCACCGGCGACGCGAAGAACACGTACGGCACCGGCTGCTTCCTCATCTTCAACACCGGCGAGGAGATCGTCCGCTCCCAGAACGGGCTGCTGACCACGGTCGCCTACAAGCTCGGCGAGGAGCGGACCGTGTACGCGCTCGAGGGGTCCATCGCCGTCGCCGGCTCGCTGGTGCAGTGGTTCCGCGACCAGCTCGGCATCATCGCCACGGCCCCGGAGATCGAGGAGCTCGCCAGCAGCGTGGAGGACAACGGCGGCGTGTACATCGTCCCGGCGTTCTCCGGGCTCTTCGCCCCGCACTGGCGGCCCGAGGCCCGCGGGGCGATCGTCGGCCTGACCCGGTTCGCGAACCGGAACCACCTGGCCCGCGCCGCCCTCGAGGCCACGGCCTTCCAGACCCGCGAGGTCCTCGACGCCGTCAACTCCGATGCGGGCGTCCCGCTCAGCGAGCTCCGCGTCGACGGCGGCATGGTCGCCAACGACGCGCTGATGCAGTTCCAGGCGGACATCCTGGGAGTCCCGGTCGTGCGTCCGCGCATCATCGAGACCACGGCCCTGGGCGCGGCCTACGCGGCGGGCCTGGCCACCGGTTTCTGGAACGATCTCGGCGAGCTGACCGCCAACTGGTCGGAGGACAAGCGGTGGGAACCGGCGATGGAGGAGGCCGAGCGCGAGCGCCAGATGCGCCTCTGGCGCAAGGCCGTCCAGCGCACTCTCGACTGGGTCGACGAGGACGTCGCCGGCTGAGTCCGGCCCTCCCGCGCGGGCGGGCAGCGCCCGGGCGGGGGAGTGCGACGGCGGTGCGCGCCGCCGTCGCACTCCGTCCCCGGTGCGCTAAACTGACCGCATGGATCTGCCCCTCCAGCTAACGTAGCCGCGCGGAGCCCCGCCAGCCGGGGCTGACCGTGCGGCAACCCCTTGTCTACAAGGGGTTTTTGTTTGTCTGGGAGGAAATCTCCCGCACCCGTCCAACCAGCGAAGGCGAATCGACCCGTGAGCACGCAGCACAGCGAAACCCCAGAGGCCACGTACAGCTTCAAGGACATCGAAGCGAAGTGGGGGCCGGTGTGGGAGGAGACGGGGGTCTTCGCCGCTGCCGAGGACGACACCCGCGAGCGGCGCTACGTGCTGGACATGTTCCCGTACCCGTCGGGCGACCTGCACATGGGCCATGCGGAGGCCTTCGCCATGGGCGACGTCGTGGCCCGCTACTGGCGCCAGTGCGGCTACAACGTCCTGCACCCGATCGGCTGGGACTCCTTCGGCCTGCCCGCGGAGAACGCGGCGATCAAGCGCAACGCGCACCCGGCCGAGTGGACCTACAAGAACATCGACACCCAGGCGGCGTCCTTCAAGCGGTACGGCATCAGCGCGGACTGGTCGCGCCGGCTGCACACGTCGGATCCCGAGTACTACCGCTGGACCCAGTGGCTGTTCGCGCGCTTCTACGAGAAGGGGCTCGCGTACCGCAAGGACCACCCCGTGAACTGGTGCCCGAAGGACCAGACCGTGCTCGCCAACGAGCAGGTCGTCGACGGCGCCTGCGAGCGCTGCGGGACGCCGGTGACCAAGAAGTCGCTCAACCAGTGGTACTTCCGCATCACCGAGTACGCGGACCGGCTGCTCGAGGACATGGACCAGCTCAAGGGACACTGGCCCGAGCGGGTCCTGCTGATGCAGAAGAACTGGATCGGCCGCTCCGAGGGCGCACACGTCGAGTTCGCCGTCGAGGCCGCAGAGGGCCGCCCGGAGCAGAAGGTCACGGTGTTCACCACCCGGCCGGACACCCTCTACGGGGCCACGTTCTTCGTGGTGGCCGCCGACGCCGACCTCGCCGACGAGCTGGTCACCGAGGACCGGCGTGCCGAGCTCGCCGCCTACCAGGAGCGCATCAAGGCCCTCAGCGAGATCGAGCGCCAGTCGACCGAGCGCGAGAAGACCGGCGTCTTCACCGGGCGCTACGCGATCAACCCGCTCTCCGGCGAGAAGCTCCCGGTGTGGGCCGCCGACTACGTGCTGGCCGACTATGGAACGGGCGCCATCATGGCCGTCCCGGCGCACGACCAGCGCGACCTCGACTTCGCGCGGGCGTTCGACCTGCCCGTGCGCGCCGTCGTCGAGACCGGCGAGGAGGACCCGGCCGAGACCGGCGTCGCGACGGCCGGCGAGGGCACCCTGGTCAATTCCGGCGATCTGGACGGGCTGGGCAAGACCGAGGCGATCGCCCGCGCCGTCGAGATCCTCGAGGCCGCCCACACCGGGGAGCGGACGGTGAACTTCCGACTGCGCGACTGGCTGCTCTCCCGGCAGCGCTTCTGGGGCACGCCCATCCCGATCGTGCACTGCCCGGACTGCGGCGAGGTCCCCGTCCCGGACGACCAGCTGCCGGTCCGGCTCCCCGAGGACATGAAGGGCGAGGACCTGGCCCCGCAGGGCACCAGCCCCCTGGCCGCGGCCACCGAGTGGGTCAACACGCAGTGCCCGCGGTGCGGCGGGGACGCCCAGCGGGACACCGACACGATGGACACCTTCGTCGACTCCTCCTGGTACTTCCTGCGCTACCTGTCCCCGGACTACACGGAGGGCCCGTTCGACCCCGAGGCGGCTCGCCAGTGGATGCCCGTCGGACAGTACGTCGGCGGCGTCGAGCACGCCATCCTTCACCTGCTGTACGCCCGCTTCTTCACCAAGGTCATCCACGACCTCGGCCTGCTCGACGTCTCCGAGCCGTTCGCCGCACTGCTGAATCAGGGGCAGGTCCTCAACGGCGGCAAGGCCATGAGCAAGTCCCTCGGCAACGGCGTGGACCTCGGCGAGCAGCTCGACCTCTTCGGCGTCGACGCCGTCCGCCTGACCATGATCTTCGCGTCCCCGCCCGAGGACGACGTCGACTGGGCGGACGTCTCGCCCTCCGGATCCGCGAAGTTCCTGGCCCGCGCGTGGCGTCTGGCCGGCGATGTCCTCAGCGAGCCCGGCACCGACCCGGCGGGTGGCGACGCCGCGCTGCGATCGGTGACCCACCGGACCGTCGCCGAGTCGGCGGAGCTGCTGGACGCCGGCAAGTTCAACGTCGTCGTGGCCAAGCTCATGGAGCTGGTCAACGCGACCCGCAAGGCGATCGACGCGGGGGCTGGCGGCGCGGATCCGGCCGTGCGCGAGGCTGTCGAGGCGGCCGCAGTCATCCTCAGCCTCTTCGCCCCGTACACCGCCGAGGACATGTGGGCCCGGCTCGGCCACGAGCCGTCGGTGGCGAACGCGGGCTGGCCGACGGTCGACCCGCGCCTGCTGGTCCAGGACACCGTCGTCGCAGTGGTCCAGATCAAGGGCAAGGTGCGCGACCGGCTCGAGGTCGCCCCGGACGTCTCGGAGGAGGATCTGCGCGAGGCCGCACTGGCGTCCCCGGCCGTCCAGCGGATCCTCGACGGCCAGGAGCCGCGCAAGGTCATCGTGCGTGCCCCCAAGCTGGTCAACATCGTCACGGGCTGACGACGTGGCGGCCGTGCGCGGGACGAGCGGAGGGGGCTGGCTCGCGCGCCTGCGCGGGCTGGCCGCCGAGGCGCGCCGCGCCGGGGACCCCCCGCGGGATCCTCGGCACGTCGCCGTCGTCACCGACAGTGCGGCGGGCCTGCCCGCCGAATGGCTCGCCCCGCACGGCGAGTCCGTCGTCGTGGTCCCGATCCCCGTCCTGATCGCCGGGGAGGAGTTCCAGGAGGGGTACGACGACGTCGCGACCCGCCTCGCGATCGCCCTCGCGAGCGGGACCCCCGTCACCACCTCCCGGCCGGGGCCCGGCGCGTTCGCCACGGCCTACGCCGCACTCGCTGCAGCGGGATACCGGTCCGTCGTCTCCATCCACCTCTCGGGCCGACTCTCCGGAACCGTCGATGCCGCACGGGTCGGGGCGGAGGAGGCGCGCCGGGAGCACGGGATCGAGGTGACCGTCGTCGACTCCCGCACGGCCGGCCTGGCCCAGGGCTACCTGGTGCTCGACGCCCTGCGCGCCGCCGCGGCCGGTGGCGGCGCCCACGAGGTCGCCGCGGCGGCGGCGCCGACGCGGCTGCCCAGCATCGATTTCGTGGTGCCCAGCCTCGAGCAGCTCCGGCGCGGCGGCCGGATCTCGCGGGCCGCCTCGGTGGTCGGCACGATGCTGTCCGTCAAGCCATTGCTCACCGTCCGGGACGGCGCGATCCAGGCCCGCGAGAACCCCCGGACCCTGGCCCGCGCCGTCGCTCGGCTCGTCGACGTCGCGAGATCGGAGGCGGAGGCCGTGGCCGCCTCGGGGCGGCCGCCGCGCATCGCCCTCCACTACTTCGGAGCGCCCGAGCAGGCGGAGGAGATCCGCCACGAGCTGCTGGAACTGGCGGCCGAGGACGTGCAGCTCGTCCCCCTGCCCGCCGTGCTCGGCGCCCACACAGGCATCGGCGTCGTGGCGGTCGTCGTCGCCTGACTCGCCCTCCACAGCGCTGGCCTGTGGCGGCGGCGTCAACAGGGGACCCCGTGCCCCGCGGCCCGCTCGCCATGCCGCCCTAGCGTCGGGGCCATGGTTCGTCATCGTTGGCAGACACGTCCCGGGGCCGGGAGCCAACCGCCGCCCCCGCCGCGGTTCCGGCTGACCTTCGGCCGAGGGGTGCTGCTCTGCGTCCTGGTGGGCGTCCTGGCCTGGGTCGCGGTGAGCCTGGTCGTGCGGCCCCTCGTCCTGAACCCGGGCACTGTCGGGACCGTCGCGCTGGAGCGCGAGTCCGCTGGCGGGTCCGCGGAGGAGGAGGCAGCCGGTGCGGGCCGGAGCGGGAGCGCCGGCGAGGACCACGGCGGCGCGCCGCAGCCCGGACTGACCGACCGGTCGTCGCGGCCCTCGGCCGAGTCCCGTGCGGGGGCGGGAGGAGCCTCCGCGTCTGCAGTGGCCGCACCGGAGGTCGTCCTGGTGCATGTCGCCGGCGCCGTCCAGCACCCGGGAGTCTACGAGCTCCCGGCCGGTGCCCGTGTGCAGGCCGCGGTCGAGGCCGCCGGAGGCCCGACCGCCGAGGCCGAGACGAGCGCCGTCAACCTGGCCGCGGAGGCCGTAGACGGCCAGCAGATCCTCATCCCGACGGTCGGGGAGGCGGTCGCGGGCCTCCCGGGAGGGGCCCCCTCCGCCGGCGCGGCCGCGAGCGGGGGAATCGTCCCGATCAACACCGCCGACGCAGCCGAGCTGGAGCAACTGCCCGGCATCGGACCCGCCCTCGCAGCCCGGATCGTCGAGTTCCGTGAGGCCAACGGGGCTTTCCACGACCTGGCCGACGTCGACGCTGTCTCGGGCATCGGCCCCGCGATGATGGAGCAGCTCGACGGTCTGGTCTCGTTTTGACCAGGATCGAGGCGGCCGGGAGGGCAGTGCGGCGGGCCGGGGCTGCGCTCAGCGCCGGCCCGAGCCGGGCCGAGCCGGCCGTCGCCCTCCGCCACCGGCTCCGGGAGGCCACGCGGCTGGACGCGCGCAGCCTCTGCGGCGTCGTCGGGGCCTGGGCGGCCGCGACGCTCCTCCCACGGGGAGACCCGACCATCGCTGCGGGGGCGGTCGCCGTCGGCGCCGCACTGGTCGTCGGGGCCGTCTGGGCCCTGTGCCGGGGGTCCGGCGTCGTGGCCTGGTGGTCGCATTGGTGGGGCCCGCTCGCGGTCGCGACGGCCGGATTCGTCCTCGTCGGGCTGACAGTGGCGACGGGCGCCGCGGCCGGTCATGCACCGCGGCTCGACGAGCACGCGGCAGCCCTCGGAACGGTGCGGGCGGAACTCTCCGTCGTGGGCGAGCCACGGAGAAGCACCCGGGAGCAACGATGGCGCGGCGAAGGGGGAGCAGAGGACGGGGGAGCAGGGGACGGGGCATCCAGGAACGCCGAGGGGGCGGGCGCCGCGGACGATCGACGGAGCGCCGACGTCGTCATCGCCGACGCGCGCATCGACCGGTACTACTCTGCCGGTCGGTGGCACGCCGGCAGCATTCCCGTGGTGCTGCGGATCGAGCCGCCGGTGCACCGGGCTGGTCCCGCAGGCGAGGACCTCGGCCTGGACACCGGCGACCGGGTGTACGGCCTGATCCGGCTGTCCCCCGCGGAGGCGGGGGACACTCACCGCTATTGGGCCGAGACGGCGGCACCACCGGACATCGTCGGCGACGCGCGCACCGGACCGGTCGAGAGTCTGCGCTCCCGCTTCGGCGCGGCGGTCCGAGAGCTGCCCGAGTACGGGCGCGCCCTCCTGCCCGGGATGGTCATGGGGGACCGCAGCGGCCAGGACCTCGCGCTCGAGGAGGCGATGAAGACGGCGGGCCTCGCCCACCTGACGGCTGTGAGCGGCGCCAACTGCGCGCTCGTCATGGGGACCGTCCTCTGGATCTCACGGCTCTGCCGGATGCCGCGCGGCCTCGGCTTCATCGCCTCGGCCGCTTCGCTTCTGGGATTCGTCATTCTGGTCGGCCCCGACCCGAGCGTGATCCGCGCGGCCGCCATGGGCGCCATCGCCTGCGCCGCCGTGTTCGGTGGACGCGGACGCCGGGCGTTCGCCGCCCTGTGCGCCTGCATCGTGCTGCTGCTGGCGTTCGAGCCAGATCTCGCCGCCGAGCCAGGGTTCCAGTTGTCGGTGCTCGCCACCGCGGGGATCGTCCTGCTCGGCCGCCCCTTGGCGCTCCTCCTGGGCCGGGCTCTGCCCCAGTGGCTCTCGGAGGGGCTGGCGATCAGCATCGCGGCCCAGCTCTTCTGCCAGCCGGTCATCCTCCAGATGGCGTCCTCGTTCTCGACCTACTCGGTCCTGGCCAACCTCGTCGTGGCGCCCCTGGTACCGGTCGTGACGGTCGTGGGGACGCTGGCCCTGGTCCTGGGACCGTTGCCGGCGGTCGTCGTTGCCCCGCTGGTCTGGACCGCGGGCCTGCCCGCCCACGCCGTGGGTGTCGTGGGAACAGCCGTCGCGGGCTGGCCCCAGGCCCGCGTTCCCTGGCCGGAGGGGATGTGGGGAGCACTGGTCGCCGTCGCCATCGTCCTCCTGGCGCTGACCGCGGTCTGGTTCGCTTCCTCGGAGCGACGCAGGCGCAGGTTCCTGGGCGCGATCGCCGGCGTCGTCGCCGCCGCAGTCCTCCTCGGCACGGTCCAACCGGGCACGGGCTGGGTCGAGCCAGCCGTGGGACCCTGGCGTATCGCAGCCTGCGATGTGGGCCAGGGTGATGCGATGCTCCTGAACCTCGGCGATCACCGGGCCGCCATGATCGATGTGGGCAACGAGCCGGAACGAGTCGTGGACTGCCTGCGGGCTCTCGACGTCACGACCCTGGAGATCCTGTTCGTCACGCATCTCCATGCAGACCACTACGGTGCGTGGCGGGAAGTGGCCGACACCGCAACCATTCGCAACATCTACTATGCGACCAGCGACACCGCAGCCGGCGCCCAGTGGGGCAGGGCGGTCACCGAGTACACCGGCGTCGAACCGCAGCGCGTCGGTGCCGGCCACCGTGACTCCTCGGGCGCCGTCTCCTGGGAGGTGCTCTCTCCTATCCCTGATGAGAACCCGCCCAGCGAGAACGATGCATCGCTGGTCCTCCTCGTTCGGCTCGGCGGAGCGCCTGCGCCACTACACCTGCTGGCGGCGGGGGACATCGAGAAGCAGTCGATGAGTCGCCTGGTCGACCGAGGCGTCGTGCCCGATGTCGACGTCCTCAAAGTCGCTCACCACGGCGCACGCAACGGTGGTCTGGAGGTGCTGGAAGCGGCAGATCCCGAGGCGGCGGTCGTCAGCGTGGGCGCCGACAACACGTATGGACACCCAGCCCCCGAGATCCGGGCCGGATTCCGGGAGGCGGGGGTGCCGCTGTTCCGGACGGATGAGCATGGCACGCTCCTGCTGTCGGTGGAGCCGGGCGACGCCGGAGCGGAACTAGTGGTGCGGTCCCTGCCGGCGACCAGGGGCCGCTACAGGCAGCATCGCCCGCGATAGGATCGACTGTCGATCCCGACCCAGGAGGAAACCATGGCTGCCCCCCGCACGCGACGCTCCGGCGGCCGGACCGGAGCGGATCCGCACGCTTGGCGTGGCCTCGAGCCCGTGCCGCTGATCCTGCTCACCGGACCCGAGGAGTTCATCGCTGCCCGCAGCTTCGACCGCGTCCGCCGCCGGTTGCTGGACCAGCAGCCCGACCTCGAGGTGACACAGTTCGATGCCGCGACCTATGGGAGGGGCGAGCTGCTGATGGCGGCGAGCCCCTCCCTGTTCGGCGAGGACAAGCACATCGAGGTCCGCGGTCTGGCGGCCATGAATGAGGACTTCCTCGAGGACGCTCTACAGTTCCTCCAGCAGGGCGCGGACACCGCGAGCGTGGTCCTGCACCATTCCGGCGGCAACCGCGGCAAGAAGCTGCTGGACGCGGCGAAGAAGGCGGGCGCTGTGGTGGTGGAGTGCCAGCCCCTGAAGAAGGACTCCGACAAGCTCGAGTTCGTCGCGCAGGAGTTCAAGGAGGGGCGTCGGCGCATCGATGCCGAGGCCGCCCGTGCGCTCGTCGCCGCGGTCGGCAGCGACCTGTCCGAGCTCGCCGCGGCCTGCAGTCAGTTGATCCAGGACACCACGGGCGAGGTCACCCACGAGGTGGTGGACCAGTACTTCGGAGGCCGGGTGGAGGCGACCGGCTTCAAAGTCGCCGACGCCGCCCTGTCGGGTCGGGGCGCGATGGCCCTGTCAACGCTTCGGCATGCCTTGGCCACGGGCACCGACCCCGTGCCCATCGTGGCGGCGCTGGCCCTCAAGCTGCGTCAGGTCGCCAAGGTGGCGGGCCAGCCGAAGTCGGTGGGGCAGCTGGCGCAGGAGCTGGGCATGCCGCCGTGGCAGATCCAGCAGGCTCAGGAACAGGCCCGGTACTGGTCCCAGAGCGATCTGGCGGCCTGCCTGCAACTGCTCGCCGAGACCGACGCCATGGTCAAGGGCGCCTCGCGCGATCCCGAGTACGCGATCGAGCGGGCGGTCGCCCGGATCGCCCGTGCCGCCGGCCGCTAGGCCGACCGGGAGCAGCCCGGCTGTGCCCGGGCAGGCCCTGCAGGGGCACAGCAAAAGGCGGGCCGTTCCGTGAGGAACGACCCGCCCGAAGCTTGAGCTGCCCGACTGCCTAGAGCGAGGCGACCTTCTTGGAGATGGCCGACTTGCGGTTAGCAGCCTGGTTCTTGTGCAGCACACCCTTGCTGACACCCTTGTCGAGCTTGCGGCTGGCCGAGGCCAGGGCGGCCTGGGCGGCCTCCTGGTTACCGGACTCAACAGCAGCGCCGACCTTGCGGATCAGGGTCTTCAGCTCGGACCGGTATGCGGCGTTGCGCAGACGGGCCTTCTCGTTGGTGAGGATGCGCTTCTTCTGGGACTTGATGTTTGCCACTTAGGTAAACTCTCTTGCTCTTGCGGATAAGGTCTGAGGGTTTCCTCCGAAGCCATTGACTGAGCGGCGTGGGGATACCTTTGGCGACCCCGGAGGACGCATCCGCCGACCTGCGCGGACACTCAGCTATCCATACTAGCCGTACACGGCCTCCGCGGCAACGCCGGGGAGCCGGGGGCCGGTGCGAGCCCGTGCGCGGTCGGACGGAGCCCGTCAGTGACCGGAGGCAACGGTGCGGTCACTCGGACGCCGGTAGCGCGCGGACCACCTGCGCGAAGCGATCCCGGGGGAGGACTGCGCCCTCGCGCCGCACCCCCTGCGGCAGGAGCCTGATGACCCGGTCCAGTTTGACTTCGCTCTCCCGGCCGCGGGGATCCCAGGGGCCGGAGCCGATGTCCACATAGCCGGCGTCGTGCCGCTGTGCGTTGTTGCGGTCCCTGCTGGTCAGCATCAGCCCCAGCAGGTAGGCGCCGTCGTGACCGACGAGAAGTACCGGACGATCCTTCCCCTGTCCGGCATCCTCCTCGTAGGGCACCCACGACCAGACGATCTCGCCGGGGTCCGGCAAGCCGTCCGGCGCGGGGGAGTAGACGGGACGCAGGGGACCGGTGTAATCGCCCGGATACCCTCCGTCGCGCCAGTCGCCCGAACCGGCGCCGGTGCCGGCCGGACCCGTGCGCCCGACGCGCTCCGGAGACGGGCCCCCGGCTCCGGAGCGAGAACCGCCCCCGGCCCGCCGTTCCTCGCGATAGACCCGGGTGGCGAGACGGGCGAAACGCCGCAGCGAACGCATATTGATCTGCATACCGAGAAAAGTATCAGCCGGGTTCATGGGACAATGAGGGGATCGTCCCGCAGGGGTCGATCCTGACCCATGTCCGAAACCCAGCGAGGTCCCCGAAACCGTGTCTCCTTTGGCCCGCAATGCTCCGGCCCCTTCGAAAACCGATCCGTCGGTGATCCGGAACTTCTGCATCATCGCCCACATCGACCATGGCAAGTCCACTCTGGCGGACCGCATGCTCCAGGCAACGGGCGTGGTGCAGCCGCGCGACATGAAGGCCCAGTACCTCGACCGCATGGACATCGAGCGCGAGCGCGGCATCACCATCAAGTCCCAGGCCGTGCGCATGCCGTGGGAGGACGAGAACGGCGTGACCTACGCGCTGAACATGATCGACACACCCGGGCACGTGGACTTCACCTACGAGGTCTCCCGCTCTCTCGCCGCCTGCGAGGGCGCCATCCTGCTCGTGGACGCCGCCCAGGGCATCGAGGCGCAGACGCTGGCGAACCTGTACCTGGCCATGGAGAACGATCTGACGATCATCCCCGTCCTGAACAAGATCGACCTGCCGGCGGCGCAGCCCGAGAAGTACGCGGCCGAGCTGGCGCACCTCATCGGCGGGGACCCCGATGACGTCCTGCGGGTCTCGGGGAAGACGGGCGAGGGCGTCGAGGCCCTCCTGGACCAGATCGTCCGCCAGCTGCCGCCGCCCGTGGGGGACGCGGAAGCACCCGCACGGGCCATGATCTTCGACTCGGTCTACGACACCTACCGCGGCGTCGTGACGTACATCCGCGTGGTCGACGGCATGCTGCAGCCACGCGAGCGGATCAAGATGATGTCCACGGGCGCGACGCACGAGCTCCTCGAGATCGGCGTCAGCGCGCCCGAGCCGGTCCCGACGAAGGGGCTCGGCGTCGGCGAGGTGGGCTACCTCATCACGGGGGTGAAGGACGTGCGGCAGTCCAAGGTCGGCGACACGGTGACCAACCTGAACCGGCCGGCCGACCAGCAGCTCAGCGGCTACGCCGATCCGAAGCCGATGGTCTTCTCCGGGCTGTACCCGATCGACGGTTCCGACTACCCGATCCTGCGCGACGCGCTGGACAAGCTCCAGTTGAACGACGCTGCGCTCGTGTACGAGCCGGAGACCTCCGTGGCCCTGGGCTTCGGCTTCCGCGTCGGCTTCCTGGGGCTCCTCCACCTCGAGATCGTCCGCGAGCGGCTCGAGCGGGAATTCAACCTCGACCTCATCTCGACGGCTCCGAACGTCGTCTACGACGTCGTGACCGAGGACAAGGAGGTTGTCACGGTCACCAATCCCAGCGAATTCCCGGAGGGGAAGATCCTGGAGGTGCGGGAGCCCATGGTCTCCGCCACGGTGATCGCCCCGAGCGAATTCGTCGGCGCGATCATGGAGCTCTGCCAGGGCAAGCGTGGCGTGCTGGGCGGCATGGACTACCTCTCGGAGGAGCGTGTCGAGATGCGATACCGGCTCCCGCTGGCCGAGATCGTCTTCGACTTCTTCGACCAGCTGAAGTCCCGAACCCGTGGCTACGCGTCGCTCGACTGGAAGGCCGACGGCGAGCAGGTCGCGGATCTGGTGAAGGTCGACATCCTGTTGCAGGGCGACCAGGTCGACGCCTTCAGCGCGATCACGCACAAGGACAAGGCGTACTCCTACGGAGTCATGATGACCCGCAAGCTGCGCGAGCTGATCCCCCGCCAGCAGTTCGAGGTGCCGATCCAGGCGGCCATCGGCTCGCGCATCATCGCCCGCGAGAACATTCGCGCCATTCGCAAGGACGTCCTGGCCAAGTGCTACGGCGGCGACATCAGCCGCAAGCGCAAGCTGCTGGAGAAGCAGAAGGAGGGCAAGAAGCGCATGAAGATGTTCGGACGCGTCGAGGTTCCCCAGGAGGCCTTCATCGCCGCGCTGTCCTCCGATTCCTCGGCGGACAAGAAGAAGTAGCGTGCCCTCCACCCTCCCGCTGGGCGACCCGGCGCCGTCCAACGGCGTGCTCCCCGCCTCGGCGGCGGCCGGGGCCGCCGAGCGCACCTTCTCGGCGTATGTGCACATACCGTTCTGCGCGGTCCGCTGCGGCTACTGCGACTTCAATACCTACACGGCAACGGAGCTCGGCCACGGCGCGAGCCAGGACACCTATGCTGCCGCCGCGAGCCGCGAGGTCGTCTTCGGCGCTGGCGCGCTGGACGCGTCCGGCCTGCCGCGGCGGCCGGTCGAGACGGTCTTCTTCGGCGGCGGCACGCCCACCCTCCTGCCGGCGTCGGACCTCGTGTCCATCCTCGACACGGTGCGGGAGGAGTGGGGCCTGGCGCCGGGCGCCGAGGTGACGACCGAGGCCAACCCCGAGTCGGTCACGCCGGAGACCTTCCGGACGCTGGCGCAGGGAGGCTTCACGCGCGTCTCGCTGGGCATGCAGTCTGCGGTGCCGCACGTGCTGGACGTCCTGGATCGCACGCACCGCCCGTCCCGGGTCCCCCTGGCCGTGCAGTGGGCCAAGGACGCTGGCCTGCAGGTGAGCGTCGATCTGATCTACGGGACGCCGGGGGAGTCGCTGGCCGACTGGGAGCTCAGCCTGACCGAGGCGATCTCGTACCAGCCCGACCACATCTCGGCCTACGCGCTCATCATCGAGGAGGGGACACGGCTGGCCGCCCAGATCCGTCGGGGCGAGGTGCCCGACATCGACGACGACGACCATGCCGACAAGTACCTCCTCGCCGATCGCCTCCTCGCCGAGGCCGGATTCGAGTGGTACGAGGTCAGCAACTGGTCGCGGGGTGCGGCGAGCCAGTGCCGGCACAACCTCGCGTACTGGCGGGGCGGCGACTGGTGGGGCGTCGGGCCGGGAGCGCACTCGCACGCCGGCGGCGTGCGCTGGTGGAACGTGAAGCACCCGGCCGCCTACCAGCAGCGGCTCGACGCCGGCGAGTCGCCGGCAGCGGGGCGGGAGACGCCCGACGCCGAGGCCAGACTCCTCGAGGACGTCATGCTGCGTTCGAGACTCCGCGAGGGCCTGCAGATCGACACACTGCCGGACGCCGCCCGGGCGGCGGTGGCGGGTCTGATCGCCGACGGCCTCGTCGAGGGGCCGGAGGCACTCCGGGGCCGGCTGCGTCTGACGCTCGACGGTCGGCTGCTGGCCGATGCGGTGGTCCGGCGGCTGCTGGGCTTCTGAGCGGATCGGCGGGCCGCCGCGGGTTCGTCTCGCCCCGCGGGGGCACCGGACGGGTGCCTACTTGAACAGGCGGAGGTTGAACCGGTAGCGGTACGGGCGGCCACGGTTCGCCTCGAGACCGGCGACCAGGCCGTTGACCGTGAGGACGACCCACACGGCCACGGCGATGACCGCGAAGAATCCGCCGATCACGGGAATCAGCGTCAGCAGGTTGCAGATCAGGGCGACCACGGTCAGCGGGAACGTGAAGTTCAGGGCCTCGCGGGCCTCCTGGGCGGTGAACGGCCCGCGCTCGCGGTAGACGTAGTAGATGACGGCGGACGGGATGCAACCCAGGATCGCGCCGAAGTGCGCCATGGTGGCCCACTGGCGGTCCTGAGTGGGGGTCAGCCGCTCAGCGGCCGGCGAAGAACCGTCGAACTGCGCGCCGGGGCGCTCTGTGGGTTCGCTGTACCTCTCGGGCATTTCTTCCTTCGTCCACCTGTCCTGGTCGTTGCCGGGATGCCGACACCGCAAGTGTAATGGTGCGAGCCGGGAGAACCTGCCAGACTCCGTCGGGCCGGTCAGTCGGCCCCGGCGGTGAGGAAGTCGATGACCTCCTCCACGCGGCCGAGCAGACTCGGCTCCAGGTCCGCGTACGTCCGCACGGAGCCGAGGAGTCGCCGCCATCCGTCCGCGACGTCGGCCTGCGACTCGTGCGGCCAGCCGAGACCGCGCAGGATCCCGGTCTTCCAGTCCAGCCCCCGCGGCACCACCGGCCAGTCCTCGATGCCGATGACCTGCGGCTTGATCGCCTGCCAGACGTCCACGTAGGGGTGGCCCACGATGAGGACGTTGCCGCCGGCCCCGGGGACCCGCATGGCCTCGGCGGCGATGCGGGACTCCTTGGACCCCGGGACGAGGTGGTCGACGAGGACCCCGAGCCGTCGCTCCGGCCCCGGGGCGAACTCGCGGACGAGCCCGGACAGGTCGTCGACTCCGTGGAGAGGCTCCACGACGATTCCCTCCACGCGCAGATCGTGCCCCCAGACCTTCTCGACGAGCTCTGCGTCGTGCTTGCCCTCGACCCAGATCCGCGAGGCCCGAGCCTGGCGGGCGCGGTGGTTCTGGACGACGACGGAGCCCGACGCCGACCGCAGCGTCCCGGTCGCCGCCTTCGGCCGCGGCGGCAGGAGCTCGATCGGCTCGCCGTCGAGGAGGAAGCCGAAGCCGAGCGGGAAGCTCTTCGTTCGCCCGCGCCGGTCCTCCAGCGCCACGGTGGCCATCCCGCCGACCCGCTCGATCCTGACGACGGCCCCGACCCAGCCCGACTCCGCGTCCTCGAGCACCATGTCGCGTTCGGCGGCAACCCGGCGGAGCTCCTTCTTCTTCTGCGGGGAGAGCTGCTGCGCGCCCCAGGAGTAGTCGAACATGCGGCTCCTTCGGACAGGGACGGGATGCGTGCGGCGACTCGGACGGTGCGACTCGCGGAGCGGTCCGCGGCCGCGGCTCGCCGGCGATCATGCTAGCAAGGCACCATCCGTACTAGACTTAGCACTTGAACGTGTCGAGTGCTAAGCAGTGGAGACGGAGGGGAACGATGTCCGATGCGCGTCGACTCGAGGTCCTGCGAGCCATCGTCGAGGACTTCGTCCAGTCGCGGGAGCCGGTGGGCTCCAAGGCGCTTCTCGACCGGCACAATCTGGGCGTCTCGGCGGCCACCGTGCGCAACGACATGGCCGTGCTCGAGGAGGAGGGGCTGATCGTCGCCCCGCACACGTCGTCCGGTCGCATCCCGACCGAGCGTGGCTACCGCCAGTTCGTGGACCGGATCGAGGAGGTCCGCCCGCTCTCGCCCGCCGAGCGCCGGGCGATCCAGTCCCTCATGGAGGGTGCCGCCGACGTCGAGGACGTCCTCGAGGGCACCGTGCGGCTCCTCGCCCAGCTGACGAACCAGGTCGCCGTCCTCCAGGTGCCGCAGTTCAGCAACACCGCGGTGCGGCACATCGAGCTCGTCGGACTCGGCGAGCGTCGGGTGCTCGTGGTGCTCATCGGCTCGAATGGCAAGGTGGAGCAGCGGGTCGTACACTTGCAGGCCGACGTGACGGACGAGGACCTCGTCCTCGTGAAGACCGCGCTGCTGAACAGTCTGCACGGTCGCCGCCTCGACGAGATCGCCGGTCTGCTCGGCGCCGCGGTCCGCGAGCTGCCGCCCGTGCTGCAGCCGACGGGGCATACCGTCGCCGCCGCCGTGCAGGCGCTCTCGGAGCACGGCGTCGTCGACCGGGTCATCATGGCGGGCACGGCGAACCTCGCCCGCTCGGACCGCGACTTCGCTCTGACGATCACGCCCGTCCTGGAGGCGCTCGAGGAGCAGGTGGTGCTTCTGCGCCTGCTCTCCGAGATGGAGCTCGATGCCCGCGGGATCGCCGTGAAGATCGGCCGCGAGAACGTCTACGACGGGCTCACGGAGACGTCGGTCGTCGCGACGGGCTACGGTCCCGAGCAGCGCGCCAAGATCGGCGTCCTCGGGCCGACGCGCATGGACTACGGGAGCTCCATGTCCGCGGTCAGGGCCGTGGCGCGTTACCTATCCCGCATCCTCGTCGGCTGATCGGCGGGGCCCCACAGACTCCGGTCCGCCCCCAGGGGCTGGACTGACAGACGGAAGTTCGAAAGGACAGAGTTAGCAACGTGAGCGACTACTACGAGGTGCTGGGCGTCTCCCGGGACGCCTCCGCCGAGGAGATCAAGAAGGCCTACCGCAAGCTGGCCCGGAAGCTGCACCCGGACGTCAACCCGGGCGCCGACGCCTCCGACCAGTTCAAGCAGGTCACCCGCGCCTACGAAGTCCTCTCGGACCCGCAGAAGCGCCAGAACTACGACACGACGGGCGATGAGAATGGAAACCCGCAGGGCTTCGGCGGCGGCGGGTTCGGAGGAGCCGGGTTCGGCGGCTTCGGCGACATCTTCGAGCAGTTCTTCGGCGGCGGCGGGCAGGCGGGCCCCGTCTCGCGCACGCAGCGCGGGCGGGATGCGCTGATCACGGCGTCGATCTCGCTGAAGGACGCCGTCCAGGGAGTGGTCTACCCCCTGGAGATGGAGACCGCCGTGACGTGCGGGACCTGCCAGGGCAGCTGCTGCCGGCCGGGCACCTCCCCGAAGACCTGCCCGAACTGCCAGGGGCGCGGCCAGGTCCAGCGCCCCGTCCGGTCGGTCCTGGGCCAGATGATGACCCTCGAGACCTGCCACATCTGCCGCGGGCACGGCGATGTGATCGAGGACCCCTGCAACGAGTGCAACGGCCAGGGCCGCGTCCGCGAGCACGTCAGCAAGCAGTTGAAGGTCCCCGCAGGCGTCGCCTCGGGCACGCGCATCCACCTCGCCGGGCAGGGCGAGGCCGGTCCGGGCGGAGGCCCGGCCGGAGACCTCTACGTGGAGATCGACGTCCGCCGTCACGCGGTGTTCGAGCGCGACGGGAACGACCTCCACGCCGTGATGAACATCCCCATGACAGCCGCGATCCTCGGCGCGGACATGAAGCTGGACACGTTCGACGGCGAGCAGGACATCACGGTCGATCCGGGCACCCAGTCCGGCCAGACCATCCGGCTCCGGGAGCTCGGCGTGCCGCGGCTGCGCGGCACCGGCCGCGGCGACCTGATCGTCACCCTCCAGGTGGAGACGCCCACCAAGCTCTCGGACGAGCAGCGCGAGCTCATCGAGAAGCTCGCGGAGCTGCGCGGGGAGGTCGTCGCCGAGGGGAGGCTCGCCGAGCGGGGCGGGATGTTCTCGCGGCTCTTCGAGAAGCTCGGCCACCGGAACTAGGGGCGCCGGATGAGCAATCAGGCCTTCCTGGCGGCGGAGGGGCAGCTCGACGACGTCGCGCCGGGCTCCCTCGTCTCCGTCGACGGCGACGAGGGCCACCACGCGGTGACGGTCAAGCGCGTCCGGGCCGGGGAGCAGCTCGACCTGCTGGGCGGCCGCGGACGCAGGGCCGTCGTCACGGTCGTCGACGTGGCCAAGCGATCCTTCACGGCCCGCGTCGACAGCCTCGTCGACGAGCCGGCGCCCGCCACGCGGGTGGTGCTGGTCCAGGCCCTGGCGAAGGGCGACCGCGACCTCCACGCCGTGGAGTCCGCCGTCGAACTCGGCGTCTCCGCCGTCGTTCCCTGGCAGGCCGAGCGTTGCGTCGTCCGGTGGTCCGGCGAGAAGGCCGCCAAGGGGCGCCACAAGTGGCAGGCCACGGTGCGTTCCGCCGTCAAGCAGTCGCGGCGGGCGTGGAGCCCGTCGGTCGGCGCGCCGAGCACGACGGCGCAGCTCGCCGCCGCGTTCGCGGATCCGACCCAGCCGGGCCCCCTGGGGGAGCGCGGACCGGATGAGGGGGCGAGCGAGGAACGGCCAGAGCGTCTGGCGCTGGTCCTGCACGAGGCCGCGGCCGAGCCGCTGGCCGAGCGTGTCCGGACCGCGCTGGATGGACTGGGCGCGGCACGGTCCCTCGACGAGGTGTGGCTCCTCGTCGGGCCCGAGGGCGGCATCTCCGAGCGGGAGCTCGAGAGTCTGCGCGCCGCCGGGGCGTGGCCCGTGGCGCTCGGCCGGCACGTGCTGCGGTCCGGGACCGCCGGGCCGGCGGCGCTCGTCCTCGCCCGCCATCTGGTGGGGGACCTGGACTAGCCGCGGAACCGCAGGGCCCGGCCGACGCCGTCGGCCGGTCCCCGGCGCCTAGTGACCGGTGGCCTGCTCCGTCGCCACGCGGAAGACCTTCCGGTCGAGCCCTGCCTCTCCACCGTCGGCGTCCTCGCCCCAGACGGAGACGCGGTAGAGGCCCTCGTCGAGGACCACCGGGACGTCGAACTGGTCCTCCGGCAGATCGCCGCGGCCGACGTCGACGACGCCTCCGTCGACCGACACGGGCTCCTCCAGCAGATCGGCCTCGGTGCCCGTCCCGGCGGAACCGATCCGCTCGACCCTCCAGTGCAGGCCGCCGGGGTAGTCGATCCCGACCCCTGTCACGTGGACCGTGCCGGGGGAGCGGAGCGAGCCGAACTGCGGCTCGATGATCCAGATGGGGGCCCGCAGCCCGGGGATGCGCGGCATCGGCTCGTCCGTGCGCAGGTGCCCGTAGACCATCCGGTCGCTCCGGCCGTCCACGAGGAGCCGCACGCGCGGGCTCGTCTCGTCCGAGAGCAGGCCAGCCGACGCGGCAGCGGCCGTCGCCGTGTAGACGATCTGCTGCACGGCCAGCCGGGCGTCGGCGGCATCGAGGCTGCGCCGGAAGGCGTCGGAGGAGATGTCCACGGTGATGACGTTGTCCGCGTCGATCGATGCGCCGACCTCCGGGGTCGGACTCAGGAGCGAGCTGTATCCCGAGTCGTACGGCATGCCGTTGAGGAGATGCTGCAGCGCCGTCACCACCGGGTCCCCGTGGTCGTGGGCATGCGTGAACTCGCGGTACAGCCGGCGCTCACCGTCGACGGTGCCGACCCAGTAGACGGGCGAGAGCTGCCGCGCGGAGAGGTCCTCCTCGCGACCGTCGGCGGAGGAGCCGACTCCACTGGGCGCGAGAGTCGCCGGGGCGCTCAGCCGGGCGGACACCGAGGCGCTCTCCACCGGCGCGCAGGCCGAGAGGAGGCAGACGCACAGCGACGAGGCTGCAGCCCAGCGGGCCAGCTTCCGTCTGCGATGCGTCGATTCCATCCGTGTCCTCGGCTCGGCCGGGCCGGGCGCGATCGCGGTCCGGTACCCGGTGGTTCTGGGGCCGGCCTCCTGCGGCCGAGTGGCGGCCTCGGGCACGGCTCGGGCCGCGCGCGCAAGGCACCGGAACAGCGTGCCACAATCCGCCCTGCGGCGCATGCGAATCCGCCCGTCGGCATGGAATCGTTTCCGGATCGAGACCCGGAGGCACCACGAGGGCACCGTCCCGTTCCCTGCCCGTGACCTAGACGGCGGGCATTGCGCCGGGCGGCCCCGCCGCGTGGTGCGATGCCCGCATGCCCCCGGCGCGGGGCCTCGCGTAGACTGGTCGGCGGGCACGCCGGAGGCGTGCTGCGGCCTCGCAGCCGCCCGATACATGCAGGAGGCGTTCCCGCTTTTATGACCCAGGACCGAGACGCACGGACCCCCCGGGACCAGGAGACAGACGCAGGCCGGGGGCCGAGCGGCGACCGCGACGCCGTGGCCGGGGCCGGAGACGGCGTGCCTGCGCACGTCGTGACGTTCGGGTCCACCGAGCAGATGGTCGCCTCCCTCGGCGCCCATGACGAGGTCCTCCGGATCCTGGAGTCGGTCTACCCTGCGGCCACCCTGCACGTGCGCGGCAACGAGCTCTCGATCGGCGGTGCCGGACCGCACGCCGACAAGGCACTGCGCGTGGTCCAGGAGGCCCGCACCCTCGCCGCCAAGGGCACGCGCGTGAATCCTCAGCTGGTCGAGCAGCTGGTACGGATGGTCAACGACGGCCAGCCCGCGGCTCCCGCCGGGGAGATCTTCGGCTTGAACATCCTCTCCAGCCGCGGCCGCAGCATCCGTCCCAAGACGGTGAACCAGAAGACGTACGTCGACGCGATCGACGACCACACCGTCATCTTCGGGATCGGTCCTGCCGGAACGGGCAAGACCTATCTGGCCATGGCCAAGGCCGTCCAGGCGCTCCAGGCCAAGGAGGTCAGCCGGATCATCCTGACCAGGCCCGCGGTCGAGGCGGGCGAGAAGCTCGGCTTCCTGCCCGGTACGCTCACAGACAAGATCGATCCGTACCTGCGCCCGCTCTACGACGCGCTGCACGACATGATCGATCCGGAGTCGATCCCGCGCCTGATCGCGGCCGGCACCATCGAGGTCGCGCCTCTGGCCTACATGCGTGGGCGGACGCTCAACGATGCGTTCATCATCCTCGACGAGGCCCAGAACACGACGCCCGAGCAGATGAAGATGTTCCTCACCCGGCTGGGGTTCGGCTCCAAGATCGTCGTCACCGGCGACGTGACCCAGGTCGATCTGCCCGGCGGGACGAGCTCGGGCCTGCGCGTGGTCACGGACATCCTCCGGGGCGTCGACGACATCGCCTTCTGCGAGCTGAGCGCCTCCGACGTCGTCCGGCACCGGTTGGTCTCGGACATCGTCACAGCGTACGAGACCTGGACCAACGAGCAGGACGACGCCGCACGCCATCCTCGTCGTTCGCCGTCCGCGCGCCGTCGGGCACCGCGACGGGCGGCGACGGCCGTCCGCGCGTCCGGCGAGACAGCCCCGGGCCAGACGGGTGGGCCGGCGACGGGCGATCCCGGCGGTCCCGGGAGCGAAGGCACCGGCGAGCGGGATGCCGCCATCGAGAGGAAGGGCGCCTAGATGGCGGTCGACGTCAACAACGAGTCCGCCGTCGAGGCGGACCTCGAGTCCATCGCGGCCCTCGGCCGCCACATCCTGGAGCAGCTCTACGTGCACCCGGAGACGGAGGTCTCCGTCATCCTGGTGGACGAGGACCCCATGGAACGGTTGCACCTGGAGTGGATGGACCTGGCCGGGCCCACCGATGTCATGTCCTTCCCCATGGACGAGCTCAGCCCCGGACGGCCGGGCTCGCAGACCCCGGCGGGCACGCTCGGCGACATCGTGATCTGCCCCCAGGTCGCCCGGGAGCAGGCGCGCCGCGCCGGCCACTCGACCGCCGATGAGCTCCTGCTGCTCACAACCCATGGAATGCTGCACCTCCTCGGCTTCGACCACGGAGAGCCGGCCGAGCGCGAGGAGATGTTCACCCTCCAGCGCAACCTGCTCACCGAGTTCCTGGGGCGGCCGGCGCCCAAGGAGACCATCGATTGATCGTCCTGGTCCTCACCGCTCTCGCGGTCTTCTGCGTCCTCGGCGCGGCACTGCTGACCGCCGCCGAGTCCGCCTACTTCTTCCTCTCCCGCCAGCGGGCCGAGCAGATGCTGGCCGAGCGGCCGCGCCCCAAGCTGCGGCGCATCCTGGCCGACCCTGCCCCGCACACGCAGGCGGTCCGCTTCTGGCGGATCTGGTTCGAGACGGCGGCCGCCGTCGCACTCGGCATCCTCTACCACGACCTGCTGGACAACCTGTTCCTCGCGGGGCTGCTGGCGACGGCGTCCATGGCCGCGGTCGGCTTCGTCCTGGTCGGCGTGTCCCCGCGCCGGCTGGGCCGACTGCACGCGGACCGCGTCGTGGTGCTCACGGCACCGCTCGTCCGCTTCCTGCGCTGGATCCTCGGGCCCGTCCCGTCGTGGCTGACGGCCGTCGGCTCCAGGCTGAGCCCGGGCGACCACGCGGACGACGAGGCCTTCTTCACGGAGGAGCAGTTCCGCGACATGGTCGACCGCGCCAATGAGGCCGACGTGCTCGAGGACGTCGAGGCGGACCTGATCCACTCGGTCTTCGAGCTCGGCGACACCCGGGTGCGTGCCGTCATGGTCCCGCGCACCGACATGGTGACGGTCGACGCCGGCACGGACCTGCACTCGAGCATGTCGCTCTTCCTCCGCTCGGGCTGCTCGCGCATCCCGGTGATCCGCGACAGCGCCGACCAGGTCCTCGGGGTCGTCTACTTGAAGGACGTGGCCGCGGCGGTCCATGCCCGGCACGACGACGACCGGCGGATCGAGGATCTCGCTCGCGACGTGCGCTACGTCCCCGAGTCGAAGGGCGTCGCCGAGCTCCTGCAGGAGCTCCAGCACGAGTCCACCCACGTCGCGATCGTCATCGACGAGTACGGAGGCACCGCCGGGCTCGTGACCCTCGAGGACCTCATCGAGGAGATCGTCGGCGAGATCGACGACGAGTACGACGCCACGCGCTACGAGACGGAGGAGGTCGAGCCGGGCGTGTACCGGATCGACGCCCGCCTCGCGATCGACGACCTCGGGGAGATCTTCGACAAGGACTTCGACGAGGAGGAGGTCGACACCGTCGGCGGGCTCCTCGCCAAGACCCTGGGCAGGGTCCCGATCGTCGGCTCCGAGGTCTCCGTGGACGGGATCCGCCTCCACGCCGAGAGCCTCGAGGGGCGCCGCAACCGGGTGGGGCGCATCCTCGCCTGGCGCGAGGCGCCCGGCCGCACCGAACTGCAGGACGGCTCCGTCGGACGCCGGACCACCGAAGACATCGCCGAGGAGACCGCATGAAGAAATCAGACCGCGACGTGGAACTGCCCGTCAGCAAGACCGCGACGGGTGGAGAGCTCTTCCGCTCGGAGATCCCGGAGGGCTACCGGGCCGGCTTCGCCTCCTTCGTGGGGCGGCCCAACGCCGGCAAGTCCACCCTGACCAACGCGCTCGTGGGGCGCAAGGTGGCGATCACGTCCAACAAGCCGCAGACGACGCGCCACACGATCCGGGGCATCGTCCACCGCGACGACGCCCAGCTGGTCCTCGTGGACACCCCGGGGCTCCACCGGCCCCGGACCCTGCTCGGCCAGCGGCTCAACGATCTGGTCGCGGAGACGCTCTCCGAGGTCGACGTCGTCGGCTTCTGCCTCCCCGCCAACGAGAAGATCGGCCCGGGGGACCGGTTCATCGGCCAGCAGCTCGGCCTGCTCCAGCGCAAGCCCGTCGTCGCCGTCGTCACGAAGGCGGACCTGGTCTCCCGGGAGGCCCTCGCGGAGCAGCTCCTGAACGTCAGCCGGCTCGGCGAGGAGATCCTCGACGGCGGCGGCTTCGCGGCCGTCGTGCCGGTCTCCGCCACCAAGGACTACCAGGTCGACGAGGTCGCCGACGTCCTCGTGGGGCTGCTGCCCGAGTCGCCGCCGCTCTATCCCGACGGCGAGCTGACCGACGAGCCCGAGATCAAGATGGTCGCCGAACTCATCCGCGAGGCGGCGCTCGAGGGGGTCCGCGACGAGCTGCCGCACTCGCTGGCCGTGGTGGTGGAGGAGATGCTCCCGCGCGAGGACCGGCCGGCCGACAAACCGCTGGTCGACATCCACGTGAACCTCTATGTCGAGCGGCCCTCGCAGAAGGCCATCATCATCGGCAAGGGCGGCGCGCGGCTGCGCGAGGTCGGTTCGCGGTCCCGCAGGAGCATCGAGGCGCTCCTCGGCGTGCGCGTCTTCCTGGACCTGCACGTGAAGGTAGCGAAGGAGTGGCAGCGAGACCCCAAGCAGCTGGGCCGGCTCGGATTCTGAGTGCCGGGCGCCCGGGGCGGTGTCCGGACCGCAATATTGGCGTGCCGACTTGCCGCGTCGATACGCGCCGGTGCTAGCGTGAGCGCATGCGTTGGACGTCGCTTCTTCTAGGTCGCCGCGGTGAGGGCCCACGGGGAGACTGAACCCCCGAGGCCGACCCCCTCACTGCGGAGACTTCGTGCTGCCGGCCGTGCTCCCACCAGGAGCTAGTCCCACCCGCTAGAGAGACAGAGGCGTCACCACCATGAACAACGCTCAGAAACCCTCCGGAATGCCGATCCACAAGTACGTGCCGTTCCAGGAGCAGATCCAGGTCGACCTCCCGGATCGCACCTGGCCGGACAAGGTCGTCACCAAGGCGCCGCGCTGGTGCGCCGTCGACCTGCGGGACGGCAACCAGGCCCTCATCGACCCGATGAACGTCGAGCGCAAGCACAAGATGTTCGATCTGCTGGTCGGCATGGGCTACAAGGAGATCGAAGTCGGCTTCCCGTCGGCCTCCCAGACCGACTTCGACTTCGTGCGCCAGCTCATCGAGCAGGACCGCATCCCGGACGACGTCGCCATCCAGGTCCTGACCCAGTCCCGGGAGCACCTGATCCAGCGGACCTATGAGGCGATCGACGGCGCGAAGAACGCGATCGTCCACCTCTACAACTCCACGTCCGTCCTGCAGCGTCGCGTCGTCTTCCGGCAGGACGAGGACGGGATCGTCGACATCGCCACCTCCGGGGCCCGGCTGTGCAAGAAGTTCGAGGAGACCCTGAGCCCGGGGACGAGCGTCACCTACGAGTACTCGCCCGAGTCCTACACGGGGACCGAGCTGGAGTTCGCCAAGCGCATCTGCGACGCCGTCTCCGACATCCTCGAGCCCACCCCCGAGCGGCCGCTGATCATCAATCTGCCCGCCACGGTGGAGATGGCCACCCCGAACGTCTACGCCGACTCCATCGAGTGGATGCACCGGAACCTGAACAATCGCGAGGCCATCTGCCTGTCCCTGCATCCGCACAACGACCGCGGCACGGCGGTCGCCGCGGCCGAGCTGGGCTATCTGGCCGGCGCCGACCGGATCGAGGGGTGCCTGTTCGGCAACGGCGAGCGGACGGGCAACGTCGATCTGGTGACGCTGGGGATGAACCTCTTCACCCAGGGCGTGGACCCGCAGATCGACTTCTCCAACATGGACGAGATCCGCCGGACCGCCGAGTACTGCAACCAGCTCAAGGTCCCCGAGCGCTCTCCGTGGGCCGGCGACCTCGTGTTCACGGCCTTCTCCGGCTCGCACCAGGACGCCATCAAGAAGGGCTTCGAGGACATGGAGGCCCGCGCCGAGGCAGAGGGCAGGAGCGTCGACAATCTGGTCTGGGGCGTCCCGTACCTGCCGGTGGACCCGCGTGACATCGGCCGCAGCTACGAGGCCGTCATCCGCGTCAACTCCCAGTCCGGCAAGGGCGGGGTCGCGTACCTGCTCAAGCACGACTACCACCTGGACCTGCCGCGCCGCGCGCAGATCGAGTTCTCCGGCGTGATCCAGCGCAAGACCGACGGCGACGGCGGCGAGATGAGCTCCGAGGCCATCTGGGAGACCTTCCAGGACGAGTACCTGCCCGCCGGCTCCGCGGCGGATGGCGGCTCCTGGGGGCACTACCGTCTCGCCTCGGCCACCGCCACGACGCGCGAGGACGGCTCCTTCTCCCTCGACGCCAAGCTGGTGGTCGACGGCACGTCGACCGAGCGCAGCGCCAGCGGCACCGGCCCCATCAACGCCCTGGCGACCATCCTGGCCGAGGACGGCGTGGACGTCCGCGTGCTCGACTACTCGGAGCACGCGCTCAGCGAGGGCGGCACCGCGACCGCAGCCGCGTACGTCGAGTGCGCAATCGGCGAACGGGTCCTCTGGGGCGTCGGGATCGACGCGAACACCGCGACCGCCGCCATGCGTGCGGTGATCTCCGCCGTCAACCGCGCCATCCGGGACCGCGCCGCCGAGGCCTGACCGGGAGTGCAGCGCGCCGGGCCCGCCCCCTCCGACGGGCCCGGCGCCGCACCTGCCCGCGGAATCGGTGCGATAATCCCTACGTGCCCCGCTACAGCTTCGCGTCCAAGTCGTATCGCACCGCCGCGATCGTGCTGCGGACGCACAAGCTGGGGGAGGCCGATCGGATCGTCATCCTGCTCACGCCCAGCAATGGTCAGGTCCGCGCGGTCGCCAAGGGCGTCCGGCGCACCAGCTCCAAGCTCGGGGCGACTCTCGAGCCCTTCATGCTGGTGGAGGCGCAGCTCAGCCGGGGCAGGAACCTGGACATCGTCACGCAGGCCCAGTTGAAGTCGCCGTACGGGCACGCGTTGTCGCAGGACTACTCCCGCTTCACGGCGGCCAGTGCCATGGCGGACGTGGCCGAGCGGCTCTCCGCAGACGAGACGGACACGGCGGCCCAGTACCGTCTGCTCCACGGAGCGCTGGCCGCGCTCGCCCGCGGCGACGTCGACCCCGTCCTTTTGCTGGACTCCTATCTCCTGCGCTCCCTGGGGAACGCGGGCTGGGCCCCGAGCTTCTCGGCCTGCGTGCGCTGCGGGGCGCCCGGGCCGCATCAGGCGGTGAATATCCCGCTCGGCGGGGTCGTGTGCCACGACTGCCGGCCGGCGGGCTCGCTCTCGCCGGCACCCGAGTCCGTGGCACTGCTCGAAGCCCTCCTGCGCGGTGACTGGGCCACCGCCGCGGCGAGCGAGGCGCCGGCCCGCCGGGAGGCGGCCAACATTGTGGCAGGATACGTCCAATGGCACCTGGAACGGGTGGTCAAGTCGCTCAAACTCGTCGAAAGAACGTAATGGCCGGATTCTCCCAGCGCTCCTCCCGAAGCACGTCCCGCTCGGGCCCCGGCCGGCCCGCCCCCGAACGCCCGGCGCCCCACCCCAGCGGAGCCACTCCGCCGCCGGTGCCCCCCGAGCTCGTCCCACGGCACGTCGCCATCGTGATGGACGGCAACGGGCGATGGGCCAACCAGCGGGGCCTTCCCCGCACCGAGGGCCACCGGGCCGGGGAGGCGGCCCTCCTCGACGTCGTGGCCGGGGCCGTCGAGATGGGCGTCGAGTACGTGTCCGTCTACGCGTTCTCGACGGAGAACTGGCGACGCAGCCCGGACGAGGTCCGGTTCCTCATGGGCTTCTCCCGGCAGGTCCTGCGCAATCGTCGCGACCAGCTGAACCGCTGGGGCGTGCGCGTCAAATGGTCCGGCCGCGCCCCGCGGCTGTGGCGCAGCGTCATCAACGAGCTCAAGTCGGCCGAGGAGCTGACGGCGGGAAACGACGTCTGCCAGCTGACCATGTGCGTGAACTACGGCGGCCGCGCCGAGGTCACGGACGCCGTTCAACGGATCGCGGCGGACGTCGAGGCGGGACGCCTGAGACCCGGTGGGATCAGCGAGCGGACCATCGGACGCTACCTCTACGCTCCCGAGCTGCCGGACGTGGATCTCTTCCTGCGCAGCTCCGGCGAGCAGCGGACGTCCAACTTCATGCTCTGGCAGTCCGCCTACGCCGAGATGGTCTTCCTCGACGTCCTCTGGCCCGATGTGGACCGGCGGACGCTCTGGCGGGCCATCGAGATCTACGCCCGGCGGGACCGCCGGTACGGGGGAGCCGTGGACGCGCCGGTCAGCCCCTCGCCGGCCGCTGGAGACCGCTGACGTACCCGCCCGCCCAGCGCCGGACGGCCTCGTAGGCGAACCGACGCGGCCGCTCCTTCGACGTGAAGACGTCGTGCATGCCCCCGTCCACCGTCACGACCGTGACCTCCGCGCCCAGCTTCAGGGCGCGCTGCCGTGTCACCTCGACGTCGAGCACCGAGTCCGCCTCCCGGTGCTCCGGCCGGAAGTGGGTGCTGATCAACGTTCGCCGGCTGGTGAGGACGAGCACCGGGGCCTGGATGTCGAGTCCTGCGGCGACCCGGGCATGGCCCTCGAGGATGCCGGCCATCCAGCCTGCCCTGATCGGGAACGCATAGCGGGGCCGCCAACGCGGGTGCAGGTCCCACTCGCCCTGGCCGAGGCGGCTCAGCGACTGCCAGTAGAAGTCCACCTCGGGCAGTCGGACGCGAGCCTTGGGCCGGCGCCGGGCCACCGGATCCAGGATGCCGCTCGCCGCCAGCCGCACCACCCAGCTGCCCTGGAACTCGAGCCACGGCGAATTGAGGACGAGGGCGTCGACGACTCCCGGATTGCGGTGGGCCCAGAGGGACGCGATCAGCCCTCCCGTGGAGTGCGCCACGACAATCACCCGGTCGGTCGGCCCGTCCCGGCGGATCAGGTCGAGCGCCCCCTCCAGATCGGCGTCGTAGTCGTCCAGGCTCTCCATGTAGCCCGGGGTCTGCCACGGACGCAGGCTGCGCCCGTAGCGGTGCAGGTCCAGTGCGTAGAAGCGGGTCCCCATTCCATGCCAGAACTCGGCCATCGGCGCATTGTAGAAGTAGTCGCTCCAGCCGTGGATGTAGAGGACCGCGGGGGCCGGGGTGCTCGTCGGCCCGACGGCCTCCTCGTCCCCGGGCGCACGCCCGCGGGCACCCCCGGCGGCCTCGCCGGGGGAGCGCAGCCCACCGAGTACGCGCCGCCATGCTCCGGCGACCGCGCCCAGCACGCCTCCCGCCCTCGGCCCGGCCGCGGGCTCGTCCTCCGCGGCCAGCGGTGCCGGCGGCGCGACAGGGCGGTAGCGCACGAGCGAGGCATAGAGAGCCGTGTCGGTCGTCTTCGGGTCCGCCTCGTCGTCCTCCCCGACCCGGAAACTGGTGTACTCGAAGCCCGCGCCGAGCACGTCCGGGTGCCAATGCCCGGGCGGGACGGTGGCCGCATACTCGTCCGACTCGGCCGGGTCGGGTGCGTCGGCCTGCTGCGGCGGACGCTGCTCGGCCGCGTGCTTGGAAGACATGGGACGAGCATAGCGATTCGCCCGTGCGCCTCCCTGTGGGCGAAAATACAACCCATGCGCATCTACCCCGCCGTCTTCCGGCTCGTCTTCACCCGTATGGACCCGGAGACCGCCCACCGCCTCGCCTTCCACGCCGTCCGCATCGCCGAGCGCGCGCGGGCCTCCTCCCTCTACCGGTCTCGGGTCAAGCCGGCCCCGCGCCTGGCGCGGACCGTCATGGGCCTGGACTTCCCGTCGCCGTTCGGTCTGGCGGCGGGTTTCGACAAGGAGGGCCACGGCGTCGCCGCCCTGTGCGACTTGGGCTTCGGGCATGTGGAGGTCGGGACGATCACCGGGCGGGCGCAGCCGGGCAATCCGAAGCCGCGTCTCTTCCGCCTGGTGGAGGACCGTGCGGTGATCAACCGCATGGGGTTCAACAACGACGGTGCAGAGACCGTGGCGCCGCGGGTCGCGGCGGTGCGCGAGGTTCTGGGGCGCCGGTTCGGCCCCCGCCGCCCGATCGTCGGGGTGAACATCGGCAAGACGAAGGCCGTCGAGCTCGAGGACGCCGTCGACGACTATCGAGCCAGCACGCGGCTGCTGGCCCCGCACGCCGACTACCTGGTGGTCAATGTCAGCTCGCCGAACACGCCGGGCCTGCGCCTGCTGCAGAGCGTCGAGACCCTGCGCCCGCTGCTGACCGCAGTGCGCGAGGAGTCTGCGGAGGCCGCCGGCCGGCACGTGCCGCTGCTGGTCAAGATCGCTCCCGACCTCAGCGACGAGGACGTCTCCGACGTCGCCGCGCTGGTCCGCGACCTCGGCCTCGACGGCGTCGTCGCGACGAACACCACCATCGGCCGCGACGGGCTCCGGTCGGACGCGGCCAGGGTCGAGGCCATCGGGGCCGGCGGCCTCTCCGGCGCCCCGCTGAAGCAGCGCTCGCTGGAGGTCCTCCGGCGTCTGCGCACCGAGCTCGGCCCCGAGGTGGCGGTCATCTCCGTCGGCGGCGTCGAGTCCGGCGCCGACGTGCTGGAGCGCATCCGCGCCGGAGCCGACCTGGTGCAGGGGTACACGGCATTCCTCTACGAGGGCCCGCTCTGGGCGGCGCGGATCAATCGGTACCTCGCCGAGCACCTCCCGGTCCGTACGGTCTAGCGACCGGCGCCGGGCCCCGGGCCCGGAGGGGCAGAACGACGGCGGGTCCCCACCTGCGCTCGAGAGCGCGGGAGGGGACCCGCCGTCGTACTCCGCGGTGCCGGCCCGGTCAGTCGCGGGGCGCGCCGCCCCGCTTGACCATCGGCTTCGGCAGCCGCATCTTGCGGAACTGCAGGCCGCGCATGGCGGCGTACCAGAGGACCCCGCGCTCGTGGTGGCCGAACTCCGCCACCAGGCGCTTCTTCAGCTGGCGGGTCATGATGAACGCGTCGAGGATGGTCACAAGCAGCACCACCCACAGGGCGATGGTCACGTTGGCCTGCACGGCCAGGTTGTCCACGAAGGCGAAGGAGACGATGAGGAAGGCGAAGATGATAATCATCAGGAACTCGCCGATCATCCAGCGCGCGTCCACGAAATCGCGGGCGAACCGCTTCTGCGGCCCCTTGTCGCGGGGCATCATGTAGCGGTCGTCGCCGGTCTCGTTCGCGAGGCGCAGGCGCTCCTGCGCCTCGATGCGGCGCCGCCGCTCCTGCTCGCGGCGCTCCTTCTTGTCGGAGGAGACCAGCGGCCGCTTGTTGCGGGCGACCTGCTCGTTGCGCCGCGGGGTAGGGGCTCCCTTGCCCCCGCTCGACGGCTCGTTCGATGCCGGGGTTTCAGCGGCCGTGGGCTCGGCTGTGACCTTGTCCTTATTGCGTCCAAACACCCCAGAAGTCTACCGGCACCCGGGCGTGAGGTAGAAAACAGCCGCCGTCGACCGGCGATAGTCTGAAGCTATGACTTCGTACAACCACGTCGACGTGGCGGCCATCGCCGCCCGCGTCGAGCAGGAATTCCATCAGACCATCGCCGAGCTCAAGGAGCTCGTCGCCATCCCCGGGATCGCCTGGGAGGCCTTCGAGGCCCGGGAGCTGACCCGCAGCGCCGAGGCCGTGCGCGACCTGATCCGCAGCACCGGCATCGAGGACGTCCGCATCCTCACGGCTCCGACGCCGAGCGGGGCGGACGGCAGCCCGGCCGTCGTCGCCCGGCGTCCCGCGGCGCCCGGCAAGCCGACGATCCTGCTCTACGCGCATCACGACGTCCAGCCCCCGGGAGACCCGGACCTCTGGAACACGCCGGCGTTCGAGGCGACGGAGGTGGACGGTCGTCTCTACGGGCGCGGGGCCGCCGACGACAAGGCCGGCATCATGGCGCATGTCGCCGGGCTGCGTGCGGTGCTCGACGTCGTCGAGGACTTCGGGGTCGGCGTCACCTTCTTCATCGAGGGGGAGGAGGAGCACGGGTCGCCGAGCTTCCGGAACTTCCTCGAGGCCTACCGGGACCTGCTCGCCGCCGACGTCATCATCGTGGCGGACTCGACCAACTGGCGGATCGGCACCCCGGCGCTCACCACGAGCCTGCGGGGCGTGACCGCCGCGGAGATCGAGGTCCGCGTCCTGGACCACGCCGTCCACTCCGGGATGTTCGGGGGACCGGTGCTGGACGCGCCGACCATCGCGGGCCGCCTGATCTCCACCTTCCACGACGACGCCGGCAACGTGGCCGTCGAGGGCCTCGTGGCCGAGGAGAGCGCCACCGTCGACTATCCCGAGGAGGACTTCCGCCGCGACGCGTCGACCGTCGACGGCCTCCGGCTGGCCGGGACCGGTCCGCTCACCGACCGGTTGTGGAACAAGCCCGCGCTCTCGATCATCGGGATGGACATCCCCTCGGTCGCGGTGTCCTCCAACACGCTCGTGCCCGTCACGAGGTTCAAGGTGAGCATCCGCCTCGCCCCCGGCCAGGATGCCGTCACCGCGGGCGAGGCGCTGCGGCGCCACGTCGAGCGGCAGGACCTCTTCGGAGCCTCCGTCCGCGTCGACGTGACGGAGCGGGGGAGCGCCTTCTCCACGGACACCTCCGCACCCGCCGCCCAGGCGTGCCTCTGGGCCCTCGAGCAGGCTTGGGGCCATGCCCCCGTCGAGACGGGTGTCGGCGGCTCCATCCCCTTCATCGCGGACCTGACCGAGGTCTTCCCGCAGGCGCAGATCCTGGTGACCGGCGTCGAGGACCCGGACTCCAGGGCGCATAGCGCCAACGAGTCCCTGCACCTGGGCGAATTCCAGCGGGCCGTCACGGCGGAGGCCCTGCTGCTGGCCCGCCTCAATGCGGTCCAGGGGGAGCGGGCGGCGGTTTGATCCCCGGCGTAGAATGGACGTCGAAGGGAGTACGGCAGCAACGCCGCCACCCGACACCATCAATGGAGGACTGAATATGACCACCACCGCGAACGAGGCCACTGCGGACGCCACCGAGATGCCGACCCACGGCGTCGAACTCTCCGACGTCGCCGCCGAGAAGGTGCGCAGCCTGCTCGAGCAGGAGGGGCGCACCGACCTCCGCCTGCGTGTCGCCGTGCAGCCGGGCGGTTGTTCGGGCCTCATCTACCAGCTCTACTTCGACGAGCGCATCCTCGACGGCGACGCGGTCCGCGAGTTCGACGGCGTCGAGGTCGTCATCGACAAGATGAGCGTCCCGTACCTCAACGGCGCCTCCATCGACTTCGAGGACACGATCTCCAAGCAGGGCTTCACGATCGACAACCCGAATGCGGGCGGCTCGTGCGCCTGCGGCGACTCGTTCCACTGAGCCGGCCCGCACAGCGGACGGTGCAGCACTGAAACTCCGGCGTGACCTCGGATTGGCGACACATCCGGGCCGCCGGAGTTTCTTTCTGCAAAGACGGCCCTCACGCGGTAAGCTCTACAGCGAGTAGTAGAACTAGGCTTCCTTCGGGCGCGCCCTCATCCGGCGTCGGATGGACGGGTCCAGACGAAGAATCATTCAGCACTAAAACAAAGAGGAAGGGCCGTCTGTGAGTTCGCAAGACCGAACCAACAGCCGCCGGCGGACAAGGACGAAGGTCCTGGCACTCGCCGCGACCGGTGCGCTGTTGTTGACGGGGTGTTCGGAGCAAGCCCAGCGGGGCTGGCTGCCGAACGAGGATCGTGACAACACCAATCACACGGGAATGCTGCAGGATCTCTGGGTCAATTCCTGGATCGCGGCTCTCGCCATCGGCCTTCTGACGTGGGCGCTGATCATCTGGTGCATCGTGGCCTACCGCCGCCGGAAGAACGACACCGGCTACCCGCGCCAGCTCAGCTACAACCTGCCGCTGGAGATCTTCTACACGGGCGTGCCGCTGATGTTGGTCCTGACGCTCTTCTTCTTCTCCGACAACACGCAGCGCACCGTCAACGAGCACGTCGACTCGCCGCTCGTCGTCGACGTCCGGGCGAAGCAGTGGGCCTGGGACTTCAACTACTCGTACGAGGGCCAGGAGAAGTACTTCGCCGGCAAGCAGGCCCACCTCACCGGTGAGTCGGGCGTGGAGGAGGACCTCCCCACCCTGTACCTGCCCGTCGATGTGCCCGTCGAGTTCCAGCTCAACAGCCGCGACGTCATCCACAGCTTCTGGATCCCGGCCTTCCTGCAGAAGCTGGATATGTTCCCGGGCCGCACCAATTACATCCATCTCACGCCCCAGGTCGAGGGCACGTTCCAGGGCAAGTGCACCGAGCTCTGCGGTGAATACCACTCGGAAATGCTCTTCAATGTCGAGGTCGTCTCCGAGTCCGAGTTCACGGACTACCTGCAGACGCTTCCCGACGGCCACCTCGGCGAGGAGTACGACAAGAAGCCCGCTGAAGTCGCCCGGCAGTCCACTGCGGACGAGGGGGAGTAGGACCAATGACCACCTACGAGTACGCCACTGACGAGGCCAAGGGCCTCGCGCCTCGCGTCGTTCCGGTGTCCAAGGGACGCATCGTCGTCAACTGGATCACCTCGACGGACCACAAGACGATCGGTTACATGTACCTGATCGCCTCCTTCCTGTTCTTCTGCATCGGCGGCGTGATGGCGCTGCTGATCCGCGCCGAGCTCTTCGAGCCGGGCATGAACATCCTGCAGACCAAGGAGCAGTACAACCAGCTGTTCACGATGCACGGCACGATCATGCTGCTGATGTTCGCGACGCCGCTGTTCGCCGGCTTCGCCAACGTGATCATGCCGCTGCAGATCGGAGCGCCCGACGTGGCGTTCCCGCGGCTGAACGCCCTGGCGTTCTGGTTCTTCCTCTTCGGTTCCTCCATCGCCGTCGCCGGCTACCTCACGCCGCAGGGCGCGGCCTCCTTCGGCTGGTTCGCCTACGCCCCGCTGTCGAACACGACCTTCAGTCCGGGCGTCGGCGGGGACCTCTGGGTCTTCGGCCTGGCGCTCTCGGGCTTCGGCACGATCCTCGGCGCGGTCAACTTCATCACCACGATCATCTGCCTGCGCGCACCCGGCATGACCATGTGGCGCATGCCGATCTTCACCTGGAACACGCTCATCACGGCGATTCTGGTCCTGATGGCCTTCCCGCCGCTGGCCGCGGCCCTCTTCGGACTCGGCGCGGACCGGCGCTTCGGCGCGCACATCTTCTCGCCGGAGGCCGGCGGACCGATCCTGTGGCAGCACCTGTTCTGGTTCTTCGGCCACCCCGAGGTGTACATCATCGCGCTGCCGTTCTTCGGCATCGTCTCCGAGATCTTCCCGGTGTTCAGCCGCAAGCCGATCTTCGGCTACAAGGGCCTCGTGTACGCCACGATCTCCATCGCCGCTCTGTCCGTCGCCGTGTGGGCCCACCACATGTACGTGACCGGTGCCGTCCTGCTGCCGTTCTTCGGCTTCATGACGATGCTCATCGCCGTCCCGACGGGCGTGAAGTTCTTCAACTGGATCGGTACGCTCTGGCGGGGGTCGATCACGTTCGAGACCCCCATGCTCTGGAGCATCGGCTTCATGGCCACGTTCCTCTTCGGCGGCCTGACCGGCATCATCCTCTCGGCGCCGCCGCTGGACTTCCACCTCTCCGACACCTACTTCGTCGTGGCGCACTTCCACTACGTCGTGTTCGGCACCGTGGTGTTCGCGATGTTCGCCGGCTTCTACTTCTGGTGGCCGAAGTGGACGGGTCGCATGCTCAACGAGCGCCTCGGCAAGATCCACTTCTGGCTCCTCTTCCTGGGTTTCCACGGAACGTTCCTCATCCAGCACTGGCTCGGCGTCATCGGTATGCCGCGCCGCTACGCTGACTACATGGTCGAGGACGGGTTCACCACGATGAACCAGTTCTCCACGGTGTTCGCGTTCGTCCTGGGCGCCTCGATGATCCCGTTCTTCTGGAACGTCTGGATCACGGCCCGGCATGCGCGGAAGATCGAGGTCGACGACCCCTGGGGCTTCGGTGGCTCGCTCGAGTGGGCGACCTCCTGCCCGCCGCCGCGACACAACTTCCATTCGATCCCGCGGATCCGCTCCGAGCGTCCGGCGCTGGATCTGCATCACCCGGAGCTGACTGGCCGCTCCACGCCGGACAGCGTGGCGGGGCGGGTCTTCGGTCCGGCCGACCAGAAGGACAAGAGCTAAATCATGAAGATCGAATCCTGGCTGTTCCTGGGCGGCGTCTTCTTCTTCCTCCCGGTCGCGATCGTCTACGGCGTGATGACCGAGTGGAACGAGTGGGTCGGCTTCCCGGCGCTGCTCATGCTCGTCGCCCTGTCCATGATGATCGGCGGTTATCTGCTGTTCACCGCGCGCCGAGTGGGCCCCCGGCCCGAGGACCGGCTCGACGGGGAGATCCATGAGAACGCCGGCGTGATCGGGGCCTTCTCCCCGTGGAGCTGGTGGCCGATCTTCCTCGCCGCCGCATGCGCGATCAGCTTCCTGGGCCTCGCGGTGGGCTGGTGGATCCTCTACATCGGGGCCGGCTTCGCCGTCGTCGGCGTCATCGGCTGGACCTACGAGTACAGCCGCGGCGATCACGCCCACTAAGCACCAATCAGCGCCGCGTCGAGCGGGGCGGCGGCTCTCCGTCCAGGAGGCCGCCGCCCCGCTTTTCGCGTCCCCGGACGGAGGAGGAGAACTGCAGTGGCGAAGATCAGGGCCGCCGCGATCAGCGGCGACATCGATGCCCATTCGGGCCTGGCGAAGCACCTGCAACTGCGGGAGATCCTCCACCAGCACGTCCGGACCGCCTGCAAGCCCGGCGATCTCCTGCCCTCCGAACGGGAACTCACCGCTCGGTTCGCGGTGGCCCGCATGACGCTGCGCCAGGCCATCGACTCGCTCGTGGCGCAGGGCGTGCTGGAACGCGTCGTGGGCCTGGGTACCTTCGTGGCCAGGCCGAAGATGGACCTCCAGGTCAAGCTCACCTCCTACAGCGAGGAGATGCAGCGACGGGGCATGGTCCCGGCAGCCCGTGTGCTGCGCTTCGACGAGGTCCCGGCGGCAGGCGGGCTCGCTCGGGAGATGGAGCTGGCCGACGGCACGCCGGTCGTGCGCTTCCGGCGGCTCCTCCTGGCCGACGGCATGCCGATGAGCCTGGACGAGAACTACCTGCCGAAGCACCGGGTGCCCGGCTTCCTCGACGAGCCCGCCCCGACGAGCCTCTACAGCAGCCTCGAGGAGCGCTACGGGCTGGTCATGGAGTGGGGCGAGGACCAGATCGAGGCGACGGCCGCGACGGCCGGGAACGCTCAGCTGCTGGCGGTCGACGGCGGCTCGCCGCTGCTGAAGATCCAGCGGCACGCGTACGTGCGGCGCGAGCTGGTCGACTACTCGATCTCCTACTACCGGGCGGATCGATACAAGCTCTGGGTGCCGCTGCAGCGTCCAGGGGTCCGTCGCACGCCCGGGCAGGCGCATCCGCAGTAGGGGACGAGCCAGTAGGGGACGAGCCGCAGCGCGCCGAACTGCCTCCCCGGGGGGCCAGCCGGCGGGTCAGCGGGTCGCGGCGATCCAGCGCTCGAGGGCCCCGGCCGCGGCGCCGGAGTCGATGGACTCCTCGGCGCGACGCAGGGAGGACTCCAGACGCGCCTGCAGCGGCCCCTGGGCGTCGTCGTCGTAGGCCAGGAGGCCGGCGGCCGCGTTGAGGACGACGGCGTCGCGTACGGGGCCGCTGGAGCCGTCCAGCACCTCGCGCACGACCCGCGCGTTGTACACGGAGTCGCCCCCGCGGAGGTCCTCGATCGTCACGCGGCCCAGGCCGAGCTCCCGCGGGTCGAGTGTCGACTCCGCGACCTCGCCCGAGCGGACCTCCCACACACGGTTGCCCGACGTCGTGGTCAGCTCGTCGAGGCCGTCGTCGCCCCGGAAGACCAGGCCGCGGCGGCCGCGGGCGGCCAGGACGCCCGCGATGAGCGGCGCCATGCGTGTGTCGGCGCAGCCGATGGCCGACGCCGTCGGATCGGCGGGGTTCGTGAGCGGGCCCAGGAAGTTGAACACGGTGGCCGTGCCGAGCTCGCGCCGGGGGACCGCCGCGAAGCGCATCGAGGGGTGGAAGACCTGGGCGAAGCAGAAGGTGATGCCCGCGGCGTCCAGGACGCGGGGGAGGGACTCGACCGGCACATCCAGGCGGACGCCGAGGGCCTCGAGGACGTCGGCGGAGCCGGAGGACGAGGAGGACGCCCGGTTCCCGTGCTTCACCACGCGCGCCCCGGCCCCGGCGCAGACCAGGGCGGCCATCGTGGAGATGTTCACGGTGTTCTGGCGGTCGCCGCCGGTCCCGACGATGTCCAGCTTCTCTCCCGCGATCTCGAGCGGGCGGGCGGCCTGGAGCATGGAGGCGACCAGGCCGGCCAGCTCGTCGACGGTCTCGCCCTTCGCGCGCAGCGCGACGAGGAAGCCGGCGACCCTCGCATCGGAGGTGTTGCCGGCCATGATCTCGCCCATCGCCCACGCCGCGTCGTCCTCCGCGAGGTCCTGTCCGGCGAGCAGCGCAGACAGGATCGATGGCCAGTTTCGGAACTCTGGGGCGGCGCTGAACGTTGACACGCCAACAGGTTATCTACGATTTGTAGAAAGCGCGCAAATGTTTCTGGCCCGTCATTCCGCGGATGTAGCGCCTGACCGGCGGAAAAACGGGCCTCCCGGGCCCTGCCGCATTGGTGCGGAGGCCCTCGGGATAGGCATAATGGGGCTGTGACAACTGCGACTCATGCCCTCAATGCCCCGGTGCACGCTGCACCGAACCGCCCCAACATGGTGTCGGTGGGAACTGTCGTCTGGCTTGCCAGCGAGCTCATGTTCTTCGCCGCGCTGTTCGCCATGTACTTCTCGCTGCGCGCCGCAGTGCCCGAACTGTGGGCGACCGAGAGCGCCAAGCTGAACGTGCCGTTCGCTCTGATCAACACGATCATCCTCGTCTCGAGCTCCTTCTCCTGCCAGTTCGGCGTCTTCGCTGCTGAGAACCTTCAGCCGCGCCGCACGGGCAAGCTGATGAACCTCAAGAAGTGGGGCATGGTCGAGTGGTTCATCCTCACGTTCATCCTGGGCGCCATCTTCGTCTCCGTGCAGGCGTACGAGTACACCGAGCTGGTGCACCACGGAGTCTCCCTGAGCTCCAACGCGTACGGCTCGGCGTTCTACATGACCACCGGCTTCCACGGTCTGCATGTGACCGGCGGTCTCATCGCCTTCCTGCTGATCATCGGCCGCGCCTACATCGCGAAGAAGTTCGGCCACTTCGAGGCCACCTCGGCGATCGTGACGTCCTACTACTGGCACTTCGTCGACGTGGTCTGGATCGCACTGTTCGCGATCATCTACTTCCTGAAGTAGTCGGCCCCGGCCTGCCGGCCGGCCACGCTCCACCAACTTCCAAGATAATTTAGTGAGGAACCAGCAAGTGAAGGCACTTTCGCAAAAGCGCCGGCATCCGCTCGCCGCTGTAGCGCTGCTCCTGATGGGTCTGCTTGTCACCGGTGGCCTGTACGCCGCCGCCAGCAGCGTCAACGAGGCTCAGGCCGCCAGCGCCTACAGCGCGAGCGACATCGAAGAGGGCAACAAGCTCTTCATCGCCAACTGCGCCACCTGCCACGGCATGAACGCCGAGGGCACGGATTCTGGTCCCTCGCTGATCGGCGTCGGCGCCGCGTCGGTCGACTTCCAGGTCGGCACAGGGCGCATGCCCATGCAGATGCAGGGCCCCCAGGCCCAGGCCAAGCCGGTCCAGTTCGATGAGGAACAGACCCGCCAGCTCGCCGCGTACGTCGCGTCCCTCGCCCCCGGCCCCGCAGTGCCGGAGTCGAAGTGGCTCGACAGCAGCCTGGGCAACTCCGCCGAGGGCGGCGAGATCTTCCGCGTCAACTGCGCCATGTGCCACAACGCCGTCGGTGCCGGCGGCGCGCTGACCCGCGGCAAGTTCGCCCCGTCGCTGGACGGCGTCACGGAGAAGCACATCTACGAGGCCATGGCCACCGGCCCGCAGAACATGCCGGTCTTCAATGACTCGAACATCACCCCCGAGGACAAGCGCGACGTGATCACGTTCCTCAAGGAGGTCGAGGCGACCGGTTCGCCGGGCGGCGCCGAGCTGGGCTCGCTGGGTCCTGTCTCCGAGGGCCTCTTCGTCTGGACCGCGGGCCTGGGCATCATCATCGCCTTCACCATCTGGCTGACCTCGCGTCCCTCCTGAGCCGTGGCGACGGGCCTAAGCGCCGCCTCACTACGTACCGAGAACATTTTTGAGATAAAGGATGAGAGACAACATGGGCGACCAGAGTCACGGCAGTCCGCAGGAAGCGGGTGCCGTCGCTAAGGCTCAGGCCGGCTCCGTGGATACGATCCAGGATCCGGGCCTTCCGCCGCATCGACCCCGCTTGACGGATACTGAGCCGCGGGCTGCCAAGCGTGCAGAGCGCCAGGTCGGCATTCTGTTCGCGATCTCCATGATCGGCACGATCCTCTTCCTGGTCGGCTACTTCGCCGTCGGCCACGCGGAGTCGATCGCGGAGACGCGGCTGCAGAATATGCTGCTGGGCCTGGGCACGGCCTTCGCCATGCTGGGCATCGGTGTGGGCATCGTCCACTGGGCACGCACCCTCATGCCGGACCACGAGATCGCCGAGTCGCGGCACGAGGTCCGCACGGAGGAGGACCGCCGGGACGCCGAGGAGATCATCGACACGGTGCTCGAGGAGTCGGGCATCAAGCGTCGCCCGCTGATCCGCAACACCCTGATCGGTGCGATCGCGCTGGCCCCGCTGCCCGCGCTGTTCATCCTCCGCGACCTGGACCTCACGAAGGCCTCGGCCGGCGAGATCGTCGAGCGCCTGCGCCACACCGCCTGGGACGAGGGCGTCCGCCTGACGCGGGACCCGGTCGGCACCCCGATCAAGGCCTCCGACGTGCAGATCGGCTCCGCCTTCCACGTCATCCCCGAGGGTCTCAACGAGCTCGAGGACCCGCTGAACGAGAAGGCCAAGGCCGTCGTCCTCCTGATGCGCCTGCACCCGGACAAGATGGAGATCTCGCCGGAGCGCGAGGACTGGCACTACGACGGCATCGTCGCCTACTCCAAGATCTGCACGCACGTCGGCTGCCCGGTGGCCCTCTACGAGCAGCACACCCACCACCTGCTGTGCCCCTGCCACCAGTCGACGTTCGACCTGACGCAGGAGTGCAAGGTCATCTTCGGCCCGGCCGCGCACCCGCTGCCGCAGTTGCCGATCACGGTCGACGACGAGGGCTACCTCGTCGCACGCAGCGATTTCCATGAACCTGTCGGACCCGGCTACTGGGAGCGTGGTTAATCCTCATGAGCACCCCTTCACATCAGTACCAGCCGGCGACCCGCACGGGCCGTATCGCGGACTTCGTCGACCAGCGCGTCGGCGCGTCCGGCATGGTCAAGGAGTTCGGCCGCAAGATCTTCCCGGACCACTGGTCCTTCATGTTCGGCGAAGTGGCCCTGTACACCTTCGTCATCCTGCTGATCTCGGGCACGTTCCTGACGCTGTTCTTCGACCCCTCGATGGCGCACACGACGTACAACGGCTCCTACGATCCGCTCAAGGGCGTCGGCATGTCCGTCGCCTACCACACGGCGCTGGACCTGAGCTTCGACATCCGTGGCGGCCTCTTCATGCGCCAGCTCCACCACTGGTCGGCGCTGCTGTTCGTCGCTGCTGTCTCCGTGCACATGCTGCGCGTCTTCTTCACGGGCGCCTTCCGCAAGCCGCGCGAGCTGAACTGGGTCGTCGGCGGCGTCCTCCTCGTCCTGGCCATGGCCGCCGGGTTCACCGGCTACTCGCTCCCGGACGACCTGCTCTCCGGTAACGGCCTGCGCATCATCGACGGCATCATCAAGGCGATCCCGGTCGTCGGCACCTACGTGTCGGCTTTCATGTTCGGTGGTGAGTTCCCGGGCACGGCGATCGTCGGCCGGCTCTACATGCTGCACATCATGCTGATCCCGGCCCTGATCCTGCTCATGGTGGCGGTACACCTCTTCATGGTCGTCGTGCACAAGCACACGCAGTGGGCGGGCCCGGGTCGCACCGAGGACAATGTCGTCGGCTTCCCTGTGGGTCCGGTCTACGCGGCCAAGGCCGGTGGCTTCTTCTTCATCGTCTACGGCGTGGTCGGGCTCATCTCGGGCTTCTTCACCATCAACCCCATCTGGAACTACGGGCCCTACGATCCGTCGCCGGTCTCCGCGGGCACCCAGCCCGACTGGTACATCGGCTGGGCCGATGGCGCCCTGCGCCTGATGCCCGGCATGCTGGGCGACTTCAGCTTCGACTGGATCATTCCGTTCCCGTGGGGCGACAACACCCTGGCCATGGGTGTCCTGGTTCCGGCGCTGGTCCTCGTGGGCCTGCTCGGCGCGATGTTCGTGTGGCCTTGGATCGAGCGGTGGGTCACCAAGGACGACCGCGAGCACCACCTGCTCGACCGTCCGCGCAACGCCCCGTTCCGCACGGGCGTGGGTGTCGCCGGCGTCGTCTTCTACTGCGTGCTCTGGGCGGCGGCCTCGTCCGACCTCATCGCCACGCACTTCCACGTGGCCCTGAACGACGTGACGTACTGGCTGCGGACGCTCTTCTTCCTCGGCCCGATCCTCGGGTTCATCGTGGCCCGCCGCATCGCCCTGGCGCTGCAGCGCAAGGACCGCGACATCGTCCTGCACGGCCGGGAGGCCGGCATCATCGAGATGTCCCCGGAGGGCGCGTTCAGCGAGCGCCACGAGCAGATCGACGACTACAAGCTCTACAAGCTGACGTCGTTCGACTCCTACCAGGTCCTTCCGCCGCAGCCGGACCGGGCGGGTCACGTGAGCCGTTCCGAGAAGCTCCGCGGCAAGATCTCGAAGTTCTTCTTCGAGGATCGTGTCGCGCCGGTGACACGGGCCGAGCTGGAGGAGGCGCGCTCGCACCACGGTCACCACGCCGTGGCGGCCGGGTCGCACGACGAGCTCGGCCAGTAGGCCGGATCTCCAGCACAGAGCGGCGGCCGCCGGGTCTCGGACCCGGCGGCCGCCGCTCTTCGTCGTGCCCGACATCGTGGGACATCGACCGCGACGGCCTGAACAGTCCTCAGGGTGATCCGCGACGGGGGAGTGGACCGCACGGGGGAGCGGCAGGTCATGCCCGGGAGCGGCTCGGGCGGTGGGCTGCACGAGCAGAGGGGTGTGCCCCGTCGCAGCGGCGACGGGGCACACCCCTCTCTGTCCTGCCCTTCCTCCGGTGGACTCGTCCGGCGCGGAGGGGGTCTCTACTCGAGGCCGAGTGAGAAGGCCGCGTCGAGGTCGTGCTGCGAGAAGGCCCGGAAGGCCAGATGGGTGGTGGTCTCCACGACGCCGTCGGCCTTGCTGACGCGGTTGGAGATCACCTCGGCCAGGTTCTCGTAGTGGCGGATCCTGACGATGGCGATGAGATCCCAGTCGCCGGAGACCGAGTAGACCTCGCTGACGCCGTCGATCTCCGAGAGTTCCTGGGCGCATTCCGGAATGCTGTCCGTCCGGGCCTTGATCATGACAAAAGCGGTAACCATCTCAACCTCGATCTCGTCGGTACCCCGTGCAGGGTGCTCTCCGCCCATCCTAGGCGTCCGGGCGGGGGAGCGCTCGTCTACGAAGCGGCTGTAGACCTCGCGGAGGCGCGGCGCAGGGCGAGTCCGGAGAGTGCACGGCGGCCGAGGAGCAGAACGCCGAGGCTGACCGTGGCCACGACGACGAAGGCGACGGCGGCTGTATCTCCGAACAGGAGGCGCAGGGCCAGGCCGAAGGACACCGTGCCCGCCCAGACCAGGACGCCCTGCGGCCAGAGGCGCGAGTGCGTCCGCGGGAAATGGCTCACGGCCGACATGGCGACGAGTGCGATCATGAACGGGGCGGCCGTGGCGAGGATGCCCGGGGCGGTCAGGGGAAGGTCGTGCTGCTGTCGGCCCAGCGCCGCGAAACCGACGACGAGTGCCAGATCGATGAGCAGAAGCCAGACGGGTCGCATGCCCCTCAGTTTAGTGGCTCAGTCTAGTGGCGGCTCAGCCCAGTGACGACGAGGGGTCGGGCACCCGCCGGACATCCGGACAAACCAGAGCCCTTGTCGCAGAGTTTACAAACTGCTAGTTTTGTGGAATGTACGTCATGACGATCGACCAGAGGCGGTCCCGGCGGGGTCCGGACCTCGTCGCGGAGCTCCTTTCCACGCTGGCCTCCGCGCCAACGCGTCGAGGCTTCGAGCGGACTGCCGGCGACGAGATCCAGGGAGTCCTGGACGATGCCGAGGCAGTCGTCCGGATCGCCCTGGACCTGGCCTCCGGGGAGTCCTGGAGCGTGGGGATCGGCGTGGGCCCAGTGGAGACGCCCATGCCGCAGGAGACGCGTGCCGGTCGTGGTCCCGCGTTCGAGTACGCACGGGATGCCGTGGAGCGTGCCAAGGCCTCCGGCGGACACATCGCCGTGGCGGGGGAGTCGCCCGACTTGGCGCGCATCGAGGCCGAGCTCCAATTGATGGGAGCGGTTGCAGCACGGCGGACGCGGACCGCGGTGGAGGCGGGCGTCCTCGTGCGCGCCGGCAGGACGCAGAGCGAAGTGGCCCGGACGCTCGGCATCAGCCAGCAGGCAGTGTCCAGTCGTCTGGCCCACGGGCTCTGGTACGAGGTCGAGCATCTCTCTGAGCTGACGGCGCGCGCCCTCGAGCACGTCGAGGGCGCACCCAGGAGGAACGTGCACGAAGCGGCGGCGCCCGAGTCGGATGTCGTCGGGGGAGAGGGGCTGTGATGGGCGCCGGCGTCATCCTGCTCCTGGCGGTGTGCGTGCTCGGGGCGTTCCTCTTCACGCCTCCGGGGGCGAAGTCCTTCCGTCGGCGCACCACCGCGTGGGCCATCATCCTCGCCGGGCTGCTCGGCCTCGCGGCCGTAGCGGCCGCGATCGGCGCCGCTGCCGGCGGCGCTGCACCGGTGGTGGCGGCAGTCCTCATCAGCACCGCGGCCGCAATGCTCGGCGGAAGCCATGTCACCGAGGCCGTCTTCCGGTGGGCCTCCTTCAAGGGCCCGGACGGGACGCCCCATCCGGTCGGCGAGCCGAGCAGCCCCGGGGTTCTGCGTGGCGGACTGTGGATCGGGCTCCTGGAGCGCGTCGCCATCGCGGCGACGCTCTGGGCCGCCTGGCCCGAGGGGCTCGCCGTGGTCCTCGCCGTCAAGGGGCTGGGTCGATTCGCTGAGCTGAAGGACCATGCCGCCGCCGAGAGATTCATCCTGGGGACGTTCTCGAGCGTTCTCTGGGCTGCGGGCTGCTACGGCATCGGCAGACTGCTCGGATCCTGAGCGACGCCGGATCACGGCGTTGGTCTCGAGAGGCACGGCCGGCACCGCAGTTGATTCCGGTAGCGGAAGGGGATGCGATCCCGACCCCTCCTTGGGGTCCACTCCGGATAACTTGACATAATGTACATTATCGGTGGTTTCTGAGGGACCCGTTGGGGGCTACCGCAGGGTTCCCGGCCGAGCTAGTCTGGCGCTCGAGTCCATCGACCCGATCGACCCGAGGAGAACCATGGCACAGCTGATCGCCACCGCCTTCGTCTCGCAGGACGGCGTCATGGAGGCGCCCGGCGGCGAGGACGGATATCGGAATGCGGGCTGGACGTTCAAGGACATCGACTTCGTGGAGGAAGCCTACGAGCTGAAGGCCATGGAGCAGCAGCAGGCCGGGTCACTCATGCTCGGCCGCCGGAGCTATCAGGCGTTCGCGCCCGTGTGGCCCTCGATGGAGGCAGAGTTCCCCCGCTACAACGCGATGCCCAAATATGTGGTCTCCACAACGCTGGACCCGGCGGACCTCGTGACCGACTGGGGGCGCATCGACATCCTCCGCGGCGTGGACGACGTCGCAGCCGCGAAGGACCAGGCCAGCGAGCCGATCATCATCCACGGCAGCGGGGAACTCGTCCGGAGCCTGACGGATGCCGGGCTCGTCGACCGATTCCACCTGCTGGTGTTCCCGGTGCTCCTCGGAGCCGGGAAGCACTACTTCAGCGCGGCGGACAAGGCTGCGCAGCGACTCGATCTCGTCGACAGCGCGGTGTACGCCAACGGGGTCCAGAAACTGGTCTACGACGTCGTCCGCTGAGTCTGCGGCGCCCGCCCGCGTCCGGCAGAATGGCACTGTGAGCCAAGCACCCTGGATCGAGCCAGCCCTCAGACTGATCGAAGCCTACGACGCCGGCGAGCTGCCGACGGTGGTCCAGCTGGGCCACCCGGCGCTCCGTGCCCCGGCACTCCCCTACGAGGACGAGCTCGACGCCGCCACGCTCGCCCGACTGCTGGCGATGATGCGCGCCACCATGCACGCCGCCCCCGGCGTCGGTCTCGCCGCACCGCAGCTGGGACTCGGCGTGCGCATCGCGGTCCTCGAGGACGCCGCCTCCGTCCCCGATCCCGAGACGGCCCGCCTGCGCGAGCGTACGCCGCTGCAGTACTTCGCAGCCCTCAACCCCTCCTTCCGCCCCGTCGGGGACCGCCGGGCCGAGTTCTTCGAGGGCTGCCTGTCCTTCACCGGCTACGCGGGCGTCGTCGGCCGGCCGGCGGACATCGTGGCCCGCTACAGCACTCCATCGGGCGAGTCCGTCGAGCGCGAGCTGCACGGCTGGCCGGCCCGGATCTTCCAGCACGAGACGGATCACCTCGACGGCATCGTGTACATCGACAAGGCGAGTACGCGGAGTCTCTGCTCCACGGCGGAGTACGCCCAGCGATGGGCCGCACCAGACGTCGAGCCCGCGCGCGTGGGTCTAGGCTTCTGACGTGGGCGACTCCATGCCGGAGCCCGCTCGTGCCCCGGGGACCACTCCCCCCGTCGTCCCCGTCCCGAGCCCGGAGGACCGCGGCCTGCTCGCCTGTCCCGTCTGCGCCGGTCCGCTCGAGCGAACCGAGCCCCGCAGGCTGAGCTGCGCCTCGGGCCACCGCTACGACGCCGCCAAACAGGGGTACTTCAATCTGCTCACCGGCCGCGGAACGAAGTTCCGGGAGGACACGGCCGAGATGGTCGCCGCGCGGGCGTCCTTCCAGGCCGCAGGGTACTACGACGCGCTCGCGGACGCGGTCGCGGACCAGGTACTGGAACATCTCGACATCGCCGGCGGACGGCGGGGAGCTCCCGATCCCGCCGCCGGGCCGGTGCGGATCGTGGACGCGGGAGCCGGTACCGGCTTCTACCTTGCCCGCACGATCGACGCGCTGGAGTCGTACGCTCCCGGGGTGCAGGCCGCGGCCCTGGACATCTCTCGCTACGCGATGCGGCGCGCGGCGCGTGTGCCGCACACCACGGCGCTGGTCTGGGACCTCTGGCGGCGGCTCCCTCTGCGCGATGCCGGCGCGGACGTCCTCCTGAACGTCTTCGCCCCACGCAACGGGGCCGAGTACCGGCGGATCGTGCGCCCCGGCGGCCTCGCCGTCGTCGTCACACCGCTGCCGCACCACCTGGCCGAGGTCCGCGACCGACTGGGGATGCTCGGGATAGCGGGCGGCAAGGAGGAGGCCGTCGGCGAACGCCTGACGGATGCCTTCGAGCGGATCGACTCCACCTCGGTCGAATCGACGCTCGAGCTGGACGGCGTCCACGCCGTCGACCTGGCCCTGATGGGCCCCGCCGGGCACCACGCGGACCGGGACCGGATCCAGGCGCGACTGGATCAGTCGGCCCTGCCGCTGACGGCCACAGCGGCCTTCCGCATCCAGTCCTTCCGGCGCCGAGGACCGCAGGCCACCGACCGATGAGCGGGCGCAGGGGCCTGGAGCGCGAAGATCGTCCTCCCGGCGGACAGACGACGGCGGCGTCATGGGGCAAGATGGAGTCATCGAGGGCGGCGAGTGCCCTCCCGAACGATGCGGTGACGAGCGATGCTTGAGTGGATTGTCGCCAACAGCTGGGCCTTCTGGCTCTCGATCTTCCTGATCCTGGCGGTCATCGAAGTCATGTCGCTGGACCTGTACTTCATCATGCTGGCGACCGGCGCCCTGGGGGCGGTGTTCGTCGATCTGGCCGGCGGCCCGTTCTGGCTGCAGACGCTGGTGTTCTGCGTGCTCTCCGCGGTCACCATCCTCTTCATCCGGCCCATCGCCATGCGGCACTTGAGACGCAGTCCGGCCGACCAACTCACCAACGTGGACCGGCTGATCGGCCAGGACGCCCTGGTGCTCGAACCGACGTCGCGCCTGAGCGGCCGCGCGAAGATCGGCGGCGAGACCTGGACCGCCCGGGTCGAGGGCGACTCCACGCTCGAGCCCGGCGCCTACGGGCGTGTCATCCGGATCGACGGGGCCACCGCCTACATCGTGGAGCGCCGGGCATGAGCGCCCTGCCCTCCTGCCGCGGCAGCAGGCCGCCGCGCACTCCTTCCAGAAAGAGGTAGACCATGTCCAGCTCGAACAGTCTGGGGACGTCGATCGTCCTGATCGTCCTCGCGATCTTCGTGATCGTGATCCTCATCCGGTCCATCCGGATCGTGCCGCAGGCGCGCGCCGGAATCGTCGAGCGGCTCGGCAAGTACCAGCGGACCCTCGGTCCCGGCCTGACGATCCTCATCCCCTTCGTGGACCGGCTGCTCCCCCTGCTCGATCTCCGCGAGCAGGTCGTCAGCTTCCCCCCGCAGCCCGTCATCACGGAGGACAACCTCGTGGTGTCGATCGACACGGTCGTGTACTTCCAGATCACAGAGCCGCGCGCCGCGACCTACGAGATCGCCAACTACATCCAGGCAGTCGAGCAGCTCACCACCACGACACTGCGTAACGTGGTCGGCGGCCTGAATCTCGAGGAGGCCCTGACCAGTCGCGACCAGATCAACGGGCAACTGCGCGGCGTGCTGGACGAGGCCACCGGCAAGTGGGGCATCCGCGTCTCCCGCGTCGAGCTCAAGGCGATCGACCCGCCCCTCTCGATCCAGGACTCCATGGAGAAGCAGATGCGCGCCGAGCGTGACCGCCGTGCCGCGATCCTCACCGCCGAGGGCACGAAGCAGTCCCAGATCCTCACCGCAGAGGGCCAGCGCCAGGCCGCCATCCTCGCGGCCGAGGGCGACGCGAAGGCGTCCGTCCTGCGCGCCGACGGCGAGGCCCAGGCGATCCAGCGTGTCTTCGACGCGATCCACGCCGGCAACCCGGACCAGAAGCTGCTGGCCTACCAGTACCTTCAGACCCTGCCGAAGATCGCCGAGGGCGACAGCAACAAGCTCTGGATCATCCCGAGCGAGGTCGGCGAGGCACTGCGCGGCATCGGCGGGGTCCTCGGCAACATCCAGCCGGACGGGGACGGGACGCCCGATCGCGGCGCGACGCCGGCCGCTGGTCAGCCGTCACCCGGCGTGTAGGGCCCGTGGGTCGCGCTCCGGCGCGACCCACGGCCCGCGCAGCCCGTATACTGGTGTGCTGGACAGAAGCCGGCGGGGAATTCCACGTCTCCCCCGGCCGTTAACTCCATCGTCGTCAAGCGTTACTAGACGCAGTAGGGAGAAAAATGAGCGATCGCAGTCTGCGCGGTATGCGCCTGGGCGCACAGAGCATGGAGTCCGAGTCCGGTGTCGAGCCGGCGCCGCGTCAGCGCGTCGAGTACCGCACCGAGGACGGCGAGCAGGTCTTCGTGACGTTCGCCGCCGAGGCCGAGATCCCGGCCACCTGGGTTTCCAAGAGCGGCAAGGAAGCGCTCCTCGTCAACGGTGAGCGGCCGGACGAGTCCAACGAGAAGCCGGTCCGCACCCACTGGGACATGCTCCTGGAGCGTCGGTCCACCGAGGAGCTCGAGGAGATCCTCCAGGACCGCCTCGAGAAGCTGCGCACCGCCCGCGGCGAGGCCGTCGAAGCACAGAAGAAGTAGGGGCCCGGCGCCGGCCGGCGCTCCCCCGACGGAAGAGCCCCGCACCATCGCTTAGCAGCAAGCGATGGTGCGGGGCTCTTCCGCGTCAGCGGGCCAGGCGTTCAGCCGCGCCGGCCGAAGCGCTCCGCGAGACGCCCCGCGCGGGCGCTCAGACCCCACTTGGTCACGTTGAGCATGGCTTCCACGACGATGTTGCCGCTCATCTTGGAGACGCCCAGCTCCCGCTCGACGAAGGTGATGGGGACCTCGACGATCCGTCGGCCCATCCGGGCCACGCGGAAGGTCATGTCCACCTGGAATCCGTAGCCGACGGACTCGATCTGGTCGAAGTCGATCGCCTCGAGGGTCTCGCGCCGGAAGGCGCGGAACCCGGCCGTGATGTCACGGACGCTGAGGCCGAGCATGGTCCGCGAGTAGAGCGAGCCGGCCCGGGAGATGAGCTTCCGGTGCAGCGGCCAGTTGACGACGCTGCCGCCCGGCACCCAGCGGGAGCCGATGACCAGATCGGCCCGGTCGACCTCCGCCAGCAGGCGCGGCAGATCCTCCGGCCGGTGGGATCCGTCGGCGTCCAGCTCCACCACGACGTCGTAGTCCCGCTCCAGCGCCCACCGGAACCCGGCGATGTAGGCGGCGCCCAGACCCTCCTTGCCCTTGCGGTGCATGACGTGGATCTGCGGGTCCTCCGCGGCCAGACGGTCGGCGAGCTCGCCGGTCCCGTCCGGGCTGTTGTCGTCCGCGATCAGGACGTCGGACTCCGGGACCGCTGCGCGGAGGCGTCCGAGCGTCACGGGCAGCGCCTCGAGTTCGTTGTAAGTCGGGATGATCGTCACTACGCGCACGCGGGTCTGTGTCCTTCTGAACGGGGAGATTGCCAGTGACACAGTATACGGGGAGCCGGCTGGACGGGCGCTGGGAACCGCGCGCTACGGTCCACCGGCGAGCGGTGGGAACTGGGGCCGCCAGGTGCGGCAGCGGGGCGAACCCCGACGACTTCGGACCAGCGCGACTCGGCGTCGTGCTGTTTTCTAATGCCGTCGGGGTTCCCCCGTGCCTTTGACGCTGGATCACCAGCGCGGCAACACCTGTGGCGCCTCGAGCGCGGTAGCGGAGTGGTTGCCGTGATTCACCACCCTACTGCGTGACCGAATCGTGTCAACCTGCCCGTGACCACCCGGAACAGGTCCCTCCCCTAGTCAGGCCCGCGTTGCCAGGAAGGTTAATTCGTCCTCACTGCGAATGCGGCACGCGCTCGGCCCCCTGGAACGCAGGCGATTCGAAGAGGATCCGCCCCTCGCGCACGGTACGGAGGCATTCCGGCGCAGCGTCGTCCAATGCCGGGAGCATCGGCGTGCCAGCGCGGGCGTCCGTGCTCCACGCGGCCACTCGCGAGTCCGGCGTCTGGACCATGAGCTCGGAGGCACTCCACACGGCGAAGGTCGCGGCGGCGCCGGGAACGAGCTGCCCCGCGAACGGCACGTCGACGCCTGCGGCGCGGTAGCCGGCCCGCGTGCTGGCCACGAACGCCGCCCGCGCCGAGATCCGCGAGGACGCGTCGCTGAGCTCGAGGCACGCCTTGACGCTCGCCCACGGGTCGATCGGCAGGACCGGGGCGTCGGACCCCAGGCAGACCGGCACGCCGGCGGCCAGCAGTCGTCCGATCTGATTCATGCCCGTTGCGCGCTCGGGCCCGAGCCGCTGCTCGTACAGCCCTCCGGGCCCGCCCCAGCGGGCGTCGAAGCCGGGCTGCATCGAGGCCGTGAACCCGGCCTCGAGCAGGCTCCCCAGGACGTCGTCGTCGATCATCTCCGCGTGCTCGACGCGGTGCCGCAGCGCCTGCAGACGTTCGGCCCCGACCTGCCGCATCGCGATCCGCAGGCCCTCGGCCAGCACCCGCGCCGCGCCGTCGCCGATGACGTGGAAAGCGGCCTGGAGGCCGGCCTCCGTGCACGCGACGAGATGCCGCGCCACCTGGTCGGCGTCGAGCATGAGCGTCCCGCTCTCGCCGGGCGCGTCCGAGTAGTCGTGGCTCAGGGCCGCCGTGCGGGAGCCCAGGGACCCGTCGATGTTCAGGTCTCCCCCGAGCCCCGCGAGCCGCGGCCCGAAAGCGCCGGCGACGGCCCGTGCGGTCTCGGCCGAGTCGACGAGCTCGCCCCAGTACAGCCGGACCAGCGGCAGGTCGTCGCCCGCGGCGTCGAGTAGCTCCCGCAGCAGCTCGGCGTCCCGAGCCCCGCTGATCTGCGGCGCGGCCATCTCAGCGACGCCGGCCACGCCACGGGCGGCGAGGTGGGCGAGCGCCGCCCGCTGGTAGCGGCGGCGGGTGTCGTCGTCGTAGTCCAGGGCACGGCGCCGCAGCTCGGCATGACGCTCCCCCGCCACGTGGGCGCTCTCAGTCCCGGGGGCAGCCGTTCCGGGAGCGATGCCGGCCTCGAGCACGGCCGGGCTGACGAGTGCGGAGTGGACGTCGGCCCGGGCCAGGTACACCGGGGCGCCTCCGGCGGCCGCCGAGAGCTGGGCGGCCGTGGGCAGTTCGGGGGTGTCCCAGCGGCTCTCGTCCCAGCCCGCGCCGAGGACAGGCTCGCCCGGGGCGGTCGCGGCCTGCGCGCGCACCGCGGCGAGGAGACCCGCGGCATCCCGCACCGCGCTCAGGTCCAGCTGCTCCAGCGACGCGCCGAGCTCGGTCAGGTGCACGTGGGAATCGAAGAAGGCCGGTGCGATGAGAGCGCCGCGCAGGTCCACGACGTCCATCCGGTCGTCGAGCAACGACGCGGCGGCGGCCTCCTGGCCGACCCACGCGACGGTTCCGTCCTCGACGAGCATCGCCGTGGCGAAGGGGTCCGCCGGCGAATAGACGGATCCGTTGCGGTACATGACCAGATGGGCCAAGGGTTTCCTCTCTGCGGGTCCCACGTCCGCTCGAACGGCGGAGTGGGACGTGTGGGTCTGCGATGGGAGTTCGACGGCGGGGTCAGTCGGTGACGCTGGAGTAGGCGACGACGCCGCGGCGGACCAGTTCGATCGCCTGCCGGCAGGTCGGGGCGAACCGCGGCGCGGTGTCCGGCACCTTGGCGAGCTGGTCGAGCGTGTCGATGACCTGCTTGGCCCACCGGACGAAGTCGCCGGCGGCGAAGTCCACGCCGCGGAGGCACTCCTTCAGGTCCTGGCCACGGACCCACTTGTACATCGGCCAGACGAGGCCGGACTCCGGCTCGGCCGTCTCCGGGAGCCGGTGCTGCTCCTCGGCGTCGGTCAGATCGCTCCAGCACTTCACCGCGGTCTCCCACGCCGCGCCCATCCGTCGCGAGGGAAGCTTCGGGTGCACGCCGTTGTCCTCGCGCTTGGCCTGGTAGACCAGCGTGGTGATGAACGCCGCGAGCTCCGCGGCATCGAGCTCGTAGAGCGCCCCCGACTCCATGACGAGGGAGATCAGCAGGTCACGCTCGCCGTAGATCCGGCGCAGCCGGTCACCCGCCGGCGTGGTGTGGATGGCCCCCGACTCGGGATCGGTGTGCAGGTAATCGTAGGCGTCGAGCACCGAGCAGACGCGATCGAAGGTCTTCGCGATGGTGTTGGTCCGGCCGTTGATCTGCGCGACCAGCCGGTCCCGCTCGGCCCGGAGCTTCCACCACCGCTCGGCCCAGCGGGCGTGGTCCTCGCGCTCGCCGCAGCCGTGGCACGGATGGCGCTTCAGTTTGCGCCGCAGCGCCGTGATCCGCTCCTCGTGCCGGGAGTCGGGGCCGTAGTCGAAGCCGACGGCGTCGCGCCGCGGAGGGCGGTGATCGTGGACGGCGTTGCGCAGCGACGCGGCCAGGTCCTTGCGCTCCTTGGGCGAGCGACCGGTGAACGACTTGGGCACCTTGATCCGCGAGACGATGTCCACCGGACCGTCCAGGTCCGCCGCGTGGAGTCGTCGGACGTGCTTGTCCTCCGTCAGGACGGTCGGGGCGGGGTCCCGCCCGTCGGAGAGCTGGATGACCACGCAGCGCCCGAGCCGGCGCGGCCCGTGGACCTGCACGACGTCGCCCACCGCCAGCTGCTCCAGGGAGCGCTCGGCGGCGGAGGCACGGGCGCGGTTGGCGCTGCGGGAGGCGTCCTTCTCGGCCTGGGACAGCTGGTACCGCAGCTTGGCGTACTCCTCGAAGTCGCCGAGGTGGCACTCCATCGCCTTGCGGTAGCCAGCGAGGGACTCCTCGCGGCTGCGCACCTGCTTGGCCAGACCCACCACCGAACGGTCGGCCTGGAACTGCGCGAAGGAGGATTCGAGGATGGACCGCGCCCGATCCCGCCCGAACTGGGAGAACAGGTTCAGGCTCATGTTGTACGTGGGCCTGAAACTCGAGTTCAGCGGGTAGGTCCGGCGCGAGGCCAGGCCGGCGACCGCCGTCGGATCCGTCCCGGGCTGCCAGAGCACGACGGCGTGGCCCTCCACGTCGATCCCGCGGCGCCCGGCGCGGCCGGTCAACTGGGTGTACTCCCCCGCCGTGATCGTCACGTGCTCCTCGCCGTTGAACTTCTCGAGCTTCTCCAGCACCACCGAGCGAGCCGGCATGTTCACCCCGAGGGCGAGCGTCTCGGTGGCGAAGACGGCCTTCACCAGACCGCGCGCGAAGAGCTGCTCCACGAGCTCCTTGAAGATGGGGAGCATGCCGGCGTGGTGGGCGGCGAAGCCCTGGATGAGTCCTTCGCGCCAGGACCAGAAGCCCAGGATCTCCAGGTCGTCCTTCGGCAGCTCGTAGGCCACGGCGTCGACGGCGCGCTGGATCTCCTCCGCCTCCCGGGCCGTGGTCAGGGAGAGTCCGCTGCGGACGCACTGGTCCACGGCGGCGTCGCACCCCTTGCGGGAGAAGATGAAGACGATGGCCGGCAGGAGCGCCGCGCGGTCGAGGGAGAGGATCATCTCCGGCCGCGACATCCTGAACTTCTGCACGCCCTCGTCCGGACGGCGGTCCGCCGGCCGGCGGCCGCCGCGGCCCCGCTGGGGCCGGGTGGAGCGGAAGCCCGAGCGCAGGTCCCGCTGGGCGAGTTTGAGCAGTTCCGGGTTCACCATGGCGCGGATGTCCCCGTCGCCGCCCTCGCCGAGGTCGTCGGCGACCTGGTCGAACGCGAGGTCCTCGGCGAAGAGGTCGATGATCCGGCCGCCCGCCATGACGTGCTGCCAGAGCGGGATCGGCCGGTGCTCGGAGACCACGATCGCCGTGTCGCCGCGGACCGTGTCCAGCCAGCCGCCGAATTCCTCCGCGTTGGAGACGGTGGCGCTGAGGGAGATCACCTGGACGGAGTCCGGGAGGTGGATGATGACCTCCTCCCAGACCGCGCCGCGGAACTTGTCGGCGAGGTAGTGGACCTCGTCCATCACCACGAACCCCAGGCCGACGAGGGTGTCCGAGTCCGCGTAGAGCATGTTGCGGAGGACCTCGGTGGTCATCACCACGACGTCGGCCTCGGGGTTGATGCTCGTGTCGCCGGTGAGCAGGCCGACCCGCTCGCTGCCGTGGCGGGCGGCGAGGTCGGCGTACTTCTGGTTGCTGAGCGCCTTGATCGGCGTGGTGTAGAAGGCCTTCTGGCCGCGGGAGAGCGCCAGATGGATGGCGAACTCGCCGACCACGGTCTTCCCGGCACCCGTGGGCGCGGCCACGAGGACGCCGCGGCCGGCCTCGACGGCCTGGCAGGCCTCGATCTGGAACGGGTCGAGCTCGAAGCCCAGTCCGTGCCGGAATCCGTGGAGCTCGGTCTTGGCCTCCGCGGCCCGCTGCTTGGCGGCCGCGTATCGTTCGGCGGGCGATTCCATGCTCATCTGCCGCCTCCTTCGGGTCGGGTGTGTTCTACTCCGGCAGCTCGCTGGCCTGACGGGCGGACCGCTCGTACTCCTCCGCCAGCGCCGCCGCACGCCGGGCCCGGCGTTTGTCGTTGTAGAGGCAGAACCCGGTCGCGGCCGCGAAGAGCAGCAACAGCGGCCCGGCGAGCACGAACATGGTCAGCGCATCGCCGCCCGGTGCGGCCATGGCCGCGACGAGGCAGATGAGGAAGACCGTGATCCGCCAGTTCTTGAGGATGGTCCGGCCGGGCAGGATGCCGATCATGTTCAGGCCGACCACGAGCACCGGGAGGATGAACGCGATGCCGAACGCGAGCAGGAGCCGCAGCACGAAGTCGAGGTACTCCGGCATGGTGATCAGGTTGACCGCGTTGCCCGGTGTGAGGCCGATGAAGAAGAGCAGCGCGAAGGGCAGGGCCCAGAAGCCCAGCACCACGCCGCCCAGGAAGAGCGGTACGGCGGTGCCGATGAACCCGACGGCCGTCCACTTCTCTTTCTTGTGCAGCCCGGGCACGATGAAGGCCCACAGCTCGTAGAGCCACACGGGCGAGGAGATGAGCAGCCCGAGGAAGACCGACACCTTGATCATCAGGTCCAGCGGCGAGACGGCGGAGGCGAAATTCGCCTGACCGCCGGCGTCGAGCAACGGCTGCGTCAGGATCTCCATGACCGGGTTGTACAGGAAGAACCCGCCGACGGTCGCCAGGAGCAGGGCGCCCAGAGCGATGAAGAGCCGGTTGCGCAGCTCGATCAGGTGCTCTTTGAGGGACATGCGCCCCTCGGGATCTTTTCTACCTTTCAGTGCCACGAATCAGTCGATATCAGGTCGCGCTCAGGCGTTATCGCGGTTCGGCTTGTCGCGATCGTGGATCACGTTGCCCTCGACCGGGCCCTCGGGGCCCTCCTGCTCCGCCTTCGGATCGTCGTCCTTCATGTGACGGACCTCCGTTTTGAAGATGCGCAGGGACTGGCCCATCGACCGCGCCAGGCCCGGGAGCTTGGGAGCCCCGAACAGGAGCAGGACGAGAGCGATGATGATGAGCCACTGCCAGCCCTGAATACCCATGGGAGATAGTCCTTTCGTAGGTTTGCAATTCTACGTCACTCGGCGAAGACATCGCCGTAGCGTTGCGGCTGGCCGGATGAACGTTTCCTGTCGACGCGGCGACGGATCCGTGCCGCCCGCCGATCCTCCCGGGCGGCCGCGAAGTCCTCCCGTGCCTGGGCCGGGTCGACGAAGAGCGCCGCCACGCCGACCACGGACGATCCGGTCCGCTCGACCGCGTCGTCCTCGGACACCATGCGGTCCGGCCCGTCGGCCCCGGCGGACAGGATGCCGCTGAGCCGGTCCGCGGCGGTGCCGGCCTCCTCGACCGCACCCATGGCCTTCCGGAACAGGTGCACAGCGCCGAGCGCCAGGAAGATCAGCGCCAGCAGCGCCAGCACCGTCCAGAGCAGTATCCAGAACCACCACGGCATCATGCCCGTACTCCTTCGTCGTCCGCCGGCCCGGCGGTGCTTCCTGTTGTCCCACGGGGGTCCTCCACCGCGGCACCCGCGTCCGTGTAGGCCCGCAGGGCGGCCTCCAGCCAGTCCGTCACGGCGTCGGCCAGGTCTTCCGGCGCCACGACGGTCAGGTCGCCGCCGTGCTCGGCCACGAGTCGGCGCAGGGTGCCGGGGTCGGCCACGCGCACCTCGCAGAACGTCCTCTCGTCACCGGGCGCGGTCCCGACCCGGAGGGGCGAGAACTCCTGCTGGAGCTGCGCGAGCCTCGGGGCGAAGCCGACCACCGTGAGCAGGTCGTCCTCCCGGGGCGTGTAGTGCTCGCCGTCCACGGCGTGGCGCTCACCCGGGATGTAGACCTCGTCGAGCGGCTCCGCCTCGACGATCCGGTCGAGCCGGAACCGCCGGGACCCGTCGGCGCGCCGGCACCAGGCGTGGAGGTAGGCACGGTCGCCGCTCTCCTCCAGCCGCGTGGGCTCCACCAGCCGCTCGGTGATCTCCTCGCGGGCCGGGCTGACGTAGCGCAGCCGGAGCACCCGTCGGGCCTCCACGGCGGCGGCGAGAGTGCCGCTGAGCGCGGCGTCGTCCGCGGCACGACTGCGGGGTGCCACCAGGTCGAACAGCCCGTCCAGGTGCTCGGTGGCCCCGCGCAGCTTGGCCAGTGCCCGCCCGGCGGCCTCGGCGGACCCCGCGGGAACGGTGCTCAGGAGCTGCAGCCCGGTGCCGAGCGCGAAGGCCTCCGCGAAGTTCAGTCGGATGGGGTGGGCCAGATCGTCGTCCTGCGAGAGGACGATCGTGTCGGTGGCGTCGTCGATCCAGATGTCCACGCGGGAGCCGTAGTCCCAGCTCCCCGGCCCGCACAGCTGGAGCCGCTCGATGTCCTTCTTCAGGGTCCGCCGTGGGATCCCGAAGTGCTCCACCGCCTCGGTGACGGTGGGGGCGCCCGCCTGCCGGACGAACGCCACCAGGTCCAGCGCGCGGGCGGCGACCGCCGTCGCGGGTGCGCGCCCGGCATGGCGCCGCTCCTTCAGGGTCGGCCGCGGTGCGGGGCGCCGCTGCGCCGCGAGAGTCCGCTCCAGGCGGCGGACGACGGCGGTCCGCAGCTCGGCGGGCGCGAGCACCTCGGCCGCGTCGCCCAGCGCGGCGATCTCGGCCGAGGCGGCCTCGCCGTCGTGGTACTCGAAGGCGACGGTCTCCCAGGCGGGGTCGGTGTCCCCGGCCGGACGCGTGCTGGAGGGGCGGTCACCGGGGTCCACGGCGCGGCGGCGGAGATTGGCTCCCCGGCCGGGAGCGAGGCGCACGACGGCGGTGGTCATCGCCGCCGCGGGATCGAGGTGCTCCAGCGCCGCGGCCGCGGTGAAACCGGCCGGGCGGGGCTCGGCGGCGGGGTCCCCGGCCGGGCACTCGGAGATGTCCCCGACGATCCGGGAGAGGCGGAAGATGCGCTCGGCGCCGCGGTCGTGATCGTAGCCGACGAGGTACCAGTGGCCGAATCTGCTGCCGAGGCCCCACACGGAGACGGTTCGCGCACCCTCGGCGCCGTCGACCGTCCGATACCGGAAGGCGACGACCCGGCGTTCCTGGGCCGCGGTTGCGAGCGGACCGAACAGGACCTCCTCGGCGGCGATCTGGACGCCGAACGGGGACGCGGCGTCGTCGGTGGAGGCCGGCGCGAATCCGGGCGCCGGGGCATCCTCGGCCCCGACGGAGCGACCGGCGGACAGGCGTCCGCGGGCGGCGGGCGCGGTGCCGGTGATCCGGCTGAAGGCGCGCAGAGCGGCCGAGCCGAGATCCGGGTCCCTCCAGAGCCGGGCGGCCAGCGAGAGCGCGAGGACCTCCTCGGCGGAGAACTCGATCTCCGGGAGCCGATAGGCGGCCGGGTCGACCCGGTAGCGGTGGGCCTCGGTGCCCTGGCCGGGCCGGTCGCCGTCGCGGGGGCCGTCGAGGGGGACGCCGAGCTCGCGCAGGTGGGCCTTGTCGCGTTCGAAGCTCGCCTCGAAATTCTCGTCGCCGAGATGCGCGTAGCCGTCGACGGCTGCGCGGACCTGTTGCTTGGTCAGCCCCACGCGGGTCTGCAGCAGCGTGCTGAGAAGGCTCAGCAGGCGCTCGGAGTTGTCCACGTTCTGTTCAGCCACACCCGCCACGTTACTACGAAGAAGGCCGGTGGGTTCCGCTGCTGGAGCGGGACCCACCGGCCTGGTGCGCCGGGTGCAGCAGGTCAGCGTGCGCCGACCAGATCGACGACGAAGATGAGTGCCTCGTTGGGGCCGATCGCCGAGCCGGCACCGCGCTCCCCGTAGGCGAGCTCGGCCGGGATCTCCAGGCGGCGGCGTCCACCGACCTTCATGCCGAGGAGGCCCTGGTCCCAGCCCCGGATGACCTGGCCGATGCCGGCGGTGAAGTCGAGCGGCTGGCCGCGGTTCCACGAGGCGTCGAACTCCTCGCCGGTGGACCAGGCGACGCCCACGTAGTGCGCCGAGATCGCCGTGCCGGGCTGGACCTCCTTGCCGGTGCCCTCGATCAGATCGTGGATGATCAGCTCCTCGGGCGGCGTCTCCCCCGGGAAGTCGATCTCCGGCTTGGTGCGGTCGAAGTTGCGCTGTCCGAAGGACATGTTCTCCTCATTTCATTTCGAGCCGGCCGTAGCCGGCGGTCCGGATCTTGCGATGCGCGTGGTGCGATGCGGGCGGTGCGGGGGCGTCGGCCGGTCGGCCGAGACCCGCAGGGACTACTTGGCCTCGACGATCTCCACGACGAAGACCAGCGTGCCGGCGGGGCGGCCCTGGGCTTCGGCCTCCGTCTTGCCGTAGGCGAGCTCGCCCGGGATCGTCAGCAGGACCTTGGATCCGACCTTCTCCCCTGCGAGGCCCATGCTCCAGCCCTGGATGACACCTCCGGCCAGATTCGCGTCGAAGGGCTCGCCGCCGTCGTAGGACGAGTCGAAGACCTTCCCGTCGTCCCAGCGCACACCCTCGTAGTCGACCGTGACGGTGCTCTCCGCGGTGACCTCGGCACCGTCGCCCTCCTCGAGGACCTGGACGGCGATGTCCTTCGGCGGCTCCTGGCCCTCCGGGATGGTGACCGTGGGGTTGCCGGCGTCGTCGAACTCCGCGGTGGGCAGCGCCCCGTCCTCCTCCAGCTGGGCGACCTCGTCGTCCGAGAGCTTCTGGGGGATGTCCTCGGCACCGGTGATCTTCATGACCAGGACCTCGGCGGCGTTCTCCGGCGCGGCGGGCGCCGAGGAGGAGCCCTCGGCCGGGGCCTGCGCGGCCGGCTCCTGCGCGAGCGCGATGTAGGAGCCGACCTTGGCCCCGACCAGGATGTCGTAGACGACCGGCAGTGTTTCCTTGAGCTCCGGCGTGGTCGGCAGCGGGCGGGGGTCCTGGTCGAAGGTGTCGCCGAGGATCTCGCCGGTCTTCGTGTCGTACGCGGCCAGGGCGACGTTGACGTTCTGGTTCTCGGTCACGGCCTCGCCGTCGCCCTCGACGACGATCCGGGCACCGGCCTCGGACGTCTCGAGCGGCGTGTCGAAGCTGACCTTCGGGGGCTCGAGCTCCTCGGAGCTCGGCTCGACGGTGATGCTCTCGAGGGGGGCGGCGTTTCCGGCGGACTGGTCTTCGGGGGTGCCGCAGCCGGCGAGGGCCAGCAGGGACGCCGCTGCGACGACGGAGAGGAGCTTGCGCACAGGTATGTCTTCCTTCAGTGGTTCGGGTGCTTCGGGCCGCGGGCCGAGAGCCTCGTCAAGCCTAGGGGTTCGGACTGTGAAAGCGCTGAGGCCGCGCCGTCAGACGTGCAGGGACTCGATGAGCGCGTCGACCCTCTCATCGGTCGCGGCGAACGGGTCCTTGCAGGCGACGGCCCGGGAGGCCGAGTCCTCGAGCTTCAGGTGGACCCAGTCGACGGCGAAGTCGCGGCCGGCGGCCCGGGCTGCCCGGACGAAGTCGCCGCGGAGGCGTCCGCGGGTGGTCTCGGGCGGGTGGTCCACGGCGTGGCGGACGGCCTCCTCCGCGACCACCGTGGCCGCCCGGCCCCGGGCACGCAGCAGATTGAAGAGGCCGCGCTCCGGAGCGATGTCGTGGTAGGTCAGGTCCAGCTGGGCCAGCCGAGGGTGCTCGAGGCCGAGGCCGTGCCGGTCCGCGTAGCCGTCGAGGAGGCGGCGCTTGATGGCCCAGTCGATCTCGGTGTCGATCCCCGAGGCGTCGCCGGACTCGACGGCGTCCAGGGCGCGCTCCCACAGTTCGAGCACGCGCGCCACGTGGGGCGTGTGCGCTCCCTCGCGGGCCACGAACGCCGTGGCCTTCGCCAGGTACCGGCGCTGGAGTTTGAGCGCGGTCATGGTCCGCCCGTCGGCGAGCCGGATCTGCGCCCTGCCGGTCGTGTCGTGCGAGACGTCGCGGATCGCCCGGATGGGGTTGGCGATGCTGTCGTCGCGCATCGGGACCCCCGCCTCGATCATGCGCAGCATGAGGTCGGTGGCGCCGATCTTGACCAGCTGGGTGGTCTCCGACATGTTCGAGTCGCCCACGATCACGTGCAGCCTGCGGTAGTACTGGGCGTCGGCGTGCGGTTCGTCCCGGGTGTTGATGATGGGACGGGACCGCGTGGTCGCGTTGGAGACGCCCTCCCACATGTGGTCCGCGCGCTGGGAGAACACGTACCGGTGCTCGCCCTCGACCTCCAGGATCTTCCCGGCCCCGGCGAAGAGCTGGCGGGTCACGAGGAACGGGATGAGGATCTCGGCGAGCCGCGCGAACTCGACGCGACGCGGGATGAGGTAGTTCTCGTGGCTGCCGTAGGAGTTGCCCGCGGAGTCGGTGTTGTTCTTGAACAGGTAGACGCTGCCGTCGTACCCGTCCGCGGCCAGCGCCCGCTCGGCGCGCACGGCGAGGTCGTGCATGATCAGCTCCCCGGCGCGGTCGTGCGCGATGAGCTGGGCGACGTCGTCGCACTCCACCGTCGCGTACTCCGGGTGGGAGCCGACGTCGAGGTAGAGCCGGGAGCCGTTGTTCAGGAAGACGTTGGAGCTGCGGCCGAACTCGACCACGCGCCGGAAGAGGTACTTGGCGGTCTCCTCGGGGGTCAGGCGGCCGTGGCCCGCCGGCGAGTAGGCCAGGCCGAACTCCGTCTCGATCCCGAAGATCCGGCGCTCCACGCCTACTGGCCGCCCTTCTGGACGAAACCGCGGACGAACTCCTCCGCGTTCGACTCGAGGACGCCGTCGATCTCGTCCAGCAGGTCGTCGACCTCCTGGAGCTGCGCCTGCTGCTGGGCGTTCGACTGCGCGGCCGGCGCGTCCAGCCGGTGCGTCTGCTCCGACTGCTGGTTCAGGCCCTGCCGGGCCGAGGACTGCTGGCTCTGGCCGGAATGCTGATCCGCCATGGTGTGCTCCTTCTCTGCTGTGCCCGGTCTGACCGAGCCCGTCGAATCCAGTATCGCCGTGCGGGGCGAGTGCGTCATGTGGCCGAGCGCGTCGCGCCCGGGCCGCCAGGCCCGGTGCGTCGGGTGAACCGGCCCGGCCGGTGGCCATCGCGCGCACGACGGCGGGTGGTCACCGGCCGGTCAGGTCCCCCGGGGCCAGCCGGTCCAGGAAGTCCCCGACCTCCAGCTCCGCCTCGAACAGGGCGCCGGTCCGGCCCTTGGTCGCGGCCAGCGGTTCCGGGAGCCGGATCCGCTGCAGGCCACGGCGTCCCGGGACGCTGAAGACCACGGAGTCCCAGTTCGCCCCCACCACGTCCTGGCGGTAGCGGCTCAGGGACTGGCCGCGGAAGTAGGCCCGCGTGTCCTCCGGGGGCGCGGCCACGGCCCGTCCGATCCGGTCGGCGTCGACGAGCCGTTCGATGCGGCCGCGGGCCTCGAGCCGGCGGAAGAGCCCGCGGTCGGGGCGCAGGTCGGCCCACTGCAGGTCCATCAGGGCGATCCGTGCGTCGTCCCAGGCCAGACCGTGCCGGTCGCGGAACTGCGTCATCAGCTGGAGCTTCGCGACCCAGTCCACGGTCGCCGCCTGGGCGAGGACGTCGGAGCGCAGTCCGTCGATGGTCCGCTGCCAGCGCGCCAGGACGTCGAGGGTCTGCTCGTCGGCGATCCCGCGGGCCTCGCAGTGGGCGCGCGCGGCCTCGCAGTAGGCCTCCTGGACGTCCAGAGCGGTGACGCGTCGGCCGTCCGTCGTCTCGACGGCAGCTCTCAGGCCGGGGTCGTGGCTGATCTGCTGCACTGCGCGGACCGGGTCGCGCAGCTCCAGCGGCGGCTCCCCGCCGGCCTCGACGAGGCTCAGGACCAGGGCGGTGGTGCCGACGCGGAGATACGTGGGGACCTGGCCGAGATTGGCGTCGCCGGCGATGACATGGAGCCGGCGGTAGCGGTCCGCGTCGGCGTGCGGCTCGTCGCGCGTGTTCACCAGGGGACGGCGGACCGTGGTCTCCAGCCCGACCTCGGCCTCGAAGAAGTCGGCCCGCTGGCTGACCTGGAAGCCCGGGGTGCGCCCGGTCGCCCCGCGGCCGACGCGCCCGGATCCGCAGAACACCTGGCGGGTCGCGAAGAAGGGCAGCAGCGCCCGGGCGATCGCATCGAACTCGACATCGCGGCGGACCAGGTAGTTCTCGTGGGCGCCGTAGCTGGCGCCCTTGTTGTCCGTGTTGTTCTTGTACAGCAGCAGCTGGTCGAACCCGGGCCGGGAGTTGACGTGCTCCATGGCGGCCAGGACGACGGCGTCGCCCGCCTGGTCCCACACCACGGCGTCCAGCGGATTGCTGGTCTCGGGCGAGGAGTACTCGGGGTGCGCGTGGTCCACGTACAGCCGGGCGCCGTTGCCGAGGACCAGGTTCATGATGACGTGGCCGTCGCCGGCGGGCTCCGCCTCCCCCGCGTAGAGCGTGGTCCCGGCCCGGGCGTCGATCAGGGCGACCTCCTCGGCGGTCAGCTCCCGGGCCTCGTCGGTCAGCTGGCTCGGGTCGGCCTCGGCGCGTCCCACGGTCCAGCCTCGGGCGTCGAGCAGCGGCGACTCGTCCGAGTAGTCCCACTGCGTTCCGGCCAGCGATCCGGTCCCGGCGCGGATGACCTCGGCGTAGGCGTTGACGACTCGCGCGGAGAGCACGGTGGCGTTCGCGTGCGGGGCGTCCGGGGCGAGCACGCCGTACTCCGTCTCCAGCCCCATGACACGGTGGACGCTCATCGGCTCCCCCCTCCGTCCGGGACGTCGAGGGCCACGGGGGCGGCGTCGTGCAGGATCGGCCGCAGGTGCGTCACGCGGAGACCCCGCTGGCCCGTGATGCGCGCCCAGTCATCGGGGTTGGACGTGTTGGGCAGGTCCTCGTGCTCGCGGAACTCCTCCGTCACGGCGGCGAGCAGGTGGCGCTGGCGCACGCCCCGCTCCCCCGTGGTGAGCAGATCCTTGATCGCGTGCTTCTTGGCCCGGTCCACGATGTTCCGCAGCACGGCGCCGGAGGCGAAGTCCCGCACGTAGAGCATCCGGGTGCTGCCGTCGGCGAAGGTCAGCTCGAGGAACTCGTTCTCCGGCGAGGCGGCGTACATCCGGTCGATCGTCGTGGACACCAGCCGGGAGACGGTCGCGGCGCGGTCGCCGCCGTCGTGCCCGACCTCCTCGGCGTGCAGCGGGACCTCGACGGTCAGGTACTTGGAGAGGATCTCGGCGGCGCCCTCCGCGGTGGGCCGCTGGATCCTGATCTTCACGTCCAGCCGGCCGGGGCGGAGGATCGCCGGGTCGATCATGTCCTCGCGGTTGGAGGCGCCGATCACGATCACGTTGTCCAGCTTCTCGACGCCGTCGATCTCGGTCAGCAGCTGGGGGACGATGGTGGTCTCGACGTCCGAGGAGACGCCGGAGCCACGGGTGCGGAAGAGCGCGTCCATCTCGTCGAAGAACACGACCACGGGGTCGCCCGTGCTCGCCTTCTCGCGGGCCCGCGCGAAGATCAGGCGGATGTGTCGCTCCGTCTCACCGACGTACTTGTCCAGCAGCTCCGGGCCCTTGATGTTCAGGAAGTGGCTGCGCACGCCCTCGCCGTCGCTCAGCTCGGCGGCGCGCTCGGCCAGCGAATGCGCCACGGCCTTCGCGATGAGCGTCTTGCCGCAGCCCGGCGGACCGTAGAGCAGGATTCCCTTGGGCGCGCTGAGCCCGTGCTCGCGGTAGAGATCCTGGTGCAGGAAGGGGAGCTCGACGGCGTCGCGGATCTGCTCGATCTGCGGGCCGAGCCCGCCGATGTCGCTGTAGGCGATGTCCGGGACCTCCTCGAGGACCAGCGACTGCATCTCCGTGAGCTGGACCCGCTCGACGGCGAGGCCCGTCTTGGGCTCCAGCACGATCGCGTCGCCGACCCGGAGTCTCTGCGCCGCCAGCGGGGCGGCCAGTCGCACCACCCGCTGGTCGTCCCCGCGGCCGAGGACGACGACGCGGCCGGCCTCGAGGAGCTCCTTGACGGTGACGATCTCGCCGGTCTGCTCGTAGCCGAGCGCGGCGACGACCGTGAACGCCTCGTTGAGGAGGACCTCCTGCCCGAGGTGCAGGCCTGCCACGTCGATCAGCGGGCTGATCGCCACACGGATCTTCCGCCCGCCCTGGACGACGTCGGCGCTCGCGAGGCGGGTGGTGGAGATGGCGCTGCCCGGCTCGGCGCGGCCGGCCGGATTCAGGTCCACGATGGTGGCGAAGTTGAACGGCGCCTCACCGTCGCGGTCCAGCCCCTGGCGCAGCGTCGCGATCTCGTCCCGCGTGCGCTCGAGCATCTCGGCCATGCGCCGATTGTTGGCTCCTGCGGACATGAGCTGCCGGTCCAGCGTGCGGGCCTTCTCGCGCTGGACATTGAGGTCGCGTTCCGCCCGGGCGACCTGCTCGCGGACCCGCTGCAGCTCGTGCTGCCCGTCCTCCGCGGCTGAATCCTGCCCGTGTCCACCGGTGGGGTGCTCGTCCAAGGTGCCTCCTCCTCGCTTCCGCGCGTCGTCGTCGCGTCTGGTGTGCTCCGGCGGCCCGCTCGCCGTCGAGTACCGCTCCCGGCCGGGCCGGGAGCCGGCTAGTGGGTCTCGCCCCGGCTCGTCTCGTCGGCGCCGGCGTCCGGGCTGTCGGCGCCCTCGGCCGCTGCGCGCTCGGTCTCCCCGCTGGCGGCCGCACCGCTGATGGCCGCCGCCTCGCGGCCGGCGCGGCGGACCTTCTTGTCGGAGACGTTCCGCTGCCCGAAGGCCTCGGGCGTCCACGCCTCCTCGCTGTGGTCCCTCGTCCAGGCGCTGATGTCCTCGGGCGCGAACTCGGCGTTCTTGACCCTGCGGGCGCCGGGGATGCCGTCGGCGCCGTCGGCCAGTCGACGGCAGGTGATGAGGAACGCCGTGTGGGCGACCATGCGGTGGTCCGGACGGACGGCGAGCCCGTCGACGTGCCAGCCGCGGACCATGGTCTCGAAGGCCTCGGGCTCGGTGTACTGCCCGGTGGCACGGATCGCCTCGACCACGCGGGACATCTGGGTCACCGTGGCCACGTAGTTGACCCACACCCCGCCCGGGGCCAGGACGGTGGTGACGGCGTCGATGCACTCCCAGGGCGCCAGCATGTCCAGGACGACGCGGTCCACCGAGCCCGGCTCCTCCGTCTCGAGAACCTTCTCCTGGAAGTCGCCCAGGGAGATCCGCCAGGCCGGGTGCGGGCCCGCGAAGGCCGCCTCGACGTTGTCGCGGGCGATCTGAGCGAATTCCTCCCGCCGCTCGAAGGAATGGAGGTAGCCCCCGTCGCCGACGGCCCGCAGGAGCGACATGGAGAGGGCGCCGGAGCCGACGCCGGCCTCGACGACGCGCGCGCCGGGGAAGACGTCGCCCATCTGGACGATCTGCGCCGCGTCCTTGGGGTAGACGACCGTGGCCCCGCGCGGCATGGAGAGGACGAAGTCCTTCAGCAGGGGGCGCAGCGCCTGGTAGCGGTGCCCGGTCGAGTTCTCGACGACGGAGCCGTCCGGCAGGCCGATGAGCTCGTCGTGCGCGAGGATGCCCCGGTGCGTGTGGAACTCGCCCCCGGTCCTGAGCGTGATGGTGTTGATCCGGCGCTTCTCGTCCGTGAGCTGGACCCGGTCCCCCGGGCGGAACGGTCCGCGGCGCGCCGAGGCGCCGTGGACGTCGCGTCCGGCTGCGGCCGACTGATCGGCGCTGGGAAGGGAGGAATCGGTCATCATGCTCTTTTCTCGCCCGGCCCGGACCGGGACGCGCGTGTGCTGGACTTCAAAACTATGTCGGGCTCCTATTGTGGCCCAAAGTGTTGCGCGGCCGGACCGGCCTAGACGCCCTTGGTGAGCGCGCGGACCACGCGCTCCTGGCGGAGCAGGCCGACCACCCGCCCGCGGAGGTCCACGACCGCGTACTCGCTCCCGGCGAGCGAGGCGAGGTACTGCAGCAGGGGCCGGCCGGCCGCATCCTGGCGGACCACGGCTCCGGCGGCCAGGGCGCGGGCGACACTGCTCGCCGGGGTCGTGCCGTGGACGGACGGGTCCACCTGGGCGAGCGAGCCCTGGTCGACGACCGCCTCGGGCGCGCCGTGGCGCCCGACCAGGATCAACTGCACGGAGCCGTGCTCCGGCTCGACTCCGGCCTGCGCGCGGCGGTGCACGGAGTTCTCGGCCCGATCGCGGGCCACGAGCAGCTGCGACACGGTGAGGGTGGCGGGGACGCCGATCGCGGGCACCGCGAGCGCGCCGGCGGTCAGGCGCGGCAGCCGGAGCCGCATGCGGGCATCCCGGAGGGAGGCCGTGGCCCCCGTGAAGAGGAAACCGGCCACGAGCAGCGTGATGAGCCCCAGGTACAGGTCGACGTGCTGGAAGACGATCAGCGGCCCGCCGATCAGGCCGAGGACCAGGAGCACCGCGATGACGCGACCGGTCCAGGCCGCGGCGATCGTGCCGCGCTCCTGGGAGCCCGTGACCTTCCAGACCAGCGACTCCACGAGGCGTCCGCCGTCCAGCGGAAGGCCGGGCAGGACGTTGAAGACGGCGACGAGGAAGTTCGCGAGCACGAGGATGCCGAGCAGGAGCCCGGTCACCCCGCCGGGCTCGAAGAGCACGATCAGCAATTGGCCCGCGCCGGCGATGATGAAGTTCGCGGCCGGGCCCGAGAGCGCGACGGCGAGCGAGCGCCCCGGCGTCGTCCGGAACTGGCCGAACTGGGTGTGCCCGCCCCAGAGGGTGAGCACGATCCGGGCACCGGGCCAGCCATAGGCCTTCGCGCACCACGCGTGGGCGAGCTCGTGCACCAGGACCGAGAGCAGCAGCAGGATCGCGTAGACGAGGGCGACCAGGTAGGCCATGCCGCCGATTCCGGGCAGCGCCCGGGCGACGTCCGGCCCGAAGGCGAGGACGACGAACGCGGCGATGATGAACCACGACCACGCGAGGGTGACGGGGACGCCCAGGAGGGATCCGAGCGGGATGCCGCTCCGCAGGCCGCCGGCCGGCGCGTCGGTGCCGGGCGCTTCCGCCATGCGGCTACTCCCCCGGGCCATCGGCGGCGGCGCCCGCGGAGACCGCGCCGGCCTCGCCGGACCCACCCGCGACGACGGCGCGCACGAGGGCGTCCAGGTCGGCCGCGGTACGTCCCTCGAGGGTGTCCCAGACGGTCCAGTTGCGCGGCGCCGGCAGCGGTACCACGTGCGGGACCGCGATGGTCGTCGCACCGCTGGCCGCCGCCGAGGCGACGCCGGGCACGGAGTCCTCGATGGCCACGACGCGTGCCGGGTCGAGCCCCGGCACGATGCCCCGCAGGCGCTCGAGCCCCACGAGGTAGGGCTCGGGGTCCGGCTTGCCCCGGCTGACCAGGTCCCCGGTGACGGCGAACCGCATGGTGCCCTCGGGCAGTGCGGAGAGGATGGTCGCGGCCAGCGGACCCTCGGACATCGTGACCAGGGCGCAGGGCACGCCGGCGGCGTTGAGGTCCTCGAGCAGCTCGCGCGCCCCGGGCCGCCACGGCACCTGCGTGCGGACCTGCTCGATCACACGGCTGGACAGGGTGTCGATGATGGTCCGGGGCTCCACGACTGGCCCGCCCTGGCGGATGATGCTCTCCTGGAGGACGGCCGCGCTGACGTCGAGGGCGTTCCCGACCACCGACATGGCGTCCTCGTCCGTCCAGACCCCGCCGTGGGCGGCGACGAGCTCTTTCTCCGCGGCGATCCAGTAGGGCTCGGTGTCGACGATGGTCCCGTCCATGTCCCAGAGGACCGCCTGCAGCCCGCCGTCGGCGGATCGGATGCTGGTGTGGGCGGGGGCGGGTGTCGTCGCAGGCATGCCGACAGTCTATCGGCGCGCCGCCTGCCGGGCCGAAGTGTGTGGCCGACACACCTTTACGCCGCTCGCTGGGGCGTTAGTGTGTGTGACGTGGGAGAAAAATCGCTGCTCGCCCTGTTGACCGAGCTCGGGACGCCGTCCGTGGACTCCGGCGGGGAGCCGGGGTCCGGGAAGCGGCCGGCCATCATGCTGGTCGCCTTCGAGGGCTGGAACGACGCCGGCAGCGCGGCGAGCGACGCCGTCGCCCTCCTCGAGCGCGAACTCGGCGCGGAGGCCATCGCGACCATCGGCGAGGACGACTACTACGACTACCAGTTCTCCCGTCCGTCGGTGCGGCGCACGAGCGCCGGCCAGCGCGTCATCCAGTGGCCGACGACCCGCGTCCTCCGCGCGGCCCGGCCGGATCGCGGCCACGACCTGCTGCTTGTGCGCGGCGTAGAGCCGACGTACCGGTGGAAGGCCTTCTGCGCGGAGCTGCTCACGCTCGCCGAAGCCCAGAACGTGCAGGCGGTGGTGCTGACCGGGGCGCTCCTGGCGGACTCGCCGCACACCCGCCCCGTGCCATTGAGCGTCACGAGCGACGACGCGACCGTCCGCGAGGGGCTCGGGGCCGACGCCCCGGGCTATGAGGGGCCCACGGGCATCGTCGGCGTCCTGGCGGCCGTGGCGGAGGCCGCGGGACTGCCGACGGTGTCCGTGTGGGCCGCCGTCCCGCACTATGTCGCCCAGTCCCCCTCGCCCAAGGCGACCTACGCGCTGCTGCGCCGCCTCGAGGACCTGCTGGAGATCGAGGTCGACCTGCACCTCCTCGGCGAGGATGCGGAGGCCTGGGAGCGCGGCGTCGACGAGCTGGCCGGCGAAGACCCGGAGATCGCCGCCTACGTCAAGCAGCTCGAGGAGGCGCAGGACGCCGCCGAACTGCCCGAGGCGAGCGGGGAGTCGATCGCCCGCGAGTTCGAGCGGTACCTGAAGCGCCGCGAGGACGGCCGCGGCGACGGCGGCCGTCCGCCGCGGCCCTAGCGCGCTGACCGCGGTCCGAGCGCCTGGACCACGAGCTAGAGCCGGAGGCCCAGCAGCGCGTCGACCGTGTCGACGAGCTCCGTCGTGGCCGTTCCCCGCTGCGCCTCCGGGGCGCTGGCCGCCCACGCGTCGAGGGCGTCGAGGGCACCGGGGGCGTCGAGGTCGTCGGCCAGCCGATCGCGCAGGTGGGTGGCGAGCTCGGAGACCTCGGCGGGGGACGCCGTCGCACTGCGCCGGCGCCAGGCGGCCAGGCGGGCCTCCGCGTCGGCGAGCAGCTCGTCCGTCCAGAACCAGTCGGTCCGGTAGTGCTGGCCGAGGAGGACTGCACGGACGGCCATCGGATCCACGCCGCGCTCCCGCAGGCGGGAGACGAGGACCAGGTTGCCCTTGGACTTGCTCATCTTCTCGCCGTCGAGGCCGACCATCCCCGTGTGGACGTAGAGCTCCGCCAGCGGCCTGTGGTCGTGAGCGCTGGCGTGCCCGGCCGAGAACTCGTGGTGGGGGAAGGCGAGATCGCTGCCGCCGCCCTGGACCGTGAACGGCGCCGGCAGGTGGTGCCGGGCGATGACCGAGCACTCGATGTGCCAGCCCGGGCGGCCACGGCCGAGCGTCCTCCCGTCCCAGGCGGGCTCCCCCGGCCGCTCCACGCGCCACAGCAACGGGTCCAGCGGGTCGCGCTTGCCGGGGCGGTCCGGGTCCCCGCCGCGCTCGGCGGAGAGCGACAGCATCGTCGCGCGGTCGTACCCGCTGACGTCGCCGAGCCGCCAGCCGTCCACGGCGAACGAGGAATCGAAGTAGACGTCGCCGTCGGGCTCGCCTCCCCCGCCGGGCACGCGGTACGCGGCGCCGTCGGCCAGGAGCGCCTCGACGCCGTCGACCACGAGGTCCACCGTCTCCACGACGGACACGTAGTGGTGCGGCGGCAGGACGCGCAGGGCCTCCATGTCGGCGCGGAACAGCTCGACCTGGTCCGCTGCCAGGTCGCGCCAGTCGACCCCGGTCGCCGCGGCGCGCTCGAGGAGCGGGTCGTCGACGTCGGTCACGTTCTGGACGTAGGTGACCTCGCGCCCCTCGGCGAGCCACAGCCGGTGCAGCAGGTCGAACGCGACGTACGTGGCGGCGTGCCCCATGTGCGTCGCGTCGTAGGGGGTGATGCCGCAGACGTAGAGTCCGGCGCGCTCCCCGGCGGGCACGGGCACGGCCTCGCGGCGGGCCGAGTCCATCAGCGAGATGTCCCCGGCGGCGTCGCCGGGTCGGGGCAGGGTGGGCACAGCGGGGGCCGGCCAGGCGTGCACAGGGTGTCCTTTCGACAGGGAGAACGAGGGAGCGCAGAGGGCTCCCCACGGTTCAAGCGTTTAGACAGGCTGAATAATCCCGAGCCCCAGCAGGAGGAAGATCGCAAGTCCGAGCGCGATGCGGTACCAGACGAAGGCGCGGTAGCTGTGCGTGGAGATGTAGCGCAGCAGCCAGGCGACCACCGCGTAGCCCACCACGAAGGCGACACCGGTCGCGACGAGGGTCTCCGCCAGCCCATACGGGCCGGCGACGGCGTCCGGCCCGAGGGACTTTGCCAGCTTGTAGCAGCCGGAGGCGACGACGGCGGGGATGGCCAGCAGGAACGCGTACCGCGTGGCCGCCTCGCGGGTGTACCCCAGCATCATGCCGCCCGTGATGGTTCCACCGGAGCGGGAGACGCCGGGGATGAGGGCGAGCGCCTGGAAGAGGCCGTAGATGATGCCGTGCTTGTAGGTCAGTCGGTCCAGTTCGCGATTCTGGCGGCCGAGCGCGTCGGCGAGGGCCAGGAAGATACCGAAGACGATCAGCATCGTGGCAGTGATCCAGAGGCTCCGGAACGTCGTGTCGATGTAGTCCTCGAGGAACAGGCCCAGGACGGCGATCGGGACGCTGCCGATGATCACGAGCCAGCCCATGCGCGCGTCCGGGTCGTTCCGCGCCACGCGGCCGACGAGGGACAGCGCCCACGCCCTCACGATCCGGACGATGTCCTTCCAGAAGTAGATGACGACGGCCGCCTCGGTGCCCAGCTGGGTGATGGCCGTGAAGGCCGCCCCCGGGTCCTGCGCATTGGGCAGGAACTCCCCCACGATGCGCACGTGGGCGCTCGAGGAGATCGGCAGGAATTCGGTCAGGCCCTGTACCAGGCCGAGAATGATGGCTTCGATCCAAGTCACGGAGACGACCCTACTGGAGGAACGCCCCGCCCCCGTTCAGGGGTCGGCGATGTCGCCGCATTTCAGCCCGTGGTGCCACTCACGGCAGGCCCCGGGTCAACCCGTCGGCTGAGAGCCGCCGCCCTCCGAGCCCTCCTCGGCGTCGGCGTCCTCCTCCGCATCCTCGTCGTCCGCATCCTCGTCATCGTCGTACAGCTCGAGCGGCGTGACCTCCTCGTACGCGTCGTACAGCGCGTCCTCGTATGCCTCGAACGCGTCGGCGACCGCGTAGAAGGCGGATTCGACGGCGGGATCGGCATCGCTGCGCCGAGAAACGATGGCAGTCAGGTGCTCGTCCAGCGCTGACTTGAGCAGTTCCAGTGCAACTCGCGGATCGGTGGTCATGGCCAGAACGTTACCGCCTGCAGCAGGCTGTGGGTAGGGGCCTCCGGGCCGCTCGGGGACAAGCCGTGGAGAGGGTCGGATCAGTCGCCGCAGGGGTGTTCGACACGGCCGCCCCGCGGAGTATGGTGGCCTCACCATGAAGCATCCGACACAGCCGCCGACCCCGCTGCCGAGAGCGGAGAGGGTCCGCGATCCGCACCAGCCGTACGAGTACCTGATCGTCACGGTGCAGCCCGGCCAGTCGCTCGCGGAGGCCCGGCGCGCCATCGTCGAGCACGCCGAGTATGGGAAGTGGGAGCTCAAACGCTCGTCGAAGTACCGCGGAGGCGTGCACAAGTACTGGCTCCGCCGGCGCATCATGCGCGTCGAGCGCACGCTGACGGTGTACTGACCCCCGAGCGGACACGTCCCGGCCGCGTCGCCGTCTACGCGAGCGGACCGAGCAGCCAGGCTGCGACCGTCCCGTGGGCGGACTCCGCGTCCGAGGGATGGTAGAGGCTGGCCAGGGCATCCCGGTACAGGCGTTCCAGCTCGCTGCCGCGGAAGTACTGCCCTCCCCCGGAGACCTTGAGAGCCGTCTCCACGGTCGATCGCGCCGTGTCGCCGGCGCGGGTCCGCAGCGTCACGAGGCGTGGGAACCAGCCGGCGCCGTGGTCCACCAGTCCGTCCAGATCCGCCGTCGTCCGCCGGATCAGGGCGTCGAGCGCGAGGATGTCCATCCCGGCGTGGGCGATCTGCCAGCGGATGTCCGGGTCGCGGTCAAGTGTCGTCCCGTGCTTGAGCGAGGTCCGTCGAGCCGGCACCTGCGCCGCCAGCTCGAGCGCCCGGTCGGCGAGCCCCGTGTAGACCGACGCCGTCAGGGTCAGGAACGACGCGAAGATGCCGAAGATCAGCGGATCGGGCTGCGGGCCCACGGGGAGCCTTGTATGGAGCCACTCGCCCGGAACGAAGGCACCCTCGAGACGCGTGGAGCTCGACTGCGTCGCCCGCATCCCGAGCGTGTCCCAGTCGTCGCCCGTGGAGACGCCGGGATCAGCGCGGTCCACGAATCCGTGGACGAGCTCCGCCTCCTCCCCGGCACCGAGCTTCCCGAAGACGCCCAGCCGCGTCCATACCGGCGACAGCGAGGTGAAGATCTTGCGTCCGGTGAGCCGGACGCCGCCGTCGTGTTCCTCCGCGGCGGTCAGGGAGTCGAAGAGGACCTGATCGTTGCCGGGCTCGGAGATCCCGAACGCCATGACGTGCCCGTCGCGTATCCACTCCTGCACAAAGCCCAGGCGGTCGTCGCCGCGGGCACCGAGGATGTGTGCGACGCCGGCCCATACATGGTGCATGTTCACCGCCAGCGCGGTCGCCGGCGCGTGGGCGGCCAGCAGGCGCTGAGCGGTCGCGAGCGTTCCGAGATTCCAGCCCGACCCGCCGTCGGAGACAGGGAGCAGCACCTTCAGATACCCGGCCGCGGCGAGCTCGGCGAAGTCCTCGTCGGGGAAGCGGTTCTCGCGGTCGTAGCTCGGCGCGCGCTCGCGGATGCGCTCCAGGAGATCTGCCGGGAGCACGTCGCTCACGTGGTCGGGAGCTTCCAGATGCTTCACGGAGGAGTCCTCTCGGTGTGGCGGTGCGCGCAGTCGATCTGCCGGACCGGGGTTCGATAGGTCTGCAGGAGGGCTCAGTAGGACTGCAGGAGGCGGTGCAGGACGCGCGTGCCGAACTTCAACGAGTCCACCGGGACCCGCTCGTCGATGCCGTGGAACATCCCCGTGAAGTCCAGTTCGGCGGGCAGCCGCAGCGGCGCGAATCCGTAGCCCGTGATCCCCAGCCGCGCCAGCGACTTGTTGTCCGTCCCGCCGGAGAGCATGTAGGGCAGCACGACGGCGTCCGGGTCCTCCGCGCCGAGCGCGTCGATCATCGACTCGACGAGATCCCCCGAGAAGGGGACCTCGAGCGAGATGTCCTCGTGGTCGGCCACGACGTCGACGCCCGGGCCGGCCAGCCGGCGGATCGTCTCCCGCAGGACCTCCTCCTGGCCCGGCAGGGTGCGGCAGTCGATCAGGGCCTCCGCCGTCCCCGGGATCACGTTGTGTTTGTACCCGGCGGTCAGCGCGGTGGGATTCGAGGTGTTCTGCAGGGTGGCCCCGACGAAACGGGCCACGGTGCCCAGCTGGTCCAGCAGCGCCTGCGGGTCCGACTCGTCGAACTCGACGCCCGTCAGCTCGGAGACGCCCTCGAGGAACGCGCGCGTCGTCTTCGTGTACTCGATCGGCCACTCGTGCGAGCCGATGCGGGACACGGCGTTGGCCAGCCGGGTCACCGCGTTGTCGTCGTTGATCTGCGAGCCGTGGCCGGCCCGGCCCGCCGCCGCCAGCCGCAGCCACGCGATCCCCTTCTCGGCGGTCTGCAGGAAGTAGGCGCGGCGACCATTGATCGTCGACGAGAACCCGCCCACCTCGCTGATCGCCTCGGTAGCCCCCGCGAAGAGCTCGGGGCGCTTCTCGACCAGCCACCCCGCGCCGTAGTCGCCCCCGGCCTCCTCGTCCGCGAAAAACGCGTAGACGATGTCTCGACGGGGGCGCTCGCCGATCCGTGCCATGTGCCGCATGACCGAGAGGATCATCGCGTCCATGTCCTTCATGTCCACGGCGCCCCGGCCCCACACCATGCCGTCCGAGATCTCCCCCGAGAAGGGATCCACACTCCAGTCGGCCGCCTGCGCGGGGACGACGTCGAGATGGCCGTGGACGACCAGCGCCGGCAGGCTCGAGTCGGTCCCGGCGACACGAGCGACGACGTTCGCCCGTCCGGGCGAGGACTCGAGGATCTGCGGATCGGCCCCGGCATCGGCCATCAGGCTGGCGGCGTACTCGGCGGCCCGGCGCTCGCCGCGGGAATCGTTGTTGCCGAAGTTGGACGTGTCGATCCGGATGAGATTGCGGCAGATGTCCACCACTTCGTCCTCGGCGGTGACCTCGGACGCGGATAGGTTGCTCATGGCGACTCCTTCTGGGCGGCTGGGACTGCCTCCAGCGTAGCGACGGACGCCACACTCCGGCCGAATTGGTCAACGCCCCGAAGTGGTGTTAGAGTATTTCTCGCTGCAAACGCACGGAAACGAGTCCTAACCGACTTCTGACTTGCGGAAACATCACCTGCGCGGGTGGCGGAATAGGCAGACGCGCTAGCTTGAGGTGCTAGTCCTCGGATAGAGGGTGGGGGTTCAAGTCCCCCTCCGCGCACATTCGGACCCCGGAGAACCAAGGTTCTCCGGGGTCTTTTTTGTGCCCTCGTCGGCAGGGTGAGCGCTGTAGGAGTGGACGCCGCAGCACTCACGTGGTCACCTGGTGTGCCCGACCGGACGGACACCGTGCGCGCCGTACCGCCTGCTCGGCCCCCGTCGGCGTGGCGACGGTAGGCTGTCCAGCGGTCACAGGAAATACGTCGCCCCTCGGAAAGGTTGAGAGAGACATGAGCGAATCTGCACTGAACGAGTACATCCCCGCCGCCGGCGTCACGATGTTCACCACCACCTGGTGCGGCTACTGCCGCAACCTGAAGCGCATGATGGATGCCGAGGGCATCGAGTACCGCGAGGTCAACATCGAGGAGACGCCCGGTACGGCGGAGATCGTCGAGTCCTTCAATGGCGGCAATCAGACCGTCCCGACCCTGATCTTCCCGGACGGGTCCGCGGCCACCAACCCCCGGATCGACGAGGTCCGCTCGCGTCTCGGCGCGTAGCTCGTCCAGAGCCGGCTCGCCTCTGGTGAGCTCTCGTCTCGGAGGCCGTGTCCGGGTCGCGGAACCTCTTGCGCACACCTCTCCCGCCCGTGATTGGATGACGGTGGCGTCCTGCGAAGGACGCCACCGTTTCCATGCACGAAGAATCCAGGAGAGCACATGCCTCAGCAGGTCAAGGGCGTCGTCGCCACAGCCAAGAACGCACCCGTGGAGCTCACGACGATCGTGATCCCGGATCCGGGGCCGGGAGAGGCCGTGGTGGACATCCTCACCTGCGGTGTCTGCCACACGGATCTGCACTACAAACTGGGCGGGATCGGGGACGAGTTCCCATACCTCCTCGGCCACGAGGCCACCGGCGTGGTCTCCCAGGTGGGCGAGGGCGTCACCGAGGTCGCCGTGGGCGACCGGGTCATCCTGAACTGGCGCGCCGTCTGCGGCCAGTGCCGGGCCTGCGCCAAGGGCCAGCCGCAGTACTGCTTCGACACAGCCAACGCCACCCAGAAGATGACGCTCGAGGACGGCACGGAGCTCTCCCCCGCGCTCGGCATCGGCGCCTTCGCGGAGAAGACCCTCGTCGCCGCGGGCCAGTGCACCAAGGTGGACGACGACGTCGATCCCGCCGCCGTCGGTCTGCTCGGCTGTGGTGTCATGGCGGGGATCGGCGCGGCCATCAACACGGGCGAGGTCAAGCGCGGCGAGTCGGTTGCCGTCATCGGCTGCGGCGGCGTGGGCATCGCCGCGGTGGCCGGCGCAGCCCTGGCCGGTGCCACGACGATCATCGCCGTGGACATCGACCCGGAGAAGGTCCAGATGGCCAAGAAGCTCGGCGCCACCCACGGGGTCAACTCGCGTGAGCAGGATCCGATCGAGGCGATCCGCGAGCTCACGGGCGGATTCGGCGCCGACGTCGTCATCGAGGCCGTCGGCCGCCCGGAGACCTACGAGCAGGCGTTCTACGCGCGCGACCTCGCCGGCCGCGTCGTGCTCGTCGGCGTCCCGACCCCCGACATGAAAATCGAGCTGCCGCTGCTGGAGGTCTTCGGCCGCGGCGGCTCGCTGAAGTCGTCCTGGTACGGCGATTGCCTGCCCAGCCGCGACTTCCCCATGCTCGTGGACCAGTACCGGCTCGGCCGGCTCGATCTGGATGCGTTCGTCACCGAGCGCATCGAGCTGACCGATGTGGAGGCCGCCTTCGAGAAGATGCACGGCGGCAAGGTGCTGCGCTCCGTCGTCGAACTGCCCGCGAGCCAGGAGGTCTAGCCATGACTGCACGCGTAGAGAACCTTGTCACGTCAGGGACGTTCAGCCTCGACGGCGGCACCTGGGACGTCGACAACAATGTCTGGATCGTCGGCGACGACGCCGAGGTGATCGTGATCGACCCCGCGCACGACGCCGACGCCGTGGCCACCGCCGTCGGCGACCGCAGCGTCAAGGCCGTACTGCTCACGCACGGGCACGACGACCACATCCGTCACGCGCGCTCGGCCGCCGAGAAGCTGGGCGCCGAGATCTGGATGAATCCCGCCGACCAGATGCTCTGGGAGGCCGTCTTCCCCGGCACCCGACCCGATCACGAGATCGCTGACGGGGACCGCTTCGAGGTGGCTGGGACCGAGTTGATCGCCCTGCACACACCGGGCCACTCCCCCGGATCCACCTGCTTCCACGCCCCTGCCCTCGGCACCGTCTTCTCCGGCGACACCCTGTTCAACGGCGGCCCGGGAGCGACGGGACGGTCCTACAGCGACTTCGGCACGATCGTGGAGTCGATCCGGACGCGTCTCCTCGGCCTGCCCGAGGAGACGGTGGTCCGCACCGGCCACGGCGACACGACCCGGATCGGGGACGAGGCGCCCAACGTCCAGGACTGGATCGACCGGGGTCACTGAACCCGGCGCCCGACTGCTGCCGGCCGGTCGCCCTCTCAGGCGCCGGTCGGCAGCGCCAGCGGCAGGTGGGCCGCGTAGGCGCTCAGGAGCGCGTCCTCGACGTGGGAGACGGTGACGCCGGGCACCAGGTCGTCGACCGAGCCGACTGTCGCCGGATCCAGCGGCATCGCCAGCGCATCGTAGACGTCGGTCAGCACCCGCCGCAGCGGCTCGGAGTCCTCCACCACGAAGACCGAGGCGAAGAGCCACGCGCCGGCGACGACTCGCTGGGCGGTGCCGACCAGTTTCACCGGGCCGCCTGGCGCGGACGCGGGCGGACGCCCGTGCACGCTGAAGTCACCCGGACAGTACTCCCCGGGGATCTCCCCGACCCGGGCATCGACGGCGAGGGACCGCAAGGCCTCCGCGTAGAGCTCGCCCAGCTGCTGGAACCGGGCCTGGTGCCCCAGCATCGCCTCGCCCGCCGGCTCGGCGTGGTCCACGATGAGCGTGCCACGGTGATAGGCGGCGGCGCGTCCGCCTGCCTTCCGGACCACCGGCGCGAACCCAGCGGCTCGCGAGAGCCGCACCGCGTCGTCGTAGCCCTCCAGGCGCACGTCCCGCTGGCCGAAGGCCATCGTGGGGGCCGGGCGGTAGATGCGCAGGGTCGGGCCGCGATGGCCGCTGCGCACCGCCTGCAGCAGGTCCACACCGCCCAGCAGATCACGCTCCGGGTCGCCGGATGCGGAATCCCGGACGATCGTGAGCGGTCCGACAACCCCGGGATTCCAAACAGTCATGCATCTGATTCTAGGATGGACGCTGTGCAAACGCCCGGTAAACCACTCGTCCTGCTCGGCGGCGCCTCCGGCGCCGGGAAGTCCTACCTCGCCGCGCGCTATGGCCGTCCGCACGTGGTGCTGGACAATTTCTACCGCGAGCTCGCGGAGCACACGGCCGAGTCGCCGTTGCCGATGACTTCCTACGGCGAGGTGGACTGGGACCACCCGGGGACCTGGAACACCTCCTCGGCGGTCGGCGCGATCGTCGAACTCCTGGAGACGGGCGAGACACAGGTCCCTGACTATTCACTGGCGACGTCGAGCTACCGGGGGCGTTCGCTGGTGGCGCTCGACGGCGGCCCCGTGGTCGCCGAGGGGATCTTCGGCGACCTCGTCCTCGCACCGCTGAGGCGTCAGGGAGTTCCCGTCGAAGCGATCTACGTGGATACTCCGCGCCTGCTCACGGCAGTGCGCCGTCTGGTCCGGGACGTGTCCGAGCGGCGCAAGCCGCTCCCGTTCCTGCTCAAGCGCGGATGGGCCCTGTTCCGTGCGGAGGGCGCGGTGCGCCGGCGCTACCTGGAGGCAGGTTTCGAGCCGATGCCCAAGCCTGCCGTGAAACGGCGTCTGGCGGAACTCGGCGCCTAGGACGCCAGAGATCAGGGCCGGAGCCGGCTCGGTCCGAGAACGGGCTCAGCCCAGGGGGCGCACCGTCAGGATCTGCTCGCTGCGCCCGAACGGTCCCTGCTCGTCGTGCAGGACTGCGGACGTCAGCCCGATCCCGTCCGTCCCGTAGGTCTGCTGTGACTCCAGTCCGAGCCACTCGCCCACCGGGGCGCGGTGCATGTGGATCTGGAGGTCCACGTTGGGGAACATCCAGGAGCCCGGTCCGGGCTCGGCGCGGGGAGCCACGCCATTGGCCGTGTCCACCATGCCCATCAGATGCGTCAGGGCCGAGGTCTCGTGCCCGTCGACCATGGGCAGCTCGTTGCGGATCCAGACGACGCCCCGGCCGGGACGTTGCCCGCCGGGCGCCACGCGGAACTGGAGCGACTCGATGTACCCGCCCGGCCACACACTCATTCCGGTCCAGTCCGGTAGATCATGCGGTCCCGCCACGGGAGCGTCCTCGAGCCCGGCGACCACGGCGGAGTCGCCGGTCTTCAGGCGCCACGCGCGGGCGACGATGCTCGTGCGGCCCTGCGCGACCATCTCGGCCTCGATCAGCTCGATCGTCCGGCCGGGGCGGACCATCCGCGTGCGGACCTCGAACTCGCCCCCGTGGATGATGCCGTGGATGTCCAGGCTGATGCGGGCCATGCGCATGTCGTCCCGGGGCTGGAACCGCTCCAGGGCGTGCGTCAGGATCCCCGTCGCCGGCGCCATGTGCTGCTCGTGCGGGTTCCAGGCGCCCTGGGCGTGGACGGTCGACCGGTAGCGGCCGTCGCCGAGGTCTCGGTAGAAGAAGTCGCCCACCGCGAGCTCGGGCAGGGCCTCCTGGGCCGACGTCTGCGTCATAGTCCTTCTCTCCTGGTCCGTGCCGTACCGTGCCATGTCTCGTCTCTCATCTCAGCGCAAGCGGCACCGCAACGCAAAACGCGCCTCGGCGTCGCCGCTAGGCTGGCCGGATGTTCGCTCTCGGATCGTCCCCGCGGCGGCTCCGGCGCCGCTCGGCTCTCGTGATCGCCGGCGCGGGCCTCGTGCCGCTGGGACTCGCGTCGCGCTTCCTGCTCGACGGCTGGCTCGGAGATGCCGCCGGCGGCGCCCTCTACGCTGCCCTCGTCTATCTGCTCGTGGCCCTGGTGCGCCCGGACCAGCGAGCGCTACCGATCGCCGCCCTGGCCTGGGGGCTCTGCTGCGCGGTGGAGCTGCTGCAGTTGACTGCCCTCCCCCGCGAGCTGGCAGCGTCGTTCCCACCCGCCGCGCTCGTGCTGGGGTCTACCTTCGTGGCGACCGATCCCATCGCCTATGCGGCCGGAGCCGCGCTCGCTGCATTCGCCGATCGGCTGTTGACCCCGGTGGGGCCGCGGGACGGTAGCGCCAACGAGGAGGGGCCAGGGGCCGATCGCAAGAAGCGATCGGCCCCTGGCCCCTCCGGGCCGCCGCGCCGGCGCTGAGGGCGGCGCGGCGAGCGGGATCAGCTCAGAAGTCCCAGTCCTCGTCCTCGGTGTTCACGGCCTTGCCGATCACGTACGAGGAGCCGGAGCCGGAGAAGAAGTCGTGGTTCTCGTCGGCGTTGGGGCTCAGCGCAGAGAGGATGGCCGGGTTCACGTCGGTGACGGACGTCGGGAACATCGCCTCGTAGCCCAGGTTCATCAGCGCCTTGTTGGCGTTGTAGTGCAGGAACTTCTTGACGTCCTCGCTCAGGCCCACGCCGTCGTAGAGGTCGTGCGTGTACTGCACCTCGTTCTCGTAGAGCTCGAAGAGCAGCTCGAACGTGTAGTCCTTGAGCTCCTGACGGCGCTCCTCGGTGAGCCGCTCCAGACCCTTCTGGTACTTGTAGCCGATGTAGTAGCCGTGGACGGCCTCGTCGCGGATGATCAGGCGGATGAGGTCGGCCGTGTTGGTGAGCTTGGCCCGGGAGGACCAGTACATCGGCAGGTAGAAGCCGGAGTAGAAGAGGAAGGACTCGAGCAGCGTCGAGGCGATCTTCTTCTTCAGCGGATCGTCGCCGTGGTAGTACGACTCGACGATGGTCGCCTTCTTCTGCAGGTTCTCGTTCTCGAGCGACCAGCGGAAGGCCTCGTCGATCTCCTTGGTGGAGCACAGCGTGGAGAAGATCGACGAGTAGCTCTTGGCGTGCACCGACTCCATGAAGGCGATGTTGGTGTACACGGCCTCCTCGTGCGGGGTCAGCGAGTCCGGGATCAGGGAGACGGCGCCCACGGTGCCCTGGAGGGTGTCCAGCAGCGTCAGGCCCGTGAACACGCGCATGGTGAGGGTCTGCTCCTCCGGGGTGAGCGTGGCCCACGACTGGACGTCGTTGGACAGCGGCACCTTCTCCGGCAGCCAGAAGTTGTTGACGAGGCGGTTCCACACCTCGACGTCCTTGTCGTCCTGGATCCGGTTCCAGTTGATGGCCTGAACGTGGCCGTGCAGCGCGACCTTATCGGTCATGTCCTCCCCTGACTTCCCTGGGTTCGTGTCTTGAGCGTACGACGGCGGGCGGGCTCGCCCGCCGTCGTACCGATTGGTTGCCGCGGGGCGACTACAGCATGCAGCTGACGCAACCCTCCACCTCGGTGCCCTCGAGGGCGAGCTGGCGGAGACGGATGTAGTAGATCGTCTTGATCCCCTTCTTCCACGCGTAGATCTGTGCGCGATTGATGTCGCGCGTCGTCGCCGTGTCCTTGAAGAAGAGGGTCAGGGACAGGCCCTGGTCGACGTGCTGCGTGGCAGCGGCGTACGTGTCGATGATCTTCTCGTACCCGATCTCGTACGCGTCCTGGTAGTACTCCAGGTTGTCGTTGTCGAGGTAGGGGGCCGGGTAGTAGACGCGCCCGAGCTTGCCCTCCTTGCGGATCTCGATCTTCGAGGCCACTGGATGGATCGAGGAGGTCGAGTTGTTGATGTAGGAGATCGAGCCGGTCGGCGGCACCGCCTGGAGGTTCTGGTTGTAGATGCCGTGCTCCATGACGGAGGCCTTCAGCGCGCGCCAGTCCTCCTGGGTGGGGAGGTGCGTGTCCCCGAAGAGCTCCTTGACCCGCTCGGTCTTCGGTGCCCACTCCTGCTCGGTGTACTTGTCGAAGAACGTGCCCGAGGCGTATTCGGAGTCCTCGAAGCCGCCGAACGGGCTGCCCGTCTCGATCGCCATCTGGTTGGAGACCCGCAGCGCGTGGAACAGCACCGTGTAGAAGTACATGTTCGTGAAGTCCAGCCCCTCCTCGGAGCCGTAGTGGACGCGCTCCCGTGCGAGGTACCCGTGCAGGTTCATCTGCCCCAGGCCGATGGCGCGCGAGGAGCGGTTGCCCTCGGCGATCGACGGGACGGAGGCGATGTAGGACATGTCGGCCACGGCCGAGAGGGCGCGGACGGCGGTCTCGATGCTGCGGCCGATGTCGGGCGAGTCCATCGTCTTGGCGATGTTCATCGAACCGAGGTTGCAGGAGATGTCCTTGCCGACGACCTCGTAGGTCAGGTCCTCGTTGAACGTCGACGGGGACGAGACCTGCAGGATCTCCGAGCACAGGTTGCTCATGGTGATCTTGCCGGCGATCGGATTGGCCCGATTGACCGTGTCCTCGAACACGATGTACGGGTAGCCCGACTCGAACTGGATCTCCGCCAGGGTCTGGAAGAACTCGCGGGCGTTGATCTTGGTCTTCTTGATCCGCGCGTCGTCGACCATCTCGTAGTACTTCTCGGTGACCGAGACATCGGAGAACGGCATCCCGTAGACGCGCTCGACGTCGTACGGCGAGAACAGGTACATGTCCTCGTTGCGCTTGGCCAGCTCGAACGTGATGTCCGGGACGACCACGCCGAGGGAGAGCGTCTTGATGCGGATCTTCTCGTCCGCGTTCTCCCGCTTGGTGTCCAGGAAGCGGTAGATGTCCGGATGGTGCGCGTGCAGGTACACGGCGCCGGCGCCCTGACGGGCACCCAGCTGGTTCGCGTAGGAGAAGGAGTCCTCGAGGAGCTTCATGACGGGGATGACGCCGGAGGACTGGTTCTCGATCTGCTTGATCGGCGCGCCGTGCTCGCGGATGTTGGTCAGCGAGAGGGCGACGCCGCCTCCCCGCTTGGAGAGCTGCAGCGCGGAGTTGATGCCGCGGGCAATCGACTCCATGTTGTCCTCGACACGGAGGAGGAAGCAGGAGACGAGCTCGCCGCGCTGGGCCTTGCCCGCGTTCAGGAACGTCGGGGTCGCCGGCTGGAACCGGCCCTCGATGATCTCGTCGACGAGTCGTTCGGCCAGGGCCTCGTCGCCGCGGGCCAGGTGCATGGCGACCATGCACACCCGGTCCTCGTAGCGCTCGAGGTAGCGCTTGCCGTCGAACGTCTTCAGCGTGTAGCTCGTGTAGAACTTGAACGCGCCGAGGAAGGTCTCGAAGCGGAACTTCTTGGAGTAGGCCCGCTTGTAGAGCCCGCGAATGAAGTTCATGGAGTACTGGTCGAGGGTCTCGCGCTCGTAGTACTCGTTCTTGACCAGGTACTCGAGCTTCTCGTCGAGGTCGTGGAAGAAGACCGTGTTGTTGTTCACGTGCTGCAGGAAGTACTGGCGCGCAGCGGCGCGGTCGGCGCCGAACTGGATCTTCCCCTCGGCGTCGTAGAGGTTCAGCATGGCGTTGAGCTCGTGATAGCCCAGCCCCTGCCAGGCTGCGGGGAGTTCCTTGCCGTCCTGGTTCACGGTCGACTCCGCGACTGGTGTTTCCAAAACTCTTCCAATCCTTGACGTACGTTGGCCACGTCTTCTGGCGTGCCCATCAGTTCGAACCTGTACAGCAACGGCACATCGCACTTCGCGGAGATCTTGCGTGCCGCGAGGCAGTAGGCCGAGCCGAAGTTCGTGTTGCCGGCGCCGATGACGCCTCGGAGCAGGCTCCGGTTCTCCTGCCGATTCAGGAACCGCATCACCTGCGGCGGGATCGAGTGCCTGCCGTCCTCGCCACCGTAGGTGGGGAGGAGGAGCACGAACGGCTCCGTGGCCACCAGCTCCGGCTCCCATCCGTAGAGCGGGATGCGTGCCGCCTCGACCCCGAGCTTGTCGATGAACTTCGCGGTGTTCTCCGAAGTCGACGAGAAGTAGACCAGGTGGCTGTCGGTCTGCGTCGGCCCGTCAGGCAACGGAGGTTGCGGCCTCGGCCAGCTCCTCGATCTTGTCCGGGCGGAACCCGGACCAGTGGTCGCTGTCGGTCACGACGACCGGCGCCTGCATGTAGCCCATCGCGCGGACCTGCTCCAGGGCCGACGGGTCCTGGGAGATGTCGACGCTCTGGTAGACGATGCCCTTCTTGTCCAGCGCGCGGTAGGTGGCGTTGCACTGCACGCAGGCCGGCTTGGTGTACACCGTGACGGTCATGGCTGTAATCCCCTTCGTCCCTGTTCGTTGGTGAAGTTGTCTCGAGAAGTCTGTTGCGACGTGCTGCCGCGATGGCCGTGGGCCGCTTCGCTGCGCGTCGTCGGTGGGGCGGATCTGCGTCCGTCGGGGCCGATTCCCGGGCCCTTCGGCCGGACGGATCCGCTTCGGCTCCGTCGCGATATCGATACTACATCTAGTGCTGACCCCATGGAGCGACCCCTAGATCTTGTCTTACAAGTATGTCATTAGACGGCTCGTGGGTCCACAGGCAGTGTGGAGAAACGAGGCCATTCCTGCCGCAGGAACTCGGCGTTCGCGTCCCTCTGTCCACATCCTGTGCAGACACCACCCACAACTTGGACCCGCCGCGTGTCGCCGCCGCGTCGGCGTGTCGTCCGCGGTGCCGGATCACCCCTCCTTGCGAGCAACCTCACCCGTGGCGTAGGAAGAGCGCATGGACTCCCCCAGCGCCCCCGCCCACGACCTCGAGCACGCCACCGTGCTCACCCTCAGCGTCTCCGAGATGGACAACAACGTGTACCTGGTGACCTCCAAGGCCACCGGCGCCCAACTCCTCATCGATGCCGCCGCCGACGCCCCGGCCATCGAGGGCCTGGTCCGGTCCGGCGCCGGCGACGCGGCCGCCCCGGCCCGCGTCGAGGTCATCGCCACCACGCACCAGCACTGGGACCATGTCCGCGCACTGGCCTCCCTCGCCCGGTCCACCGGTGCCGAGCTGGCCGCCGGGACGGACGACGCCGCCGCGATCGAGGAGAGCGAGTCCGTCACGGTCGGGCACCGGCTCGCCCACGGCGACACGCTCTCCGTCGGAGACCTCGAACTGTCCTGCGTGCACCTGCGCGGCCATACCCCCGGTTCCATCGCCCTGGTCCTGCGGGACCGGCCCGCCGGATCGCCCGAGGACGCCGAGGCAGCGACCCTCGTCTTCTCCGGGGACAGCCTCTTCCCCGGCGGCGTCGGCAACACGGGCGGGGACGCGTCCCGCTTCGCCCAGCTGTACGACGACGTCTCGAGCCGCCTGTTCGACGCGTACGACGACGCCGTCGTCCTGCCCGGGCACGGCGCCCCGACCACGCTCGCCGCCGAGCGCCCGTCCCTCCCGGAGTGGCGCGCCCGCGGGTGGTAGCTGCCCGGGCGCGCCCGGATAGGGTGGAGGCACCATGAATCTCATCGACTTGCTGCCCTCCGGATCCCACGGTGCCACACCGGAGACGACCTACGAGTCCTTCCTGCGGTGGGTCGAGGACCGCGGCATCGGACTCTACCCCGCACAGGACGAGGCCGTCATGGAGCTCGTCCAGGGGAACAACGTCATCCTGGCCACACCCACGGGGTCGGGGAAGTCGCTCGTGGCGGTCGCCGCGCACTTCTACTCCCTCACGCGGGGTGAGGTCAGCTTCTACACGGCGCCGATCAAGGCGCTCGTCTCCGAGAAGTTCTTCGCCCTCTGCGACATCTTCGGCGCCGATAATGTCGGCCTCATCACGGGGGACTCGTCGGTGAACGCCGATGCGCCGATCATCTGCTGCACGGCCGAGATCCTGGCCAACATGGCCCTGCGCGAGGGCGACCAGGCCGATGTCGGCACCGTGGTCATGGACGAGTTCCATTTCTACTCGGATCCGCAGCGCGGCTGGGCCTGGCAGCTGCCGCTGCTCGAGCTGCCCCAGTCCCAGTTCCTCCTGATGTCGGCCACGCTCGGTGACGTGACGCGGTTCGAGGACGAGCTCACCGCCCGGACGGGACGGCACACCACGACGGTCGCCCACGCCGAGCGCCCCATCCCGCTGCACTTCTACTATTCCGAGCAGCCGGTGCAGGAGCAGGTCGAGGAACTCCTCAGCACGCGCCAGACCCCGGTCTACATCGTGCACTTCAGCCAGCTCGACGCGATCGAGCGCGCCCAGGGGCTGTTGAGCGTGGCGATCTGCACGAGGGAGGAGAAGGAGCGCATCGCGGAGCTCGTCGGCGGCTTCCGCTTCTCGGCCGGGTTCGGCAAGACCCTCAACAAGCTCGTCCGGCACGGCATCGGCGTCCACCACGCCGGGATGCTGCCCAAGTACCGCCGGCTCGTGGAGCAGCTCGCCCAGGCCGGCCTGCTGAAGGTCATCTGCGGAACCGACACCCTCGGCGTCGGGATCAACGTGCCCATCCGGACCGTTCTCATCACCGCGCTGACCAAGTTCGACGGCACACGCATGCGGGCCCTGAACGCCCGCGAGTTCCATCAGATCGCCGGCCGCGCCGGGCGGGCCGGTTTCGACACCGCCGGCACGGTGGTGGTGCAGGCGCCCGAGTACGTGATCGAGAACAAGAAGGCCATAGAGAAGGCCGTCGCCAAATTCGGGGACGACTCCAAGAAGCTCCGGCAGATCCCCAAGAAGAAGGCGCCCCAGGGATTCGTCTCCTGGAGCGACAAGACCTTCGACCGGCTGGTCTCGGCGACCCCGGAGCCGCTCACCTCGAGCTTCAAGATCACGCACGCGATGATCATGAACCTCTTGGAGCGCCCCGGCGACTCGTTCGCCGCGGCCCGACGGCTGCTCACCGAGAACCACGAGACGCCCACGCGCCAGCGGGTCCTCCAGCGTCAGGCCCTCGGGATCCTGCGCGAGCTCATGGCGACCGGCGTCGTCGTCCGGCGGCAGGAGCCCGATGAGTACGGCAACATGCTGGCGCTGACCGTCGACCTGCCGCAGAACTTCGCCCTCAACCAGCCCCTCTCCCCCTTCGCCCTGGCGGCCTTCGAGCTGCTGGACCGGGAGGCGCCGTCGTACGCGCTCGACGTGGTCTCCATCGTCGAGGCGACCCTCGACGACCCGCGCCAGGTGCTCTCGCTGCAGGAGAAGAAGGCCCGCGGCGAGGCGATCGCCCGGATGAAGGCCGACGGCGTCGGCTACGACGAGCGCATGAACGCTCTGGACGAGATCACCTACGCCAAGCCCCTCGCGGACCTCCTCGAGGAGAACTTCGAGACGTACCGCCACGGAGCCCCGTGGCTGGGCGACTTCGAGCTGGCGCCCAAGTCGGTGGTCCGGGACATGTACGAGCGCGCGATGTCCTTCACCGACTACGTGAACTTCTACCAGCTGGCCCGTTCCGAGGGCGTGCTGCTGCGCTACCTGACCGACGCCTACAAGGCGCTGCAGCAGACCGTGCCGCAGGACGCGCTGCGCGAGGACCTCGAGGACCTCGTCGCGTGGCTCGGCGAGATGGTGCGCCAGATCGACTCGAGCCTGCTCGACGAGTGGGAGCAGCTGTCCCGCGGCGACATGCCGGAGGACCACCGCGACGAGATCGTGCCGCCCGAGCCGGAGCGGCTGACCTCCAACGAGCGCGCGTTCCGCGTGATGGTCCGGAACGAGATGTTCCGGCGCGTGCAGCTCTTCGCCGACGAGCAGGAGCAGTCGCTGGGCGAGCTGGACGCCGCCGCCGGGTTCGACGCCGACGCCTGGGCCGACGCGATGGACGAGTACTTCGACGAGCACGAGGACATCGACGACGGCCCCGGCGGGCGCGGCCAGGAGTACTTCATCCTCACGCAGGGCCGCGAGCGGTGGACCGTGCGCCAGATCTTCAAGGATCCGGCCGGGCACAAGGACTGGGGCATCGATGCCTACGTCGACCTGGCGGCCTCCGACGAGGCGGGCGAGGCGGTCGTGACCGTCACGCGCATCGGACGCCTGGACGGCTGACCCCCGGGCCCCGGCGACCGCGGAGGCGGAACGGGTCCGTCAGACGGTCCTCCGGAGCTCCGCGGCGCTGGATCCCGACGGCCCGGGTCCCGACGGGTCCCGACGGCTCGCGGGTCAGCCGCCCGTGGCCGCCGCGATCATCGTCGCCACGCTGATGCCGGTCCCGAGCAGGGCGTAGGCCGCCACGGGCACCGAGAACACCCACTCGCGCCAGGAGCCGGTGGCTCCGAGCACGGGGACGGCCACATGCCCGTTGCGGCGCCAGACACTGTTCACCACGGGGGCGTGGTGGAGGCTCCGCGGTCGCTTCCAGCGCAGCGGCCAGAGAGGATTGACTCCCCCGATCGTCAGCATGTCGCCGAGGATGTGGGCGGCGACGCCCACGCCGATGGCGGCGACGAACCACCGCGGGTCCTCCGGGCTGAAGAGCGCGACGGCGGCCCCGCAGAGCGCACCGACGACCCACGGGGTGCGCTGGAGCCGGTCCGGGATGAAGCGCAGGGCCTTGGCCGCGAGCGAGGCGAGCAGGATCGTGCAGAGCCCGGGCCCCACGTCGATCCGGCCGACGCCGGGCGAGTCGAGCTGCCAGAGCCCGGCGAGCCAGGCGACCACCATGAACGCGGCGATGCCGAGCAGCGAGTGGGTGCCCTGCCGGTGTCCGCCGGCGATCCGGCCGAGGAAGACCGACAGCGCATTGGTCACCGGCGGCAGCGAGCGGGCGATGGTCGCGTGCCGGTGGTCCGCGTCGGGCAGCAGCGCGGCGCCGGCGCAGACTAGTGCACCCGTCGCCACCCCGCCGGGTGCGTCGCCGAAGAGCCCGAGGCCCAGCGTGAGCGACTCCGGGACGGCGGCCCCCAGGACCGGGACGGCGTGGAGCCAGTCGAGGCGCACGGTGGCCTCGGACGCGAGCGCGACCCAGGCCGCCGCCCCGCAGGCGGCGTGATTTCCTCCCAGCACTACGGGGTGAGGACGAAGTCCCAGGGATCGGTATTGATCCCGCTGACCATGAGCTCGACGTCGAAGTCCTGGTCCAGCAGGACGTTCTCGAGCGCCTCGGCCGCCGCCGGCAGCCACAGCCACTCGCTGGCGAAGTGGGAGACGTCGATCAGGAACGGCCGTTCCCCGCGCGCGGTCTCCCGGGCCTCGGAGGCGGGGTGGTGACGCAGATCGGCCGTGACATAGACGTCGGCGTTCGCGCCGCGGACGGCGTCGAACAGGCTGTCACCGGCGCCGCCGCACACGGCGATCCGGCTGACGACGGCGTCGGCGTCTCCGGCCACGCGCACTCCCCCGGCGACGGCCGGCATCGCCGAGAAGACCCGCCGGGCGAAGTCGCCGAGCGTCGTCGCCTGCTCGAGGCGCCCCACCCGCCCGATGCCCTCCTCGGGGAGTCCGGCGTCGGCGACCGCGAGCGGTTCGACGTCCGTGAGCCCGAGGATGTCGGCCAGGACGTCGGAGACGCCCCCGACGGCGGAGTCACCATTGGTGTGGATCGTGAGCAGCGCGCACCCACCCTCGATGAGCTCGTGGACCACCTCGCCCTTGGCCGTGTTGTCGGCGACGGAGTTCACCCCGCGGAGCAGGAGGGGGTGGTGCGTGATGAGCAGGTCGACCTCGCGGCGGACGGCGTCGCGCGCGACCTCCAGCGTCGGGTCGACGGCGAACATGATGCGCCGCACGGGGCGGTGGATGCGGCCGGCCACCAGGCCGACGCGGTCCCACTGCTCGGCGAGCGAGGCGGGCCAGAGCTCCTCGACGGCCACCAGGACATCGCCCAGCGTGGGAGCCGGTCCGCTCTCCTGGTCCTCGGCCTCCGGGCCCGCCGTCTCCGCCGCTGAACCCGAGGCGGCGTCGGCCACCGGGGTGCCCTGGCCGTCCGCGGAGGCCGGATCCACCGGGGCCCCGCCGTCGTTCGTGGAGGCCTCCGGCGCGTCGGCCTGCTCAGCGGTCGTCCCGTCCTCCACCGCACCGGCCTCGGCCGTCCGGTCGGGCGATCCGTCCGTGGGCGTGGACTCCGGTCGAGTGGCCTGTGGATCCTCAGGCGTGGCGGCGTCGTTGCGCGATTCGTCCTGCATGCGTCTACCGTACCGGCGGGCGGCCGCACCGGGGCGCTGCCGTGCCGTTGCACCATCGTGCGCCACGTCACAGGCGCCGCGAAGGAATGCCTGCCCGGACCCGGACGTTGACCAGACTGTGACTGATACGAACCGCCAGCCATCGGACCGTGCCGCGACCTACTACCTCGGCGGAGGGTGCTTCTGGTGCCTCGACGCCGTCTACCGGAAGATCCGCGGCGTCGTCGACGTCGTCTCCGGATATCAGGGCGGGCACACGCCCGATCCCCACTACCGCGAGATCTGCGGCGGTCACACCGGCCACGCGGAGGTGGTCGCCGTGACGTTCGATCCGGAGGTGGTGCCGAGCGATGTCATCCTGTCGATCTTCTTCTCGATGCACGATCCGACCACGCTGAACCGTCAGGGGTACGACGTCGGCACGCAGTACCGCTCCGTCATGTTCTACACGGACGAGGAGCAGCGCAGGACCTTCCAGGCCGCGATCGAGCGGCATCAGGGAGACTGGGCCGCACCGATCGTGACCGAGGTGTCGCGGGCGCCGAGATTCTATCCAGCCGAGGACGTCCACCAGGACTTCTACGCGAAGAACCCCGGCGAGGGTTATTGCCAGGTCATAATCAACCCCAAGTTGAGCAAGGCGAGACAGTATTACGCCCCGTGGCTCATGGCCGCTCAGCACTGACTGGCGAACCTCGCGCCGGAGAATAGGGTGGACGCGTATGTGAGGGCGCGTCAGAGGCATCGCAGCACGCCCCGCTCCGAACCATCAGATAGGACAGTTCATGGGCAAGATCTATGACAACGTGACCGAACTCGTGGGCCGCACGCCGCTCGTGCGGCTCAACCGGCTCGCCGAGGGGCTCCCCGGGGACATCGCTGTGAAGCTGGAGTTCTTCAACCCCGCCAACAGCGTCAAGGACCGCATCGGCGTGGCGATCATCAACGCCGCCGAGCAGGCCGGCGAGCTCCGTCCGGGCGGGACCATCGTGGAGGGCACGTCCGGCAACACGGGCATCGCGCTGGCCATGGTCGGCGCCGCCCGCGGTTACCGGGTCATCCTGACGATGCCGGAGACCATGTCCACCGAGCGTCGCGTCATGCTCCGCGCCTTCGGCGCCGAGATCGTCCTGACGCCGGGCTCCGAGGGCATGCGCGGCGCTGTCGAGAAGGCCAAGCAGATCGTGGCCACGACGGAGAACGCCATCTGGGCGCGCCAGTTCGCGAACCCGGCCAACGCCGAGATCCACCGCGCCACCACCGGCCAGGAGATCTGGGACGACACGGATGGCGCGGTCGACGTCCTCGTGTCCGGCATCGGCACCGGCGGCACCATCACCGGCGCGGGCAACCTCCTCAAAGAGCTGAAGCCCTCCGTGAAGGTCGTCGCGGTGGAACCCAAGGACTCCGCCATCCTCAATGGCGGGACGCCCGGCCCGCACAAGATCCAAGGCCTGGGCGCGAACTTCGTGCCCGAGATCCTGGACACCAACGTCTACGACGAGGTGCTGGACGCGACCGTCGAGGACTCCGTCTCCACGGCACGCGAGCTCGGCACGCAGGAGGGCATCCTGGGCGGCATCTCCTCGGGTGCGGCGGTCTGGGGGGCGCTGCAGATCGCTGCTCGGCCCGAGAGCCAGGGCAAGCTGATCGTGGCCGTCGTGCCGGACTTCGGCGAACGCTACATCTCCACCCTGCTGTACGACGACATCCGCTGAACCGAAGGCTAGGCACCCCCACGTGAGTTTCCTGTCCCGGCTGAAAGAGGATCTGGTCGGCGCCCGCGCCCACGACCCCGCGGCGCGCGGCGACGTCGAGAACTTCCTGGCGTACCCGGGCCTTCACGCGATCTGGTTCCACCGCATCGCGCACCGCCTGTGGCAACGGCCCGGGCTGCGCCTGCCGGCCCGGTTGCTGTCCCAGTTCGCGCGGTTCCTGACGGGGATCGAGATCCACCCGGGAGCGACGATCGGCCGGCGGTTCTTCATCGACCACGGTTCCGGGGTCGTGATCGGCGAGACGGCCGAGGTGGGCGACGACGTGATGCTCTACCACGGTGTGACCCTCGGCGGCCGCTCGCTGGCCAAGACCAAGCGGCACCCCACGATCGGCGACCGGGTCGTGATCGGTGCGGGCGCCAAGGTCCTCGGACCGATCACGATCGGCTCGGACTCGGCGATCGGCGCGAACGCCGTGGTGGTGAAGGACGCTCCCCCGCACTCGATCGTGACGGGCATCCCGGCGACCAACCGTCCGCGGCGTCCGGAGGAGCACAAGCCTGCCGTCGATCCGGCGGAGTACGTGGACCCGGCCATCTGGATCTGACGGGACCCGGACGCGAAGAAGCCCCGCGGCGACTGCCGCGGGGCTTCTTCGCATGAGGCCGTCCCCACCCGGAGGTGGGGACGGCCTCCGATCCCGAGGGATCAGCGGGCGTAGTACTCGACCACGAGGTTCTCTTCGCAGGTCACGGGGACCTCGGAGCGCTTCGGGCGACGGACGAGCGTGGCCTGCAGCGACTCGAGCTTGACGTCCAGGTAGGACGGCACGGTCGGGAGGACGTCGCGGTGGGCGCCGGCCGCTGCGAGCTGGAACGGCTCGAACTTCTCGGAGCGCTCGTGGACCGCGATGACCTGGCCCTCGGTGACGCGGAAGGACGGGCGGTCCACGCGCTTGCCGTCGACGTTGATGTGGCGGTGCACGACCAGCTGGCGGGCGTGGGCGATGGTGCGGGCGAAGCCGGCACGCAGGACCAGGGCGTCCAGACGCATCTCGAGCAGCTCGACCAGGTTCTCACCGGTCAGGCCGGAGGTACGGCGGGCTTCCTCGAAGACGCGCGTCATCTGCGCCTCGCGGATGCCGTACTGGGCGCGCAGACGCTGCTTCTCGCGCAGACGGACTGCGTAGTCGCTGTCCTGCTTCTTGCGGGCGCGTCCGTGCTGGCCGGGGCCGTACGGGCGACGCTCCATGTACTTCTCTGCCTTGGGGGTCAGAGCGATGCCGAGGGCTCGCGAGATGCGAACCTTGCGGCGGGCACGGGTGTTGTTAGCCACGTGTCTCCTACTTTCGTTCGGCGGCTGCTTCCACGCTGGCCTCCATGATGGAGAGTTTCGGGGAGCCGCGCCCCGGAGTCCTACAACCGTCGAACCGGCCGGCCGCCGGAGCGGTCATCGGGCACGGAAAATCAACGGCTTGCCAGCCGACGTACCATCCTAGCACGCACGCCCGGGCGGCCCCGGGCGGCGGCCTCCGGGTTCAGCGGCCGCGGATGATCTCCCGCAGCCGGGCCAACCGCTCGGAGATGGAGCGCTCGGCGCCGTTCCCCGTCGGCGAGTAGTAATCGTGGCCCACGAGGTCGTCGGGGGCGTACTGCTGCTCCGCGACCCCGTGCGGTGCGTCGTGGGAGTACTCGTACCCGGCCCCGTGGCCGAGCTGCTTGGCCCCGGGGTAGTGGGCGTCGCGCAGATGGGCGGGCACCCCCTTGCCCCGTCCCCCGCGCACATCGGCGATGGCCGCGTCCAACGCCTTGTACGAGGCGTTCGACTTCGGGGCGGTGGCGAGATGGACGACCGCCTGCGCGAGCACGATACGGCCCTCGGGCATGCCGATGAGCTGCACCGCCTGCGCCGCCGACACCGCCATCGGCAGGGCGGTCGGGTCCGCCATGCCGACGTCCTCGCTGGCGCTGATGATGATCCGCCGGGCGATGAACCTCGGGTCCTCGCCCGCCTCGATCATCTTGGCCAGATAGTGCAGCGAGGCATCCACGTCGGAACCGCGGATGGATTTGATGAACGCACTGACGACGTCGTAGTGCTGGTCCCCGGCGCGGTCGTAGCGCTGGGCCGCCACATCCATGGCGCGCTCGGCGTCCTCCAGCGTGACGACCGCGCCGTCGCCGTCCGTCCCCTCGCCCGGCGCACCGTCATCCCCACCGCCCTCGCCGGCCACAGGACCTCCGGGCCCGCTGAGAGCGACGGCGGCGGCCGCCTCCAGGGCGGTCAGCGAGCGCCGCGCGTCGCCTCCGGAGAGCTTGACCAGGTGCTCGAGTGCCTCGTCGGTCAGGCTCACCGAGCCGTTGAGGCCCCGCTCCTCCTCGACCGCCCGGACCAGCAGGCTGCGGATGTCCTGGTCCTCCAGCGGCTTCAGGGTCAGCAGCAGCGAGCGCGAGAGCAGCGGCGAGACGACGGAGAAGGACGGGTTCTCGGTGGTGGCCGCGACGAGGACCACCCAGCCGTTCTCCACGCCGGGCAGGAGCGCGTCCTGCTGCGCCTTGTTGAACCGGTGGATCTCGTCGAGGAAGAGGACGGTGGTCCGTCCGTTGAGATCGCGGTCGGTCAACGCCTGGCTCATGACGCGGCGGACGTCCTTCACGCCGGCGGTGATGGCGGAGAGCTCCACGAACTTCCTGCCGGGCCCTCGCGCGATCACGTGGGCGAGGGTGGTCTTGCCCGTGCCGGGCGGGCCCCAGAGGATGACGCTGGTCAGGCCCGCGGGGCCGGCCTTGGCGCCCTGCGCCAGCTGGCGCAGGGGCGAGCCGGGACCGAGCAGATGCTGCTGCCCCACCAATTCGTCGAGACTGCGCGGGCGCATGCGCACCGCGAGCGGGGGCAGGGGACGGGTCCCGCCGTCGTCCGGCTCGCCGTCGTCGAAGGCCGCCAGGCCGCTGAACAAGTCACTCACGACTCCACCCTACTCATCCGGACCCACCGGATGGCCCGCGTTCGCCCTCGGGTGGAGCCCCGGTAGAGTCGCGTCCGGCACACCACGGACCGGACCACGGGAGGGACGAGCATGAAGGCGGTCGCGCAGCGCGTAGCGGAGGCACGGGTGACGGTCGAGGGCGAGCTCGTCGGATCGATCGGACCCGGCCTGCTCCTGCTGTTCGGGGTCACGCACGACGACGGCCCGGACGAGGCCGTCCGGCTCGCCGAGAAGATCTGGCGGCTCCGGATGCTCGAGGACGAGCAGTCCTGCGAGAGCGCAGGGGCCCCGTTGCTCGTCGTCAGCCAGTTCACCCTGTACGGGGACGTGCGCAAGGGGCGCCGCCCCTCCTGGTCGCGGGCCGCCGGGCGCAGCCACTCGGAGCCGCTCTACGAGGCGTTCGTCGAGCACCTCCGCTCGCTGGGCGCGGAGGTCGAGACCGGCGCGTTCGGGGCCATGATGGACGTGGCCAGCGTGAACTCGGGGCCGTTCACCCTCATCGTCGACACCGCTGACCTGCCGTAGGCCGCGCGCGCCCGGCTCCTGAGACACCGCCTGCTCGGTCACGCGGGTGAACCCCGGTCCCGACGCAGAACGACGGCGGCCGCGCCACCTCGCCGATCCCGGGTCCTGGGTCCGATCCGAGCGGGAGGGGCGCGGCCGCCGTCGTGCGTCCGGCACGCGGTGCCGGGGCGCCGCCGCTACTTGGCGGCGGCCGTCTGCTCCGCCGTCTCCGCGGAGTCTGCCTTCTTCGGCTCCGGCCGGGCATCCACTCCGGCCTCCTTGCGCTGCTGCGGCGTGATGGGGGCCGGGGCACTGGTGAGCGGGTCGAAGCCGCCGCCGGTCTTCGGGAACGCGATGACGTCGCGGATCGACTCGGAGTCGGTCAGCAGCTGCAGCACGCGGTCCCAGCCGAACGCGATGCCGCCGTGGGGCGGGGCGCCGTACTTGAAGCCCTCGAGCAGGAACCCGAACTTGGTCTGCGCGGACTCCTCGTCCAGGCCCATCAGGCGGAAGACGCGCTCCTGGACCTCGCGGTCGTGGATACGGATGGAGCCGCCGCCGATCTCGTTGCCGTTGCAGACGATGTCGTAGGCGTAGGACAGCGCGCTGGCCGGGTCCTGGTCGAACGTCTCCAGGTGCTCCGGCTTCGGCGACGTGAAGGCGTGGTGGACGGCGGTCCACTTGCCGGCGCCGACGGCGACGTCGCCCGAGGCGACCGCGTCCTCGGCGGACTCGAACATCGGCGCGTCCACGACCCACACGAACGCCCAGTCGCCCTCGGCGATCTGGCCGGTGCGGTGGCCGATCTCCACGCGGGCGGCACCGAGCAGCGCGCGGGAGGTCCGGGCCTCGCCCGCGGCGAAGAAGATGCAGTCGCCCGGCGCGGCGCCGACGGTGCCCGCGAGGTTCTCGCGCTCGAACTCCGTCAGGTTCTTCGCCACCGGGCCCGTGAGGGTCCCGTCCTCCTGGACGAGCACGTACGCGAGGCCCTTGGCGCCGCGCTGCTTGGCCCACTCCTGCCACGCGTCGAGCGTGCGGCGCGGCTGCGAGGCGCCGCCCGGCATGACCACGGCACCGACGTACGGGGCCTGGAAGACCCGGAAGGTGGTGTCCTTGAAGAAGTCGGTCAGCTCCGTCAGCTCGAGGCCGAACCGCAGGTCCGGCTTGTCCGAGCCGTACTTCTCCATCGCCTCGGCGTAGGTCATGCGGCGGATCGGCGTCTCGATGTCGACGTCGATCAGCCCCCACAGGGCCTTGACGATCTTCTCGCCGAGCTCGATGACGTCGTCCTGCTCCACGAACGACGCCTCGATGTCCAGCTGCGTGAACTCGGGCTGGCGGTCCGCCCGGAAGTCCTCGTCGCGGTAGCAGCGGGCGATCTGGTAGTACTTCTCGAAGCCGCCGACCTGCAGGAGCTGCTTGAACAGCTGGGGCGACTGCGGCAGCGCGTACCAGGAGCCGGGGGCCAGACGCGCCGGGACCAGGAAGTCGCGGGCGCCCTCCGGCGTGGAGCGCGTCAGGGTCGGCGTCTCGATCTCGATGTAGCCCTCGGTGTGCAGGACGTCGCGCGCCACCCGGTTGGCCTCGGAGCGGAGCCGGATGTTGCGGGCCGGCCGCGGACGGCGCAGGTCCAGGTAGCGGTGGCGCAGACGCGCCTCCTCGCCGACCTCGACGTGCTCGTCGATCTGGAACGGCAGCGGAGCCGACGTGTTCAGCACGGTCACGGTCTCGGCCATGACCTCGATCTCGCCCGTATCCAGCGCCGGGTTCTCGTTGCCCTCGGGGCGCCGCTCCACGGTGCCGACCACCTGGAGGACGAACTCGTTGCGCAGCGCGTGGAAGTCGTCCTCATTGCGCACCACCACCTGGGCCACGCCGGAGGCGTCGCGCAGGTCGAGGAAGGCCACGCCTCCGTGGTCCCTCCGCCGGGCGACCCAGCCTGCCAAGGTGACGGTCTGGTCAATGTGCTCTGCCCTGAGGGTTCCCAGGTCGTGAGTGCGCAGCACTGCGGTCCTTTCATAAGGGGTGAAGTCGAATCCCGCACGAGTTTACCGCTTCGGGCCAGCGCGCTCGTTTACCCTCTGTACAGATGCGCGCGGCATGCTGGGGCGTCGACCGGGCAGCCGCGGGGTGCCGGACTGGAGGAAGCGCATGACGGGAAGCAGCGTGGCCCACGGCCGGCTCGAGCGACGCCTGGGCGTCCTGGACGCCAGCGCGATCGGCGTGGGGTCCATGGTGGGGGCCGGCGTCTTCGTCGTGCTCGCCCCCGCGGCCCGGGCGGCAGGCGATCTCCTGCTGGCCGCCGTGCTCGTCGCGGCCGCGCTCGCGCTGGCGAACGCCCTGTCGACGGCGGCGCTGGCCTCCGTGCATCCGACCTCCGGGGGCGCCTACGCCTACGGTCGGGAGGAGCTCGGCGCCTGGCCCGGCTTCATCGCCGGGTGGGGCTTCGTCACCGGCAAGACGGCTTCCTGCGCCGCCATGGCTCTGGCGCTGGGCGCGTACCTCCAGCCCGACGCCGCCCGGCTGTGGGCCTCGGCCGCCGTCGTGCTGGTGACGGCGGTGAACCTGCTGGGCGTCACGCGCACGGCGGCCGCGGCGAAGATCCTCGTCCTGCCGGTCCTCGCGGTCCTCGTGTGGATCGCCGTGGCCGCGCTGGGCGCCGATCCCTCCGCCGCGGCGGCCGCGGCCCCGCAGCCCGGCACGCCCGGCGACGGCCCGGCCAGCGGATCGATGACCGGCATGCTCCAGGCGGCAGGACTCCTCTTCTTCGCCTACGCCGGGTACGCCCGCGTAGCGACGCTCGGCGAGGAGGTCCGGAACCCGCGGCGCACCATCCCGCTCGCGGTGATCGCGGCGCTGACCACGACGGTCGCGCTGTATCTGCTGCTCGCCATCGCCCTGTCCCGGTTCCTCGGCCTGCCGGGGCTCGCGGCCAGCGCCGCGCCGATCGCCGACGCCGGCCGGGCACTCGGCCTCCCGCCCACCGTCGTCGTGGCGGCGGCGTGCGTGGCGATCCTCGGCGCCCTGCTCTCTCTGGTGGCGGGCGTGTCCCGGACGCTGCTGGCCATGGCCCGGGAGGGTGACGTCCCGTCGGCCCTGGCCCGGATCGCCTCGCTCCGCGAGCTCCTCTCCCCCGGCACGCGCACCTCGATGCCGGCCGGGAGCCCGTCCGGTCGGCACCCCGTGCCCTGGGCGGGACAGGTCGCGGTGGGCCTGCTGGTCCTGGTGCTCGTCCAACTCGGGGACCTGGCCACGGTCATCGGGTTCTCGAGCTTCGGCGTCCTGGTGTACTACGGCGTCGCGAACCTGTCGGCCTGGCGGCTGGGCGCCCGGCGCCCCTGGTACTGCCCACGCTGGGTACCGGCCCTCGGCGCCGTCGCGTGCACCGTGGTGGCCGTCCTGCTCCCGCCGGCCTCGGTGCTCACCATGCTGGGCGTGTTCGCCGCCGGACTCGCCTACCGGTGGGCGCGGCTCCGGCGGGGGCGGTCCAGCGGTTGACGCGACGGCGGCCGACGCCCGGACGGACGCGAGCAAGAGCCGGCGCCCCAGGCGGCTCGGACGCCCCCCTCCTCGTGCCAGGTCCGCGGCCGAGCCCCGGCGGGCCGGATCAGTTCGCGACGATGCGCGGAGCCAGGTCCTCGGCCGGCGGGGCCCAGGACGCCGGATCCGCCGGGATCTGCTCGCCGGAGCGGATGTCCTTGACCTCGTGCGCGCCGTCGGAGCCGGTGAACCAGACGAACGGGATGCCGCGCCGGTCGGCGAACTTGATCTGCTTGCCGAACTTCTCCGCAGAGGCGGCGACTTCCGCACTGATGCCGCGCGAGCGCAGCTGGGCGGCGACGTCCTGGGCCTCCGACCAGGCGTCGTCGTTCGCGAGGGTCACGTAGACGGCGGTGGGCACGCTGCGCGACGCCACTGCCGTCCCCTCGGCGAGCAGCCGCGAGACGAGTCGGCTCACACCGATCGACAGGCCGACGCCGGGGAACGTGCGGCTGCCCTTCGAGGCCAGCGACTCGTAGCGGCCGCCGGAGCAGATCGATCCGAGCTGCTCGTGGCCGACGAGCATGGTCTCGTAGACCGTCCCGGTGTAGTAGTCGAGCCCGCGGGCGATGCTCAGATCGGCGACCACGCGCCCCGGGGCGCGGCGGACCGCCATGGAGACGACCTGCGAGAGCTCGTCGAGGCCCTGCTCGAGCAGCTCGTCCTGCACGCCGAGGGCGCGGACCTGGTCCACGAAGGACATGTCCTCGGTACGGATGGCCGCGAGGGCGAGCGCAGCGTCGGCCTGCTCGCCCGTGGCGCCGAGCTCCTCCCTGAGGAGCTCCTTGACCCGGGCGGGGCCGACCTTCTCCAGCTTGTCGATGCTGCGCAGCACCCCGGCGGTGTCGTCGAGGCCCAGGCCGCGGTAGAAGCCCTCGGCGAGCTTGCGGTTGTTCACCCGCAGTTTGAAGTCGCCGATCGGCAGGGCGGAGAGGGCCTCGGCGATGACCAGCGCCAGCTCGACGTCGTACTTGAACGGCAGCGCCCCGTCGCCGACCACGTCGATGTCCGCCTGCGTGAACTCGCGGAAGCGGCCGTCCTGGGGGCGCTCGCCGCGCCAGACCTTCTGCATCTGGTAGCGCCGGAACGGAAAGTTCAGGTGCCCCGCGTTCTCCACGACGTAGCGGGCGAAAGGCACGGTCAGGTCGAAGTGCAGGGCCAGCCCGTTAGGATCCTCCGCGGTCGCCGGCTCGTCGCCCTGCAGCCGCGAGAGGCCGTAGACCTCCTTATCGATCTCGCCCTTGCGCAGCAGCTGCCCGACGGTCTCCACGGCGCGGGTCTCGACGCTGCTGAACCCGTGCAGCTCGAAGATCCGGCGGAGCGTGTCCAGGACATGGAGCTCCACGAGCCGCTCGCCGGGGAGCCATTCGGGGAAGCCGGACAGGGAGGCCTTGCGTGCCATGGGCGGGAGTGCTCCTGAGTCGAATCGGTGGCGGGTTCGGGCCGGCGCACCAGGAGGGGCGCACTGCCTCCGGACGACGCGGACGGCGGGGCGCCCGGGGGCCGGACCGCCTCATTCTAGCGTCATGCCGGCCGCCGGTTGGGTGACAGAACGCGACTCGGTAGAGTGATGGACGAGACATGAACCCGCGGTGGCCCGGCCATGCGCGGCACGAGTGAAAGAGTTCCAGCGGTGACCGACAGTCAGCAATCCGACGACCAGCAGACCACAGGACCGACCCCTGCGGCCCCGACCCCCGCGGCGGTGAAGCCCTCGGCCGTGAAGCCCTCCGCGATCAAGCCGTCCGCCGTGAAGCCGGCGGCGAAGCCGGGTACCGGGACGAAGCCCGCCGCGGCGGCGGAGCCCGCGGTGACGCCCCCGCCGTCGTACTCCACGCCGCTGGACGAGGCACGGCGCTTCGCCCGGGTCACCGAGGACGGCCACGTGTTCGTCCTCGTCGACGGGCAGGAGCATCCCGTCGGCCAGTACCCGGACGCACCGCAGGACGAGGCGCTGGCGTACTTCGTGCGCAAGTACGACGACGTCGTGAACCAGGTGCTGCTGCTGGAGCACCGCGTGGCCGCCAAGGCCCCGACCACGGACATGGAGAAGACGCTCTCCGGGCTCGCCGAGCAGGTCGCGGCCCGCGGGATGGTCGGCGATCTGAAGGCGCTCGAGGAGCGCATCGCCAAGGCCCGCGAGGACGTCGCGGCCCTGCACGAGGCGGAGAAGCAGGAGCACGAGAAGGCCCGTGCCGCGCACCTCTCCGAGCGGGAGGCACTGGTCGCCGAGGCGGAGGAGCTCGCCGCGCAGGACCCGCAGAAGGTCCAGTGGAAGCAGGCCAGCCAGCGCATGAACGAGCTCTTCGACGCCTGGAAGCACGCGCAGAAGTCGGGCCCGCGGCTCGGACGCGGCACCGAGGACGCGCTCTGGAAGCGGTTCCGCGCGGCCCGGACCACGTTCGACCGGCACCGTCGGGGCTACTTCTCTCAGCTCGACGCGGACCATGCCGAGGCCAAGCGCGCCAAGGAGGCCCTGATCGCCCGGGCCGAGCAGCTCTCCTCGTCGACCGACTGGGGCCACACCGCCGCCGAGTACCGCAAGCTCATGGACGAGTGGAAGGCCTCCAAGCGGGCCGCCCGCAAGGACGACGACGCCCTGTGGGCGCGCTTCCGCGCGGCCCAGGACGTGTTCTTCAACGCCCGCAACGCCGCCAACGCGGCGATCGACGCAGAGTACGAGGACAACCTGAAGGTCAAGGAGCAGCTCCTCGAGGAGGCGCGGGCCATCCTTCCCGTGAAGGACCTGGGCGCGGCCAAGAAGGCGCTGGACTCCCTCCGCGAGCGCTGGGACCAGGCGGGCAAGGTCCCCCGCTCGGCCATGCAGCGCATCGAGGCCGGCCTCCGCCAGGTGGAGGACGCCGTGCGCGACGCCGAGGACGAGCAGTGGCGCCGTTCCAATCCGGAGACCAAGGCCCGGTCCAACAGCATGTTGGTCCAGCTGGAGGAGTCGATCGCCCAGCTCGAGCGCGAGCTCGAGGAGGCCAAGGCCGGCGGCGACGAGCGCAAGATCAAGAAGGCCGACGAGGCGCTGCAGGCCCGCAAGACCTGGTTGGAGACGGTCGCCGCGTCGGCGCAGGACCTCTCCTAGCGCCCCGCCGGGGCCGTTCTCCACAGGTCCGCCGGAACCAGAGGCCGCCGTCCACACCCGGACGGCGGCCTCTGGTCCGTCCGGGGCCGTCGGAGCCAGGCTGGGCGCATGACAGTTCCTCCCCCGAAACCCGGCCGCGGTCCGCACCGCCGGAGGGCGGCCCACGGACTCGCGCCCGTAGCAGCCCCCGCCGCTGCAGCCCGTCCCGGCTCCGGCGGCCCCGGCGACTCGAACGAGCCCCTCGTCGTGTTCCGTGCGTCCTCCCCCTTCGTGGTCGGGGAGCTCTCCGCCATGGCAGGCGAGGGCCTGCTGCGCCAGGTGCTCTCCGGGCTCTGGGTCGCCGCCGACGAGCGGGACTCCCCGCAGATCCGCGCCCAGGTCGCCGCCGGGGCGGCGGACCCGCTCGCCTTCACGGCCATCGGCGGGTTCTCCGCCGCCTGGATCTATGGGTGCGCGCCCGCACCCCGGCGTCTCGAGCTGTGCGTCGCCTCATTCCAGCGCCTCCCCCGGCCCGTGGCCGAGCGGACACCGGTGCGCTGCCTGGAGCAGGCGCTGGATCCGGCCGAGATCCAGCGGGTCGCCGGGGTCGCTGTCGTGGCCCCGCCGCGCACGGCGTTCGACCTGCTCTGGCGCGCCGAGGCCGACGACGTGGTGATTCGAACCATCAGCCGCCTGGTGGCGCTCCCGGTCCTCGGCGTGGACGCCGAGGCGGTGCGCCATGCGGTGGAGTCGACAGTGCGCCGACCCGGCAAGGCGCGGGCGCTCGGACGCCTCGACGAAGCCCGGCGGACCGCACTACGACTGGTCGACCCGCAGCCGCCGTCCGATCAGCCGCGCTGACCGGACGCCGTGGCCCGGTAGACGTCGTAGACGCCGTCGATGCGCCGGACCGCGTTGAGCACGTGGCTGAGGTACTTGGGATCGCCCATCTCGAAGGAGAACCGGCTCAGCGCGACTCGGTCGCGCGTCGTCGTGACGCTCGCAGAGAGGATGTTGACGTGGCTCTCGCTCAGCACACGGGTCACATCGGAGAGCAACGACTTCCGGTCGAGCGCCTCCACCTGGATCTCGACCAGGAAGAGGCTGGTCTTCGTCGGGGCCCATTCGACCTCGACGATCCGCTCCTTCTCCTCCGAGAGCGCCAGGAAGTTGCTGCAGTTGGCCCGGTGCACCGAGACGCCCGCACCACGGGTGACGAAGCCGGCGATCTCATCCGGCGGCACGGGGCCGCAGCAGCGCGCGAGCTTGGTCATGACGTCCCCGGCACCCTTGACGATCACGCCGGAGTCGCCGGTGGCGCTGCGCGGCTTGGCCGGGGACGTGAGCGGGACGTCGTCGAACTCCGACACCTCGTCCGGCTCCGCCGTCAGGGCGATCAGGTGCTCGATCACGTTCTGAGCGGACGTGTGGCCGTCGCCCACGGCGGCGTAGAGTGCGGCGATGTCGTTGTGCCGGAGCTCGTGCGCAACGGCGGAGAGCGTCTCGTGGGTCATGAGCTTCTGCAACGGCAGGTTGTGCTTGCGCAGCTCGCGGGTGAGGAGGTCCTTGCCCTTGTCGATCGCCTCCTCGCGGCGCTCCTTGCTGAACCACTGGCGGATCTTGTTGCGCGCCCGAGCACTCTTGACGAACCCGAGCCAGTCCTGGCTGGGGCCCGCGCCCTCGGCCTTGGAGGTGAAGATCTCGACCCAGTCGCCGTGGTGGAGCTCGCTGCTCAGCGGCACGAGCTTGCCGTTGACGCGCGCACCGATGGCCCGGTTGCCGACCTCCGTATGGACGGAGTAGGCGAAATCGATCGGCGTCGAGCCGGCGGGGAGGGCCATGACCTCGCCCTTGGGCGTGAAGACGAAGACCTCGGCCGCGTTGATCTCGAACCGCAGGCTGTCGAGGAACTCTCCCGGATCCCGGGTCTCCTCCTGCCAGTCGAGCAGACTGCGGAGCCAGCCCATGTCCTGCTGGCCCTGCTCCGGGGCCGCGCCCTTGTTGTGCTCCTTGTACTTCCAGTGCGCCGCGACGCCGTACTCGGCGCGCCGGTGCATCTCGTGCGTCCGGATCTGGATCTCCACCGGTTTGCCCTGCGGGCCGATCACCGTGGTGTGCAGCGACTGGTACATGTTGAACTTGGGCATCGCGATGTAGTCCTTGAACCGTCCGGGCAGCGGGTTCCACCGCGCGTGGAGGGTTCCGAGGGTCGCGTAGCAGTCGCGCACCGAGTCGACCAGGACGCGCACGCCCATCAGGTCGTGGATGTCGTTGAACTCTTTCCCGCGCACCACCATCTTCTGGTAGACGGAGTAGTAGTGCTTGGGCCGGCCGGTGACCGAGGCCTTGATCCTGGCCTGGTGGAGATCCTCGCCGATGAGCCGCCGGACCGTCGAGAGATACTTCTCGCGTTCGGGGGTGCGGTCCCCGACGAGCCTGACGACCTCCTCGTACACCTTCGGGTGCAGTGCCGCGAAGGACAGGTCCTCCAGCTCCCACTTGATGGTGTTCATACCCAGCCGGTGCGCCAACGGGGCGAAGATCTCCAGGGTCTCGCGAGCCTTCTTCGCGCTCGACTCCGGCGAGACATAGCGCCACGTGCGCGCGTTGTGGAGGCGGTCGGCGAGTTTGATCAGCAGAACGCGGATGTCCTTGGACATCGCGACGACCATCTTGCGGACCGTCTCGGCCTGCGCGGCGTCGCCGAACTTGACCTTGTCCAGCTTGGTGACGCCGTCCACGAGCATGGCCACCTCGTCGCCGAACTCCCGGCGCAGGTCGTCGAGCGAGTAGTCGGTGTCCTCCACGGTGTCGTGGAGCAGGGCTGCCGCCAGCGTGGTTCCGGTCATGCCCATCTCGGCCAGGATGGTGGAGACAGCGACCGGGTGGGTGATGTACGGGTCGCCGCTCTTGCGTTTCTGCCCCTCGTGGCTGCGCTCGGCGACAGCGAAGGCGTGCGTGATGAGGTCCAGGTCCTCGCGCGGGCTGTTGGCGCGGACCGTGCGCAGGAGCGGTTCGAGGATCGGCGGCTGCCCCATGGGCGAACGCCCCGCGAAACGGGCGAGGCGGGACATCGTCCGCCCGCGGCGCTGTCCATCGGCACTGGTTCGGTTCTCTGCCACAGCGTCTCCTTTCGAACACGGTCCGTCAGGTCAACGCACCCCTGACCTGCAGTGGGGTACCCCAAGGTTACTGCAGCCCGGAGGCCGCAGCGGACCAGGCCCGGAACGGGACCCTAGATGACGTGCGGGCCTTGAGGGCAGCTTGAGGCCGCGGTACCGTCCGGGCCGGCGCACACGGAAGCCCGCCCCGTTCGTGAGGAACGGGGCGTGCCCAGGGGTCTGTGACGCTGGCCGCTCGGCCAGCGTCGTGGTCCCGCCGTCGGGGGTGGAGCCTAGACCGCGGGGGCCGGATCCGCTGCGGAGCCCCGGGAGCCCGTGACCTCGTCGGCGTGCCGGCGGATCTCCGGCTCGCCGGCGCGCAGCTGCGCATACAGGGGCGCCTGGACGAAGAGCGTGGCGAGCGTTCCCACGATGACACCGACGAAAAGCGCGAGCGCGAGGTCCTTCAGCGTGCCCGCGCCGAGCAGGAACGAGCCGATGAAGAGGATCGAGCCGATCGGCAGGATGGCCACCACGGAGGTGTTGATCGAGCGCACCAGCGTCTGGTTGATCGCCAGATTCACGAGACCGTGGAAGGTGTGCTTGCGCTGGTCGCGGTAGTCCGCCGTGTTCTCTCGAATCTTGTCGAAGACCACCACCGTGTCGTACAGGGCGTAGCTGAGGATGGTGAGGAATCCGATGATCGCGCTCGGCGTGACCTCGAAGCCCGTGGCCGCGTAGATCCCGGCCGTGACGACCACGACGAAGAGCAGTCCCATGACCGCCGCCGCCGACATCTTCCAGGTACGGAAGTACACCGCCATGAGCAGTCCGACGAGGACGACGAAGGCGATCAGGCCGATGAGTGCCTGCTGGGACACATTCTGGCCCCATGTGGGCCCGATGTAGGTGCTGGTGACGTGATCCGCGGAGACGCCATACGCCGCCGCCAGCGCCTTCGCCACGGCCAGGGTCTCGTCGTCGCCCATCCGGTCGGTCTGGACCCGCATCGTGTCGCCCGTGATGGCGGTGACGCGGACGCCTTCGGCGTCGACCACCGACTCCACGGCCTCCTCGCCCGTCTCCACCGCCGTGTCAGCCACGCCGGAGACGACGAACTCGGAGCCGCCGCGGAAATCGATGCCGAGATTGAATCCGCCCTTGACCACCGGGACGAGCACGGCGGCGACGAGCAGCACAGCGGCGATGGCGAACCAGAGCCGCCGCCGGCCGATGAACTCGTAGGACTTCTTGCCCGTGTAGAGGTCGTTGCCCCACTGCGCGAGATTACGCATCGTCTGCTCCCTTGCCGCCGGTTCGGCCGGCGTCGGCTCTCGTGTCCCCGGATACTGCGGCCTCGACGTCGTCGGCGCCGTCCGGGCGCGAGCCCTCGTCTGCTCGCTCGGCGGCGAGCCGACGCCGCTCCGCGATCGTCATGCGGCGCTCCGCCTCGGCGTCGGACTGGCGCTTCGCCTTCTTCTTGCCCGCCGCGACGTCCGGGCTCGCAGGGAGCACCGGACGGACCTGGCCGGCGCCGCGGTAGAACGCGGCCACGCCCAGTGTCCGCGGGTCGAGACCGGAGGCGGGGTGCCCCTGGCCGAAGAAGCGCGTGCGCGCCAGGACCTGCAGCACCGGGTGGGTGAAGAGGAAGACGACGACGAGGTCCGCGATGGCGGTGAGGCCCAGCGTGAAGGCGAAGCCGCGCACGCTGCCGACTGCCATCACGTAGAGGACGACTGCGGCGAGGAGGTTGACCGCCTTGGAGGCCAGGATCGTGCGACGCGCCCGCAGCCAGCCGGCCTCCACGGCCGCGACGAGGTTGCGGCCGTCGCGCAGTTCGTCGCGGATGCGTTCGAAGTACACGATGAACGAGTCCGCGGTGAGTCCGATGGCGACGATGATGCCGGCGATGCCGGCGAGCGAGAGCCGGTAGTTCTGGGCCCAGCCCAGCAGCACCAACGCCAGGTAGGTGAGGATTCCGGCGACGACGAGCGAGGCCAGTGTGACCAGCCCGAGGGTTCGGTACTGGAAGAGGGAGTAGACAGCGACCAGGATCAGGCCGATGACGCCGGCGATCATGCCCATCTTGAGCTGGTCGGCGCCAAGGGTGGCGGAGATCTGCTGCTCCGACTGGATGTCGAAGCTGATCGGGAGCGCGCCGTACTTGAGCTGCTCCGCGAGTTTGGCGGCCGTCTCCTCGGTGAAGTTGCCGGTGATCTGCGCCCGGCCGTCGGGGATGACGACGTTGCTCGCCGGTGCCGAGACGATGACGCCGTCGAGCAGGATGGCGAACTGGTTCTGTGCTCCCTGGAGCGCGGTCAGCCGCTCGGTGACGTCCCGGAACTGCCGGGTGCCCTCGGAGTTGAACTCGATGTTCACGGCCCAGCCGCCCGAGACGTAGCCCTGGGCGTTGCGGACCTGCCCGTGCGAGGCATCGGCGATGGTGTCGCCATCGACCTCGACCGGGCCGAGAATGTATTTGGCCTGGTAGGCGGGGTCGCACGCGACCGTCGGCTCGCCCTCGGGGGCCGGCTCGATGGCGCGCTCCTGGATGGCCGTCTCGCAGTCGTACGCCTCGAACTCACGGTAGAGCTCGGGCGAGACCCAGTTGGTGTCCGAGGCCGACTCAGGCTCGCCGGTGGGCTTCGGGAGCTCCTCGTCCGTGGCCCGCTGGTCCTCGGGCGTCGGCCCGTAGCTGCCGCCCATGATGACCGGACGGAATTCCATGTTGGCCGAGGCCTGGATGAGCTCGCGGGTGCGGTTGTCCGGGGTCCCGGGCAGGGACACGACGATGTTGCTTCCGCCCTGGGTGGTGATCTCGGCCTCGCTGACGCCGGAGCCGTCGACGCGCTGCCGGATGATCTGCACGGCCTGCTCGAGCTGCTCCTGCGTGATCGCCTCGCCGCCGTCGACCCGGGGCGCCAGGATCATCTGGGTGCCGCCCTCGAGATCGAGGGCCAGCTTGGGGGTGGCCGCCGTCTGTCCGGTGGCCACCCCGGCGACGAGCGCGCCGCCGAGGGCCACCGTGAGGACGAACAGCCAGATGAGGGCACGCCGAGCGTGCCTGATGGGTTCGGCCATTGGTGGTGTTACTTTTCCTCGTCGTTCAGGCGGCGCTCGGTCTCCTCCGGCGTCTCGACCGCGGTCTGCGCGGGTGCTTCCTCCGCGGCGACGGGCTCGACGACCTTCGCGATGGCACCGGAGTGAACGGTGGCGGTAGTGCCCGGCGAGAGCTCGAGGACGACCTGGTTCTCCTCCGGGTTCTGCTCGAGGACGGTGCCGAACAGACCGAAGTTGGTCATGACCTGGGCGCCGATGTGCAGCTTGGAGCGCAGCTCCTCCTGGGCCTTCTTCGCCTTCTGCCGGCCGCGGAACATCATGAAGATCATGAAGGCCAGGGCGACGAGCAGGATGAGGTTCATGGGGTTGAAACCGGTGGCCTGCGTCTGCTCTGCGGACGCGGCGGTCAGAAGGGAAGTCAAGAGTCTTTACCTGTTTCTATAGAGGATCGGTTCCGATCGGGCCACGGCGCGCGCAAGCGCGGGGCCGCGGCCAGTCTAACGGGCCGGACTGTGACGCGCGGGACCTACGCCCCGGGCGAACGAGTTACTCCTCGAGCTCGAGTCGTTCCTGCCCCGCGATCGACGGGTTCGTCGTCGGCGCTGAGCCGGGGGCGTTCCGGGGCATGTCCAGGCCCAGATGGGACCAGGCCTCGGGCAGCGCGATCCTGCCCCGCGGGGTGCGCCCGAGGAGTCCCTCGCGGACGAGGTACGGCTCGGCGACCGTCTCGACGGTCTCGGTCTCCTCCCCCACCGCGATGGCCAGCGTGGAGAGGCCGACCGGCCCGCCCCCGAACTTCGTGCAGAGGGCCTGCAGCACCTGGCGGTCCAGCCGGTCGAGGCCACGGGAGTCGACCTCGTACATGTCCAGGGCCGCCGAGGCCAGCCGGGCGTCGATCTGCTCGACGTTGTGGACGAGGGACCAGTCCCGCACGCGGCGCAGCAGGCGGTTGGCGATGCGGGGCGTTCCCCGGGAGCGCGAGGCGATCTCGGTGAATCCGGCGGAGTTGATCCGCAGGTCCATCAGCATCGCGGAACGGCGCAGGACGAGTTCGAGCTCCTCGACCGAGTAGAACTCCAGGTGGCCGGTGAACCCGAAGCGGTCGCGCAGCGGTCCGGGCAGGAGGCCGGCTCTCGTCGTCGCGCCGACGAGGGTGAAGGGCGGCAGTTCGAGCGGGATCGCGGTGGCGCCGGCTCCCTTGCCGACCACGATGTCGACTCGGAAGTCCTCCATGGCCATGTACAGCATCTCCTCGGCCGGCCGGCTCATCCGGTGGATCTCGTCGAGGAAGAGGACCTCGCCCTCGCTCAGCGAGGAGAGAATCGCGGCCAGGTCTCCCGCGTGCTGGATCGCGGGTCCGGAGCTGATGCGCAGCGGGGCGTTCATCTCGGCCGCGATGATCATCGCCAGCGTGGTCTTCCCGAGCCCGGGCGGCCCGGAGAGCAGCACGTGATCCGCCGTGCGCTCACGGATCTTCGAGGCTTCGAGGACCAGTGAGAGTTGTTCACGGACGCGGTGCTGACCGACGAAGTCGTGCAGGTTCTTCGGGCGCAGCGCCGCCTCGAGCACCCGCTCGTCGGGTTCGCTCGTCGCCGCGGTCAAGGGGCCCTCCATCAGCGCATCCTCCCTGTGTGGGTCGTCGGCCATGGGTCAGCGCCCGGCCCGCTGCGGCCGCCGGCCGAGATCCGCCAGGATAGCGCGCAGGATCTGCGGCATGGTCCCGGTCGCGACGAGTTCGGGGTTGTCCGTCTCGAAGGCCTCCATGGCGCGGGTCGCGTCCTTCTCGTTCCATCCCAGACCGGTGAGGGCGTCGAGGACCGGTGCCTTCCAGCTGCTCTCGTCGGCAGGGGCAGTCGGCTGGTCCGTCGCCTCGCCGGTCGGCACGAGCTTCCCTGCGAGCTCCAGGACCATCCGCTGTGCCCCTTTGGTCCCGATCCCGGGGACCTTGGTCAGCGTCTTGGCATCGCCCTGAGCGATCGCGACCCGGACCTCCTCGGGGGTCAGGACCGCCAGCACGGCGAGAGCGATGCGCGGCCCGATGCCCGAGACGGACTGCAGCGTCTCGAACACCTCGCGGGCCCCGGTGTCGGCGAAGGCGAAGAGCGTCATCGACTCCTCGCGTACCACCATCGTCGTGTAGAGCGTCGCGTCCTGGCCCACGTGCAGCCCGGACAGCGTCTGGGGCGTGGCCTGCACCAGCATGCCGAACCCCCCGACCTCGATCACGGCGGAATTGAGTCCGACGTGCTGAACCACGCCCGCTAGCGAACTGATCATGCGTCCAAGAACCTCCGGCATCCGAACAAATCTACGAATACCCTACCCTCCGGTCGCCCGGGAATGGGGCAGCCTGGCCGGTGCGGAGTGCCTCAGCGGTGGGGGCCCCGCGTCGCCCGGCCTCCACGGGCCGCGCCCTTCCGGGCGGCGGCCTCGGCCTGGGCCCAGGCCCGCTGGGCGGGCGTCAGGCCACTCGAGCCACCGTTCGCCGTTCCGGAGGCATGTGAGCCGGGGGCGGCGCCCCGCCAGCCGTGGGTGATGGCCAGTGCCGCCGCGTCCGCCGCGTCCGCCGGCGTCGGCGGGGCGTCCAGGCGGAGGATCTTGGCGACCATGTACCCCACCTGGTCCTTGTCCGCCCGGCCGCTGCCCGTGACCGCGGCCTTCACCTCGGTCGGGGTGTGGAGGGCGACGGCGATGCCGCGCTTGGCGGCCTCGGCGATGACGATCCCGGAGGCCTGCGCCGTCCCCATGACGGTGCTGACATTGGTGTGGCTGAAGACCCGCTCGACCGCCAGAGCGTCGGGTGAGTACCGGTCCAGCCAGGCCTCGATGCCGCGGGAGATGCGGAGCAGACGCTCGTCGAGCGACGTGTCGGCCGAGGTGCCGATGACCATGACGTCCACGAGCGTCGCCCGGCGATCGGACTCGACGTCGACGACCGCGAGCCCGCACCGAGTCAGGCCCGGGTCGACCCCCACCACCCGCAGGGCCACCGGCTAGTCCTGCTCCAGCTCGGCCAGGACGTCGGCCGGGATGTCCACGTTCGAGTACACGTTCTGGACGTCGTCGAGCTCCTCGAGGGCATCGGCGAGCTTGAGGAACTTCCGCGCCGAGTCGGCATCGAGCTCCACCTTCATGGACGGGACGAACTCGACCTCGTCGCTCTCGTACTCGATGTCGGCCTCCTCGAGGGCGGTGACCACGGCACGCAGATCCGTCGGCTCGCTGATGACCTCGAAGTTGTCGCCGGCCTCCTGGACCTCGTCGGCGCCGGCATCGAGCACGGCGAGCAGGAGGTCGTCCTCCGTGAGGCCGTTCTTCGGCAGCGAGACGACGCCCTTCCGCGTGAAGAGGTAGCTCACCGAGCCCGGATCGGCGACGGTTCCGCCGCTGCGCGTGATCGCCAGCCGGGTCTCCGAGGCCGCACGGTTCTTGTTGTCGGTGAGGCACTCGACCAGCAGCGCCGATCCCTGGGGGCCGCGGGCCTCGTAGATGATCTCCGCGTAGTCGACCGCTTCACCGGTCAGACCCGCGCCGCGCTTGATCGCCCGGTCGATGTTGTCGTTGGGCACCGAGTTCTTCTTGGCCTTCTGGACAGCCAGTTCGAGCGCCGGATTGCCGTCCATGTCCGGCCCGCCGGCGCGGGCTGCGACCTCGATGTTCTTGGTCAGCTTGGCGAAGGCCTTCGCGCGCTTGGCATCGATGGCCGCCTTCTTGTGCTTGGTGGTTGCCCATTTGGAGTGGCCTGACATGCCTACGCTTCTCCTCTGATGATCTGGATGAATAGCCGGTGGATCCGCCGCTCGCCCGTGACTTCCGGATGGAAGCTGGTGGCCAGCAGATTGCCGGAGCGAACTGCAACGATTCTAGCGACCCCGCCCGCCTCGACTCCCCCGGCGTCGGGCTGGGCGTCGCCCGCACCGTGCTCGGCGGCCTCGTGCGCGTGCCGGTAGGTCACTGGGACGCTGGCGAGGACGTCCACCCCCTCGCCGACGGACTCGACCCATGGGGCGCGGATGAACACCGTGCGGACGGGCAGCGGGTTCCCGGGGTCGACCGCGTCCACCGACGGGATGTCGAGGTCCGCCTCGAACGAGTCCACCTGGCGCCCGAACGCGTTGCGCCGGACGAGCATGTCGATCCCGCCGAAGGTCTGCTGGGGCGCGCCGGAGAGATCGGTCGCCGGATCGGCGAGTCGGTCGGCGAGCAGGATCATGCCGGCACAGGAGCCGTAGACCGGCAGCCCCTTCGCGATCCGCTCCTTCAGCGGTCCGGCCACGCCGAACGTCCGGGCCAGCTTGTCGATGGCAGTGGACTCGCCGCCCGGCAGGACCAGCCCGTCGAGCCGCTCGAGCTCCTCGGGGCGGCGGACCTTGACGACGTCGGCGCCGCCGTCGCGCAAGGCGTGCTCGTGCTCTCGCACATCGCCCTGGAGGGCGAGGACGCCGACGAGCGGCCGTTCGAGGGCCGACCTGGGTGCTGGGGCGGGGGTCTGGTGCATTCCTCATCCGTTCTCGGAACGGTCCGGACGCCTCTGGTCCGGCCCGGACAACGGGTTACACCCTAGGCGGGTGGACCCGGACACCGCATCTCGGGGCGTAAAATCCGCCGTCCGGCGCGCCACCTGTGAAAGTCTTGCTGCATGAGCAATCCGTTACTGCAGCCGAGCCTCCTGCCTTTCCAGATGCCCGACTTCGCGGGTATCGCGGCCGACCACTACGTGGAGGCCATCCGGGCGGGCATCGAGGAGCAGTCGGACCAGCTGCGCGCCCTCTGCGCCGACACGGCGGAGCCGACGTTCGAGAACACGATCGAGGCATTCGAGCTCACCGGCGAGACCCTGCGGCGCGCCGTGCAGGCCTTCGGGGTCGTCAAACCCTCCCACGGTACCGAGGAGGTGCTCGCAGCCCACGCGGAGATCCAGCGGATGCTCTCCGCCCACCACGACGACGTCCACCTGGACGCGCGCCTCTACGCCCGGCTCTGCCAGGCGCCGAGCGAGGGGCTCGAGCCGGAGCAGGCTCGGCTCCGCGAGGAGACCCTGCGTCGCTTCCGGCAGGCCGGCGCGGATGTCGACCCCGAGGCGCAGCAGCGCCTCCGCGAGCTCAACGCCGAGCTCTCGGAGCTGTCCGCCGAGTTCTCGCGTCGGCAACTGGCCGGCCAGAACGCGGCCGCCGTCCATTTCGAGGACCCCGCGGACCTGCAGGGCCTCTCGGACGCGGAGACGTCCGCGGCAGCCGCCGCCGCGCTCTCCGCAGGGTACGACGGCGGCTACCTCCTGACCCTGGTGCTGCCGACGGGACAGCCGGCGCTGGCCCGGCTGAACCAGGCCTCCTCTCGCAAACGGCTCTTCGAGGCGTCGGTCGGACGCGGGCAGGACGGCGAGTACGCGACCCTCCACCTGGCCCGCGACATGGCCCAGCTCCGGGCGGTCCGGGCCGATCTGCTCGGCTACGCCAACCATGCGGAGTACGTCCTCGAGTCCCAGACGGCCCCCTCGCTGGAGGCAGTCCGGGAGCGTCTCCTCGGGCTCGCCGAGCGGGCCATGGCGAACGCCCGGGCGGAGCACGAGCTGCTCGAGCAGTACGCCGAGCTCCCGGTCCGGCCCTGGGACTGGTCCTTCTACTCGGAACTGGTCAAGCGGGACCGGTACAACCTGGACACCGCGGCGCTGCGGCCATGGTTCGAACTCAACGCCGTCCTCGAGCGCGGCGTCTTCGAGGCCGCCCACCAGCTCTACGGCCTCACCTTCGCCGAGCGCTACGACCTGCCCACCTACCATCCCGACGTGCGGGTCTGGGAGGTCTACAACGAGGACGGATCGGCCCTCGGCCTGTTCCTCGGCGACTTCTTCGCACGGCCCACCAAGGCCGGCGGCGCCTGGATGAACTCGCTGCGCCTCGGGGCGAGCGCGTTCTTCGAACTGCCCGTCGTCGTCAACAACTCGAATATCGCGCCCCCGGGAAACGGGCCGGCCCTGCTGTCCCTGGACGAGGTCCGGACGCTGTTCCACGAGTTCGGCCACGCCCTGCACGGGCTCTTCTCCGCGGCGAGGTACCCGTCGCTGGCCGGGACGGCAGTGCCCCGCGACTTCGTGGAGTACCCGTCCCAGGTCAACGAGATGTGGGCCCTGCACCCGCGGATCCTCGCGACCTACGCGTTCCACTACGAGACGGGCGAGCCGCTCCCCGAGGGGACCGCGGAGGCCATCGAGTCGGCCGCTCTCTGGGGCGAGGGGTACGCGACGACGGAGTACCTGGCCGCCGCGCTCCTCGATCTGGCCTGGCACACGCTCGCACCCGGCGAGCACATCGACGACGTTCCGGCCTTCGAGGACCAGGTCCTCCGCGACGCCGGGCTCGACCCCGACCTAGTACCGCCCCGGTACCGCACCGGCTACTTCAAGCACATCTTCGACGGCGCCTATGCGGCCGGCTACTACTCGTACATCTGGAGCCAGATCCTCGACGCCGACACGGTCGAGTGGTTCGAGGAGAACGGCGGCCTGGAACGTGCCAACGGGGACCGCTTCCGGCACGAGCTGCTCTCCCGGGGGAACACGCGCGACCCCCTCGACTCCTTCCGCGCCCTGCGCGGCCGGGATCCCGAGATCGGGCCGCTCCTCGCCCGCCGCGGCCTCGGCGACTGACCGACCCGTGCCCCCGCACGACCGACGCACCAGCAACAACTGAACAGAAGGATCCGATCAGGAACGTGGGCGGAATCTCTGCGGCACAGGCCGCACAAAAGTCGTGGCTCCAGGCCCTGGCCCTGGCCAGCGACGGACGCGTCTTCTCGACGCACGGATGCGACTGGGCCTGGCTGCCGACCCGGCGGCGTCTCGTCCTGCTCTTCCCCGAGCGTGTCGGCATCGCCGGCCTGCGCCCGGCACTGGCCGAGGGTGCCCGGCTCGGGGCCGCCCGGGTCGACGCCTGGCTCAACGCAGCCACTGCGGATGCGCCCCTCCGCGACCTCGGCTTCCGCGAGGGCGCCCCGGTGCTCTGGCACGAGGGTGCGCTCCACCGACGGGCCGGCGGGCGTACCGCCGGTGCCGCCTGGGCCGGTCGCGTGCGCCTCTCCCCCGACGTCCCGGAGGCCGCTGGCCGGGACCGGCTGGAGCTGAACGTCGCCACGCATTGGCGCAGCAGCCTCGGCGGGCGGCGGCACCCGGCGACCCAGCGCCGCATCGAGCACGCGGTCGCGCGCGAGGACGGCGTGCTGCGCGGGCGCGTATTCGGCCAGTTCACCCTGGATGGGGCCGTCTCCGTCCACGGACTCGCGGTCGCACCAGCGGAGCGCCGCCGCGGCATCGGCCGGGCGTTGCTCCACGGGCTCGTCGACTCGCTCTCGCGGTCTAACCTCCACGCGCTCGAACCGGGCGGCGGAACCGGCGCGGGCGGCGAGGCCGCGATGCCCGACGGCGGCGCGGGAGCCCGCGTGATGGTGGCGGCGACGCCGGCATCCGCCGGCTTCTTCGATGCTGCGGGCCTGCAGCTGGTCGGCCGCGGCCGCCTCCTCCGCCTGGACTGACGGCGAGCAGCCCCGGGCCCGGGGCGGGGGACCCCTCCGACGACGACGGCGCCGCCGCCCGCAGCGTGAAGCTGGGGGCGGCGGCGCCGTCGTGCTTCTCCCGCGCCGCTCGAGGCGGAGCGGGGACGTGCGTCCTACCAGCCGCGCTCGGCCAGGCGGTGCGGCTCCGGGATCTCGTCCACGTTGATGCCGACCATGGCCTCGCCCAGGCCGCGGGAGGCCTCGGCGATGACCGACGGGTCGTCGTAGAACGTGGTGGCCTTGACGATCGCGTTGGCGCGCTGCGCCGGGTTGCCGGACTTGAAGATGCCCGAGCCCACGAAGACGCCGTCGGCGCCGAGCTGCATCATCATGGCGGCGTCGGCGGGCGTCGCGATGCCGCCGGCGGTGAAGAGCACCACCGGCAGCTTGCCGGTCTGGGCGATCTCGCGCACCAGCTCGTACGGAGCCTGCAGCTCCTTGGCGGCCACGTACAGCTCGTCCTCCGGCAGTGAGCCCAGCCGCTGGATCTCGGCGCGGATCTGGCGCATGTGGGTGGTCGCGTTGGAGACGTCGCCCGTGCCGGCCTCGCCCTTGGAGCGGATCATCGCGGCGCCCTCGTTGATGCGGCGCAGGGCCTCGCCGAGGTTGGTGGCGCCGCAGACGAACGGCACCGTGAACTGCCACTTGTCGATGTGGTGCGTGTAGTCGGCCGGGGTCAGGACCTCGGACTCGTCGATGTAGTCGACGCCGAGGGACTGCAGGACCTGCGACTCGACGAAGTGGCCGATGCGGGCCTTGGCCATCACCGGGATGGAGACCGACCCGATGATGGACTCGATCATGTCGGGGTCGGACATGCGGGACACGCCGCCCTGGGCGCGGATGTCGGCGGGGACGCGCTCGAGCGCCATCACGGCGACCGCACCGGCGTCTTCGGCGATGCGGGCCTGTTCGGCGTTGACGACGTCCATGATGACGCCGCCCTTGAGCATTTCCGCCATGCCCCGCTTGACGCGATTGCTGCCGGTGACGGGTGCCTGCGAGGCTTCATTGGTGGACACGAACTACGTCCTTTCACAAGGGCTTGCTGAGTGGGAGCGGTGCAGGTGGACGCGACCGCGGAGTTCTCACGCGAGGGGCGTGACAGCAGGACTCTACAAGACATCGGCCGTGCGGACGTGATTTGGATGAAGGCCGCCCCGTCACCGCGGGCAACGTACGACGACGGCCGCCGCGGCTAGCGCTGGGCGGTCACCTGCGCGCGCACCCGGGCCATGCGCTGGACGATCGTCACGGCGCTGGCCGCGGCGAGCAGCAGGAGGACCACGAGCAGCACGACGGGCGGGAGCCCCAGGCCCACGAGCCCCGCCGCGACGAGCGTGGCGACGAGCCGCTCCGCACGCTCGGCGATGCCCGTCTGGGCGTCGTAGCCGAGGGACTCCGCCTTGGCGCGGACGTAGGAGACGATGCTCCCGAGGAACATGCAGAGGAGTGCGCCGGTCCCGATGGCCGGGGCCGCGCCGGCGGTGAAGAACCAGACCGCGAGGCCGGCGAAGACCCCGCCGTCGGCGACGCGGTCGAGGCTGGAGTCGAGAAAACTGCCCCAGCGCGTGTCCGCCTCGGTCCGCTGGCGCCGGCGGGACGCCTCCGGGAGGCGCGCCATCGTCCCGTCCACCACGTCGGCGAAGGCGAAGACCGCGATCACGAGAGTCCCCCAGAAGAGGTGCCCCAGCGGGAACAGGACGAGCGCGCCCACCAGGACGCCCGCGGTGCCGGCCACCGTCACCTGGTCGGGCGTGACCCCGCGGGCCAGGAGCCAGCGGGCCAGGGGCGTGAAGAGGCGGGTGAACAGCCCGCGCGCGTACTGGTTCAGCATGGCCGCGTCAGACGGTGTCCCACGCGCCGGCGATCTGCTCGCGCACGTCGGCCAGCGTCGCCGGGATGGCCTTGGTCTGCGCGATGATCGGGAAGAAGTTCCCGTCGCCGCCCCAGCGCGGCACGATGTGCTGGTGCAGGTGCGCGGCGATGCCCGCCCCGCCGGTGGTGCCCTGGTTCATCCCGAGGTTGAAGCCGGACGGGTTGGCGGTCCGGCGCAGGACGCGCATCGCGTGCTGGCTGAGGGCCGCGATCTCGGCGGTCTCCTCCACCGTGACGTCCGTGTAGTTGGGGACATGGCGGTACGGGCAGACGAGCAGGTGCCCCGGGTTGTAGGGGAACAGGTTCAGGACCACGAACGCCGTCTCGCCGCGGTGGACGATCAGCGACTCCTCGTCGCTGCGCTCGGGCGCTCGGCAGAACGGGCACGAGTGCTCGTCGGTGACCTGCTGCTGCCCGGCCTTGATGTACGCCATGCGGTAGGGCGTCCACAGCCGCTGGAACGAGTCCGGCACCCCGGGCAGCTCGAAGTCGTCCGTGGCCTCGGCGTCGCCGTCGGCCCCGGTGGCGCCCTCCGGCCGGGGCCCCGACGGTGCACCCGCCACCGCTACGCCTCCCTGGCGTCGATCGCCGCCACGATGCGCTCCACGGCCTCGTCCACGGGGATCCCGTTGTCCTGGCTGCCGTCGCGGAACCTGAAGGACACCGCTCCGGCCTCCGCGTCCTCGCCGCCGGCGATGAGCGTGAACGGGATCTTCTCCTTGGAGGCGTTGCGGATCTTCTTCGGGAACCGGTCGGACCCCAGATCCGACTCCGCGCGGACGCCGCGGGCGCGCAGCCTGGCGACGACGTCGTCTACGTACTCGTTGAACGTCTCGGCCACCGGGATGGCCCGGACCTGCACGGGCGCGAGCCACGCCGGGAACGCCCCGGCGTAGTGCTCGGTCAGGACACCCATGAAGCGCTCGATCGAGCCGAACAGGGCGCGGTGGATCATGACCGGGCGCTGGCGCGAGCCGTCGGCGGCCTGGTACTCCAGCTCGAAGCGCTCGGGCAGGTTGAAGTCCAGCTGGATCGTCGACATCTGCCAGGTCCGGCCGATCGCGTCGCGGGCCTGGACCGAGATCTTGGGGCCGTAGAACGCGGCTCCGCCCGGATCCGGCACCAGCTCGAGCCCGGAGGCCTCCGCGACCTCCTCGAGGGTGCGCGTGGCCTCGTCCCAGACCTCGTCGGAGCCGACGTACTTCTCCGGGTCCTTGGTCGAGAGCTCCAGGTAGAAGTCGTCCAGCCCGTAGTCCTTGAGCAGCCCGAGGACGAAGTTGAGCGTGGTGGTCAGCTCGTCCTTCATCTGCTCGCGGGTGCAGTAGATGTGGGCGTCGTCCTGGGTCATGCCGCGGACGCGGGTGAGCCCGTGGACCACGCCGGACTTCTCGTAACGGTAGACCTGCCCGAACTCGAACAGCCGCAGGGGCAGCTCGCGGTAGGAGCGGCCCCGCGAACGGAAGATCAGGTTGTGCATCGGGCAGTTCATCGGCTTCAGGTAGTAGTCCTGGCCGGGCTTGACGATCTCGCCGTTCTCGTCGCGGGTCTCGTCCACGTGCATCGGCGGGAACATGCCGTCCCGGTACCAGTCCAGGTGCCCGGAGACCTCGTACAGGTGCCCCTTGGTGATGTGCGGGGTGTAGACGAACTCGTACCCGGCCTCGGTGTGCCGCTGGCGCGAGTAGTCCTCCATCGCCTTGCGGATGATGCCGCCCTTGGGGTGGAACACCGGCAGGCCCGAGCCGAGCTCGTCCGGGAAGGAGAACAGGTCCAGCTCGGAGCCGAGCTTGCGGTGGTCGCGCCGCTCGGCCTCGGCGAGGCGCTCCTGGTACGCCTTGAGCGCCTCCTTGGTCGGCCACGCCGTGCCGTAGATGCGCTGGAGCTGCTTGTTCTTCTCGTTGCCGAGCCAGTAGGCGGCGGCCGTCCGGGTCAGCGCGAAGGCATTGGAGATCAGCTTGGTGGTCGGCAGGTGCGGGCCGCGGCAGAGGTCGCACCAGACGGTGTCGCCGGACTTGCGGTCCACGTTGTCGTAGATCGTGATCTCGCCGGCGCCGACCTCGACGTTCACGCCCTCGCCCGCCTCGTCCGCCTCCGCGGACTTGTCCAGCAGCGCGAGCTTGTACGGCTCGTCGGCCATGGCGGCGCGGGCCTCGTCCTCGGTGACCACGCGGCGCTCGAACCGCTGGCTCTGGTTGACGATCTTGAGCATCATCTTCTCGAGGGTCTTCAGGTCCTCGGGGGTGAACGGCTCCTCGACGTCGAAGTCGAAGTAGAACCCGTCCTTGATGTAGGGGCCGATGCCGAGCTTGGCGTCCGGCCGGAGCTGCTGGACCGCCTGGGCCATGACGTGCGCCGTCGAGTGGCGCAGCACGTCCAGCCCGTCCGGTGAGTCGATCGTGACCGGCTCGACGACGCTGCCGGCCTCGAGCTCGCGGTCCAGGTCGCGGAGCACGCCGTCGACCCGCATCACCACCACGTCCTTGGCGTCGCGGAAGAGCTCCGTGCCGGTGGTCCCGGCCGTCACCTCGCTCTGCTCGCCGTCGACGGTTACGGTGATCTGCTCTGACACGATCGGTCTCCTCATTTCGTTGTGGGGCTTCATGACTTGTGGCGTACGGGGACCACAGCCAGCCGCCGTTCAGCCTATCGGAGTGCTCGGCGGCCGACCAACCAGAACGGGCCGGCGCGGCGGCCGCCGCCACCCGTCGGCTGCGGCGGCCTTAAACACGTACGACGACGTCGCCGGGCGGCGTCGTCGTCGTACCAGGCGCTCGGCCCGCCGGACTCGAGCGGGCGGGTTCAGCCGAAGAGCGGCTGGCCCACGAACGGGTCGATGGCCAGGGCCACGAACACGATCGTCAGGTACGTGATGGAGATGTGGAAGACCTTCATGGCCTTGCGGTTCATGTCCGCCGGATCGTGCTCGCGGCGGGCCTCGCGGTAGAGCACGTGGGACTCGTAGACGAACCAGGCGCCGGAGACCGCGGCCAGCACCGTGTAGACGATGCCCGCGTACCCCATCGGGGCCAGCAGCAGGGAGCAGGCCACGGTGGCCCAGGCGTATAGCACCACCTGGATGGAGACCGTCCGGGCGCCGGCGATGGCGCCCAGCATCGGGATGCGGGCCGCGAGGTAGTCCTCGGAGTACTTCATGGACAGCGGCCAGTAGTGCGGCGGGGTCCAGAGGAAGATGAGCAGGAAGAGGATCAGGACCGGCCACTCGAGGGTGTTGGTCACGGCGGCCCAGGCGATCGGGACCGGCATGCAGCCGGCGATCCCGCCCCAGACGATGTTCTGCGAGGTGCGGCGCTTGAGGATCAGCGTGTAGAAGACCACGTAGAGCAGGATCGCGGCGACGCCCAGGACGGCCGTGAGCAGGTTGGCCCCGGCCCAGAGGACCGCGATCGAGGAGACGGCCAGCAGCCACGAGAAGACGAGCGCCTCACGCGGGGTGACGTCGCCGGTGACCAGGGGGCGGCCCTGGGTGCGGCGCATCAGCCGGTCCGCCTCGCGGTCGATGTAGCAGTTGAAGGAGCCGGAGGCACCCGCCGCCATGGCGCCGCCCACCAGCGTGGCGATCACGAGCCAGACGTCCGGGAAGCCGCGCTCGGCGAAGATCATCGTCGGCAGCGTGGTCACCAGCAGCAGCTCGATGACGCGCGGCTTGGTCAGCGCCACATAGGCACCGGCCTTCCGGCCCACGAACGCGCCGAGCGGCTCGCCGGGTTGACGCCGCGCCCGGCCCACGGGAGAGACGTCGCTGACAACGGACTTCACGGACATGCCACTCAGTTCTATGCAGGGAAACGGACAGACAGGCCCATCATACCCTTTTACAACGTGTAGAAAACGGTGGTGCGGGTGTGACGTGCGGGCCCCCGCCCGGACCGCGGCGCTTCGCCCTCAGCTGATCCGCAGAATCATGCGCAGTCACATGCCCCCGCAGCGGGCCTCTTCCGGCTATGGTGGGGAGCGAAAAGCGCCGGAGCCAATGACGGCCCCTTTGTTGTGGGCGGGCGATACCGAGTCGCCGTGAGTTCTCCGGCGTTCGAGCCTGACCCCTTCAAGAGAGGACCACAACGTGGCGCCACAGTCGGAAGTTATCGAATTGACTTGGACGCAGACGGACAAGCGTGCCGTCGACACCATCCGCGTCTTGGCGGCCGATGCAGTGGAGAAGGTGGGAAGCGGGCATCCCGGCACCGCCATGAGCCTCGCTCCGGCCGCCTACCTGCTCTTCCAGAAGCACATGCGCCATGATCCGACTGATCCCGAGTGGGTCGGGCGCGACCGCTTCATCCTCTCCCCCGGGCACACCTCGCTGACCCTGTACCTGCAGCTCTTCCTCTCCGGCTACGGACTCGAGCTCGAGGACATCGAGGCACTGCGCACCTGGGGCTCCAAGACGCCCGGGCACCCCGAGTACGGGCACACCGCCGGCGTGGAGATCACCACGGGCCCGCTCGGCCAGGGCCTCGCCTCGGCCGTCGGCTTCGCCTACGCGCAGCGCCGCATGCGCGGCCTCCTCGACCCCGAGGCGGCGCCGGGCACGAGCCCCTTCGACCACACCGTGTGGGTCATCGCCTCCGACGGCGACCTGCAGGAGGGCGTCACCTCCGAGGCCTCGTCGCTCGCCGGCCACCAGGAGCTCGGCAACCTGGTGGTGATCTACGACGACAACAAGATCTCCATCGAGGACGACACCGACGTGGCGTTCACCGAGGACGTCCTGAAGCGGTACGAGGCCTACGGCTGGCACACCCAGCGCGTGGACTGGACCGAGACCGGCGAGTACGTCGAGGACGTCCCCGCCCTGGACGCGGCGATCCGCGCCGCCAAGGCCGAGACCGGCCGCCCGTCGCTCATCTCGCTGCGCACCATCATCGGCTACCCTGCGCCGACGAAGCAGAACACCGGCGGCATCCACGGGGCCAAGCTCGGCGGCGACGAACTCGCGGCCCTGAAGGAGATCGTCGGCTTCGACCCGGAGCAGCACTTCGCGATCGACGACGAGGTCCTCGCCCACACGCGCAGCGTCGCCGAGCGGGGCGCCGAGGCTCGCCGCGCCTGGGAGGACGAGTTCTCCGCATGGTCGCAGCGCAACCCCGAGGGCGCCGCACTCCTGGAGCGCATCGAGAAGCGGGAGCTCCCCGACGGCTGGGAGACCAGCCTGCCCGAGTTCCCGGCGGGCGAGACCATGGCGACGCGCTCCGCGTCGGGCAAGGTCATCAACGCCATCGCCGATGTGCTGCCCGAGCTGTGGGGCGGCTCCGCCGACCTCGCCGGCTCCAACAACACGACGATCGCGAACGCTAAGTCCTTCAACCCGGCGTCCCGCACCACCGACATGTGGACGGGCGAGCCCTACGGCCGCGTCCTGCACTTCGGCGTCCGCGAGCACGCCGCCGCGTCGATCGTCAACGGCATCACGCTGGCGTCGAAGACGCGCGCCTTCGCCGGCACGTTCCTGATCTTCTCCGACTACCAGCGCCCCGCCGTGCGCCTGGCGGCCCTGATGGGCGTGCCGTCCATCTTCGTGTGGACGCACGACTCCATCGGCCTGGGCGAGGACGGCCCCACGCACCAGCCGATCGAGCAGCTGGCGTCGCTGCGCGCCATCCCGAATCTGGACGTCGTCCGGCCGGCGGACGCCAACGAGGTCGCGTGGTCCTGGAAGACCATCCTGGAGAACCACGAGAATCCGGCCGGCCTGGTGCTGACGCGCCAGAACCTGCCGGTCTACGATCGCTCGGCCCCGGGCTTCGGCGCCGCGTCCGGCGTGGAGAAGGGCGCGTACGTGCTCGCCGAGGCGCTCGACGCCGACGGCGAGGCGACGACTCCGGACGTGCTCCTGCTGGCCACCGGCTCCGAGGTGGAACTGGCCGTGGGCGCCCGTGAGCAGCTGGCCGCGGCCGGCGTCGCGGCGCGCGTGGTGTCCATCCCGTGCCTGGAGTGGTTCCAGAAGCAGGACGCCGGCTACCGCGAGTCGGTGCTGCCGGCAGCCGTCAGGGCCCGCGTCTCCGTGGAGGCGGGCGTGGCCCTGGGGTGGCGCGAGCTCGTCGGCGACGCCGGCCGCATCGTGTCCCTGGACCACTTCGGCGCGTCCGCCGACTACAAGACGCTCTACCGCGAGTTCGGGCTGACGGCGGAGGCCGTCGCCGACGCCGCTCGCGAGTCGATCGCCGCTGCCCAGTAATCCGTCCCGCGAAGCAGATTAAGGATTCACCCATGAGCAACCCGAACACCGCCGCCCTCTCCAAGGCCGGCGTCTCCCTCTGGCTCGACGACCTGTCCCGCGACCGGCTGAACAACGGCTCGCTGAAGGCCCTGATCGAGGAGAAGAACGTGGTCGGCGTGACCACCAACCCCTCGATCTTCGCCGCCGCCGTGAAGAACGGGGACGCCGCCTACGCGGAGCAGGTCAAGGAGCTGGCCGCCGCCGGCGCCGACGTCGAGGCCGCCGTCTTCGAGATCACCACGGCGGACGTCGCCGCCGCGTGCGACCTCTTCTCCGGGGTGTACGCCGAGTCGAACGGCTACGACGGCCGGGTCTCCCTCGAGGTCGACCCGCGCATGGCCGCCGACACCGCCGCGACCGCCGAGGAGGCCAAGCGCCTCCACGACAAGGTCGGCCGCGACAACGTCATGATCAAGATCCCGGCGACCGTGGAGGGCCTGGAGGCCATCACGGCGACCCTGGCCGAGGGCATCAGCGTCAACGTGACCCTGATCTTCGCCCTGGACCGCTACCGCGCCGTCGTGAACGCGTTCATGGAGGGCCTGGAGCAGGCCCGCGAGAACGGGCACGACCTGAGCCGCATCCACTCCGTGGCGTCCTTCTTCGTGTCCCGCGTGGACTCCGAGGTGGACAAGCGCCTCGAGGCGATCGGCACCGAGGAGGCCGCGGCGCTCAAGGGCCGCGCCGGGCTGGCCAACGCCCGTCTGGCGTACCAGGTCTACGAGGAGCTGTTCTCCACGGAGCGCTGGGGCTCGCTCGAGGCCGCCGGAGCCAACCGCCAGCGCCCGCTGTGGGCCTCGACCGGTGTCAAGGACCCGAACCTCCCCGACACGCTCTACGTCACCGGCCTCGTGGCCGAGGGCGTGGTGAACACCATGCCGGAGAAGACCCTCGACGCCACGGCCGACCACGCCGACGTCACCGGCGACACCGTCACCGGGACGTACACCGAGGCGAACGAGGTCCTCGACCAGCTCGCCGCACTCGGCGTGAGCTACAACGACGTCGTGGCGCTGCTCGAGCGGGAGGGCGTCTCGAAGTTCGAGGACGCCTGGGCCGAGCTGCTCGAGGACGTGCGCATCGCCCTCGAGGAAGCGCGGTAGGCATGAGCTCCTTCGATCTCCTCGCCACCGGGGCGGCCCGCGAGGCCGTCTCCGCGCACGTCGAGCAGCTCGTCGCCGATCGGGTCGCCTCGAGGCTGTTCGACCATGACGCGACCCTCTGGGGGCCGGACGCGGAATCCGAGGCCTCGATCCGGCTCGGGTGGGTGGACCTCTTCGCCGCCTCCCGCGAGCTCGTCGACCCCGTCGTCGCCCTGCGCGACGAACTGCGCTCCGAGGGCGTCACCCGCGTGGTGCTGGCCGGGATGGGCGGTTCCTCGCTCGCCCCGGAGGTCATCACGGCGACGGCCGGCGTCGAGCTCGTGGTCCTGGACAGCACGGACCCCGAGATGGTCTCGGCCGCCCTGGCCGACCGGCTCGAGGAGTCCGTCCTCGTCGTCTCCTCGAAGTCCGGCTCGACGGTCGAGACGGACTCGCAGCGCCGGGTCTTCGAGGGCGCGTTCACCCGCGCCGGACTCGACGCCGCGAGCCGCATCGTCGTCGTCACCGACCCGGGATCGCCCATGGACGAGTCGGCCCGCGCGGCCGGCTACCGGGCCGTCTTCAACGCCGACCCGAACGTCGGCGGCCGGTACTCGGCGCTGACCGCGTTCGGGCTCGTCCCCTCGGGGCTCGCCGGTGTGGACATCGCGGCTCTCCTCGACGAGGCCGAGGAGGCCGCCGAGTTCCTGCGGGAGGACGACCCGGACAACGCCGGACTGGTCCTCGGCGCCGCCCTCGGCGGCACCCGTCCCCTGCGCGACAAGATCGTCTTCGTCGACGAGGGCTCCGGCATCGTGGGCTTCGCCGACTGGGCCGAGCAGCTGATCGCCGAGTCGACCGGCAAGAACGGGACGGGGCTGCTGCCCGTCGTCGTCGAGCCGGGCGCACCGGAACTGTCGTCCGGCGCGCAGGACGTGCTGGTGGTGCGGCTCGGCTCGCCCGACGCCGACGTCGAGACCGGCGCCGACGCCGGGACGGACGCACCCGAGGTCCGTGTGGCGGGCTCGCTGGGCAGTCAGCTGATCGTCTGGGAAGTCGCTACCGTGGTCGCCGGCCGGCTGCTGGGGATCAACCCCTTCGACCAGCCGGACGTCGAGGCGGCGAAGAAGGCGGCGCGTGGCCTGTTGGACGAGCGGCCGGAGCCCGCTCCGGCGGACCTGGTCGACGGCGGCGTCGAACTGCGCGGCACGGCCGGGCTGCTCGACGGCGTGGAGGACCTGCCCGGTGCCCTGCGACGGCTCCTGGCGGATCTCCCGGCGGACGGCTATCTGAGCGTCCAGGCGTACCTGGACCGGGTCGGGATCCCCGACCTCTCGCGCGTGCGCGGCGAGCTGGCCGCGGCGGCCGGCCGCCCGGTGACGTTCGGCTGGGGGCCGCGGTTCCTGCACTCGACGGGCCAGTTCCACAAGGGCGGTCCCGCCGTCGGCGTGTTCCTGCAGGTCACTGCGGCCTCGGAGCGGGATCTCGAGATCCCGGACCGGCCGTTCTCCTTCGGCCAGCTCATCGAGGCCCAGGCCGCCGGCGACGCCGCGGTGCTCGCGGAACAGGGCCGCCCGGTCCTGCGCCTGCACCTCGCCGACCGCACGACGGCGTTGCAGCAGCTCCGCGACGCGGTCGCCTCGCTGTCCGCCTGACGGCGCCGACCTGACCGTCCGGCGGCTCGGGCCGGAGGGCCGGTCGGCGGCGTCGTGGACCCGACGCCGCCGGCCGGCCCAGCCCGCACGCCCACCCCGTACTCCCCCGCGGCCGCTGCGCGACCGCCCTTCCGCTTCCGTCCACGGATTGAACGGGGCCTTCCCTCGGGCCCCCTACAGGAAAGCACTCCATGCCACACTCCAGTCCCAATCCCCTGCGGGACCGCCGCGACCGCCGGCTCAGCCGGATCGCGAGTCCGTCCGCGCTGGTGTTCTTCGGCGTCACGGGCGACCTCGCCCGCAAGAAGCTCCTGCCCGCCGTCTACGACCTCGCCAACCGCGGCCTGCTCCCGCCGTCGTTCGCCGTCGTCGGCTTCGGCCGGCGCCCCTGGAGCGACGAGGAGTTCGTCGCGGAGGTCCGCGGCTGGGTCCAGGCGAACGCCCGGACCGAGTTCGACGAGACGGTCTGGCAGCAGCTCGCGGGCGGCTTCCGCTTCGTCACCGGCGGGTTCGACGACGACGACGCCTTCATCCAGCTGGGCGAGACGCTCGACGAGCTCGAGCGGAGCCGCGGGACCCGCGGCAACCACGCGTTCTACCTCTCCATCCCGCCGAACTCGTTCGAGCAGGTGTGCGAGCAGCTCTCCCGCCACGGCCTGGCGACCGCCGAGGAGGAGAAGGCCTGGCGCCGCGTGGTGATCGAGAAGCCCTTCGGGCACGACCTCCAGTCCGCCCGCGAGCTCAATGCGATCGTCGAGAACGTCTTCCCGCCGGACGCCGTCTTCCGGATCGACCACTACCTGGGCAAGGAGACGGTCCAGAACCTGCTGGCGCTCCGGTTCGCCAACCAGCTCTTCGAGCCGATCTGGAACGCCAACCACGTGGACCACGTGCAGATCACCATGGCCGAGGACATCGGCATCGGCGGCCGCGCGAGCTACTACGACGGCGTCGGTGCGGCCCGCGACGTCATCCAGAACCACCTGCTCCAGCTCCTGGCCCTGACGGCGATGGAGGAGCCGATCAGCTTCGACGCCGCGCATCTGCGCACGGAGAAGGAGAAGGTCCTGGCCGCCGTGCGGCTGCCGGAGGACCTCTCCACGGCGTCCGCCCGGGGCCAGTACACCAGTGGCCTGCAGGGCGGCGAGGAGGTGGTCGGGTTCCTCGACGAGGAGGGCTTCAACCCCGCCTCGAAGACGGAGACGTACGCCGCGTTGCGGCTCGACATCAACACGCGCCGGTGGGCCGGCGTCCCGTTCTACCTCCGGGCCGGGAAGCGTCTCGGCCGCCGCGTCACCGAGATCGCGGTGGTCTTCAAGCGCGCGCCCAATCTGCTCTTCCGGGACAACACCGAGGCCGACTTCGGGCAGAACGCCGTCGTCATCCGCGTCCAGCCCGACGAGGGCGCGACGATCCGCTTCGGCTCCAAGGTCCCCGGAACCCAGATGGAGGTCCGAGACGTGACCATGGACTTCGGGTACGGCCACTCCTTCACGGAGTCCAGCCCGGAGGCCTACGAGCGGCTCATCCTCGACGTGCTCCTCGGCGAGCCGCCGCTGTTCCCCCGGCACGAGGAGGTCGAGCTGTCCTGGAAGATCCTCGACCCGTTCGAGGAGTACTGGGCGTCGCTCGACGAGCAGCCCGAACCGTACGCGCCGGGCAGCTGGGGCCCCGCCGGCGCCGACGAACTGTTGGCACGCGATGGAAGGAGCTGGAGGCGCCCATGATCGTCGACCTGCCGGAGACCACGACCTCGCTCGTGGCCAAGAAGATCCAGAAGCTGCGCGAGACGGGCGGCGTCGTCGCCCTCTCCCGGGTCCTGACGCTCGTCGTCATCACCCAGCACGGACACGAGGAGGATGCCATCGCGGCGGCGAATCTCGCCTCGCGCGAGCACCCCTGCCGCATCATCGTCGTCGTCGAGGGCTCGGGCGACGAGCCGACGCGGCTCGACGCCCAGATCCGCGTCGGCGGGGACGCGGGCGCCTCCGAGGTGATCGTCCTGACGACGCACGGCGCCCTGGCGGAGCCGGACGAGTCCCTGATCTCGGGGCTGCTCCTGCCGGACGCCCCGATCGTCGCCTGGTGGCCCCACACCATGCCCGAGAACGCAGGCGAGACGCCCATCGGGCGGCTCGCGCACCGGCGCATCACCGACTCGCAGGCGGCCCCGGACCCGCGCGAGGCCCTGTTCAGGATCGCCCGCACCTACCGGGCCGGCGACACCGATCTGGCCTGGACGCGGCTCACCCTCTGGCGTGCCCAGCTCGCCTCCGTGCTGGACCAGGTGGACCCGGCCTCCGTCACGGACGTGACGGTCAAGGGCGCCAAGGACTCGCCCAGCACGGACCTGCTCGCCGCCTGGCTGACGCTGGCGCTCGGTGTTCCCGTCACCATCGGCTCGACGACCTCCGGCACGGGGGTCCGCAGCGTCCGGCTCTCGCGGGTCGACGGCGACGTGGTGCTCACCCGCCCGCACGGCCACGTGGCGGAGCTGTACCAGCAGGACCAGCAGGTCCAGCGGATCTCCATGCCGCGCCGGCCGCTCTCCGACTGCCTGGCGGAGGAGCTGCGCCGCCTGGATCCGGACGAGGTGTTCGGCGAGGTGGTCCGGCAGGGACTCCCCCGCACGAATCTGCAGAGCGTCACCACCAGCGAGCGCTGAGGCGCCGCAGACACCGGAAGGCCGGCCCCCGCATGGCGCGGGGGCCGGCCTTCCGGTGTCTGGGCCTCGCGTCCCGTCGAGCGGGACGGAGCGGTCAGGACTCGGCGCTGAAGCGCATGATCAGGCCGAGCGCGATAACGATCCCGCCCCAGGCCAGACCCATGCCGACCGTGAGCCGGTTCAGGTTCCGCTCGGCGACGCCGGACGAGTTCAGGTTGCTCGTCATGCCACCGCCGAACATGTCGGACATGCCGCCGCCGCGACCCTTGTGCAGGAGCACGAGCAGGATGAGCAGGAGGCTGGTGAGCCCGAGCAGGACCTGCAGGATGATCTTGAGGACGTCCACATCGGCCTTTCGGTAGTGGTCGCGTCGCGCCTAGTCGGTCACGAGGTGATGTTCGAACCGGACAATGTTAGCAAATTCACCGGCGTCCAGGCTGGCACCGCCGACGAGCACCCCGTCGACGTCGCGTTCGCGGAGGATCGACGCGGCATTCGCCGCCTTGACCGAGCCGCCGTAGAGCAGCCGGACCTTGGACGCCGTGTCGGCGTCGTACAGCTTCTCGATCTCGGCGCGGAGGGCGGCGCACATCTCCTGCGCGTCCTCCGGGCCTGCGACCTCGCCGGTGCCGATGGCCCAGACGGGCTCGTAGGCGACGACGAGCTCGGCGGCCTTCTCCGCGTCCAGCCCGTCGAGGTCGGCGCGCAGCTGCTCGAGCGTGTGCTCGACGTGCGTGCCGGCCTGACGGACCTCGAGGCCCTCGCCGACGCAGAGCACCGGGACCAGACCGTGACGGTAGGCGGCGTCGACCTTGCTGCGCAGCAGCTCGTCCGACTCCTGGTGCACCGTGCGGCGCTCCGAGTGCCCGACGAGCACGTAGGTGCAGCCCAGCCGGTCGAGGAACTGGCCGGAGATGTCGCCGGTGTATGCGCCGGAGTCGTTCGGCGACAGGTCCTGGCCGCCGTAGACGATCTCCAGATCGTCGCCGGCGATCAGCGTCTGCACGCCGCGGATGTCCGTGAAGGGCGGGAAGACCGCTACCTCGACCCGCTCGTAGTCGTGCTTGTTGTCGTCCAGCGTCCAGGCGAGCTTCTGGAGGAGCGTGATGCCCTGGACATGGTCCATGTTCATCTTCCAGTTGCCCGCGATGAGCGGACGGCGGACGTACTTGCCGTTGGTGCTGACAGTCATCACTGTCCTTCCAGGGCCGTCAGGCCCGGCAGTTCTTTGCCCTCGAGGTACTCGAGGCTGGCGCCGCCACCGGTGGAGATGTGGCCGAAGTCGTCCTCGTCGAAGCCGAGGCTGCGGACGGCCGAGGCCGAATCGCCGCCGCCGACCACGCTGAACGCCTCCGAGTCGGCGAGGGCCTGGGCCACCGTGCGGGTTCCGCCGGCGAAGGCCTCGATCTCGAACACGCCCATCGGCCCGTTCCAGAAGACCGTGTTGGCGCTGCGGATGAAGCTGGCGAAGCGCTCGGCGGACTCGGGGCCGATGTCCAGGCCGAGCCCGGTGGCGCCGAAGCGTCCCGACTCGAGCCCGTCGGCCGCGAGCACCTCGTGCTCCGCGTCCTCGCCGAACTTGCTGGCCATCACGATGTCCGTCGGCAGCACGATCTCGCAGCCGAGCTCCTTCGCCTTCCCGAGGTAGCCGCGGACGACGTCCAGCTGGTCCTCCTCGAGGAGGCTGCCGCCGACCGGGTGCCCGAGGGCCTTCAGGAAGGTGAACACCATGCCGCCTCCGATGAGCAGGTGGTCCGCCCGGCCCAGCAGGTTCTCGATCACGGCGAGCTTGTCGGAGACCTTGGAGCCGCCGAGGACGACGACGTAGGGCCGTTTGGGCGCCTCGGTCAGCGTCTTCAGGACCTCGACCTCCGTCCGCACCAGCTCGCCCTGGTAGGCGGGCAGCAGATCGGCGATGTCGAACACGGAGGCGTGCTTGCGGTGGACGGCGCCGAAGGCGTCGTTCACGTACGCGCCGTTCTCGCCGGTCAGCGCCTTCAGCTCACCGGCGAACTCCTGCCGCTCGGCCTCGTCCTTGCTGGTCTCGCGAGGATCGAAGCGGACGTTCTCGAGGATCAGCGCCTCGCCGTCGGCCAGCGCGCCCGCCTGGGCGCGCGCGTCCTCGCCGACCACATCGGTGGCGGTCCGCACCGGGAAGCCGGCGAGCTCGCGCAGGCGGTCCGCCGCCGGGGCGATCGAGTACTTCGGGTCCACGCTCCCCTTCGGCCGACCGAGGTGGGCCATGACGATGACTCGCGCGCCGGCGTCGACCAGCTGCGTGAGGACGGGCAGGGAGGCGCGGATGCGGCCGTCGTCGGTCACGGTGGAACCGTCGAGCGGCACGTTCAGGTCGCTCCGGACCAGAACGTGCCGCCCGCGGACACCATCAGCGATCAGCTCGTTGAGAGTGTGAGAAGTCATGGTGTCAGGCTATCCGATCGCTGCTCAGCGACCGAGCTTGCCGCCCACGAACTCGGTCAGGTCGACGAGGCGGTTCGAGTAGCCCCACTCGTTGTCGTACCAGGCCAGGACCTTGACGGTGTTGCCGATGACCTTGGTCAGCGGGGCGTCGAAGATCGCGGAGTGCGGGTCCGTGACGATGTCGGAGGAGACGATGGGCTCCTCGCTGTACTTCAGGTAGCCCTGCAGCGAGCCGGACTCGGCGGCCTTGGCGAACGCTGCGTTGACCTCCTCGACCGAGGTCTCGCGGGAGACCGTGACCGTCAGGTCGGTCAGGGAGCCGGTCGGGGTCGGGACGCGCACGGCGAAGCCGTCCAGCTTGCCCTTCAGCTCCGGCAGGACCAGGCCGATCGCCTTGGCGGCACCGGTCGACGTCGGCACCATGTTCAGGGCTGCGGCACGGGCACGGCGCGGATCCTTGTGCGGGCCGTCCTGCAGGTTCTGGTCGGCCGTGTAGGCGTGGACCGTCGTCATCAGGCCCTCGACGATGCCGAACTCGTCGTTCAGCACCTTGGCCACGGGGCCGAGGCAGTTGGTGGTGCAGGACGCGTTGGAGATGATGCTGTGCGCCTCGGCGTCGTACTTGTCCTGGTTGACGCCCATGACGATCGTGATGTCGTCGTCGGTCGCCGGTGCGGAGATGATGACCTTCTTCGCGCCGCCCGCGATGTGCTTCTTGGCGCCCTCGGCCTTGGTGAAGAATCCGGTGGACTCGACGACGATGTCCACGCCCAGGTCGCCCCACGGGAGATCGGACGGCTCGCGTTCGGAGAGGACCTTGATGGTCTTGCCGGCGATCTTGAGGCTGTCGCCCTCGACGACGACCTCGCCGGGGAAGCGGCCGAGGACCGAGTCGAGCTTGAGCAGGTTGGCGAGCGTCTCGATGTCGCCGAGGTCGTTGACCGCCACGATCTCGAAGTTGGCCTCCGCTGCGAAAGCGGCACGCAGGAAGTTGCGTCCGATGCGTCCAAAGCCGTTGATGCCTACACGAGTAGTCACGTGATATCTCCTTGCCGGAATGTGCGGCCACCACGGACCCGCTCGGAAGCGGTCGGAGTGGCCTGCTGACAGATTGGACACTCCGTTGTGCCGCCAGCTGGGCTGGCTGGGCGGTCGACGTGCGACCGGTTCCCTTGAGGTCACACTGTACGCCATTGCGGCACAATTGTGACCTACGCTACAGGTGCGGTTGATGTTCCGCAGCTGCCGGCGCATCGCTCTTGATGCAGCCGCGCGGCGTGGGACGAGAGGTGCTGGCGTACCAGCGATGCGCCGAACTGGAGAGGCTCGCGCTACTTCCGAGCCTAGCGCATGGGCAGGCCCCACCCCAGCAGTGCTACGTTCCCGCGACGCCGAGTCAGCTCACGGTGAACGCGCAGCCAGGGTCCGGGCGCGGCTCAGTTGTCCATGAACTCGGCGGCGACGCCCTCCTCCGTGCTGGGGATGCCCAGCTCGGAGGCGCGCTTGTCAGCCATGGCCAGCAGGCGCCGGATGCGGCCGGCGATCGCGTCCTTGGTCATCTGCGGCTCGGCCAGCCGGCCGAGCTCGTCGAGGCTGGCCTGTTTGTGCGCCACGCGGAGCATGCCGGCGTAGCGCAGGTGCTCCGGGACGTCGTCGCCGAGGATCTCGAGGGCGCGCTCGACGCGGGCGCCGGCGGCCACGGCGGCCTGGGCCGAGCGGCGGAGGTTCGCGTCGTCGAAGTTCGCGAGCCGGTTGGCGGTGGCGCGCACCTCCTTGCGCATGCGCCGCTCCTCCCAGGCCAGGAGGGTCTCGTGGGCTCCCATGCGGGTGAGCAGGGCGGCGATGCTGTCGCCGTCGCGGATGACCACGCGGTCCACCCCGCGGACCTCGCGGGCCTTGGCGACGATGCCCAGCCGCCGCGCGGAGCCGACGAGGGCCAGCGCCGCCTCGGGGCCGGGGCAGGTGATCTCCAGGGCCGAGGAGCGGCCCGGCTCGGTCAGCGAGCCGTGCGCCAGGAAGGCGCCGCGCCAGACGGCCTCGGCGTCCGCCGTCGAGCCGTTGACGATGACCGAGGGCAGGCCGCGGACCGGGCGCCCGCGGCCGTCGAGCAGGCCCGTCTGGCGGGCGAGCGCCTCGCCCTCGCGGACCACGCGCACCACGTAGCGGCTGCCGCGGCGCAGGCCCCCGCCGGAGACCACGATGATCTCCGCCTGGTGGCCGTAGACCTCGGCGATGTACTTGCGGATGCGGCGGGCGGAGGCCGCCAGGTCGAGCTCGGCCTCGATGACGATCCGCCCGGAGATGATGTGGAGCCCGCCGGCGAAGCGCAGGGTCGCGGAGACCTCGGCCTTGCGCTCGGACGACTTCTTGATGTCGAGCCGGGCGAGCTCATCTTTGACCGATGCGGTCAATGCCATGGCTAGGAAACCTCACTCGCTGAATCTGGGCTGCTGAACGTCGTGAACACGTCATGGTACGCGTTGGCGAGCCGCAGGGGGGAATGCACCGGGCGGCCCGGCGACGCCCCCACCTTATCGAAGAAGACGACGGCGCCGAGCTCTCCCGCGGCCTCCCTGAAGGCGTCCCGGTCCCCGACGGCGGAGGGGTCCGCGACGACGGCGTCGAAGCGCAGGTCGGGCGCGTGACGGCGCAGCACGCGGAGGTGATCCGGTGCGGAGAGGCCCGTGGTCTCGCGGGTCTGCGTGGTGAGATTCATGGTCAGCAGCCGCCGCGCGGGGGTCGTCTCGAGGGCCTGGCGGGCCTCCGGCAGGAGGAGGTGCGGCAGCACGGAGGTGTACCAGGACCCGGGCCCGAGGATCACCCAGTCGGCGAGCTCGATGGCCTCGAGCGCCTCCGGGCAGCCGGGGGCGTCGGCCGGCTCCAGCTCGACCGACTCGATCATGCCGATGCGGCTCGCCTCCGCGAGGTTCGCCTGCCCGGAGACGGTCCGGGCGACCAGCCCGCCGTCGTCGCCCTGGGCCAGGACGCTGCCGCGGATGTGCAGGGGCGTGCCGCTCATGGGGAGGACGGTCCCCCGGGCGCCGAGGAGCGCCCCCGCCCAGCGGAGTCCGTCCACGGTGTTGCCCAGCAGCTCCCAGAGCGTGACGATCAGCAGATTGCCCATCGCGTGGTTCTCCAGCGAGCTGGGCACGTCGCCGTGGCCCTTGAAGCGGTGCTGCATGACATCCCGCCAGGTGCGTCCCCAGTCGGAGTCGTCGCACAGGGCCGCCAGCGCCATGCGCAGGTCGCCCGGCGGCAGCACGTCGTACTCGGCGCGGAGGCGGCCGGAGGAGCCGCCGTCGTCCGCGACCGTGACGATCGCCGTGAGATCGGTGGTGAGGCGGCGCAGCGCCGCGAGCGAGGCCGAGAGCCCGTGACCGCCGCCGAGGGCCGCGACGCGCACCCGCGGGGAGTCCGACGGGGCGGTGCGCGGCGGGACCAGCGGGATCTGGCCGGTGAACATGGTCATGCGCTACTCCCGGCCCAGGTCCCGGTGATTGACCCGGACGGTCACGCTCGGGACCTGGCCGAGCCGGTGCGCCAACTCCTCGACGACGGCGACGGAGCGGTGCTTGCCGCCGGTGCAGCCCAGGGCGATGGTGGCATAGTGCTTGTTCTCGCGGCGGTAGCCCTCGATCACGGGCTTGAGCGCCTCCACGTAGCTCGCCACGAACTGCTCGACGCCCTCCGCCCCGAGCACGTAGTCCCGCACGGGCGACTCCTGCCCGGTGTGCGGGCGCAGCTCCGGCACCCAGTGCGGATTGGGGATGAAGCGCACGTCCGCCACGAAGTTCGCGTCCGCCGGCAGACCGTACTTGAAGCCGAAGCTCATGAGGTTCAGGCGGACCACGATCGGCCCGTCCTCGCTGAAGAGCTCGGTGATCTCGGTGGCCAGCGTGTGGATGTTCCGGTCCGTGGTGTCCAGCACGATCTCGGCCTTGGCCCGCAGCGGCTCGAGCAGCTCGCGCTCGGCGCGGATTCCGTCGAGCAGGCTGCCCTCCCCCTGGAGCGGGTGCGGCCGGCGCCCCTGCTCGAAGCGGCGCACCAGGGCGTCGTCGTCCGCGTCGACGAACAGCAGCCGGTAGACCACGCCCGCGGCCGTGAGCTCGCCCAGGGCGTCGCTCAGACGCGGGAAGAAGGAGTGGCTGCGCACGTCGAGGACGACGCCGAGCTTGTGCAGGGTGCCCCGCTCGCCGAGGTCGGTGAGCATCCGCAGCATCTGCGGCGGGAGGTTCTCCACCACGTACCACCCGTGGTCCTCGAGGGCGTGCGCGACGGTCGTCCGGCCGGCGCCGGACATGCCGGTGATCACCAGCAGCTCCGTCTCCTCGGGTTTCACGGCTTCCAGATCGGTAGTCATACCCGTCAGTCTATGGCCCGCGCGAGCCGGGTCCCCAGCCCCGCGGCCGACGGTCGGCTGTGGATCCGCCGTCAGTCCCCTGCCAGGGGGCTGTCAGCCCGAGGCGTCCCGGTCGCCCGGCGCCGGGTCGGCCCGCACGGGCACCGTGGCGGGCCCCGTGGCGGGCTCCGCGGACGGCGCCGAGGCCGCGGACAAGGAGCCGTCCACCTCGGGGGCGGATTCCGCCGCGGCCGCGGGGACGGTGGAGAGCGTCCGGGTCAGCGCGTCCGCCAGGGACGGGCCGATGCCGGGCACGGCCAGGAAGTCCTCGCGAGAGGCCGCGCGCATGCGCTTCAGCGATCCGAAGTGCTTCAGGACCGCGGTCCGCTTCGCCGGACCGAGGCCGGGCACGTCGTCGAGGACGCTGGCGACCATCGACTGGGAGCGCTTCTTGCGGTGGAACGTGATCGCGAAGCGGTGGGCCTCGTCTCGCACGCGCTGCAGGAGGTAGAGGGCCTGGGAGGCGCGGGGCAGGATGACGGGGAACTCGTCGTCGGGCAGCCAGACCTCCTCGAGGCGCTTCGCGAGGCCGACGACGTAGACGTCGTCGATGCCGAGGTCGACCAGCGCGCGGCTCGCAGCGGCGACCTGGGGCGGGCCGCCGTCGACCACGACCAGGGACGGCGGGTACGCGAACTTCTTGAGCCCGGAGTCGTCGTCGGCCGCGACCTCGCCGGAGACGACCGGGGTCGCGTTGGTCTGCTCCTCGAGGTAGCGCCGGAAGCGCCGGGTGATCACGTCGTACATGGCCGAGGTGTCGTCGCGCGCGGCCTCCCCCGTGATGGAGAACTTGCGGTAGTCGGACTTCTTCGGCAGCCCGTCCTCGACGACCACCATGGACGCGACCACGTTGGTGCCGCCGACGTGGGAGATGTCGTAGCACTCGATCCGCATCAGGGGGGTCGGGACGCCGAGGGTCTCCTGCAGCTCCTGGAGGGCGGCGGACCGGGTGGTGATGTCGCCGGCGCGCCGGGACTTGTGCAGTCGCAGGGCCTGCTCGGCGTTCTCCCGGACGGTCTCCATCAGGGTCGCCTTCTCGCCCCGACGGGGCACCCGGAGGTTCACGGCGGCCCCGCGGAGCGCCTTCAGCCACTCGCCGAGCTGCGCGGAGTCGTCGGGCTCGACGGGAACGAGGATCTCCCGCGGCAGGCGGTCACCGCCGGCGTCGGCCCCGTAGACCTGCTGGAGCAGATGGGTGACGAACTCGCCGGGCGTGGAGTCCTCGACCTTCTCGACGACCCAGCCGCGCTGGCCGCGGATCCGGCCGTTGCGGACGTGGAAGACCTGGACGGCGGCCTCGAGCTCGTCCTCGGCGAGGGCGAAGATGTCCGCCTCCGTGTCCTCGGCGAGGACGACGGCGTTGCGCTCGAAGACCCGCTTGAGGGCCTCGACGTCGTCACGCAGCCGAGCGGCCCGCTCGTACTCCATCGCGGCCGCGGCCTCGCCCATCTGCCGCTCGAGTGACCGGATGAACTTGGTGCCCTCGCCGCCCATGAACTGGCAGAGCTCGGCGGCGAGCTCGCGGTGGTCCTCGGGGCTGATGCGCCCGACGCACGGGGCGGCGCACTTGTCGATGTAGCCGAGCAGGCAGGGCCGGCCGGTCTGCTCGGCCCGGCGGAAGACGCCGGCGCTGCACGTACGGACCGGGAAGACGCGCAGGAGCGTGTCCAGCGTCTCGCGGATCGCACGGGCCGGGTAGAACGGGCCGAAGTACTTGACGTCCTTGCGCCGGTCGCCGCGCATGACCTGGGCCCGGGGGTACTTCTCCCCCATCGTGACGGCCAGATAGGGGTAGGACTTGTCGTCGCGGAAGACGATGTTGAACCGGGGCGTGAACTCCTTGATCCAGGTGTACTCGAGCTGGAGCGCCTCGAGCTCGCTGCCGACGACGGTCCACTCGACGCTCGAGGCGGTGTGGACCATGGCGTGGGTCTTGGGGCCGAGCTGGCCCGGGTTCACGAAATAGGAGCTCAGTCGCGAGCGCAGGTTCTTGGCCTTGCCGACGTAGACCACGCGCCCGCTGGGGTCGCGGAACCGGTAGACGCCGGGCCGAGTCGGGATGTCCTGGGTGCGCGGACGGTAGCTCTGCGGATCAGCCATGCAGTCGTCCTCCCCTGGGTGTCGGTGCGGCACTGCTCCTAGGTGCCGGTGGGTGCCTGATTGTACCGATCGCTGCGCTCCTGGCCGCTGAGCTCGGCGATGGCGTCGACGATCCGGTCCGTCGCCTGGCGGCGGGCCGGCAGCGGATGCTTCGCCCCGAGGTGCTCGAAGCGCAGGGGCTCGCCGATCTTCATCGTGAAGTGCTGCGGCCGGACCCGGTTGGAGCCGGCGGGCTGCAGCTTCTCGGTGCCGATGAGGCCGACCGGAACGACCGGCGCCCCGGTGGTGAGGGCCAGCCAGCCGACGCCGGTGCGGCCGCGGTAGAGCAGCCCGTCGCGGGACCGGGTGCCCTCGGGGTAGATGCCGATGCCGCCGCCGTCCTCCAGGATCTCGACGAGCTTGTCCAGCGCGGCCACGGAGGCGGCCTGCTCCCCGCGCTCGACGGGGATCGAGCCGACCGACTCGAAGAAGGCCTTCATGACCCGGCCCTTGGCGCCCGGCGTCGTGAAGTACTCGGCTTTGGCGAAGAACGCCACGGGACGCGGCATGAGCGCCTGGATGATGACGCTGTCCAGGAACGAGAGGTGATTGGAGGCCGCGATGAACGGGCCCTCGGTGGGGACGTTCTCCAATCCGGTGACGGTGGGACGGCAGAGCGTCTTCACGCCGCCGCGGACCGTCGCCCGCACCCCCTTGAAGACATCCATCAGTGCGCCTCCTCGGAGCCGGTTCCGGCCACCGCCGGCGCCTCGTCGGCCTCGCCGTGGTCCGCGGGGTCGCCCAGATCCGGCAGCAGGCGGCCGAGTGCGGCGCGCAGGGCTCCGGCCTCGGACACGACGGCGTCGGCGTCGGCCGCGGCCAGCTCGCCCTCGGGCGCGTAGCCCCACTCCACACCGATGCAGGGCAGCCCGTGGGCGTGGGCGCCCTCGATGTCGAAGTAGCGGTCGCCGACCATGACGGCGCGGCGCCCGCGCTCCTCCGGCCCGACCTCGGCGAGACCGAGGGCGGCGAGGGCCTCCGCCACGATCGCGGCCTTGCCGGCGTGCGGCTTGGCCTCGTCCGGGTCGGCGCCGTGGACCGTCTCGAAGAGCCCGTCGAGGCCCTGGATGCGGAGGAGCCGGCGCGCCATGTCGACCGGCTTCGACGTGGCGACGGCGCGGGCGATCCCGCGGCGGCCGAGGTCCTCGAGGAGGTCGACGATCCCGGGGTACACGCGGCTGTCCGCCATGCCGTGCGCGAGGTAGCCGGCGCGGTAGTGATCGATGATGCTCTGGACGTCCTCCGGGCGGACGCCGGGCACGGCGGCGACGCTGGTCGCCAGCGGCGGGCCGATCATGGCGTCCAGGACCTGCTGCGAGGGCACGGGCACGCCATGCGCGGCCAGTGCCTCGGCGATGCCGTTGGTGATGGCACCCGCGGGGTCGACGAGCGTGCCGTCGAGATCGAAAACGACGGCGCTCCGGGCGGCGGGGGCGGGATTCATCACCGGGTTATTCTGCCATGCCACGGCGGGCCCCGGCGCCGTCCATGCCGGACACGGCATACGCGGTGCCACGACGCGGACCGGCGCCGGCGGCCGGCGCGGGCGTCAGGATCCGCCGCGGCCCTCCAGGATCTCGGCGAGGAACCGGCCGGTGTGGCTGGCCTCGACCATGGCGACCCGCTCGGGTGTGCCCTCGGCGATGACCTGCCCGCCGCCGGACCCTCCCTCCGGCCCGAGATCGATGACCCAGTCCGCGCTCTTGATGACGTCGAGGTTGTGCTCGATCGTGATCACGGTGTTGCCCTTGTCGACGAGGCTCTGCAGGACCTTCAGGAGCTTGCGGATGTCCTCGAAGTGCAGGCCCGTGGTCGGCTCGTCGAGCACGTAGACCGCGCGCCCGTTGCTGCGCTTCTGCAGCTCCGCGGCCAGCTTGACGCGCTGCGCCTCGCCACCCGAGAGCGTGGTGGCCGGCTGGCCGAGCCGGACGTACCCGAGGCCGACGTCGACGAGGGTGTTGAGGTAGCGGGCGATCGGGGGGAAGGCCTCGAAGAAGCCGGCTGCCTCCTCGATCGGCATGTCGAGGACTTCGGCGATGTTGCGGCCCTTGTAGTGGACCTCGAGCGTCTCCCGGTTGTAGCGCGCGCCCTGGCAGACCTCGCAGGGGACGTAGACGTCCGGGAGGAAGTTCATCTCGATCTTCAACGTGCCGTCGCCCGAGCATGCCTCGCAGCGGCCGCCCTTGACGTTGAAGGAGAAGCGGCCCGGCCCGTAGCCGCGCACCTTGGCCTCGTTGGTCTCGGCGAAGAGCTTGCGGATGCGGTCGAACACGCCCGTGTAGGTGGCCGGGTTGGAGCGCGGGGTCCGGCCGATCGGGCTCTGGTCCACGTGGATGACCTTGTCGAGCTGGTCGAGACCGTTGACCCTGCGGTGGCGGCCGGCCACCTGCTTGGACCCGTTGAGCTTGTTGGCCAGCACCTTGTAGAGGATGTCGTTGACGAGGGTCGACTTGCCGGACCCGGACACCCCGGTCACGGCGGTGAGGACGCCGAGCGGGAAGTCGACGGTGAGGTCCTGGAGGTTGTTCTCGCGCGCCCCGACGACGGTGACCTGGCGCTTCCGGTCCACGGGGCGCCGCTTCTGCGGGACGGCGAGCGACTTCCGGCCGGAGAGGTAGTCGCCCGTCAGGGACTCCGTGTTCTCGAGCAGCCCGGCCAACGGGCCGGAGTGCACCACCTGGCCGCCGTGCTCGCCGGCGCCGGGGCCGATGTCGACGATCCAGTCGGCCTCGGCGATCGTGTCCTCGTCGTGCTCGACGACGATCAGGGTGTTGCCGAGGTCGCGGAGCCGGGCCAGCGTCTCGATGAGCCGCCGGTTGTCGCGCTGGTGCAGGCCGATCGAGGGCTCGTCGAGCACGTAGAGGACGCCGACGAGCCCGGAGCCGATCTGCGTCGCCAGGCGGATCCGCTGGGCCTCGCCCCCGGAGAGGGTCGCGGCGGGCCGCTCGAGGTTGAGGTAGTCGAGCCCCACGTCGAGGAGGAACTGCAGGCGCGCGGCGATCTCCCGCAGGACCTGCTCCGCGATCTGCCGGTCGCGCTCGCTGAGGGTGAGCGTCTCCAGGAAGGCGGCCGCCTCGCGCATCGGCATCCGACACACGTCGGCGATCGAGTGCCCGTTGACGCGCACGGAGAGCGAGGCGGGGTTCAGCCGGGCGCCGTCGCACTCCGGGCACGGGGTCTGCCGCATGTACTGCTCGTACCGGTCGCGGGCGTGGTCGGACTCGGTCTCCTGGTGCTTGCGGTGGATGTACTGCACCACGCCCTCGAAGCCGGTGCTGTACTTGCGCTCGCGACCGAACCGGTTGCGGTACTGGACCACCACCTTGTGGTCCTTGCCGTGCAGCAGGGCATTCTTGATCTTGGCGGGCAAACGGTGCCACGGCTCGTCGAGGGAGAACTCGAGCTCGGCGGCGAGGCCCTCGATGAGGCGCTGCCAGTACTCGCTGGTCGCCTGGCCGAGCGACCAGGGGGCGATGGCGCCCTCGCGGATCGACTTGGCGTCGTCGGGCACCACGAGCTGCTCGTCGACCTCGAGCCGGCTGCCGATGCCGGAGCAGGCGGCGCAGGCCCCGAAGGGATTGTTGAAGGAGAAGGACCGCGGCTCGATCTCGTCGATGGCCAGCGGGTGCTCGTTGGGGCAGGCCAGGTTCTCGGAGAAGTTCCGGCGCCGCTCCTCCGTGTCCTCGGCGAGGTCGACGAAGTCCGCGACGACGCGCCCGTCCGCGAGATTCAGTGCTGTCTCCACGGAGTCCGTGAGCCGCTGGCGGATCCCGTCCTTGATGACCAGGCGGTCCACCACGACCTCGATCGTGTGCTTGACCTGCTTGGCGAGCTTGGGCGGGTCGTTGAGCTGGATGACGTCGCCGTCCACGATGGCGCGCGAGTAGCCCTTGGTGGAGAGCTCCTGGAACAGGTCGACGAACTCGCCCTTGCGCCCGCGCACCACCGGAGCGAGGACCTGGAAGCGCGTCCGCTCCTCGAGCTCCAGCAGCTGGTCGACGATCTGCTGCGGGGTCTGCTTGATGACCGGCTCGTTGCAGACGGGGCAGTACATGACGCCGACGCGTGCCCACAGCAGGCGCATGTAGTCGTAGATCTCGGTGATCGTGCCGACGGTCGAGCGCGGATTGCGGCTCGTCGACTTCTGGTCGATCGAGACCGCCGGCGAGAGCCCCTCGATGAAGTCGACGTCCGGCTTGTCCACCTGGCCCAGGAACATGCGCGCATAGGAGGACAGGGACTCGACATAGCGCCGCTGCCCCTCGGCGAAGATCGTGTCGAACGCGAGGGAGGACTTGCCGGATCCGGACAGGCCGGTGAAGACGATGAGCGAGTCGCGCGGGAGGTCCACGCTCACATTGCGCAGGTTGTGCTCCCGGGCTCCCTCGACGACGAGGCGGGACTGGTCGTTGACCTTGGTCAGAGTGTTTGCGTCGCTAGCCACAGGCACATCCTAATCGAAAGTTCATTCGAACCCCGTCGTGTTCGGTGTCCGTTCGCCCACGGCGTGGGCGCTGCCGGTCAGCGCCGCCGGTCGAGGGCGGCGCCGGTCAGCGCCGCCGGTCGAGGGCGGCGCGCAGGTAGTCCACGGCCGTGGCGTCGTCGTACCCCGTCTGCGCCACGACGTCGGCGAACCGGTCCGCCGCGGCCGCGAGCCGTGCGCGCTGGTCCCCCGCACCGGCCTGGACCACCGTGCCGGCGCGGCCGCGGGTGGCCACGACGCCGGCCGCCTCGAGTTCCTTGTAGGCGCGGGCCACGGTGTTGACGGCGACCCCGAGGTCACCGGCGAGAGCGCGCACGGGCGGCAGCCGCGTGCCGACCGGCAGGGTGCCGTCGTCGACCGCCGCCGCGACCCGGCGCCGGATCTCCTCGAAGGGGTGCTCGGGGCCGGTCAGCTTCAGGAATCCCAGGTCAGTCACGTCCCTAGCCAACTAGGCTGGGCGCATGAGCGCAACTGTCCCGCCCATTCCCGGTCCCGCCGACGTCCCCGGGACGTCCCCGGTCGGCGAAGGCGCCCCGAGCGGACTGGCGATGGTCGGAGCCGGGGCCTCGCCGTCGGCCGACCGGCGGCACGAGGCGCGACTGGCGGTATTCCTGTCCGCCGCGCTGGTGGTGCTCTTCCTGACGGTGCGCTGGGTCGCCGACGTCGTGACGCCGGGAAGCCTCTTCGTCGTCTCGCTGCTGGCCCTCGTGCCACTGGCGATCTGCTGGTTCGGACTGCGGTGGGTAGATCGCTGGGACCCGGAGCCGTGGCCTCCGCTCGTCGCCGCGCTGGCGTGGGGCGCGGGCGCCTCGATCGCCGGGACGCTGCTGATCGGTGACCCCTTCGCCCGCATCGTGATGCCGCTGACGAGCATGAGCGACCCCGATCTGTTCGGCGCCGTGGTCCAGGCCCCCGTCGTCGAGGAGCTCTGCAAGGGGCTGGGCATCCTGCTGATCTTCCTGCTGGCGCGGTGGCAGTTCGACGGCCCCGTGGACGGCGTGGTCTACGGCGGCCTGGTGGGGGCCGGATTCGCCTTCACGGAGAATCTGCTCTACCTGTCGTCGGCGCTGGCCGAGACACCGACCGTTTTCTTGGAGACCTTCCTGTTGCGCGGGGTGTTCAGTCCGTTCGCCCACGTCTCCTTCTCGATCTTCATGGGAGCCGCGCTCGGCCTGGCCAATCTGCACGGACGCCGGCGCTGGCCCCTCTACCTGGCGGGAGGGTACGCACTCGCCGTCGGGGGTCACATGCTGTGGAACGGCGGCCTGGCGATCGGCTTCGACTCGTTCTTCGCGTTCTATCTGACCCTCCAGGTGCCGCTGTTCCTGATCCTGCTGGGCCTGGTGGTGTGGCTGCGGCTGCTGGAGCGCCGGCGCATCGGCGCCAGTTTGGGGCAGTTCGCGGCGTCGGGCTGGCTCGAGCCTGCGGAGGTGGCGGCGTTCGCATCCGCCGAGGGGAGGCGTCAGGCTCGGCGGTGGGCCCGGCAGACGGGCCGTGCCGACGAGGTCGAGCGGTTGACCCGGACGGCGGTGCGGCTGGCGGAGGTGCGGCAGCGGATCGAGAGCGGGAACCACGAGGCCCGGCTGGTCCAGCGGCAGGAGCACCTGCTGCGACGCCTCGTCCGGGACCGGGAAGCGGTGCTCGCCCCGCCCCGGCGGTAGGTCGCCCCCCGGGGTGCGGGATCGTGACCGCTGCGGTCAGCCGACCTGGTGCAGCCAGCGGACCGGGGCCCCCTCGGAGGCATGGCGGAACGGCTCGAGCTCCTCGTCCCAGGCCTCGCCCAGGGCGAGGGAGAGCTCGTGGTAGACCGCGGCCGGATCCCCGAGGCCCTGCTCGTACGCGAAGCGGATGCGGTCCTCGCCGACGACGATGTTGCCGGCGGCGTCCGTGGTGGCGTGGAAGATGCCCAGTTCGGGGGTGTGGGACCAGCGGCTGCCATCGGTGCCGGCGCTCGGCTCCTCGGTGACCTCGAAGCGCAGATGGGCCCATCCCCGCAGGGCCGACGCCAGCCGTGCACCGGTGCCCTGCGGGCCGGTCCACTCGACCTCGGCCCGGTACATTCCGGGCGCGGCAGGCTGAGGTATCCACGCGAGGTCCGTCCGCTGGTCGACGACCGAACCGATGGCCCACTCGATATGAGGGCACAGCGCAGTAGGGGCTGAGTGTACGTAGAGCACGCCCCGTGTCATGGGTGCAGACATGCCATCCTCCAGTTGCCGTTGGTACGTCTTCCCCTACGACCGACGGTTTCTCGCTGGAGTGCTGGAGGATCTGTCCCGCACTGCTGAACATTCTGCCTCAACTTGAAGCTTCGCGCCACCATTGCCCGTCCGGGCTGACCTGCGGTCATGCGCGCGGGTGCGCACGCTGATAGTTGGCCCGCAGTCGATCGACGGAGACGTGCGTGTAGAGCTGGGTCGTGGCGAGCGACGAGTGGCCGAGCAACTCCTGCACGGCGCGGAGGTCCGCTCCCCCGTCGAGCAGGTGCGTGGCCGCGGTGTGGCGGAGTGCATGGGGCCCTGTCGCGGCGGTGTCTCCGAGGGCTCGCAGCCGGTCCGCGACCACCTGCCGGGCCTGCCGTGGATCGAGCCTCCCACCGCGCCGGCCGAGCAGCAGAGCGCTGCCATGGGCCGTCCGGCCGTGGGCGTGCGCGTCCGCGGCCAGGACCGGTCGGCCGGCGGTGACCCACCGGTGGACCGCACCGGCGGCGGGGGCCCCGAAGGGGACCGTGCGTTCCTTGTCGCCCTTGCCGACCACCCTCAGGGTCCGGCGGCCGAGGTCCACATCGTCCACGTCGAGCCCTGTCAGCTCGCTGACCCGGATCCCCGTCGCGTAGAGCAGTTCGAGCAGGGCCGTGTCGCGCAGCGCGAGCGCCCGGCCGCTCGGGTCGTCGGCCGCACGGGCGCCGCCCGGCGGCGCGACCTGGTCCGCCGCCTGGGCCGGCTCGCTCTCAACGCCGGGCTGCGCCAGGTCCGATGCGTCGGCGAGGAGTCGCTCGACCTGTCCCCGCTGGAGCACAGCGGGCAGCCGGCGGCCTCTCCGGGGCGCGAGAAGACGCGCGGCGGGATCGGTCTCGATCAGGCCGTCGCGCTTGGCCCAGCCGAAGAAGGTCCGCACGGCGGCGGCCCGCCGGGCCAGCGTGGCGGGTGCTGCCCCGGCGGCGTGCAGCCGAGCCATCCAGTCGCGGAGGACGCCGAGGTCGATCCCGGCGAGGCCGCGCGCTCCCTGCGCCGTGGCGTAGGCGAGCAGGGAGGAGATGTCGGACCGGTAGGCGCGGACGGTGTGCTCGCTCCGGCCCTGCTCCAGTCGGGCATAGCGCTGGAAGCGGGCCAGGTCCTCGTCCCACCACGCATCGGACTGCTCTCCACGTTCCATGCCGGCCACTCTGCCAAAGCCGAGCGGGCGCCGTGGACCGCCACGCCGCGGCACCCGGTCGCCGCCTGGCGACGGACTCGGCTCATGCGGTGCGGCGCCAACCGCCGGCCGCCTCCACGGCGAGCCCGCGTGCCCTGAGCCGGGACAGGCCTCCAAGCACGGCACCGACGCCCAGACCCGCGACGGAGCAGAGCTTGTCCGGTGTGGTGACTCCCCGGGCCGGCAGCGCCTCGTAGAGCAGCAGATCCTGGACGTCGAGACCGTCGTGCCGCCGCGCCGGGCCGGGGTCGGGAGCCCTGTCCCCGGACCGGGCCGCCTGGCCCCCACCGGAGGTGCCGTCGAGCAGTCCGGCCAGCTCCAGGACGTCGGCGGAGCGTGTGACGGCGACGGCCGACCCCTCGCCCAGCAGTCGATGGCAGCCGGCCGAGTTGGCGGAGAAGATCGACCCGGGGACGGCCCCGACCTCCCGTCCGATCTCGGCGGCCCGCCGGGCGGTCGTGAGCGCCCCGGAGCGCCAGCGTGCCTCGACCACCACGGTCGCGCGACACAGCGCGGCGATCAAGCGGTTGCGCAGGAGGAAGCGCCAGCGCGTCGGCGACGACCCGGGCGGTACCTCGGCCAGGACGATTCCCTGCGCGGCGACCGATCGGATTAGCTCCTCGTTCCCGGCCGGATAGAACCGGTCCACTCCTCCGGCCATGACGGCGATCGTGGCGGGCCCTCCTTCCGGGTGCTGGGCGGAGAGCGCGGCCCGATGCGCGGCGGCGTCGATGCCGTAGGCGCCTCCGGAGACGACCACCAGGCCGCGGCCGACCAGCGGCGCCACGAGTTCGTGCGTGGCCCGGATGCCGTACTCGGTCGCGTCGCGGCTCCCGACGAAGGAGACCAACCGGCCGGCTCCCCGGCCGAGGCCGGTGGCGACGGCCTCCCGGCCCCGCCACCACAGGCAGAGCGGGGCACCGGGGCCCAGGGCGTCGAGCTGTTCCGGCCAGGCAGCGTCCTCGGGCGTGAGGATCCCGCCGCCGAGCCGTTCGACCGTGGCGAGGTCCCGCTCCGGCACGGCGTCGCCGAGCCGCGGGCGCCACCGCTCGATCCCGCCGGCCACGTGGAGCTCGCGCCGGCTCGCCGCGGCCGCCCCGAGGAGGTCGGCGACGTTCTGCTGCACGGACGCCGGGACCCTGGCCCCCTCCTCGGCGACGAGCTGCAGGGCCCCGACGGGCCCGAGAACCTGGACCAGGGCGGCACCGGTGAGATCACCGGGTTCGATGAGACGGGACAGCGCGGCGCGTGCCCGGCGGGGATCGTCGATGCTGCGCAGATGGCGGCTCATCCGGCGGACTCCCGGTGCTGTCGGAGCTGGAGGGCGATGTCGAAGTCGGGGCGCTCGGGACGGTCCGCCCCGCGCAGGTCGGCGATGGTCCATCCGATCCTCAGTACGCGGTCGATCCCCCGGGCGGACAGCCAGCCGTTCTCGGCTGCCCGGCTGATCTGGGCGAGCTCGGTCGGGGCCGGCGCCAGCTCGTTCCGCAACAGCCGCCCCGGGACCTCGGCGTTGCGGAGGATGCCGTGCGGCCCGAGCCGACGCTCCTGGCGGCTCCGGGCGGCGGCGACCCGTTCCGCGATGACCGCGCTGCACTCGGGCGCCGGGCCGGAGGACAGCTGCGTCGCGGGTACACGCGGAACATTGATCTGCAGGTCGATCCGGTCCAGCAGGGGCCCGGAGAGCCTGGACAGGTAGCGTCGACGGGCTATGGCCGTGCACTCGCACTCGCTGCCGACGGACCCGGTCCGGCCACAGGGGCAGAGATTCGCGGCGAGGACCAGTTGGAAACGGGCGGGGTAGGTGGCGGCGCCGCCGGAGCGATGCAGCGTCAGCTCGCCGGCCTCGAGGGGCTGGCGGAGTGCGTCGAGGACTCTGGCGGGGAACTCGGGCGCCTCGTCGAGGAAGAGGACGCCGCGGTGGGCGCGGCTCGCCGCGCCCGGGTGCGGTACGCCGCTGCCGCCACCGATGAGGGCGGCCATGGTCGCGTTGTGGTGAGGTGCCTCCAGCGGCGGTCTGCGCATCAGGCGGGTGATCGGCCGCCTCCCGTGCAGGGAGTGGATCGCGGTGACCTCGAGCGCCTGAGCGTCGTCGAGATCGGGCAGGATCCCCGGGAGTCGCTCGGCCAGCATCGTCTTCCCGGCGCCGGGCTCGCCGCTGAGCAGGACGTGGTGTCCCCCGGCGGCGGCGACCTCGAGGGCGTACCGGGCGAGCTCCTGCCCCCGGACGTCTGCGAAGTCGAGACCGGCGGAGGTCGTCGCAGCGGTGCGCGCAGCCGTGCCGGTCCCCGCGGACTGCCCGTCCACGTGGTGATCGGTGGGCACTGGGGCGTCGGCTCCGTGGCCCGCCCCGTGCCGGACGAGCAGCCCGGGGTCGACACCGAGGTGGGCGAGGAGCTCGGCGGCGTGCTCGAAGCCGCGGACGTCCACCCCGGGCACCAGCCGGGCCTCGTGGAGGTTCGCGCTCGGCACGACGACGCGGCGGATGCCCTGCGCCAGCGCCGCCATGACCGCGGGAAGGACGCCCGGGACGGTCCGGATCGTCCCGTCGAGTCCGAGCTCGCCGATGAAGACCGCGTCCGGTACGGACGGGATGGCCCCGTCCGCGCTGAGCGCGGCGACGAGGATGGCCAGGTCGAGCCCGGAGCCGCGCTTGGGCAGCGAGGCGGGCAGGAGGTTCACGGTGAGCCGCCGGGGGCTCAGCGCCACACCGGTGTTCCGTGCCGCCGACCGGATCCGGTCCCGGCTCTCCGCCAGGGACGCATCGGGGAGCCCGAGGAGCACGAAGGACGGCAGGCCGCCACCGATGTCCGCCTCGACCTCGACGATGTCCCCCTGGAGGCCGGTCAGGGCGACCCCCAGCGCCCGGCCCAGGGCGCTCACGCCGCCACGCCCCGGTAGTGGTCCACTCGGTACCCGTCACGGTCGAAGACGACGGCGACCACGTCGACCCGCAGATCGGCCTCGCGGCGCCCGTGCCGCCGCTGCCACTCCCAGGCGAGCCGGTGGAGCCGGGCCAGCTTCGGCCCGGCCACGGCCTCGGCCCCGTGGCCGAAGCGCTGCGACGTGCGCGCCTTGACCTCGACGGCCACGTCCGTCCCGCCGTCGTAGGCCACGATGTCCAGTTCCCCGAGCCTGCAGCGCCAGTTCCGCTCGACGACCGCGAATCCGATCTGGCCGAGATAGTGGGCGGCGAGGGCCTCGCCCCGTGCCCCGATGTCCTGATGGTGTGTCATGAGTACCTCCGGTTCCAAGCGTCGCCGGAAACGGAAGGACCCCGATCCAGTGGATCGGGGTCCTGTGGACTGCGCGCGGGGCGCTCGGCGCTGTGGAGGACGGGTGGGGGCCGTCAGGCCCCGTCCATCCCCGTCGCCTTCGGCACGGTCAGCTCGTCGTGCGCGAGCTCCTCGACGTTCACGTCCTTGAACGTGATCACACGGACCTGCTTCACGAACCGGGCGGTGCGGTAGACGTCCCAGACCCACGCGTCCTGCAGCGTCACGTCGAAGTACACCTCGCCGTCGGCCGAGCGCGGCGACACGTCGACCTGGTTGGCCAGGTAGAAGCGGCGCTCCGTCTCGACGACGTAGCTGAAGAGGTTCACCACGTCGCGGTACTCGCGGTAGAGCTGCAACTCCATGTCGGTCTCGTAGTTCTCGAGGTCTTCTGCGCTCATTTTCCCTCCTGGTTGAACGGCTATTGTCCCCTACCGCGCGGCCCCGGCGCGCACGCGCACGGTGCCTGGGCGGTCAGACGAGGCGCCAGCTGCGGCGGTGGCGTGCGCTCGGCCCGTGCGCGCGCAGTGCGGCGCGGTGCGTGTCGGTGCCGTACCCCTTGTTCTCGGCCCAGCAGAAGTGCGGTTCCTCCTCGTGGTACTGGACCATGAGCCGGTCCCGCTCCACCTTGGCCAGCACCGAGGCGGCGGCCACGCTGAGGCACGCGAGGTCGGCCTTGACGCGGGTGCTCACGCGCGGGAACGGCGGGCCGGGCTCCGCGTCCTGCGAGGCGATGGTCAGTGCCGCCTCGAAGAGGCTGGCCTGGGGACGCGGGCTGAGCCAGTCGTAGTTGCCGTCGACGAGGACGACGTCGGGGCGGTGGATGGTGCTGGCCGCCTCGAGCGCCCGGCGACCGGCGAGGCCGACGGCGGCCGAGAGTCCGACGTCGTCGATCTCGGCCGGGCTTGCATGCCCGACACCCCAGCCGAGGGCCCACTCCCGGATCGGGGCGACCAGCGCCTCGCGGGCCGCGGCGCTGAGGAGTTTGCTGTCGCGCGGACCTGCGAGGACTTCCGCGGCGACCGGGTCCACGACGACCACGCCGACCGTGACCGGGCCGGCGAGGGCACCGCGGCCCACCTCGTCGCAGCCCGCCACGAGCGCATCGCCCGGTCCGAGCAGGCCCGACTCGACACGCAGGTCGGGCGCCGCGGGGGCCTTGGTCCGGCCGGCGGTCCTGGCCCCGCCCGTGGGCCGGGTCCTGCCGGCGGTCGGCGAGCTGGCGGTCCTCGGCATGCTAGCGGTCCCCGCCCTCGCGCCCCGCGCCCGCACCGGAGGGCGGCCCGACCCGGGCGAACACGTCCTCCTCCGTGCTGAGCGGCTGGACCCGGTCCAGCGGCCAGGCGATCGCCACGGCCGTGCCCTCGACGTCGTCGATGTCGATGAAGCCGGCCCCGCGGTCGTGGTGGTACCGGGAGTCGGCGGACGCGTCGCGGTGGTCGCCCATGACCCAGATCTTCCCCTCGGGGACCGTGACGGCGAACGGGAGATCGGACGGCGCCGCGCCGTCACTGACGTAGGGCTCGTCGACGGGGGTCCCGTTCACCTCCACCCGGCCCTCGGTGCCGCAGCAGCTGACCGTGTCGCCGGGCAGGCCGATCACGCGCTTGACCAGGTGCTGGCTGGCCAGATCGGGGGCCAGGCCGACGAACACGAGCGCGTCCTGGAGCGGGTTCTGGTCCACCACGGGCGCCGGGCCCAGCCAGCCGAGCTCGTCCTGGAAGACGACGACGTCGCCGCGAGTCAGCTCGAACGGGCCCGGGACCATGAGGTTCACGAAGATGCGGTCGTTGATCTCCAGAGTCGGCTCCATGGAGCCGGACGGGATGTAGAACGCGCGGAAGAAGAAAGTCTTGATGACGAAGGAGATCACCAGGGCGGCCGCGACGATGAGGAGGACCTCGCGGAGCCAGGCCCAGCGTCCGGGACGGCGCCGGCCGGGCTCCCGTCCGGGCGTTGCCGCCGCGGCTGCGTTGTCGTTCACGACTGTCCTTCCGAATCCGTTCCGCCGACGGGTGCGCCGGCTCTGGCAACTCTAGTCACTGCTCCCGTCCGATGCGGGACGGGTCAGCGCGCCGGGTCAGTGCGCCGGGTCCGGCGCGTCCGCGGCGACGGGGCCGCTGTGCTCCAGGGGCCAGACGATCCGGTCCACCCGGCCCACGACGCGCTCGACCGGGATCATCCCGCCGCCCGGCGCGCCGAGGAGGGCCCGGGAGTCCGTGGAGTCGGCCCGATGGTCGCCCATGACCCAGATCCGGTCCCCGGGCACGATCACGTCGAACGATGTGGTGCTCGGCGCATCGCCCGGGTGGACGTACGGCTCGTCGACCGGAACGCCGTTGCGGACGAGCCGCCCGTCGGCGTCGCAGCAGACCACGTGGTCGCCGGGGGCTCCTACGACGCGCTTGACGAAGTAGTCGTTCCCGCCGGCGAGCCGCAGTCCCTTGAGCAGGTCCAGCACGACGTCGGGCGACCGGTACGGCGCCAGGGTCCCGGTGCCGTCGAAGACGACGACGTCGCCGGCCTGGGGCGCGTCGCCGTCGTAGGCGAGGCGGTTGACGAGCAGGCCGTCGCCGGGACGGAGGCCGGGCGTCATCGACTCGGAGTCGATGTAGAAGAAGTCGACGACGGTCGCGCGAACGACCAGCGCGAGGATCGCGGCGCCGGCGAGGACGGGGACGACGAAGCGCCAGTCCCGGGGACGGGACCGGCGCTTCGCGTGACCCCCCGTAGGGGCCGTGGTGGAGTCCAGCAAGACCGGGTCGGGCCTACTTGCCGGCGCTGAAGTCGCGCTTCTCCTTGATGCGGGCAGCCTTGCCGTGGCGGTCGCGCATGTAGTAGAGCTTCGCGCGGCGGACATCGCCGCGGCTCACGAGCTCGATCTTCTCGATGACCGGGGTGTGCACCGGGAAGGTGCGCTCCACGCCGACGCCGAAGGAGACCTTGCGGACCGTGAAGGTCTCGCCCACGCCGCTACCCTGGCGGCCCAGGACGAAGCCCTGGAAGACCTGGACACGGGTGTTCTTGCCTTCGACGATGTTCACGTGCACCTTGACGTTGTCGCCCGGGCGGAAGTCCGGGACGTCGCTGCGCAGGGATGCCGCGTTGACGGAATCGAGGATGTTCATATCGCTTCTCCTTCGATGGACGCCGCAGGTCATCCACCGTGGACGCGGTCCCGCAGCCGCTGACGCGGGAATGCGGGGACCGGAGGTGTTCGCGCCGGACGCGGGTTGGGCGTCCGGGTCCTGACTGTTGGTCGGCTCCCCCTGCGGCAGGAGGCCGGCCCAGTAGGCACGGAGCACCATTATTCCACAACCGGGGCGCAGACGCGGCCAGCGGCCGGGAGCCCACGGACCGTTAGGCGACGTGAGGCTGGACACCCTCGGGGGCGACGCGGAAGCCGAGCTCGCCGAGCAGGACGCGGTCGGCCTTGTCCAGCGACTCCGGATCCAGCTCGAGGATGAGGTCCGGGCGCCGGTCGGCGGTCCGGCGGAGCTGCTGGTCGCGGCGCCAGCGCGCGATCCGGGCGTGGTTGCCGGAGAGCAGGACCTCCGGCACGTCCCGCTCCTGCCACTGCGCCGGCTTCGTGTAGACCGGGTACTCGAGCAGGCCGTCGGAGTGCGACTCCTCGACGAGGGAGTCGGGATTGCCCACGACGCCGGGCAGGAGCCGGCCGACGGCCTCGACCATCGCCAGGACGGCGACCTCTCCCCCGTTGAGCACATAGTCACCGAGGCTGACGGGTCGGACGTCGAAACGGTCCTCGGCCCACTCGATGACGCGCTCGTCGATGCCCTCGTAGCGTCCGCACGCGAACACCAGGTGACGGTGCTCGGCGAGGTCGTAGGCCATGGCCTGGTTGAAAACGGCGCCCGCGGGCGAGGGCACGATCAGGACCGGGCGCTCGGCGGCCTCGGCCTCGGTGGAGGATGCGTCATCCACGGTTGCCGCGGCCGCAGGCGCGTCACCGACGGGACGGGTGGCTAGCGGTCCGGACTCGTCGATCCGTTCGAGCACCTCGGACCAGGGCTGGGCCTTCATGACCATGCCGGCGCCACCGCCGTACGGGGTGTCGTCGACGGTCCGGTGCCGGTCGTAGGTGTAGTCGCGGAGGTCGTGCACGGCCAGGTCGATGAGGCCGTCCCGGCGCGCCTTGCCGATCAGGGACAGATCCAGCGCGGCGAGGTACTCCGGGAAGATGCTGACGACGTCGATCCGCACGCCTAGCCCTCCTGCTCGCCGTTCGCGCGGTTCACGTCCAGCAGTCCGGGCGGCGGGGTCGCGACGACCTCCCCGGCCTCGAGGTCGACCTCGGGGACGATCTCCTCGACGAACGGCAGGAGCACCTCCTCGCCGTCGTCCAGCTCGACCTCGAGCAGGTCCTGGACGGCGCCGGAACGCAGGCCCGTCACCTGGCCGATCCGCTGCCCGTCGACGACGAGGGCGAGGCCGACGAGCTCGTGGGCGAACCACTCGTCGCTCTCCTCGGAGTCGGACTCCTCGTCGGCCTCGATGAAGAGGCGTGCGCCGCGGAGCTCCTCGGCGCGATTGCGGTCGGCGACCTCCTCGAACGTCAGCAGCAGGATCTCCTTGTTCCAGCGGGCCCGGGTGAGCGTGAGCGGTCCGTGCTGCTCGGGCTCGACGGCGAACACGCGGCCGGGGACGAAACGGTCCTCCGGCGCATCGGTCGTGATCTGCACCGTGACCTCGCCGCGGATACCGTGCGGCTTGCCGATGCGTGCCACCTGTAGGCGCATGACTACTCCTCGTGCTGGGTCTGCTGGGTGCTGGGTGCTGGTCCGTGGGGCCGGACCCGCCGGTCCATCCTAGTCGGGAACGGGCGCCCCGGACGCGAGAGGACCCGCACCCTCTGACGGTGTCAGTGGGTGCGGGTCCTCTCGGAAGGCGGTGCGGCTGACGGCCTAGCGGCGTCGGTCGGTGTCCACCACGTCGACGCGGACGGCTTCGCCGCCCGCGAGGCCGGCGACGACCGTGCGCAGGGCCTTGGCGGTGCGGCCCTGGCGGCCGATCACCCGCCCGAGGTCGTCCGGGGCGACCCGGACCTCGAGCACATCGCCACGTCGGTTCTCGCGGACGGCGACCTCGACCTCATCGGGCGAGTCGACGATCCCGCGGACCAAGTGGTCGAGGGCCTCAGCCAGCATCACTACTCCGCCTCGGTGGTCTCAGCCTCGGCGGCCTCCTCGGCCGGAGCCTCGGACTTGTCGGCCTTCGGGGTGATGGCCTCGGGCAGGATGACCGAGTCCTTCTCCGGGGCGACGTAGGCCTCGGAGGCGACCTTGGTCTTCAGGGTCCCCTCCTGGCCCTCGATGCCCTTGAACTTCTGCCAGTCGCCGGTGATCTTGAGGATCGCGGCGACCTGCTCGGTCGGCTGGGCGCCGACGGACAGCCAGTACTGGGCCCGCTCGGACTGGACCTCGATGAACGAGGGCTCCTCGGTCGGGTGGTACTTGCCGATCTCCTCGATGGCACGGCCATCGCGCTTGTTGCGCGAGTCCATGACGACGATGCGGTAGTACGGGGCGCGCGTCTTGCCGAAGCGCTTCAGACGAATCTTAACGGCCACTTGTGTGGTCACTCCTGTTTCTAAAGGGGCGAACCGCACACCTCTGCACCGTGGGGCGGGCCAGCGTGTGGGTTCTCAAGGACGAGATGCACGCGCAGTGAGAGGGACCGCGCGGATCAAGTACCCGCCCATTATGCCAGAGAACCCCCGGCGGGCGCGAACAGCCGCGGACGCGCGCCGCCGACTACTTCACGAACTTCTCGAAGCCCTTCGGCAGGTCCAGGCTGGACGGGTCGAAGTCCTGGGCGCCGGCCTGACCGAAGGCCGCACCGGTCGGGTTCGCCGTCTTGCGCTTCGCGGCCTCCTGCTCGGCCTGGGCCGCCTTGGCGGGGTTGCCGAACTTCTGCTTCTTCTTGCCCTTGCCGGCGCTCTTCTTCCCCCGTCCGGGGCCGCCACCGGGCATCCCGGGCATGCCGCCGCCGGCCGCCATCCGCTTCATCATCTTCTGCGCCTCTCCGAAGCGCTCGATGAGCTGGTTGACCTCGGAGACCTGCACACCGGATCCGCGCGCGATGCGGGCGCGCCGGGAGCCGTTGAGGATCTTCGGGGCGTTGCGCTCGTGCGGAGTCATCGAGCGGACGATCGCCTCGATGCGGTCGATCTGGCGCTCGTCGAACTGCTCGAGCTGCTGGCGCGAGATGGCCGAGCCCGGCATCATCGCGAGCATCTTCTTCATCGACCCCATCTTGCGGACCTGCTGCATCTGGGCGAGGAAGTCGTCGAGCGTGAAGTCCTCGCGGTCGGCGAACTTCTTCGCCATCCGCTGCGCCTCATCCTGGTCCCAGGACTTCTGGGCCTGCTCGATCAGGGTGAGGACGTCGCCCATGTCGAGGATCCGGCTGGCCATGCGGTCGGGGTGGAAGACCTCGAAGTCGCCCATGCCCTCGCCGGTGGAGGCGAACATGATGGGCTTGCCGGTCACGTGGCGCACGGACAGGGCGGCGCCGCCGCGGGCGTCGCCGTCGAGCTTGGAGAGCACCACGCCCGTGAAATCGACGCCCTCGTTGAAGGCCTGGGCCGTCTCGACGGCGGACTGGCCGATCATCGAGTCGATGACGAAGAGGACCTCGTCCGGCTCGACGGCGGCGCGGATGTCCGCGGCCTGCTGCATCATCTCGGCGTCGACGCCCAGGCGGCCGGCGGTGTCGACGATGACGATGTCGTGGAGCTTGGCGCGGGCTTCGGCGACGCCGTCGCGGGCCACGGCCACCGGGTCACCGGTGACGGACTCGGACTCGCTGGAGACGCCGGGGTGCGGGGCGTAGACGGGGACGCCGACGCGTTCGCCGTTGACCTGGAGCTGCTTGACGGCGTTCGGGCGCTGGAGGTCGCACGCGACCAGCAGCGGCGTGTGGCCCTCCGACTTCAGGTGCCGGGCCAGCTTGCCCGCGAGCGTCGTCTTGCCGGCGCCCTGGAGGCCGGCCAGCATGATCACGGTCGGCGGGTTCTTGGCCAGGTGCAGGCGCCGCGTCTCGCCGCCGAGGATGTCGACGAGCTGGTCGTTGACGATCTTGACGACCTGCTGCCCCGGGTTGAGGGACTTGCTGACCTCTTCCCCGAGCGCGCGCTCCTTGACGTGCGCCACGAACTCGCGGACCACGGGCAGCGCCACATCGGCGTCGAGCAGGGCGCGGCGGATCTCGCGGACGGTGCCGTCGATCTGCGCTTCGGTGAGACGGCCCTTGCCACCGAGGTTCTTGAAGGTAGCTGTCAGGCGGTCGGAAAGTGAGTTGAACACGTGCCGGTGACTTCTTTCGATCGGGCAGCTGCGCGGGGGTGCTCCCCCGCCGGATTCGACTACCTAGACTATCAATTCCCCGCCGGTCGAATCCCCACTGCCCTCCCGCGGCTCCCGACGAGGGCCGGCGACGGTTGAAGCGGCGGGAAGGGTGCCGACGACGACGGGCGGCGGTGCCTCGTCCGCACCGCCGCCCCTCGTCGTCGTCCTGCTGTCCCGCCGCGTCCTCAGAGGGCGGCGTCCCCCCGTTCGCCGGTGCGGACGCGGACGGCCTCCTCGACCGGGACGACCCAGACCTTGCCGTCGCCGGCGCGGCCGGTGTTGGCGGTGGCGACGAGCACGTCGACGATGTCGTCGGCCCACTCGTCCGAGACGAGGACCTCCACGCGGGCCTTCGGCAGCAGGTCCACGGTGTACTCGGCCCCGCGGTAGACCTCCGTGTGGCCGCGCTGTCGGCCGTAGCCGCTGGCCTGGCTGACGGTGAGCCCCTGGACGCCGTAGCTCTCGAGGGCCTCGCGGATGCCGTCCAGCTTGTCGGGACGGATGATGGCGGTCACGAGTTTCATGATCTGGCGCCTTCCTTCTGGGTTACTTGCTGAGTTCGAGGTGGCCGGAGGTGGCCGGGTGCGGGACGAAGCTGCCGGCGCTGGTTCCCAGGCCGCCGTACTCGTACCCCGTCTCCGCGTGCTCGGCGAGGTCGATTCCGGTCTGCTCGTCCGATTCGCTGATGCGGAACCCGATGGTCCGGTGGATCGCCAGGCCGATCGCCAGCGTGGCGAGGCCCGTGTAGGCCATGGACACGACGGCGGCGACGGTCTGGGCGCCCAGCTGCTCGAGACCGCCACCGTAGAACAGCCCGGTGTCGCGGGCGATGAACCCGAGGGCGAGCGTGCCGATCAGGCCGGAGACCAGGTGGACGCCGACGACGTCGAGCGAGTCGTCGTAGCCGAACCGGTACTTGAGGCCGACCGCGAGGGCGGAGGCCACACCGGCCACGAGGCCGAGTCCGACCGCGCCCAGCGGCGTCACATCGGCACAGGCGGGCGTGATGGCGACGAGACCGGCGACGACGCCCGAGGCGGCCCCCAGAGAGGTCGGCTTGCCGTCGCGGAGCCGCTCGGTCACGCACCAGGCGACGAGTGCGGCGCCCGGGGCGACCATGGTGTTGATCCAGATCAGCCCGGCCTCGGCCGGGTCGCTGGCCGCCCCGCCGTTGAAGCCGAACCAGCCGAACCACAGCAGGGCGGCGCCCAGCATGACGAAGGGGATGCTGTGCGGGCGCTGCCCGGGATCCCGGCCGAACCCCTTGCGCTGGCCGAGGATGAGCGCGAGCACCAGGCCGGCGACGCCCGCGTTGATGTGCACCACGGTGCCGCCGGCGTAGTCGATGGCCTCCCCGGCCCAACTGCCGATGGCGCCCTCTGCGGAGAGCAGGCCGCCGCCCCACACCCAGTAGGCCACCGGCGCGTAGACCACCGTGACCCAGACGGGGACGAACAGGCACCAGGCGCCGAAGCGCGCCCGGTCGGCGATGGCGCCGGAGATGAGCGCGACCGTGATGATCGCGAACGTCCCGGCGAAGCCCGCGGCGATCAGGTCCTCGGTGCCGATCAGCCCGGCGAGGCCGAACTGCTCGAAGGGATGGCCGAACAGGCCGCCGACGCTGCTGCCCCCGCCCGCCATCGAGTTGCCCCACAGCACCCACACCACGGCCGTGATGCCCAGCGCCACGAAGCTCATCATCATCATGTTCAGCACGCTCTTCGCGCGAGTCATGCCGCCGTAGAAGAAGGCGAGCGCGGGGGTCATGAGCAGTACCAGGGCCGCGCAGACCATCATCCAGACGTGAACCGGTTGCAGTTCCATGTCCGTCCTCCTGTGTTCGATAAGGGAATCAGGCGATCTCTCGCCTTCCCCTCCAGAGAACCGGAGTCGTGTTACCCCTCCCGCGCCGGTGCGTTTCGCCCGGGTAACGACGACGGCCGCCCCGTGAAGTTCACGTGGCGGCCGTGTAACGGGCGCGTTTCGTCGGCGTCCCCGGGAACGGGCCGGGCTGTCGCGCCCGGGTCAGGACCGGACCGGACCGTCTCAGCCGCCGAGCCCCCGACGGTGGAGCATGCGGAGGGTCCGGTCGGCCTTGCGCTTGACCCGGTAGCTCCTCCAGTGCCGTCCCCCGGGCAGCAGCGGCACGAGCGCGGCGGCGAGGAGCCGGGCGAACTCGTCCTGGCCGGCGTGGTTCAGGTGCAGGTCGTCGTAGAACAGCTCGGGCCGGCCGGCGACCAGCGCGGCGGCGTCGATGAACGCCGTTCCGGGGTACATCCGGACGTGCCGACGCACGGCGGCGACCAGGTCGCGGCGCAGGGTCATCACGCGGTCGTAGGTGGCGCGGTCGGCGAAGAGCCTCCGCAGGTACTCCGACTTCGCGTACGGTTCGTCCCGCATCGGCGACGTGGCCAGGACCAGGTTGATGTGGAAGGTCCGGCGGATGGTGCGGACGACGTCGAGCAACTGGTGCAGGGGCTCGAGATCGGCGCCGGTGACCGGTGCCTGGTACTCGCCGTCGGTCACCGGCACGAGCGGGGAGTGCCGCTCCGTCCGGGTCCAGTAGCCGCCCTCGCGGTCGAGCACGTCGGTGTCCGACTGCGGGACGAAGAGCACCACGGTGTCGTTGGGACGCAGCAGGGGCACGATCTTGTTCAGCAGCACGTTGATCAGCTGCAGCGTGGTCGCACCGGAGTAGCCGCCGTTGAAGCACCGGTGCACCGGTCCGCCGTCGCGCAGGCGGCGCTCGACCTGGGAGACGAAGCGGCGGTCCTCGTCCGCGTACATCGACTCGACCAGGGAGCCGCCGAGGAAGTAGACCGCCGGGCCCCGCAGACCGGTGTTGCCGGTCTGCAGGAACCCCTGGCGGTCGGTGTGGGCACGGAACGGACCGCGCGCCAGCGTCCCGTCGGTCCGCCGGCGGTACCGGTCGGCCGGCTCGTGCCAGACGTCGCGGTTGGGCGTCTGCTCCTTGAGCCGGATGAACCGCTTGCGCGGGGGCACGGCCGGTCGCTCAGTCCAGCAGCGCGTCGACGAAGTCGCCGGCCTCGAACGGGGCCAGGTCGTCGGCGCCCTCTCCGAGGCCGACGAGCTTCACGGGCACGCCGAGCTGGCGCTGGATCGCGACGACGATCCCGCCCTTCGCGGTGCCGTCGAGCTTGGTGAGCACGATGCCGGTGATGTCGACGACCTCGGCGAACACCTTGGCCTGGTTCAGCCCGTTCTGGCCGGTGGTCGCGTCGAGCACCAGCAGGACCTCGTCCACCGTGGCCTGCTTCTCGATGACCCGCTTGATCTTGCCGAGCTCGTCCATGAGTCCGACCTTGTTCTGCAGACGACCAGCGGTGTCGACCATGACGACGTCGACCTCCTGCTCCATCCCGGCCTTGACGGCCTCGAACGCGACCGAGGCCGGGTCCGCGCCGTCGACGTCGCTGCGCACGGTCGGCACGCCCACGCGGGCGCCCCAGGTGGCCAGCTGCTCGGCGGCGGCCGCGCGGAACGTGTCCGCGGCGCCGAGGAGCACGTCCTTGTCCTCCGCGACGAGGACGCGCGCCATCTTGCCGATCGTCGTCGTCTTGCCGACGCCGTTGACGCCGACGACCATGACGACGGCGGGGCGGCCCTCGCGCCGGTCGGACGCGATCGAGCGGTCCAACTCGGGGGCGAGCAGCTTGATCAGCTCCTCGCGCAGGATGGCGCGGACCTTCTCGGGCTCGCGGAGGCCCTCGACCGTGACCCGCTCGCGCAGGTTGTCGACGAGCTCCATGGTCGCGTCCGTGCCGAGATCGGCGAGGAGCAGCGTCTCCTCGATCTCGTCCCAGACGTCCTCGTCGATCCGGTCCTGGCTCAGCAGGCGGAGCAGGCCCTTGCCGAGGGCGTTGTTGGACTTGACCAGGCGGGCGCGCAGCCGGGCCAGGCGGCCCAGCGCGGGCTCGGGCACGTCGAGCGGGACGGCCTCGACCTCCGGCTCCTCGACCGGCACCTCGGTCTCGACCGCGTCGGTCTCGACGCCGTCGGTCCCGGCGGGCGGGGCGGCCTCCGGCGGGGCTTCGGTGGCGGACGCTCCGGCGCCGCCGGCAGGGGGATCGTTCTCGTCGCGGGTCGTCGGGTACGTTCCGGGCTTCGTCTTGCGGCCGCGCAGCAGGAAGGCGACCCCGATTCCGAGGCCGAGGACCACTACGACGGCGACGACGATGGTCAGGATCAATTCGATAGGCACCCGTCCAGCTTACCGACCACGCCTAGACTGGGCGGGCCATGACCACTCCCGCGCCCTCGCCCTCCCCCGTCAGACCCGCCATCCCCGTCGAGATCCGCGTCCTCATCGGCGCGGCGTTCGTGATCGCGATCGGCTTCGGGATCATCGCCCCGCTGCTGCCGCAGTACGCGGCCAGCTTCGGCGTGTCCGTGACCGCGGCGAGCGTCATCGTCTCGGTGTTCGCGTTCACGCGTCTGCTGTTCGCTCCGCTCTCCGGGCGCTTCACCGATCGCCTGGGCGAGCCGGTCGTCTACGTCGGCGGCGTGCTGATCGTCGCGGTCTCCACGATCCTCGTGGGACTCGCCGGCAGCTACGAGCAGCTGATCGTCTACCGCGCCCTCGGGGGAATCGGATCCACCATGTTCACGGTCTCGGCGATGTCGCTCATCGCCCGGCTCGCGCCGCCGGAGATCCGCGGACGCATCTCCGGGCTGTACGCCACCGCGTTCCTGCTCGGCAGCATCGCGGGGCCGGTGGTCGGCGGGCTGCTGGCCGGGTTCGGCTACCGGGTGCCCTTCTTCCTGTACGGGGGCGCGCTGGTGGTCGCAGCCGCGATCGTCCACTTCTCGCTGGCCCGCGTCCGCCGCCGGGCGGCGCTCGCGAGCGCCGACGGGGAGGCCGCGGGCGCGACGCCGGCCCCCGTGCCCGCACTGACCGTCCGGGAGGCGCTGGGCTCCCCCACGTACCGGGCCGCGCTCGTGTCCGGGTTCGCGAACGGCTGGACGAACTTCGGGGTGCGCGTGGCGATCCTGCCGCTGTTCGTCGCGCATGTCTTCACGCAGCACAGCGCCCAGCTCGCCGGCATCTCGCTCGCGGTGTTCGCTGCCGGCAACGCCGCCGTGCTCACGTTCTCGGGCCGCGTCACGGACCGCTACGGTCGGCGCGGACCGGTGATCGTCGGTCTCGCCGTGGGGTCGCTGGCCATGGGCGCGATGGGCTTCACCGAGAGCGTGGCGGTCCTCATGGCCCTGTCCGTGGTGGCCGGCATGGGCATCGGTTTCATGAACCCGGCGCAGCAGGCCGCGGTGGCCGACGTCGTCGGGCAGGGCCGAAGCGGCGGGAAGGTGCTCGCTGGCTTCCAGATGGCCACGGACCTCGGGGCGATCATCGGGCCGGTGCTCGCCGGCTCGCTGGCCGACCTCTGGGGCTACGAGTGGTCCTTCGGCGTGGCCGGCGCGGTCGGGCTGGTCGGCGTCACCGCCTGGCTGCTGGTTCCGGCGCGCCCAGCGGCTCCGCCGACTCCTCGGGATGCGCAGCCTCCGCAGGACGGACGGGCCCGGTCGACGGGGCCGACTGACGGCCCGCGGGGTGACGATCGCCGGCGTCCCGGTCCTCCGGCTCCGGATCGGTCCGCGCCAGGCGCTGACTGATCACCTGAGTGACGCCGTCGCCCCGCATGCTCACCCCGTAGAGTGCGTCCGCGACCTCCATGGTCCGATTCTGGTGGGTGATGACGATCAACTGGCTGGACTCGCGCAGCTCCTCGAAGATGGTGATCAGGCGCCCGAGGTTCGTGTCGTCGAGGGCAGCCTCGACCTCGTCCATGACATAGAACGGGGAGGGACGCGCCTTGAAGATCGCCACCAGCAGCGCCACCGCCGTGAGCGATCGCTCGCCGCCGGAGAGCAGCGAGAGCCGCTTGACCTTCTTCCCGGCCGGGCGGGCCTCCACCTCGATCCCGGTGTTGAGCATGTCGTCCGGGTCCGTCAGCACCAGCCGGCCCTCGCCGCCGGGGAAGAGCCGGCCGAAGACGCGCTCGAACTGTGCCTCGGTGTCCGCGTAGGCGGCCGCGAAGACCTCCTGCACGTGCTCCTCGACGTCGCGGATGATGTCCAGCAGGTCCTGTCTTGACTTGTTGAGGTCCTCGAGCTGACCGGTGAGGAACTTGTGGCGCTCCTCCAGGGCGGCGAACTCCTCGAGCGCCAGCGGGTTGACCTTCCCGAGGGCGGCGAGGTCGCGTTCGGCGCGCTTGAGCCGCTTCTGCTGCTCCGCCCGGTCGTAGGGGGCACCCGCCGGCACCGCGTTGCCGTCGTCGTCGACCTCCTGGCGGAGCTCGGCCCACTTGTCCTCGGACTCCGGCACGGGCACCGGGACGTGGGGGCCGTAGGTCTCGACCAGATGCTCCGGGGTCAGACCGAGCTCGTCGACGGCGCGCTCCTGCAGCTGCTCGACCCGGAGGCGCTGCTCCGCGCGGGCCATCTCGTCGCGGTGGGCCCGGTCGGTGAGCCGGGCCGCCTCGGCGGCCAGCTGCTCGACGATCCGCCGCGCGTCGCCGAGCTCGGCCTCCAGCCGGCGGCGGGTGGCCTCCGCCTCCTCGAGGCGGACCTGGGCAGTCTCCAGGGAGGCGGCCACGAGCCGGTCGCCGTAGGACGCGGCTTGCGCGACGGCGCGGGCGGCGGCGGCCTGGCGGGCGCGGATCGCGGCGCGCCGGGCCGCCTCCTCGCGGGCGCGGCGCTCGGTCTCCGCGGCGCGGCGAAGCGACTGGATGCGCCCGTTGAGGTTGGAGGCGCGCTCCTCGCCGCTGCGCAGGGCCAGGCGGGCCTCGACCTCGCGCTGGCGCGCGGACGCCGCGGCAGCGTTCAGCCGGTCCCGCTCGGCGCTGGAGGGCTCTGCCTCGTCGGCCGGTTCCTCCTGCGCGGCGTCGAGCCGGACGGCCAGGTCCTCGAGCGTCTCGAGCTCGCGGCCGATGCTCTCCTGCGCGGCCGCGGCCTGGGCCTCGAGCCGCTCGTTCTCGGCGTGCGCCTGCCGCAGGGTCGCTGACAGTCCCGCGAGCTCGCGGCTGATCGTGGCGTTCCTGGAGTCGGCGCTGCGCTGGGCCTCGCGGGCCTCCTCGGCGGCGTCCTGGGCGGCGCGCAGCTCCTGGCGCAGCGCCTCCATCCGCTCGGCCAGCTCGGCGTCGCCGGCCCGGGCGGAGGCGAGCTCGCCGTCGATGGCCTCCAGCTCTGCCTGCTGCTCGATCAGCGACGGGGCCTTCGCGGTGCCGCCCTCGATCGTCCCGACGGTGACGATGTCCCCGTCGGCCGTGACGGCACGGACGCCCGGTGCCGCGCTCACGGCGTCGAAGGCCCCGGCCAGATCGGGGACCACCACGGTGTCCGCCAGCAGGTGCCGGACGGCGAGCGCCACGGCCGGCGCCGGGGCGACGACGTCCATGGCGGACCGTGCCCCGGGGACGGCCGTGGTGGCCAGCCCAACGGGCTGCGGCCCGGAGTCGACCCCGGCATCGCCGGGGACGTTCTGCTCCGGCGTCTCGTCCTCCCGGTGTGCACTGCCCTGGGCTGGCCGCCGGGAGGCGTCCTTCCCGGGCGCGTCGGCGGCGCGGAGCAGGTGGAGTCGTCCGGTCTGGTCGTGCTTGACCTGCTCGACGAGCGTGCGGGCCGCCCCCGAGTCGGCCACGAGGGCCTCCGCGTATCCGCCGAGGGCGGCCGAGACGGCGGCTTCCCAGCCGGGCTCGACGCCCATGTGCTCGGCGAGGCGCCCCTGCAGCCCTTCGGGGGCTGCGGCGAGGACGTCGGCGCTGGCGTCGCGGCGCACGAGCGCGGCCTGCAGCGCGTCCCGGCGGGCCGCGAGCCCGGCGATCGTCCCGTGGCTGTCGCGCAGCTCGAGCTGGAACTCGTCGCGGCGGGTGGAGAGCTCGCCGACCCGGGCCGTGGCGGCGTCCAGTGCCTCCACGTGGGATTCGTCGCCGGTCTCCTGGTGGGCCGCCTGCTGCTCCAGGATGGTGAACTCCTCCTGGGCCCGCTCCCGGCGGTCGGCAGCCTCGCGGGCGGCGGCGCGGAGCCTGTCCCGCTCGCCTTCGGCGGCCTCCACCCGGCTCCGGGCCGCGGCCACCTGGCCCGCCAGCCGGGCCAGGCCCTCGCGCCGGTCCGCGGCCGCCCGGAGCAGCGTGGTCAGGCGCTGCTCCTCGGCGGAGGCCTCCTCCTCGGCCGCCCCGCGCTCGGCGACGGCCTCCTCGAGGGCCTCGGCGTACTCCTCGTTCTGCTCCTGCAGCTCCTCGAGCTCCTCCGCGAGCAGGTCCGCCTGCTCGGTGAGGCGGTCGGGGTCGCGGCCGCCGTCGTCCTCGGCGTCGTCGGACTGTCCGAGGAGACGGGCGCGCTCCCCGGCCAGCCGGGCGAGCGAGCGGAAGCGCTCCTGCGTCGAGCCGAGCTGGTAGGCGAGATCGCGGGCCGCGTTCGTCGCCGGCGTCGCGTGCGCCGCCTCGGCCTCGAGGGCGGCGAGCTGGCGCCGGGCTGCGTCGAGCCGGGCGTCGACGTCGGCCTGACGGGCCTTGACCTCGGCCTCCTCGGCGAGGTCCTGGGTCAGCGCCTCCTGCAGGGTGACCAGGTCGTCGGCCAGCAGACGGCACTTGGCATCGCGCAGGTCGTACTGGACGGTCTGGGCGCGGCGGGCGACGGCGGCCTGCTTGCCGAGCGGGGTGAGCTGACGCCGGATCTCGCCGGTGAGGTCCTGCAGGCGGGCGAGGTTGGCCTGCATCGCATCGAGCTTGCGGAGGCTCTTCTCCTTGCGCCGGCGGTGCTTGAGGATGCCGGCGGCCTCCTCGATGAAGCCGCGGCGGTCCTCGGGGGTGGCGTGCAGGACGCGGTCCAGCTGGCCCTGGCCGATGATGACGTGCATCTCGCGGCCGAGGCCGGAGTCGGAGAGCAGTTCCTGGATGTCCAGGAGCCGGCAGGGCTCGCCGTTGATGGCGTACTCGCTGCCGCCGGCCCGGAAGAGCGTCCGTGAGATCGTGACCTCTGAGTACTCGATCGGCAGCGCTCCGTCGGCGTTGTCGATCGTGAGCGAGACCTGGGCTCGCCCCAGGGGTGGCCGACCGGACGTCCCGGCGAAGATCACGTCCTCCATCTTGCCGCCGCGGAGGGTCTTCGCCCCCTGCTCGCCCATCACCCAGGCCAGGGCGTCCACCACGTTGGACTTCCCGGAGCCGTTGGGTCCGACGACGGCGGTCACGCCGGGCTCGAACTCGAAGGTGGTCGCGGACGCGAAGGACTTGAAACCGCGGATGGTGAGCGATTTCAGGTGCATGGCGTGGATGCCCTTCGGGGTTCGGTGGGTGGGTGCAGGAATCGCCAGCGCGCGGGGGCCGGCGACGGGGACGCGGTACCCAATTTACCGGTCCCCCAGTATTTTCGCGGGAACTCTGGCGGTCGAGTCCGCCCCGTTATAGCCTCGTGATCAAAGCTAGGGCTCCGAAGGATTCGGTCACCGATCGGATCGCCACGAGGCGTCCGCGTCACCGGGGGAATCATGGCATCTGCTGCACGGGCGTTCGATCCTCTTGTCCAGGGCAGGCGCGCCGCGCGGCACCTGTCCGGAACGGCCGGGAGGGCCCGCTCGGCGGGTGCACCCGAGGGCACCCAGGCGCCCGCGGGCCCGGAGCTGGTGATCGCGCGGCACTCCATCTCGGCCCGCGGGGACCGTACCGCCCTGGCACCCGAGCCGGCCATCGGCCCGCCCGGCACCGGCGCACTCCTCCCCCGCCGCGTCCAGCGCCGGCGGCTCCAGCACCGCCGGCTGCAGCGCGCCCGGCTCCGGCAACGGAGCGTCCAGGGCATGGCCATGGTCGCCATCGCGGCGCTGGCGGTGCTCGGCGCCGGCGGCAGCACGCTCACCGCTGCCTCGGCCGAGGAACGGCACATCGGATCCGTCCCGGTGGCGGACGTGGTGGCGACGGCGTCGGCGGGGCCGGTCGGCCACGGACGGGTCGCCCCCGTCGTCGTACCCCTGGGGTCCGGCGGCGATCCCGGCACCCTGACCGCCGCCACCCGCGGCGGCCCCGAGGTCTCCGCGGACGGCAGCGCCGCCGACGGTGAGTCCGTGGTCCGCGCGCTCGACACCGTCCAGCTCGTGGGGGCCGCCGCCGGCCTGCCGGGCGGTCTCCGGTTGGCGCACCCAGTGGCGAACTTCAGACTGACCAGTCCGTTCGGCTGGCGCAACAACCCCACCGGGCCGGGCCGGCACATCCACATCGGCCAGGACTACGCGGTGCCCTGCGGCGCCCCCGTCCGCGCGTCCGAGGCCGGCACAGTGGTCCAGTCGGCCTGGGCGGGCCACTCCGGCTACCGCGTCCGCATCAGCCACGGCCACGGCATCGACACCGCCTACAGCCACAACTCCGTGCTGATCGCGAAGGTGGGAGAGCAGGTCGAGCAGGGACAGCTGATCGCCCTGGCCGGGACCACGGGCAACTCCACCGGCTGCCACGTCCACTTCGAGGTCTACCGCGGTGGGAAGTGGACCAATCCGGCCGCCTACGTGCCGCGCGTCCCCGGACAGCCCATCCCCCTGACGCCCGAGGAGCTGGAGCGCATCCGAACCGCCGACAATCCCCCGCGCGGCGCCGACCCGACGCAGGGGGCGTCCGACCGTCCAGTGGTCCCCGCCGGTTCCGCGCGGCCCGACCCGGAGTCGACGCCTCCCGCCCGCTCCCCGGACCCCACGCCGCCGGCGCCCAAGCCGGGCACCCCCTCCGGCACGCCCTCGCCGAGCGCCCCCGCGAGCCCCGACCCGACACCGACGACGCCGGGGACCCCCGCCCCCTCCAAGCCGGCACCCTCGACTCCGGCGCCGTCGACACCACCGGCATCGTCGGCCCCGCCGAAGACTCCGGTGCCGACGACTCCGCCGAGCACGCCGGCCCCGTCCGATCCAGCGCCCGCGGAGACCGCCTCCGGCAGCCCGTCTCCCTCGCGCTCCACAACCCGGAGCCCGGCAGCCACCGAGTCGGCGCCCGCGGCGAAGAGGACTCCGGCCACGGACGCCGCTCCGTCGTCCGCACCCGTGGAGCGGACGTTCTCCACCGTCGTCGACGCAGCGGAATCGCTGACCGGCCTGGCCCCGTAGCGCAAGCGGCCCGGCGTCCACCGGTCGGCCCGACGGGGCCCTTTTCGGCTCAGTCCTTTCTCAGGTTGTGACGGACTCCTCCGCCTGCGCGCGAGTCCTCCGACTCAGCGGACCTTGTGAGGCTCTAAAGTAGAACGAGCACACAAGCGAAAGGCGTCAGCGAGCACATGACGGAACAGGTCACGCCGATCGGCGGCATCAAACGGGTCCGGGTCTCACCCCAGGGTCTCGTCAAGGTCGGCGCCCGGCCCGGATTCTTCGAGTACGTTCGCCAGATCTGGCAGTTCCGCTCGTTCATCCACTTCGACTCCCGCTCCCGCATCGCCACCGGCAACAGCGACGACGCCCTGGGCCGGATCTGGCTGGTCCTGAACCCGATCCTCAACGGCGCCACGTACTTCTTCGTCTTCGGCCTCTTGCTGAACACGGGCGACAAGATCCCGAACTTCATCGCCTACCTGATCATCGGGACATTCATGTTCCGGTTCACGACGGGCGCGATCACCCAGGGCGCCCGGGCCCTGAACAACAACCAGTCGATGATGCGCGCGTTCAATTTCCCCCGCGCCACGCTGCCGCTGGCGGTGAACGTCCGCGAGTTGATGTCCCAGGTCATCGTCATCGCCACCATGATGGTCCTGATCCTGGCCATCCCGCCGCTGGAGGAGATCACCTGGCTGTGGTTGCTCATCGTCCCGGTGGTGATCGTCCAGTTCCTCTTCAACCTGGGCCTCAGCCTGCTGCTGTGCCGGATCGTGACCCGGTTCCCCGACGTGGTGAACCTGATCTCCTTCGGCACCCGCATCTGGCTCTACCTCTCCTGCGTCTTCTTCTCGCTGGAGCGCTTCGAGAACAATCCCGCGATCTACCAGGCGATGCAGCTGAACCCGCTCTTCTGCGTCCTGGACATCACGCGCGACATCCTGCTCTACGGGAACGTCCCGGGCCTCGAGCGCTGGACCGTGCTCGGCGTGTGGACCATCGTCCTGTTGATCGTCGGATCGATCGCCTTCTGGAAGGCCGAAGAGTCCTACAACCAGGAAAGGGCCTAGCGGCATGACGGAGCAGAACCTCGAGCAGGGCGTCACCGAGGACGCCGCCCGGAGCGACGCGCCGGGCCTGGACCGCGACGTCGCCGTCGTCGTCGACCACGTGTCCATGACCTACAAGGTCCGGGCCAAGGAGGACGACGCCCGACGCACGCTCCGCCGCCGCGCGCAGGACTTCATCGGGACCACCACGGTGGACGTGCACGCCCTCAAGGAACTCACGTTCGTGGCGCACCGGGGCGAGAGCGTCGGCGTCATCGGGACCAACGGCTCCGGCAAGTCCACGCTGATGAAGATCCTGACCGGCCAGATCAATCCGACGAGCGGCACCGTGCACGCGACCAGCACGCCCGTCATGCTCGGCGTCAACGCGGCCCTGCAGCCGCAGATCTCCGGCAACGACAACATCACGCTCGGCTGCCTGGCCATGGGCATGACGCGGAAGCAGCTCGAGGCGAAGCGGGAGAGCATCATCGCCCTCGCCGGACTGCAGGACTCGATCCACCTGCCCCTGAAGTCCTACTCCTCGGGCATGTCCGCGCGCCTGCAGTTCGCGATCGCCACGTCGATCGACCCGGACATCCTCATCATCGACGAGGCCCTCAACACCGGTGACGCCCAGTTCCGGGAGAAGACCCGCCAGCACCTGGACTCCCTGCGCGGCCAGGCCGGCTGCGTCTTCCTGGTCAGCCACTCCCTCGGCACCATCCGGGAGATGTGCAGCCGGGTGCTCTGGATCGAGCGCGGCGAGCTGATCATGGACGGCGATCCGGCGGAAGTCACCGAGCAGTACAACTCCTACGCCGGCCAGATGGGCCGCGGACGGGTCAAGCGCCCCCGCCAGCAGCGGGACGCACTCAAGAAGCAGCTGGTCAGGACCGAAGTCGTGTGGAGCCCGTAGTGGCCCGGCCCAACGCCGCCCACTTGCCCGCCGGCGTCCGGAAGATCGCCCGCGCCGGCCGGGCCCGCGCCCTGCGCGCGAAGGACCGCGCCACGGACCGCGCCACGCTGCTGGCGCTGCGCGCCGCGATGCCGGCATGGCGGGAGAGCATCCCGGAGAGCGCCTGGCCCGCCTTCGGGCCCCGCGACAGGCGCGCCGTCGCCGACGTGGACGACCCGGTCTCCTATTTCCTGCCCCTGACCGAGGCGTGGCGGCTGGGACCTGTCCTGCGGGCGGACGCCCGCAACAGCGTGGTCCTCCTCCTCGCCGCAGCGGGACGCCCCCCGGCGCTCCCGGCGGCGGAGCGGGCCCGGTTCTTCGTCCTCGTCTCCGTGGACGGCTCCGACATCCCGACGCCGCCTGAACTGCCGCGTGGCTCGCGCGTCCTGCGCGTACCCCAGCCCACCGCCGGGCAGTATCTGGCCCTGCTGAACTCCTGCGCGGCCGTGTGGGCAGCCCACGACGGCGACGAGGAACGGCTGGCGCCGTGGATCCTCGCCTCGCGGCTGGCCGGCGTCCCGGTCCGCCGCGTCGTCCCGGGCGCGCGGCCGGTGCCGCAGCCGCGCTACCGGGACGAGCCCGGCTACGGCGGCGGCCCCTGGGGTGCCCAGCGTCGCCGCACGCGCCTCGATGTCCTTCGGGAGCTGTCCACCGCGACCGCCGGCCCCTCGTCGGCCCCCGGCGGGGACGACGGGGACACGGCCGGCCCGGGGGCGTCGCCGGCCGACGAGCAGAACGCGTCGAGCGCGGCCGGGTCTGCCGAGGCCGACGGTCCGCCGCGCGCACTGGTGCGCGAGTCCCGGCGGATCCTGCTGGCCGGGCACGATCTGAAGTTCACACACGAGATCGTCGCCGCGCTCGAGGCGGGCGGACACGAGGTCCTCGTGGACCAGTGGGAGGGGCACAACCGCCACCGGACCGACCGCTCCCGGCAGCTGGCGGCCGACGTCGACGTGGTCTGGTGCGAATGGGCGCTCGGCAACGCCGTGTGGTTCACCCGGAACGTCCCGGCCTCCACCCGTGTGGTCACCCGCTTCCACCTGCAGGAGATCCTCACCGACTTCCCCCGCCACATCGGGTTCGAGGGCGACCGGCACATGATCTTCGTGGGCGAGCACGTCCGCCGCGAGGCGAACCGGCACTTCGGCTGGGCACGCGTGAAGTCCAGCACCATCACGAACGCCGTGCGTGTCCCGGAGCAGGCCGCCCTGGGCGACCCGCACCGGATCGGCATGGTCGGGGTAACCCCGGCCCGCAAGGGCCTGGCGACGGCGCTGGACCTGCTCGAGGAGCTGCGCGCCGTCGACCCGGACTACGTGCTGCACCTGAAGGGCTACCGTCCGACCGACTACGCGTGGTTCCGCGAGCGCTCCACCGAGCAGGCCTACTTCCAGGAGCAGTACCGCCGGATCGAGCAGTCGCGGTTGCTCCGCGGTGCGGTCCACTGGGACGGGTACAGCGCGGACCTGGACCCCTGGTACGCCGAGATGGGCGTGGCGCTCTCCACCAGCGACTTCGAGTCCTTCCACTTCACGCTCCCCGACGGCGCCGTGCGCGGGGCCGTACCCCGCTCCATCGCGTGGCCGGGCAGCGACCTGCTCTACCCGCAGCAGTGGCTGGCGGCCGACGCCGCCGAACTGGCCGAGTCGATCCTGCCGCTGCGCGACCCGGAGGTCCACGCCGCCGCGGTCACGGAGGCCGCAGCCTACTGCCGCGCCCGCTACGCGACGGACGTCGTGGTGGAGCAGTTCGTCGGCGCCCTGCTCGGCTGACACCGCCCATTCACCGCACACGGGATGAGGAGCAACGGATGACCCACGGGCAGCGCCCCCACATGGCGATGCTGGTCGGCAACCTGGTGGTCGGGGACTCGCGGGTCCTCAAGTCCGCCGAGAGCGCCGTGAAGGCCGGCTACCGCGTCACGATCGTCGGCGAGCGGAACCGGACCGTGACTTCCTTCGGCGCGCACGAGGACATCCCGGTCTACCGCCTCGCCATCCCGTTCGAACGGACCATCCGCCACCAGGCCGAGGTCGCGTTCGGTTCCGCCTCCAACGCCTGGCGGTCGCGACTGCTCGGGGCCATGCTCGGCGAGGACGACGTCGATGCGGACGCCGTCGAGCGCCGGCACCGCCGGCCCGCTGCGACGAGCGCGCCGCTGACTCGAGCGGCCCTGGCAGCGCGGAGGGCGTTGACCGCCGACGCGCTCACGGGCCGGGCCGGGCCCCTCGGCGGGGGCCGCTACCGCCGGCTGTGGCCGCAGATCGAGGACTACGAGGAGGCGTTCCTCCGGGCTCTCGTGGCGCTCGAGCCGGATCTCGTCCACGTGCATGACCGGCACCCGCTGCCCGCGGCCGACACGTACGCGGCCTGGCGCGCCGAGCAGGGACGCCCGGTCCGCTGGGTGTACGACGCCCACGAGTGGCTCCCCGGCGTCCACTTCGCCGGCGGCCCGGCGGCCCGCGCGGCATGGCTGGCCGCAGAGCGCGACACGATCCGCCGTGCCGATGCCGTCATCTCCGTCTCCGACGAGCTCGCAGACCGCATGCAGCGCCGGCACCGGCTGCCGGAACGCCCCGCCGTGGTGGTCAACGCACCCTCCGCCGGACGCCACCCGATGGAACCGGCCGACCGCCGCACGCTGCGCGAGGAATGCGGACTCGACGCCGCGACCCCGCTGCTCGTGTACGTCGGGAAGCTCTCCGAGTCGCGCGGCATCCTCGACGCCGTCGCGGCCCTGGCGCACCTGCCGGGCGTCCACCTGGCGTTCGTCGCGAACCGGGACCCCCGGCTGCGCGAACGCCTGCGCGCCGCGGCGGCCGAGCTGGGTGTCGCAGACCGCGTGCACCTCCACGACTACGTCCCCGCCCGCCATGTCACTTGGTACGCGTCCTCCGCCACCGTGGGGCTGAGCCCCCTGCATCCGACCACCGCGCACGAGGCCGCGCTCCCGACCAAGATCCGCGAGTACATCCAGTCCGGCCTGCCGCCGGTGGTCTCCGACCTCGCCGCGCAGGCCTCCTTCGTCCGCGAGCACGGCATCGGCACGGTGCACCGCCCCGCCGATCCCGAGGATCTGGCCCGGGCGGTCTCCGAGGCGCTCGACGGCGCGGGCCGGTACCGGGAGCGGCTGACCGAGGACTTCGTCCGCGGGCACACCTGGGAGGGCAGCGAGCCCGTCCTGCAAGCGGTCTGGAGCGGGCTCCACCGGGTCCACGCGACCGGCGCCGCCAGCGACCCAGTCCACGCGACCGGCGCCGCCAGCGACGCGAGGGATGCCGACGACGGCGCCACCGCCAGTGCCGAGGCGCCGGCCGGGGACGTCCCGCCGCCGCGGTGCCTCGTCGTCGGACCGGCCACGCCCGGGGTCCGGACGGTCCTCACGGTCGCCGCCGATCTCGCCGGCGACCCCGCCGACGACTCCACCGACGACTCCGCCGACGCCCAGAGCCGTCCGCCGTTCGCGTCGATCGCGCGGCCCGCCGCCCCGGAACGGGCCGACCTGCACGGCCAGCTCGATGGCCTGCCCGAGGCCGCCGCCGTCGTCGCCGAGATCGCCCGCGGAACGCGATCCGTGGTCCTCGGCGACGCGCTCCCCGCACTCAATGGGCACGCCGGCTCACCGCTGGCCGAGCGACTGGTCCTGGAGGCGCTGGGTGCCCGCACGGCCGCCATCCTGGATCCAGACGCCCTCTACGCCCGGGCCAGGCTGCGCGCGGCGCACCCGGCCCACCCACTGGTCGAGCTCGACGGTGCCGGCGCAACCCGCTACGACCAGCAGACCGCTCGCACCCGCGAGGGCCTGCGGCACGGACAGTGGCCCGTCCTGACCTGGGGCGAACTAGCAGCCCGCCAGTTCCCGGAAGCCGTCTGGCTTCCCTATCCGGCACCCCGCGCGTGGTCCGCGACCTCCGGGTGGTCCGCAGCGGACGATCCCGCAGCCGACGATCCCTCCGCGTCGAGGGCGCCGGGCTCCGGACCGGACGTCGCCGACGGAGCGGCCCGTGTCCTGATCGCCGGCGTCCGCCGTTCGACCGCCGAGAACCGGCGTCTCGCGGAGGCGTCGGCGGCCTGGCGGACCGAGGGGTGCCACGTCGTCGAGCTGCCCGCCTTCACGCCCGGGTCCGCGGTGCCCCAGGCGCTGCTGGAGTCGATCGGCGGCCGCACGGTGCTCGTCGACGCGCTGGCCTCCGGGGAGCCGTCCCCGGTCGCCGTCATGGCATGGGCCCACGGGCTCACGGTGGTCGGCGGGACGCCGCATCCGCTCCGGGAGGATCTGGCCCGCACCGCTCCCCTGCTCGTCACCGACCTGGACGCCCTCCAACAGACGGTGCTGCGGGCGGTCGCCGATCTCGCGGACCAGGCGGCCGCGCAGGACCGCCGGGCTGCGGCACTCGACTATGTGGAGCGAGTCCACCGGCAGGAGTTCCTGACCCGGCTCAGCCGCGCCCTCGGCACGCCCTGACCGCTCGGCCGTCCTCTGCTGACCGACCCCGCTCTGCTGACCGCACGGGACTGATCAGCGACCACCGGGCGGCGGGCGCCGGCGGCGGCACCGGCTCAATGCGGCCGGCCCGCCGTCCGCGCACCTAGCCGTTCAGGAGCGGGACGCCGGCTCCCGGTCCTTCCCTACGGCGTCGTTCCGCACGGCGCTCAGAAGGCTCTCCAGCCGGTCGATCCGGGCCGTCCAGCTCTCGGTGACGCGCGCGCTGCGGATCGCGTCCGTGTAATCGTGCCGGCTCATGGTCTCGAGGGTCTCGGCCACGGAGGCGGCGGACCGCTCGCAGACGGCTCCGATCCCGTTTGACTCGACGAACTCCGCGATCGCCATGTCCCGGTAGGTCAGCAGCGGGAAGCCCTTCTCCAGCATGCTGACGGTCTTGTACGGGAAGGCGAAGCGCGCGTACTCGCTGTCCAGCAGCACCGTGCCGATGGTGGCACCGTCCCGGGGCGTGTAGACATCCAGCTCGTCCGTCGTGATCGAGACCCGCGGGTCGTCCTCGAGGCCGTGCGCGGCCAGGAACCGGACCAGGTTCTCGACCTCCGCCGGGCGGACGAGGAAGTCGAAGCGGAAGCGGTCGGCCGGCAGGGAGATGATCGCGCGCAGGTAGCTGTCCATCGCGTAGAACGATCCGACGCCGCCGGCATAGAGCAGCGTGGTCGTCTCCGAGACGCTGGCGTGCGGTCTCACGGCGTTGGCCGCGGCGACCGCCGGGGGCATGGCCGCCCAGCGGTACTCCGTGTCGTCGTGCCCGGCCAGCATGCCCTTGAAGCCCTCGGCCGAGGCCTCGCAGGGCGCCAGCAGCAGGTCCGTCCCGTGTCCGGCGATCGAGAGCTCGCGGAGCCCGCGCTCGACGAACTCCTGTTTGCGCTCGGGATCGTCGAGGAAGTCGGCGTCCTTCTCGAGCCAGTGCAGATCGCGGACGAACCAGGCGCTCCGTCCGCCGGCCGCGCGGAAGGCCGCGAACAGGCGCTCGAGTCCGTCCAGTGTGGTGTCGAACGGAATGGGCGACGTCGAGTTCTCGCCGTAGAGCAGACCCGCCGGCCGTCCCTCGCGGAGCAGCCGGAAGATGAGGTCGGTCCGGCGCTCGAAGACCTTCGGCGTCGAGTAGACGCGCACGGCGGGACCGCGCTCGTCGAGGGCCTCGGCCATGTTCCGGACGCGCTGCGGGCGCGCGCCGTTGGTGCGGTCCTCCAGCGGGGAGGTCGAGAAGAACACGTCCAGCGGGCCCTCCGACTCGAGGGCGCGCAGTTCCTCGTGCAGTCGCGGCACGGGCCGCTCCATGGTCCGCCGGAGCGCGACCATCGGGTCGACGTCGGCGGCGGAGGCGACCGCCGCGGGCGCCCCGCCCCCGGCGGCGCTCTCGGCGGACCCGAGCATCCCGTCCAGGAGCTCCCCCATCCGGGCGCCGCGGCCGGTCCGCTCGAATCCGGCCCGATCGGCCCAGTAGCCCATGCCGATGGTGTCCTCGACGATGAACCGGTCGCGCGTCTGTGGTGCCAGGAGCGCGTCGGCGAGTGTGCTGTGGTCCCGGGAGACGCCGATGAGCACGGCGTGGGTGAAGCCGGCCAGCCGCGTGCTTGCGATGTCGTCGAACCGACGGTTCCGCTGTGCGTCGCGCAGGCGGTACAGGGAGGCGGCCGAGACCGCCTCGGCCGTTCCCCCGTGACGTTCCGCGACAGCGTCGAGCATGGCGCGGTAGGCGTCCACCCGGGCCTCGGGCATCCCCTCGGGGTGGAGCACCGCGACCCGCGGGCCCTCGGCCGACGCGGCGGCGCCCGGTCCCAGCAGCGGCCGCAGGCTGCCGACGGGCCGTTGCACGTGCAGGAGGTGCGCGCTGTTGGAGCCCTTGGCCAGCGCCTTGTCGAACTCGTACTCGTCCTCCAGGAGGATCCGGCCGGTCGCGCTGGTCAGGGCGGCGAAGTCCTCGGCGAGGACAGGGCGGGCCGAGGAGAAGTCGAGGTCGCCGCGCCACAGCAACGGGGTGAAGGCGCGCTCGCAGTGCCGCGCCATCGCGCCACCGGCGGCCAGGCCGGAGGCGACGACGTCGTCGTACTCGCCGCCGTCGACGAGGAGCTGGTAGAAGCTGTTGAGCGCGTTGCCGGTGCTGCGGTAGCTCCAGGTGCGCACCCACTCGGGGACGACCTTGGCCGGGTGGTAGGCACGGCGGCGCAGCCACTGGGCGCTGCGGGTGTCGAACACGTCGACGGTGTGGCCCGCGTCGTCGAGCACGTCGACCCACAGCGCCTCGGCCGGGCTCATCCCGGACGTGAGCAGGAGGATCTTCATGACTGGCTCCCTTCGCTGACGGCGCCGTCGTCCTGTCCGGTGATCCCGAGCAGGCGCAGCTCCTTGCCGATGGTGGCCTCGGGGCCACTCTGGCGGGCGACGCGCTCGGCTGCTGCGGCGGACATCCGCAGGAAGCGGTCCGGGTCCTCGAACAGCCGGACCAGGCCCGCGACCATGGCGTCCGCGTCCTCTGCCGGGGCGAGCACGGCGCAGTCCTCGTCGACGAACTCGGGGATCGCGCTGACGGTGTTGGTGACGGGGACGAGGCCGCTGGCCATGGCCTCGTCGCGGGAGACGCCCTGGGAGTCCAGGCGGCTGGGGACCAGGAAGACACCGTAGTCCCGGTGCAGCAGGGCGATCTCGTCCTGGGAGGCGAAGCGCCGCTCGACCGTGACGTTCGGGTCCTCCTCGAATGCGGACTCGAAGCCGCCGAAGTGCCGCCCGTCGCCGATGATCCGGGCCTCGATGCGGTCCCAGTACTCCGTCTCGCGGAGCTTCTTCAGGACGTCGACGGCGATGTCGCTGCCGTAGTTGAGGTTGCTGGCCGAGCGCACCCAGAGCAGCTTGAAGCGCTGCTCCGGGTCCTTCGGAAGGTAGCGGAAGAGCTTGGTCTCGATGACGTTGTGGACCACCTCGTAGCGGGAGGCCGGGTAGACGAGCTCCATGTCCTCCTGGGAGGCGCGACGCCACCAGTCGGAGACGAAGACGAATTTGACCGGACCCCACGGGTGCGCCAGGACCTCGCGCCAGAGGCCCTGCCGGTCGACGGTGTCCGCGATCGCGGCGTCGACCTGGTCCGGCGTCCGGTAGTTGTAGAGGGTGCGGATCCAGCGACGCGACTCGAACCCGTGCATGAAGCAGTAGAACGCCTGGCCCTTGAGGCCGTCTTTGAGCTGGTCCCAGATGTAGCGGCCCATGAAGTGGGCGCTGACGCTGCGATAGGTGCGCCGGCGCAGCAGCTCCCGCGCCTCGGCGCCGTCGCCGGTGATGACCGCGACGCCGTCGTACGTGTACACGGACGGCTCGGTCTCCGGGCCGATCACGACGACGTGGACCTGGGCGCCCGCCTCGAGATAGTACTTGATGCGGCGGTGGACGAACCCGTTGCCGTACTCGTTGCCGATGCTCGGGTAGACGTTGACGACGACGAGGTGCGTGCCCGCGGCCGGATCGTCCTCGGGGCCGGCGACCTCCAGGTACTCGTCCACCAGCTCGCGGCTGGCCTCGTCCTGCCCGGCGTCGGCGGGGACTGCGCCCTCGGCGGCCCGGGCGAGCGTCTGCTCGGCGAACAGCCGCCGGCGCAGGTGGGCCGCCTCGAGCTGGAGGTAGGTGGAGACCTCCCCCGCCGTGTAGGTGCTGCCGCGGTTGACGAGCGGGACGTGCGCGTCCGAGAACGCGGTGCCGCGCGCGCTCCTCCGGCGGGCCGGGGAGGCACCGCGCAGGGCGCGGTCCAGGCGGCGCTTCAGCTGGGAGTCCGGCACCAGCTCGAACATCTCGCGTCCGGCGGTCTTGACCGGCTTGGGGAGCCGGCGCGCGGCGCGGCCCACGGCCCCGGCCAGCTGCCGGCCGTTGCGGCGGATCGGTCCTGGCAGCTGCGGGGTCATAGCTGGATGCTCTGGTCGGTGCGGGCGGATTCGAGCATGGCCTCGGCGACGCGGAGGGTGTCGAGGCCCTCGCGCATGGAGACGTGGCCGGTGCCGGTGCCGCGGATGGCGTCGCGGAAGGCCTCGTGCTCGGTCTTGAGCGGTTCGGCCTTGGCGAAGGCGTAGCGGGTGACGTTGCCCTCGGAGACGCCGCGGAAGGCGGAGAGCGCGTCCCATTCGTGGGGGACGCTGCCGTTCTCGTAGAAGGTCAGGTCCGCGGTGACGGTGTCGGCGACGAACGCTCCGCGTTCGCCGGTGACGATGGTCAGGCGTTCCTTCATCGGCGAGAGCCAGTTGACGATGTGGTTCGTGATGACCCCGGAGGCCAGGCGGCCGGTGGCGACGATCATGTCCTCGTGGGGGCGTCCGGAGGCGGTGTAGGTCTTCGCGTTCACGTCGGCGTACGGGGACTGGGCGATCCAGGCGGTGAGGTCGATGTCGTGGGTGCCGAGGTCCTTGACGACTCCGACGTCGGCGATCCGGGACGGGAAGGGCCCCTGCCGGCGGGTGGCGACCTGGTAGATGTCCCCGAGCTCGCCGGCGGCGATCCGGGAGCGCAGCTGCTGCAGGGCGGGGTTGAACCGCTCGATGTGCCCGACGGCGCCGACGAGGCCGGCGGACTCGAAGGCCTCGACGAGGCGGGCCCCGGCGGTCGCATTCTCCGCGATGGGCTTCTCGACCATCACGTGCACCCCGGCGGCGGCGAGCTTCATGCCGACCTCCTCGTGCAGGCCGGTCGGCACGGCGCACATGACCGCGTCGACGCCGTGCTCGATGAGCTGCTCGACCGTCTCGTAGAGGGGCAGGCCGGCGGCCGCGCCGTGCTTGTCCCCGTAGGGATCGGCCACGGCGACGAGCTCGGTCCCCTCGATGGTGCGCATCACCCGGGCGTGGTGCCGGCCCATCATGCCCAGGCCGATCAGGCCCGTGCGGATCACCCGGTGCCCGGCGCCGCCTGCCTCGGTGCTGATGGTGGTGCTGGTGCCGCCGCTCATGCGCCGGCCTCCGCGGTGACGGTGTTCACGGCCTCGACGATCCGCTCCAGGTCCGCCGGGGACAGGGACGGGTGCACCGGCAGGGAGAACACGGAGGCCGTCGCGGCGCGCGTGTTCGGCAGGTCCACGGCGGAGTCGCCGCCCGTCCTGGCGAAGGAGGGCAGCTCGTTGGTCGGCACCGGGTAGTACACGCCCGTGCCGATCCCGAACTCGTCCTTCAGCCGGGCCAGGATCGAGGCCCGGGCCGGGGCGAGCGCCTCCGGCAGGGCCACGGTGTACTGGTGGTAGACGTGCTCGGCGCCGTCGAGGACCACCGGGGTCCGCACGTGCTGCAGGTTCGCGTCCAGGAACGCCGCATTCGCCTGGCGCTGGGCCGTCCACCCGGCGACCTTGGTCAGCTGGACCCGGCCGATCGCGGCATGGATGTCGGTCATCCGGTTGTTGAACCCGATGAGCTCGTTCTGGTACTGGGTCTCCATGCCCTGGTTGCGCAGCAGGCGCATCCGCCGGCGCATCTCCTCGGAGTCCACCGAGACCATGCCGCCCTCGCCGCTGGTCATGTTCTTCGTCGGGTACAGGCTGAACATCGCGAACGTGCCGAACGTGCCCACGGACCGGCCGCCGAGCTTGGCCCCGTGGGCCTGCGCGGCGTCCTCGAAGACCAGCAGCGAGTGCTTCTGCGCGATCGCGGCCAGCTCGTCCATCCGCGCCGGGTGCCCGTACAGGTGCACCGGCATGATCGCCTTCGTCCGCGCACCGACCAGGGACTCCACGTGCGCGGGATCCAGCGTGTAGGTCTCCGGGTCGATGTCCGCGAAGACCGGCGTCGCCCCCGTGAGCGCCACCGAGTTCCCGGTCGCAGCGAACGTGAACGCCGGGACGATGACCTCGTCGCCCGGCCCGATGCCGGCCGCGAGCAGGCCCAGGTGCAGACCCGAGGTGCCCGAGTTCACGGCCACGCAGTCCCGGCCCTGGACGAGCTCGCGGGCGAACTCCTCCTCGAACGCGGCGACCTCAGGGCCCTGCGCGACCATACCGCTGCGCAGCACCCGGTCCACCGCCGCCCGCTCCTCGTCCCCGATGATCGGCTTCGCCGGCGGGATGAAATCAGTCATGGAGTCTCCTCTTCCTTCACGAGTACGTCGCCATCCTGGCGGTAGAGCTCACCGGTGTCCGGGCACACCCAACGGTCCTCGCGGTCCCCGGCTCGCTGCTCGAGCTTGCGCCCGGTGGTGCCCACCCACCCGATCCGGCGGGCCGGGACCCCGGCGACGAGTGCATGGTCCGGCACGTCGCGGGTCACGACGGACCCGGCGGCCACGAGCGCCCACCGCCCGATCCGGACCGGGGCCACGCAGACGGAGCGCGCGCCGATGGAGGCGCCGCGGCCGATGGTGACGCCGACCGCCTCCCAGTCCGCCGCGGACTTCTGGGTCCCGTCGGCGTTGATCGCCCGCGGGTAGGTGTCGTTCGTCAGGACGACGGCGGGGCCGATGAAGACCCCGTCGCCGAGCTGCGCCGGCTCGTAGACCAGCGCGTAGTTCTGGACCTTGCAGTTGTCCCCCATCACCACGCCGGTGCCCACGTAGGCACCGCGGCCGATGATGCAGTTCTCGCCCAGGACGGCGTCCTCGCGCACCTGCGCGAGGTGCCAGATCTTCGAGCCGTCGCCGATGCTGGCCGCCGTCGAGACGTCGGCGCCCTCGGCGGTGAGGAAGCCGGTTCCGCTCTGCTCGCCCACGGTGCTCAGGCGGTCTCGGCGGGCAGGCCGATGACCCGGCGGGCCACGCCGTCCCAGACGGCGGGGTCGGTCGTGTTCCGCCCGTCGACGAGGGACCGGATGCCCGGCAGGTCGGCCGGGGCCAAGGTCCTGTAGTCGGCGTGGTCGGTCTGAATCACGGCCGCCTCGACCGGCTCGCCCAGGTGGTACGGGGCGAACCCGAGCCCGGAGAGCTCCTCGTCGGTGTAGAGCGGGTCGTGGACCAGGACCTCGGCCCCGTGGGCCGTGAGCGCCTCGACCGTGGCGAAGACACCGGAGAACGCGGTCTCCTTCACCCCGCCGCGGTAGGCGGCGCCGAGGACCACGACGCGCTGGCCGGCCAGATCCCCGTGGACGCCGGCGAGCATCCCCACCGCGAAGGCCGGCATGTCGGCGTTCGCAGCACGCGCGGTCGCCACGATCGAGGCCTCCGGGTCATTCCACAGGTACAGGCGCGGGTACACCGGGATGCAGTGCCCGCCCACGGCGATGCCGGGGCGATGGATATGGCTGTACGGCTGGGAGTTCGAGGCCTCGATCACCTTGTAGATGTCGATCCCGTTCTCCCCGGCGAAGCGGGCGAACTGGTTCGCCAGGCCGATGTTCACATCCCGGTACGTGGTCTCGGCCAGCTTCGCCAGCTCGGAGGCCTCCGCGCTGCCGAGGTCCCACACCCCGTTCGGACGCGGCAGGTCCTCGCGCTCGTCGAAGTCCAGTACGGACTCGTAGAACTCCACCGCACGCCGCGCGCCGGCCTCGTCCAGCCCGCCGACCAACTTCGGGTACTTGCGCAGGTCCGCGAAGACCCGCCCCGTGAGCACGCGCTCCGGGGAGAACACCACGTGGAAGTCCCGGCCCTCGACGAGCCCGGAGCCCTCCTCCAGCATCGGCTTCCACCGCGTCCGGGACGTGCCCACCGGCAGCGTCGTCTCATAGGACACCAGCGTCCCGGGCGTGAGGTGCTTCGCCAGCTCGGTCGTCGCGGCGTCCATCCACCCGAAGTCCGGCTTCGCGTCAGCATCGACGAACAGCGGCACCACCAGCACCACCGCGTCGGCCCCGGGGATTGCATCCGCGTAGTCCGTCGTGGCCCGCAGCGCACCCGAGCCGACCGTCTCCGAGAGCTTCTCCTGCAACTGGGACTCGCCCGGGAACGGCTCGGTCCCGGCGTTCACCAGATCCACGACCCGCTGGTTCACATCGACTCCGACCACCTCGTGGCCCTTCGTCGCGAACTGAACCGCCAACGGAAGCCCGATCTTGCCGAGCGCGATCACTGCGATCTTCACCAGTACGTTCCATCCTTCGTGTGTCAATGGGAGGTCCGGGGGCGCATCGCCGGGGGCGGTGCGCTCAGGACGCGGGCGCGCCGGGCGCGTCGATCCCGACCAGACTAGCACCGGCGGTGGGCCGATCCGGGGCGCTGCGGCCGTGGTGGCGCGAGGAATTCGCCGGTGCCGGGTCACGTCCCGGCGGCGTCTCGGGTGGTCTCGCGACGGGCCCTGGCAGCCGGTGCCTCAGGCCTCCGGACGGAGGCCCATGAGGGCGAGCTCGCGCCCCACGGTCTGCTCGGGCAGACTGCGGCCGCGCACGTTCCGGAGGGCCCGCTGGGCGCGGGTCAGATACTCCGCGGGGTCGTCGAGGAGCGCGAGGATGCCCTCGGCCATGGCCTGGACGTCCTCCGGCGGGGCCAGGACCGACTCGGTGCCGTCGACGAACTCGGGGATCGCGGCGACGGCGTTGGTCACGGGCACGCAGGCGCAGGCCATGGCCTCGTCGCGGGAGACGCCCTGGGTGTCCAGCCGGGACGGCACGAGGGCGATCCCGTGGCTCCGGTACAGCTCCCCGACCTCCCGCTGGGAGGCGAACCGCTGCTCGATCCGCACGTTGGGCTCCCCGTCGAGGCGTTCGGAGAACTCACGCAGGTGCGGCCCCTCGCCGATGACCGTGATCTGCAGCCGCTCCCAGTGACGGCTCGAGCGCAGCTCCGCCAGGGCGCGGGCGGCGAGGTCGGCCGCGTAGTTGGGCCGGCTGGCGGAGCGCACCCAGACGAGTCGGAAACGGTCCTCTGCCGTCCGCGCGGCGGCCCCGGCGCCGGGGTGGAAGACGGCGTCGTCGATGACGTTGTTGATGACGCTGGTGCGCTCGGCCGGGAAGTCGACGTGCATGTCCTCCTGGCAGGCGCGGCGCCACCAGTCGGAGACGAACACGTAGCCGGCGGGCCCGTCCGCGGCGTCGAGGACGTGGCGCCAGAACCTCTGGCGGCGCTCGGTCGCGGCCACGTGGGCCGGCAGTCGCGGATCGTCGAGCCCGACGTTGCACAGGGTCCGCACCCAGTGCCGCGCCTCGAAACCGTGGATGTACACGTACCAGTCCAACGCGGACCGGTACTCCCCCACGGAGGCCCAGAGGTACTCGTTGAGGAAATGGGTGCTGGCGCTCGTGTAGGTGCCTCGCAGCCCTGCTCCGGCCTCGACGGCGGCCAGCAGGCCGCGCAGTACGGGTCCGCTGCCGGAGAGGACGCGCACGCCGTCGTACTCGTAGATCTCCTGCGGCACTTTGGTACCGGTCACGACGACGTCGACTGCGACCCCCGCCTGCTGGTAGAGCCTCACGCGACGGTGGACGAACCCGTTGCCGTACTCCGCCCCGGGGCGGGGGTAGTTGTGGACGATGACCAGATGGCGTGTCCCGGGCGCGTCCGGCCGGGCCGGCGACGGAGCGCCCACACGCGCGGGCTGCTGGCCGGCGAGGTACTCGGCGGCCAGCGCGCGCTGCTCGTCGGTGGGATCGGCGACGGCCGGCCCCTCCCAGGGTTCGGCGCCGACGCGGGCGCGCAGATGTGCATTGTCCAGGGCCAGCGCGGTGACCGCCTCCGCCGTGGTGAGAGTGCTCGGGAGCTGCCTGTTCCAGTCGGGCGCTGCGGTGTCCGCGCGAGTCTGCGGCTCGGCAACGCCGCCCGGCCGGGGGGCGCTCGCCGCCGTCCGGGACCGGATCCGGCCCAGTGCAGAGCCCAGCGCCCCCTCCGCGGCACCGGCCCGGGCGCTCCTCAACGCCCGGTCCAGCCCGCGACGGGCCCGCGCCGGGAATCGCATGGGCTAGTCCTGCCCCAGGAGCAGACCCAGCCAAAGCCGGTTGACCTCGCGCTCGTCGAAGCGTCCCGCGATCCCCCGGGCGTGTTCGACGAGCTCCGCCCGCCGTCGTGGGTCGCCGTCGGTCTCGAGGATGAAGCCGGCCGCCGCGGCGGTGTCCGGGACCACGAAGTCGCCGCCGAAGATGCCGTGCACGCCGGGGCGCTCCCACAGGACCGGCAGGGCACCGCTGGCCATGCCCTCGGCCGGGGCCAGGTGGAAGCTCTCCGTGGTGCTCGGCGAGAGGACCCAGCCGATCTTGGAGAGCCAGTTGCCCATATCGGCTCCGAACGGCTCGAAGGCCACCGCGTCGGCGATCCCGCTGCGGCCGAGCCGGGCGAACCAGTCCAGATAGGCCTCGCGCTGCTCGGTCTTGCGCCACTCGTGCGGGTACTCCCACGGGAGCCGGCCGCGGATGTGCAGGGTGTAGCGGTCGTCCTGCTCGTGCAGGAGGCGGAGCGTGTCGAGGGCGCGGTCGAGCCGCTTGCGCAGCGGAACGATCCCGACGAGGCCGAGCCGGAACTCGGCGCCCTCGGTCTTCGGCCGGTCGAGGTCGGCGACGCTGACCGCGTTGGGGACCACGGTGACCTGCTCGACCGGGAGGCCCAGCCGCTCGCAGACCATGTCGCGATAGAGCCCGGAGACCGTGACGAACCGGTCGACGCGGGCCGTGTCCAGGTCGTCCAGCCAGCGGCCCCGCAGCTCGAACATGTGCAGCCGCACCACGAGGCGCTGGCCGTCCCGCTTGTGATCGGCGTACCAGACGGCATTGGGTCCGGCCCACTCGCACATGACGACGTCGGCCCAGTCCAGCAGGTGCTTCGACGCCGCCTCGTCGTGGCGGTGGAGGGACTCCCAGCGATCGAAGCGCACGTCGATGTCCGGGCGGGAGACCAGCAGGTCCACGAGTTCCCCGGCGAACTTCAGGTCGTGCCCGGCGATCAGGATCCGGCGCGGACGGCCGCCGCCGGCCGTGTGCAGCGGCGCGGCGGCCTCGTCCGGCAGGACGCGCTCGAGGTAGCCGCGCAGGACGTGGGCGCGGGCGCTGACGCGGTACGGGTCCGCGACGGCGCGCACGCGCTCCGCCAGCCCGCCGAGGTGCGGCAGCGCAGCGACGACGGTGCGGGCGATGTCCGCGGGGCTGTCGCGGGCCGCGTCGATGAAGAGCGGGTAGTCGGCGCCGAGGAGCTCCTCGTGCAGCGAGGTGCGGTTCAGCAGCGGCGGGACGCCGAGGGCGCAGCTCTCCAGGACCTTCGTGGAGAGCTCGACGCTGAGGTCGAGCGCGGGCGAGCGCCAGCCGAGGGAGAGGTCCGCGACACTGGTCAGCTCCGTGGCCCCGGCACGGTCGTGCGCGCCGGCCCAGAAGACGTCGTCGCGCGGCGCCTCCATGACCTCGCGCATCCGGTGCGGCCAGAGCGGTTCCTCGTCGGAGCGCTGGACCTTGTCGCCGACCATGGTCAGCTCGGCGGTGTGCCCGAGGGCGCGGAGCTCGTCGACGATGTCCGGCATGAGGTCGGTGCGCCAGTCGCGGGCGAACTTGCCCGTGTAGACGAGCCGGATCGGCCGCTCCGTGCCGGCCTCGCCCTCGCGTGCCGCGGGCTCGCCGGCCGGCTCGGCGCCGAGCGCGTCGGGGACCATCGGCGTGAGCTCGACGGTCCGGCCGGCGGCGGCCGGCACGGCGGCCTCGAGCACGGCACGTGCCTGCGGGGTCTGGGCCAGGACCAGGCGGCTCGACTCGGCGATCTCGCCGAGCGTGGCCCGGCGGCGGGCGTCCATCGACTCGGCCGGGTAGGAGAACTCGGTGACGTAGGACCAGAGCCGGCCGGCGAACGCCTCGCGGGCGGCCAGTTCGGCGCACATGTGGATGCCGCGGACGAAGACGACGTCGTAGGGATCCCGGGCGTCGAGCGCCTCCAGCGCGTCGGCCGCCTCGGCGCAGCTCATGGTGGGGTGGCCGGCCCGGACCGGGGCGGCCACCACGTCGACGCCGGGCACCGTCCGCAGCACGCCGGAGAGGAGATCGCGCTTCTCGGCGGCTTTGAGCTGGACGTCGACGCTGGCGCCCGCGGCAGCCCACGCCTCGGCCATCGACGTCAGCCAGACGGCGGAACCATCGAGGACGTTGAGGTCGACGTCCCCATAGAGGAGGACGCGGACCTGGTCGCGGGGCAGGGCGGGGCTCATGCGGTGCATCCCATCACGTGGCGGACGACGTCGATCAGGCCGCGGGGCGCGTCCCCGGGGTCCTCGGTCGGATGCTCGGGCCCTCGGGGGCCGTCGACGAGCTCGACCCGGTGGTCCTGGCGGAGTGCGGCGCCGCCGGGGGTGAAGCGGCCGGGCCCGCGGTCGACGACCCAGACGGTCGCGCCGTGGGCGCGCGCACGGTCGATGGCCGCGTGGAGTTCGGAGAAGAGGCCGGTTCCGGCCGCGGTCAAGCCGCCGGCCCACAGGCCGCCGAATCCGTCCAGGTCGACGAGCAGGGCCTCGGCGCTCGTCTCCCCGGCGGTGGCCGCTGCAGTCCCCGGGGCGAGCGGGACGACGTCGTACTCGGCGTCCGCGAGCGCGGTCGCGAGGTCCGGGGCCACGATCCCGGCGATGCGCCGGCGCTGCGTCGGCAGGGCCGGGCCGGCGGACCGTAGGGCCGCAACGAGCCGGTCGGCCCGGTGCGGGTCGTCGCCGCCGGCGGCTGCGGCGCGCCCGGAGCGGGCGGCGACGCCGGCCGGCTGCGCGTCCAGCGCGAGGCCGAGGGGGTCGGTGGGACCGGTGGCGCCGCGTCCGCGGCGACCGCGCGGCGTGCCGGCTCGGGCCGGCAGCGCCGCCTTGAGGCGGCGCTGCACCGGCTCGGGCAGCGTCCGGGCGCCGCGGCGGAGCACCCGCTTGATCTGCTTCTTCTGCTCCGGGCTCAGGTTGCGCTGGACCAGCTTCACTGGCTGGCGGAGGTAGCGTCGCAGATTCATGCGGTGAGGGTGCTCCTGTCGGCTAGGCGCGGTTCAGCAGGCCGCGGCTGTCCACCACGTGCTTGCCGTCGAACGCGGTGGTCTCGAGGGCCTTGAACTGGCTGTGGTCCACGAGGATCAGCACCGTCCCGGCCTGCTCGAGGGCGTCCTCGATGCTCGCCAGTTCGATGTTGCGCCGGTTGGCCAGCTGCTTGGGCAGCGTGTCGATGTGCGGTTCCACGGCGAGGATGGTGCGGTCCGTGTACTGGTCCGCGAGGTCGCCGGCGATGTGGACGGCCGGCGACTCGCGCAGGTCGTCGATGTCCGCCTTGAACGCGAGGCCGAAGACGGCGATCGGCGCCGTGGCGTCCTGCTCCTTGGCGACCTGGTCGATGACCCACTCCGGCTTGGCGTCGTTGGTCTCGCGGGCCTGGCGGATGAGCTTGGCCTCCTCGGGGGCCGCCGCGACGATGAACCACGGGTCCACGGCGATGCAGTGGCCGCCGACGCCGGGGCCGGGCTGGAGGATGTTCACGCGCGGGTGGTGGTTGGCGAGCTTGATGAGCTCCCAGACGTTGATGCCGAGCTTGTCGGAGATGACGGAGAGCTCGTTGGCGAACGCGATGTTCACGTCGCGGAAGGAGTTCTCGACCAGCTTGGCCATCTCCGCGGTCACGGCGTCGGTGAGGAGGATCTCGCCCTCGCAGAACCGCTGGTACAGGTCGCGGGCGGCCCAGGCCGCCTCCGGCGTGATGCCGCCGACGATGCGGTCGTTGGTGACGAGCTCGATCATGACGCGCCCCGGCAGGACGCGCTCGGGGCAGTGCGCGACGAGCAGGTTGTCCAGGCTCAGGTCCGGGCGCAGCGCCAGGATGTGGTCCGCCAGGTGCTGGGTGGCCCCGGGAGGCGAGGTCGACTCGAGGATGATGAGCTCGTCGCCGCGCAGCTGCGGGGCGATGTTGGTGCCGGCGGCCTCGATGTAGGAGAGGTCTGCCGACTTGTCGTCGTTGAACGGCGTGGGCACGGCGACGATGTAGGCGTCCGCCGGCGGGGTCTCGAGCGAGGCCTTCAGGGTGCCCTCGGCGACGGCCTTGGAGACGTGCTGGCCGAGGTCCGGCTCGACGAACGGGACCTCGCCGCGGTTCACGGCGTCGACGGTGTTCGGGTTGACGTCCACGCCGATCACGGTAGTGCCGTTCGTGGCCAGGATCGCGGCGGTGGGCAGGCCGATGTAACCGAGGCCGATCACGGCGACGGTCTTGATCTCAGTCATTGAAGTCTTCCTGTAGTGGTTCGGAGCGGCGCGTACGGCGGCCCTCCCGGTAAGGCGCGGTTCCCCAGACGCGTGACGCCCACGGACCAAAACTCCTCCAGTATAGGAGCCGGATTGGGCCTGAACGGGGCCATTGAATTATGAAACCTCAATATCCATGTGACGCTTCACTCACCTCGCGCCGCGGAAGGCTCGTCGGGCCGCTCGAGCAGCCCGCGGTAGACCTGCTCGTACTTCTCGGCGTTGGCGGACCAGGTCCGCTCCTCGAGGGCCCAGGCCCGTCCGGCGTGCCCCAGACGCGCCGCCTCCTCCCGATCGGACAGCAGCTCGCCGAGCTTGGCGGCCAGATCGGCGACGTCGCCGGGGGCGAAGCGTCGGCCGTTGACGCCGTCGTGCACCAGCTCGGCGAGGGCTGGCAGATCGGTGGCGACCACGGGGCGGCCGCTGGCGGACGCCTCCACGGACTTCAGGGGCGTCACCTGGCGGGTGACCTCGAGGTCCTTGCGCGGGACGGCGAAGACGGAGAGCGCCTGATGGTACAGGTGCGCCTTCTCCCGGGGGACGCGGCCGGCGAAGACCACACGGTCCGCGATGCCGAGGCTCACCGCCTGGTGCTTCAGGGCCGGCAGGGCGGCGCCGTCGCCGGCCACGAGGAGCCGCGTGCGGGGATGCTGCGCGTGGAGGAGGGCGAACGCGCTGAGCAGGTCGTCGAGTCCCTCGTAGGCGACGATGCTGCTCACGGTGCCCACGTACGTCCAGCCGGGGTCCAGGCCGAGGGCGGCCTGGGCGGCGGAGGGTTCGAGCGGTTCGGCGAGGAATGCCTCGCCGACGGCGTTCGGGCAGATCCGGATCCGGGCGGCCTCGACCCCTGCGGCGACGAGCTCCGACTTCATGGCCTCGCCGAGCGTGACGACCGCGTCGGCACTGCGCGCCACGTCGGCCTCCCGCTCCTTGAAGTACCGGTACCGCTCGGATGTGCGCGCCTCCGCGGGGCGGCCGGAGGCCCAGGTGTCGGCGAGCTGGCCGCGCACCTCGTAGACCCAGGGGATGCCGTGGGCCTCGGCGACGGCCCGGACGACCACCGCGTTGAGGAAGTCGGTGGTCGTGTGCAGCAGGGCGGGCCTGACCTGCCCGACGATTCCCGCGAGGGCGTCGGCGTACTGCTGGATCCGGCCGGAGAGGCCCCCGCGGATCGCCGGCGGCAGGATCCGCCGGTACGTCAGCCCGTCGACGACGTCCTGGTCCGCCGCGAGGGGCTTGCCGACCTGCACCGGGTAGCCGATCCGGGTGGTCGCCGAGACGTCCCAGCCGTCTTCGGCGAGAGCGGTCAGGATCGAGTGCGACCGCTGCGCATAGCCCGAGCCGGTGTGCGGCAGCGAATTGGTCAGCACGTGCATGATCCGCCCGTCGGCCGGCCGGTACCCGCGCGGGGCGGTGACCGCGGGGCGGGAGCCCGCGTACACGTCCAGTTCGGAGGCGTAGCGCCGGTGGAGGGCGGCCGCCGGGCCGCCGCGTCCGGCGAGCAGCTCCACCGCCTCGGTCATGCTGCCCAGGTGCCAGGCCAGGCGGGCGCGGGCGGCCGCCGCAGCGGACGTGTCGGGCAGGACCTCGAGGAGCTGGCGGGCGGCCTCGACGTCGCCGACGGCCGTGGCCACCTCGGCCAGCCGCCGCGCGGTGCCGGCGGGGAGCTCGTTCCGGCGTGCGACGGCGTCCGCCAGGTTGGCCTCCAGCCGCACCGTGTCGCCGTTGACGGCGGCGGCGATGTTGCCCACCGTCGAGTCGGTGCCCCGGACGGTGTCGGCGACGCGTCTCGCCACGGCGTGGACCGGCCGCTGGGGTAGCCGTCGGGCGGTCTGCAGCGCAAGGACCACGGGGTCGTCGGTCAGGTGGTCCCAGACGGTGTGCGCCGTGAGCCGCAGGTTGGTGGCCAGCTGGCCTGCCTGCTGGATGGGGCTCGGGCCGGGTGCGCTGCTCATGGTGCGGGGGTCCCTCTCGTCACGGTCTCGATCAGCTCGGCGTAGCGACGGCCGAGCCGCCGGAGGTCGCAGTTCTCCGCCACCCAGGCCCGGCCGGCCGGAGGGACGGAGAGGCGTGCGGGCCGTTCCGCCAGGTCCTTCCAGACGGCCGCGATGGTCGCCGGGTCCGGGTCGACGACGTCGGCCGCGCCCGTCGCCGCGAGGAGCCGTGCCGCCTCGCCGCGCACGACGGCCGTGATGTGCTTGCCGATCGCGAGGAGCTCGTAGGTCTTGGAGGGGATGGTCCACTCGAAGCTGGGCCAGTCGTCGCGCAACGAGACCACGCAGGTGTCCGCCCACGCATAGTGGGCGAGCGTCTCGTCGCCGTGGCTCGGCGGCTGGAAGTCGACGTCGGCCCCGACGCGGCGGGCGTACTCCTCGAGCTCCGTCTTCCGCGCTCCGTTGCCGACGAATCGGAGACGCACGGCGTCGCCGGCGAGCCGGGCGGCGTCGATCAGCTTCTCGAGGCCCTGGCTCTCGCCGTGGTTGCCCAGGTAGAGCACGCGCAGCGGGGCGTCGAACGGCTCGCGGGACGGTACGGGCGCGGGGAGCTGCTCGGCGGGGAACCCGTTGTAGACGGTCTCCACGCGCCGGGCGCCGCGCTGGCGGAGGACGTCGGCGAATCCCTCCGTCACGGTGACCACCAGGTCGGCACGCCGCTGCACGAAGGTCAGCACGCGCTCCATCAGCCCCGGGCGCGCGGACTTCACGATCTGGGCGTCACGGGCCAGGTCCGGCCAGGCGTCGCGCATGTCCACCACGAGCCGGGTCCGGCGCAGACGCGCCACGGCGTATCCGGCGGCGATGTTCGGCAGTGCCGGAACGGTGACGACCACGACGTCGGGGCGCGGCGCCGTCAGGGCTCGGGGCACCATCAGCACCGCGGAGATGAGGTTGCTGGCCAGTTTGCTGAGCCGGGCCTCGGTATGCCGGATGAGCGGGACCCGGCGGATGCGCTCTCCATGGCTGCCGCGCTCGTCGCCGATCACGGTTCCGCGCCTGGCACGGCTCACCGAGGCGGGGGCGAGGTCCGGGTGGGCGACCGGGGTGACGACGTCGCACGCCCAGCCACGCCGACGGAACTCGCCGATGAAGGCGGCCCAGCGACGCTGCGGGGCGGTGACCTCCGGCCCGTAGGAGTGCGTCAGGAGCAGTACGCGCACGTCACTTCCCCGCCTGCGGCTGCTCGTTCTCGCCGGCATCGGGCTCTTCGCCGGTCGGCGGATCGGCGACGACGTCGGGATTGATCGGCTGGCCGTAGGCATTGGTCCCCACGCCGCTGTCGAGGAACTCCTCGAGGCGGTCGGTGCGCAGGGCGTGGCTGAGCGCCTGGAGGGCCTCTTCGTCCTGGCGGATGATGTCGGCGCCGCCCGGCCCCTTGGCGGGCGGCCCTGTGGGGATCGTGAAGAAGTGGACGTCCTCGGTGCGGATGTCCTTCAGCTGGATCCCCAGGCCCACCATGGTCCCGGCATCGAACGTCTCGTCGACGGTCAGGTACTCGGAGAATCGGTCGACGACGTCGTGGACCTTCACCGGGTTGGAGAGGGTTCCGCCGTTGAGGATCTCCTTCATGACGGCCTTGATGAACAGCTGCTGGTTCGCCACCCGCTGGAAGTCGCCCTCGGCGAACGCCTTGCGCTCCCTCACGAAGCGGAGGGCCTCGTTGCCCTCGAGGTGGACTGTCCCCTCCTCGAAGCAGGTGGGCGAGGCATGGCCGGTGCAGAAGGCGTTCGGGTTGTCCACGGTCACGCCGTCGAGGGCCTCGGTGAGGGAACTGAAACCACCGAAGTCGATCGAGGCGACGTTGTCGATCTGGATCCCCAACAGGTCCTCCACGGTGTCGACCACCAGCGGGTACCCGCCCGTGTTGAAGGCCGAGTTGATCTTCCGCTGGCCGTGGCCGGGGACGTCGACCCACAGGTCGCGGACCAGGGACATGACGTAGACGCCGCTGCGGTCCTCCGGGATGTGGACCAGCATCATGGTGTCCGATCGCTGGCCGTCCTCGCCCTTGACCGCGGCGACGTCGCTGCCCTCCCCGCGGGAGTCGGAACCGAGCAGGAGCAGGTTCTGGGCCCCGTGCACGTTGGACACCGTTCGCCCGTTCAGGCCGGCGTCGACCTTGGTCGTCTTGGAACCGAAGGTCGACACGAGGTTGCCCACGTAGCCGGTGGCGCCCACGACCGCGACGAGGACCACCGCCACGGCCGCGAGGAGCACCGCGCGACGACGATTGAATCTCCGTCGCTGGGAGCGGTGTCGCGGCGTGTAGCTCGAAGGCGAGTCGGATCGTAACAAGCTCGAGGCTCCTCGGGTGTCGGCGGCGTGGTCGGCGGTGCGCCGAACCGCGGAGGCTGACAATGCACCCTCGCAAGGGGCGGCTCTCCTGGCGGGCCGACCGCCGGTGGGCGGTCCAGCGTCGGCGAACTTGTCGACTTTAGCCGGTCTGGCTGTGAATACGCTTGAGGCGCGGCCTTCGCTGGCAGCGGGGACAGCGGTAGCTCGAGCGGCCCATGAAGGGCTCCCGGAGGATCCGGCCGCCGCAGCGCAGGCAGTCCCGGCCCTCCCGCCCGTACGCCTGCAGGGATCGGGAGAAGTACCCCTACTTCCCACGTTAGGTACATTGAAAAACTGTGAGCCTCCGATGATGTGTTTCCGCTGGCCAGAGGCCACATCACCGCAGAATGGCGCGCGAATGATGCATGCTGCCTACACACCAGAGTACGGCCTCAGAACTTCAACATGCCAACGGCCCGGTCGAAGGAAGAATCGGACACCCGCGACAGCGGGCACAGGACTCCTCCGCCGTCGAAGATGGGCTCTACGTCGTCTGCGACGCAGACCCGACCTCCTGCGCTATCGCGGAGGCCGGGTCTCGTCTCGTTCCACTGATGGTCGCTGGCCTGCTCTGCCACCAGGGGTTCAGTCTGCTTCTGGGACTCGTCCTTAGACGGCGTTGCGACCCTGTGCGGCGGAGGTCGGCAAGTCGCTCTTGCTCAGCGCCTCGCCGACCCGTACGGCGTCGGTCCAGGCAGCGGTGTCGGCGACGGCGGCCCAGTTCGAGTGGAGCAGCGCCATGAGGGTCTCGTGGACCTGCTGAGCGGACGCGCTCCCGGCCTCGTTGGCGAGATCGACCGCACCGGTCGCGTCGGAGAGGACCTCGACGGCGAAGCCGAGGGGCTCGGCGGCGGCCGCGGATCCGATCACGCAGTTGTTGGTCATGTAGCCCACCAGGGTGATGGTGTCGACGCCCTGCTCGCGCAGCCATTGCTCGAGATCGGTGCCGGCGAAGATGCTCGAGAACTGCTTTCGCACGCGGTGCGCGGCGCGCTCCTCGTGAGCGGCGACCGCTGGGTGGTTCTCCCAGATCGACGATCCGGCGGCGAAGACCGGTGCCTCGGCGGGCAGCTCGTGCTGCACGAGCACGACGGGGACGCCGGCCTGCTCTGCGGCCTCGAGAGCTGAGTCGATGCGGGCGATCGAGGCGTCGCGGTCCGGGTACTGGATCGGCAGGAGGCCCTCGAAGTATTCCTGTTGGGCGTCGATGACGATGAGGGCTCGGCGGGGTGCGGTCATGATTTTCTCTCCTATGTGATGGATGATGCTGTGGTCGTGTGGCTGGGTGGTGTTCGATGGCTAGGGACGGCGAGGGATGGCTGCCCAGAGATCGGTTAGCTGGTGACTGCGGCTTCCTGGAGTAGAGAAGCCGAACGAGGGGCGCTCTGAGCGGTGATGCGGAGCGCCTCCGACATGGTGAGGAACGGGGCCCAGAGCGATGCGATCTGTTCGACGGTGAGGCCTCCGGCGATCGCGTAGGCGGCGGCGGTGACGACGTCACCGGCCGAGTCGCCGACCATGTGGAACCCTCGTACCTTCCCGTCTCGGCGATCGGAGATGAGGACGGCCTTCCCGGCCGACTCTCCATTGATGGCCGCGCGAGGCACTGCCATCAGAGGTAGTTCACGCACGTCGACGTCGATGCCCTCGGCGGCGGCCTGCTCGGTCGTGATGCCGACGGACGCGAGCTGGGGCGAGGTGAAGGTGACGCGCGGCAGGATCGCGTAGTCGATCGAGCGCGAGGAACCAGTGACCGCGTTCTCGGCCGCGATCGCGCCCTCCGTGCCGGCGACGTAGACGAACTGCGCAGCTCCGGTGACGTCGCCAGCGGCCCAGATCCTCGGGTGGGTTGTGCGCAGGTGGTCATCCACGGTGATCTCGCCGCGAGGACCGGTCTCCACGCCGATCACCTCGAGGCCCAGGCCCGCCGTGGCCGGTTCCCGACCGGCGGCGATGAGGATCCGCTCTGCGTGGACTTCTCGTGCGACGCCGGCGACCATAGCCGTGCCGACGACGGCACCTCCATCTTTGCCGACTTCGAAGAGATCGGCATCCTCGAGGATCTCGATGCCCTGCTCGGTCAGCGCTTCCTTGAGAGCGACTGAGATCTCGGGCTGCTCCTGGGGCGCGATCCTCGAGGGGAGCTGCAGCACGGTCACCTTCGCCCCGAGATGGGACAGCCACTGCGCCTGCTCGAGCCCGACCGCATTGCCGCCGACGACCAGGACGCTGTCGGGGACCTCGGAGAGGGACATCGCCTCGGCGGAGGTGAGGTAGTCCACGTCCTCGAGGCCGGCGACCTGCGGAATCCGAGGAACGGCACCCGTGGCGACCACGACACTACGAGCGCTCGCGGTCCTCGTCGTCCCGTCCTCCCCTGCCACCGCGATCTCGACTGGGGCGTCGACCGCACCTGGCAGGAGCCGGGCGTCTCCGCGCAGGACGTCGATGCCGACGGCGATCGGACCATCGACGTGGTCGGCCTGCCGGCGCTCGTCGGCGAACCGGTCCTTCCAGGACACGAGGGCTTCTAGGTCCACGGCATCCGCGGAAGTCGCGACGCCTGGATAGCGGCTGGCCCCGGCGGAGTAGTGAGCCTCCGCAGCGGACAGGAGCATCTTCGAGGGGACGCATCCGACGTTGAGGCATGTGCCGCCGGCCCGTCCGCGCTCGATCATCACCGCCGTCTTTCCCAATGCGCGAGCGGTCTCCGCCGCTGCGCTCGCCGCGCTTCCTCCGCCGATGACGGCGAGGTCGTAGTCCGAGGCGGTGCTGACCGCAGCTCCCATGTGGATTCCTTCTCTCTGAACAAATTGACCAGACCGACCGGTCTGCCTACTTTCGAGGGTAGAACAGTCGGTCTGGTATCGTCAAACCTATGACCGCGCATGTCCACACAGCACAGGAGGCCCCGTCCGCGCGCGAGCGGATCCTCGACGCCGCCTCGCGGCTCTTCGCCGAGCACGGGGTCCGCGCTGTGGGCGTGGCCAGAGTGATCTCGGAGGCCGGGGTCGCCAAGGCCACCCTGTATGCACACTTCCCATCGAAGGACGACCTCGTGCGCGCATACCTGGAGCGCCAGGCCGAGCGCTCGGAGCGGGAGATCGAAGCCCTCGAGCGGGCAGGACTCCGTGGAGCGCGGCTGATCCGGGCGGTCTTCGATCTGGCCGCCAATGCAGCGGCACAGGACCGATACGCGGGCTGCTGCTTCATCGCAGCGGCGGCGGAGCACCTCGACGACTCCGGAGGGGTTTCCCAAGTCCTGGCAGACCAGCGACGGTCGCTGCTACAAAGGTTCGACCGCTGCCTCGACGAGGATGATCCGCGGAGCCGGGACCGGACAGCCAGGCAGTTGATGGCCCTGCTGGACGGGGCTAAGGTCGCCTCGCTCGAGGAGGGGGCAGCCGCCTTTGATGCCGTCGACCCGCTGATCGACCTTCTGGCGGGTCCGTCCGAGACAGGATCTACTGGGGTACGAGCTCAGCTCTGATCGCGCAGCCGCCCGGAGTCTTGCGAGCAGTGCAGTGAACACCGCAATGGACACCACGCTCAGAACGCTGGCGATGACCCAGTGGCACAAACATCCTGCTCGCCGCTCTCAGTCTCAGCAGCAACCGCCTTGATGGATCGACTCGGCAGGGCAGCTATGGTGAAAATCCCCGAAGGCTGCCGAAGTCTCGTCAAGCGGATTCCCGCACGACCGTGGTGAAGAGGTCCGCAGGATCGGTCGCCTCGACGGCGACGCCTTCGCGCAGGGCCGACGTAACGTCATGCACGATGCGTCGGGCCTCGGCAGCGTGGTCGATGGCGATCGTGGTCAGCGGCGGCGAGGCCAGGCGCGCCGTGGGGATGTCATCAGCGCCGATGACGGCCAGGTCGTTCGGAATGCCCACGCCGGCGAGTCGAGCACCGGCGATCAGCGCCTGCGCCACCTCGTCGTTGTAGGCGCAGACCGCCGTCACGGGGTCGTCCATCCCTCGCCAGTGCTCGATGGCAGCAGCAGCCGATTCCGCGTCAAGCGCCACAGTGCGCACCTCCGGCGCGGCGATGCCCGCCTCCGCACATGCCGCCCGGACGCCCTCGAGTCGGGGCTCGGCGAAGTCCCTAAGCGTAGGCGGCTCGGGGTAGGCGTAGCCGATCCTCGCATGCCCGGCCGCGACGAGGTGCTGAGCCTGGAGCAGCCCGATCCTGGCGTCGGGTCGGACGAAGCGCGCGCTCCCGTCGGGCTCACCCGAGAAGAGGACGGCCACGCATTGCACGCCGGCAGCGCGCATGGTGCGTTCGGCATCCGGATCCACGGGACTGTATGTCAGCACCGCAGCAGGGGCGATCTCGTTCCACACCGCCTCGACGCCGCGCACGCCCGCGCCCTCGATGTGCGTCACGAGGGTCAGGCCCACCGCGTCGAAGCCCGCAGTGAGCTCGGCCAGCAGCAATCCCGACGCCGAACCGAGCGGCCAGGGCTTCACGATGCAGAGCACGACGTCGGACCGCCCTCGCTTGAGCGTCCGCGCGGCCGCGGAGGGCGTGTACCCAAGGCGCGCAGCGGCGTCGAGCACCCGGCGGCGCGTGCCGTCGGGGATCGTCTGATGCGGCGTGCGGTTCAGCACATAGCTCACGGTCGAGCGCGCCACGCCGGCCTCCCTCGCCACATCGGAACTGGTGACCCGCTTCTGCGTTTTCGGCACCATCGGCTCCCTTCTGACCACGCGCTCTGCATCACCTATTGACGTTACCAAGATTACACTGCCATACTGAATCGAGTCACTGACACGAGTCAGTGTCAGTCGTCACGTCGTAAGCAACGCTGTTCGGATTCCCGGCCGACTCCGCGCTCGATCATTCATCTGGCGACTCCCTCGCCCCCAGGGTTCGCTTTTCCGGCAGAACCCGGTCTTTTCCTCACCGAGAGCAGGTCACTTCATGAGCAGTGCGTCCCATCCCTACCAAGACCCGTCCCTAAGCCCGGCGCAGCGGGCCGAGGACCTCCTGTCCAGGCTTCCGCTCGAGGACAAGGCGGGACTCATGTTCCAGCCGCTGGCGGGGATCGGCGACTTCGACGCACCCGGCCCCATCGGCTATCCGTCGACGCGCACCCTGCTCGACCGGCGGATCAACCACTTCAACACCCTGCAAGCATCGAGCGCTCGGGATCTGGCGCAGTGGGCCAATGCCGCGCAGGCCGAGGTCCGCAAGCAGCCTTTCGGCATCCCGGTCACCATCTCGAGCGACCCTCGCCACGCCTTCGGCAACAACCCCGGCACCGGGCTCGCCGCGGGCCCGTTCTCTCAGTGGCCCGAACCCCTCGGCTTCGGCGCGCTCGACGACCCGGATCTCGCGGAGCGCTTCGGCGAGATCGTCCGCCGCGAGTACCGCGCCGTCGGCATCACGCTGGCCCTGCACCCGCAGATCGACCTGGCGACCGAGCCCCGCTGGTCCCGCGCGGGCGGCACCTATGGGCAGAGCGCGGAGACGGCTTCCCGCCTCGGCGTCGCCTACGTCCGCGGGCTCCAGGGCGAGGCTCTCGGCCCGAGCTCCGTCGCCGCCATGGGCAAGCACTTCCCCGGCGGTGGCCCGCAGCTGGACGGCGAGGATCCGCACTTCGACTACGGCAAGGAGCAGGTCTACCCGGGCGGACTGTGGGACATGCACCTGCAGCCGTTCAAGGACGTCCTCACCGCAGGGATCTCGCAGATGATGCCCTACTACGGCGTGCCGATGGGAACCGCGTACGAGGAGGTCGGGTTCAGCTTCAACCGGGAGATCGTCACCGATCTTCTGCGCAAGCAGCTCGGCTTCGACGGCATCGTGTGCAGCGACTGGGGCATCATCGGCGCGACACCGTGGGGCGTCGAGCACTTGTCGTTCGAGGAGCGCATGGTTAAGGCCCTCGACGCGGGGATCGACCAGTTCGGCGGCGAAGCGATCCCCGACACGCTCATCGGGCTCGTCCGATCGGGGGCGGTGAGCGAGTCCCGCATCGACGAGTCCGCCCGCCGCCTGCTGCGTGAGAAGTTCACTCTCGGACTGTTCGACGACCCGTTCGTCGATGCGGAGCGCGCGGAGGTCGTCGTCGGTGCCGCCGACGCCCGCGACACAGGGATCGCTGCCCAGTGCGCCGCGCACACCCTGCTGGTGAACGGCGAGACGAAGGCCCACCTCCCGTTGGACCGGGGCATCTCGGTCTACGTCGAAGGCATGGATCCCGCCGCACTGGCGGGACGGGCCCACGTCGTCGCCGCCCCCGAGGACGCCGACGTCGCCATCCTGCGCGTCGCGGCCCCCTTCGAGCAGCGGGGCGTGCCCGGTGACCTCGAGTCCTTCTTCCATGCCGGCTCGATCGAATTCCCGGCGCAGGACGTCGAGCACATCGCGGCGATCGCATCTTCCGCCCCGACGGTGGTCGGCGTGTACCTGGACCGCGGCGCGATCCTGACGCCGCTGCTGCCGCACGTTGATTCCCTGCTCGCGGAGTTCGGTGCGAGCGACGAGGCGTTCGCCCGGGTCCTCTTCGGCGAGGCCGAGCCCCTGGGACGCCTGCCCATCGAGCTGCCCTCGTCGACCGCAGCGGTGGAGACCAGCAGGCCCGATGTCCCCTCGGACTCGGAAGATCCAGCCTTCGAGTACGGATTCGGCCTCCGGTACGAGGACTGGGAGCCGAAGCCGCAGCCGACTGACGCGGAGCGATCCACCACGACCCTCGCACGGCGCAGAGGCGGGCGCTACCGGCTGGACCGGACGAGCATCGGTCTGCTCCTGAAGGACCCCGACGCCCGATCCGTCCTAGCCGATGACATCCCCGAGCTGCTGGACCATCCGCTTCTGAACGCCACTTTGGGGATGGACGTCCCCTCCGTCGTCGCGATGGTCGGAGACGGCGTCGACGAGAGGCGCCGCGAGCGTCTGATCGCCCGGCTCGCAGCGCTGTAGTCCCGATCCTTCACCCACCCGCAACACCCCTGCGCACCGCTCTTCGCCCTGGTGGAGCGAGCGCGCGCATTCGAGAAAGGAACCGGAACATGTCCGGTGCAGTCCCCACAACCGCCAACGCGATCGTCCGTCGCGTCGGCGCAGGCTTCATCTCGCTGTACGTCCTCGCCTACATGGGCGTGTGGCTCGCGCTCATGGCCCCAGTGCTGGTCACCCTGCCGCTGAAGGTCAACGGCCTGGTCGGCGCGGACGCCGCTCCCGCCGCGCTCGGCCTCATCACCGGCATCGGAGCGCTGCTCGCCCTCGTCGGGAACCCGCTGTTCGGCAGGCTGAGCGACCGCACCACGGCCCGGCTCGGCATGCGCCGCCCGTGGATGATCGTCGGTCTCCTCGGGGCGACCGCCGGCCTGCTCGTCGTCGCCCTCGCCCCTGCGGTATGGGTCGTCGTGATCGGCTGGTCCCTCACCCAGCTAGCCTTCAACGCCCTGCTGGCAGCGGTCGTCGCGATCATGGCCGACCAGATCCCCGAGCGCCAGCGCGGCGTGGTCTCCGGGGTCCTGGGCATCTGCGCCCCCGTCGCGCTCGTCGTCGGGGCGTACGTGGTCCAGCTGGTCGCGCCGCTCGGACAGCTGGCGATGTTCCTGTTCCCCATGGCGATCACCTCCGCGTGCGTCGTGGCGTTCATGGTCGTCCTCAGAGACCGTCGGCTCTCGGGGGACGATAGGCCCGCCTGGTCGTTCCGCGAATTCGTCGCCACCTTCTACACGAGCCCTCGCAAGGCCCCCGACTTCGCCTGGGCCTGGGTCAGCCGGTTCCTGTTCGTCATGGGGCAGTCGTTCCTGCTGACCTACCAGGCGTTCTACCTGCTCAACAAGATCGGGATCTCCGAGGTTCAGCTGCCGGACAGCATCTTCGTGGCCACCCTGGTCTCATCCATCTGCTGGGTGCTGTTCAGCCTCGTCGGCGGAAAGCTCTCCGATGCGACGGGACGCCGGAAGGTGTTCGTCCTGGCGTCCGCGCTCGTGTACGGGATCGGTCTGCTCGTGGTCGCGTTCTCGTCCGAGATGACCGTGTTCCTGATCGCCATGGCGATCACCGGTGCCGGCATCGGCATCTACTTCGCCGTCGACCTCGCGCTGGTCACCGACGTCCTGCCCGACCGCGAGAACGCCGCCAAGGACCTCGGCGTGTTCAACATCGCCAGCGCACTGCCCCAGTCGATCGCCCCGGCCATCGCCCCCGCGATCCTCGCGATCGGCGGAGGCGACTACTCCGTCCTCTTCGTCGTGGCCGGGGCCTGCACCATCGTCGGCGCTCTGGCGGTGCTGAAAGTCAAGGGCGTGCGATGACCCCGTGGCCGGTCCCAGCGCGACCGGCCACAGCGACCCAGTTTGCAAACCACCGATTGATTAGGAGAAGCAATGCACAACCACAATGAAGAAGCCGCGTTCATGGCCGACATCAAGGAGTCCGCGCCGGAGATGGTCTCGGCCTTCTTCGGGTTCGACAAGGCCGTCTTCAAGAAGGAAACCGGCAACCTCGACCTCGCCACGCGGGAGCTGATCGCGGTCGGCGTCGCGGTCACCACCCAGTGCCCGTTCTGCATCGAGGACCACGCCAAGCGCGCCATCAAGGCCGGTGCGTCCAAAGCCGATGTCGCCGAAGCCGTCATGGTCGCCGCAGCCCTGCGCGCCGGCGGCGGCGTCACCCACGGATGGAAGGCGATGAAGGCCATCGCCGAGGACGAGTAGCTCGTAGCGCAGGGTCGCGCCCCGAAGGCTCGCCGGTACCGAGCCGGATGTCTGATTGCGCGACCAGGGCATCGACACGGTCACCCTCGCCGGGTACATGCCCAGCAACTGCGACCACGCTTCCGCTGCGGACGCCGAGACGCGCGACTTGGCCGTCGAAGTCCTCTCCGATGCCACCGGCGCAATCGACCTGTCGAACGAGTCTCGTCAAATCTGCGGCGCAGGGCCGTGCCAGCACCAGCGACGCGGACTCTGCGATCCCGGACGTCTGCTGACAGGAAGTTCCCTCCCACGGGGCGAGCGCCTCCCTTGGCCGATTGCACCGAAGCGTTTCAGACTCATGTCCCTGCAGATGTTCCTGGATCCGCACAGTGCTTCGATCAGCGTCCCGCGGACGTCTTCTTCGCGTATGCACGTGCGGCGCGAACGCGGTCTCCGCAGCGGGTGGAGCACCACTGCCGGCGCGCGTGGGTGCGCAGCATGAAGCGGCCGCAGCCCTGGTCGGCGCACCGGGCAAGGGTCTTCGCATCGGGACCAGTGAGCAGCTCCACCAGGTCTGCGGCGACCAGCGTCATCGCGTGCTCGACGGCACGAGTCGCCGGATGCTCCTGTGCGACATGGAACAGCTGGTCGGCAGACCAGGCGAGACGCGATGCCATGGGACTGAGCACCAGTGCACTATTGATCGCTTCGATGTCTTGATCGCGGGGCGGACGACCGGAGGTGACGGAGTCCAGGACTCCCAGTACGGAGCTGCGGAAGACGCGCAGGCGATTGCTGCAGTAGTGCTGCACCTCCGCGTTATCTCCCGCGAGGCCGTGCGTGACCATCCATCGGGTGGTCTGCTCCGGGGTGCCCAGCAGGTCCACACTCGCCCCTTGGCCAGGGCCCTCCTGGGTGTTGGCCAGGGCGATGGCCGGGTGGAAGTCCTCGCCGACGGCGGCGGGCAGAGGACGAGTCAGTTCAGGGCTAGCATCCATACTTCTCATGGTAACAGCTTGTCTTTAACATGAGAAGTGCAGTACTCTCGATTGCATCGAATCCATGCTCGTCGATCCGACGTAAGCACTCACCCAACCTCCGGAAGGAACCCTTTGCACATCACCCATGTCCGCAACGCCACCCTGCTCGTCGAGGCCGCCGGCCTGAAGATCCTCGTCGATCCGATGCTCGGGGCGAAGGGCTCATTCGGGCCCGCTCCGACGACCGTCCCCTGCGCCGAGCGGAACCCGCTGGTCGACCTGCCGATGCCGCTGACCGAGCTGCTTGACGCTGACCTGGTCGTCGTCACCCACACCCACCCGGACCACTGGGACGCCGCCGCCGCCGCGCTCCTGCCCCGCTCGACGCCGATCGTCGTTCAGAACCGGCAGGACGCGGACGAACTGGCCGAGCACGGCTTCACCGCCATGCAGACGATGGAGGAGCCCATCGCGTTCGGCCCAGTGACGATCACTCGGACCGAGGGCAGACACGGAGCCGACGACTTCTTGGCGGCCAATCCTGGCATGGGCCTGGTCAGCGGCTTTGTTCTGAGCATCGAGGGCGAGCCCTCTCTGTACGTCGCCGGGGACACGGTGTGGACGCAGGGCGTTATCGACGCCCTGGACGGCCACCGACCGGATGTCGTCGTGCTGAACACCGGCGAGGCCCGGTGGGCCGAGGGCGACCCGATCATCATGGGAGCCCAGGACGTGATCCGGGTGCACGAGCAGCTGCCGAGCTCACAGATCGTCGCGGTCCACATGGAGGCCCTCAACCACTGCACGGTCTCACGAGCAGACGTCCGCGCCCTCGCCGAGGCACATCGGATCGGCAACAGGGTCCACGTCCCCGCCGACGGCGAACGGCTCACCTTCTGATGGCCTACGCTGCCATGAAGCCCGCGCCACTCGATGTGCGAACGCTCCAGAGGCGCACGGTCGGGGCGCTGGCCGCTGGCCAGGTCCTCGGCGCGATCGGCACCGGCGCGACCGTCAGCCTCGGCTCCATGCTGATCGTCGAGGTGTCGGGTTCCGCGGCTTGGTCGGGCATGGCTGCGACCACGGGTACGCTCGGGGCGGCGCTGTTCGCCGTCCCGCTCGCCGCACTGGCGCTACGACGCGGCCGGCGCGTCTCCCTGTCGACGGCGGGCATCATCGCTAGCCTGGGCGGGGCAGTCGTGGTCGCCGCGGCAGGCATCAGCAACCTGCTCCTGCTTTTCATTGGCATGGCGCTCATGGGCGCGGCGCAGGCGCTGAACCTGCAGGCGCGCTTCGCCGCGGCCGATCTGGCCGATCCAGCCTCGCGCGGAAGGGACCTGTCGCTGGTCGTCTGGTCCACGACGCTCGGGGTCATCATCGGACCGAACCTGTTCGAGCCCGGCGAGGCACTCGGCTCCTGGCTCGCTCTGCCCTCGCTCACCGGTGGGTTCGCGATCAGCCTCGCAGCGCAGCTGCTCGCCACTGTGATCTACCTGCTGGCACTGCGCCCCGACCCGCTCATTGTGGCCCTTGCGGCCACCTCCACGGTGCCGTCGGGAGGGCACCGATCCCGCGGCGGCGGGCTCGCCCTGCTCCGCACGAGTCCCGCGGTGCGGCGAGCTGTGGCCACAGTCGCGCTCGCCCACCTGGTGATGGTCGCGCTGATGAGCATGACCCCTGTGCACATGTCGAGCCATGGTTCGAGCCTCACGATCGTGGGCGTGACGATCAGCCTCCACATGGCCGGGATGTACGCCCTGTCCCCCGTCTTCGGTTGGCTCACCGACCGGCTGGGCGGCCGTCCCGTTGTCCTGCTCGGACAGGGGCTGACGGCCGGAGCGCTGCTCGCCGGACTGATCTGGCCGCACTCGGTGCTCGGCCTCACCCTCGGGCTGATACTGCTCGGGCTCGGATGGTCGGCCGCGACCGTCGCCGGAGCGACCCTGGTCACGTCCGCAGCCCCCACGGCCCAGCGCCCGGCGGCCCAAGGCATCTCCGACGCGATGATGAACGTCGCCGGCGCTCTCGGCGGAGCACTCGCAGGACCAGTCCTGGCAGCCGTCGCGTACCCGGGGCTCTCGGTACTGCTGATCGTCCCCGTGCTGGTCGTCGTGGCGCTCCAGGCCGCACGGCGCGGCTGAATCGGGGTAGGCGCGGAGGCTATGTCACCGCAGTAGCGCGCATGGCTTCCGAGCTCACCGGGGAGAGCATCGCGAACCGCGACGGCTCGATCCAGGACCGAGCCTCGTCGTGAAGTCCGCCAGCGGGACCGCTGTGACCGTCTCGCCGTCAGGGCCACTGCGGAGGAGCAGGCCTGCACGCTCTTTGAAGCGGTCCTGCAGCCGGTAGCCGCCGCCACAAGAATGGGGCACGAGTCGGCTTCGTCGGCGGGGTGGGCGGCCTCAAGGTCATCGAAGCCGGACACCGCGTCGTCGACGTCGGGGACCTCCCCGCGGCGTTCAAGCCCGAGGCATTCGCGCACGCGGAAGTACTGGAGCGGCTGCGTGACGACGAGGCCGGCGCGGACTGGTTCTTCCTCGGCCGAGTTGCCTCCTTCGGCACATGGAACGCCGAGCGCACCGGCGTGTTCAGCCGTACACCGCCGCGATTTGTCAGTCTCTGCATGCGGCATCGACGTCGGTAAGCACGTGCTCCAGGTGAGCCGTCGGGCACCTGATCACAACGCTTGCCGACCGCTTGAACCGCATACTCCCCGCATTGCGGCACTTCCAAAGGTTTGTGTGGAAGACAAGCCAGGTTTCGGTTGCGTTTACCGGCAGCAGATTTCATGGAGCAGCCGGGGCATTCCTGGCTTCGAGTGCTCCGAATCCGTCGAAATCGCCGAATTCGCGGTCACAGAGACCACGGGCGCGGTCCAAACTTCGTGAAGCAATTCGTGACGTCGTTAAATGGCGGTGACGCGGGGCCTGATTCGCCTCGCGCCGCCGGAGAGTTTTCCGTCAGGAGGCGCTGTCGTCCGGCACTTCCTCGAAGTCAGCATCGGTTGCCGGCGGCGTGAATGCCTCAACGACAGCGTGCGTGGATTTGTGGTTGATCATCAGTCGGTACACGTCCGGCCTGGAGTAGTGACCCGTCGGGTCCGCGGCCGACTTCGCGATCGCGCGCAGCGCGGGGTCCAGATTCGCGAAGAGGATGCCTTCTTCGAATTCCGACAAGGGCTCTGCGAGGACGGAGCCCTCAGGTCCGAAGATGCGGGCAAATCCACCACCGAGCGCGAGGAGCTGACGCTTGGTCTCGGTATCGCAGAAGGTGTCATGCGCGGCCTGGCCGATGACGGAGGTGGGGGCGATGACGAACGATTGCGTTTCGACCGCGTAGTTCAAGCTGGCCGAGATGTTGACTTCAGGACCAAGAGCGATGGCCTGGCCGCGGTAGATGGAGAACGTCGGCCAGGATGCGACATGGATTTCTTCATTGAGTCCGGCCATGGCGTACTTCGTCAGCGGTTGCAAGTGCTCCCAGCAGCAGAGAGCTCCGAGGCGACCGAGGTCGGTGTCGTGAACTTGGATGTCGCTGCCGTCGCCTTCTCCAAACACGGATCGTTCGACGTGGGTGGGCTTGAGCTTTCGGCGGACCGAAATCAGTTCTCCGGCGTCGGAGACAAAGGCCTGCGACAAGTAGAGAGTTCCCCCGGAGATCTCACTGAAGCCGAAGACGACGTGGATCTTGTGCTTCGCTGCGGCCTCCTGGATCCGCTTCATCTCGGCACCGTCGCGCGTCATGGAGTTCTCTGCGTAGCGCGGTACGAATCCCATGTTCGCGCCGGGCGAATCAAGCCAGATCCACCACGGATAGCCTGGGAGCCAGGTCTCGCCGAAGCCGACGAGCTGAGCACCGCCGTCTGCCGCCTGAGCGACCAGATCGAGGAACTTTTCGAGGCTGGCTTCAAGATCGAGCCAAACGGGCTCCGCCTGAACAGCAGCGACGCGTATTGTGGTGTGCATGGTGACCTCCTGATCGAAGATTTGGTGCACCAAGCATGCACGCCCCACAACCGTGTTAAGTTGACGAGGAGTGCCAGAATCACTGACGGCTCGTGCCACTGTCTCGGCGGTACTCGGCGGGAGTCACAGCTGTGACAGCACGGAATGCCCGATAGAACCCTGACTCGCTTTCGAATCCGCAGGCGCTCGCGATGGAGCCGACGGGGCGCTCCGGCTCAGCAATCAAGAGCTGGCGTGCGCGTTCGATTCGAAGCCGCCGAAGCTGGTATGCGATCCCCTGATCTCCAACGATGCGATAGAGGGTGCGGCGCGAGACGTTGCAGGCCTTGGCGACGCTCTCGGCATCGATATCGGGATCGGCGAGGTTCCGCCGGAGAAAATCAGCCACTCGCTGTCTCGCTGCTGCCTCCAAGGCTCCAGCCGGTGGCTTGAGTCCGCTGGCAAAGGATGCCACTGCTTCCACCAGTCCCAAGGTCTGCGGCGCAAGCATCAACGCTGCCTGCGTGTTGGTCGAAGCAGTTCCGGACAGGGAACGCAGAAACGGCACGACTGCGGCGGCTGGAGTTCCGCGACCAAGGGTCCTTGCAGTAAATTGTCGAGTCTCCTTTATGGACAATGCGTCGCGCGGGATCTGGATGACCAGTTGCGCGAAGGGCCGATCAAACTGCAAAGCATAGGGGCGGCTGCTGTCATAGAATGCCATCTCGCCAGGCGAAAGCAAGGCCGTGCGATCGTCTTGCTCGACCCGCCCAGAACCGGAAATCTGGATGCTTGCCAGGAGGAATTCATTGTCGCATTGCGCAATCAGGCCAGGGGTCCTTCTAACCGCCTGAGAGGAGGCGCGTACATCCGAGAACCCGATTGCATCAATCGTTGAATGTTGGATGCGGCCTACGAACTTCTTCTCCTTGATGGGCTTCGCTGACAACGGAACGAAAGTCTGGCTGATCAGCTCCTCCCAGTAGGCGAATGCATCGGGTTGAGCAACAGAACTGGTGCTCGACATATTCGTCGCGGGGCTGCCCTGAGGCGAAGGCGGATCCGAGGTTCTCAGCCGCCCGGAAACCTGAGGGTCGGTGTGCATCATTTCCTCCAGTGATCAAGCATGTGTGGAAACTAGCGTAATTCCAGTGGCCGCGATCGGCCAGGGAACGTGAATTCCACCGGGAGCGACACCCGCATGCGGACGACAGAATTGCAATATTTCATCGGCAGCATTTCGGCTTGCCGTGCCGCTCGGGCATGCGATGCCGTTCGCGGGGCAGCCGATCCGGATTGGCCGAGGGATTTCCGCGCTGGGCAAGGTAGGAACCAGACGAGCTCCGGACAGCGCGAAACATGATGCCGAGGCGATGCCCGGCCTGTCGGGCTGGCCCCGTTAGGCGACGATCGAGATCCGCGGTGGGCTCCGTCACTGGCCGATACGGGGCGACCCACCGGCCAGGGTTGCCGCGATGGTTCTTCGATACCTGGGCCAGATCCCCTCCGTTCGATCTGACGACTCAGGTCTTGGTGACGCACCATACAAGCGCCCAGCCGCCATTGTGGAATACCCACCGGGGGTATATGGTTGTGCACATCGAGATACCCACCGGGGGTATAGAAAGGAGGCCATCCGATGGCTGCGAACGAGTACCAGGTGACGGGTATGACCTGCGGGCGCTGCGAGATGTCGGTGAGGGAAGAGGTCAGCGAGATCGACGGCGTGGAGTCCGTCGAGGTCAGCGCGAAGACCGGAAGGCTCGTCGTGACGAGCCTGGGAGAGATCGACGACGCCAAGGTCCTCGCCGCGGTCGAGGAGGCCGGATACCAGGCGGCGCGGGCCTGATGAGAGCACTGGCCCGGCTCGCCCTCTACGGCGCTGGTCTGGTAGTGGCGTTCGGCGGGGCCTACGGGCTCGCCGGCGTCCTCGTCCCGGAGGGCGTCGTGGAGTCGCGGACCCAGCGGAACCAGGTGAACGAGCACAGCGAAGGAGCGGAGCAGATGAACAGCAACGACAACGCACACCACGGATCCGGGGACATGGCTGGCCATGACCACCCCGCCGACGGCGGCGCACCGCCCGCGGGCATCCAGCCAGCCGCGAACCCCACCTACCCGGTCGGATCGAGGGTGCGGCTGAGCGCGGACCACATGCCGGGCATGGACGGCGCAGAGGCGACGATCTCCGGGGCGTTCACCACGACCACGTACTCGGTCAGCTACACGCCCATCGGCGGTGGGGAGCCCGTGGTCGACCACAAGTGGGTCGTGCACGAGGAGCTTGAGAACCCCGGCGATGCACCGCTGGCCGACGGCACCGAGGTCGTGCTGGAAGCCGAGCACATGGCCGGGATGAAGGGAGCGACGGCGACGATCGACCACTCCACCCAGGAGACCGTCTACATGGTCGACGTCGAGAACGACGAGATGACGATGACCAACCACAAGTGGGTCGTCGAGAGCGAGATCCGACCGGTCGGCTGACCGGTCGGCACAGCGTACGAGGAGAGGAAGGGGCGCGCAGTGAGCACCCATGCACAGCCGGTCGCGGACACCGGCATCGAGCTCGAGATCGGCGGGATGACCTGCGCGTCCTGCGCGAACCGGATCGAGCGCAAGCTCAACAAGCTCGACGGCGTGACCGCGACGGTCAACTACGCCACGGAAAAGGCCAAGGTCACCGTCCCCGACGGCTACGACCCGCAGCTGCTGGTCAGCGAGGTCGAGAAGACCGGCTACACGGCCGCGTTGCCGAAGCCGCAGCAGGCCGGACCTGCCGTGTCGACGTATGAGGCGGAAGACGAGACAGATCCCGAGTTGACCTCGCTGAGGCATCGACTAATCGGAGCGAGCGTGCTCACCGTCCCGGTGATCGCGATGGCCATGGTCCCGGCGCTCCATTTCACCTACTGGCAGTGGGCGTCGCTCGCGCTGGCAGCACCGGTGATCGTCTGGGCGGCGTGGCCATTCCACAAGGCGTCGTGGACCAACCTCAAGCACGGTACCGCCACCATGGACACCCTCATCTCCATGGGCACCGCGGCGGCGTTCCTCTGGTCGCTCTACGCCCTGTTCCTCGGCACCGCCGGGACGCCGGGCATGACGCACGCGTTCGAGCTCGCCATCGCCCCCTCCGACGGGGCGGCGAACATCTATCTCGAGGTCGGGGCAGGCGTGACGATGTTCATCCTCGCCGGCCGCTACTTCGAGAAGCGCTCCAAGCGCCAAGCCGGGGCCGCCCTGCGCGCCCTGCTCGAGCTCGGCGCGAAGGAGGTCTCGGTGCTGCGCGACGGTGCCGAGATCAAGATCCCCACCGCGGATCTGCAGGTCGGGGACGAGTTCGTCGTCCGCCCGGGCGAGAAGATCGCCACCGACGGCACCGTCGTCTCCGGCACCTCCGCCGTGGACGCCTCCATGCTCACCGGCGAATCCGTACCTGTCGAGGTCGTCGCGGGCGACCCGGTCACCGGCGCGACCGTCAACGCCGGCGGACGCCTGATCGTGAAGGCGACGCGCGTCGGCTCCGACACCCAGTTGGCCCAGATGGCCAAGCTGGTGGAGGACGCCCAAACCGGCAAGGCCCAGGTCCAGCGCCTGGCCGACCGGATCTCCGGCGTGTTCGTACCGATCGTCATCGTCATCGCCGTCGTTGCCCTCGGCGCATGGCTCGGGGCAGGATTCCCGGTCACCGCTGCGTTCACCGCCGCCGTCGCGGTCCTGGTCATCGCCTGCCCCTGCGCACTCGGGCTCGCGACTCCGACCGCACTGCTGGTCGGCACCGGCCGCGGCGCGCAGATGGGCGTGCTGATCAAGGGCCCCGAGGTCCTGGAGTCCACCCGGACGGTCGACACCGTGGTGCTCGACAAGACCGGCACCGTGACGACCGGCAAGATGACCCTCACGGAGGTCATCGCTGAGCCCGGCACCGACCGCGCCGAGCTGCTGCGCCTTGCCGGCGCGCTCGAGAACGCCTCCGAGCACCCGATCGCCCAGGCCATCGCCAAGGGCGCGGCCGAGGAGAGCGGTCAGCTCCCGACGCCGGAGGACTTCGCCAATGTCGAGGGCAAGGGCGTGCAGGGCGTCGTCGACGGGCACGCGGTCCTCGTCGGCCGCGAGTCGTTCCTGGCCGACTGGTCCCAGCGGCCCTCCCCCGACGTGGCCGCCGCCAAGGCCGCGGCCGAGGTCGAGGGGAAGACCGTCGTCGCCGTCAGCTGGGACGGACAGGCCCGCGGGATCCTCGTGGTGGCCGACGCAGTGAAGCCCACCAGCGCACAGGCCATCGCCGAGCTCAAGCAGCTCGGCCTGACCCCGGTGCTGCTCACCGGCGACAACGACGCCGTGGCCCGCCGGATCGCTCACGAGGTCGGCATCGAGCAGGTCATCGCCGAGGTCCTCCCGAAGGACAAGGTCGAGGTCATCGCCCGCCTGCAGAGGAACGGCAAGGTCGTCGCGATGGTCGGCGACGGCGTCAACGACGCCCCAGCCTTGGCGCAGGCCGACCTTGGCCTGGCGATGGGCACCGGCACCGACGTCGCCATCGAGGCGGCCGACATCACCCTGGTGCGCGGGGACCTGCGGGCCGCGGTCGACGCGATCCGGCTCGCCCGGAAGACCCTGTCGACGATCAAGACCAACCTGTTCTGGGCCTTCGCCTACAACGTCGCCGCCGTCCCGGTCGCGGCGCTGGGCATGCTCAACCCGATGCTCGCCGGCGCGGCGATGGCGTTCTCCAGCGTCTTCGTCGTCGGCAACAGCCTGCGCCTGCGCGGATTCCGCAGCGTTACCAAGCAGCCCTGAACCCGACCCCCACGCGAAGACCGAAAGGCACCACGAACATGACGACCGAAGCATCCCCAGCCGCAAGCTGCTGCAGCACCACGAGCACGGAAGACCCGGAGAACGGCCGCGAGAGCCTACTCGCCGACGCCGGCTGCTGCGGCGGCGCGGCCGGTCCGAGGGCCGACGCAGAGCACCAGCACGGCTACATCGGCGACAAGTCCGGCTACCTGACGCGCATGAAGCGCATCGAGGGCCAGGCCCGCGGCATCGCGCGGATGATCGACGAGGAGCAGTACTGCATCGACATCCTCACCCAGGTCAGCGCGCTGACACGGGCCCTGCAGACCGTGGCCACCGGCCTCCTCGACGACCACCTCAAGCACTGCGTCCTCGACGCCGCCCGAATGGGCGACGAGGCAGCCGCTCAGGAGAAGCTCCAAGAAGCCAGCGACGCCATCAAGCGGCTCGTGCGCTCCTGAGCTGCCGCCCCGACGAGGCAGACAGACCCGCCGCCCCTTGAATGCTGGAGGGCGGCCAGACCACAGTTCATGAGCAGAGCCCGCTCATGATCTGCCGGCGACCCGCGGTGCCCGCCTCCGCCCAGTGAGACGAAGGCGAGCGGCATCGCCACAGCGTCCGTCACGGCGCGACGCCGTCTACGAAGAGATTGAGAGAGACGAATGACATCGACGAAGACCCAGCCCCGAGGCGGGCTCATACCCCTGCTCGTGATCGCGACGGCGCAGCTCATGCTCGTGCTCGACGACTCGATCGTGAACATCGCCCTGCCGAGCATCCAGGAGGAGCTGGGCGTCGCCCCGGTGCACCTGCCCTGGGTAGTCAACGCCTACATCCTCGCGTTCGGCGCGCTGCTGCTCCTGGGCGGGCGCATCGGCGACCTATGGGGCCGCAGGCGCACCCTCCAGCTCGGCATTGCCGTCTTCGTCGTCGCCTCGCTCGTCGGCGGCCTCGGCGTCAACGTCGAGATGCTCATCATCGCCCGCGCTGTCCAAGGCATCGGCGCGGCGCTGGCAGCGCCCAACGCCCTGGCCCTGATCGCGACGACTTTCTCCGAGCGCTCGATGCGCGACAAAGCGCTCTCGCTCTACGGCGCAATGTCCGGGCTCGGCATCGTCGTCGGCCTGCTGCTCGGCGGCGTGCTCACCGACCTGCTCGACTGGCGCTGGGTGTTCTTCGTCAACGTGCCCATCGGCCTGCTCGTACTCTGGGGCACGCGCACGCTCGTGGCCGCGGAGCGGCACACGGGCCGTCTGGGCATGATCGGCGCGGTGCTCGGCACCGGCGGCATGGTCTCGCTGGTCTACTCGATCACCCGCTTCGGCGAGGACGGCTTCGCCGATCCGATCGCCTGGGTCCTTGTCGGACTGGCCGCCACGCTGCTGGTCGCGTTCGTTCTCACGCAGCGCTCCAGCGCGAGCCCGCTGGTGCCGCTGTCGCTGTTCAAGGACCGCAGCCGAACCGGCGCGTACCTGACGATGCTCGGGCTCGCGATCGGGCCGATGGGCACGTTCTACGTCGTGACCCTGTACCTCCAGGAGGTGCGCGGGTTCAGCCCTCTCATCACCGGCCTGTCCTGGTTGCCGTTCGCCGTGGGCATCGTCCTCGGCGCGGGCATCGCGCCCAAGCTGCTGCTCAAGCTCGCGCCGCGCTGGGTCGCCGCCCTCGGCGGGCTGCTGGGCGCTGCGGGAGCGCTGTGGTTCTCCTCCATCGGCACCCAGACGGGCTACTGGCTGCATCTCGCCCCGGCGATGCTGGTCGTGGCCCTCGGCTTCGGCCTCGGCGTCATCGCCCTGACGCAGGCCGCCGTCTACGGCGTGGAGGCCGACAAGGCGGGCATCGCCTCGGCGCTTCTGAACTCCGCCCAGCAGCTCGGCGTCGCCCTCGGCCTCGCGGTCCTTGCAGGCGTCGCCGCCACAGTCACCGCCGGGACCGGCGGCACCGGGCCCCAGGCTCTCGTCGACGGCTACGGCACCGCGCTGCTCGTGGGCGCGGGTATCCTCCTCGCCGCGGCTCTTCTTGCTGCGCTGACGCTCAGCGGGAAGGTGGGCGAGGACGCTCCGGAGCCGACGGCAGAGACCGCCTGACGAACTCTCAATAGAGCTGCACCATCGCCGTGGCGACCAGCCCGCCGCCTAAAGGTGGCGGGCTGGTTTTTTCGAGGGAGACCCTCTCCAGGCTCTGGTTCTACAGGCTGATCCAGCTCATGCTCGAAACACTTGCCGACCCGGACGAGCCCTGGCGTCGATCGGAGATCTAGACCCGAGTGGCTCGGGCGTGACGGCTCTGGTCATCGCGAGAATCAGCAACTGAACCACGAACCGTCCAGCATCCAGGGCGACGGCGAACGATACGCATTGACGAACTGTGTGTCGATACAGCACGACGATCAAAGTCGACGTGCGAGCTGCCGTTCACACTAGCGTTTCCGCTGGCAGACCGGACAGGAGTAACTCGACCGGTTCATGAACTTCTCCCGCACGATCGGCGTCCCGCAGCGCGTGCAGGGCTGGCCGGCAAGACCGTAGGCGTTCAGGCTGCGGGAAAAATAGCCACTGCTACCTGCGACGTCGACGTAGAGGGAATCGAACGAGGTTCCACCTTGGGCGAGTGCGGCAGCCATGACCTCCCGAGCAGCATCGATCAGCGCTGAGATCCTCGGCCTGCTCAGCGACGAAGCCGGCGTCTCCCCGTGCACCTTGGCAGCCCACAGCGCCTCGTCGGCGTAGATGTTCCCGATGCCGGACACCACCGTCTGGTCCAGCAGCACGCGCTTGATCCCGATACGTTTGCTCTTGATTCGCGCAACTGCTGCCGCTTGGTCGAACTGCGGATCGAACGGATCCCGCGCGATGTGGGCGATCGGCGACGGAAGTGATGCCCCGCCCTCGTCGTACATCAGATGACCGAACGTGCGCTGGTCATCGAACCGCAGATCATGGCAGCCATCAGTGAAAGTGAACCGCGCCCGCTCATGCGCAGCGACCGGAGCTTCAGGGGCCGTGATGAGCATCTGCCCACTCATCCCCAGATGCGCCAGCAGCGCGTCCTCGCCGTCTAGAATAAGCCACAGGTACTTGCCTCGGCGGGCAGTCCCCGTGATCGTCGCACCGACCATCCGCGCTGCCAGATCTTCCGGACCGCCCACATGACGACGAGCGGCCCGAGGATGCCGGACAACAGCCGATGCGATCCTCCTGCTACGGACATGATCGTCGAGTCCCCGGCGCACGACTTCGACCTCAGGCAATTCAGGCATGATTCGCACCTCCCAGACTCTGCAACCCGGCTCCATGGCGGTGCGCTGCTGAGCATGTCGGACCACTGAGCGGCTTGGCCAGCGCTCGTCGTGCCAGGTCAGACCGGGAAACGACTCGTTGACGCCGGGCCGCTGTCCGGCACCGCCAATCACGACGTTTGACTGTACGGCTTCCTTCGACCCGCTCTACGTCAATGTTTAAGTAGCCGCTCTCCCCATTGACGTTGACGTAGAGCGAGTCGAAGCTGGTGCCTCCCTCCTCGAGGGAGCGAAGCATCACATCGACGAGGGACTCGAGGAGCACCCCGCTCTGCTGCCGGGTCAGCGCGGACGCGGGACGCTCGTAGTGCAGCCGTGCGTACCAGAGGGCCTCGTCGGCGTAGATGTTCCCGACGCCGCTGATGACAGCCTGGTCGAGGATGACGCGCTTGACGCCGGTGGTGCGCGGGCGTCCGCTCGGCAGCCGGGTCACCGCCCGGTGGAACGACGCCGGGTCCCACACCGGGTCCAGGACGTCCCGGGCGATATGCCCGGCAGCAGCCGGGATCAGCGGCAGGCCTGTGCCAGCACCTCCGGGGGCGCCGTCCTCCGTCGGAACCAGCGGGCTGATGAACATGCCGCCGAAGATGCGCTGGTCGACGAACCGAAGCTCGCCCGGCAGATCGGCTCCAGCGCCGGCTGGACCACCGTCGAGCGTCATCCTGATCTTCAGGTGCCGAGGCTCTGCCATGCCGGCGTCCTGCAGGAGGACTTGGCCGCTCATCCCTAGGTGCGCCACGACGGCGTCGCGTGGCTCCTCGGAGCCGTCCCGGCTGAAGGGCAGCCAGAGGAACTTCCCGCGCCGGGCCGCCGCGGAGAAACGGGCACCGATGAGCGCCGACTCGAAGGCCGCGGGCCCGCCCTCCTGGCGCCGGAGGGAGCGTGGGTCGAGGATCTCGACGGCGGCGACGCGGCGGCCGGAGACCCAGCGGTCCAGGCCGCGGCGGACGACCTCCGCCTCGGGCAGCTCAGGCACGACGGGTGCCGCGGAAGTGCTCCTTCGACTCGACGGGCGCGGCGGAATCGCCCGCGGCGTCGTCGTTGAGCAGCTTCCAGGAAGCGGCAGCGGCTTCCTGCTCCGCCTCCTTCTTGGAGGGGCCGGTGCCGGCGCCATAATCGGTGCCGCCGATGGTCAGTGTGGCCTGGAAGACGCGGGCGTGGTCCGGCCCGGATCCCTCGACCACGTAGTGAACGGTGCCGAGCTTGCGGCTGGCGGCGACCTCCTGGATGGCCGTCTTCCAGTCGACGCCGGCTCCGAGGTTCTCCACCTCGTCCAGGAGCGGGACGATGAGCCGCAGGACCATGTCCTTGGCGGTCTCGACGCCGCAGCTGAGCATGGTGGCTCCGATGAGCGCCTCGGTGGTGTCGGCGAGGATGGACGCCTTGTCGCGTCCCCCGGTCAGCTTCTCCCCCTGGCCGAGGTAGACGAATTCACCGATTCCGAGGTCCCGGGCGACGCGTGCCAGCGCACGGGTGCTGACCACGGCGGCCCGGCGCTTGGCGAGGTCGCCCTCGGGCAGATCGGGGTACCGGTGGTAGAGGTGCTCGGTGATCGTGTAGCCGAGGATGGAGTCGCCGAGGAACTCGAGGCGCTCGTTGGTGGGGATGCCACCGTGCTCGTACGCGTACGAGCGATGCGTGAGGGCAAGACGAAGCGTCTCGGAGTCGATGTCGACTCCGAGACGCTTCAACAGGTCTTCTGATGCTGGCATCAGACGTCTTTAGGCGTCTGCTACCTTGCGGCCCTTGTACTCAAGGAACAGCTCGGTGCCGGCAGAATCGGTCACGACCTTGGCCTGGTGCGGCAGGCTGTAGGTGACGCGACCGTTCTCGACGGTCTTGACCAGGTTGGGCGCGGTGGCCTTCCACTGGGACCGGCGTGCACGGGTATTGGCGCGAGACATTTTCCGCTTCGGAACAGCCACGGCTAACTCTCTTCTCTCTCGACTGAATCTTTACGTGAATCCGCTGAATCAGCGGGGGTGCCGAGCAGGCCACTCAAGGCCGCCCAGCGAGGATCTAGGACTTCATGGTGGTGGTCCGGATCCTCTTCAAGGCGTACCCCGCATTCGGGGCAGAGACCTTCACAGTCTTCCCGGCACACCGGCTGGAACGGCAGTGCGGTCACCACCGCGTCCCTGAGCACCGGTTCCACGTCGACGAAGTCGTCCTGGACCAGATGCTGCTCCGCTTCTTCGTCCTCGGACCCCTCGATGGGGCCGTAGTAGAAGAGCTCCTGAAATTCGGCGACGTGACTGTACTCGATGGGCTCCAGGCACCGTCCGCATTCGCCGACGATGTCGACTTCAGCTTCACCGGTGACCAGGATTCCCTCGTGCACAGCCTCGAAGCGGACCTCGAGATCGATTTCCGACCCCTGAGGCACACCGATGAGCGCCACACCCATCTCCGCGGGCGCGGGCACCGTCTCCTCCAAGGTCCTCATGTTTCCCGGGCTGCGCCCGAGATCCTTGACCGAGAAGGCCAGCGGCGAACTGCGATCGAGACCGGGTGACGCCGGGCGATCAATACGCTTGTCGCTAATGAGAACTCCTGTAGAACATAGACCGACATTACATCTTAGCCGCTGCGCGCCCGTACCCCAAACCGCGTCGGGGAGCGCGTGTCCTCGGGGCGTGCGGGTCGCCGCGGCCGTGGCCTCAGAAGCCGCCGGCCAGCTCCTTGAGCCAGGGCTTCAGCGCCGGGCCGAGGTCATGGCGGGCACAGGCCAGCTCGACGACGGCCTTGAGGTAGCTGACCTTGTCGCCGGTGTCGTAGCGGCTGCCCTTGAAGACCACCGCGTACACCCCGGCGCCCTCCCCGTCCATGCCGGCCAGTGACTCGAGCGCGTCCGTCAGCTGGATCTCGCCGCCGCGGCCCGGGCCGGTCTCCTCGAGGACGTCGAAGACGCGCGGGGAGAGCACGTAGCGGCCGATCACGGCCAGGTTGGACGGCGCCTCGCTGGCCTCCGGCTTCTCGACCAGCCCCTTCACGCGGACGTAGTCGTCGCCGTCGACGCGCTCGACGTCGGCGCAGCCGTAGGCGCTGATGGCCTCCGGATCCACCTCCATGAGCGCGATGACCGATCCACCGGTCTCCTGCTGGACCCGGATCATCTCCTCCAGCAGGTGCTCGTCCTCGCCGATCAGGTCATCGCCCAGGAGGACCGCGAAGGGCTCGTCGCCGACGTGCCGCTTGGCGCAGAGGACCGCATGCCCGAGACCCTTGGCATCGATCTGGCGCACATAGTGGATGTCACCGAGATCAGTGGCCTCGTTGACCAGCTCGAGCTTGCGGGTGTCGCCCTTGTCGGCGAGCGCCGCCTCCAGGGAGGGGACGCGGTCGAAGTGGTCCTCGAGCGCACGCTTGGAGCGGCCCGTGATCATCAGGACGTCGTCGAGTCCGGCGCGCACCGCCTCGGAGACGACGTACTGGATCGCCGGCCGGTCGACGACCGGCAGCATCTCCTTCGGCATGGCCTTGGTGGCGGGCAGGAAGCGGGTGCCCAGGCCGGCCGCCGGAATAACTGCCTTGGTGACTCGTTTACGGTGCGTCAAAGACTTTCCCTTCGGTCGTGGGTGTGAAGCTGTCAGGACTCGAGCCGCTGGATGACGGCGCGGGGCACGTAGTCGGACACGTCGCCCCCGAGTGCCGCGACCTCCTTGAGCAGGCTCGAGGAGATGTGGGCGTAGTGGTTGTCGGCCATCAGGAACACGGTCTCGACACCCGTGAGGTGACGGTTCATGGTCGCCATCGGCGCCTCGTACTGGAAGTCGGTGGCGTTCCGGAGTCCCTTGATGATGGCGTCCGCCCCGACGTCGCGGCAGAAATCGGCCAGCAGTCCGTCACCCATGGGCCGGACACTGATGCCGGCGATGGAGGAGAGCGTCTGTCGGGCCATCTCGATCCGCTCCGATTCCTCGAAGCGATACTGCTTCGAGTAATTAGTCGATACCGCGACCACCACCTCGTCGAACAGCCGCGTCGCTCGCGCGATGATCTCGATGTGTCCTTTGTGGATCGGATCGAAAGATCCCGGGCAAACGGCGCGTCTCATGGTTCGAACATACCGGAAAGAGAATCAGCGGTCCCTCAATGAAGCCGACGAAACAGCTGGGAGCCCCGGCTGTAGTACAGCTCACCGCTCTCCAGGCGGAGGAGATTGGTTCCGCGTGCGATCAGGCGGCGCGCCAGGGTCGCCTTGTCGATCTCGAAGATGTCGCCGCCCGCGCAGCCCATGAGCGCGGTCCCCGCATCGTGCAGGGTCCGCCCCGTGACGTAGCGGGCCGAGTCACGCCGGTCCCCGTACCGCTGGGCGCGCAGGACACGCAGGTCCGGGACCCTCAGCTGGAAGACACTGTTGCGGGTGATCCCCCAGAGCGTCCCATCGTCCGCATCGAGCGCGAGCGCGGACACGTTCATCTCGCCAGCTACGGGCACGGTGGACGCCAGGACCTCGCCGGTCCGCAGATCGATGCGGGCCACCCTGCCCTCGGCCGCGGCGGCCTCCGCCCCGTACCCTGCAGCCGGTCCCATCCCGGCGAGCGCCTCGTCCCTGGTCCTCCCCGGAGCCAGGCAGAGCGGCGACTGTCCGGGGACCACGTCGCGGTAGGAGCGCTGGGCGGTGAAGGCCGGATCGACGATGGTCAGCGCGCCGCCTGTCTGGCCGTAGTCCGGCGCGGTGCCGACGAGCACCCGTCCCCCGTGCGAGAGGAGACAGACGGGCCGATCCTGACCCGTGTCAGGTGCGAGGTCGAGGTCCACCTTCACGTGGTCGAGGCCGTCCTCGGGGGTCTCGACGGCTCGAGACCCGCTGGTGCGCCGGCGTGGCGCTTCGGCATCCGGGTCCAGCAGGTTCCCGAGCCGCGCCGAGAGCGGTGAGTTGGAGTGTCCCGCGGGGGCGAGTGGATTCCACCGCATCAGTCGTTGCAGGTTCGCTCCGGGATACGAGCCGGCGAGCAGGTCGTGCCCGTGGACCCCGAAGGCCTCGATCTGGCCGTGGCAGGGCAGGGTCCCGAATCGGCCGGAGCCGTCCTGGAATTCGTCGGTGAGCGGCTGCGGCGTGTAGGTCGCCACGCTGTAGGCCGTCCCGAAGGCACCGGCGAAGAGGCGGCCATCGGGTCCCACCCCGAGGGAGCGTATCGGGCGGGAACCGGCTTTCACGTCTGCTCGGATCCGACCGGACCCACCGGAGGTGGCGTCCCACGTGAGGAGCATTCCGGTGGCGTTCGTCGTCGTCAGCCGGTACCGGTGGCGTCTGCCCGGGAGGCGGATCCATCCGGCGCCGCGCAGGGCGGAGACCTGGAGGCTCCTCCGGACGGGGCGGGTGCGGGCTACGGGGTCGTACTCGTAGAGGCGCTGATCGAGACCGGCGAAGAAGAGGGCGGGGTGGCTCGACCCAGGGTGCTGGACCGCCAGGCCGGGCGCGACGTCGGGGATCGATGCCGTCCAGTGCCCGGTCGCCGTGTTGCGGATGTAGACCCGGTTCTCGGGGTCGACTCGCGCGAAGAGGTAGTCGCCCGAGACGGCGAGGTCGTAGACGAAAGTGCGCTCGCCGCTGTAGCTCGGCTTCGGCGCCGGCAGGTCGATTCTCTCGATCCGCCCGTCCGTGAGCCCGACCTTGAAGACGGCGGGCTCGCTGGTGCCGGTGCCCACGTACGCATCGGTCCCGGCCCGGGCCAGACCGATGGAGTAGGCGTTCTCCTGCCCGAACGGACCGTACTCGCGCCAGGTGCCCCCGCCCGGGGCGCTGCCCGCCGCCCGGTCGTCCGGTGGAGTCGGCGTGAAGCGCAGCAGTCTGCCGTCGCCGTAAGTGGTTGCGAGGAAGCCCCCGTCGCCGTCGGGGACGGCGCGTTCGAAGAAGGGCCGGTCCGCTGGAACGCCGACCACCGGGGCGAGGCTCATGCTGGCGGTGTCGATGAGGAAGGCGCGGCCGTCGGTGGTGCCGACGAAGGCGGTCCCGCTCTCCGAGTCGACCGCCACGGCCCAGGCACTGGCGGTGGCGTCCTCCTCCTCGTCCTCCGCGTGCAGCTCGAAGGCCTCGAGCGCCGCTCCGCTGTTCGCGTCGATCACGGTGATCGTCCCCGGACTGCCAGCGGCGACCATGACGGCGATGTCCCGGCCATCGGGCGTGCGCCCCCATCCGGCGACCGGGATGACGACCTGCTGAAGGGGCGAGCCGACCAGGACCTCCTCGCGGCGCTCGTTGCTACGTTCGCCGGGCTCGTGACCGCGAGGACTCGGCGGGGCCGCCTCGGTCGTGGCGCGCTCCCCGGGAGGGACGGTGACCCCGCAGCCGGCAGCCCCGGCCACCGCCCCGGCCAGCGTCACGCCGAGCAACGTGCGCCGGGAGACGGGCGGGGCGGCGTGCTTATCGGTCATAGCGCCCATAAGCTTCTCATGATCCTGACCCGGCCCCCAGGTCGGTTCCGTGGCGCCGGCGGGCCGTCGCGCGGAGGGCACACGACGGAAGGCGACAGAATGACGATGGGTGCAGCCCAGGCCCCGTGGCAGCGCGCCGCGGGAGCAGCTGGGCTTCTGAGCGAGAAGGGCGCAGTGGCCCCGACGGTGTTCGAGGAACTGACCGCTTTGGCGAACCGGCACAGTGCCATCAACCTGGGCCAGGGCTTCCCCGATTCGGACGGGCCGGGCGAGTTGCGCGCCGTCGCGCAGGAGGCCATCGGCCTGGGGATCGACGAGGGCGGCCTCAACCAGTACGCGCCCGGGACCGGCCTCCCCGAGTTCCGGGTGGCCGTCTCCGAGCACCACCGGAGGTTCTACGGCCGCGAGCTGGACCCGGAGTCGGAGGTGCTGGCGACGACGGGCGCCACCGAGGGCATCGCCGCGGCGATCCTGGCGCTGGTATCCCCCGGTGACCGGGTGGTCACCCTCTCCCCGTTCTACGACTCCTACGCGGCGATGATCGGGCTCGCCGGTGGCTCGCACGCCACGATCCCCCTGCGCTGGCCGGACTTCCAGCCACGCGTCGAGGACATCGCGGCGGCCATCGCTCCGGGGACCCGCCTCGTCGTCGTCAACACGCCGCACAACCCGACCGGCTCGGTCGTCGCGACGGAGGCCCTGGAGGCGATCGTCCGTCGATGCCGCGAGGTCGGCGCCCGGATCCTCAGCGACGAGGTCTACGAGCATCTGGTCTTCGAGGGTGCTCATGTGCCCGTCGCATCCCTTCCAGGAGCCGGGGCCATCACCCTCACCGCGGGCTCCGCCGGCAAATCCTTCTCCTTGACCGGCTGGAAGGTCGGCTGGTTGACGGGGCCCCCGGAGCTCATCACCGCCGCTCGTGCCGTCAAGCAGTTCCTGACGTACTCCTCCGGCGGCCCGTTCCAGCGCGCGGTCGCCCGAGGGCTTGGATTCGACCGGCAGTTCTTCCTGGCCGGTGCGGCGAGACTGCAGGAGCAGTCGCGCTGCCTCGGGGACGCGTTGACCTCGATCGGCTTCGAGGTCAATCGTCCCGCGGCGGGCTACTTCCTCATCGCCGACGCGCGCCCGCTCGGCGTCGCCGACGCCCGGGAGCTCGCCTACCGCCTCCCGGAGTCGCTCGGTGTCGCCGCCATCCCCGTCACCGCGTTCGTCCACCCCGGCGCACGCGAGGACTACGCGTCGCTGCTGCGCTTCGCCTTCTGCAAGCGGCCGGACGTGCTGGCCGAGGCGGCGGAACGGCTGCGGCGCCTGCCCGAGGTCCTATGAGCCCCCACGCGCTGAACCGCAGCCTCTCCATGGCCTCCGGGTCGGTCGCCCGAGTCATCGCCGATCCCCTGCAGGACGGTGCTGTCATCCTGCTCGTCGGAGAGGCGGAGCAGTCCCACGTCCACCTCGACGACCAGCGGAGGATCTTCTACGAGTACCTCCAACGCGTCTCCCACGCGATCGACGCCCGTTTCACCCCCGACTCCGCCGGCAGGATGGCCCCGCTGCGGATCCTCCACCTCGGGGCCGGAGCCCTGACGCTGCCGCGATCGATCGGTCTCCGCCGCCCCGGCAGTCGCCAGGTCGTCGTCGACATCGAGCGCGAGCTCGTCGATTTCGTCATCGGGCTGGTCGCGCTGCCAGCGGGCCTGCGGATGGGGCGTGACATCGTCTCGGTCGTGGACGACGCAAGGGAGTACGTGGAGGGTCTGTCCGCCTCCGAGCCCGGACACGAGGCGACGTTCGACGCCGTCGTCCTGGACATCTTCACGGGCCGGGACTCCCCCGCCCACCTCGCGGATCCCGACTTCTACCGCCTGCTGCGCGAGCGGCTGGGTCCGCGCGGGCTGCTCCTGGTCAACGTCGGGGACGATGAGGGGATGCACTTCGCCCGCGAGCAGATCCGGGCACTGCGCGGCGTGTTCGCCGATGTCCTGGCGACCGGGGCCGCGGAGCTCTTCACCGGCCGCTACGCGGGGAACATCGTGGCGGTCGCCTCCGAGTCGCCGTTCTCGGCGGCGGAACTCGACCAGCTCGCGGGGGCCGGACCGTTCCCGGGGTCCACGCTGCAGGGCGTGGACCTGGACGGTTTCAGCCGCGGGTAGCGGGCTCCGCATACCAGATGCGGGTCTCCCCGTACTTCTTGTCGTCGATCGGCTCGAGACCGGCCGGCCAGGCCGGTTCGGGCGAGCGATGGGACCGCTCCACCACGACGACGGCGGTCTCCGAGAGCCGCGGGAGCAGGTTCTCCAGGACCTCGCCCAGCTCACCCTCGGACAACGGGTAGGGAGGATCGAGGAAGGCCAGGTCCCAGACATCTCCCAGAGTCGCGATGATCCCCGGGGCGCGTCCCTTGACCACGCGGGCGCCCGCCGTCCCCAGTTCGTCCGCGCCCCGGCCGGCGCCGACTGCCTGGTTGATGCGCTGGGCGTTGGTCCTCGCCGCCTTCACCGCGGCGTCCGCCGCGTCGACGAGGACCGCTCGCCGAGCACCACGGCTGACGGCCTCGAGACCCAGCGCGCCGCTGCCCGCGAAGAGATCGAGGACCCTGGCGTCCTGGACCGCCTCCCAGTGCTCCAGGCGGGAGAAGACGGACTCCTTCACGCGGTCCGTCGTGGGGCGGGTCCCTGTGCCCGGGACGCTTGCCAGCGCCAGGCCTCCAGCGATCCCTGCGATGATGCGGCTCATTCGGTCCTCCAGTCTCCGGCGCCTCTGACGCCCTAGGCGCGCTCGAGGAAGGCTTTGCTGTCCTCGTCCATGGTCGAGATGATCCGGCGCAGCACGGGGAGGCCCTCCAGGCCGGGGTCGCGGCCGATGAGATCGAAGGCCGCGTCCCGCGCGCGCGCGATGACGGTCTGGTCGCGGGTCACGCGCAGGAGCTTGAGGCTGGAGGCGCCGCCGCTCTGGGACGCTCCGAGGATGTCGCCCTCCTTGCGCGTGTCGACGTCGTACTCGCTCAACTCGAGCCCGTCGGTAGTGCTCGCGACCTTGAAGAGACGCCCGACCGAGGGATGGTCCTCCGCGAGCCGGGTGACGAGGACGCACGTCCCGCCGTGTGCTCCTCGGCCCACCCGGCCACGCAACTGGTGCAGCTGCGCGACACCGAACCGGTCCGCGTCCATGATGATCATCAGCGTCGCATTGGGCACGTCGACGCCGACCTCCACCACGGTGGTCGACACCAGCAGGTCGATCTCGCCCCGTGCGAACGCCGTCATGGTCTGGTCCTTGGCGTCGCTGGGCATGCCGCCGTGCAGGAGGGCGGTCATGGCCTCCTGCAGCGCGGGCTCCTCGGCCAGCTGCGCCGCCAGCGCCTCAGCCGAGGTCGGCTGCGGCCCTTCCCCGCCGTTGCGGTCTGTCGCCTCGCCGATGACCGGGCAGACGACGAAGACCTGTCGGCCGGCTGCGATCTCCTCCCGGGCCCGCTCCCAGAGCCGGGTCTCCCATCCGGGATGCGCCTCGAGAGAGGACACATGCGTCCGGATCGGCTGGCGCCCCCGGGGCAGCTCGGTGAGCGTCGACACCGAGAGGTCGCCGAAGCTGGTCATCGCGATGGTCCGCGGGATGGGCGTGGCGGTCATGATCAGCGTATGCGGTGTCGCGGCGGCCCGCTGCCGGAGCACATCGCGCTGCTCGACCCCGAAACGATGCTGCTCGTCGACCACGACCATTCCGAGCTCGACGAACCCGACGTTCTCGGAGAGCAGGGCGTGGGTGCCGACCACCAGGTCCACCTCGCCGCTGGCGAGGCCGAGCAGAGTGCGCTTCTTGGAGGCCTGCGGGGTGGACCCGGTCAGCAGCTCGACGCGGATGGCGTGTTCGGCGGCGGTGAGCGTCCCGCCCTCCCCCAGGGGGCCGAGGGCGGCCCGGATGGACCTGAAGTGCTGCTCGGCCAGAACCTCCGTCGGGGCCAGGAAGGCGGCTTGGGCGCCGGCATCCACGGCCTGCAGGATCGCCCGGAGCGCGACGACGGTCTTGCCGGACCCGACCTCGCCCTGCAGCAGCCGATTCATCGGCGAGGCGGACGCAAGGTCCGCGGAGATCTCGGCGCCGGCCGCGAGCTGCCCGGCCGTGAGTGCGAAGGGAAGGGCGGCGTCGAACGCCGCCAGGACGCCGTCGGAGCGCGGAGGACGGGGCACGGCCGGCAGAGAGTCGTGGGCGGCGCGTCGGGTCGCCAGGACCGTCTGGAGGAGGAACGCCTCCTGGTACTTGAACCGGTGCTGGGCGCGGTAGGCCTCCTGCAGGGTCTCGGGGCGGTGGATGGAGCGATACGCCTGGCGCAGGGGCAGGAGCCGTTCGCCGGAGAGGACGTGCGCCGGCATCGGATCCTCGAGCTGGTCCAGCGCGCCGTCGTCGAGGAGCCGCCCGATCTGTTTCCTGATCCAGTCGCTGGCCATGGTCTTCGTCGCGCCGTAGATGGGGGTGGGCCGCAGGTCGACGTCGGGGGCGTCGTCGGAGGACAGGACCTCGTAGTCGGGGTGGCTGAACGTGAGACCGTTCTGCCGGATCGTCGGCACACCGGAGAGGAGCACACGGGTTCCCGTCACGAGCCGCTCGACGGCACGGTTGTTGAAGAAGACCGCGCTCACCCGGGGCCCGGCCGACTCGCTGTCGTCCGCGACCTCTAGCTCGTACAGCGTTCCGCGGCGCTGGTGCATCCGGCGCTTGTTGAACTTCACGACCGTTCCCAGGACGCTGGCGTCGACCCCCGGGGCGAGCTGGCCGATCGGTGCCAGCGCGCCGCGTTCGACGTAGCGCCGGGGATAGTAGTCAAGCAGGTCTCCGAGCGTCGTGAGACCGAGCTCGCGCTCGATCCGGCCCGCGTCGGCGGCCCCGAGCAGCTCGCCCAACGGCCGCTCCCGGGCGGGCGTGCCGCTCATGCGCAGTCTTGAGCAGCGCTGAGGCTGGTGACCGTCACGTTCTCCGGCTCGCAGAACGTCCGGAACATCTCGAGGACCGGCGCGGCGTCGGGCACGTGCACGTGGACCCGCCAGCGGGTCGCCTCTCCCGAACCGTCCGGGAGCGGGCTCATGATGACGGACTCGCCCATGTCGTCGAGTTGACCGCGCAGGAGCGCGGCATCGAGCGGTGACAGGGACATGCTGCACATGACCTCGACTCCCTCCTCGGCCTGGGCTGCGGCGTGGATGTGGGGGTCCTGGATCGCGTAGCCCGGGAAGCCCTCGAGGACGAACTCGTCGACGGGCGAACCGACGACGGCGGCCTTGAGTGCCTCGAGGACGAGCAGGAAGCCCATCGCACCGGCGTCGACGACCTGGGCTTTGGTCAGCAGGTCGAGCTCGCCCTCCGAGGCGACCACGGCCAGACGTGTCCCCTCGACGGCCGCGTCCAGGCCCGTGAGGAGCGCCGCCCTCGACTGCAGGTCGACGTCGCGGAGAGAGTCCTCGAGGGCCCGGTTGACCGCCTCGTTGGCCGCGCTCATGGCGCTCGGCATCGTGCCGGGAACCGGGTCGGTGAGGGCCGACCAGGCACGGAGCTGTCCTCGGTCGAGTCCTTCGGAGAGGTGCTGGAGGACCAGACGGCGTTGTCCCACCAGCGGCTCGGCGAATCCGAGGAGGAAGACGGAGAGCAACGTCCCGGAGTTCCCCCGCGCGTTCTCGAGAGCGGTCTGCGCGGCATCGCGCAGAAGCAATCCGATGTCGTCGGTTTCCCCGAAGGACTGGGCCCGCTCGGAGGCGATGCGGACCGTCTGGTAGAGGTTGGTCCCGGTGTCGCCGTCCGGGACCGGGAAGACGTTGATGGCGTCGAGCCGGTCGCTGTGGTTGCCGAGCACTGTCTCCGCCTGCTTCAACCACGCTCTGGCGCCCTGCGCCCCGGTCGCGAGTTTCTGCTGCACGTCTTCGCCCATCGGTTTCTCGTCGAGCGGCTGGAGAGCCGCTTTTGTCCGCCTCACAGCGTATCCCATGCATTCCCGACGGGTCTGCTGGCCCGGCGTCGACCCCCGAAATGCCGGAAGCTCCGAGCCCGGGTGCGTATGATCGGGCAGGACTTTTCCTGACATGGAGGCTGTAGATGACTCGCCGCACCAGGTCGGCGGCCCCGTACGCGGCCGCCGGTGCGCGCCATGCGCGGCAGAACCCGGGCGTTGCCGTCCCAGCGGGTCTCGCGGACCCGTATCACGCTGATCCGGACCGCGTCCCGTGGCTCGGTACGCGCCGGATGCTGGAGGATGACCTGCATCCGGCCACGACGGGGCTGACACGGCTGACCTCGTTTGCGCCGACGGCCGAGAAGCTCGAGCGCAAACGCCTGATCGCGAAGCTGGTGCTGGCTGCGGCCGTGGTCGCGATTCCCGTGCTGGCTGTCGCCCTCTACTTCGTCAGCTGACTTCAGGCCGTACTGCGCCGAGACGCGGAGGGGCGGTACGGCATCGATTCACTCGCCGCCGTACCGCCCCCAGCGTTTCCGTCGCTCCGCCGTCAGCCGAGCACCACCCGCTCCAGCTCTCCCAGAACCTCGTCGGCATGGAACCGCCGGCAGTATTGGCGCGCCTGCCGTGTCGCCTCTCGGTAGGCCGCTGCGTCCCCTGTGACGCCGAGGATCCTCTCTGCCATGGACCCCACCGTCAGGTGCAGCCACTCCCCGGGATAGATGTACTCGGAACCAGGCCACGCAAGCGAGACAGGAAGAGCTCCGGAGGCGCCTCCGTCAGCGAGCGTCAGGTGGAATGACTCGAAGTCACTCACGGAGAGGACGACGCCGATCTTCCGGTACCACTCGACCATGTCGTTCCCGTGTCCATCGAAGTGGACGGCGCCCGCCAGCAGCGGATCGTCGGTGATGCGGGCGTACTGAGCGTTGTAGTACGCCATTTCGTCCTCCCGCTTGGCCATCCACGGGTAGTCCTCCGGGGTCTTCCCCTTGATGAACAGCTGGTACCGCTGATCCGTCAGGCGGAGCTGCCGGAGGACATCCAGGGCCCGGTCGAGGTGCTTCTGCTGCGGCACGATCCCCACGAGTCCCAGGTTGAAGCGGGCGTCTCCCGTCTTCTCCTGGTTGTAGAGTTCCGGCTCCACCGCATTGGGCACGATGCGAGCCGAGCCCGCCGGGTACCCCAGCCGGCTGACGGCCATGTCGCGCACCAGCCGCCCCACGTAGACGGTGGCGTCGAAGCGCTTCGCGTCGGTCCGTTCGGGGTAGGCAGTGAAGAGCTCCTGGGAGTGGAACCGGACGATCAGACGCTGGTCGCCCCGGACGTGGCGCGCATACCACTCTGCATTGCCCAACGACCACTCGCAGAAGATCACGTCTGCCTGCGCGAGCAATCGCTTGCTCTGCTCGGGATCGTGCTTCGCATGGTCCTGCCACTCGTCAACCAGCACGGTATGTCCGGACGATGCCAATCGTTCCATCAGGGCGCGCGCGAATTTCAGGTCGTGACCGGCCACGATAATCGTCCGCGGCGTCTGCTCGGAGGTCGTCGAGGCTGGTTCCACGTCGGGGCTGGTACGGGCGGCGATCGCCCGTCGGGCAACGAGCACCGGCTCGCTCGAACCGGGTTTCCGTCCGAACCAGGGCGCTCCGGGCTCCGAGGGCCGACGGACCAGCAGCGTCTTGCCGCGTTCGTCGATGTCCTGGGTCTGCATTTCAGCGCAGGCGAGGGCCTGGTCGCACTCGATTCTCTGCTCCAGCCACAGCGACCGTGCCAGATCCTCAGCGACCTCCGGATCGGCCAGGGCGTCGCCGAGCCAGGCCCGAGAAGTCTCGGGGAGGTCCTCGCTCCCGTCCGACATCACGATTCCTGCCGCATTCAGTCGAGCAACAGCGTCGGCGGTGGCTCCTCCCCCGCTGCGGACGGCGACTGGCCGGTGCGTCTGTCCGAGGATTTGGTCAGCGACGTCCGGCGTGAGCGAATCGACATCGAGGACGTACTCCGGCAGCGCATCCACAGCGATGCCCAGCCCCGCCGTCCGCAGCATGTAGGCGAGTCTGTGCGTCGCCAGGTGGGCCCTGTAGACATGCCGATGGAGACGCCATCCGTCCGCGTTCCTCCCTGCTTCCTCGTTGAGCCAGTAGTCGGCGAGCAGGTCGGCCGTTCCGGGCTTCACCGCCAGTGGCAGGAGCCGTCCGAACAGGCTCGTGACGCCGCGGCCTCGGCCGGAGATCACCGGCGTGCCACAACCGGCGAGTTCCATCACTCGGCGGGAGAACATCGTCGGCGACTTGTCGACGGAATTGACGTTGACGTGGACCGGGTGGGACTTGTAGGCGGCGACCATCTCCGGATACTCGAGCCCGCCCTGGACATGGGGTGCAAGCCGCTCTGGGAACCTGTAGGGGCTGTTCTCGTGGTTGACCTGGCGGTCATAGATCGTCAGGCCGTGCGGTTCCACCTCGCCGAGGATGCGGGACAGTTCGGCGGACCGGTCCGGGTACCGGTCACCGTAGTACGAGCCGCCGTAGGCGACGGTGTGTTCGTATGGGCGGTCGACCGGGAGGGGATGATGGAGGGCGGCCTGCGCAAAGAACGGAAGTGAGGCCACCGTACGGACGGTTCCCGTGCCCTCCGTTGCGTACCGCCGGATGCAGTCCGCATCCGTGGTGAAGACGTGGTCGAAGAGGGCCGAAGTGCGAATGAAGCGCTCCGTGTGGACGGGATCTTCCTTGTTCCAGAAGATCGTGGGGATCCCACGCGCACGGCAGGCCTCCACCAGGTTCCGCAGCGGGGCGATTTCCTCATCACTGTAGTAGCCGACGCCGCGCGTCCACGCTCCCTCATTTCCTGCCCAGGCCGACTCGACGAGAAGGACATCGATTCCGTCGCCGTCGAGGACTTCGGACCACGTCTCTGGGTAGAGCGCAACCGTCCTGCATTCCGGGCTGAAAGTCGCGAAGGTGAACTCATCGGCGATGAGTCCTAGACGCACTGACGACAGCGGACGTCCTGCTGTCGCAGTGCTCTCATCGGGCTGGAGCCCGCCTATCGACAGTTGTTCATAGGCGGCGGTCGCCAGACGGGCGACAGCTGTCCAGGAGCGATTCTCGACAGCCCACTGGCGGGCAGCGCGCCCCACGTCACCGCGAACTGATGGTCGTTGCCCGAGCTCGATCAGGACCTCGGCCAACGCATCCGCGTTGTCGGCTTCGAAAATGCGACCGCGCTGCTGCTCCTCGCCGATCAGATGCTTGATCGGTGCCACGTCGGATCCGACGACCGGGATGCCAGCGGCCATGGCTTCTAGTGGCTTGAGTGGCGAGACCATCTCCGTCACGACGTTAGAACGCCGGGGGCACGGGGCGACGTCGAACAAGGTCAGGTATCTGCGCACCATCGTGGGCTTCACACGGCCAGTGAAGATCACCGCGCTTCCGAGTCCCAACTCGTCGGCGAGGACTCCCAGGGATTCGCGTTCCTTGCCGTCGCCGACCAACAGGAGGCGGGCGCGAGGCACAGCCTGGTGGACCTGTTTGAACGCGCGGATGAGAAGATCCAGTCCCTCATAGGCCACCATGCTGCCGGCGTAGCCGATGACATAGTCCTCTGGACGGATGTCAAGGGACTGGGCTAGCTGCCGGTCCCGGCCGGTCGGAACGAACACCGCAGGGTCCGCCGCGTTGGGAAGCAGGTCGATGCGCCGTTCGTCGACTCCCCGACGGACAAGTTCGGCCTTCACTTCGTCCGTAATGGCCAGGACACGGTCCGCATTGGTTGCGACGAACGTCTCCAGTCGTTCTGCCAAACGGAATTTGTCGGTTTCCCGCCAGTCCGGAGTCTTGGAAGCGAGTTCGGTGATCTCCCAGAGGCCCCGGACCTCATAGACGAAGGGGATGCCGAGCCGCCGGGCCGCCGTGAGCGCGGGCAGTGCCGTGTAGTAGTTGGAGGCGCTGTGGATGGTCGCGGCTCGCTGGGACTGGGCCTTCCGGACGTAGGAGTCTGCTGCCTGTTGAAGATAGATATCCAACGGCGTGCGCGACCAGTCGGTGCTGGGATCGTAGTGATACTCCAGGGCTCCGAAGCTTCGGACACATGGCCTGCCTACCGGCGCCCGGCGGTCTGTCTGAGAGTCCCAAGGATAACCCGGTCGGGCTGCCACGAATATGTCATGTCCTTCGGCACCCAACGCAGATGCCAGGTGACTCGTCCGAGTCGAATAACCATTGGATTGGAACTCAGCAGTACTATGCGCGCAATACATGATGCGGCCGCGCTGAGGCAGATAGGCGGGGTCGAGTCCGGTAGGCGGAAGAACTGGTAATGAATCGAGAAGTGAGACTTGCCCGCGCAGACGCTTCAGCCAATCAGCTTCGACTTTAGTCGCGTGCTCGTCTGACAGGCCTTGGAGGTACTCGTACGGTGACCTGATATGACCTTCGTTGAGGAGTTCACGAACCCTCTGCATCGGCGACTTCTGACTTGCAACTTTCCGATTTGCGTCGGATACCGATCCACCCAGTTCGGCGGTTCGATTTCCGTCCGGCAAGGGCGTCGAGGACGCGGTCGACGTACCGTCTCCCGGGGGCCGACTCGCCGATGCATGCCCTCCTGGACAAGGTGCGGGGAGCCCCAGGCGTTGGACCAATCGCTTCGGATCGCTGAGCAAGTTCGCTGCCCGGACAACGGGTCGTTGCCGGAGTCCATCGTAGGCCTTCTTGAACTTGTCTACTCGTTCAGTTTGCTTCGCCAGTTTCGTTGCCAGCCGGTCCCGCTCCTGCCGGGTGTCCCGAAGGCGCGAGGCTGCCTCTTCGCCTAAACTTTTCAGTCGGCGATTTTCTTTCTCAAGTTTTCCGATTTTGTCCAGGTACAGACGCTCGCGCTCGATGAGGTCGACCAGATCAACCTCTCCGGATTCAATCCTCTGCTGCACCCGGAACTGCTTGGCGCGGAACAGCGCGTCGTGCGCAGGTGTCACGCCTCGGCTTGCATTGCTTTTGCTCACCATACGACTAATATCCTCTTCTCGGCTTGGGCGCGGCACCCAGTAATTCGAAACGGTCGGGAGGAAATTGGTTCTGAAGTCGTCGCTCGAGTTGTCGGGCTCTGACATGGTCACGGTCCTTGATTGCTTTGGCAACTTGAGAGTGCCACCGGATCACGGTGGACGAGTCCGCCGCCATAACGACCCTACCTTCCTTTAGCCAAATTATGCGGTCGCAAAGGCGCCCGAGGGTCCGAGGGTTGCTACCTGCGAAGACAGTGGATCCCCCGCGCAGGCGAAACGCAGCAATCTTCGCTGCTACGTCCTCGTCCTCGAGTATTGCGGAGAACTCTTCCGGGTCTTCAAAAACGAGTAGTGAAGCTCCAAGCGCAATGCCCATGTAGATTGCGACTGTGCCCAGAGTCATCGGATCAACATCTCCGACTCTCGTCGATGACGCTTCGGCCATGCCGGCCTCGTCGAGGACGAGCTCTACCACCTTGCGAAGTGCAACACCGTTCACCTGACGCGCCATACCCATCCGACTGAGGTTGAACGCGAGGGTCTCCTCTTCGGTGAAGCCGCTTCGGGGTGAGACGACTAGTGGGTACTCCGATTGAAAAACATTTCCACTCTCCGGACGCGCGCTTCCGGAAATGAGATGCACCAAGAGTTCGATCCCGTCATTGCGGCCCCCTAGCAGGCCCAGTGACTCACCAGCATTCACGCAAAGATCCAGATCCTGCAGCCCGACTTCGTGGGAGCTTGCCCCGCGGCCGTAGGTCCGCGAGGCGCCGATACGATGTAACACCAGGTTGGCGCGCGTGACCGGATCGGCGCTAGTCATTATTATCTCCTGCCTTGCGGTAAGTTCCTTCACGCCACCACACCAATAGCGAGCCCACGAGCAGTGGCGCGACGGCCCAGAGCAACATGATGTACCAGCCCTCGAGCGCGGGCGCGCTGCCATAGATCGTGACGTCTCGGGCAGCCGAAAGCACCCATGCCATTGGGTTCCAATGGATTAGGAAAGCCAACAGAGGGCTAAGTTCCGCAAAGCGGTCCACCGAGAACATCACCCCGGATCCGTACATCCACGCTCGCGTGGAGACTCTTAGCAGATTGTTTACATCTGGAACCACCGCGACGAAGTGCGCCGCCATCACCGAGATCCCCAGATTGACAAGGGCCTGCAAGACGATGATGGGTATGAGCAATAGAATGTAGAAACTTAACTCTTCCGCCGGCGGAATAAGAAGTAACATGACAAGAAGCACTAGATAGCTCGGGAAACCACTGAGCCAGACGCGAGCGTTGACACTCAAGGGCGCCGTCAGGGCTGGCAGCAGGCCGCCCGACCCGCCGGGCTTGAATCGATAGATGGACATGGCCGATCCATTGACACATTTAGTCGTCATCTGGAATAGAAATACGCCAATCAACAGGAAGGCAACAAAGTTGTCAATTCCATCACTGAGATTTAGGATTAGTCCAAATACGACGAAATAAACTGCGCCGTCAAGTATAGGATTGATAATCAGCCAAAGGTTACCCAGAAATTGATGCTCGCCGCCTTGAGTAACCTGAGCCTTAGCCTCATGAGATATATAGTCGCGCGTCTCCCAGACTCGAATCAGATAGTCGACGAACCCCTGTCGCCCTCCCCGCTTATTGAGATGCGCAACATCTACATAAGTGGTCTCTTTTTCAGCCGGCAAACGTCGCTCCATTCTCTGTTTATCCAACCGCAGCTAGCGCGGCACGTCCCGGATAAGCGTGTTGTAGTTTTCGATGCAAAGCATGGCGTTGCGCTCCCATGTCCTGGTGTTCAAGACGGTCGCGCGCCCCGCGAACCCCATTCGAGCTCGCACGTCGCCATCCTCGAGAAGCCGGTGGATGGCGTCGGCCAGAGCAGACGGATCGCTAGGCGGAACGACCAAGCCTGTCACACCGTCTTTGACCATCTCCCTCAGGGCCGGCAGGTCGGAGGCGACCACCGGTCTGCACGATGCCATGGCCTCCACCGGCTTGAGGGGGGTCACCGCGCGAGTGACGGCGAAATCCTTGCGGGGTACGACGAACACATCCAACGCTTGGTGGCGCAAGGGGGCCTGCTGGGCAGGAACGCGTCCCGTGAAGATCTTCTCTGGATCCAATCCGAGCTCGGCCGCATGCAGGCGCAGACTCGGCATGGCCATGCCGTCCCCCACGATCATGAGTTCGACGTCATCGCGCCCGGTGCGCAACTCGGCAAAAGCACTGATGAGATCGTCGAGTCCCTCATAGCTCACCAGGGAGGACACGGTGCCAATGAAGAACTTGTCAGGGTCTAGGTGCAGTTCCAATTTGGCCACTCGGGAGGGCCGGGGGGTTTCCAGGAACGCGTTGCCGACGGCATTGGGCGATAACAAGACACGAGCGGGATTTACCCCGGCCCCAAGGATTCTGTCGCGCATGGCATGGCCGAGGGTCAGAACCAGGTTGGCGGCGGCCATTACTTCGGCCTCGCGTGCATTGAAGCGACGATAGCGCTCGGACTCTGTGGCCTCGGGGCCTCGCTTCGAGGCCCAAGTATCGGACAATTGTCCCCGGACTTCGTAGACCCAGGGAATACCGACAGCCTCCGCGACGGCTCGTGCCACGAGGCCATTCACGAAGTGCGTGGTGGTGTGTATGACGGCGGGGCGTAGTTCGAGCACGAGCCTGAGGAGCTTCTCCGCCTCCTCCTGCAACCGATCTCGCAGGTTCGGTACTGGACCATCGGCACGAAGACGGTGATACGTGACCTGGTCTATTGTCTGCTTGCTGTGGTGCGGCAGAATCCCGAGCGACTCCGGGTAGCCAAGGCGAGTGGCCGCGTGAACTCTCCAACCTGCAACCGCCTGCGCTTTGAGCAGCGAATGCGAGCGCTGCGTGTATCCAGTGCTCGTGTAGGGCAGCGAGTTCGTGAGCAGATGGAGCACTGTCCGCTGACGTGGTTCGTAGTCCTGGATCGAGGACACTGCGGGGCACCAGTCGCCGAACACCTCCTGCTCAGCCAGATAGCGGTCGCGGAGCCGCGCGAGCCGTTGATTCTCCGGATCGAGCCGAGAGATCGCTTGAGTGGTATTGCCGTTGTAGAAGTCGAGTTTGGCGAGCGTCTGTTCGGTCCCTACCGCGTCGTCCATGCGGCCCGCGAAGACCTTCGCGAGTTCTGGTTCGTGGGCCGCAAGGGCGAGGTCGGCGAAGTACTTGGCCTGGGCTCCCCTAGGTCCCTTGGCCAGGGCTGCTTTGAGACGTTCGCGTACCGAATCAGAATTCTCGCGAAGGAGCGCCGCGGTCGCTGCCATCCGTGTTGCCGGCGCTGCCCGGAGAACATTGTCGAAGGCGACGAGGAGACGTTGGTGGGAAGCGTTGGCTTTCCGGCGCCAGAGTCGGAGGACGAACGACGCCGGATCCTCCTGCCAGTGCCGCTTGAGGGTATGGCGGTGGGCTAGGACGTTCATCGTCTACGATCTGCCCTTCCGTGCGGGGCGGCGGAATACCTTCACGTAGTAGAGAACGGCCACCGCCGCCACACCGAGAGCGACAGCCACGTTCAAGACGGGCTGGGCGAGGGACTGCTGTGCCACACGTTCAGAGGGCGCGACCCCTCCGGTCTCTCCACCGCCCTGGCCCACCTCTGGGGCGCCAGAAGTCGTGGACGCCGAGGAGTCAGCGGACGGTGCGGCTCGGACCAACGAGGCGGAGGGTGCTTCACCGGCAGAGGGCGACTCGGATTTGGCGGCCGTGGGCGACGGCGACGTCGAACCGGCCGCCGTTCCGGGATGCGCGTAGAGGACGCGGCCGGAGATGAAGCTGTACCTATACCCTGTGTCGGCCAAGGAACCGGGCACAAGCATCTGCCCGCTCTGCGGCACGATCAGAAAGCCAGTGCGGGCGTGAACGTAATAGCCGGTCGCCGAGTCGACGGTCAGCCCGCTGGAACCTGTGCCCACCGAGTCTCGTCCGTTCCCACCGTCGGCAGGCCGTTCGGCGACCGACCCGCGATCTGCAGAGCGCTCGACCCCGTCTGCCTCACCGGTGCCCCGCTGATCGGAGTCGGAGGTGGTGTTGGAGCTTGGCCTCACGCTGGCCGCGCCGGACGGGGCGACCTCGGTGGGCTGTGCGGATGTCGCCGCTTCGCTCGTCGGTTGCGGATTCGCCTCGGAGGGTACATCAGGACCGGTGTCGACGAGACGGTCGTCGGGCTCGAGCGAAGCTGCTGGCGGTGTAGGAAGCGGAACGGCCACGGCCGGTCCGATTGCCGGCCCTGCCGGCATAGTGCCGCCCAGCAACAGGGCGGAGGCGGCGATACGCAGTGGCCACGTGAACGGCCGTGTGCTCGGGTCCATCGACCGGTTCACTCTCTGCTCCTCCCCCGACAGTGCCGCCGCGTCAATTCTGCAGATTGTTCTCAGCGACATACTGAGCCAGCGTGTCATTCTTGATGGCTTCCGCGACCTCGGCCGTGGCCGCGGGATCATAGACGACGATCGACTGGCCATCGGCCGAGCGTCCGACGCCTTGGTTCGGCAGAGTGAACGTGGTGACGTCGGAGCTTCGGACGTCTCTCATGCTGACTCCGATGGTGGCCAACTTCATCGAGTCCAGGGTCTGATCGACGGTGACGTACGGCGAGAACTCGCTCACGACGTCCGAGATCTTGCCCGGATTGGTCAAGGTGTCCGCGTTGAGGAACTCAGACATCACGGCCTTCATGTAGAGCTGCTGATTCGCGACGCGAGTGTAGTCACCGTCCTTGAACTGTTTCCGTTCGCGCACGAACTTCAGAGCGCTTTCACCGTCGAGTTCGATCACTCCTGCGGGGAAATGCTCCCCAGCCGAACCGCCGGACGTGAACGCTTGCGGATTGTTGAGTTCGACACCGCCCAAAGCATCCGTGAGGGCTTTGAATCCCTCGAAATCGATGATGGCCACGTGGTCGATCGGCGCTTCGACCAGACCCTCGATGGTCTGCACGAGGAGCGGGACCCCGCCGAAGGCCAGTGCTGCGTTGATCTTGTGCTCGCCGCGCCCCGGGATCTCGACCCACGTGTCTCGCATGATCGACATGACGTTGACGGCAGACCGGTCGCCCGGAATATTGACCAGCATCATAGTGTCCGACCGGCCGCCATTGGGCACGTCGGCTAGATTCTCCGTCTCGCCGCTGCCGCCGCGCACATCGGAACCGATGACCAGGAAGTTCAAGGCGTCCGCGCTCTCGTCCGGTCGCTCGGGCCGTGGTTCGTCGCTGGGGAAGACGGATTCAATGGTCTGTGCCTTCGACTGGAAGCTGTTCATGAGGCTGTAGAGGTAACCGAAGGCGATACCGCCTGCGATCAGCACGACGGTCAGCAGCGACAGCACCACGATCAGTACTGGGCGCTTCTTGCGGCGCGGCCCCTCGTCGTCGTAACCCGACGTCCCGTCCGTCTGGCTCATACACCCTCATTCCTCGTCATCGCACAGCCGACCGGCTGGACCAAAGAGCAATTATGCCATGCCGATATAACGCAGCCCCCGTCATCGTGGCGCTGGCCATGGCTTGGGCGCTGCGCATGGGTATGCCGTTAGGCTCGAGTCGTGAAGAGCTCCGCTTGTGAAAACCCCGCCTGGACCGAACGGCAGCCACGGCCTCGCCGCAGGGCTCGCTGGTACCTGTTCATGTCCGCAGGTTCGGCCGTCGCGCTGTCGGCGGCCGGGTGCGCACCAGTGGTGGATGTCGATCCAGCCGCCAACGCCAACGATCCGGCTTGCGCAAATGTGATGGTCTACCTGCCCGAGACGCTGTCGGGGCTCCCACGCCGGGAGACCAACAGCCAGGCCACCGCGGCGTGGGGAGACCCGTCGGCCATCGTCCTACGATGTGGCGCAGGGACCCCGAGCACCGTCTCGACGCAGCCGTGCGTCTCCGCGAACGGTGTCGACTGGCTAGCGGCCGAGGGCGACGATCACTGGACCCTCACGACCTATGGACGCACGCCCGCTGTTGAAGTCCTCTTCAACCCGAACGCCGTCCCCTCCAGCAACGTGCTGCCCGAACTGGCGGCGTCCGTGGGACGCATCCCCGCCCAGGAGGAGTGCCTTTCGACGCAACGCGAAACCGACTTCCGCTAGCGCAGCCCGCGCCGACGCTCGAGAGCCAAACTGATCAGCTCGTCGATCAGCTCGGGGTATGCCAATCCCGTCTTCGCCCACATCTGGGGATACATGCTCGTCGGCGTGAAGCCAGGCATGGTGTTGATCTCGTTGATGACCCACCGGCCCTCCGGTGTGTAGAAGAAGTCCACTCGTGCCAACCCCTCGCCGCCGACGGCGTCGAAGGCGGCTGCGGCGAGCTCGCGGATCTGCCGGACAGCGTCTGAGGGGAGTTCCGCAGGACAACTGAGGTTGGCGGCGGAGCCATCCACGTACTTCGCCTCGAAGTCGTAGAACGTGTGGGCGCCATCGGCGACGACGATCTCACCGGGGAACGAGGTGCGTGGCGCGTCGGAGCCGCGACCCTCGAGGACACCGCACTCGATCTCGCGTCCCGCGATTCCTGCCTCGACCACGACCTTCGGGTCGTGCTTGCGGGCCTCCTCGATGGCATCGGTCAACTGGGATGGATCGGTTACACGCGTGATGCCCATCGAGGACCCCGCTCTGGCGGGCTTGACGAAGAGCGGAAAGCGCAACGACTCAGCCTTGTGCAGGGCAGCCGCACGATCACGCCGCCATTCCTTGTCCGTGATGACGGCGTAAGGACCCACCTCGAAGCCGGCCGCGGTGAAGGCGACCTTCATGAAGTGCTTGTCCATCCCGATGGCACTGGCTGCCACGCCCGAGCCCACGTACGCCATGTCCGCCATCTCGAGCAGCCCTTGCAGGGTGCCGTCTTCGCCGAAGGGACCGTGCAGGAGCGGGAAGACCACGTCGATCGCGCCGAGGCTCTCCGGAGGGCCGCTGGCAGCCTGCGCGACGAGCTGGCGTCCTTCCGCAATGTCGGCCGAACCTACAGCGTCATCGGCGACGCCGTCGGGCTCGGCCAAGCGGACGGTGCTCTTCCCGCGCGTGACTTCGGGGCGCCGGCCGGATTCCAGCGTCCAGCCGGCGGGATCGGAATCGACCGGGGTCCAAACCCCGTCTCGGGTGATGCCCACGGGCACCACGTCGTACTTCTCTCGATCGATGGCGCCCATGACGCCGGCTGCGGTGACGCACGAGACCGCGTGCTCCGAGGAGCGTCCGCCGAAGAGCAGCAGGACTCGGGGCTTGCGGGAGGAGGTCATTCGTCATCGCTTTCGTTGCGGTGGTCTTGTTCTGACTTCAAGTCGCGGCCCAGCAGCGCGCGCGCCATGTCCGTGGTGGACAAGCGTCCGTCGAGCACGGCGACGACTGCCTCGGTGATCGGCATCTCGACGTCGTTGCGTCGGGCCAGGTGCAGGACGGCGTGGGCGGACTTCATGCCCTCGGCGGTCTGGGTCATGCTGGCCACGACCTCGTCCGGCGTCAGGTCCTCGCCGAGCAGCCGGCCGGCGGTCCGATTACGGGACAGTGGCGAAGAGCACGTGGCCACGAGGTCCCCGAGCCCGGCCAGGCCGGCCATGGTCTCGATGCGCCCCCCGAGCGCGGACGCCAGCCGGGTGGTCTCGGCGAGTCCACGGGTGATCACCGAGGCCTTGGTGTTGTCCCCCATCCCCATGCCGTCGCACATTCCGACCGCCAGGGCGATGACGTTCTTGACGATCCCGCCCATCTCGACACCGACGACGTCCGAGTTCGTGTACGGCCGGAAGTACGGGGCGCTGGCGGCCGCGGCGACCCACGCGGCGATCTCCTCGTCCTCGCAGGCGACCACGGAGGCCGTCGGTTCCTCGCGGGCGATCTCCATCGCGAGGTTCGGCCCGGAGACGACCGCGACTCGTGAGGAGTCCAACCCGAGCTCGCTGCAGATGACTTCGCTCATGCGGGCATCGCTGTCCCGCTCCAGACCTTTCATCAGGGAGACGACGACGGCGGAACGCGGCAGGACGTCTGCTACTTGTCGGAGCTGAGCCCGGAGCGTCTGAGCCGGCACCGCCAGCACAACGATGTCAGCGTGTTCCAACGCCTCGCTGGGGTCGGCTGTGGCGTGGACGTTCTCCGGCAGTTCGATGCCGTCGAGGTAGCTGGAGTTGCGGTGGCGCTCGTCGATCTCGGTCGCCACTTCGGGTCTGCGCGCCCAGACGACGACGCGGGCCGGATGTCCGTCGTCGTTGGAACTGAAACGGGCGGCGTCGGCGATGACTTTGGCAAAAGTGGTGCCCCAGCTTCCTGCTCCGAGCACCGCGACCTTGCGGGGCGGCTTCACGGTGCGCTCCCTTGTCCGTCGACGCGGCCGGAGTCGTCGAAGTCACGTCCGTGCAGCGCTTGGCCGTGTGCCCGCGGGTCCCAGAGCTCCGCAGGCGCCGACTTCCCCCGCAGCTCCGCCACGCCTGCCGCCACAGCGCGCATGATGCGGTCGGTGGCCTCCTCGAGGACGGACTTGGTGATGGGTTTTCCGTAGAGGTCCGAGAGGTCGACGGGGTCGCCGACGCGTACTCGAACGGTCTTGCGTGGCAGCACGTGCAGCTTCTTGCCGTAACGCGGAAGGACGTCCTGGGCCCCCCAGTGCGCGATGGGTACCACGGGGGCTCGGGACTGCAGGGCCAGTCGCGCGGCTCCGGTCCGGCCGCGCATGGGCCACAGGTCGGGATCGCGCGTCAGAGTCCCCTCCGGATACACAACGGCGACAGAACCAGCATCCAGCAGTGCCTGCGCCTGCTGGAGGGAACGGTTGGCCGAGGCCGATGAGCGGGTGACGGGGATCTGTTCCGTCGCCTTGAGGACCCATCCGATGACAGGCAGCTCGAAGAGCGACTCCTTGGCGAGATAGCGGGGCAGCCGCCCGTTGCTGTAGAGCGCGTGACCGACCACCACAGGATCGATCTCGGTCAGGTGGTTCGGGCAGGCGATGAATCCCGTCTCCGGCAGGCGGTCGAAGCGCTCCCACCGCCTGGCCATCAGGATGTTCATGAGCGGACGGGCGATGCCCGCGATGACGCCGAAGGTGACGCGCGCGCGACGGCTCTCTTGCACGGGCATCCCCTTAGTTGTGCTCTTCGCTCAGTTCCACGCGGGCGCCGAGTCCCTGCAGCTTGTCCAGGAAGTGCTCGTAGCCACGGTTGATCAGCTCGATCCCGGTCACCCTGGAGCTGCCCTCGGCCGCCAGCGCTGCGATCAGATGCGAGAATCCGCCACGGAGGTCGGGGATGTCGATGTCTTGGCCCACCAGTTTCGAGGGTCCGGTGATGACGGCGGAATGGAGGAAGTTCCGCTGCCCGAACCGGCACGGCACAGAACCCAGGCATTCGCGGTGCAGCTGGATGGTCGCTCCCATCCGGACGAGAGCGTCGGTGAAACCGAACCGGTTCTCGTAGACCGTTTCGTGCACGATCGAGACGCCGGTCGCCTGGGTGAGCGCGACGACGAGCGGCTGCTGCCAGTCCGTCATGAATCCCGGGTGGACGTTGGTCTCGAGCACGAGCGGCTTCAGGTCGCCGCCGGGGTGGTAGAAGCGGATACCGTTGTCGTGGACATCGAAGGCACCTCCGACTTTGCGGAAGGTGTTCAGGAAGGCGGTGAGGTTGGGCTGCTGGGCTCCCTCGACGAAGATGTCGCCCTTCGTCACCAAGGCAGCCGAAGCCCAGGACGCGGCCTCGTTGCGATCGCCCACGGCGAAGTGGTTGTAGCCGGAGAGCGTCGGCACACCCTCCACGCGGATGACCCGGTCCGTCTGGACCTGGATGATCGCACCCATCTTCTGCAGGATGGCGATCAGGTCCATGATCTCCGGCTCCACGGCCGCGTTCTTGAGCTCTGTGATGCCTTCGGCTCGGACGGCGGACAACAGGACCTGCTCCGTTGCCCCGACCGAGGGGTACGGCAGTTCGAGCTTGGCTCCGGTGAGCCCGTGCGGGGCACGGATCGCAATGCCGTCAGTCCGCTTGTCGACGACTGCCCCGAAGGCCCGGAGCACATTAAGATGGAAGTCGATCGGACGGTCGCCGATGCGGCAGCCGCCTAGATCCGGGATGAAGGCTTCGCCGATGCTGTGGATGAGCGGCCCGCAGAAGAGGATCGGGATCCGGGAGTCGCCTGCGTGGGCATCGATCTCCTTCGACGAGGCACGGACCGCGCCCCGCGGGTCGAGTGTGAGGTCGCCGGACTCGGGGTCCTTCGAGACGGTGACGCCATGGATCTGCAGCAGTCCGGTGACGATCTCCACGTCCCGGATCTCCGGCACATTGCGCAGCACGGAAGGGCTGTCGCCCAGCAGTGCGGCGACCATGGCCTTCGGCACCAGGTTCTTGGCCCCCCTGACATTGACAGTTCCGCGCAGGGGCGCACCGCCATGAATGGTCAGGACTTTGCCCATGAATCAAACCTCACGTTCGTCGATTGCCGGCTCTCGCCGGAAGCACCACGTAAGCATACAACCGGGGCCTTGGGATTCCGGGGAGCCACCCTGGGCCCACGAGTGTCCTTGCGCACGGGCCAGGACCTGCCTTGACCGTCCGAAATCACAGCAAGCGGCCGCGCTCGGATCACGTCGAGCGCGGCCGCCATGCCTGGTCGCCTGCTTGCTGGATCAGGTGCGGGCGGGCAGGGTCTTGGGCTTGAAGTCCGGTCGGGTCCGCTCATAGGCCACGATGTCGTCCTCCTGCTGGAGCGTGAGGCCGATGTCGTCGAGCCCCTCCATGAGACGCCACCGCGTGTAGTCGTCGATTTCGAAGGGCACGCTGATCGCGCCGCACGCGACGATGCGGCTCTCCAGATCCACGGTGATCTCCGTCCCGGGATTGTTCTCGAGTTCCTTCCAGAGGAGCTCGACATCGGGCTGGGCCACCTGGGCCGCCACGAGTCCCTGCTTGCCCGCGTTGCCACGGAAGATATCCGCGAAGCGAGACGAGACCACGGCCTTGAATCCGTAGTCCTTGAGCGCCCAGACAGCGTGCTCGCGGGACGAGCCGGTGCCGAAGTCCGGTCCGGCCACCAGCACCGACCCTTCGCGGTACGGCTCCTGGTTGAGCACGAAGTTCTCGTCGCGGCGCCACGCCGCGAACAGGGCGTCCTCGAATCCCGTGCGCGTCACCCGCTTGAGGTAGACCGCCGGGATGATCTGGTCGGTGTCGATGTTGTTCTGCGGCAGCGGGACGCCAATGCCGGTATGGGTCATGATCTTTTCCACGGTGACTCCTTATGCTGCCTGGGCCGCGCTGACGAGGGGCGGAAGGTCGGAGGGAGAGCTGAGCGTGCCGCGGATCGCCGTGGCCGCCGCGACAAGAGGCGACACCAGATGAGTGCGCCCGCCCTTGCCCTGGCGGCCCTCGAAGTTGCGATTGGACGTCGAGGCACACCGCTCCCCCGGCGCGAGTTGGTCAGGGTTCATTCCCAGACACATGGAGCAGCCGGCGAAGCGCCATTCAGCCCCGAACTCCTTGAAGACCTTGTCGAGCCCCTCCGCTTCCGCTTCGAGCCGGACACGAGCCGAACCGGGAACCACGATCATGCGGACGCTGTCGGCCTTCCTCCGTCCACGGATGATGTCGGCTGCGGCCCGGAGATCCTCCATGCGGCTGTTGGTGCACGATCCGAGGAAGACGGTATCGACGGCGATCTCCTTCATCGGAGTGCCGGCGACGAGATCCATGTACTTGAGCGCACGGGCGCACGACTGCTGGTCGCCCTCATCGGCGAAATCCTCTGGCGCGGGCACACGTCCGGAGAGCGAAACACCCTGCCCTGGGTTGGTGCCCCAGGTGACGAAGGGCTCCAGCTCATCCGCATCGATGTGGACCTCCGCATCGAAGGCCGCACCGTCGTCCGACTTCAAAGACTCCCAGTACTCCACGGCAGACTCCCACTCCGACCCCTGCGGGGCATGCGGACGACCCTTGATGTAGCTGTAGGTCGTCTCGTCAGGTGCAATCATGCCGGCGCGGGCGCCCGCCTCGATCGACATATTGCAGATGGTCATCCGAGCGTCCATGGACAGGGCCCGAATCGCCGAACCGCGGTACTCGAGCACGTAGCCCTGTCCGCCACCCGTCCCGATCTTGGCGATGACGGCCAGGATGATGTCCTTCGAGGTGACGCCCGGCTTGAGCGTTCCCTCGACGTTGATCGCCATGGTCTTGAAGGGCTTCAGGGACAACGTCTGCGTTGCCATGACGTGCTCGACCTCTGATGTGCCGATTCCCATGGCGAGGGCCCCGAAGGCGCCATGCGTGGACGTGTGCGAGTCACCGCAGACGACGGTCATGCCAGGCTGGGTGAGTCCGAGCTGCGGGCCGACCACATGGACGATTCCCTGTTCCTTGTCGCCCAGAGAGTGCAGGCGCACACCGAACTCCGCGCAGTTCGCCCGCAGCGTCTCGATCTGGGTCCGACTCGTCGGGTCGGCGATCGGCTTGTCGATCTCAAGCGTCGGCGTGTTGTGGTCCTCCGTGGCAATGGTCAGGTCGGGCCGACGGAGCTTGCGTCCGGCGAGGCGCAACCCCTCGAACGCCTGCGGCGAGGTGACCTCATGAAGCAGGTGGAGATCGATGTAGAGCAGATCCGGTTCCTGTGCGTCCCCCGCCCGTTCACCGCGACGGACTATGTGGTCCGCCCATACCTTCTCAGCCAGCGTTTGTGGCTTCTCCCGATCAATCATTGCTTCCTCCATGACAAGAAAATTGCCGATGATTCAAGCAAACCACCGCCGACCGGGAGTGGCTAGCACGAGGGCTGGTGTCTCATATTCCGAGACGCTAATATCAATCCATGGACAACTCGAGTGGTGTGGGCGTGCTGGACAAGGCCGCTATGGTCCTCGATGCTCTGGAGGCCGGGCCGACGACGCTGGCCCAGTTAGTGTCGGCGACGGGGCTCTCCAGACCGACCGTGCACCGTCTGGCGCAAGCTCTGGTGCACCACCGTCTGCTGGGCAAGGACATCCATGGCCGGTTCATTCTGGGCAGCCGTCTGGTCGAGCTCGCTTCAGCGGCGGGCGAAGATCGCCTGATCTCTGCAGCTGGACCGCTTCTCATCCAGCTCCGAGATCAAACCGGCGAGAGCGCGCAGGTCTTCCGGCGTCAGGGCGATAGCAGAGTGTGTGTAGCCTCCGCTGAGCGCCCAGTCGGCCTCCGCGACACCATCCCCGTCGGCACGCAGCTCTCGATGAAGGCCGGTTCGGCAGCCCAAGTGCTCCTGGCGTGGGAAGACCACCAGAGGCTGCTCGACGGCTTGGACGGGGCGAGGTTCACCCCCACTATCTTGTCGGGTGTGCGCCGCCGAGGCTGGGCGCAGAGCCTCGGCGAACGCGAGCCCGGCGTCTCATCCGTCTCTGCGCCGGTGCGGGGCCCGAATGGACGCGTTATCGCTGCCGTGTCCATCTCCGGCCCGATCGAACGCCTGACGCGTCAGCCAGGCAAGCTCTATGCGGACGACGTCGTTCAGACTGCGACGCAGCTCAGCCGAGCCCTTCAACAGCGAAGCGACGAACGAGACAGTGAATAAAAAGGGAAACTACGCTGAAGGGAGCGAACGCCAGAAGCCACGCATCTGCTGGATAGCCACGCGCCCTCTGGACAGACACACCTGACGGAGCTCCGATAATTGACGGGACCCGGCCGTTGAATTCGCCAAGAGTCGTGCGACCTCCCCTCCATCCAAGGCGTCAACGTCGACGACAGAGCCAATCGACATCTCCTCGAAAAACGACGTGACCTTGGGGTCATAGGAGAGTCCAAGAGTGCTTATCCCCAGGCTCGACGCGAGGACACAAAAATGCAGACGCATGCCCGCCGCCGCCACGACATCTTCAAGTGCACCTGCCATATCACGGCCGGTCGTGACGGGATCCAAGATCTCGAGGCCCTCAACCGCCTTGTATCCCGCACTCGTCAGATCCGATTTCAAGCGACCAAGGTAGGCCGCATCCTCCGGCGAGAGGGGTACACCGCGAATAAAGGTACCGCGGTCTTCCGCGACTTTGCACGCCTGACGCAGCAAGCTCCGGATCTGAGTATCGTCCGCGAAGGGCCACGGACGCAGATTAATCGCGATGCCACCATGCTTCGAAGATTCCTCGAAATCGATGCGGGTGGCAGAGGCGAGAACAGGATCCACGACTACGGAAGGCTCCGCACCGAAGGAGACAATAGACGTCTGCCTTGCGGAAGCTTCATCGCGGACCGAGAATGAGGCGGCACCGTGAATAGCCTCGCGGAACGCCCGCTGGGCGTCAGCGCTCCGCAGCGGGCCGACTCCCTGTGCGTAGAAATGAACGGGAACATCGAAGGCTCGTGCAAGTCGTGCATAAGCTCCATAGCCCAGAATTGAACCGCGCGCTCCCGTGACCAGACCACGGAGAGCCCCCTGTTCCTCGAAGTCGTAGTCTTGGAACAGCCCCCCACCCGCATAGACCAGCGCAGCACAATGCTGTAGGACAAACTGCATCTCATCCAGTTGCTCACGACCCAGCGCCGAAACCCCATGACGTTGTGAGGTTCCTTCGGGATCGACACTGAGGACAACCGGAACGAGATCCGGGCGTTCCTCGGAGATGACGGTGAGTGTTTCCTCGAGAATGAGTTCGTCACCGAGATTGGCGGCGCCGAACCACCCACAGAGCATGACGTAACGTCGTGTACTTATGGGCCGCGATTCGAGGGCACAGCTGTCGCCGGGCTTGCCCGCAATCGCCACTTTTTCAGAAGCTAGCCGGGAAGACGGAGGGCCAGGGAGTCCAATGTCGATCTCAACCCCGGCTGCGGAGGCCATACGCCGAAGCAAATCCCAACCGACAGGTCGCTCCGCGCTCGCTTCGGGTACAACCAATCGCTCGTAGTCTCGCAACAGTCGGACGAAATCCGTGGTGGACGGATTGACGTATCTTCTGAGTGCCCTGCCTGAACCGAGCGTCGCGTTCCAATGCTCGATCAGTGACTCCGTTTTCCTGGGAAGAAGTTCACTCGTCACGAGCGCTATATCCTTCTTCACAGTCCGGCGGGTAACGCCCCCTAGCAAATCGGTCAATTGCGCCGCAGGCACGAGATCCGCCATGCCCCCCCGCCGATAGTCTGCTCCAGCGTCTTCCAGACGCAATCGCCTCTCTTCATCAGGATAGAACGAGAGGTCGACCACTTCCAAGCGAACCTTGTTGGCAACAGCCTCAAGCAGCTCGAGTCGAAATAACGTCCAGTCTTCTACTACCCACAAGACGCGATCAAAACGCTCAATCGCCCGGAGGTCGGCGAAGTCTGTTTCCCCAGCCGCTGGACTCGGCAAACTTTGCGTTGGCTCCGTAATGAATGGTGTGGCTCCCAGCTCCGCTAGCACTCGATTGAAGAACAGGCGAACCAAGGAGAATTTTTCTCTAAAGTCTCCAACCAGGACGATCCCGTCTGCGGGTGATTCAATCAGCCCGAGCAAGCGCGCTAGTTCGCTGGTTCGATTGACCACATCATCCATTCAGATGCTCCTCGATAATCGAAGCCACTCCGGCAGGATTGGCCGCTGTCTGTTGTCCGGAAAACAGGCCTTCTCGAGATTCCGGCAGCAGCACGGACGATGCCCGCGCAGCATTGACCTGGTCAAGACCGACGGAACCAACGGCTCCCCAGCTCGGAGAAGAAGAATTGACAAAAACTCGGACGCGCGCCGCGTCCATTTGAATCCACGATGCTCTGCTGTCGCTTCGAGCAACGTCCTGAATACTTGCAAAAGAGGGAAACGCTGATTCATGGACACGGCGAACGAATTTACTGTCACGCCCCTCGTCAGCCAAGGAGAAGACGGGGGCGAGGAACAAGGCGGAGAAGACTGTGGATCGTGCTACGAGACGGCTCGCGATGATGGCAGCCGTCGACGGGGCAACGAGGAGGACCTCCTCGCAATCGGTCCGCTCCGCAACCCGCAAGAGTGCCTTCTCAACGTCCAGGAGAGGATCCCACGACTCCTGTCCCAGGTACCAGCCGACTCTTAATGTGGAACCGGACGAAAACGTGGGATCAGGGATCACTACGCTCCAGGCTCCGAGTTCACGTGGCCGGAGCGGGGAATCGAGGAATGGATGCGGATGAACGGTTGGGTCGACGACAGAGTGCAGGAAAGCCACCAGCGTCCGTGAAGCCGTTGCGTGGTCTTTGGGCGGGTACACCCGAAATGCCAGACGCCCGTCCGAGAAGTCGGTCGGCGCGACGACTGGCATGGGAGTCGCACCATCGCCAATATTCTCGGGTGCATCGGCAGAATCTGCCCGATCGACCCCGGACAGCCCCACCTGACCTCTGCGGTCGCAACTTGGCTCCGCCCCCGGTGGCAGCGGGTCTGCCGCCATGATGTGGCGTCGGAGTCTCTGCACGCTCTCTTCGAACAGCTCATTCCAGCGCGTTATGGGATGAGGTCCATGCCCATCTGCTACGTGTTCGCGAACCAACACAAAATTGTCAAGGTTGCTGCGACCTGTCGCAGCGTCGTACTCGATCGATTGCAGGAAAGGCGACATATGGTCGCGCACGTGTTCATCATCGCCGTCGTTCTGCGCGTAGGTGACTAAATTATTACGATGCATCCCGTCGCGATAAAGGTCTATTACCGAGAACCGGTAAGGATAGGCGCTCTGGACGACGTCGCGATCAGCGGCACCGAATAGATTTCTGACCACTCTCTTGACAAACACTCCGCCGAGATAATTAAAGGTATCGGTCTGGGGACTGAAGCAGAGAGCCACTGAGGAAGAAAACCTCGCCGAGAGCCGAAGCGCAGCGAAACCTCCGCCCGATGAACCCTCAAAAATGACACCGCCCGAATCAATCTTTGACGCGACATGGCGAATGACAGCTTCCATCCAATCGTCAACATCAACTCTTGGCGTACCGAGATACCACGACAGCAGATTGCCTCTGTCCAGTCCAAGCGTAGGGTCGGAAAATGCTAGGAAGGGATACGGGTCCTGGAGACTGGAATTAACGCGCAAGAAATACGGCAATTTGACTTTGGCCGTTCTCGCGCCGTGCAGTGCGACTCTGAGGAGGTCGCTCTCTGCACCGTGCCCCCGCAAAACAAAACTGAGAATCATACCGTCGCCGATCGGCAAATGATATATAGCGGCTCCAGCCACGACGGAAATGTCGTCAATCTCATCGACCGCGTACTCGGGCAAGCCGTAAAATTCGTGCTTCTCGCTGATTACTGTCCTCAAGCTCGTACACCCACCGATGCGACTCCCCCTAGAGCTTCGACCAGATTCTCCTCAACAGCCAAGTGACGTCGAGCGAATTCGATGGAATTCAAGCGAAGATTCTCAAGGCGTCCTTCATCTGACATAAGTCGGTGAATTTTCAGTCGAAGCTCTCCGGGTTGTCCGATCACGAGGCAGTCCTCGCCCGGCGAAGTGATCACCGCAGGGGCTATGCCTCTCATCAAAACGGGCAGGCTACCGCTGATCATCGCGTGACCCAGCAATCTGTTCGGCAGAGGGCCCTTACGCGAGGTGTCGGGAAGAACTATTGAAACCAGGCTATTCGCGATTCGTGCCGCATTGGCCAAGCCATGCTTCTGGCTTCCTCCACTGTCGACAGCGAATCGGGCCGTCTCCAACCCGTGAAAATCCTCGAGAAGGTGCCTGTTCAGAGCGAAATGCGCGTCGCGCTGCGCCAATATTCCGACCCTCTTGTATCGGGTCTTTTGCAACATAAGTAATCTGACGTAGCTTCGGTCGAACCCATCGGGGTAGTAGCCGACATTCTCCAGTCCTCGTTGTCTAAACTTCGAGGGGGTCAGCATATTGACGAAGTACGCGCGGTCCACAATGGAGACCAATCGCGCATCTCGGAGTGTGAATTCCGCTGATTCGAGTCCGAGGACGATCGTCTCAACACTTTCGGCATCCCGCATCCGCGCTACGCCTCGTGCCGCAGGAAGATAGTAGCCACCGACGAACAAGAACACATCCGGTTTGGTCTGGAAGTGATCATAGAGGCCACTGAGGTCGACAATGCCGGAGAATTCCCCCATAGGATCCGGCGTGATGAACTGACGGAAGTTATATGGGTTGACGGGGGTGACCTCGTGGCCAAGGTTCTCCAGTCCGCGTCGAGTCGTGTTCAGAGTGGAGAGGTGATCCCCCCATCCTGTGCCTACCAAGGCAATATTAAGTTTCTCGACCGGAAGAGGTGCCGAGTCAAAGTGGCTGACTAAAGCGGCATCGATCCGTTCGTCGCCCCCGAGCGAATAGTTCTCTGGCGCTTCACGCTGGAGGCCGACCGACGGAGGGGCACCAGTCAATGAACCACTCGCGGTGTCTGACTGCTCCCAGACCTGTCGTTCCAGCGTTGAACCATCAAATTCTGTGAACAAGCGGGCCCGCCCCACGACGTCGAGCGCGCGCCAGTCGTCGCTTTGCAGCAAGTATTCGAGCGCCAGAACACGCGAAGCGGCACTGAAGTTCGCCTCGAACCGTCGGCGCACGGATTGACTGATCGCCGACAGTTCACCACTTTTCAGCAGATCCTTGGCCGTTGCTTCGGCTTCCCGCGCGTCCGAGACACAGAAGATCTCAGGGAACGTCGGCAGCGAGGCGCCCTCCGGAACGAAGGACACGAGTGGAATTCCCATCGCCGCGTACTGGATCACGCGACTCGGGAACTCGAAGAACCCTAGCTCCGCCAGTCCATCGAACCATGTTTCGAGCCCTCGATGGTCTTGGAAGTACTGCGGAATGTTGATCGCAAGTTTCGTCCGGGCACCGGCGTCCACGACTTCCCTATCTGAGTCCAGATACCCGCCCCACACTTTATTGTAGTCGGTGCCGACATTTCCGTGAATTCTCAAATCAAGGTCGAGGCTCGAGAGGCTGAAGTAGCGATCACGACGGACTTGATCGTTAACGTTCCCCAGAAACATGACATCGCTCTCGGGCGCCCTGCTTCCATACACGTACGGGAAACTCACGCCGTCTGTCCAGAACGGGAAATTCACGCCCGTCGGTCGGCCATGCTTCTCCTCATAAAATTTGAGGACTGTCTCATTGCCGCAGTGCAGGATTAAGTCATACAAATCGACAATCGGGCCGTAGGACAACTTCCAAAGAACTGGGTCGTCCGAGAGCCAAGCAATCAGAGTCGCTCCCGAGCCCTTAAGGCGACGGAGCTCGGGATAGGGAAGGCTGGCCGGACGGAAAACGAAGATCACGTCGGGTCTGCTGTCGATGGCTGCATCTATGGCGGCGTTTACAGGGGCAAGCTGGCTTGAATCCGTCAGAAACTTGAAACCGTGGCCGATCTTCCCGGTCGAGCTGACCTCATGGCCTCGGGCGCGGAGAGCACGTTCCAAGGAACTCGCCACATGCGTTTCAAGGATTCCGTCGAAGATTAGAAACTTCACGGGCTCAGATCTTCCAATCGTTGTCTTCGAGGATGGCAGACGTTGTTGCGAGACAATTAAAACGGTCTACCGAATATCCGTCCGCGGGTAATTCCATTGGACGGGTACCGCGAGAGGACGAATCGTAGAGACGGACGAGGTCTTCCAGTCGACGTGCAGCGACCGTACCTCTGAGGACAGTTGGCACGGTGGACTCTGGCCGACAGCCAGCAATCCTCGTCCCGTCGAATAGCTCTGTCTTGCCAAAAAAGGCCTCCGGCTGCTGCCGTGAACAAAGGAAGAGATCCTCTGCGAAGCCTGCCCCATAAGACATGCCCGTCGTAAAGGAAACTGCGAATGTGCCTTCGTTTCCGGCGAGCTCCACCGCCGGCAAGCCCTGGCGAGCTGCCTGGCGCGTCAAGAGCGGGCCGTCCGCCTCGGCCGAAGCCCCTTTGCCGAAGATGATGCCTCTCGGCGGAACGGACTGCTCGGAGATCTCTCGGATGAGCCGTTCAATGTCCTGCTCTCCGGAGCATTCCGTATCAAGGTCGACGTACGCCAAGTAGGAGAATTCACGCGGTCCGTGGAGGTCGTAGGAAGGTGCGGTCGAATCGATCTCGCCCCCAGATTTGGTCGTAACACTCAAGATATATTCCAGTCGGTCCGCGTACGTGTGTCGACGCATCGTCACACGCCACGCCCTATGTGCCGTCCGCTCATGGAAATAGTCGTCGTTGATCGCCGATTCTAGCAGTTCAATCGCCCGCTCCTTTGTTGCAGACTGCAAGACCTCGCCATCCGAATAGAACCGGGAAATTGCGTTCGATGGACTTGAAAGAACCAAGGTTTTGCATGCGCTCAACTCAAAAATTCGACGGGCGCACATTGATTCGCTCTGGGGCACGGAATTGACGTTGAGAAATATCCGGTAGCGTCGATACGCATGAACCATCTCCTCATACGGAAGGGATCCGCAAATCAGATTTTGATAGCGATCTGGGAATTGATAGTTCGGATCGCCATTCTGCTCTCGCGAGTAAATGTCGAACTTGAATTTCGCCGCAGCTGGGAAGAGATATTCCATCTGCGTACGGCGCTCGGGGAACTTGTGCGCAAAATACTGGCCAGCGAAGGCGACTTCGCCCGCTCGGTAGCCCTCGCCGCGACGCGGCGTGTGGATCTCCGGTGCCGCTGCAAATGGAAGGACATAAGCATTCGAACGACCGGTTAGAGTTTTGTATCTTTCAACGACACCCGCCTCAGTGGTGAAGATGTAGTCGAAAAGGGCGGCCGTCTCACTAAACTCGTCGAAATGCGGAGGATCCTCCTTGTTCCAGAAGACAGAAGGGATGCCGCGGGAGCGGGCTGCGTGCACGAGTTCCTCGACTTTGGGGTCGGGTCCCGAATTGCGCGCGAAGCGGTAGCGCCATGAATAGTTGTTTCCGCGCCATGCCGATTCGCAGAGCAGCAGATCCGGCTCGAAGAAGTCAAGAGCCTTCTCAATATCCTGAGTTCCGATTGGAACGAGGTTCGCGATACCCTCGAAGCATCGCGTCGAGAACTCGTCAAGGACGACGGCAATGGTCGGCTTGGAATCGTCCCATTGCTTTCCATAGATCGGTTTCGACGAGCGATTGAAGAGGTCGGCTAGCGCATCTGAATAGTTCAGCATTCGTTCTGGGAAATTCCTTCGTTACAGCCGGTACGCACAGAAGTACCGCGAATCTGGATTGACTCCCCCCGGATCCGGACACTGCACAGTCTCTCACAGCGCTCTTCGAGCCGGGCTAGGGAGACGCATCGAAGCGCGCCGCTGTCACCCAACTCACAGAGAACTCTAAGGAACCAGCGTTCGCGGTCTGCGGTCTGATGCCTGCAAATGATCCGCGCGACGTGAAGCCGCTCTCCTGAAGCGGAGCGCCGTCGGGCATTGGTAGGGTGTTGGCGTCGGACCCGTCGTGGCCCGGCGGCAATCATCGCTCCAGGCGACTCGTAGAAGGCGGAGACGAATCGAAATGCCCAAGTTGTTCATCTGGGGTGGATGCGTAGGCCGGGACACCTATTCGAGGATGGGTCCTGACTGGACGCTGACTGAATACGTGGCGAGGCAGAGCTGGATCAGCGCTGCCACTGGGGCCGCAGAACTCGTGGGTGATGTGGATCTGCAGTCGGCATTCCAGCGAAAGTGCCTCGAACGGGATATCCAAGGTAATGCCCTGGAGATCTTCGCCGGCCACATATCGACTACGGACGTAGTGGTTCTCGATCTACTGGCTGAGCGCACCGGCATTCTCCGAACGCCCAATGGTGCCTACGTGACGCAGTCCTGGGAACTGGAACAAAGCAATCTTGTCGCTCAGCAACCCTCTACTTTACCCGCAGTGGAATTTGGGACTGACGCTCATTTCGCACTTTGGACCGATGCCGCCGAACTAGTATTAGCGGCCATCCGGAACGCGGGAGTCCCCTACGTGATTCTGGCTCCGGAGTGGGCTAGGACGACCGCGTCCGGTATGTCTCACCCCAAGCTCGAGACCTATCGAGGCCGCCCGGTCACGTGGTTCAACAGTGCGTTTGAACGCTACTACGCTTGGTTGGAGGCCGAGGGCCATCCCGTCGTTCGTCTCGATGACCAACTCGCCCGCGCCGACGTGGACCATCAGTGGGGCCTCGCCCCGTTTCACTTCACGGAACAAGCGTATAGACACTTCGGTGAACACATCAAGAACGCGGCAGGGAAGTCACGACTGGCGAGCGGTCACTGAGAGATACGCATGAAGTCAGTGATCTCTTCGCAGATGTACTCGTACATGCTGTCGATGTAGTGGTACGGGGCCAGACCCCATTTGTGTCCAGTGGCTGCCACAGCCAAGCTCTCTGGCGGTCGAATCACGGCAGCTCCCAAGTCCGCGCACCGCTCGTAGTAGCGTCGGTACTTAGCATTCCACTCACTGATCGAGCTCCCGCGGTAGCCGAGGTGCTTTCCCTCGTCGCTGACCTCCGCCCAATCCGGTGCGAGAATTAGCGTTCGAAGTGCTAGAGCATCCAGACGCTCCAGCACAGTCGAGGCGGCCTGCGACCAAAGCTCAAAGTGCCGTTCTGACCCGAACTCGACGAGCTTGAGAGGATCGGCCTGCTGGGACAGAAGGCCACTGCAGCCAAATTCCCAACTGTTCGTCACATGCGTTCCGTCAGGGGCCTGATAGCTTCCCAGCCTCTCATCCACCAGGTCGGCGAGGACAATGTCAGTACGCCTGGCCTCCGCTTCGATGAGATCGAGGGCCTCCCCGCCCAGATCCCATTCCAGGCAACGTCGCTGAAACGGCGAAGACAGATCGGGCTGTCCGCGCAACGTAGTTCTTCCCGATGTCGCGCTGAGGAACCCTTGCCGTGCTACATATCCCGTCAGCACCCATTCCTCGTCGAGGAAGGCGCGCGTGTCTCGTGATACGCAGCTCCCGAAAACGAAAACTCCTGGCATTAGGGCTCCACTTCCTCGACAGGACTGCCGGCATCTACGGACACAGACGAGCAAACACCGCACGAAGGTGCGCATGATCGTAATCCGACCCACATGAGCCACGGGCCCCGGTCATCGTATAGTGAACGCGGTCGCGGGCCAAGAAGCTCTCGCGAAGCCTGCCGAAGGCGGGGACACGGGGCAAGAGCCGGCATCGAACAAGGCCCGAGCTGGAACGCACTCTGTAGGGCGTTTGCCTGAGTTCTCTCAGGCGAACGGGTCCCACCCTGGGCGCAAGCCATCGAGATTTTCCGCCAACCACGACTGTGCTGGCTGCGCATCGATCCGGACGCCGCGACCAGTCTCCGCCCATCCCACATGCCGCCATCCGGGCGGAGGACCCGGCCTTGGATCGAAGGCTGCAAGCAGAGCGAAGTCCTCGCCGCCGGTGAATACCCAACGCCGTGCATCTCCCTCGAGATATTGCGCAACCTGGGTCAGCTCCGGGGGTTCGGCGCAGGCAACGGACTGCAAATGAATACACAGGCCGGAGGCTTCCGCGACACGCGCAGCGTCTTGGATCAAACCATCTGAGATATCAAGCATGGCGCGTGCTCCTGCCATCCGAGCGGATGGCCCGGCACCAATAGGGGGGCGAGGCCGCAATTGGGCGAGCGCCACACTGTACACAGGCTCGGGCGACGAGTCGGATATCCGCTGACCCATCACTTCCGACTCATGTCGTCCGGAGCTACGATGGTCTAGCAGGTCAACGCCAGCGGCACCTAGCCCGAGAGTGCCACACACCGCCAGGATATCCCCCGGTTTCGCGCCGGACCGCAGGACCGGCTCTCCACCGTCCAACGAGCCGAAAGCTGTGGTTGTCACCGAGATCTCACGCCCTCGGCCCACGTCGCCGCCGATGATCGCGCAGTCGTGTGCGCCGAGCTGATCGATGGAGTCCGTGACGCCGGCGGCGAATGACTCGACCCAGTCCAGTCCGATGTCGGCCGGAAGGCTGAGGCTGGTCACAATCCCGGTCGGCCGCGCCCCCATGGCGTTGATGTCTGACAGGTTCTGGGCGACGGATTTCCACCCGACGTCGTATCCGGTGGTTCGGTAACCGCAGGGCCAGATTCTGCGGAAGTCCTGGTCCTCGGTGATCGTGTCCACCGTGGTGACGAGGCGTCCATCCGGCACTGCGAGGATTCCAGCGTCGTCGCCCGGGCCCAGGATCGGCTTCGCCGAGCGGTAGCCGCGGAGCAGGGTCTCGATCAGTTCGTGCTCGGTGAATCCGGCGCTCATCGTCGTCCTCCGGCGCGAGCGACCGCGGAGCGGTACCTATTGCAGCGCTCGACCTCCTGGCGCACTGGTTCGACGACCGAGCGCTCGGCGACTTCTGCCACGGAGGCGTGAAGCCGCCGTCGTACTCTTCGACCCTTCAGGGCAGCGCCGAGGCGCGCGATCACCGATGAGGCGACCGCCAGAACGACTCCGGCCAACAGGCCCGCGACGATCATCAGCGTCGGAACCGGGAAGCCCTCCACATTTGGCGCCGGCGGCAGATCGAACTGCAGGTAGGAGGCCGCGCCGAGACCGAGGAGCCACAGGGCACCCGCGAGCGCCACGGTCAGCGCGATCCATTGGACAAGGGCCACGACGTACCACCACCAGGACCTGGCATTGGCCCCGAGTTCCGTTCCGGCGATGGCACGGTCCAGCTGCTGCGGCAGCTCCTCCCGGTACCGAAGGCCGGCGTCGAGAATCGCAGTCTGCCAGACCGGCGGGGCCTCAGTGCAAGCTTGCTCGGTGAAACGGCGGACGGCGCCATCCGTCATGGCCCGCTGGGCTGGTCCCTGGATCGGCAAGGACGTGCGATTCATCTCGGGGTTGATCTCCGCCGTCTTGAGGTTCAGGCGCCGCAGTGGGTCGGGACGTAGCTTCGCCACCCACTTCGTGAGTGGCCAGCCGGTGTATCCGATGGCGTCCAAGCGGTACGACCGTTGCACGGCTCTGACTACGGTCTCGACGCCGACGGCCGCGGACAGGCCGGAGGCCAGCGTTTCCCGTTGCTGAGGGCCGGGCATGGCGAGCTCTCGCTCGGGCGCGTCCGTGCCCAGGTGGCCCGCGCACTGACGCACGTCGGCGAGCAAACGCGCCTGAGCCGCCGTGCGTTGATCGACGATCGCCCTGATGTCCGAGCGGAGTTCATCCACTCCCTGGCCTGTGACGGCTGAGACGGCGCGAAGGCGCTGGTGTCGGATCCCGTCGGCGGCGAGCAGCGCGGAGAGCGATGCGAGGACCGGTTCCGCCTCGGCCTCGGCGAGGCGGTCCACCTGATTGAGGACGACGAGCGTGACCGCGTCGTGAGTCGCGAGCCGGCGCAGGAAGTCCTGGTGGACCACGGCATCGGCGTATTTCTGCGGGTCGAGGACGAAGACGAGCACGTCCACCTGGCCGGCCATGCGCTCCACGATCTCGCGGTGCTCCCGAGCGGTCGAATCGAAGTCGGGCAGATCCAGGAGGATCAGTCCGCCCGAGGGCCCGGCCGAGTCACCTCGCCACCACCGCCCCAGAGCGCTGCGCCGGGGAGCCTCGGCCTCTGCCGCGTCGGAGACGACAAGACGCTCCTGGACCTGCAACCAGTCCAGCAGTTCGCCCGCATCGGCGACGACGGCTCCCTGGTGCTCGTAAACGGCGGCCAACGCGTAGCTGGTCGTCGGGCGGGTGGCCGCCGTCCGAGCCAGTTCCACGCCCACGATCGCGTTGAACAACGAGCTCTTGCCAGAGCCCGTGGCCCCGAAGAATCCGACGACGGTGTGATCCGCCGACAGGCGACGTCGCCACTGCGCACTGTCAACGACGGCCCCCGCGCGCTCGATCGCCGCGTCCGAGACCCGTCCTCGACCGGCCTCGACCGCTTCGCGGAGACAGGCCAGACCGTCGTCGAGCTCGCTGGTCGCAGCGTGCACCGCCTTCTCGCGTTTAGCCACGGCTCGAGTCTCCTGTCTGCGGCGCCCGGCCGGGCCGGGTCGCGACGAGGGTCCTGACCTCGGCGACGGCCACCCGGAGCCGGTCAACCTCCGCAGGAGCCCGGACGGTGCCCAGCCGGGCGCTGAAACGCTCCGCCTCCGAGTCCATGAGGACCTGGATCCGCTCCTCCAGCAACGCTCTCGCCTTCCTGGCGAGCCGGCGGACGGCCTCCTCGCCGAAGATCGCTTCCAGGAGCTTCTGCCCGACGATGGCGGAGCCACCGGCGATTCCGACCTCGAGGCCGGTGAGTCCCGCCGTAGAGGCGAAGACGACGACCATCAGAGCAACGGCGACACCGTTGACCCCGAAGGAGACCATGCGCGCGGCGAACCGCTTTCCCTCCCCCTCCGTGCGGATCAACTCCATCAGGTCCGTCTGCCACGCCCGGACGTCTGCAGCTGCCCGGTCCGAGAATCCGCTCGAGAGGCGCGCGAGTTCGGCGTCCTGGAGGAGCTCGCGCCCGGCCGGTGTCGAGCGCCACGACCTCTGCACGGTCTCGACGGCGCGGGCTGCGGAGTCCACGATGACGGCGTGAAGGCCCGTCTCAATGGCCTCTTCGACGACCTTGACGGGCACGGGACGCCCGGTGAAGAAGGCGCCGATCCGGTCCCGCATCCGACCGATCGTCGATTCGAGGGAGCGGAAGAACTCTCCAGTGCCGACGAAGTCCTGCCACCGCGCCAGCACTTCGCCGCGCAGCAGCGTCCCGTCCTGTGCCGCCTCGCTGACCTCGGAACGCGCTTGGTCGAAGGCTCCGGCGACGACGTCGATCAGATGGCGGGCTTCCTCGAGCTGCTCCTGTTCGGCGGCGAGGACCTCCTCGGCGAGTCCGGCGATCTGTTCGACGGCTCCCGTCAGGGTGCGGCCCGCCACTCGGGCGCGCTCGGCGGCATCCGAGGCAAGGGCCTCCAGCCACGAGGCGATGTCCTCGACGGCGGTACGCGGCAGCATGCCGTGCTCGTCCACCTGGCTCTCCTGGACCACGAAGAGGCGAGCCTGGGCGAGCCCGTGTCCGGTCAGCATGGACTGCAGATGCGGCCGGATCTCCGCTGCCGCGCCCTCGGGGACGCGGTCGAGGACTACTCCGACGGTGATATCGCGGCCAGCGGCCTCGTCGAGCAGTTCCCAGGGGACGGCGTCGGCGTACCGGTTGGCGGTCGTCACGAACAGCCAGAGGTCGGCGGCAGCGAGCAGCTGTCCGGCGAGGCGACGATTCTCGTCGGCGATCGAGTCGATGTCCGGCGCGTCGAGCAGGGCGATCCCCCGAGGTATCGCTTCCTCGGCCAGGAGGACCAAGGAGTCGGAACGGACCTCGTACGGGTCCGCGACCGACGGCGGCTGGCCGACGGGCCCGCTGCCCTTCATCGGGGCGTCGCGACGGCGCCCGACGATCCGTTCGAGTTCGGGCAGGATCCGCGTCGAGTGGAACCACGCGGCCTCGTCGGGGTGGTGCAGGAGAATGGGCTGTCGAGTCGTCGGGCGGATGGCTCCGGCCCTGGTCACGGGATGCCCCACGAGAGCGTTGACCAGCGTCGATTTGCCGGCGCCGGTGGAGCCGCCGACGACGGCGAGCAGCGGCGCGTCCAGGCTCTGGTAGCGCGGCAGTACGTGATCGCGCAGTTGGCCGACGGCACGCCCCCGTGCGAGCTCGCCTACAGCCCTTCCACCGGTGTCCAAGGGCAGGCGGCTCTCGATCAGTTCGCGCTGCGCCGCCGTCAGGGTCTCGACGGCGACGGCCACGTGCGCTGCGTCCAATGCGTTCACGCCCTCTATCCTGCCCTAAACCGGTGGGTTAACGAGGAAGGTCCCGGGAGCCGTGGCTCCCGGGACCTGGTTGTGACCCCAGCGGGATTCGAACCCGCGTTGCCGCCGTGAGAGGGCGGAGTACTAGGCCGCTATACGATGGGGCCCTAGTTGCGCGCAACGTGACACCGATGCAGTCTCCGACTGGCCGGATGGAACATTGCGCTCGTGACCCCAGCGGGATTCGAACCCGCGTTGCCGCCGTGAGAGGGCGGAGTACTAGGCCGCTATACGATGGGGCCGAACGCAAGCGATTCAGCGCTCGAAGTGAGCGAGAACCGCGTTTGAAGAGAGTTGCTGCGAACTCTCGTCGCTGGGATACCAGGACTCGAACCTAGAATAACGGAACCAGAAACCGTCGTGTTGCCAATTACACCATATCCCAATGCCACCGAGGCGACCGGTCCGGAAGTTCTGGGAACCTCTTTTCCTGCCCCTCGGCACGGATAAATACTTTACCCGAGCCTGCCCGAAAATCCAAAACAGGATCCGGCCCGGCGGCATGTGATCCGCACTACTCCCTAGTCAGACGTGAGGAACCCGGTCCTGAAGGCCGTGAGGCGGGCCAGAGACGAGTCCCTCCCGAGGATCACCATGGACTCGAACAGAGGCGGCGAGATCCGGCGCCCGGACACGGCGGTCCGCACCGGGCCGAAGGCCTTCCGCGGCTTCAACCCGAGGTCGTCGACGAGAGCTCCCCGGAGGGCGGCCTCGATGCTCTCCGCATCCCAGGCAGGGAGCGTCTCGAGCGCTGCGATCGACTTCTCCAGAACCTCGAGGAGGTTCTCCGGCATTCCCTTGAGCGCATCGTCGGCGACGGTGAGCTCGTCGTCGGCGAGGAAGAGGAAGGCCATCATGTCCGGGGCCTCGCCCAGGAGGCCGATGCGCTCCTGCACCAGCGGAGCGGCCTCGGCGAGGATCTCGAACTGCCGTTCGGTGAGATGCTCCCCCACCAGACCGGCGGCGCGGAGGTACGGGACCAGTCGGTCGCGGAAGTCCTCGGGCGCGAGCCGCCGCACGTGGGTGCCGTTGATCGCCTCGGCCTTCTTCAGATCGAACCGGGCCGGGTTGGACAGCACGTCGGCGACGTCGAAGGCCTCCACCAGCTGCTCGCGGGTGAAGATGTCCTCATCGGCGGAGAGACTCCACCCCAGCAGGGACAGGTAGTTCAGCAGCCCCTCCGGGATGAAGCCGCGCTCACGGTGCAGGAACAGGCTGGATTCGGGATCCCGCTTGGACAGCTTCTTGTTGCCCTGGCCCATGACGTACGGCAGATGGCCGAAGAGCGGCATGTACTCGGCGACGCCGATCTCGATCAGTGCGCGGTAGAGCGCGATCTGCCGCGGAGTGGAGGACAGCAGGTCCTCGCCGCGGAGGACGTGGGTGATCCCCATCAGGGCGTCGTCGACGGGGTTGACCAGCGTGTAGAGCGGCTTGCCGGTGGCGCGGACGACGACGAAGTCCGGGACGGAGCCGGCCTTGAAGGTGATCTCGCCACGGACGAGGTCCGTGAAGGTGATGTCGTCATCGGGCATCCGCACCCGGAGGACGGGTTCGCGGCCCTCGGCGCGGAAGGCGGCGATCTCGTCAGCGGTGAGCGCGCGGTCGTAGTTGTCGTAGCCGAGCTTCGGATCCCTGCCGGCGGCCCGGTGGCGGGCCTCGATCTCCTCCGGCGTCGAAAACGACTCGTAGACGTGGCCGCCCGCCTTCAGCTTCTCGATGACGCCCTGGTAGATGTCGTCGCGCTGCGACTGCCGGTACGGGGCGTGCGGTCCGCCGACGTTGACGCCCTCGTCCCAGTCGATGCCCAGCCACTGCAGTGCGTCGAGGAGCTGCTCGTAGCTCTCCTCGGAGTCACGGGCGGCGTCCGTGTCCTCGATGCGGAAGATCATCTTGCCGCCCGTGTGCCGGGCGTAGGCCCAGTTGAAGAGGGCCGTGCGGATGAGTCCTACGTGTGGCGTTCCCGTCGGCGACGGGCAGAAGCGCACGCGGACGGGGGTTTCGTCGGTCACTGTGGGCAGTGTGCTGGGGCTAGTCATGATGCCTCGATTGTAGCCACTGGCCGGCTAGCGTCGCCTGCGGGTGGCCGCCGCGATACGGCGGACCAACAACACGACGGCGACGACCACCGCTGCGGTGATCAGCACCGCGGTGGCCCATTGCGGTCCGCCGAGGTGGTGGTTGACGCGCGCTCCCAGGCCCAGTAGCAGGGCGATCGCCCAGCCGTACCGGGCCGGCAGCCGCCGGTGTCCTCTTGAAGCCGGCGGCTGCCGCGCCGCGCCACGCATGGAACGCGCGAAGACACGTCCGAGGGTCCGCATGCTCAGCGGCGGAACGTGTTGGCCAACGTGCCGATTCCCTCGATCTCGACCTCGAAGCGCTGCCCCTCGCGCAGCAGGCCGACGCGGGCCGGGGTGCCCGTGAGGATGACATCGCCCGGCAGCAGGGTGAACGCCTGCGACGCCAACGCGACGAGTTCGGCCACGGACCAGATCATGTCGGCTGTGGTGCCGTCCTGCATGGTCTGACCATCGAGCCGTCCCACGACACGGATGTCGTCGGTGTCCAGATCGGTCTCGATCCAGGGACCGAGCGGGCAGGAGCCGTCCCAGCCCTTGGCCCGGCCCCACTGCGGATCGGTCTTCTGGGCATCACGGGCCGTCAAATCGTTCGCGCACGTGTATCCGAACACGACGTCGGGCACCTTCTCCAGCGGAACGTCCTTGCAGATGCGACCGATGATCACGGCGAGCTCCGCCTCGAAGGAGATCTCCTCCGAGAAGCTCGGGAGCGTGACCGGGTCGTTCGGCCCGGTCACCGCGGTGTTCGGCTTCAGGAACATCAGCGGTGACGCCGGAACCTCGTTGCCCAGCTCCTCTGCGTGCTTCGGGTAGGTCCTGCCGAAAGCGACGATCTTCGAACGCGGGATAATCGGGGCGACCAGTCGGACGTCGTCTAACGGATACTGCTGTCCGGTCGGCTGGATCCCTTGATAGAAGGGATCGCCAGCGATCGCGGAGACTGTCTCTCCCTCGACCACGCCGTACATGGGGTCACCATCAACTACGAAACGAGCAATACGCATGGGCTCTACAATACGTGCGCAGCCGCTGGTCTGCGGACCGATGCCGTTCAGGCGAGGCGGGTGAGCCAGCCGTGGGTGTCCTCGGCCGTGCCGGTCTGGATGCCCAGGAGCTCCTCGCGGATGCTCATGGTGACCGAGTCGGCCTGCAGCGACGGCGTCGTGATGGACTCCTCGGTGGTCTTGAGCTCGCCGATCGGGGTGATCACGGCGGCGGTGCCGCACGCGAAAACCTCGCGCAGACGTCCGTTCTCCGCGGTCCTGCGCCACTCGTCCAGCGTGATCCTGCGCTCCTCAACCGTCAACCCGCGATCCTTGGCGAGCTGGATGACCGAGCTCCGGGTCACGCCACGGAGGATGTTCCCATTGAGCTCCGGGGTGACGATCCGCCCGTCGTCGAAGACGAAGAACACATTCATCCCGCCGAGTTCCTCCACGGCGTTGTCGTTGAACGGGTCGAGGAAGAGGACCTGCTTGCACCCATTGGCCTCGGCCTCCATCTGTGCGGCGAGGGATGCGGCGTAGTTACCACCGCATTTGGCCTCCCCCGTACCGCCCCGGCCGGCGCGTGCGTAGCGCGTCGACAGCCAGATGGAGACCGGCTTGAGCTCGCCGCCGAAGTAGTTCCCGGCCGGCGAGGCGATGACGCGGTAGGAGACTTCGCGTGAGGGGCGGACACCGAGGAAAGCCTCGGTCGCGATCATGAACGGCCGGAGGTAGAGCGCCTCGCCGTCCCCGCTCGGAACCCACGCGCGGTCCGTCTGGACCAGTTGGCGCAGGGAGTCGATGAAGACCTCGGTCGGCAACTCCGGCAGGGCCAGGCGGGCGGCGGACTTGTTGAAGCGCTCCGCGTTCGCCTCGGCGCGGAAGGTCCAGACGGTACCGTCGGCGTGGCGGTAGGCCTTCAGGCCCTCGAAGATCTCCTGGCCGTAGTGCAGCACCGATGCCGCAGGATCCAACGAGATGGGGCCATACGGCTCGATCCGCGCGTTGGACCAGCGGCCGCCGTCCTCAGACCAGTTCCAGTCGACGACAGCCGTGTGATCGGTGAAGTGGTCGCCGAATCCTGGGTTGGCCAGAATGGCGGCACGTTCCGCGTCGCTCTTGGGGGTGTCTGAGAGCTTCTGAGCGAATTCCATGGGGCTGCGCGGTTCCTTCTCTTCACGAATGGGCGATCCGGGCCGCCGTGTGAGACCGGCGGCACGGGATCAGCCTAAGCCACCAGAGCGGCAATCGCATCGCCGACTTCGGCGGTCGCGCGAACGTCGCTCATCTCCGCTCGCGAGGTGATGTCCTTCTCCACGGCCTCCTCGATGCGGCGGGCGGCCTCCGGCAGGCCGACGTGATCCAGGAGCAGCGCCGCGGAGAGGATCGCGGCCGTCGGGTCGGCCTTCTGCTGCCCGGCGATGTCCGGTGCGGAGCCGTGCACCGGCTCGAACATGCTCGGCGCCGTCCGGTCCATGTTGATGTTGCCGGAGGCGGCGAGGCCGATGCCCCCCGTGACTGCGCCTGCCAGATCGGTCAAGATATCGCCGAAGAGGTTGTCGGTGACGATCACGTCGAATCTGGACGGGTCGGTGACCATGAAGATGGTCGCCGCGTCCACGTGCATGTAGTCGAGCTCGATGCCCGGGTAGTCGGCCGCGACGGCCTCGACGGTCCGCTTCCACAGGTGCCCGGCATGGACCAGGACGTTGTGCTTGTGCACCAGCGTGACCTTCTTCCGGGGACGCCTAGAGGCCCGCTCGAAGGCATCTCGCACGACTCGCTGGACACCGTACGCGGTGTTGACCGAGACCTCGGTGGCGATCTCGTGGTCGGTCCCGGAGCGGACCGCTCCGCCGTTGCCGACGTACGGCCCCTCCGTGCCCTCGCGGACGACGACGAAGTCGACGTCGCCCGGAGCGGCGAGGGGGCTGGGGACGCCCTCGTACAACTTCGAGGGGCGGAGATTGACGTAGTGGTCCAGGCTGAAGCGCAGCTTCAGGAGCAGTTCGCGCTCGATCAATCCCGAGGGGATCCGCGTGTCGCCCGGGGCGGCGCCAACGGCCCCGAACAGGATGGCGTCGTGGCCGCGGAGGCTGGCCAGCGTTTCATCGGTGAGCGTCTCGCCGGTCTCGAGCCAGTGCTGGGCTCCGAGCGGGTACTCGGTGAAGGTGACCTGCGCCTGCTCGTCCTGGAGCGCGCGCTTCATCACCTTCATGGCCTCGGCGATGACCTCGGGGCCGATGCCGTCGCCCGGGATTACAGCAAGATCGATGGTGCGTGTCGTCATGTCTTCAAAGTTAGACAAGAGGTCCGCATGATGGTCACTCCGTCTCACATGGCGAACGATATGACGGGAATTTTTTCGGCTCCGGGCGCTCAACCCTACGCGGCGTGGTACCTCACCTGGGCAGCGATCCACTCGTAGGCCTCGGGAACGTAGTGGTACGGGGCCGGGCCCCATTTGTGCTCGTCGTCGCCGACCGCCAGCTCCTCCGGCATCGCGACGACGGTGAATCCGCTCTGCTCCATGTAGGCATAGAACGGCTTGTAGTCCTCGTTGTACTCGGCGCTGGATCGGCCGCGCAGCGAGAGTGGCTCGCCGGCCCGAGTCTGCGTGGCCCACGGCGTGTTCAGGACCAAGGCCTTCTCCAGGAGTCCGGCGTCGCGGAGCTCACCGGCTACACAATCGACTGCTGCGGTCCACTGGTGCCAGTGACGATCCGTACCGAAGCGGAACCACGGTGCTTCGCCGAGCTGGTCTGCGAGGGCCGTCCGCATCAGTTCGTTCGAACGTGTCACGTAGCCGCCCTTGTAGCGGAGAACGCCGAGCCTTTCGACAATCAGATCCATAAGGATAACGTTCGCGTCCGCTCCGGAACTCTTTAGTTGAGGAAGGAGATTGGACGCTATGTCTCCCCGAACCTGACGCGCCTGAAAGGCCGAGACCAACTCAGTGGCACTCGGCGCGACAGACAGAGGTCGCGTTGCCGAACTGATGAGCGATTGGCGAGCGATGTATGCGATCAAGTCGAAGTCGCTCTTGAGCAGCTCGAAGCTATCCCGCGCGACACAACCGCCGTAGACTACAACGCTCTTGATGGTGACTCCTTCGTTTCAGCAGCCGCCCCCACGCACCGAGTTCAGAGCGGAGGGTCGACAACTAGCTCCGACAATAATAGTCACCTGTCTGCTGTCGTTGGCGCGACGTCCGGACAGAGCCAACGAGCTCGCCCGTATTGCGCCGCACGGGCTCCACCGTTGCTCGCGTAGGCGCCCGCAAACGATAGGTTTGTGAATATGACGTGGCACCGCAAGGTCGACCAGTGGATCCGAGAGCATCCGCGCATCGTGGACCTCATCGGGGCGCTCATGCTGTGGTTCGTCACCGTCGTGGCGACTGCCGGTCTGGCCGGCAGCCCCAGCACGGGAAACGAGGCCGTACTCGCGGTACTCGTCTCCAGCGCCGAGACTCTGCCACTGATCTTGCGTCGCTCGCACCGGCGGATCAGCGCGGGCGTGATCGTGCTGGCCTGTCTGATGCATCTGGCCTTCCTGCCCGGTTTCCTCCCGTCCGTGGTCGCCGTTCCAGTGGTCGTCTACACGTTGGCGAAGTACGGGGAACGGTGGGAGTCCCTCAGCGGCCTGGGTCTCTCCCTGGTCGGTGCCGCGTTCTCGTCCGCCGCCTTCGGTGGAGTAACCGCAGACCGCAGTTTCGCTTCGTTGGTCGCGTCGACCGTCATTATCGGTCTCAGCATGCTCGTCGTGTGGACGTACGGCGACCTCGCCCGCACCAGGCTGGTGGCGCTCCAGGCACTCCACGACCGAGCCGAGCGCCTGGAACGGGAGCAGGCGGCGGAGCGGTCGGCTGCGGCGGCCGACGAGCGGGCCCGGATCGCCCGCGAGATGCACGACATCGTGGCCCACTCGCTCTCGATCATGATCACTCAGGCCGACGGGGCACGCTACGCCGGACGGGAGAACCCCGAGGTGGCCGTCGGGGCCCTGGAGACCATCGCGACTCACGGACGCGAGTCGTTGAAAGACATGCGTCGCCTCCTGGGCGTCCTGCGGGGCGAGGAAGAGGCGCAGTACAGGCCGATGCCCGGGATAGGCGATCTGGAGCAGCTCGCCGAGCAGGTCCGGCTGGCGGGTCAACAGGTGGATCTCCAGATAGTCGGCACCCCGCGCCGAGCCCTCCCGAACGGCGCCGAGCTCGCCGTCTACCGGTGCGTCCAGGAATCCCTGACCAATGTGGTCAAGCATGCGGGCACCGCCGCGCGCGCCACGGTCACCGTCGAGTGGACACGGCACGGCATCTCCGTCAGCGTGACCGACAATGGACGCGGTGCGTTGGCCGATGCCTCGACCGCAGGATCGGGCCGCGGCCTCGACGGCATGCGCGAGCGCGTCGAGCTGTACGGCGGCCAGATGTCCGCCGGTCCCCTCCCCCGCGGCGGCTTCGTCGTCCGGGCCTTCATCCCCTATCTGGAGAATGCATGACCACCCCTGATTCCGCGGAAGTGATCCGCATCGGCCTCGTCGACGACCAGCAGCTAGTCCGCAGCGGCTTCCGCATGCTCATCAACTCGCAACCGGACCTCGAGGTCGTGGCGGAGGCCAACAATGGCCGAGAGGCCCTCGGGTCGCCCGCGCTGGCGCAGGCAGACGTCGTGTTGATGGACGTCCGCATGCCAGAACTCGACGGTATCCAGACAACCGAGCGTCTGCTCGCCGGGGCCGACGGCGATGGTCCGAGGATCATCGTCCTGACGACTTTCGACCTCGACGAGTACGCGCTGGCGGCCATCCAGGCCGGAGCGAGCGGCTTCCTCCTCAAGGACGCTCCGCCCGAGGAGCTGCTGGAGGCCGTCCGCACCGTGCACCGAGGCGACGCAGTGATCGCGCCGTCGACGACGCGTCGGCTCATGGACCATATGGCACCGATGCTGCGCTCGAACGCGAAGACCAACCACGACGACGTCGCAGCCGTCGAGTCCCTGACGGCCCGCGAGCTCGAGGTCTTCAAGCTCATCGCCACCGGTCGGACCAATCCCGAAATCGCAGCGGAACTCTTCCTGTCGGAGGCGACGGTGAAGACGCATGTACGCCACGTGCTGGCGAAACTCAGGGCTCGGGACCGCGTTCAAGCCGTGGTCATGGCGTACACGACAGGTGTGGTGGGCTAAGCAAGTGCCGTCGCCCCGCGACGTCAGCGGGCTGGTTCGAGCAAGTAAACTGGATGCTCGTGCCGGCTCGCTGACAGCTCATCTGAGACGGTTTGGAATGAGAGGACGACATGTCGACGAGTCTTGCTACCCCGGATGCCATGAAGGACTACGACTACTGGGAGCGCCCGGTCCATCGCTGGCCTTCTGCCCGCGCGTTTCTGGACGCCGAAGAACTACCCGACGGCATCCACGCGGTAAGCCTCAGCAGTGGCACGGTCCTGGATATCCTCTTGGAGGGCGAACCCCTGGGTCCAGCAGACACTCGCCATGTTCTGACCTTCTTCAGCGGCGCGGTCCAGGAACGGCAGGGCAGGAAAGGCCCCTACTTCAGCGGCCTTGGAATGAGCAAGCGGCTGGATATGCCCATTATCGCCGTCTCGGATCCGGGTCTCGATGCCGACCCTGACGTGCGGCTTGCCTGGTACGCAGGGAATCTTCGCTCGCGGTTTCAAGACGAACTCTCTGAGCTGTTGAGGGGTTTAGCGGCACGATCGGGTCGGCCTCTCCTGCTGGCAGGCGGTTCAGGCGGGGGGTTCGCGGCGCTGGCTCAAGCTGAGCGCCTCCGCGAACTGGCCACAGTCGTGGTGTGGAATCCACAGACCTCGATTCTGCACTACAATCCAGCTTCTGTGAGAAAGTGGCTGCGCACCCTTGGCTTTGCCGTGGGCTTCATTCAGACCGAGGACTGGATTCCTCAAGTAACGCGTCGGGTGAACGGCCGGATCCAATTGTCGCTTCGCGGGAGCGGTGCCCTCGAGTCAGCGCGGGGTGTGCTGTATCTCCAAAACTGGAGCGACTCGCACCGCCGCGTTCACCTACTTCCATGGTTGAACTGGAATCGGTGGCTCGAAATGCCCGTCGCAAGGGCGGCTTCTACGCCTGCTTCCCTTCCGGGCGCGCCCGTTATCGCTTCGTCATCGCGCGCGCCGCAAGCGGCCGTTTACTCACTGGGGCGGAATCATGCAGTAGTCGTTGCCGAGTTCACGGAAGGACACGGCACGCCGCCTCGGGGCGACCTCGTAAATATTCTCGGCGCTCTCCAAAACGGTACGGCGAGTCCGCAACAGCTGGGACTCCGATTCGCCAAGACGCACGCCTAGTAAGGTCGAATCCAGGTTTCAAGGCGCCAAAGAGGCTACCAAGTTCAGCTACTTACCTTGGAAGTACCAGACCAAGGCGGCATAGGCACTGTAGAGATGCCTGATTTCTCGACGCTTCTGGAGCCTTTCCGTGGATAAACGTCTGACGTAGTCGACATTGAAAATCGGGGCAATCTCGCTCTCATTGATGTGCGCGAGAGCCCAGCGTAACCCCTGCTGTGTCGAGGGCATGTGATGGACCTGCCAATAGCTGACGCCCGCTCGCTTGGCTTGAGCCAAGAGTCGGCGCCGAGCGTCCTCCGACACCGCGGCCTTCTTAGCTGGTGGATAGATCGAACGGTGTGGGCGTGTGGTGAAGCGACCTGCACGCGGCGTGATTGGCTCAGGAGCACGCCGGTACGAATCGAAACCTCCCCCGAATCGAGGCTTGTCGAACGGCAGAGCCGCCAGCTCAGGGACGAGGGACATCATGAGATCGAATCCGATGACATTCGCTGAGCGAGGGCCAAGGGGCAGGGACATAGCCAGGCGGAACCCGGCCCGCGAGTACAGGGGATCGAAGCGGGCCCCGTACCGGCTCCAGAGCACCGATGAGTGACCGATGTGGTACCGATTTCGAGCCGCCGCGTAGTGGAGATCGCCTAGCTGATCCTCGGCAGCAATGTGGGCTGCGAGGTCTTGCAGGGAGTCGGCAGCGCGGCGGCGCAGTCTATCTGCGGCATCCGGGGTAGCCAGACCGCCCTCGGCAGTGGCCCCGGAACCCCAGAGCGCCGCGGCCAGTTCCTTTTCGGGGTATCGCCGATCCAGTCCCAGGTTCAGCGGCGCCAGTTTCGGCGAGTGGAAGGAGCGCAGTACTTCTCCGTAACCGCCGCCTACGGCGGCGACGGACTGCTGTTCCTCGCGTCCAATGGGACCGGTGGTCGTGAGACCTCCGGAGTTGTCCATGGGCAGGAGGAACATTTCTCTCGGGTGACTCGTCGGATACTGCGAGAGGCCCGCATTGAGTGTTCTGGTGAGCCCGAAGTGCGCGGAGATGAGATCCGCGACATCGCGGTCGGGGGACCCTACCGGTCCGGAACAGAAGAACTCGAACCGGTCAGTCAGTCCCCCTTCGAGAAGCCCGGCCAGGATCAGCCGCGAGTCGAAGCCGCCCGTCAGGTGGGCGACGCGCTGGGACACGGGCATGTTCGCGATCGCCTCCAGTGATTCCAGCAGGTCCGCTCGCGCGAGATGCAGGAGATCGGCATAGGAGCCGGTCGCCGCCAAGTCTTCCTCGAAGAAGGGGTAGACGAGCTGTCTTACGCCCGTGTCGTCTATGCGGATCCATGACGACATGGCGGCTACCCGAATACCCGCGTAACTGGTTGGGAGGTAGCCGCCATTGCCGACGAGTGCTCGCTCCAGTTGAAATTCAAGGTCCTTCTCCGGTGCGTCACCGTACGCGGATGCAACCTCGATGACGGATGGCAGACTCGACGACAGGTAGGTGGCCCGAGCTCCTTCCCAGATAAAGACCAGGGAACCGCCGAGCGGATCGGGGACGACGGCGACGCCCTCGCCCGGGTGCGTCAGAAAGAGGGTCGATGGATTCTTGACGGCCGCTCCCCATCGCTCTGCAGCCTTCGTGAGATCGCTTTGATCATGCAAAAGGTCCAGGGCGGAAGCCGCCGTCTGGACGGCGCGGCCAACTATGGCCGTCCCGTCCAATGCTGCGCTCCGACCAGTCGACGGGTCGACGAAAGTCGTTCGATCCGGGCCTGGGACGATCTGTACCGACTCGAGAATCGTTTGGGCAGTGTTCAAGTGGGAGCCGCGCGTGATCCCATGTACTACGACTGGTGCCTGCATTAATTCTCCGGGTCGGAAATCGGACTCGTTGCCGAGTCTAATGGGTGGATAGCGTGGCGAAGCGCTCTGCGAGATCGCGGGCAAGGGCCAGCCGTGATTCTGGCCCCGTTTGAAGTGCCCCGATGAGTTCGGAGAGCAATGCGGCATCGGGTGGAAGGTGACCTTCGGCGAAATCCGCAACCACGACCGTGTGGCTCTCGCCTCGGCTGAAGATCTGTGTGTCGCCCGGGCCATCTTGCCGAGCCCACTCGGCGGCATCGAGCCACGGATCGAGATGGTTTTCGCGGTGCCAATCACTCCGGTTCTGGAGGTACAGCAATCCGGCACAGTGTTCGACCGCACTCGCCCCTGAAAGTCGTGTCCGGATTCGGCCGTTGATTCGCGCCTCCACGGCCTGTATCCAGTCCTGGCCCGTGTAGACGGACGAGGCCAGGCCGAGGGCTTTGCTCAGATATGCACGCACAGGGCCCGGGTGATACCGAAGAAGATCGGTCTGCGCGTTCCAGACCAAGCCAGATGCCAGTCCGGCGAGCTGCTCGAGGAGAAACAACGAGGCGAACCCGGCGCCGGACCCACCGACCAGCAACAGGGGCCGGCCCGCCCTCTCGGCCATCCCACGGAGGACTGACGCGAGCTCGGCTTGGAAGCTGTCCTGGAGCCGGCCCGTGTACCAGGCCAGGTTGACGCCCGTATCCAGATCGACGCCGGGATCAGCGATGCCAACAACGGGCATGTCCAACCCCCCGGCAATTCCCAGACCGCTGAAGAAGGGCCCGGCCTTGTCCGCCCTGCCCGTGACGGCGCCAGCGAGAAAGGTCAGGACATGCGGATGCGATTCATCCGTCAGCGGGCTACCCCGCAGGAAGAGGTCCAGGACGAGCCCGCTCTCCAGACGAATGGCATGAATCCCGTCCGGCACCGACTCGGCATCGCGGAATTCCGCTGGCGATGCCCACCGGTGAACAGGTACCCGCCATGCCGCATAATCCTTGACGAGCTTCCCAGCTTCCACGGCCGTACTTCCCCTCCGTACCGGACGTCACGCAATCCCGGTTACTGTAGTGCACCGTCGGCGAAGTCGTCGAAGACGGCCTGGACGCCGTCGTCGTAGACCAGGATGGACTGGCCGTCCGCGCTGCGTCCGAAAGGCGCCTCCGGCACGTCGTGGCCGACCTCCTGCACGTCGAGGCGGTACGTCCACGCCGCGAAGGTGAGCGCCTGCTCGGCGGTGAGGTTCGTCTGGACGTGCGGGTCGACCAGGGTCAAGGACTCGGCGAGCGCGCCGGGGCCGGTGCCGAGGACGTGGGCGGCGAAGCCGAGCAGCGCGACCCCCTGGTGGAAGCTGCGGTCGAAGTCGCCGCCCGGGAGGGTCTTGCGCTCGCGCACGAACATGAGCGCGTCGTCCGGGTCGAGCGTCGCGGTCCCCTCGGGGACGGTCTTGACGGGGACCGGCGCGTCGAGAGTCAGTCCTCCGAGGTCGGCGACGATCGACTTGAATCCCTCGAACCCGGTGAGGATGTAGCCCTGGGGCTGGATGCCGGTCGCGTCGGCCACCGCCTGCACCTGGGCCTCCGGGCCACCCTGCAGCAGGGCCGAATTGATCTTGGCGGTTCCGCCTCCGGGGATCGGCACCCAGAGGTCGCGCGGTATGCCCACGATGCCGGCGCCGCCCGCCCCGTTGGCCCCGAGCAGCTGCAGCGCGTCGCCGCGTGCCCGGTCGATCTTCTGGCCTTCCTTCTCGCGAGCGTCGGAGCCGATCAGCAGGACGTGCCGCTGATCGCCGAGGACCGGCTCCTCGATCCCGAGACTGGGCCACCAGCCCCCGACGATGCTCCACCCGCCCGGTCCGGCGACGGCCAGCGTCACATCGTCGCCGCTGGTGAGGACCGCGAGCTTCTGCTCGTTCCACGCCCCGAGGGTGGCCTCGACCGCCACGTCGTCCGCGCTCGCCTCTCGCTGGGCAGCAGCCTCCGCTGCGGGCCCGCCGGTGGCGGCGTCTCCCCCGCTGTACCAGGCGACGGCGAGGTCCGCGAGGGCCTGCGGCATGTCGCCGGTGTCGACAGCCGGCGTGGGCGTCGTCGACGGCGCCGCCGACGTCGTCGCCGGAGCGGGCTCGGGTTCCGGCTCGGCGGCCGAGCAGCCGGCGAGCGCCAGCGCTCCGGCCAGAGCAGCGACAGGGAGGACGGCGAGCGGGCGGCCAGTGGGGTCTCGTTCGGTCAGTCGGCGCGGCAGAACTCTCATGGCACCATCCTGCCATTGGCCCGCACCCCTCGGTACGGGGCCTCAGCCCAGCAGCCCGCTCGTCTCATCCCGCGGGGTGAGCCGCCCGCCTCGAGTTCGCGCCGGTGGGACGATGTGCGGGGCCCGCGCTGAAAAATAGCGTGGTCACCATGAGCACACACATGCCCTCGACACTCGAGAACCCGACCCGGCCCGCGCCGGCCATCGCCGTCGCCGCACGCGGCCTGACCAAGGTCTACGGAACCGGCGCCACCCAGGTGGAGGCCCTCGCCGGCGTGGACATCGATTTCCCGGCCGGCCGCTTCACCGCCATCATGGGTCCGTCCGGCTCCGGCAAGTCCACCCTCATGCACTGCTTGGCCGGACTGGACTCGGCGACCAGCGGGCAGATCGTCATCGGCGACGTGGACATCACCGGCCTGCAGGACACCGAGCTGACGCGCCTGCGGCGCGACAAGGCCGGTTTCATCTTCCAGGCGTTCAACCTCGTCCCGACGCTGACCACCGAGCAGAACATCCTCCTGCCCCTCCAGCTCGCGGGGCGCAAGCATGACAAGGCATGGTTCGCCACCGTCGTCGACACGCTGGGGCTGCGCCCGCGCCTGGGCCACAAGCCCCACGAGCTCTCTGGTGGGCAGCAGCAGCGCGTGGCAGTGGCCCGCGCCCTGTTGACGCGTCCCGACGTGGTCTTCGGGGACGAGCCCACCGGCAACCTGGACTCGCAGACCGGCGCCGAGGTCCTCTCGCTGCTGCGCGCCTCGGTCCGCGACTTCGGCCAGACCATCATCATGGTGACCCACGACCCCGTCGCCGCGAGCTACGCGGACGACATCGTGCTGGTGCGCGATGGCCGGCTGGAGGGCCGTGTCCCGGCGACGACGCCGCAGGAGATCGCCGCCGCGCTCGCCCGCCTCACGACCCAGGACGACGCCGCCGCGACGGACACTCGGGGGGCCGGCGCATGATGACCCTCGCGTGGGCGAACGTGCGCAGCTACGCGCGCCGCTACATCGCCGTCGTGCTGGCCGTGATGATCGGTACGGCGTTCCTCGCCGCGACGCTGATGGTCGGCTCCAGCGCCACCGCCTCCCTCCAGCAGTCGATCGGCACCGGCTACAAGCACGCCGACCTGATCGCCTCCGTTGACTACGACGCGTACACGGGCGAGGTCCCCGACGCCCCCTACGACCCGGAGCTCCTCGCCGAAGTGGAGGGCCTCGACGCGGTCCGTGACGTCCAGCCCGACCTCAGCGCCGGCGCCCGGCTCGGCTCCGGCGACTCGACCTTCCAGGCCAGGCTGCACAGCGTCCCGGCGGCCGCGGACTTCCGCAGCACCGAGCTCGCCGAGGGAGAGTTCCCGGATGCAGCCCACGAGCTGACGGTGGACACCGCGACGGCGGAGCGCGCCGGGATCGACGTCGGCGATACCGTCTCCCTCGCGATTCCGACCGGCGAGCAGGAGCCGGCGCCGGTCGCCTACCGGGTCTCCGGCCTCACCGTGGTCAGCGCGAATCCGGCCATGGGCGCCTTCACGGAGGTGGTCGTGACGCCGGAGAGCCTCCAGGAGGCACTCGCGGGCGCGATCGGCGCCACCTCGTTCCAGCTCAAGCTGGCCGACGGCGCCGACGCCGGCGCCGCGGCGGAGGAGGTCTCCGGCGTGCTCCGTGCCGCAGGCGTGGAGCACCCGCAGGTGCTCACCGCGGCCGAGCAGACCGTCCAGGACGTCGCCTCCCTCTCCGGCGGCTCCGACCAGCTGACCGTGGTGCTCCTGGTCTTCGCCCTGGTGGCGCTCGTGGTCACCGGCCTGGTGGTCACCAACACGTTCTCCGTCCTGGTCACCCAGCGCACCCGCGAGCTGGCCCTGCTGCGCACTCTGGGCGCGGCGCGCGGCCAGATCCGCGGTGCGGTGGTCCTCGAGTCCGTCATCATCGGGGTCGTCGCCTCGGCACTCGGCGTGCTGCTGGCCGTCGGTGTCATGTCCGGCCTCATCGGCTACGTGGCGACCCTGCCCGGTACCGCGTTCGCGGTCCTCTCCGTCCCCGTCTCCAGCGTCCTCATCGGGCTCGGCGTCGGCACCGCCATGACGATCCTGGCCGCCTGGATCCCGGCCCGCCAGGCCACCCGCGTGGCCCCACTGGCTGCGCTGCGCCCGGCCGACGGCGCCTCCGTGCGCAACCGTGCCGGCAGGGCCCGGCTCGTCCTCGGTGGGCTCGGCGTGCTCCTCGGCGCCGCGCTCCTGGCCTTCGGCGCGTTCAACGCGAACCTCCTGGTCTCCTTCGCGGGCGGCTTCGTCTCCTTCATCGGCATCCTGATGATCGGCTCGCTGTTCCTGCCGCCCGCCGTCTCGGCGGTGGGCCGCCTGGTCTCCGGCACGGGCGTGCCGGCCAAGCTCGCCGCCCTGAACTCCGTGCGGAACCCGGGCCGGACCACGGCCACGGCCACGGCGCTGCTGATCGGCGTCACCCTGGTCTCGATGATCCTCGTCGGGGCACAGTCCGCGAAGGCGACGTTCGACCAGGGCCTCGCCGCAGAGTACCCCGTGGACGTCACGGTCCAGCACGACGGCGTCGCGGCCCCCTTCGGCGCCGACGCCGCGGACCGCCTGACGGCCGTCGACGGCGTCGAGCACGCCGTCCGGCTCGTTCCCGTGGCCGACTCCGAGTACGGCACTGTCTACGCCGCCGATCCCGAGGCCCTGGGCGCGGTTCTGAACGATCCGTCGCTGGTCCCGGCCCGGGGCGAGATCCTGCTGCCGGACACCGCCTTCGACGAGACGGTCGTGAAGGAGACCTCCGTCGACGGCGACTCCTTGACCGTGCGCCCCACCGACGTCGACGCCTTCGTCCCACTCGTCACCGCGGACACGGCCGCGGGCTGGGATGCGGAGGCCACCGTCGCGGGGCAGCCCTCCCCCGCTGACCTGCCGGCGATCCTCTGGGCCGATGCGAGCGACTCGCTCGATGTCGCCGGCGCCCAGGAACTGCAGAGCACCATCGCCGCGGCTCTCGGTGTGGAGGACTACTCCGTCGGCGGCGGGCTCATCGAGCGGCAGATGTTCACCACGGTGATCGACATGCTGCTGATGGTGGTCACCGGCCTGCTGGCCGTCGCCGTCCTCATCGCGTTGATCGGTGTGGCGAACACGCTGAGCCTGTCCATTCTGGAGCGCACCCGCGAGAACTCCCTGCTGCGCGCCCTCGGTCTGACCACCCGTCAGCTGCGCGGCATGCTGGCGTTGGAGGCGGTCCTGATCGCGGGCGTCGCCGCCCTGATCGGCCTGGGCCTCGGCACGGCGTACGGCCTGCTCGGCACACAGTCGGCCCTCGGGTTCCTCACCGAGGTGGTCGTGGACCTCCCCTGGATCCAGCTCGCGGCCGTACTGGCGGTGGCGGTGTGCGCCGGACTGCTCGCGTCCGTGGTCCCGGCGCGCCGGGCCGCCCGCCTCTCGCCGGTGGCGGGCCTCGCCACCGAATAACAGCAGCGCGTGGCGTGGCCCCCGCGCACTCCGGGCCGGGGGCCACGCCTGCACACTCGGCTGAGCACCGGGGACGGCGCCCCGAGCAGGCGCAGAGAACCCCAGGCAGGCGCAGAGAACAGAGGACGACGGCGGTAGGGAACCTACCGCCGTCGTCCTCTGTCGTGTGCGCTCTGTCAGGGGCGGGGCTCAGCGCGCCGCTGTCCCGCGCGATCGCGGTGCCCGGTCGCTTCAGTCCGCGGGCTCCTCGTAGCGCGGGAAGATCGGCGCCGGGTCCGGCAGTTCCGTCCCGGGCTCGAGCGGCATGTCGAAAGCGGCGAACATGCGGGCGGCGCCCTCCGGCTGGCCGAGAACGTCGAGCAGGCGGCTGGCGGCCTCGGGGACGATCGGCTGGATCAGGAGGGCCACCCGGCGCACCACCTCGAGCGTCACGTACAGGACCGTGCCCATGCGCTCGACGTCGGTCTTGCGCAGGACCCACGGCGCCTGGTCCGCGAAGTAGGCGTTGGCCTCGCCGAGAACGTGCCAGACGGCCTCGAGCGCCCGGCTGAACTCCTGCCGGCTGTACAGGTCTCGGTTCGATTCGAGCAGGGCGGCGGCCAGCTCCAGGATCGCGCGGTCCGCATCGGCGAGCTCACCGGGCCGCGGCACGGACGAGTCGCAGTTCTTCTTCACCATGGACAGGGAGCGCTGGGCGAGATTGCCGAGGTTGTTCGCGAGATCCGAGTTGATCCGGCCCACGATCGCCTCGTGGTTGTAGCTGCCGTCCGCCCCGAACGGGACCTCGCGCAGGAAGAAGTAGCGCATCTGGTCCAGTCCGTACTTCTCCACGAAGTCGGCGGGCGCCACGGTGTTCCCGAGCGACTTGGACATCTTCACGCCGTTGTTGTGCAGGAAGCCGTGGATCATGACCCGCTTGGGCAGCTCGAGCCCGGCCGACATGAGGAAGGCCGGCCAGAAGATGGCGTGGAACCGGGAGATGTCCTTGCCGATGACGTGGACGTCGGCCGGCCAGTACTTCCGGAAGCTGGGCGACTCCACGTCGGGGAACCCGGCGCCCGTGAGGTAGTTGGTCAGGGCGTCGACCCACACGTACATCACGTGCTTCTCGTTGCCCGGGACGGGCACGCCCCAGTCGAACGTGGTGCGGGAGATCGAAAGATCCTCGAGACCGCGCTCCACGAACCGGATGACCTCGTTGAAGCGGGAGCGGGGCGCACCGAAGTCCGGCTGGCGGCGATAGAGGTCCAGCAGCCTGTCCTGGTAGGCGGAGAGGCGGAAGAAGTAGGACTCCTCCTCCGTCCAGGTGACCTCGGTGTCCGTCTCCTTGGCATAGCGGACGCCGTCCTCGCGGACCTCGGTGTCCTCCTCGGAGTGGAACGCCTCGTCGCGCACGGAGTACCAGCCGGCGTACTTGTCCAGGTAGATGTCCCCGTTGGCCTCCATGCGCCGCCAGATCTCCTGGGCGGCATCGATGTGGTCCGGATCGGTGGTGCGGATGAAGCGGTCGTAACTGGTCCCGAGCTCGTCGTTCATCTGCTGGAAGGCATCCGAGTTGCGCTGCGCCAGCTCACGCGGCGACAGTCCCATCCGCTGGGCGGTCTGCAGCATCTTCTGGCCGTGCTCGTCGGTACCCGTCATGAAGAAGACATCGTGCCCGTCGAGCCGCTTGAACCGGGCCATGGCGTCCGTGGCAATGACCTCGTAGGCGTGGCCGATATGGGGCTCGCCGTTGGGGTAGGAGATCGCCGTGGTGATGTAGAACGGGGGCTGCTCGGTGGAAGTCACCCAAGAGAATTTACCGCATCGACGGGCGTTCCCCGGCGGTGCGGCACCGCCTGTGAAGAGAGCCGGCACAGCGTCCTCGACGCCGTGCCGGCTCTCGCCGTTCATCGTTGGGCTCCCGCGGTCAGGACCGGCGACTCCGTGCGGTCCCGGGCCCCTGCGGGGAGGCACCCCTGCTGCAGGTCAGCAGGACCCCAGGTTGGCCACGTTCTTCGAGAGCACGCCCTCGCCACCGAGCAGGGTGACCAGTTCGACCTCGGCGTCCGGATCCAGGAAGTCCGCCAGCGAGGCGGCGGGGACGCACGTGGGCCGGGAGAGGTAGATCGGCGTAGCGTGCCAGCCGGCCGAGGCCGCGCCGGCCAGGGCATCCGGGTAGTTCATGCCGGTCGCGAGCATGACCTCCCCCGAGTAACCGAGCAGCTCCCGATTCACCAGGAGATTGGTGTGGTAGCGGTCCTTGCCCGCGTAGCGGAATGTGGCGACGCCGCTGGCCTTCAGCCCGGACTGGAAGCCGGCGGAGATGACGCCGTTGCCGCCCACCAGGGAGGCCTGGACGATCCCCAGCTCGTCCAGCAGGGCGACCGTCTCCGCGTCGGGGCTCGTGCTGGTGCCCCGGACGAGGACCACGGGAACCTCGAGCGCACCGGCCAGCGGAGCAGCGGACAGCGCGTCCGGGTAGTCGAGTCCGGTGGCGAGGTACGCCTCCTCGGCGCCCTCCGGGAAGACGGCCCGCGCGATGTTCGCCGACGTCTGGTAGCGGTTGTCGCCGCCGATCCGCTCCACCGCCTTCGCGCCGACGATCTCCGCGACGGAGTCCGCCACCTTCTGGCTGACGGCACCCTCGCCGCCGACCAGGACCACCTTGTACGGGGCCAGGCGCTTGATCTCCTGAGCCACGGTCCCGTCCAGCCCGCCCGCCGGGGTCAGCAGCACGGGGCCGCCCTCCGCGGCCGCTGCCGGGCCAGCGACGAGCGCATCGGCGAAATCATGGGCGGTGGCCAGATAGACGACGCTGGATCCACCCGGGAAGTACGTCTTGGAGATCTCCACCGACGTCTGCATGCGGTTGCTGCCGCCGAGGCGCTCGACATCGACGCCGGGCGGGACGGCCGCCGGCTGCGCGGCCGAGGCCGCCGGCGCGGCCGTCACCGCCATCGCTGCTGTGAGCAGGCCGGCGACGAGGACTCGGTGGAGACGCGAGCGCCCGGACGCGGGCGCAGAGGAATTCAAGGACATAGGAGTCCCCTTCGTGAATGCACGTAGTGAGTGCGAGCGAGAATCACCCGAAATGGTGTGATGAGCAGAAAGATATCACCCGGAACAACTGTTTCAGCGGCCGATGCACAAACGTTGTAGAACACCGTCGCTGGAGATGACGACGGGGCGCCACCGGCGCGGCCATGGCCGCGAGGTGACGCCCCGCCGTCGTCCTGTGCGGGTCCCGCCCGCCCGGATCAGTCGTCGAGGTTGACCTCGCGCGCGAAGGTGGCGCCCACGGTGGTGCGGACCTGCTCGAGGGTCCCTTCTGGGAGCGCATCGTCGACGGTGAGGATCGCGAGGGCCTCGGCGCTCTCCGCGCTCGGGGCGACCTGCATGCCCACGATGTTGACCCCGCGCTCGCCGAGGACGGCGCCGAGGGCACCGACGACGCCCGGGCGGTCCTCGTAGCGCAGGACCACGAGGTGCTCGGCGATCGGGATCTCGATCTCGTAGCCGTCGATGCCGACGAGCTTCTCGATCTGCTTGGGCCCGGTCAAGGTGCCGGACACCGCGAGAACGCGGCCGTCGCTGGTGGCCCCGCGCAGGTTCAGGACGTTGCGGTACTCGGGCGAGTCACTGGTGGTGATCAGCCGCGCGGCGACACCGCGCTGCTCGGCCAGGACCGGTGCGTTGACGTAGGAGACCTGCTCGGATACGACGTCGGTGAAGATGCCCTTCAACGCAGCCAGCTCCAGCGCCTTGACGTCGAGGCTGGCGATCTCCCCGGCGACCTCGATGTCGAGGCTCACCAGCGAGTCCTCGGTGAGCGCCGTGAAGATCCGCCCGAGCTTCTCGATCAGCGGGATGCCGGGGCGGACATTCTCGTCGATGATCCCGCCGGCGACGTTGACCGCGTCGGGGACGAGCTCACCGGCCAGCGCCAGGCGCACCGACTTGGCGACCGAGATGCCGGCCTTCTCCTGCGCCTCCTCGGTGGAGGCCCCCAGGTGCGGGGTGACCACGACGTTCTCGAAGTCGAAGAACGGTAGGTCGGTGCTGGGCTCGCTGACGAAGACATCGACGCCCGCACCGGCGATCTCGCCGTCCTTCAGCGCCGTGTAGAGCGCGGCCTCGTCGATCAGGCCACCGCGGGCCACGTTGACGACGTACGCCGTCTCCTTCATCTTCGAGAAGGCGTCGGCGCCGAGCATACCGAGGGTCTCCGGCGTCTTGGGCATGTGGATGGTGATGAAGTCGCTAGAGGCGAGGAGCTCGTCGAGGTCCATCAGCTGCACCCCGAGCTGCTGGGCCCGGGCGGCCGTCACGTAGGGATCGTAGGCGGCGATCTTCATGCCGAAGCCCTGGAGCCGGGCGGCGACGAGCGCGCCGATCCGGCCGAGGCCGATGATGCCGGCCGTCTTCTCGTAGAGCTCGACGCCGGCGTACTTGGAGCGCTTCCACTCGCCGTTCTTCAGGGCGCCGTTGGCCGCCGGGATGCGACGGGCGAGGGAGACGATGTGGCCGACGGTGAGCTCGGCGGCGGAGATGATGTTCGACGTCGGGGCGTTGACGACCATGACGCCGGCCTGGGTGGCGGACTTGATGTCCACGTTGTCCAGGCCCACACCCGCGCGGGCGATGACCTTCAGGTTCTTGGCCGCGGCGATGGCCTCGGCGTCCACCTTGGTGGCCGAGCGGACCAGGATGGCGTCCACGTCGGCGATGGCCGCGAGCAGCTGAGATCGATCGGCACCGTTGGTCTGGCGGATCTCGAAGTCCGGACCGAGGGCCTCGACTGTTGCGGGCGAGAGCTCTTCGGCGAGCAGAACGACGGGCTTGTTCTCTGACACTGCGGTGGCACCTTCTCTGAGTGTGGGATGCGGTCACGACCAGCGACCCGGCTGAGGGCACAGGTCTGCCGAAGCTAGGCTATGCCGCGCCCGCCCCGGCCTCCGAACCCCGCTCCGCAGTATTACAGGGTGAAGCGCCCCCGAGCGGGGTTCGGGCGCGAGAAGACCGACCTGCTCTTTCCCTTCCCGTCACCCCTCGTTAGCCTGCCAGTGGCAGACTCGCCCCACCTCAGGGCGTCCGCCACACGCCGACGCGCCGTGCCGAGGCTAATTCGGAGGCGGCATGCAGGCAGAATAAAGACTGTGGCCATCGCCACCCGTCTTCGTCTATCACTGGAGTCCCACCATGGCGCCTCAGAACGCCGCCTCCGGCCCGCCCACCTGCCGCGGACCGCTCCTGTCCCTCTCGACCGCCGCTCTGACGGCCGTCCTGTCCGTCTCGCTGACGATGGCCGGAGCCGTCCCCGCGTCCGCGGCACAGGCATCCGCCCCGCTGCCGTCACCGTCGGTTGCCGCGTCCGAGGGCGACGGCGAGCCCGTCGAGCTCGGCAAGGCGGCCGCCGGCGAGGTCCCGGACCCGGCCGCCGTCGAGGCGCAGCTGCCGGACGGACCGTCGAACCCCGAGGCCGAGGTCCACTCGGCCGTCGAGGAGGTCACCGCGCAGGCGGTCGCCACGCTGGAGCTCGACCCCGCCGAGGTCACCGTCCTCGGCGCCACGTGGGACGGCACCGACCCGGCAGCGGAGTACCGCGCCAAGGTCGACGGCGAGTGGAGCGAGTGGCAGGAGCTGCCCGAGGAGGAGACGCCCGGCGGCCACGACCAGGAGGAGCAGGCCGCCCAGGCACCCGGCTCATCGGCGCCACTGGCGCTGACCGAGGCGACGGCCGTGGAGGCGCGTGCCACGAACCCCGACTTCTCCTCCGAGCTCGAACTCGTCGCGTACTCCTCCCCCGTGACCGACGTCGACCGCGAGATCACCGAGGGCAAGGGCGGACCCGAGTCCTCCACGCCGAGTTCCGCCGGGTCGCCGGAGGCGCCAGCCGCGAAACCCCCGGCCGAGCCGAGCGCGTCGGCGCCGACTCCGGCGAACGAGGGCGCTCAGCAGACGGCGTCCCCCGCCGCATCAGAGCCGGCCCGGACCGAACCGGGCGGCGGTCAGCCGTCGCCGTCGTCGCCTCCGGACGCCGATGGCTCCACCGGTTCTTCCGCCGAGCCCGGCACGTCGCCGACCGCAGCCGCGACGGGGGCAGCAGCACTGCAGACGCTCGCCGTCGAGCGCACGGCCGTGCAGACGGCGACGACCTCCTCCACCAGTGTGCTCAACCGGGTCATCACACGCTCCTCCTGGGGCGCTGCGACCCCGGTCTGCGACCTCGGGAACAGCAAGCGCAAGTACGCCACGATCGTCCACCACACCGCTGGCACCAACAGCTACACGGTCTCCCAGGTACCGGGGATCCTGCGCGGCATCCAGCGCTATCACATGGCCAAGGACCCGACCTGGTGCGACATCGGCTACCACATGCTCGTGGACAAGTGGGGCAACATCTACGAGGGCCGCGGCGGCGGACTCGGCGTCTCCCGCATCGCGACCCATGCCGCCGGCTGGAACGGCGACACGTTCGGCGTCTCCGTCATGGGCGACTACACGACCACGCGCCCGTCCTCGGCCGTGGTCCGCTCGCTGCAGCAGATCGCCGGCTGGCAGGCGGCCTACTGGGGGTACGACCCGACGGGCTCGGTCCGGCTCGTCGCCGGCCGCGGCAGTCAGAAGCACGACGACGGCGCCACCGTGACGCTGCCGCGCGTCTTCGGGCACCGCGACGTCGGCTACACCACCTGCCCGGGGCTGATCTACGGATACCTCGGCAGCGTCCGCACCGGCGCGAAGTCGTGGATGCCCAACGAGGCCGCGGGCCAGACCGGCGTCGGCGCCTACCGGATCGCCGGCGACGACCGCTACCGGACCGCCGTGGCCGCGTCGCGGCAGGCCTACCCCAGCGGTGCTGGGACCGTCTACGTCGCGACGGGCGCCGACTACGCGGACGCCCTGGTCGCTGCCCCGGCGGCCGCGCGGCAGAACGCCCCGCTTCTCCTGACCCGGCCCGGCGGGCTCCCCAGCCCCGTGGCGGCCGAGATCGACCGGTTGAATCCGCGGAAGATCGTGGTGGTCGGCGGGTCGGGTGCGGTCTCCGCGACCGTGGCCAGCCAGCTCAAGCGCTACACGTCGAACGTCGTCCGCCACGGCGGCGACAACCGCTACTCGACGGCCGCCAAGGTCGTCCGCGGCGCCTTCCCCTCGGCGTCCCGGGCCTACATCGCGACCGGGCTCGACTACCCGGACGCGCTCGCCGCCTCGGCGCTGGCCGGGTCCTACGGGGCGATCGTGATGCTCGTGCCCGGCAAGAACTCCACGGCGAACACCGAGACCCAGCGGGTGCTCAGCGGCCTGGGCGTGGACAAGGCGGTCATCGTGGGCGGACCCGCCGTGGTCTCCCGCGGCATCGCCAGCTCGCTGAGCGCCTACTCCCCCAGCCGCGTGTTCGGCAGCGACCGGTACGAGACCGCCCAGAAGCTCAACTCGGGCCTCGTGAACCACGCGTCGCGGGTCTATTTCGCGACCGGCCGGGACTTCCCGGACGCGCTCGCCGCGGCGGCGATCGCCGGCACCCGGCGCGCACCGCTCTACCTCTCGCACCCCACCTGCGTCCCGCTCGGGATCCGCACGGACGTGGTGGAGTCCGACGTCGCGACGGCCACCCTGGTGGGCGGCGAGGGCGTGCTGACGAACGCCGTCGGACGGATGTCGCCCTGCTACTGACCGTCCCCGTCCGCTGACGGCTGGCCGCTGCCAGCCAGCGACACGAAGAGGTCGGCCCCGCTGCTTCCGCAGCGGGGGCCGACCTCTTCGTTCGTACGGTTCGACCGTGCGACGCGCGCTTGATCAGGGGGACGATCAGCGGGCGGCGCTGCCCTCGGTGTAGTCGTCGTCCTGCTGGCTCCACGAGAAGTGCGAGCGCAGGGCCTTGCCGGTCGCCTCGATCGGGTGGCCGGCCTCCTCCTCGCGCAGCTTGAGGAACTCGGCGCCGCCGTTCTCCTGGTCGTCGATGAAGCGCTGGGCGAAGGCACCCGACTGGATGTCGGCCAGGATCGCCTTCATGGACTCCTTGACCTCCGGGGTGACCACGCGGGGGCCGGAGACGTAGTCGCCGTACTCGGCGGTGTCGGAGATGGACCAGCGCTGCTTCGCGATGCCGCCCTCCCACATGAGGTCGACGATCAGCTTCAGCTCGTGCAGGACCTCGAAGTAGGCGATCTCCGGCTGGTAGCCGGCCTCGGTCAAGGTCTCGAACCCGGCCTGGACCAGGTGGGAGACGCCGCCGCAGAGCACGGCCTGCTCGCCGAAGAGGTCCGTCTCGGTCTCCTCGGTGAAGGTGGTCTTGATGACGCCGGCGCGGGTGCCGCCGATGCCCTTGGCGTAGGACTTGGCCAGGTCCCAGGCGGTGCCCGACGCATCCTGCTCCACGGCGATGATGTCCGGGATGCCGCGGCCGGCGACGAACTCGCGGCGCACGGTGTGTCCGGGCGCCTTCGGGGCGACCAGGAGGACGTCCACGCCGGCCGGCGGCTGGATGTAGCCGAAGCGGATGTTGAAGCCGTGGCCGAAGACCAGCGCGTCGCCGTCCTTCAGGTTGGACTCGATGTCCTCCTTGTAGAGGTGGCGCTGCACCTGGTCCGGCGCCAGGATGACGACGACGTCGGCCCACGCGGCGACCTCGGCGGGGGTGCCGACGGTCAGGCCCTCCTCCTCGGCCTTGGCGCGGGACTTCGAGCCGTCCTTGAGGCCCACGCGGACCTCGACGCCGGAGTCGCGCAGGTTCAGCGAGTGGGCGTGGCCCTGGGAGCCGTAGCCGATGACGGCTACCTTCTTGCCCTGGATGATCGACAGGTCGGCGTCGTCGTCGTAGTACAACTCGGTCACAGTAACTCCTTGGTAGTGCGGGGCTGGGAAAGCTAGGCGGAGACGGAGCGCAGGGCGCGCTCCGACATGGATTTGGAACCGCGGCCGATGGCCAGCGTTCCGGACTGGACGATCTCCTTGATGCCGAAGGGCTCCAGCACGGAGAGGAGCGCGTTGAGCTTCTCCGCGTTGCCGGTGGCCTCGAGCACCAGGGAGTCGGTCGCCACGTCCACGACGTTGGCGCGGAAGAGGTCGGCGGCCTGGGTCACCTGCAGCCGGGTCACGGCGTCGGCGCGGACCTTGACCAGGATGTGGTCGCGCTGCACCGACGCCTCGGGCACGAGCTCGACGATCTTGAGCACGTTGATGAGCTTGTTGAGCTGCTTGGTCACCTGCTCCAGCAGGTCGCCCTCGGCGTCGACGACGACGGTCACGCGGCTGATGCCCTCGTGCTCCGTCGGCCCCACGGCGAGCGAGTGGATGTTGAACGCGCGGCGGGCGAAGAGGCCGGCGACGCGGGTCAGGACGCCGGGGACGTCCTGCACGAGCACGGAGAGTGTGTGACGTGCCATGGCTTAGTCCTCCTCTTCCCAGTCCGGCGTCATGTCGCGCGCGATCTGGATCTGGTCGTTGCTGACGCCGGCCGGAACCATCGGCCACACCATCGAGTCGCGGCTGACCACGAAGTCGATGACCACCGGGCGGTCGTTGATCTCGAGCGCCTGGGCGATGGTCGCGTCCACGTCCTCGGGGCGCTCGCAGCGCAGGCCGACGCACCCGTACGCGTCGGCGAGCTTCACGAAGTCCGGGATGCGGGCGGTGCCGTGGCCGGTGTTCAGATCCGTGTTGGAGTACCGGGAGTCGTAGAACAGCGTCTGCCACTGCCGGACCATGCCCAGCGAGGAGTTGTTGATGACGGCGACCTTGATCGGAATCTGGTTGATCACGCAGGTGGCCAGCTCCTGGTTGGTCATCTGGAAGCAGCCGTCGCCGTCGATCGCCCAGACCACGCGGTCGGGATTGCCGACCTTGGCGCCCATCGCGGCCGGGACCGAGTAGCCCATGGTGCCCAGACCGCCGGAATTGAGCCACTGGTGCGGGCGCTCGTACTTCACGAACTGCGCGGCCCACATCTGGTGCTGGCCGACGCCGGCGACGTAGACGCCCTCCGGGCCGGTCAGCTCGCCGATCCGCTGGATCACGTGCTGCGGGGCGGTGAGTCCGTCGTGAGGCTCCGTGTACCCGATCGGGTACGTCTCGCGGAGCCGGTCCAGCGTCCGCCACCAGGCCGCGAGGTCGGGGCGGCCCGACTCCTCGAAGCGGGCGCGGCAGGCGTCCAGCAGTTCCGGGATGATGTCGGCCAGGTCGCCGACGATCGGGACGTCCGCCACGCGGTTCTTGGAGATCTCCGCCGGGTCGATGTCGGCGTGGATCACCTTCGCGTTCGGCGCGAAGGTGGAGAGCACGCCCGTCACGCGGTCGTCGAAGCGGGCCCCGAGGGTGATCAGCAGATCGGACTGCTGCAGCGCGGTCACCGCCGAGACGGCGCCGTGCATGCCGGGCATGCCGACGTGCTGCTCGTGCGAGTCCGGGAACGCGCCCCGGGCCTGCAGGGTGGTGGCCACCGGTGCGCCGATGAACTCGGCGAGCTCCCGCAGCTCCCGGGAGGCGTGGGCCTTGATGACGCCGCCGCCGACGTAGAGCGCGGGCCGCTGGGCCGAGGCGATCAGCTTCGCTGCCTCGCGCAGCTGCTTGGAGTGGCCCTTGCTGATCACGCGGTAGCCGGGGAGATCGATCCGCGGCGGCCACGAGAACTCCATGGTCGCCTGCTGGGCGTCCTTGGAGATGTCGACGATGACCGGCCCCGGCCGCCCGCTGCCGGCGATGTAGAACGCCTCGGCGAGGACGCGCGGGATCTCCTGCGCGTCGGTGACGAGGAACGAGTGCTTGGTGATCGGCATGGTGATGCCGACGATGTCCGCCTCCTGGAAGGCGTCCGAGCCGATCACGGCGCTGTTGACCTGACCGGTGATGGCGACCATCGGGACCGAGTCCATGTGGGCGTCGGCGATGGCGGTGACGAGGTTGGTGGCCCCCGGGCCGGAGGTGGCGATGCACACGCCGACCTCGCCCGTGACCATGGCGTAGCCCTGGGCGGCGTGGCCGGCTCCCTGCTCGTGACGGACCAGGACGTGGTTGATCACGCTGGAGTCCATCAGGGGGTCGTAGGTGGGGAGGATGGCCCCGCCCGGCAACCCGAAGACGTCTGTGACGCCCAGTTCTTCCAGTGAACGAACGATGGCTTGTGAGCCAGTCATTGCAGTGGGGGGCACGGAGTTGTTCGGTCCCTGCACGGGATTCGGCCCCTCCACAACGGAAGAGACAGGAGCAACATCCTTTGCGCGGTTGGCCGTCCTGGCCACCAGCGCCGGGCTGATGTCGGGTCCGTTTGTCATGGATTCTTCCTTCTCTTCGATGCAATCAAGCATAAAAAAACCCCTCTGGCCCGGCATTTCCTGGGCTTCAGTGGGGTTCAGCGCGTCACCTGTCCGACCAACCGGCGGCTAGGCCACGCGCTCGGTAACTCGTAGGACGGTGATGATGCTCTGCATGCCACTCAGTCTTGTCTCGCCGGCGGGGGGTGTCAACGAGCCGCACCCCTCGTCTCATATTGTGGACAATGCGTCCAAAGGTTGAACAAGCACGACGGCGCGCCCAGCGGTGGGCGGGGGCGCCGTCGTGCTCGGATCTGCGCGGCGTCAGCCGCAGAAGGCACCGACGCTCGCCGACTTCACGAGCTTGGTGTACTTGGCGAGGACGCCGGTCGTGAAGCGCGCGGGCAGCGGCTCCCAACCGACCTTGCGCGCCTCGAGCTCCGCCGGCTCGACCAGGAGGTCGAACGAGCGTCCGGCGATGTCCACACGGATCCGGTCGCCGTCGCGCACGAAGGCGATGGGGCCGCCGTCGACCGCCTCCGGCGCGACGTGGCCGATGCACAGCCCCGTGGTGCCGCCGGAGAAGCGGCCGTCCGTGAGCAGCAGGACGTCCTTGCCCAGGCCCGCGCCCTTGATCGCGCCGGTGATGGCGAGCATCTCGCGCATGCCCGGGCCGCCCTTGGGGCCCTCGTAGCGGATGACCACGACGTCGCCGGCCTTGATCTCGCCGCGGTCCAGGGCGTCGAGCGCGCCCTGCTCGCGCTCGAAGACGCGCGCGGTGCCCTCGAAGACGTCGGCGTCGAAGCCAGCGGACTTCACGACGGCCCCCTCGGGTGCCAGCGAGCCGCGCAGGACGGTGACACCGCCGGTCTTGTGCATCGGGTTGTCGAGCTGGCGCAGCACCTCGCCGTCGAGCGGGCCGGGGGCGATCTCCTCGAGGTTCTCGGCGATGGTCTTGCCGGTCACCGTGAGGCAGTCGCCGTGCAGCAGACCCGCGTCGAGCAGGGCCTTCATGACCACGGGGACTCCGCCGATCTTGTCCAAGTCGAACATGACGTGCTTGCCGAAGGGCTTCATGTCCGCGATGTGCGGGACCTTGTCGCCGATGCGGTTGAAGTCGTCCAGCGTCAGGTCCACCTCCGCCTCGCGGGCGATGGCCAGCAGATGCAGGACGGCGTTCGTGGAGCCGCCGAAGGCCATGGTGACGGCGATGGCGTTCTCGAAGGCCTTCTTGGTGAGGATGTCGCGCGCACGGATGCCCTTGCGGAGCATCTCCACGACGGCCTCGCCCGAGCGCCGGGCGTACATGTCGCGTCGGCGGTCGGCCGAGGGCGGGGCGGCCGAGCCCGGCAGGGACATGCCCAGTGCCTCGCCGATGGAGGCCATGGTGTTGGCGGTGTACATGCCGCCGCAGGCGCCCTCGCCCGGGCAGATCGCCCGCTCGATCGCGTCGAGGTCCTCCTTGCTCATGGTTCCGGCGGCACACGCGCCGACGGCCTCGAAGGCGTCGATCAGCGTGACCTCCTTCTCCGTGCCGTCGGACATGCGGGCGAACCCCGGCATGATCGTGCCGGCGTAGAGGAACACCGAGGAGAGGTTTAGGCGGGCCGCGGCCATGAGCATGCCGGGGAGGGACTTGTCGCAGCCGGCCAGCAGGACGGAGCCGTCCAGGCGCTCGGCCATCATGACGGTCTCGACGGAGTCCGCGATGACTTCGCGCGAGACGAGGGAGAAGTGCATGCCCTCGTGGCCCATGGAGATGCCGTCGGAGACCGAGATGGTGCCGAACTGCATCGGGTAGCCGCCACCGGAGTGGACGCCTTCCTTGGCGCCCTGGGCGAGACGGTTGAGGGACAGATTGCAGGGCGTGATCTCGTTCCACGAGCTCGCGATGCCGATCTGCGGCTTGGAGAAGTCTTCGTCGCCCATGCCGACGGCGCGGAGCATTCCGCGGGCGGGGGCGGCGTGGATGCCGTCGGTGACGGCGCGGCTTCGTGGCTTGATATCTACGGTGGCGTCCTGCGTCATAGCCGCGATTCTAGGCTCGCCGTTTCGGGGCGACCAACGCGTGACTCCTGCACGTAACGATCCAGTGAATTCTTTCCACAACACCCAGAAATTTGTCAGTGACCCTCCATAGACTGTTCGCATGGTCACTACCAAAGACCCGAACCTCTGCGATGCGGCGTTGAAGGCGCATCTGCACCAGGCCTTCGACCACCAGATCCCCAACTTCGGCAGCTACAACCTCGTCTACGCCGCTGGCAACGCCGGCAGTGGCGGCAGTCTCATCATCGGTTTCCGGCGCCAGCCACTCGAGCTGGTCCTGGCCCCCGTGAGCCCCGCGGACCTCGCTCCTCGGGAGCAGCCGATCTCCGTTAACATGACCAATCTGTCCCATCTCGCCGAGGTGCGCGACGGCGGGTTCGAGGTCGGCACCTCCACCGGCCGCGTCTTCCGCTTCGAGGTCGTCCCGCAGCCGAGCATTGCCGTGCCGGAGTCGGTCTTCCCCGAGTCCGGCAATGTCCTGCTCGACCAGGAGCTCGACGCCGAGGAGTTCGTGGGCTTCATGGACGAGTTCATGACCGCTCTGGAGCTCGTGTCGGTCCAGCCGCAATAGCGGGCCTACTCGCCAGCGGGCGGAGGCACCGCGGCCGTGGGCCGGGCGACTGCTCCGGCCGTGCGGCTCCGGCGCGGCTCATGAAGGGGCCTAGTGAGAGCCGGATCGGCACTCGGGTGTGAGGTCCGCCTCAGAGTGCCGGTTCGAGTTGCAGAGCCCTCCGGTGGTGTGTATTGTTATTTCTCGTTGCGAACGCGGCGGGCGCGGAAAAGAGCCCGAAACGACAGCGACAGATGCGCCTCTAGCTCAATTGGCAGAGCAACTGACTCTTAATCAGTAGGTTCCGGGTTCAAGTCCCGGGGGGCGCACTCCTCCGGAAGCCTCTCACCGTCGGGTGAGGGGCTTCCGTCTTTAACCGCAAGACCGTCCAGGTACCCGAGTGGCACGGCGTGTGGGCCCACGTCTTCAGAACCGTCTGGCCGCCCCGGCGGACCCATGCCAGCGGTTGCTGCTCGCTTGCCGCGAGGCACCGACCCGCGCCGGAGAGCCGGGCGGCCGACCGCAGTCGAGACGGTGACGCTCAGGCCCTGAAGCCCTCTGCAAGCACACGCATGAATGGCGGGCGCCGCCGAGGCGCAAGGGAGGATTCAGAGTGATCCCTCGAGAAGCCTGACGTCACGGCGTAGATCATCGAGCACCCTGTGCGACTGAATGTGGTCGGCTGGCGCCGTCGCGGAGACATCGTCAAGCCACTCGAGGAGTTCAGCGAGCGTAGCGGTGCCGGACAAAAACTCTCCCAACCTGTCGGCCGCCTCGCTCATGATCTCGCAGGGCCGTGGCAGGAGTGTAAGAGCCCGATTCATCCAGCCGTCGCGCAAGTGTTCGGCATGCGTCAACGCATCCATTGTTGTTCCCCCCCCGGAAGTACTTGAAGCGCCAAGTATATGCGCTTCCTCACTCGAGCCTCGAACCGCCTCGCTCTTGCAGGGAACTTCTGACTGCGAGCTCCGCTGCCCCGGGAGAGGAGTTGTCACGGATGTGTACTACTCTGCTAGCGGCCGATACAGCCCCGCCGCCCTGAACCGACGGAGCATCCCCGGGTCATGTCCACAGCGCCCGGCAGACAGGATCGCCGGCGGCGTGCCGGCAGTACCGGCTAGTTTCGTCCGCGAAGCTGCGCACGATGCCCAACCCACAGGAGGACCCCCATGGCCGAACGGCTCGCCCCCGGCGCCCCCGCACCCGCCTTCACCCTGCCCGACGCCGACGGCAACGCCATCTCGCTCGCCGACTTCTCCGGGCGCAAGGTCATCCTCTACTTCTACCCGGCAGCCTCCACGCCCGGGTGCACCAAGCAGGCCTGCGACTTCCGGGACAATCTCGCCTCGCTCGCCGCCGCCGGCTACCAGGTCCTGGGCGTCTCGCCCGACTCCCCCATGAAGCTGAAGAAGTTCGTCACCAAGGAGGACCTGACGTTCCCACTCCTGTCCGACGAGGACCACGGAGTGGCCGAGGCCTATGGCGCGTGGGGCGAAAAGAAGAACTACGGGCGCGTCTACGAGGGCTTGATCCGCTCGACCATCGTCATCGGCGAGGACGGCGCCGTCGAGGTCGCCCAGTACAACGTGCGCGCCACGGGCCACGTCGCCAAGCTCCGCCGGGATCTCGGCCTCGCCGTCGAGGCCTGAGTTCCTCCACCACTTCCGGGCACGGGGTGCCCGTCCGGTACACTGATCCGGTCCGCCGCGGGCCCTGACCGCGGACGGAGAGGCGAGCGTGGCGAAATTGGCAGACGCGCTGGATTTAGGTTCCAGTGTCTTCGGACGTGGGGGTTCAAGTCCCCCCGCTCGCACCATTCGGTACGGACCGGTCGCCCCGGCCGGCACCGTCCATCCGCACGGCATCTGCACGCCCTGCGACACGCCGCCCGAGGCGGACGTGGCGCCGGCGCGCGAAGGAGACCCACGCATGGCACGTACGTCCCCGGGGGCCGGGCCCGAGCCCACGCGCCGCTCCGTCCTCGGCTGGGGCCTGGGCCTCGGCGCCGCCGGTCTGACGGCTCTCACGGGCTGCTCGCCAGCGGCGGAGCCCGCCCGGCCCACGGCCGGCCCCACGGCCCCGGGCCCCACGACGTTCCGCGTCGGCACCCCGGCCGGTCCCGTCTCGCTCGACCCTGCGGTCGTGTCGGACGCCGAGTCCCACCGGGTGACCCGGCAGCTCTTCGAGGGCCTCGTCGGGGTCGACCCGGACTCGGGCGCCCCGGCCCCCGCTCTGGCGGAGTCGTGGAAAGTCTCCGACGACGGTCTGACGTACACGTTCACGCTCCGCGACGGCGTGACGTTCCACGACGGCACCGAGCTCTCCGGCGAGGTCGTGGTGCACAACTTCGAGCGCTGGGCGGGCGGCGAGGCCCCGGACGGCGGCACATTCGCCGCCTTCGACACGATCTTCCACCACCAGCACGCGGCCGTGCCGGCCGTCGACGAGAACGCCGAGGATCCCGGCGCCCCGTCCATGGGCGAGCTGACGGAGGCAGCGCTGGACCGCATCCCCGAGCCGCCGCAGGCGATCCTCGACGGTGCGAGCTACTACAAGTCCTGCACTGCACCGGACCGGTTGACGGTGGTCCTCGAGCTCAACGCGCCCCTGACCGGGCTGGTCCAGGCGCTCACCGTGCCGGGGCTCGCCGTGGCCGCGCCGTCGTCGACGGCCGAGGCCCCCGTGGGCACCGGACCGTACCGGTTCGCCGGCCTCGACGAGGAGACGACGGTCCTGGAGCGCTTCCCGGACCACTGGCGCGCCGAGGATTTCGCCGACGCCGTGGACCGCGTGGAGCTGCGCGTGCTGCGCGACGCGCCCTCGCGGCTGCGCGAGCTCAGCCGGGGCGACATCCACGGCTACGACACGGTGACCGTCCACGAGATGCGCGACCTCGTACGCGCGGGACAGCAGATCGTCCAGCGCGACCCCTTCTCCGTGCTCTACCTGGGGATGAACCAGGCCTCGGGCCCGCTGCGCTCCCTCGACGTCCGCCGGGCCGCGGCCCATGCCACCCAGCACTCCGACGCCTGGGAGCAGCTCTTCATCGCCGGGACGGAGCAGGCGCGCTCCTTCCTCCCGCCCAGCCTCGGTGTCGAGGCCCCCGACACGTACTACGGCTACGACCCCACCACGGCGGCGACCCTCCTCGAGTCCGCCGGGTACGACGGCGAGCTGATCCCCTTCCTCTACCCCCGGGACGTCAGCCGCGGCTACCTGCCGCTGCCCGAACTCGTCTACGCGGAGCTCAGCGCCCAGCTCACCGCGGCCGGATTCGTCCTGGAGCCGGTGCCGGTCCGCTGGGAGGACGGCTACATCGACGCGGTCCTGAGCGGTGAGTACGCCGGATTCCACCTCCTGGGGTGGACCGGCTCCTACCGGGACCCGGACCACTTCCTCAGCTCGCTCTTCGGTCTCTCCAACGACCAGTTCGGATACGACTCCACGGCACTGAAGACCCATCTGGCCGCGGCGCGGTCCATGCCGGAGGGTCCCGAGCGGGCCGCCGCCTACCGTGCCATCAGCGAACTGCTGGCGCAGGACCTGCCCGCGCAGCCCCTCTCCTTCCCGATCTCCGCCCTGGCGATGTCGACCCCCGTGGTGAACTATCCGTCCAGCCCCGTACTGGACGAGGTCTACGACCGTGTGAGGCTCGACGCATAAGCCCCGGGCGGGCGCCGACCGATTTCCGCGGCCTCTGATCAGCGCGCTAACCTGAGTGCCGAACCTTGATTTTTCGATGGAGATGATCCGTGCCCGCCTCACTTGGAAACCACAACATTGATGTAGCGCTCATCGGCGGCGGAATCATGTCCGCGACGCTGGGGACGTTCATCAAGCAGCTCGAGCCGGACTGGAGCGTCAGTCTGTTCGAGAACCTGGACGAGGCCGGGCTCGAGTCCTCCGACCCGTGGAACAACGCCGGCACGGGTCACTCGGCCCTCTGCGAGCTGAACTACAGCCCCGCCGCGGCGGACGGCAGCGTGGATCCCGCCAAGGCCATCAAGATCAACGAGCAGTTCCAGGTGTCCCGGCAGTTCTACGCCTTCATGGTGGAGCACGGGCTGATCGGCGAGCCGCAGAGCTTCATCAACCCGCTGCCGCACATGAGCTTCGTCATCGGGGACGACCATGCCGACTACCTCCGCACCCGCTACGAGTCGCTACGCCAGCAGCCGCTCTTCGAGCGGATCGAGCACACCGAGGACCTGTCCACCATCGCGGAGTGGGCCCCGCTCGTCGCCGAGGGCCGCGACGAGGCACAGCGTGTGGCAGCCTCCCGCGTCGCCTCCGGCACGGATGTCGACTTCGGCTCGCTGACGCGTCAGCTGACGGACTACCTGGGCCGGAGCGGCGCGGACCTGAACTTCGGCCACCGCGTGACCGGTCTGGAGCGCGACGGCTCCGGCTGGAAGCTCACCGTCAAGAACAACGCCACGGGCCAGAAGCGGACCGTCACGGCGAAGTTCGTCTTCGTCGGGGCCGGCGGCGGCGCACTACGCCTGCTCCAGTCGGCCGGCATCCCCGAGATCAAGGGCTTCGGCGGATTCCCGGTCTCCGGGCAGTTCCTGCGCAACACCAACGATGCGACGATCGAGCGCCATCACGCCAAGGTGTACGGCCAGGCCTCCGTGGGCGCGCCGCCCATGTCCGTCCCCCACCTGGACACCCGCTTCGTCAACGGCAAGCGCTCGCTGATGTTCGGCCCGTACGCGGGGTTCTCGACGAACTTCCTCAAGACGGGCTCCTACCTGGACCTGCCCCTGTCCATCCGCCCGCACAACATCATCCCGATGCTGGCGGTCGCGAAGGACAACATGGACCTGACCAAGTACCTCGTCACCGAGGTCCTCAAGTCGCGCGGCAAGAAGGACGAGGCCCTCCGCGAGTACTACCCGGAGGCCTCGGCCGAGGAGTGGGAGCTCATCAACGCGGGCCAGCGCGTGCAGGTCATCAAGAAGGACCCGAAGAAGGCCGGCGTCCTCCAGTTCGGCACCGAGGTCATCACCGGCGCCGACGGCAGCGTCGCCGGCCTGCTGGGCGCCTCCCCCGGCGCGTCCACGGCCGCGCCGATCATGATCGACCTGCTGCAGCGCTGCTTCCCGCAGCAGTTCGCCGGCTGGGAGTCCAAGCTCACCGAGATCATCCCCAGCTTCGGCCGCAAGCTCAACGAGAGCCCGGACCTCCTCGCCGAGGTCACGGAGTCCACCGATCGGGTGCTCCAGCTGGGCTGATCCCCACCACGGCGCTCCCGCGGCCCTCACGGCCGCGGGAGCGCCGTCGTCGTACCCGGCCCCGTCCAGGGCTGGACACTGCACCGAAGCCCGAGGCATCGCCACTCTTATATGCAAATGCATATAAATGGGGTAGACTGGCGCTCGCCACGACAACCAAGGAGCAGGCATGCAGATCGGCATCTTCAGCGTCAGCGACATCACCACCGACCCGACCAACGGGACCACGCCCACCGAGCACGAGCGCATCAAGGCGTGGGGCGCGATCGCCCGGAAGGTCGAGGAGATCGGGATGGACGTCTTCGCGGTCGGCGAGCACCACAACCGGCCGTTCTTCTCCTCCTCCCCCACCACCACGCTGGCCCACATCGCCGCCCAGACCGAGCGGATCATCCTCTCCACGGCCACCACGCTGATCACCACGAACGACCCGGTGAAGATCGCCGAGGACTTCTCCATGCTCCAGCACCTCGCGGACGGACGCGTGGACCTCGTCCTCGGCCGCGGCAACACGGCGCCGGTCTACCCGTGGTTCGGCAAGAACATCCAGGACTCCGTGGAGCTCACCGTGGAGAACGTGCACCTCCTGCACCGCCTCTGGAACGAGGACTCGGTCACGTGGCAGGGCAAGTTCCGTACGCCCCTGCAGAACTTCACGTCCACGCCGCGCCCGCTCGACGACGTCGCGCCGTTCGTCTGGCACGGCTCGATCCGCACGCCGCAGGTGGCCGAGATCGCCGCGTACTACGGCGACGGCTTCTTCGCCAACAACATCTTCTGGCCCAAGGAGCACTACCAGCAGCTCATCAGCCTCTACCGGGAGCGCTTCGAGCACTACGGCCATGGCCGGGCGGACCAGGCGTTCGTGGGTCTGGGCGGTCAGTTCTACATGGCCAAGAACTCACAGGACGCGGTGCGCGAGTTCCGCCCGTACTTCGACAACGCGCCCGTCTACGGGCACGGCCCGTCGCTGGAGGACTTCACCGCGCAGACGCCGCTGACCGTCGGCAGCCCGCAGGAGGTCATCGAGAAGACGCTGACGTTCCAGGAGTACTTCGGCGACTACCACCGGCAGCTGTTCCTGGTGGACCACGCCGGCCTGCCGCTGAAGACGGTGCTGAACCAGCTGGATATGTTCGGCGAGCACGTCCTGCCGGAGCTGCGCGCCGAGTACGCCAAGCGCAAGCCGGCCGACCACCCGGACGCGCCGACCCACGAGACGCTGAAGGCCGCGAAGGCCGCTGGCGTCAAGCCGGCCATGGCCAAGAGCGCACCGGAGGGCCAGGCGACGGACGGCGTCGCTCCGGCCGGGGCAGGCGGTGAGCACGATGCCTGAGCTCCCGTCCGTCAAGGAGACGGCCCTGGCCTGGGAGTCGCTGTTCCGGTGCCAGGTGACGATCATGCGCCGGCTCCAGCAGCTCCCGGAGTTCAAGGAGCTGAGCATGCGCGAGTACGACGTGCTGTTCAACCTCCGGCGCGCGCCGCAGTGCGGGCTCCGCCTGGGCGACCTCAACGAGTCGCTGCTGCTCAGCCAGCCGAGCCTGAGCCGGATGATCGACCGGCTGGTGGCACGCGGACTGGTGGTGCGCCAGCAGGACCCCAGCGACCACCGGGCCATCCTCATCACGCTCACCGGGGCCGGGGCCGAGGTCCAGCGCCGGATCGGCCGTGCCCACGTCCGGCACATCAACGAGGTGCTCGGAGGGGCCCTCGACGCCGAACAGCTGGAGCAGCTTCGCGCGCTGACGACGGCGCTCAGCCAGTCCGTCGCGGAGGAGCAGGGCTAGAGAGCGGGGCGGACGGCCCCAGCGCTCGTCCGACCTCCCGCGCCGGCGACCGCCTCCACGGCGGCGACGACGGCGCGCGCTGCCTGCGTCAGCTCTGCCTCCTGCACGCCGCGGGTGAAGCTGAGCCGGACCGAGGTCAGGGCCACATCGGGGGCGAGTCCCATCGCCAGGAGCACCGGCGAGGGCTCGTCCGAATCCGCGTGGCACGCGGATCCGGAGGAGCAGAACACGCCGCGGCGCTCCAGCTCCAGCAGGACCGCCTCCCCGGCCGTCCCGGGGAAGCAGAAGGACACGATCCCGGGGATCCGGCTGGTCGGGTGCCCGGTCGCCAGGGCGCGATCGGGCCGGCCCGGCCGGTTCAGCCGCTCCAGGACGGCATCCCGCAGGTACGCTCCGAAGCCCGTCTGCTCGCCGGACCGCGTGGCCTCGGCGGCCAGGCGCAGGGCCGTGGCCGTGGAGACGGCCCCGGCGACGTTCTCGGTGCCGCTGCGGCGGCCGCGCTCCTGCCCGCCACCGTGGAGCAACGCCTCCAGCGGGAGCCGCCCGCGCACCATGAGCACGCCGGCTCCCTTCAAGCCGCCGATCTTGTGCCCGGAGACGCTCAACGCGTCGGCGTGCCGGGCGATCTCCTCAAGATCGAGCCACCCGGCAGCCTGGACCGCATCGGTGTGAAACAGGGCGCCGGCCCCGCGCGCGAGCGCGGAGATCTCCGCGACGGGCTGCACGGTCCCGACCTCGTTGTTCACGGCCATGACCGAGACCAGTGCGGTATCCGGGCGCAGCAGCGCCGCGACCGCCGCCGGGTCGACGGTCCCGCTGCCGTCCACGGGGGCGACCGAGACCTCGAACCCGTGGTGCGCCTCCAGATACTGCAGGGGCTGCCGCACCGAGGAGTGCTCCACCGCGCTCGTGACGATGTGCCGGCCGCGCGGCGATGCGAGCGCCAGACCCTTCAGCGCCAGATTGTTCGCCTCCGTCCCGCCGGAGGTGAAGACCACGTCGCCGGGGCGCACACCCAGGGCTGCGGCCGCCGTCGTGCGCGCATAGTCCATGGCGCGCGCGGCCGAGCCGCCGAGCTCATGCCGGCTGGAGGGGTTGCCGAAGTCGTGGCTGAACAGCGGCCCGACCATCTCCAGGACCTCCGGCCGGACCGGCGTGGTCGCCGCCGCGTCGAGGTAGATCATGCCGGCTCCGTCCCGTCGGCCCGGCTGCCGCGCAGGTCGATGTCCAGCCCCAGGTCGACGGCGCGGACGCTGTGCGTCAACGCCCCCGAGGAGATGACATCCACGCCGGTGGCCGCGATCGCGGCGATGCGCTCGAGCGTGACCGTGCCGGAGGCCTCGACGGTGCAGCGTCCAGCGACCCGGCGCACGCCCTCGGCGAGGTCCTCGAGGGAGAAGTTGTCCAGCATGACCGTGTCCACGCCGGCGGAGACAACGGGCTCGAGCTGGTCCAGCCGGTCGATCTCCACCTCGAGGTGCTGGGTGTGGCCGAGCCGCGCCCGCAGTCCGACGAGGGCCGCGGTCAGCTCCTCGCCCTCGCCGAGCAGCGCGAGATGGTTGTCCTTCGCCATGACGGCCTCCGAGAGGTTGTCCCGGTGGTTGGAGCCGCCGCCGCAGCGGACGGCGTACCGCTCCAGCACGCGGAGCCCGGGCGTGGTCTTCCGGGTATCGGCGATGCGGGCCGGATGCCCGGCGGCCGCGTCCACCATGGCCCGGGTCTGCGTGGCGATCCCGCTGAGCCGCTGCAGGAGGTTCAGGCCCACCCGTTCGGCGGTGAGGAGCCCCCGCGCGGGTCCGGTGACGACGGCGAGGCGGGCACCGGCCTCGAACCGCTCCCCGTCCCGGACGGAGGGTTCGACCCGGAGCCGCTGGTCGGTGAGGCGCATCGCCGTGGCGAAGGCCTCCAGCCCCGAGACGACGCCGGGCTCCCGAGCGACGACGAACGCCGTCGCCTGTGCGTCCGCGGGGATGAGGAGGTCGGCGGTCAGATCCCCGGCGGGCGCGTCCTCCAGCAGCGCCGCGGCGACGATGCGTTCGAGCTGCAGGCGCGGGACCGGGCGGATCTCGGCCCCGGCGGGCGGGCTGGCCGTTCCGAGCATGGTGGTATCGGCGTTTGCGGCGGCGGTACCGGCGGTTGTGGCGGCGGTGTCAGACGTGGGCAAGGTGGTCCTCTCGGGTGGCGCCGGCCGCGGGGGCCGGCGCGAGCGATGGTTCAGTGCGCGAGGCGGTGGCGCGCGATGCCGGGGTGTCCGCAGCGGTCGGGACGGCAGGGGCGGCAGGGTCGGCGGGCCGGGCGTCGCTGCGGTGATGGGCACCGATGGACTCGGTCCGACGGCGGGCGGCCACCGCGATGCGGTGCGCGACCTGCACCGCGTTGAGCAGCTCGTACCGGTCGCGGGGCCAGGCGTCGTCGCGCTCGGCCAGGAGCGCGGCCTCCATCGCCGCGAGGCCGGCCTGGGCCCGGGCCAGACCCGGCTCGTCGCGTTCGACGGCGAGGTACGTTCCGGTGATCGCGTGCAGGTCCTCCCAACCTCCGGCAGCGGGCACGGCGCCCGGGTGCCCGGGCACGGCGGCGTTCACCCCGGGGCACGGGGCTGTGCCGGTTCCGGTGCTACGGAGGGGGCTGCTGTCGGCGGCAGCGACATCGCCAGCGAGCCCGGCGGTCGACGCCGGCGAGGGCGCGGCGATGTCGGCGACGGCGCGCCACGCGAAGACGAGCGCCTCCAGCAGCGAGTTGGAGGCGAGGCGATTGGCCCCGTGCACACCGGTGCAGGCCGTCTCGCCCGCGGCCCAGAGCCCGGGCAGGGCGGTCCGCCCGGCGAGGTCCGTGGCGATGCCGCCCATCCAGTAGTGCTGGGCCTCCGCGACCGGGACCAGGTCGCGCTCCAGATCGAGCCCCTGCCCGCCCAGCGCGGCGGCGATGGTGGGGAACCGGGCGGCGAGGCCGCGCCCGGCGAGATGCCGGGCGTCCAGGTACACGGCGCCCGTGCGGGCGCGTTCGGCGTGGATGGCGCGGGCGACGATGTCGCGCGGGGCCAGTTCCGCTTCCGGGTGACGGCCGGGCATGAACCGCTCCCCGCGACGGTTGCGCAGGTAGGCACCCTCGCCGCGGACGGCCTCGGTGATCATCAGGGGCGGGCCGCCCTCGGGCCGCCACAGGGTCGGATGGAACTGGACGAACTCCGCGTCGGCGAGATCGAGGGCGACGCCGAGCCGGCGCCCCGCGCGCAGGGCCAGCGCAGCCCCGTCGCCCGTGGCACCGGCCGGGTTGGTGGTGTGCGGGTAGAGGCGGCCGATGCCGCCCGTGGCCAGCAGCACCCGTCCGTGCAGGCTCCGCGACCCGCCGCGGGGCCGGCCGTGCGGGGCGCCGCCGTCGTCCGCGAGGCGCACGCCGGTGACGCTGCCGGGGCCGACGACGCCGCGGAGGGACGGCGCTGCGGCGTCGTCCCTCGTGCCCCCGGGAGGGCCCGGGGTCGAGGCGGGCTCGACGAGGAGGTCGGTGACGAACGCGTGCTCGCGTAGTTCGATCCGGCCCCGGGCGGCGAGGCGCCGCACGACGGCGATCAGCGCCGAGGCGATGCCGCGGCCCGTGGCGTCGCCTCGGTGGTGCAGGATGCGCGGGTGCCGGTGCGCGCCCTCGAGACCGAGGGCGTAGCGTTCCGGGTCCGCGGCGTGCCGGTCGAAGTCCACGCCGTGGCCGATCAGCCGGGCGCAGTGCTCCCAGGCCTCCGAGCAGAGGGCCCGCACCGCCGCCTCGTCGCCGGCGAACGCGCCGGCGCGGAGGGTGTCCTCCACGTGGGAGCCGACCGAGTCGCCCGGTGCGGCCAGCGGCACCGGTGCGACGGCGGAGATCCCGCCCTGGGCGTACCAAGTGTTGGAGTCGCGGAGCCGGTCCTTGGTCACCAGGGTGACGGGCAGGCCGCGGCCGGCCGCGGCGATGGCGGCGTACAGGCCGGCCAGGCCGGATCCGACGACGATCAGCCGCGTCTCGTGGGCAGCCATGGTGATCAGGGGCGCGCGGCGAGCATGCGCTCGAGCGCGGTCTTGGCGTCGACGGCGGTGACGGCGTCCACGGTGATGCGGTTGACGATGCGGCCGGCCACGAGCTCCTCCAGCACCCAGGCGAGGTAGCCGGGGTGGATCCGGTACATCGTGGAGCAGGGGCAGATGACCGGGTCCAGGCAGAAGATGGTGTGCTGCGGGTACTCGGCGGCCAGCCGGTTGACCATGTTGACCTCGGTGCCGATCGCGAAGGTGGTCGGCTCCGTGGCCGCGGCGACGGCCTTCCGGATGAAGTCGGTCGAGCCGGCGGCGTCCGCGGCATCGACCACCTCCATGGGGCACTCGGGGTGGACGATCACCCGGCAGCCCGGGTACTCGGCACGCGCACCCTCGATCTGCCCGACGGTGAAGCGCTTGTGCACGGAGCAGAATCCGTGCCACAGGATGACCTGCGCCTCCTGCAGCGCCTCGGCCGAGTTCCCGCCGAGCGGGCGGCGGGGGTTCCACATCGGCATGGCCTCCAGCGGCACGCCCATGGCCTTGGCGGTGTTGCGGCCGAGGTGCTGATCCGGGAAGAACAGCACGCGGCGACCGCGCTCGAACGCCCACTCGAGGACGGTCGACGCGTTCGAGGACGTGCAGACGATGCCGCCGTGCCGGCCCACGAACGCCTTCAGAGCCGCCGAGCAGTTCATGTAGGTGACGGGGATGACCGGGGCGCGGCCGTCGTCGTCCTCCTCGGCGTAGAGCTCCATGAGCTGCTCCCAGCACTCCTCGACGGAGGACTCGTCCGCCATGTCGGCCATCGAGCAGCCGGCGGCGAGGTTCGGCAGCACCACGGCCTGGTCCCCACGGGAGAGGATGTCCGCCGTCTCCGCCATGAAGTGCACGCCGCAGAACACGATGTACTCGGCGTCCGGTTTGGTCAGCGCCGCGTTGGCGAGCTGGAAGGAGTCGCCCACGAAGTCCGCGTACTGCACCACCTCGTCCCGCTGGTAGAAGTGCCCGAGGACCACGAGCCGGTCCCCCAGCGTCTCCTTCGCTGCGCGGATGCGGGCGTCCAGCTCGGCGTCCGTGGCGAGGCGGTACTCCTCCGGGATCCCGCCCTGGCGCGGGGTGTCCGCGGGGGCCGTGTCCCCCATCGACGCGCCGGGGCCGTAGGCGGGGGAACCGCCGTCGAAGTTCCACGGCGACTTCGCGAGGTCCGGCGTGCAGGTGGAGGACGCCGTCGCGGACGGGGCGCCGCCCGCCCCCCGGGCGGCGGGGCGCAGTCCGGGGTCGACCGTGCGGGTGAGTTCCTGGATGGTGACGTTGACGCTGCTCATGGCTGGACCTTCGATGCGGTGGGTGCCGCCGGCGCGGAGTGCGGCTCCGGCTGCGGGGAGGTTTCGGACGGTGGACTGGAGGTCGACGCCGACGCGGCCGCGGACGGAGGACCGTCGGCGTCGGGCCCGGCGTACCGGTAGAGCTTCGGCGGGCGGTGCTTGACGCCCTGCAGGTACTGGCCGGTGTCGACGAGGTCGGGTGAGCCGCGCAGCTGCCGGCGGAAGTTCGCCGGGTCGATCGGCCGTCCCAGGATGGCCTGGTGGACCTCGTGGATCTGGGCGAGCGTGAACCGGTCACCGAGCAGGCGGTGCGCGATCTTCCCGTAGGCGACCTTGTTGCGCAGGCGCTCGAGCGCGTAGGCGACGATCGCGGAGTGGTCGAACGCGAGGTGCTCGGCAACCTCCGCCGAGTCGGCGGGGAACCAGGAGACATGGGGGTCGTCGACGAGCGTGGAGTTGGCCCCGCCGGACGGGTCGGCGTCGGCGTCGCGCACCAGCGCCCAGTAGGCGATCGTGACGACGCGCTGGGCCGGCGAGCGGTCGACGCCGCCGAACGTGTAGAGCTGCTCGAGGTACCGCGGGACGAGTCCGGTGGTGGTGCGCAGGTGCTCGGCCGCGGCCTCCTGCAGCGATTGCCGGGGCAGCAGCGGGCCGCCCGGCAGGGCCCACTGGCCGCGGTGCGGCTGGCGGGTACGGCGCACCAGGGGGATCCAGAGCCGCAGCCCCTCGCCGGCCCCGGAGCCGGCCCGGGCTTCGTCCGGCCGGGCGGGACCGAGCGAGAAGATGACCGTGGACACGGCGATCTGCGGGCTGGCCGCAGCCCGCTCGCTGACGTTCATGAACTCCACGGATCCCCGTTCGGTCGACGGTTAGTTAATGTCAAAGTGACTATAACTCATTCGCCGCGGCGGCCGTTCGGTGGGCGGGCTCTGTTACGGGCGGCCCTCCCCGGCGGCGGAGCGGACCAGGGGCAGGGCGCGCGGCGGGATCAGGGAGTTCAGGACGACGACGGTCGAGGAGCGGACCACCGTCCCCGTGGCGATGACCGCGTCCAGCACGCGCTGCAGGTCGGCATTGGAGCGCGCGACCACGCAGGCCAGGAGATCGAACTCCCCGGAGACCGTGTGCAGCTCCAGCACCTCCGGCACGCCGGAGAGCGCCTCGGCCACGGCGTCATGCCCGCTGTCCTGATGGATGGCGAGCGAGCAGTAGGCGCGCACGGGGTACCCGATCCCTTCTGCGGAGAGGTGCGGCCCCCACCCGGTGACGACGCCGCGGGCGGTCAGCCGATCGAGCCGCGCCTGCACCGTGGCGCGGGCGACCTCCAGCGTGCGCGAGGCCTCGAGGACCGACATCTTGGGGTCGGAACTGAAGATCTCGATGATCCGGGCGTCGAGCTCGTCGACCATGGGCCCCTCCATCAAACTAGTCAGACTGATAAGTGCTCTACCTCCACTGTGGCACACTTTGCGCAACTTGCCAGGTGGCATGGCCGCAGATTGCACCGGCACCGTGGAGTGTCTAGGGTCACAGCAACCAAGGAAAGGAGCGGCGTCATGAGCGTGACCGCCACCCCCGAGGCGCACGGCGCCCTGGAGCTCGACCCGCAGCGGCTGCCGGCCGACGAGCTCAAGCGGCTCCTCGCCCAGATGATCACCGTCCGCCACCTGGACACGTCCGCCATCGCCTGGCAGCGCCAGGGCATCATCCCCGGCTACGCCCCCATGCAGGGCCAGGAGGCCGCGCAGGTCGGCAGCATCGCCGCCCTGGACATGTCGCGCGACTTCGTCTTCCCCACCTACCGGGAGATGGGCGCGGCCTATGCGGCCGGCGTCGACATGGCCGAGTACATGGCCACCCACAAGGCCACCTGGAACGGCGGCCTCCACGATCCCGTGAAGCACCGCTTCACCCCGATCCAGACCGTGATCGCCGGGTCCGCCCTCCACGCCGTCGGCTGGGCCCACGGCCAGCGCCTGGACGCCATCCGCGAGGGCCGCGAGCAGACCGACCTGCCCGCGTCGCTGATCTACCTCGGCGACGGCGCGTCCTCGCAGGGCGACATCCACGAGGCCATGAACTTCGCCGGTGTCTTCAAGACGCCCACGGTCTTCTTCGTGCAGAACAACGGCTGGGCCATCTCCGTGCCCACCGAGCGCCAGGTCGCCGGCGGCTCAGTCGCCGCCCGCGGCGCGGGCTACGGCCTGCCGTCCGTGGCGGTGGACGGGAACGACGTCGAGGCCGTGGTCCGCGCGGTCCGAGCGGCCGTGGCGCACGCCCGCTCGGGCGCCGGCGCCGTCGTCGTCGAGGCGTTCACCTACCGGCGCGGCCCGCACTCGACGTCGGACGATCCCGGCCGCTACCGCACCCTCGAGGACGAGCGACGCGACGCCGGTCCGGACCCGATCGAGCGGCTCGTCGAGCGACTGGTCGCGGACGGAGAGCTCACCGAGGCCGGGGTCGAGGAGTTCCGAGCCGAGGCCGCGGCGTTCGAGGAGCGGACCCGCGAGGCCGTCGCCGCGCAGGGCCCGCGCCCCGGCGCGGAGATGTTCGAGTACGTGTACCAGGAGACCACGCCCGTCCTGCAGCAGCAGGCGGCCCAGTGGCGCGAGGAGTCCGACCATGCCTGAGGCGACCATGACCGCGAACACCGGAGCAGTGCGGACGGGGACGCAGGAGCTCTCGCTCAACAAGGCCATCAACGCGGCCCTCGCCGATGCGCTGGAGGAGAACCCGCGGGCGCTGGTGCTGGGAGAGGACGTGGGCCGGCTCGGCGGCGTCTTCCGCATCACCGACGGACTCCAGGAGCGCTTCGGCGCCGAGCGCGTCTTCGACACCCCGCTGGCGGAGTCCGGAATCCTCGGCATGTCCGTGGGGCTGGCGATGGCCGGCTACCACCCGATCCCCGAGGTCCAGTTCGACGGGTTCACCTACCCGGCCGTGAACCAGATCGTCACGCAGATCGCCCGCATGAACTTCCGCACCCGCGGCGCCCTGCCGATGCCGATCACACTGCGCATGCCGAGCTTCGGCGGCATCCAGTCCCCCGAGCTGCACTCGGAGTCGCTCGAGTGGCTGTTCGCCCACGTCGCCGGGCTCAAGGTGGTCTCGCCGTCGAACCCGCACCAGGCCTACCACCTGATGCGCCACGCGGCGACGATGCCGGACCCGGTGGTCTTCATGGAGCCCAAGTCCCGCTACTGGCAGAAGGGCAGCGTGGACTTCGAGACCCCCGGCGACCTGACCGGCTCGGTCGTGGCCCGCGAGGGCCGGCACCTGACCCTCGTCGCCTGGGGCGCGATGGTCTCCCGCTGCCTGCAGGTGGCGGACATGGCCGCCGAGGACGGGGTGGAGGTCGAGGTCCTGGACCTGCGCTGGCTCAAGCCCATCGACGCCGAGGGCCTGGCGAGGTCCGTCGCCAAGACCCGCCGCGCCGTCGTGGTGCACGAGGCGCCGAGGAGCGCCGGACTCGGCGCCGAGGTGGCTCAGCTGATCACCGAGCACTGCTTCGGTACCCTGAAGGCACCCGTGGAACGCGTCACCGGATTCGACGTCCCCTTCCCCTCGGGCAGCCTGGAGAACGAGTACCTGCCCAACGCCGACCGCATCCTCTTCGGCATTCAACGAGTATTGGAGTACCGCCGTGGCTGAAGTTTCCTTCCCGCTGCCCGACCTGGGCGAGGGCCTGATCGAGGCGACCGTGCTGGAGTGGCTGGTCGCCGAGGGCGACCAGGTCGAGCGCAACCAGCCGATGGTCGAGGTCGAGACCACCAAGAGCTCGCTGGAGCTGCCGAGCCCGCAGGCCGGCACCGTCGTGCGCACGTTCGGCGAGCCGGGCGACACGATCAACGTCGGCGATCCGCTGATCGTCTTCGAGGTGCCGGACGACACTGCCGGGATCGTGGGCACCGTGCCGAAGGACGAGGCGCCCAAGCGCCGGGTGCGGCTCAGCGCCAACCTCGACGACGACTGATGCCGGCCGTGACCGACGTCCCGCAGCTGACCGCCCACGTCTTCGCGCCCGAGGGCGCCGAGACGGGCCGGCCCGTCCTGCTGATCCACGGCTTCGCCTCGTCCACCGAGCTGAACTGGGTCGCCACCGGCTGGGTGAAGTACCTGAACGACGCCGGCCGCCGAGTCGTCGCCGTCGACCTGCCCGGGCACGGACAGACGCCGCTGGACGGGCCCGACGCCTCGGCGCCGGTGCCGAGCCTGCTGCGCGCCGGCATCCGGCGGGCGGCCCTCGAGGCCCTGGGGCACGGCGGCGACGTCACGGCCGCCGGGACAGACGGCCGCGCTGCGGCGACCGAGGGGCTCGTCGACGTCGTCGGATACTCCTTCGGGGCGCGCCTGGCCTGGGGCCTGGCCGCGGACTACCCGGAGCTGGTCCACCAGCTCGTCCTCGGCGGTGCCGCCGCCACGGACCCGCTCGCCGACTTCGACGTCCCCGAGGCGCGCGCGGTCCTCGCGAGCGGGGACGACGCGGCGCGCATGTCCGACCCAGTGTCGGATGCGCTGCTGCAGATGGCCCAGCTGGTCCCGAGCAACGACGTCGACGCCCTGCTGCGGGTGATCGAGGCAGTGGGCGCCGAGCCGTTCACGCCCGGGCAGTCCGTGCCGCAGCAACCGGTCCTCCTGGTCGCCGGGCAGCGGGACGAGCTCGCCGAGACCATGCCGCGCCTGACCGAGCTGGCACGCGGCGCGGGCGGAGCCGAGGAACTGTGGCTGCCGGCGCGCACGCACTCGAACGCGGTGACCTCACGCGCCTTCAAGCAGGCCGCCCTGGAGCACTTCGCGTCCTAGCTGGACCAGGCCGGACATCCACCCACCAGCACTCGAAGGCCGCCCACGTTTGCGCGTGGGCGGCCTTCGTCGTCGCTGCGCCCCGGGAGCCAGCCGCGGTCAGCCGGACGGGCGGAGAACGGGCAGAGGACGACAGCCCTTGACAGGATGCGTGACGGAGGACACCATGATCGTATACGATTTCGTACATCCGATCCGTACTCATCGAGCCCCGGGAGCAGATCTTGACGAACGACCATGGGAACCACACCGCAACAGCCGCGCAGGCGAACCCCTCCGGCGAACGCCCGGTCGACCAGGCCTTCCTCGACTCGGTCGGCAAGGTCCTGGCCGTCCACCTCTCCTACCGGTCGCGGGCCGAGCAGCGCGGCCGCACGCCGAAGTTCCCGTCCTACTTCATGAAGGCGACCTCCTCCCTGGCCCCGAGCGGCAGCGCCGTGGAGCGCCCCGCCGGAACCGAGCTGCTGGCCTTCGAGGGCGAGATCGCCCTGGTCATCGGCACGCGCGCGCGGCGCGTCTCGCCCGAGGCCGGCTGGTCCCACGTGGGCTGGGTGACCGCCAGCAACGACCTCGGCCTGTACGACATCAAGTACGCGGACAAGGGATCGAACGTCCGCTCCAAGTCCGGCGACGGCTTCACCCCGCTCGGCCCGGCCCTGCTCCCGGCCGACGCGGTGGACCCGCAGCGGCTGCGGATCCGCACCCGGGTGAACGGGGAGGTCGTCCAGGACGCCACCACCGAGGAGCTCCTGTTCGAGTTCGGCCAGATCGTCGCGGACCTCTCCCAGCAGATGACCCTCCTGCCCGGCGACGTCATCCTCACGGGCACCCCGGCGGGCTCGTCCGTCGTCGTGCCCGGCGACGTGGTGGAGGTCCAGGTCGACGACATCGCCTCCGGCCGCACGACCGGCCCGCTGGCGACGACGGTGGTCCAGGGCGAGGCGGGCTTCGCCGCGTTCGGGAACCCGCCTCGCATCACGGACGCCGACCGGGTCGACGCCTACGGCACGGCGGAGGGCGCTGGCGTCGAGAGCGAGCCCACGGGCCGCGACGTGCTGACGGACGAGGTCCGCGCCAAGCTGCTCTCCGTGGCCACGGCGACGATCTCCGGCGCACTGCGCAAGCGCGGGCTGAACAACGTGGCGATCGAGGGGCTCACCGCGACGAAGGGGACGCGCAAGGTCATCGGCGTCGCCCGCACCCTGCGCTACGTCCCCCATCGCGAGGACCTCTTCAAGGCTCGCGGCGGCGGCTACAACGCGCAGAAGCAGGCGATGGACTCCCTGAAGCCGGGCGAGATCCTCGTCATGGAGGCCCGCGGCGAGCAGGGCTCTGCGACCCTCGGCGACATCCTCGCGATGCGCAGCCAGGTGCTCGGGGCGGAGGCGATCATCACCGACGGCGCCGTGCGGGACCTCTCGGCGGTGGAGGACGCCGACCTGCCGGTCTTCCACCATGGGGCGCACCCGGCCGTCCTCGGCCGCAAGCACGTCCCCTGGAGCGTCGACGAGACCATCGCCTGCGGCGGCACGACCGTCCAGCCGGGGGACGTGATCGTCGGCGACTCCGACGGGATCCTCGTGATCCCGCCGGCCCTCGTCGCGGAGCTCGCCGACGAGGTCGTGGAGCAGGAGCGGCGTGACTCGTTCGTCCTCGAGCACGTCAAGCAGGGTCACGCGATCGACGGCCTGTTCCCCATGAACAAGGACTGGCTGGCGAAGTACCACGCCTGGGTCGACGCCGGAGCGGACCTTGGCGCCCTCTAAGTCGGAGCAGGCGTACGAGCTGATCCAGGACAAGATCGTCTCCGGGGCCTACTCCCCCGGCTACCGTCTGGTCCTGGGGAGCATCGCCGCGGAGCTCGGCTGCTCCACGGTCCCCGTCCGGGAGGCGATCCGCCGGCTCGAGGCCGAGGGTCTGGTGGCCTTCGAGCGGAACGTCGGCGCGACCGTGGCGAGCGTGGACGCGACGCTCTACCTGCACACGCTCCAGACGCTCTCGGTCCTCGAGGGGGCGGCGACGGCCCTGGCCGCCCCGCTGCTCGACGCGGACGACCTGGCTGCAGCCCGCCGGATCAACCGGGACATGGAGTCCTGCCTGGAGCACTTCGACCCGCAGCGGTTCTCTCGGCTGAATGTGGCCTTCCACGAGCGGCTCTACGGCCCCTGCCCGAACCCCCACATCCTGGACCTGGTCCAGCGCGGCTGGAACCGCATGCGGGCCATGCGCTCCTCGACGTTCGCCACCGTGCCCGGCCGGGCACGGGAGTCGGTCGCCGAGCACGACGTCCTCCTCGACCTGCTGGAGGCCGGCGCTCCCCCGCCCTCCGTGGAGGCGGCTGCGCGAGACCACCGCACCAACACGCTGAACGCCTACCTGGCGGTCGCCGGCCTCCCGCCGTCGCCGCTGTACCTCCCCCTCCCGGGCACGAGCCCCACCGACGCCACCCCCGACCAGACCCCCGAGCCCGCCCTGCGCGGACGAAAGGACACACCATGAGCAAGCACTTCCTCCCCGACGCCCTGCCGACCCGGCTCCAGCACTACATCGGCGGCGCATTCGTCGACTCGATCGGCGGCGAGACCTTCGACGTCCTCGATCCAGTGACCAACCAGCCCTACGCCACCGCAGCCTCCGGGCAGAAGGCCGACGTCGACGCCGCCGTCGCAGCCGCCCGCGAGGCCTTCGTCAACGGCCCGTGGCCGCGCATGAAGGCCCGCGAGCGCGCCAATGTGCTGTACCGGATCGCCGACGCCGTCGTCGAGCAGGAGGACCGCCTCGCCGAGCTCGAGACGTTCGACACCGGCCTGCCGATCACCCAGGCGCGCGGTCAGGCGAAGCGCGCGGCCGAGAACTTCCGCTTCTTCGCCGACCTGATCGTCGCCCAGCACGACAACGCCTTCAAGGTCCCGGGCTCGCAGGTCAATTACGTCAACCGCAAGCCGATCGGTGTCGCCGGGCTCATCACCCCCTGGAACACGCCGTTCATGCTGGAATCCTGGAAGCTCGCCCCGTCGATCGCCTCCGGGTGCACCGTGGTCCTCAAGCCGGCCGAGTTCACGCCGCTGTCCGCCTCCCTGTGGGCGACCATCTTCAAGGAGGCCGGCCTGCCCGACGGCGTGTTCAACCTGGTCAACGGGCTCGGCGAGACGGCCGGCGACTCCCTGGTCAAGCACCCGGACGTCCCGCTGATCTCCTTCACCGGCGAGTCGACCACGGGGCAGACCATCTTCCGCAACTGCGCGGAGGGCCTGAAGGGCATGTCGATGGAGCTCGGCGGCAAGTCGCCGGCGATCGTCTTCGCCGACGCGGACTTCGACGCCGCGATCGACTCCACGCTGTTCGGCGTGTTCTCGCTCAACGGCGAGCGCTGCACGGCCGGCAGCCGCATCCTGGTCCAGCGGGACATCTACGACCGCTTCTGCGAGGTCTACGCGGAGCGCGCCCGGAACATCCGGGTCGGCGACCCCCACGATCCGCAGACCCAGGTCGGCGCGCTGGTCCACCCGGAGCACTACGACAAGGTCATGGGCTACGTGGAGCTGGGCAAGTCCGAGGGCCGGCTGCTCGCCGGCGGCGGCCGGCCGGAGCACCTGCCCGTGGGCCAGGAGAACGGTTCCTACGTGGCGCCGACCGTCTTCGCCGACGTGGCCCCGGACGCACGGATCTTCCAGGAGGAGATCTTCGGCCCCGTCGTCGCGATCACGCCCTTCGACACGGACGAGGAGGCCCTCGAGCTGGCGAACAACACCAAGTACGGGCTGGCCGCCTACGTGTGGACCTCGGACCTGAAGCGCGCCCACAACTTCGCGCAGGACGTGGAGGCGGGCATGGTGTGGCTCAACAGCCACAACGTCCGCGATCTGCGCAGCCCGTTCGGCGGCGTCAAGGCCTCCGGCCTCGGACACGAGGGGGGCTACCGCTCCATCGACTTCTACACCGACCAGCAGGCCGTGCACATCACCCTCGGCGACGTCCACACCCCCAAGTTCGGGTCTCTGGACGACGCCGCGAAGCTCGACGGCTGACCCGACCACCCCACCCTCCCGACGGCGGCACGCAGCGCCGCGTGCCGCCGTCGTACCCACCCCAGGAGACAGACATGACCGAGAAGACCGCCTCCAATGAGATCCCCCGGCCCACCGCGCCGACGCCGGACATCCTCCGCTGCGCCTACATGGAGCTGGTGGTGACCGACCTGGCGAGGTCCCGCGACTTCTACGTGGACCTGCTGGGCCTGCACGTCACCCACGAGGACGACCAGCAGATCTACCTGCGCTCCTTCGAGGAGTTCATCCACCACAACCTGGTCCTGACCAAGGGCCCGGTCGCGGCCGCGAAGGCCTTCGCCTACCGCGTCCGCACCCCCGAGGACGTGGACCGCGCCGAGGCCTACTACCGTGAGCTCGGCTGCCGGACCGAGCGCCGGAGCGAGGGGTTCGTCCGCGGCATCGGCGACTCCGTGCGCGTCGAGGACCCGCTGGGCTTCCCCTACGAGTTCTTCCACGAGGTCGAGCACGTGGAGCGGCTGCACATGCGCTACGACCTCTACTCGGCCGGCGAGCTGGTGCGCCTGGACCACTTCAACCAGGTCACCCCCGACGTCCCCCGGGGCCGGAAGTACCTGGAGGACCTGGGCTTCCGTGTCACCGAGGACATCAAGGACGCCGAGGGCACCACCTACGCGGCGTGGATGCACCGCAAGGGCACCGTGCACGACACGGCCCTGACCGGCGGCAACGGACCGCGGCTGCACCACGTCGCCTTCTCCACGCACGAGAAGCACAACATCATCCAGATCTGCGACAAGATGGGCGCCCTGCGCCTGTCCGACCGGATCGAGCGCGGCCCGGGCCGCCACGGCGTCTCCAACGCGTTCTACCTGTACATCCTCGATCCGGACGACCACCGCATCGAGATCTACACGCAGGACTACTACACCGGCGACCCGGACAACCCGGTCATCACGTGGGACGTCCACGACAACCAGCGCCGCGACTGGTGGGGCAACCCGGTGGTCCCGTCCTGGTACACCGAGGCCTCCCCCGTCCTCGACCTGGACGGGAACCCCCAGGAGGTCGTCGAGCGCACCGACAGCTCGGAGATGGCCGTGACCGTCGGCGCCGACGGTTTCTCCTACACCCGCGAGCAGGACGAAGACGGCACCTACCGCGGCGAGGCCTCGAAGGGGTTCAAGCTCGGCAACCAGGTCTGAGCCTGACCACGCGCGCCACCCCGCGGCACGACGGCACCCGGCGGCTCCCGGCATCGACACCGGGAGGCGCCGGGCGCCGTCGTTCTCCTTGCCCCCCCGCGACGCCGCCCGTGACGACGGGCCGTCGCGGGTGCAGACTGGATCCATGGGTGAGGACCAGCCGCACGACGGCGCAGCCGCAGCCCCCTACGCCGATCGCGAGGAGGCCGCCCGGGCGCTGGCCGCGGAACTCGACCGGGCCACGACGGGCACGCTGCGCGGGCGCCGCGACGCCGTGGTCCTGGGCCTGGCTCGCGGCGGTGTGCCCGTCGCGGCCGGCATCGCCGAGACCCTCGCACTCGACTGGGACGCGCTGATCGTCCGCAAGCTCGGGATCCCCGGCCACAGCGAGGTCGCCTTCGGCGCCGTCGCCGCGCACGGGCCACGGACCGCCGAGCACCGGGTCGGCTCGGTGCTGCGGTCCATGCCCCGGCACATCAGCCGTGGCCAGCTGCACCGGGTCGAGCGCGAGGAGGCCGCCGAACTGCGTCGCCGGCAGCAGGAGTACCTGCACGGCCGCATCGTGCCCTTCGCGGACCGGACCGTGGTCCTCGTCGACGACGGCCTGGCGACCGGCGCCACCATGCACGCTGCCGTGGACGTGGTGCGGTCGGCGGGCGCGGCCCGGATCGTGATCGCGGTCCCCGTCGGACCGCCGGAGGTCTGCGCCCAGCTGGCCGCCTCGGTCGATCTGCTCGTGTGCCCCTGCCGTCCCGTCGACTTCAGGGCCGTCGGCGCCTCCTACCGGCGCTTCGACCAGGTCGACGACGCGGAGGTGCGGGATCTGCTGGACCGGAGACCGCGGGACCCGGGCCCGGACTGATCCGGCTGCTACTCCCCGTCCCGCGGCAGAGAGCCCAGGCGCTCGCCGTCGGCATCGAAGACCACCAGCTCGTCGCCGTGCACCTCCATGGAATGCAGGCCCTCGAGCCACTGGGTCGTGTCCTCGCACCACATCTCCGTGCGGACGATGGCGGGGGCCTCGATGCGGCCGTCCTCGACCGACCATTCACCCGAGAGCCAGTTGCAGCCGTCCGAGCCGGTGAGGACGCCGCCCTCGTCGAACCGCAACCAGGGCGAGGAGGCCTCGTCGTCACCCCACTGGCCGAGCACCTGCTGTCCGACGGGCTGCCCGGCCCCGCTCGGCTCGGCGCACCCCGAGAGGAGGAGGGTGAAGGCGACTGCTGCACTCAGGGCCGGCAGGCGCCGCGGCATAGTCGTCATGGCAACAGCATGGCCCGTGCACGTTGGATTTCGCCGGGTTCCAGCGGGGAGCTTCCTCAGTGCCTGCCGCACCCTTCCTCGGTGCGGGCCCTTCCTTCGTCGGTGCGGCCCCTTCCTTTCGCGGTCCGGCTCCTTCCTTTCACAGTCCGGCCCCTTCCTTTCACAGTCCGGCCCCGCCCCACCGGAAGACGCGAAAGCGGTGCGGACATCGGTCCGCACCGCTCCCACGCGTTGCACCTCGGGCGAGGCCGGCCGCTAGTTGTACGCGGCCGTCAGGTTGGTGACACTCGGGCTGCTGGGGCGAGGCCGTGGCTCGAGTGGATGCGTTCAGTGTTGTAGTGCTTCAGCCAGGGTGCAAGTTCATCCCTCCGGGCTTGATTGCTGGTAAAGGGCTGCCGGTAGGCCCATTCGGTGGCGAGGGTGCGGTTGAAGCGCTCGACCTTGCCGTTCTGCCAGGGGCAGTGCGGTTTGATGAATTTCTGCCGTGCCCCCCCGGGCCGCGACGGCGTCCTTGAACGCAGTCGAGTGGCGGTAGGCGAAGGCGTTGTCGGTGATGACTCGCTGGATACGGTCGATGCCGTGGGAGGCGAAGTAGGCTGCCGCCCGGGTCAGGAACCCGGCTGCGGTCGCCCCTTTCTCATCGGTGTGGACCTCGGCGTAGGCGAGCCGGGTGTGGTCGTCGACGGCTGCGTGGACGTAGTCGAAGCCACCCCGGCGCGCCCGGTGCGGTGGTTCGCCCGTGACTGCTCCGGGTCCGCCCGCCAGCCCCCGCCATCGGGGATGCGTCCGAGTTTCTTCACATCCAGATGCACGAGGTCGCCCGGGTCGGAGTGCTCGTAGCGGTGCGCGGTGGACCTGGCGGCACGGATCACGGCACCGGTGACCGGGTCCAGCCACGACAGCGGCGGCACCCGGTGCCGGGCCAGGATCCGGGAGACCGTCCGGGCCGGGACCCCCGTCAGCGGGGCGAGCCGGGCGGGTCCGACCCGGTGCCGTGCCCGGGCCGCGAGCACGGCCTGCTCGCGGCCCGGACTGGTCTTCCCTGGCATCCGGTGGGGCCGGCTGCTCCGGTCCGCCAACCCTTCCAGGCCTGCTTCCCGGAAACGGCGGACCCACCGGTGCGCGCACTGCCGTGAGACGCCCAGCTCCTTCGCGACGTGGGACACGGGCCGGCGGTCGTCGAGGACCCGGGCGACGAGCAGCCGCCTTCCGTGAACGGTCAGACGGGCATTAGCGTGGGACACAGAGGCCTCCTGGCGATGGTTGAACTAGACAGCTCCATCAAGCCAGGAGGCCTCGCTAGATCACAAGCCCCGAAGTGTCACCAACGCTATGGCCGGGTACAGCTAGTCGGCGGAGGCCCGGGGAACCGGGTGCACGTCCTCGACGTGGAGGTTCTTGCCCCGCGTCTCCTTCACGAAGGAGACGGCCACCAGCGACACGATGGTGATCGCCAGGATGTAGACGCCGATGCTCCACGACTGCCCGGTGCGCGTCAGCAGCGATTCGGCGATCAGCGGGGCGAACGCGCCGCCGAGGATCGCACCGAGGGCGTAGCCGATCGAGACGCCGGAGTAGCGGACGTCCACCGGGAACATCTCCGCGTACAGCGCCGACTGGGGGCCGTAGGACAGGCCCAGGCCGATCGTCAGGACGAACAGCGCGATGAAGTACGCGATGATGTTGCCGGTGTCCAGGACGAACCACATGGGGATCGCCCAGGCCGCGACGATGGCATAGCCGATCTGGAACGTCCGGATGCGTCCGATCCGGTCGGAGAGGATGCCGCCGTACATGGTGAAGATCAGCCAGCCAAAGGACGCGAGCGTCGTCGCGAGCAGCACCTGCGGACGCGGCATCCCGAGATCACGGATGACGTAGGTCGCGAAGAACGCGATCAGCAAGTAGCCGGCGGCGTTGTTGGCGATGAAGATCAGGGCGCAGAGCATGACCTCCTTGGCATTCTTCTTGAACAGCCGTCCCAAGGGGGCGGAGGACTCCTTCTTGCGCTCCTGGAGCTCCAGGAAGATCGGGGACTCCTCGACCGCGCGGCGGATGAAGTAGCCGATCCCGATCAGGACGATCGAGAACAGGAACGGAACACGCCAGCCCCACTCGAGGAAGGCCTCGTTGCCGATGATCGTGGTGAGGATCCACATCGTGAACGTCGCCAGGATCATGCCGCAGGGCACGCCGATCTGCGGGTAGGCCCCGAAGAAGCCGCGCTTCTCGACGGGCGCGTGCTCCACGGACATGAGGGCCGCACCGCCCCATTCGCCACCGGCGGAGAAGCCCTGGAGGACGCGCAGGAGGATCAGCATGACCGCTGCCCCGGCACCGATCTGGGCATGCGTCGGCAGCACACCGATCAGGGCCGTGGCGGCGCCCATCATGATGAGGGTGAAGACCAGCATCTTCTTGCGTCCGAGCCGGTCCCCGAGGTGGCCGGCGACGATGGCGCCCAAGGGACGGAACAGGAAGGAGATGCCGATGGAGGCCCAGGAGGCGAGCTGCGCGCCCGTCTCACCGAGCGGCGCGAAGAAGAGCGGGCCGAGCACGAGGCCGGCGGCCTGAGCGTAGATGAAGAAGTCGTACCACTCGATGGTGGTGCCCACGAGGGTGCCGGCGAGGACCTTGCGTTCCTCTTTCCGGCTCGACTCGTGGTGCAGGGTGGCGGAAGCCATGAGAACTCCAGTGTTCGGGCACGCGGTGCGGTGCGGTGATCGAATTACCAACCGACCGAACGGTCGGGAACTGCTTGAATGCTACACCAATGCGATCCAAATCACATAGAGCCAGCTCGCGAGGATTCGAGACCCCCGGGCCCTGCGCCCCGGCGAGGAGTGGGGCAGGGCGACGCAGTCCATGTTCTATAATCGAACGAGCAGTTCTATTTTGGATCGTTACCCACCGTAGACTTGCGTGACGCACGGCACAAGCGTGTTGCGTCCTCCTCGCGCATCGAAAGGGATCCGCATGAGCTCCGAGACGGACACGAGTACCCCGCCGGGCAAGCCGGCGTCGCAGACGCTCTCGCGGGGGCTCCGGATGCTGGAGGTGCTGGCCGAGGCGTCCGGTCCGATGACGATCGCCGAGTTGGCCGCTGAGCTCGGGCTGCACCGTTCGATCGCCTACCGGATCCTGCGGACGCTGGAGGAGCACAATCTGGCGCACCGCGGCCGGTCCGGCGCCGTCGAGCTGGCGCCCGGGCTGGCGGCGCTCGCTCGTGGCGTGCAGCGGGACCTCCAGTCGGCGTCGCTGCCGGAGCTGACGGAGCTGGCGAACGAGCTCGGCGTCAGCGCGTTCCTGGCGGTCTGGGACCACAGGGACTGCATCACGCTGGTGACCGTCGAGCCTCGCCACTCCAGCGCGGCCGTCATCCAGCGTCCCGGGACGCGGCACGCGTTCACCCGCGGCGCCCCGGGCATCGCGATCCAGTCCTCCCACACCGCGGAGGAGTGGGAGGCCCGGATGCCGGACGAGCCGTATCGCGAGGCGGCCGCCGAGGCACGCCGCCGTGGTTTCGCCTCCAGCCACGACGAGGTCATCCCGGGGGTGTCGTCGGTGGCGGCGCCGGTGATCGTGCCGGGCCAGCTGCCGGCCTCGGTCGCGATCGTCTATCCGACGGCGACCGGGCCGCTTCCGGCGGAGGAGCTGGGCGGCCGCGTCGCGCAGGCGGCACGGACCATCGAGCGCTCCCTGGGCAGCGTGGTCCAGCGCTGACCGGTCCGGGCCCTCGACTCAGACCGGGAGCGCATCGGTCTGCAGAGAGGTGCTGGAGCCCTCGCGGTGCTTGTGGACCACGAGCTGCGTGGCGATCTGGTCCTTCAGTTCCTGGACGTGACTGATGACGCCGACGACGCGGCCACTGCTGCGCAGGTCGTCGAGCGAGCGCATCACGAGCTCCAGGGTTCCCGGATCCAGGGTCCCGAAGCCCTCGTCCACGAAGAGGGTCTCCATGTCGATCCCTCCGGACTCCGCCTGGATGACGTCGGCCAGACCCAGGGCGAGCGCCAACGAGGCCATGAACGTCTCCCCGCCGGAGAGCGTGCTCGGCTCGCGTGTCTGCCCGTTCCACTCGTCGATCACGCTGATGCCCAGGCCGCCCTTGCCGCGACCGCCGGACGCGTCGTTGTGCCGCAGTTCGAAACGCCCTCCGGTCATGATGGAGAGCCGCTCCGTGGCGGCAGCGGCGACGGCCTCCAGACGGGCCGCGAGGACGTAGGTGCTCAGCGTCATCTTGAGGGTGTTCTCACCGGCCCCGGCGACGGTATCCGCGAGCCCGCGGACCAGCTCGTACTCCTCGAGGAGGCTGCCCTGATCGCCGACGAGCCGCACCAGCGATTCGAGGTCGGCTGCGGAGCGCCGCTCGAAACTGGCCAGGGCCCCCCGACGCTCCGCCAGTTCGGCCCCTCGCGCCTCTGCGGCCTCCGCCTCCGCTTCTGCGGCTTCCAGCACGTCCTCCCCGGGAAGTGCTTCGCCAGAGGCTCGGGCTGCCAGAGCGCGGGCCACGGCTTCGCTCTCGGACAGGGTGCGCAGGCGGATCTCCCGCTCGTCGTGCTCGCGGACCCGCTGGCGCAGCGCATCGGCCTGCTCGGGGGCCAGCCGGGCACGGGCCGCCGACCGGCAGGCGTCCTGCAGGGACTCGGCGTCCGTGTCGAGGACGCCTGCGGTATCGCGCGCGCCGGGCGGCAGGAAGCCGTACTCGACCAATGCCTCCTCGAGCTCCTGCTCGGTCTCGGCCGCAGCGTCCGTCAGCTGCGCGACCGCCCGCCCGGCGTCGCGCCAAGCCTCCAGCGCCTGGCAGACCCGGCGGACGCCGTCCAGCCGTTCGGCGAGCGTCGCCGCGGGTGCCACGGCGCGGGCGAGCTCGGCCTCGAGCCGACTGACCCGTGCGGCGGACTCCTCCAGGGTGGCGGCCAGCACGCCGGCCTCCTGCTCGCTGCGCCGATCCTCGGCGTCGAGTTCGCGGCAGGCCTCCCGGCCGGACTCCACCAGGGCCTCGAGTCGCGTGGACCGTGCGGCCGCCTCACTGGCTTCCCGGGCCGCCGTCTCCGCCGCGGCGACCGCGGCCGACGCCGCGTCGGCGTCGAGCTCGCCGGCCTCGGCCGAGAGCCGGGCCATCTCCTCCTTGGCCTTCGCCTCGGCCGACGCTGCCTCGCGCTCACGATGCTGCGCGGACTCCACGGCCGCCTCGGCGGCCTCGAGCTCTGCGTCGGTGACGCTCGGGTTGCCGGAGCCCGCCGCGGGGGCGGGGTGGGTCTCGCTGCCGCACACGGCGCAGGGTTCGCCATCGACGAGTCCCGCGGCGAGCACGGCCGCTGACTGCTCCAGACGATCGCGCACGAGCTGGGCCCGGGCCTGTCGAAGACCCAGGAGCTTCTTCTCCGCTTCGAGCCACTCCCCGGTCCGCTGCCGCACTTCGACGGCGAGCTCGTCGCGGGCCGCGACGGCACGGAGTCGGCGGCGTGCCGCGGCCAGAGCGTCTTCCTGCTCCGCGGGGTTCCGGGCGGACGCTCGAAGGCCCGCCAGCTCCGTCTCGGCCTCCTCGAGGCGCGCCCGTTCGGCACGGAGCCTCTGGGCCGTCGCGGTCCGCTGGCGCTCGAGCACGAGCCGGCGTTCACGAGCCCGCTCGTGGGTCCGTCTCTCATCCGCCAGCTCGTCCTCGCGGGCACGCAGCGCCTCGAGCCGGGAGGCGAGCTCCGTGGCCGTCCGACAGGCCTGGCCGAGCCCTTCGACGTCCGGATGCGCCGCGGCGAGCACCTCGTCGAGTCCGGCGAGCCCGCGCGCCTCGTCCGAGGCCTCCTGGAGGGCTCGATGCGACTCGGCGAGCCGGGTACGGGCTGCGGTATTGCGGCGATCGGCGCGCTCGACGAGCATCCCGCGTTCGTGGAGTTCCAGCCGTTCGCGCGCCTCCACCGCCTCCGGCCGGAGCTGTTCGTGCCGCTCCCGATCTCGTTCCAGCTCGATCAGGCGCGCCTCGTCGTCCCGGCGGCGGCGCATCCCGTCCACGCGCTCACGGGCGGCGGCCACGCAGCGACGCGCTGCCTCCTCCCGGGCCGCTGCGGCGCGTCGGCGGGTCTCGAGGAGGTTGTCGATGACTCCGGCGAGCACCTCGGGCTCGGGCAACGGCGCTTCATCGGGATGATGCGCGAGCGCAGCGTCCCACTCCGCCAGTGTCCCGACGGGCGGCTCAGCCGTGCCGGGGTCCGCGATGCCGTGGCCAGGCTGCTCGTCCGTGTCCGGTTCCAGCAGGTTCTCGGCCGCGTCGCGGACCACGCGGGCTGTGAGGGTCCGCTTGGTGCGCTCGGCGGTCTCGGCGCGGCGGGCGAGCTCCCGGCGTCGTTCGGCGAGCAGCTCCTCGACCCGCTGGTAGGTCGTGACGTCGAAGAGCTTCTGCAGCAATTCGGCGCGGTCCTTGTCCTCGGCCCGGAGGAAGGTCGCGAACTCCCCCTGGGGCAGCATGGCGACCCGCGTGAACTCCTCGCGGCCGAGGTGGACGAGCCCCTGGATCAGCTGCCCGACCTCGTCGTTCCGCGCGGAGAGCGCCGTCCACTCCCCCTCCACGAGCTCCCGGAGCGAGCTCTGGGCCTGCTGGCGCGTGGTCCCGGTTCCGCGTGCCTTCGGCCGGTCCCAGGCGGGCGACCTCATGGCCTCGAACCGGCGTCCTCCGACACTGAACTCGCAGAGCACCTGCGGAGGCGTCGCGTCGTCCGCATAGGCGCTCCGCAGGGTCCGCGCCTTCTGCCGGGCCCCGGGGAGAGATCCGTAGAGCGCATAGCAGATCGCGTCCAGCACGGTGGTCTTGCCCGCGCCGGTGTCGCCGTTGAGCAGGAAGAGCCCCCCTGCGGAGAGCGCGTCGAAGTCGATGTCCTCCCGGTCCTTGAACGGCCCGAAGGCCTGGATGACGACGCGGTGAATCCTCAAGCCGTCGCCTCCTCGATCGCGGCCGCCTCGATGAGCCGCTCCAGTTCCTGCCGCTCCGACGCGCTGGCCGTTCGCTGCCGCACGTGGGCCAGGAAGTCGGCGGAGACATCGAGCGGCGGCCGACCACGCCCGACGCGCTGCGCGTACGTCGATGGCCAGGCCGCGGGGCCCGTCGGGGCGAACACCAGCTGGAGCACGTGCGGGAACCGCTCCTTGAGCCGCGACAGCGCCCGGGGTGGGCGCTCCGGATCGGTCAGCGTGATCTGGCAGTAGGCCTCCTCCGCATCGGAGTACTCCTCGGCCTCCAGCAATTCGTCCAGGGGGCCCTGGAGCCGGCGAAGCAGCCGGTGGGCCCGCCAGTCCACGCGCTCGGCCGCTACGGGCGCCGAGACGTCGGCGGGACGGTCGTCCCCGGTGGTGAGCATCCAGGCACCCTTGATGTGGCCCGCCTCGGAGAAGGAGTAGTGCAGGGGCGATCCGGAGTAGCGGACGGTGGGAGCCAGCTCCTGCCGACCATGCAGGTGGCCGAGCGCCGCGTAGTCGAACCGCTCGAACAGTGCGGTGGGCACCACGTCGACCCCGCCGATGCTCAGCGGTCGCTCGCTCTCGGAACCCGAGCCTCCGGCCGCGAAGACGTGAGCCATGACGATCCCGACGACGGGGCCCTCCGCGTGCTCGCGCCGGCGCTCGAGGTCGGCCCAGGCCCGTTCGAGGACCTCCGCCGTAACGGGGGTGTGGCCTGGCGCGGAGACACCCAGCGCCTCGCGCACCAGCCGCGGCTCGAGATAGGGGACGGGGTAGACCGCCACCTGGTGGTCCTCGGCGTGGAGGACCACGGGCTCCCACGCGCGCGCGACGTCCGTGCGCACGTGGACTCCCCCGAATGCCATGAACGACGACCCTGCGCCGAGGCGGACCGCGGAGTCGTGGTTGCCGCTGGTCACCACGATCTCGGCACCAGCCTGGCGCAGCCGCACCAGCGCGTCGTCGAAGAGCCGAATGACGTCGACCCGGGGCATCGCCTGGTCGTAGACGTCCCCCGCGATCAGGACGACGTCGATTCCCTCCGCCCGCACGAGCTCCACGAGCTGGTCGACGAAGTCGCGCTGGGCGGGGAGCATGTCCTCCTCGTGGAAGGAACGACCCAGATGCCAGTCCGAGGTGTGAAGGAGCTTCATGGGTCCACCCTAGGACGCGGCGCCGACCGGTTGGCGCACGGACGCCCGACGCCGTGGACAATGGAGGGGTGAGCCTTCCAACGACGCCCCCGTCCGCCTCCGTCGACGCCTTCCTCGACCGAGCCACCGCGCTCTGGGCCGCCCCAGGACTGGCCGCCGCGCCGGACGAGCTGGACGCCCTCCACCTCCTGCACCTCTATCTCACCGACGGTCTCCTCGAGGCGCTCGAATGGGCCAACCAGGGGGTCGGCTCCGACGAGGCCGCCTGCATGTGGCTCGCGGCCCTGCGCTGGTACCGGAGGACGACGGGCGCCTTCCCCTCCGGCGCGCCCCAGCCCCTCGACCGCTGGATCGACGAGTTGGTCGCGGAGGTTCCGGCCGAACGGACGATCCCGGCCCCCGAGGAGATCGAGTCGGCCCTGGCCGGCGTGGAGATGGGCAGCACGTCGCGGCCCAATGCGTCCGGCACCGCGTCGACGGCCGCGCTCGTCTGTGCCACCGTCCCGGGCCTCCTCCCCCACACCCCGGAGGTTACGGCCCGGCATCTCGGGACGGACGCCGCGGCGCTGGTCGTCAGGCGAGAGCTCTTCGAAGCGGCAGGGGCGACCGCGGCCACGGTCCGTCGACTCGTCTGGGCCCGGGACACGGAGACCGTCCTCAGTGAGCTCCAGGCAGAGCACCGCGACGTCCCCGGGCTCGGACCGGCGCTCGCCGCGGTCGCCGCGGCGGGCGGCCCGGAGGGCGCCGCGGAACGCCTGGCCGCGTCCGCGGGCGACGCCGGGACGCTGGGTCTCGCCCTCGCACTCGTCGGTGCCGCCCACGGCACGGCGGCCCTCCCGAACGGATGGGGTGCCCGCCCCGCCTCCGCGCTCGCCGTGGAGACGGCGCGCCGCTGGCGGACGCTGGTCCTGCCGGCCTGAACCGGCGACAGGACCGGGGCCACGGCGGGCGTCCCTGCCGGTCCGGCGGAGCGGCCTCGGACGGGCCTCGCGTCAGGAACCCGCGGACGCCGACGCCGGACGGGTGCCCGTGACCGCGCTGCCCTCCGTGGTTGAATCCGGCCCGGGGTCCGTCGCTGAATCCGTCACCGGACCCACCACTGGCCCCGTCCCTGGCTCCGTCCCCGGACCGTGCGCTCCTTCGGACCAGCCCCCGCCGACCATCTGGAGGAACTCGCCCTCGGAGACGATCTCGACCTCCTGGCCGGCCTCGCGGTAGCGCAGGACCTGCCGCGCTTTGGACGTCAAGCGGCCCGCCCTCAGATCCGATGCGACGAAGCCGTCGCCGACGACGAGCACGGTGGTCTTCCGTGTGACCCGGCTGGCCGTCTGCGCGCCGCAGGCAGCTGCGCGCTGCTTGGCCTCGGGACGGCTAATCCCGAGGTTCCCCGTGAACACCACGGTCTGGCCGTGGAGCGGGTGCGACGGATCCGCACCGGGGTCCGGCTCGGGGTTGGGGCCCTCCTGCGGCCAGACGGCCCAGTCCGGCTGCCGTGGGATCGGCCCACCGCTGGCTCGCCAGTTGAGCGCGTCCCGCGTCGCCTTGGAGAGCTCGTCGCCCACGGCGTAGGCCGGAGCCGTGCTGAAGGCGGAGGCCATGCTCGCGCCTAGGTCCTGCGGAGCAGCGGCACCGTGGAGCCGGCCGATGTCGATCATGATGCCGGCGCAGGCACGGGCGTCCTCGAGCGCGTCGTGGTGGTTCTGCAGCGGCACGCCGGCGGCCTCGGCGACGAAGGGCAGCGAGTACGAGGCCAGTCGGTAGCTGCGCCGGGAGAGGATGACCGTGCACGCATGCTCGAACGCCGGCCCGGGGAGCTCGGAGACCTCCAGGGCGGATCGGATGACGCCGAGGTCGAACGCCGCGTTGTGCGCGACGACGAGGTCCGCGCCGATGAAGTCGCTGAGCGCGCCGAAGACGTCGCCGAACCGGGGTGCCGCGGCCACCCGTTCGGGGGTGATCCCGTGGATCTGCACATTGCGCGGATCGAAGTGGTCGTAGCCGGGAGGCGGCCGCATCAGCCAGAGGTTCTCCTCGACGATGCGTCCGTCGCGGACCTTGACGGCGCCGACGGAGCAGGCGGAGCCCCGGAAGCCGTTGGCTGTCTCGAAGTCGATGGCGGTGAAGTCGTAACTCATGGCTCTCAGACGGTTCTCAGGCGGAGGGGCTCTGGTCTCGCGAGCTGCGGCTCGCGCGGACGCGCTTGACGACCCAGTAGACCAGCGCGGCGGCGACGGCGACGAGCACGATCTTCTGGAAGATGTCGGCGTACTGCTCCACGAGGTGCCACTGCTCGCCGAGGTAGTAGCCGGCGAGCACGAAGATGGTGTTCCAGATGGCGCTGCCGGCGAACGTCAGCCCGAGGAATTTCGCCGGGTGCATCGCCGTGACGCCCGCGGGGATGGAGATGACCGACCGGAAGACCGGCACCATCCGACCGAAGAACACGGCCTTGGCGCCATGCTTGTCGAACCACGCCTCCACCTTGTCGACGTCCTCGACCGCGACCAGCGGCAACGCGCCGAAGATGCGCCGCGTCCGTTCGCGGCCGAGGAGCCGGCCGACCCAGTAGAGCACGAACGCCCCGACGACGGAGCCCAGCGTCGTCCACACCAGGGCCTCCGCCAGGCTGAAGCTCCCCCGGCTGGCGGCGAACCCCGCCATCGGCAGGATCAGCTCGCTCGGCAGCGGCGGGAAGAGGTTCTCCAGGGCGATGGCCAAGGCGGCGCCCGGAGCGCCGATGGTCTCCATCAGCCCGACGGCCCAGTCCGCGAGGCCGCCGAGCCACCCGCCCCCGGAGGCGGGCGGGGTCGTCGTCATTGCATTCACAGGAATCCCCTCGGTGGTGCTCCGCCGGCTCGCGCCGGCGGGCCGGCGAAATCAGCGCGCCAACGCAGCGACGACCTCGGGCAGCAGCGCCCGGAAGGCCTGCCCGCGGTGGCTGATCGCGTTCTTCTCGGCAGAGGTCAGCTCCGCGCAGCTGCGGGTCTCCCCCGCGGGCAGCAGGATCGGGTCGTAGCCGAAGCCGCCCGCTCCCCGGGGCTCGCGCAGGAGCCGCCCCTGAAGCCGCCCCTCCCGCACGGCCGTCTCGCCCCCGGGGGACGCCAGTGCCGCCGCGCACACGAACGCCGCGCCGCGGTGCTCGTCGGCGATGTCCTGCAGCTGGGCGAGGAGCAGATCAAGATTCGCCGCATCGTCACCGTGCCGGCCCGCCCACCGAGCGGAGAAGATCCCCGGTGCCCCGTGAAGCACGTCGACGGCGAGCCCCGAGTCGTCCGCGATGGCCAGCAGCCCGGTGGCGGCGGCGACTGCACGGGCCTTCAGGAGGGAGTTCTCCGCGAAGGTCACGCCGGTCTCGACGACGTCGGGCGCGCCCACCGCGCCCGCGTCGACCACCTGCGTGTCGACGTCGAGGCCCGGGACCTGGCCACGGAGCAGCTCGCGCAGCTCACGGACCTTGCCCTCGTTGTGCGTGGCCAGGACCAGCCGCGGCTCGGCTCCGCTCACAGGGACTCGCCCGTCTCGACGCCGAGGGCCTCCCGCTGGATCCGGGACAGCTCGGCGGTTCCCGCAAGCGCCAGGTCCAGGAGCGCGTCGAGCTCGTCGCGCTTGAAGGGCGCACCCTCCGCCGTGCCCTGGACCTCCACGAAGTCACCCGAACCGGTGACGACGACGTTCATGTCGGTCTCGGCGCGGACGTCCTCCACATACGGGAGGTCCAGCATGGGCGTGCCGTCGATGATGCCGACCGAGACCGCCGAGACGGTGTCCGTGAGGACCTTGGCGTTCTTGTGGACCAGGCCCTGCTCACGCGCCCAGCGGATCGACTCCGCCAGCGCGACGAACGCACCCGTGATAGCCGCCGTGCGCGTCCCGCCGTCGGCCTGCAGGACATCGCAGTCCAGCACGATCGTGTTCTCGCCCAAGGCCTTGGTGTCGATGATCGCGCGCAGCGAGCGACCGATGAGCCGCGAGATCTCATGCGTGCGGCCGCCGATCTTGCCCTTGACCGACTCCCGCGAGCTGCGGGTGTTCGTGGCGCGCGGCAACATGGCGTACTCGGCCGTCACCCAGCCCTTGCCCTCGCCCTTCAGCCACCGCGGCACGCCCTCCGTGAAGGACGCCGTGCAGAGCACACGGGTGCTGCCGAACTCGATCAGCGCGGAGCCCTCCGCCTGGCTCGACCAGCCGCGGGTGATGGTGATGGGGCGGAGCTGGTCGTGGGCGCGCCCGTCGGCACGCGGCGCGTCGCCTGCTCCGGTTGCGGTCGCGCTGGCCTGTGGGGATGTGGTCGTCATGCCATCAAGTCTAGGCGGCACAGCCCCCGTCTCGGGCACGCCGGGGAACCCCGCGCGGTGTGCGGCGACTACCGGCTGCGCCCCGCCTTGCGCTCGGGACCCCGCGGCCGGCCCGGCCACACGCGTTGCTCGGTGTCGGGACGGATGAGGGCCACCGGCGCCGTGGGCATGGCCCGCGGGTCGCCCAGCCGGGTGCCGGACCACACGCCATAGGTGACACCGGAGACCGCGACGGCGATGCCGCCGTCGTACACCTCCGTCGCCTCGTCGACCACCTGGTTGATGCCGGTCCAGACGGGGATGTGGGTCAGCAGGAGCCGGTGGACGCCGGCGTCGCGGGCCGCCTCCCCGGCCCGCTTGCCGGTCAGGTGGACGCCCTCGATGGCGTCGTCGCGCCCCTCCTCGAAGGCGGCCTCGCAGAGGAACATGTCGGCGTCGCGGGCGGCCTCGTTCAGGCCCTCGCAGGCGTCGGTGTCCCCCGAGTACGTCAGGACGGACGTCATGAGCGTCCCGTCCGCCACCGGCTCGGTCGCCTCCACGCGCAGCGCGTAGGCCTCCTCGATGGGATGGCGCACGGGATACGGGGTGATCCGGAAGGGGCCGATCTCGATCGGCGACCGCGGCTCCCAGGACCGGAAGTCGAAGTCCTTGTGCATGCCCTCGGGATCCGTCGGCGCCAGCCCGTAGGCCGTGCCGATGCGGTCCTCCGTCGCCTCCGGGCCGTAGACCGTCATCCGGTCCCGGCCCCAGCCGTTCGGGTCCCACCGGATGGCCACGTGCATGCCGCACAGGTCCATGAAGTGGTCCGGGTGCAGATGCGTGATCATGATCCCGTCGAGATCCTTGAGATCCGTGTAGCGCTGCAGGACTCCCAGCGCCCCCGACCCGAGGTCCAGCAGGATCTTCCACTCGCGCTCGCCGTCGAACGCGGAGACCAGATAGCAGGAGGCCGGCGACCCCGGACCCGGGAAGGAACCCGTGCAGCCGATGATGGTGAGTTTCATGGTCTACTTCCTGGCACTGTTGCCGATAGACGCACGGGCGGTCATCTCTGGAGTCACCATAGCGATGGAACCAGTCGGGTAGCGAGCCGCGACGTGATCGACGTGCTCCACGCCGAGCACCTCGGGGCCGAGGAATCGGCGGGCGAGGGACTCGAAGGCCGCCGCGTCGCCGGTGGCGATGAAGTGATGGCTCGGGTCGGTGGACTCCACACGGGAGAGGCCCGTGCGCATCAGCGCGGCGTAGACGTCCTTGGCGGTCTCCTCGGCGCTGGAGACGAGCGTGACGCCGTCGCCCATGACATAGGAGAGCACGCCGGTCAGCAGCGGATAGTGCGTGCAGCCCAGGACCAGGGTGTCGACGCCGGCCTCCTTGAGCGGTGCGAGATACTCCTCGGCCGTCGCCAGCAGGTCCTCCCCCGTGGTGACGCCGCGCTCGACGTAGTCGACGAATCGCGGGCAGGCCACCGAGGAGACCTGCAGGTGCGGTGCGGCGGCGAACGCGTCCTCGTAGGCCCGCGACCCCACGGTGGCCCGCGTGCCGATGACGCCGATTCTGCCATTGCGCGTGGCCGCGACAGCTCGGCGCACGGCCGGCTGGATGACCTCGACGACCGGGATCCCGTACCGGGCGGTGTATCGCTCGCGCGCATCGCGCAGGACGGCTGCCGAGGCCGAGTTGCAGGCGATCACCAGGAGCTTCACCCCGGCGTCGACCAGCTCGTCCATGATGCCGAGGGCGTTCGCGCGGACCTCGGCGATGGGCAGCGGGCCGTACGGGCTGCGTGCGGTGTCCCCGACGTAGAGCGTGGACTCGTTGGGCAGCTGGTCCAGCACCGCGCGCGAGACCGTCAGGCCCCCGACGCCGGAGTCGAAGATCCCGATGGGGGCCGAGGCGCGCAGCTGCCGCACCGGTTCCGCGGACTGCAGAGGTTGGGGCACCTCGCCGGTGCCGACAGGGACGACGTTCATGATCAACCGACAATATCCGATGCTGCCGCCGGCGCCGGTGTGATGCTGCCTACACTCCTAGCGGTCGTGGTCCTCGCCCCGGGAGCCGTCCAGATCCAGTTCGAAACGCTCGGTGAGGGCGACCATCAGACTGTCCTGGGCCCAGGTGACGAAGTTGTAGACGAGCGCGAGGTAGTCGTCGACCGACTCCGCCTCGGCCCAGTCCTCGAGCCGGTGGACCCGTTCGGCGTCCTCCTCCGTCTCGATGCCGAGGCGTTCCGCCAGGACGAGCCGGACGTCGTTGAGGGCTGCGGCGAATCGCGGTGCCGACGCGTCGTCGAGGTGGAGCCGCGATGTCTCCAGCGCCAGCTTGGCGGCGCGCAGCGAAGCGGTCTTGGACTGCCGGAGGGCGTGCTCCGTCAGCCCGCGGAACTCCGCCGCGGCGGTGTCGTCGTCCTTCACTGCGTCCGGCAGCAGCCGGCGCAGCGCCGGATCGCGGGGCGGCTCGGCTGCCGCTGCCCCGGCTCCGGAGGCGAAGTCCTCCGGGCTCAGGCCCGTCAGCTCCCACAGGGGATCCCGTTCGGGGGACGACGGCGGCGCGGCCAGCGGTTCGTCGTCGTCCGGTTCCAGCATGGTGATGACGTCGTCGAACAGATTGCGGAGGAGGTCGCGCTCGGCGCGCTCCAGATGTCCCGTCACGCCGCGGCGCGTGTTCTTGAAGGCGCGTGCCATCAGGCCTCGTCCGCCCTCTTGAACGTCGCCCACAGGCCGTAGCGGTGCATCGCTGCGACGTCCGCCTCGACCTTCTCCAGCGATCCGGTGGACACGACGGAGCGGCCCAGCGTGTGGACCTCCATCATGAGGTCGTCCGCCTTGTCCTTGGAGTAGCCGAAATAGCTGCGGAACACCCAGCTCACGTAGCTCATGAGGTTCACCGGATCGTTCCAGACGATCAGGACGTACGGAATGTCATGGGCCGGCGTCGTCTCGGCGCCGGTCCCTTCCACTGTCTCGGGGGTCAGCACGGGCATTCCTCCAGTCTAAATCCGATTGGCCGCCACGCCCACGCCGGAGGGCGGGACGGTGGATGCCCCGCGCCGGGCTTAGCCCTCGTCGGCCAGGCGGCGCGCGACGGATTAGAGTGATTCGCAGCGCCAGCGCGCCCGGTCAGTACGTCAGCACCAGCAGGAGCCACCCATGCGGCAGCAGCCGACCTCGCTTTTCACCGACCACTACGAACTGACGATGCTCCAGGCATCGCTGCGGTCGGGGGCCGCGCACCGCCGGTCCGTCTTCGAGGCGTTCTCGCGCCGACTCCCGGAAGGCCGTCGCTACGGCGTGGTCGCGGGCACCGGCCGAGTCCTGGAGGCGCTCGAGCGCTTCCGGTTCTCCACGGAGGAGCTGGACTTCCTCTCCGACAACGCCGTGGTGGACGACCCGACGCTCGAGTTCCTGCGGGACTTCCGGTTCTCCGGCAGCATCCACGGCTACGCCGAGGGCGAGCTCTACTTCCCCCACTCCCCGCTGCTCACGGTGGAGTCGACCTTCGCCGAGGCCTGCATCCTGGAGACCCTCATCCTCTCGATCCTCAACCACGACTCGGCGATCGCCTCCGCGGCCTCGCGCATGGTCGCCGCGGCGCACGGGCGGCCGTGCGTGGAGATGGGCTCGCGCCGCACGCAGGAGGAGTCGGCCGTGGCCGCGGCCCGCGCCGCCGTGATCGCCGGGTTCAGCTCTACCTCCAACCTGGAGGCCGGCTTCCGCTACGGCCTGCCCACGGTCGGAACGGCCGCGCACTCCTTCACCCTGCTGCACGACTCGGAGCGCGCGGCCTTCGAGGCCCAGGTCGCCTCGCTCGGCCGCGACACCACCCTGCTGGTGGACACGTACGACGTCGAGGAGGGCGTCCGGACGGCGGTCGAGGTGGCCGGACCCGAGCTCGGCGCGGTGCGGCTGGACTCCGGCGACCTGGTGGACCAGGCACGCTGGGTGCGGGTCCTCCTGGACGACCTGGGAAACCACAACACGCGCATCATGGTCACCAGCGATCTGGACGAGTACGCGATCGCCGCCCTGCAGTCGGCGCCGGTCGACGCCTACGGCGTCGGCACGTCCCTGGTGACGGGCTCGGGCGCGCCGACGGCGTCCATGGTCTACAAACTGGTGTCGCGGCAGGACGACTCGGGCGAGTTCGTCGACGTCGCCAAGGCGGCCAAGAACAAGGCCAGCGTCGGGGGCCGGAAGCAGGCGGTCCGCCGGATCAACGAGCGCGGCCGCGCCACTGCGGAGCTCGTCGGCGTGGGCTTCCGCCCGGAGGCCGACTCCAATGACCGGCAGCTGCTCGTCCCGCTGGTGCTCGACGGCGAGGTACAGCCCGGCTTCACGGGGGCCGAGGGAGTGCGCCGGGCGGCCGAGCGGCACCGGGCCAGCATCCAGGAGCTCCCGGGGGTCGCCCGCAAGCTGCAGAAGGGCGAGCCGGTCATCCAGACGGAGCTCATCACGCGCTGAGCCGCCGGACGGCCGGCGCCCCGGTCCCTGCTACTTGCGGCCGACGAACCAGTCCTGGAGCTTCTTGATCCGCGCATCCAACTGGTCCGCACTCGCCTGCGCGACGGGCGGGCCGCCGCAGACCTCGCGCAGCTTGTTGTGGATGGACCCGTGGGCCGTACCCGTCCGGGCGGCCCAGGCCGAGACGTTCTTGGCCAGCTGCTGACGCAGGTCCAGGAGCCGGCGGTGGTCGACGACGGCGGCCGACGATGCCTGCTCCGATGCCGACGAGCGGCGTTTGACGTGCTCGGCCTGGCGCTGCCGCAGGAGCACGCCGACCTGGTCGGCATCCAGCAGGCCGGGGATGCCGAGGAAATCGTGCTCCTCGTCCGAGCCGATGGCGCCCCCCGTCCCGAACTCCCCGCCGTCGAAGAGCACGCGGTCGAACGAGGCGTTGGAGTGCAGCGCCTCGAACTTCTGCTTGGTCAGCTCGTCGGAGGCCTTCTCCTCCCGGTTGGCCTCGTCGAGCAGGCCCTCCTCGGGGATGAAGTCCGGGTCCTCGACGTGCTTCTCGGGGCGGTCGAGGGCATGGTCCCGCTCGACCTCCATCTCGTTGGCGAGGGCCATGAGGATCGGCACGGACGGCAGGAAGACGCTGGCGACCTCGCCGCGCTTCCGTGATCGCACGAAACGGCCGACGGCCTGGGCGAAGAACAGCGGGGTGGACGTGCTCGTGGCGTACACGCCCACGGACAGCCGCGGCACGTCGACGCCCTCGGAGACCATGCGGACCGCGACCATCCAACGGCTGTCCCCGGCGGAGAACTCCTCGATCCGGCTCGACGCCTTGGGGTCGTCGGAGAGGATGACGGTCGTCTTCTCCCCCGTCAGCCGGTCGAGCTGGGCAGCGTAGGCGCGGGCGTCGTCGTGGTCAGTGGCGATCACCAGGCCGCCGGCGTCGGGCACGGTCCGGCGGACCTCCGTCAGGCGGCGGTCCGCCGCCGAGAGCACGGCAGGGATCCACTCGCCGTCGGGGTTCAACGCCGTGCGCCAGGCATGCGCCGTGATGTCCTTCGTGAAGCCCTCGCCGAGGTTGGCCTCCATCTCCTCGCCCGCGCTGGTCCGCCAGCGCATCTGGCCGGAGTAGGCCATGAACAGGACCGGGCGGACCACGTTGTCCTTGAGCGCGTCGCCGTATCCGTACGTGTAGTCGGCCTTGGAGCGGCGGATCCCCTCGGCGTCCTCGACGTAGTCGACGAACGGGATGGCGGCCGTGTCGGAGCGGAACGGCGTCCCGGTCAGGGCCAGTCGGCGGGTCGCCGGTTCGAAGGCCTCCCGGATGCCGTCGCCCCAGCTGAGCTCGTCGCCGCCGTGATGGACCTCGTCGAGGATCACGAGCGTGCGGGCGGCCTCCGTCTTGGCGCGGTGCAGCAAGGGCTTGGAGGCCACCTGCGCATACGTCACGGCCACGCCGATGTAGCCCGCGCCGTGGCGTCCGTCGGAGTTCTTGAAGTTGGGGTCCAGGGACAGCCCGATCCGGGCGGCCGCGTCGGCCCACTGGCTCTTGAGATGCTCGGTCGGGGCGACCACGGTGATGCGGTTGACCGTCCCGGCGTCGACGAGCATGCGGGCGATGCGCAGGGCGAACGTCGTCTTGCCGGCGCCGGGCGTCGCGACGGCCAGGAAGTCCCTCGGCGCCTGGTCGATATAGAGCTGCAGGGCCTCCTGCTGCCACTGCCTGAGCTTCGGGGCCGTGCCCCACGCGGCGCGTTCGGGATAGGCCGGGGGCATGCTCTCGCCCACGGAGAAGAGCGCTTCGGTCACGGGTGTCCCCTTCGGAAGTCGACGATGTCGACCGGCGCGGCTCCGGGCCGCGCGGTCATTCAGCTCACGAGTCGGGCGCGCGGCGGCGCCCCGGGCAGGTCAGCTGTTCTCGTCGGCGTCGCGGAAGCCGTCGTACACGGCCTTGCACTCCGGGCACACGGGGAACTTCTGCGGGTCCCGCCCGGGGACCCACACCTTGCCGCACAGCGCGATCACGGGATCGCCGGTCACGGCGGATTCCATGATCTTCTCCTTGCGCACATAGTGCGCGAACCGCTCGGAGTCACCCGGCTCGATCAGCTGGCGGGTCTCCTCGCGTTCGACCGTCGCGGTACCGCCGCGGCTTCCGCCGTCGAAGGGATCGTTCTCGATGGAGTTCGCAGGCAGGCTCATGGACTCCATTCTATCAACGGTGCCCTACTTGTTGAGTGTGACCGCCTGCATCAGCTCCGGCAGCCGGGCATCGAACCAGCGGCCCCCGATCCGCACGCCGAGCGCCAGCAGAGCGCCGCCGAGGAGCAGCCCCACCGCGAGCGTCAACCAGGCGTAGAGCGGGTTCCCGGTGACGAAGAACGCGATCAGGAGGCCCAGTTCGGGCAGGAGCGCGACCGTCGCGACGGCGAAGGTGGCCAGCTGCACGACGGCGACACGCGCGCCTGCACCGGGCGGCGTCTTGAAGGGGTTCTCCCCGGGCAACGGCACGCTGTACGTCCAACGGGCCGACGCGACCGAGGACACGCCGAGGCCCGAGAGCAGGCCGCCGAGGCTCACGCCGAGAATCGCCAGCACGTCCACCGGGTCGCCACCGGCCGCGAGCGGGATGAAGGAGAGGAGCACGACGAGCGGGACCGAGATCACGGAGCAGGCCAGGACCCGGCCCAGGCGGTCGTGCACGCCGCGCAGGCCCGTGGTGGCGTGCAGCGCGAATGCCGTCGAGTCGTAGGAGACGTCGGCGGAGATCGCGAACCCCAGCATGACGGCCACGAGCGGCGACGCCGCGTAGAGCATGAAGGGCGACTCCGCCTGCGAGGACGCGTACCAGAAGGCGATCGGGATCAACGGGACGACGACGATGCTCGCGGCGTACCGCGGGTCCTTGAACCAGTAGGTCAGGGACCGACCGGCGACGGCGCCCCACGGCGTGGCCGGGAACCACCCGAGCGGGCCCAGACCGGCCTGCGCCCGACCGCCCTTGCCGCTGCCCGCGGGGCGTTCGAGGGAGCGGCGGAGCAGCACGGCCCAGAGCCAGATCGTGGCGGCGAGGTAGCCCACTGCCGCGGCGAACCGCAGTCCGAGGACCGCCCAGGCTCCGGCCGCGGCGTCGGCGGGGAGCGCTGCGAAGACGCCGAGCGGCGTCCAGCCGATGACTCCGGCCACCTGCGGCAACCAGTCCATCAGACCGGCGGAGGAGATCCAGCTCTCGATCCCGCCGATGATGGGCCCGAGCAGGACGAGCGGGACGAAGAGCAGGATGGTGCCGACCTCGCGGAAGCGCCGGCTGGCGGTAAGCGAGTGGGCCGCCGTCGTGGTCAGCCGCGCCAGCGCCAGGCAGTAGAGGGCGCCGAGCGCGCCCGCCACCACGGCCGCGGCAGCGGCGGGTGCCCACTGGCGCCAGGCCAGGGCCTGCGCGACGAACAGGATCAGGGTCACGGCGCCGGGGACACCGACGAAGCCGGTGAGCAGGAGCCCGGCGGCGAGATCGCGGCTCGGGATCGGGAACGGCGCGAAGCGCGCCGGGTCGAGCGTGGAGTCCACACCCGCGGCGAGGACGGGGATCACCGCCCAGAGCAGGGTCGCCACGCCCCCGGCGAGGACCAGGACCGTGCCGATGAGCTCAGCGTCCTGCCCGCCGAGGCCGAAGAGGCCGACGATCAGCATGACAGCGACGAACAACCCGTAGAGCGCACCGAGGATGACCCCGACCAGCTGCCAGGGGCTGCGCCGGAAACCGTTGGCGAGGAGCGCTCCCTTGAGCCGGATCAGCTCTGCAACCACTGGAGTCCCCCGCCCTCGGCGCGGCCGCCGACCAGCTCGACGAAGCGGTCCTCCAGGCTGTCGCCCCCGCGTACCTCGTCGACCGTTCCGGCGGCGAGCACGTTGCCGTCGGAGATGACGGCGACATGGGAGCACATGCGCTGGACCAGGTCCATGACGTGGCTGGAGACGACGACGGTTCCGCCGCGCTCGACGTAGCCGGCCAGGATGGACCGGATGTTGGCGGCCGAGACGGGGTCGACGGCCTCGAAGGGCTCGTCCAGGACGAGGACCCGAGGCGAGTGGATGAGCGCAGTGGCGAGCGCGATCTTCTTGGTCATGCCGGCCGAGTAGTCGACGACCAGCTTGGAGGCGGCGTCCTCGAGGTCGAGGACCCGCAGGAGGTCCTCGGTCCGCTCGGCGACCGTCGTGGGGTCCATCCCGCGGAGCCGCCCGGCGTACGTGACGAGCTGGCGGCCGGTGAGGCGGTCGAAGAGGCGCACGCCGTCGGCGAGGACGCCGAGGAGCCCCTTGGCCTCGAGCGGGCGCTCCCAGACATCGACGCCGTGGATCCAGACCTGGCCGGCGTCCGGCCGGAGCAGGCCCGTCGCCATGGACAGGGTGGTCGTCTTGCCGGCCCCGTTCGGCCCGACGAGCCCGTAGAAGGAGCCCGCCGGCACGTCGAGGTCGATGCCGTTGACGGCGACCTTGTCGCCGAAGCGCTTGCCCAGCCCCCGCACCGAGATCGCGGCGTGCGGGCGCGCGTTGTCCATTCCCTGCTCGATCATGGCGCAAATCTAGCAACGCGGCAGGGGCGGAGGCTTCATCCTTTCGGATGAACCTGCCACCCCCACCGGCGCCTGCGTTCCGAGCTGCCGCCCCGCAGCGTCAGCGGGGGCGGGGCGGGGGCGGGGCTAGAAGAGGACCCGGGCGAGGCGCTGGCGCGCGGCACGCACGCGGTCGTCCTGCGGACCGACGACGTCGAACAGCTCCACCAGTCGCGTCCGAGCCGCCTCGCGGTCGTCGCCGGCGCTGCGGGACACGAAACCGATCAGGCGGCGGAACGCGTCCTCGACGTGCCCGCCGGACAGGTCGAGGTCCGCGACGTCCAGCTGGGCCTGCAGGTCGTCCGGGTGGTCTGCGCCGCGGGAGCGCACCTCCTGCGGGTCCATGGCCTGGACCCGCGAGAGCAGCTTCACGTTGGCCAGTCCGATCTCGGCGTCGCGGTCGTTCGGCTTCTGCGCGAGCGCCTCCCGGTACGCCGCTTCGGCCGCCGCGTAGTCGCCGGTGTCGATGGCCTCCACGGCCTTCCGGTGCAGCGGTGGCAGTTCCGGCTCGGCCTGCTCCCCCTCGGCCACCCCGAACGCCGGGAGGGTGCCTGTGACGCCGTGCTGGACCGCGAGCTGGATGAGCTCGTCGAAGAGCGATTTCATCTGCTCGGGGGAGGCGGCGCCCTGGAAGAGCGGCACGGGCTGCCCGCGGACGACAGCGACCACCGCGGGGATCTGCTGGACGCGGAAGGCCTGGGCGACGGCCTGTTCCTTCTGGGCGTCCACGAGCAGCAGTGCGAGACGGCCGGCGTAGCCGTCGACCAGCGCGCCCATCGTCTCGTCCAGGCGAACGGACTCGGGCGCCGAGGCGGCACCCAGCGAGACCACCACCGGTGCCGTCTCGGACCACTGCAGCGCCTGCTCGAACTCTGCCTGCCCGATGCGCTTGACCCAGGTGCCCCCACTGGACGGCCCGGGGCCGGGGGCAGGCGTCGCGCCGCCCCCTCCGGCCAGTGCCGAGAGGTCGACGGCGCCGCGGGTCGAGGCGGGCGCGGCTGCGGGCTCGTGCTGGCCGTGGGTCGGTTCGTGCGTCGGATCGGTGGGGAGGCTCATGCCGGCTTGTTCGTCCTTACTCGTCGATGGTCACGGACTTCAGGGTGGTGTCGCCCGCGATCACTTGGATCTTGTCCTTGCTGCCCGAGGCGGGGATGTACAGCGCCACCGTATCGGTGTAGCTGAACGTAGCGGTACCCGTCGTCGAATCCCCTCCGGCCATCTCGATGTGCAGCTCGTCGACCAGGGAGACCGTCCCGCCGTCCTCGGCCGGCGTCGTCAGCATCCTGGAGTCGATGGCGGCGGTGACGATCGCTCCGCCGTCGGGCGTGGCCAGGACGTTCGTCTCGGAGACGTCGACGCCCCGTTCGAAGTTCACGCGGGCGAACTCGCGGTTGTCCTCGTTGTCGCGCACCGCCTCCTGCGCCTGGTGCACGCGGTCGATGAAGACGCTGTCGGCGAAGAGGTCCTTCTCGGCCGCCGCCGGATCGGAGAGGTACTGGCTCAAGCCGGCCAGCGCGGCGTCCGGCGAGGCGAGCAGCCCGTTCTCCTCGGCGGGGTCGAGCGGCTTGACGGCCGGGTCGCCCACGGCGATGCCGGGGAAGCTGGTTCCCGGAAGCATCGGCACGTTGTTCACGAGCTCGTAGTTCTCGCGGGGAGACTCCTGCTTCAGCGTGAGGACGCGCGGGAAGGCGCTGCCCTCCACCTGCGTCACGGCGATTACCGTGCGCGGCCAGGCGGTGTCCGTCGTGACAGCGGCGGAGAGGATCGGCCCGGCGGCGACCGGCTCGGCCGGATCGACCTCGAGCCCGTCCTTGCGCTGCTCGTAGTTCAGCGCGCGCAGGGCCAGGGCCGTGCCGTTAGTACGGGGGCGGAGGGCGTCCACGTTCTGCTCCTCGTCACCTGCCGCCACGGTCTCCGAGACGTTCTGGAGGATCCGCTCGAGCTGGGTCTCGAGCACCACGGGGTAGCCCTCCTCCTCGGAGGTGTCGGCGGTGCCCTCGTCCTCGGCGGGGGCCGACTCGGCGGGCTCGGACGGTGTCGCCGACGCGCTCTCGGACGGCGCGGCGCTCTCCGAGGCGTCCTCGCTCGGCGTCGCATGAGCGGCACTCGCACCGCCCAGGCCCAGGCCGAGGGCCGCCACGGCCGCCACCACACGCCGGGCGACGCCGCCGGCCGACGAACCCCCGTTCGTCCCGTCCTGCGGCTCCGGCGTCCTCGCATCGGCCTGGCCGCCCGACTTGCCGCCGGGCATGATCAGACGGATCAGACCGAGCAGCAGCAGCAACGCGCCGATGATGATCAGTGCGAGCGCGAAGGGAGTGCCGGCGTCGTTCGGCCACTCGAACGTGATGTCCACGGGGGCGGGCTGCTCCCCGTCGACCGCGAGCAGGAGCGACCAGTCGCCCTCCGCCGGCTCAGTCCACGTGTGGGTGGTCTGCTGGTCCACCTTGTCGGTGGCGACCCACAGGTCGGACTGGGCCGGGCTCGGGACGGTCGCCTCACCCTCCACGTGCTCCGTCTGGACGGCGACGTTCTCGGCGTCGATCCCGGTGACCCGGTTGACCGCAGCGCCCTCCACCCAGGCGTCCACGTCACCGCTGCGCCCGAGCATCACGTTGAATTCGGCGGGCGACTCGACGGTGATCTCGACGGGCTCGTCGTGGACGTCGGCCACGGCGGGCTCGATCACCGTCAACGGCGCGTCGGGAAGGCCGGACACACTGGCGGTCAGAGTCTCGGACGGCGCCCAGAAGGTCTTCTGGCCGATCCCGACGAGCAGGGCGACGGCGCCGAGCACGATCGCGACGGCGGCTGACAGGATTCTCACGGACTTACTCACCTTACGGCTGGGAACAGGACTCGACCACGGCGCTGGGGTCCACGAGGATGCGCCGCCCGATCTCAATGATAACGAGACGGTCACGTCCAATGGTTCCCACTTTGGGACGAGTCTCACACGGCGAGGCCCGGCAGACCACCCCGGCGCCGATGCTCAGCGGCCCGTGCGCGTGTTCCAGCAGTGCGTGTGCCAGTGCCGCCGGCCGGCGGCGGAGGCCTCCTCGCCGGACCAGTGGTCGGACCGCCACGTCACGAGGTGCTCGACGCCGGGTGCGATCTGGAGGTGGCAGCCGGGGCATGTGTAGTGCTTCTCGGCCCGGTGGCCGGCGATCCGCCGCACGTGCCATTCCCCGTCCCGGGCGCTCTGCTGGGAGGGGAAGCCGAAGGAGAAGGCCTCGACCGGGCGCTCCTCCCCCGCGGACTGCCACTTGTTGCGCCGCTTCCCCTTGCCCGGGGCGGCGGACGGGCGGCGCGGACGGTGCGATCGGGGCATGCCCGCCATTGTGCCAACAAGGGCCGGCCTGCGCGATCCGGCGCGCCTCGCTAGAGTGTCCTCTTGTGCGTCTAGTCATTGCCCGCTGCTCCGTAGACTACGAGGGCCGTCTGCGCGCCCACCTCCCGCTGGCCACGCGCCTGCTGGTGGTCAAGGCGGACGGATCCGTCCTCGTCCATTCCGACGGCGGCTCCTACAAGCCGCTGAACTGGATGAGCCCGCCCGCAGTGCTCCGCGCCGTCGAGCCGGACGAGGACGACCGCGAGGCCGGCGTCGAGTCCGTCTGGCGCGTCCAGAACGCCAAGAGCGACGACCGCCTGATCGTTCGCATCCACGAGACGATCCACGATTCCACCCATGAGCTGGGCGTGGACCCGGGCCTCATCAAGGACGGTGTCGAGGCGGATCTGCAGCGTCTGCTCGCGGAGCAGATCGACACCCTCGGCGCCGGGTTCTCGCTGGTGCGCCGCGAGTACATGACGGCGATCGGTCCGGTCGACATCCTCGCCCGGGACGCCGAGGGCCGGACCGTCGCCATCGAGCTCAAGCGCCGAGGCGACATCGACGGGGTCGAGCAGCTCACCCGCTACCTCGAGCTCATGAACCGCGACCCGCTCCTGGCCCCGGTCCGCGGCATCTTCGCCGCCCAGAAGATCAAGCCCCAGGCCCGCACGCTCGCCACCGACCGCGGCATCGAGTGCGTGACGCTGGACTACGACCAGATGCGCGGCGTCGACGACTCCGCCTCGCGCCTGTTCTAGCCCTCCGGCGCCTCCCGGTCGCCGCCACCCTGTCGGGCCCGCCCCGCGTTCCCCTAGGATGGGCGCATGGCCCCCCTCCCCGCTCCGACGCCCCCCGACGACGCCCCCGGCGGAGCCGGTCCGCACCGCGGATCCACCGGGCCCGACGGATCCGCCGCGGCGCCCTCCCGGATCGCGGTGCGCGGCACGGTGGTGACCGAGGGCCTCCAGCTGACCGACGCCGTCGTGGTGATGGAGGGCGATCGGATCGACTACGTCGGGCCATGGGACGTCTTCGCCCGCGACGCGGATGCCGGCACCTACACGGTCGAGGAGCTGCCCGAGGCCGCCCTCGTGCTGCCAGGGCTCGTCGACCTGCACTGCCACGGCGGCTACGGCGTCGACTTCACCGCCTCCAGCCGCGAGGAGATCGAGGCGGCCCTCCCGCGGCTGTACGCCACGGGCACCACGACGTTGCTCGCCTCGATCATGTCCGCCCCGGCCGAGCGCATGGTCTCCGCGTGCGAGCGGCTCGGCGAGCTCGCCGGCGAGGGGGTCATCGCGGGCATCCACGCCGAGGGGCCCTTCCTGGCCGGGGCCCGCTGCGGCGCCCAGCCAGTCGAGCACCTGCTGGGCTACGACGCCGACCTCGTCGACACGCTGGCGGGGGCCGCGGCCGGGCAGCTGCGCACGATGACCTACGCCCCCGAGCTCGAGGGCAGCGATGCCCTCGTCGAGCAGCTGGTCACGCACGGCGTCGTGCCCTCCATGGGGCACACCGACGCCGACGTCGACACCGCCGCGGCATCGCTCGCCCTGGCGGCCGAGGAACTCGAGTCGGCCGGGTTCGACGGGTACGCCGAGGTCCCCACGGTCACGCACTGCTTCAACGGGATGCCCCCGTGGCACCACCGCGCCCCCGGGGCGGCCGGCGCCGCCCTCGATGCCGCCGCCGAGGAGGAAGCAGTCCTGGAGGTCATCGGGGACGGCCACCATCTCTCGCCCCAGACCGTGCGGATGCTGTTCAACCTGCTCCCCGAGCCCGCCCTGATGCTGGTCTCCGACGGCACATCCGCTGTCGGCCTGTCCGACGGCACGCACCGGCTCGGCGACCAGGAGATCACCGTGTCCGACGGCGTCGGGCGCACCGCCGACGGCCGGCTCGCCGGAGGCGCCGCAACACTGCTCGACGGGCTGCGCAGCGTGGTCGCCGCCGGGATCCCGATCCAGCGGGCCGTCCCGGCCGCGACCAGCATCCCGGCCTCGCTGATCGGGCTGGCCGACGAGGTGGGCCAGCTCCACGCCGGCTTCAGCGCCGACGTCCTGGTCGTCACCCGGGACCTCGAGCCGCTGGCCGTCTACCGCGCCGGCCTCCGCGTCGAGCCCTGACCCAGGGCGTCACGAACGAGTCATATCCGCAGGTCAGGAACCCGGAGCGCCGGCGAATAGGTCAATTCACGCAATGTTCGCCGGAGACCCTTGCCGAGGTCACCACCGTGTGTGAGTCTGAAGCCAGTCTTTGTGTTGGTTGTATCGATCCCGCAAAGCACTATGCGGGTGGGAAACATCGCTTGTTGCGGCCTCGGGACTAATCCCTGGCCGACTCCCCCGCCTCTGCCGGCGAAAAGGTTGCCGGCAGCGACATCTCGATCGGGAGGAAAGTATGGCTCAGGGAACCGTGAAGTGGTTCAACGCTGAAAAGGGCTTCGGCTTCATCACGCCGGACGGCGCGGATCAGGACGTCTTCGTGCACTACTCGGAGATCCAGACCCAGGGGTTCCGCACGCTGGACGAGAACCAGCGCGTGGAGTTCGAGATCGGCGAGGGGACCAAGGGTCCCCAGGCCACGGGCGTCGTCGGGCTCTAGCGGCCGCAGACAGACCGAAGGGGTGGGAACGGTTCGTCCGTTCCCACCCCTTCGGTCTGTCACTTTCCGGGTCCTGCCCGTCGGTGCCGTCGGCTACCGCCAGGTGCCGATGCCGACCACCGGACCCGCCTCGAGCCACGCGCTCAGCCCGGTGTAGGCCCCGTAGTTCATGGCGAGGTCGAAGCGGTCGCCACCGTGCTCCAATCCGACCACGATCCAGCCTCCGGGCAGCTTCGTGGCCTCCGCGCCCTGCGGCTCGCGCCACCCGTGGATCTCGAGCTTGCTGCGCCGGAAGCGGTGCCGCGGTATCGGCGAGAGCGAGTAGAGCGACATGAACTCGAGCTCCTGCTCCGCATAACGACAAACCCCCATCCGCCAGCGTCCGGAGACGAGGCAGATGGAGGCGTCGAAGGTGCCCAGGGCGCCCCGCAGCTGCGACCGGCGCAGCAGCAGGGCACCCACCATCAGCACGACCGCGACAGCGGCCAGGATGATGATCAGCAGTCCGAGGTCGTTCAAGGCCGGACTATCGGTTTCCCGCTGTCGCGGCCTCGTCGAGCTGGGCGTTGTCGGCGACGATGACCACGCGGTTGTTGTCGACCGAGAAGAACCCACCGTCGGCCTGGACCGTGATCCGCGAGCCATTCACCGGAGTGATCTCCAGCTGGCCGGCCTCCATCACCGCGAGGACCGGGGTGTGGCCCGGCATCACGCCGATGTCGCCGTCGCTGGTGCGCGCCTTGACCAGAGTCGCTGCGCCGGACCACACGAAGTGGTCCGCGGCGACGATTTCGACTTCGAGTTCGGCCATGGCTACTTGGTCTGTTCCTGGATCTTGGCCCACTGGCGCTCGACGTCGTCGAGACCGCCGACGTTGTAGAACGCCTGCTCGGCCACATGGTCGAGCTCGCCGTCGCAGATGGCCTTGAAGCCCTCGACCGTGTCCTTGAGGGAGACCGTCGAGCCCTCGACGCCGGTGAACTGCTTGGCGGTGTAGGTGTTCTGCGAGAGGAACTGCTCGATGCGGCGGGCACGGGCGACCGTGACCTTGTCCTCCTCGGAGAGCTCGTCCACACCGAGGATCGCGATGATGTCCTGCAGCTCCTTGTTCTTCTGGAGGATCTGCTTGACGCGCACGGCCACGTCGTAGTGCTCCTGGCCCACGTACTGCGGGTCGAGGATGCGCGACGTCGAGGTCAGCGGGTCGATGGCCGGGTAGAGGCCACGCGACGCGATCGCACGCGAGAGCTCGGTGGTCGCGTCGAGGTGCGCGAACGTGGTCGCCGGCGCCGGGTCGGTGTAGTCGTCGGCGGGGACGTAGATCGCCTGCATCGAGGTGATCGAGTGGCCCTTCGTCGACGTGATGCGCTCCTGGAGGAGGCCCATCTCGTCGGCGAGGTTCGGCTGGTAGCCCACTGCGGACGGCATGCGGCCGAGCAGCGTCGAGACCTCGGAGCCGGCCTGCGTGAAGCGGAAGATGTTGTCGATGAAGAGCAGCACGTCCTGGTTCTGCACATCGCGGAAGTACTCCGCCATGGTCAGGGCCGAGAGGGCCACGCGCAGACGCGTTCCCGGCGGCTCGTCCATCTGACCGAAGACGAGGGCCGTGTCCTTGAGAACGCCCGCCTCCTCCATCTCGACCCAGAGGTCGTTGCCCTCACGGGTACGCTCGCCGACGCCGGCGAACACCGAGGTGCCGCCGAAGTTGCGGGCGACACGGGTGATCATCTCCTGGATGAGCACCGTCTTGCCGACGCCTGCGCCGCCGAAGAGACCAATCTTGCCGCCCTTGATGTAGGGGGTGAGCAGGTCGATCGACTTGATGCCGGTCTCCAGCATCTCGGTGGCGCCCTCGAGGTCCGCGAACTTCGGGGCCTTGCGGTGGATCGTCCAGCGGTCGCTGGCCTGGATCTCGGATGCCTCGACGTCGAGCGGCTCGCCCAGGACGTTGAAGATGTGGCCCTTGACGCCGTCGCCGACGGGGACGGAGATCGAGGCGCCGGTGTCGACCACGACCGTGCCGCGGACCAGGCCGTCGGTGGCCTGGAGCGAGATGGCGCGGACCAGGTTGTCACCGAGGTGCTGGCTGGTCTCGAAGGTCAGGGTCTTGGTGACGCCATTGAGCGTCACCGTGGTGGTCAGTGCGTTGTAGATGGCGGGGAGGGCGTCGGCCGGAAATTCGACGTCGACGACCGGACCGATCACGCGCGCGACGCGGCCGGTGGCACCGGCGCCCGCGGCTGCGGTTCCCTGCTCGTTCAGTTGGGCAGTCATGTCTCTCACTTCGCTCGTGTAAATAGCGGGGGGTTACGTGTTGTTCGGCTGGCTAGGACGCGTTCAGTGCGTCCGCACCGCCCACGATCTCGGTCAGTTCCTGCGTGATCTCGGCCTGGCGGGCGTTGTTGCGAAGTCGCGTGTACTTCTTCACAAGCTCGGAGGCGTTGTCGCCGGCGGCCTTCATGGCGCGCTGGCGTGCGGCGAGCTCGGAAGCGGCCGCCTGCAGGAGCGCGGCGAAGATCCGGGACTCGACGTAGCGCGGCAGCAGAGCGTCGAGGACCTGCTCGGGCTCCGGTTCGAACTCGTACAGCGGAAGCAGGTCGGAGCTGTCCGTCGTCTCCTCCTCCACGACCTCGAGGGGAAGGAGGCGCGTGACGACCGGCTCCTGCACGACCATCGACTTGAACTGCGTGTAGACCACGTGGATCTCGTCCACGCCGCCGTCCTCGTAGTCGCCGACGAAGTCCTCGAGCACGGCTGCGCCGAGCTCACGGGCGATGTCGAACGCCGGGTTGTCGGTTCCGCCGGTCCAGACCTTCGCGTAGTCGCGCCCACGGAAGTCGAAGTACGCCTGCGCCTTGCGGCCGACCAGGTAGAACTTGACCTCCTTGCCTTCCTCCCGCAGGAGTTCGGTGAGGGCCTCGGCCCGCTTGAGGACGCTGGACGAGTAGGCTCCGGCCAGACCGCGGTCGGACGTCAGGACCACGACCGCGGAGCGACGCGCCTGCGTGTGCTCCTTGGTCAGCGGGTGCTCGATGTCCGAGGCGGACGCGGCAGCAGAAACAGCACGGGTGATCGCGTTGGCGTAGGGCAGGGAGGCAGCCATCCGGCTGCGCGCCTTGCCGATACGGGAAGTGGCGATCAGTTCCATCGCCTTGAAGATCTTGCCCATCGACTGCGTCGACGCGATCTTCTGGCGGTAGACCCGAATCTGGGCTCCCATGTTTTTCCTTTCCTTGTCCGCTGCCCGGGCGGGCCGACCCTCGGGGCCGGCCCGCCCGGGCGGCGGCCGATGTCAGCGCTTCTGCTTGACGATCTTTTCCTGGCCGACGGCGTCCTCAGCGAGCGGGGCGTGCTCCTCGTGGCCGGGGCCGACGAGCTTGTCGTCGCCCTCGCCCAGGAAGCCCTTCTTGAACTCGGTGATCGCGTTGTTCAGCGCATCGACGGTCGAGTCCTCGATCTTGCCGGTCTCGGCGAGAGTGGTGAGGATGCTGGTGCGATGACGCAGGTAGTCGAGGAAGTCGCCCTCGAAGCGGCGCACGTCGGCGACCGGGACGTCGTCGAGGTGGCCGTTGGTTCCGGCCCAGACCGACACGACCTGCTCCTCGACGGGGAACGGGTTGTACTGGCCCTGCTTGAGCAGCTCCATCAGGCGGGCGCCACGGGTCAGCTGCTGCTTCGAGGCGGCATCGAGGTCCGAGGCGAACATGGCGAAGGCCTGCATGTCGCGGTACTGGGCGAGCTCGAGCTTCAGCGTGCCGGAGACCTTCTTCATCGACTTCACCTGGGCGGCGCCGCCGACGCGGGACACCGAGATGCCCACGTCCACGGCCGGGCGCTGGTTGGCGTTGAAGAGATCCGACTGCAGGAAGATCTGGCCGTCGGTGATGGAGATGACGTTCGTCGGGATGTAGGCCGAGACGTCGTTCGCCTTGGTCTCGATGATCGGCAGTCCGGTCATCGAGCCGGCGCCCAGCTCGTCGGAGAGCTTGGCGCAACGCTCGAGCAGGCGGGAGTGCAGGTAGAACACGTCGCCCGGGTAGGCCTCGCGTCCCGGCGGGCGGCGCAGGAGCAGCGACACGGCGCGGTATGCCTCGGCCTGCTTCGACAGGTCGTCGAACACGATCAGGACGTGCTTGCCGCCGTACATCCAGTGCTGGCCGATCGCCGAGCCGGCGTACGGGGCCAGGTACTTGAAGCCGGCCGGGTCGGACGCCGGCGAGGCCACGATGGTCGTGTACTCGAGGGCACCCTGGTCCTCCAGCGTCTGGCGGACGCCGGCGATGGTGGAGGCCTTCTGACCGATGGCGACGTAGATGCAGCGAACCTGCTTGTTGACGTCGCCCGACGCCCAGTTGGCGCGCTGGTTCAGGATGGCGTCGACGGCGATGGCCGTCTTGCCGGTCTGGCGGTCGCCGATGAGCAGCTGGCGCTGGCCGCGGCCGATCGGGATCATGGCGTCGATGGCCTTGATGCCGGTCTGCAGCGGCTCGTGGACCGACTTGCGCTCGGTGACGCCGGGCGCCTGGAGCTCGAGGGCGCGGCGGCCCTCGGCCTGGATGGGGCCCTTGTCGTCGATGGGGTTGCCGAGGGGATCGACCACGCGGCCGAGGAAGTTGTCGCCGACGGGGACAGAGAGGATCTGTCCGGTCCGCTTCACCTCCTGGCCTTCTTCGATGCCGGCGAAGTCCCCGAGGACCACGACGCCGATCTCGCGGGTGTCGAGGTTCTGGGCCAGGCCCAGCGTGCCGTCCTCGAATTCAAGAAGTTCGTTGGCCATGACGGAGGGAAGACCCTCCACCTTGGCGATGCCGTCGCTTGCCGTGGTGACGCGACCGACCTCGACACGATCTGCTGCGCCCGGTTCGTAGGACGCCGCGAACTCGGTCAAGGCATTGCGGACGTCATCGGCATTGATGGTCAAATCGGCCATCTGCAGTCCCTGCTCTCCTGTGTTCTGTCGCCTTCCCTGGTGACCCAGAGCGACGACCTGATGTTTGATTCAGTCTGAATGCGGCGGGTGGGCGCCGGAGCGCCTAGCCCGCCACCTTGCGGCGCAACTCGTTCAGGCGCGAAACCATGGTCGCGTCCAGCACCTCGTCGCCGACGGCGACGCGGATGCCGCCGATGAGGTCGGGGTCCACGCTGACGTTGACCGTCAGCGTACGACCGTATGCGTTGTTCAGTCCGGCCTGCAGCCGGTTGACCTGGTCCTCCGTCAGCGGACGGGTGACGCTGACATGCGCGATCCACCGCTGCTGCCGTGCGGCGACCAGCTCGATGAACTGGTTGACCAACTCGGCCGGCTTCAGCCCGCGCGGGGCCGAGACGGCCTGGCGGATCAGCAGCCGGGCGGCTTCGCCGGCCCGCGGGACCAACTTCAGCGCCAGTGCTGCCTTGGCGTCGCTACCGGCCTGCGGCTCGTCGAGGGCTCGCTGGAGATCGTGGCTGGAGCCGACGATCTCCGTGAACGCGAAGAGCTCCTCCTCGAGCGCGCTGAGGCCCTCGGCTCCGCCGTGCCGCTCTGCAACCGCCACGGCGACGGTCGCCGCCAGGGTCTCCAGTGCGTCACCGATGTCGCGTGCCGAGCGCCAGCGCGCCGCGGCAAGGTCGGCCGCAACGCCTTCCGCCGTGGCGGAGACCCTGCCGGCGACGAGCCGCGACACCAGCGCAGCCCTGCCCTTGCCGTCGCGTGCCGGATCGGTCACGGCGCGGCGCAGACCGGCGTTGCTGTCCAGCAGGCCCAGGATGGAAAAGAGGTCCTCGGCGAGCGACAGGTCAGCGTCGGCCAGAACCGGTTCCAGCCGTGCCTGCGCCGCCGCCAATGACTCGCTCGATACGCCTGCCATTACTTCGATGCACCTGCACTCTGCTGAGTCTCGAGATCAGCCAGGAAGCGATCCACGACGCGAGCCGCGCGGGCGTCGTCGTCGAGCGACTCTCCGACGATCTTGCTGGCCAGCTCCGTGGCCAGCGTGCCGACCTCGGTGCGCAGCGACGTGATCGCGGCGTTGCGCTCGGCCTCGATCTGGACGTGGGCCTGCTCAGTGATCCGAGCGGACTCCGAAGCGGCCTTCTCCTTCAGATCCGCGAGGATCTGGGCGCCCTCGGCGCGGGCCTCCTCGCGGATGCGGTTCGCCTCCGCACGAGCGTCCGTGAGCTGCTGCTTGTACTCGTCGAGTGCGGCGTTGGCCTCGGCCTGAGCGGCCTCGGCCTTGGCGATACCGCCCTCGATGGCCTCTGCACGTTCCGCGTACGTCTTCTCAAACGCAGGGACGACGTACTTGGTCACGATGAAGAGCAGCACTGCGAAGCCCAGCGTGGTGACCAGGATCTCCCACACATTGGGGACCAGCGGGTTTGAGGCCTCGCTGGCAGCATTGAGAACTGCCTCGTTCATACTTCACCCGTCTTTCTGAAGAGTGTCTGGACTGACTTTGGGTTCAGCCCGGGGTCAGCTCCAGACGAAGGCGAACACGAGGCCGAGGATGGCGAGCGCCTCGGTGAAGGCGAGACCCATGAAGGCCAGCGGCTGGAGGACGCGCTGTGCCTCCGGCTGACGGGCGACGCCGTTGATGAAGGCTGCGAACACGAGGCCCACGCCGATGCCGCCGCCGATGGCGGAGAGGCCGTAACCGATCGCATTGAGGCTGCCGGAGATTTCCATTGTTTTCCTTTCACGATGCCGTCTCGGTCGGACCGATCGGGCAGGTTGGTTGCGTTAACGTCGACCCCCGCGAAGAGGGACAGCTATTAGTGGGCCTCGGAGATCGAGCCCTGGATGTAGACGGCGGTCAGCAGGACGAAGACGTAGGCCTGCAGGACCTGGATGAAGATCTCGAAGAGGTACATCCCCACGCCGCCGGCCATGGTGAGCACGCCGAGCGCCGGGACGACGCCCGAGGTCTGGGTCAGGAGGAAGGCCGAGCCGGAGGCGGCGAGGGCGATGATCATGTGACCGGCGAGCATGGTCGCGAAGAGACGCAGGGAGTGCGTCAGCGGGCGGACCACGAAGTTCGAGACGATCTCGATGATGACCACCGGGACGAGGAAGGCCTTCGGCACGCCCGAGGGGACGACGGCCACCTTGAAGTAGCCGATGCCGTGCGTCCGGATTCCGAGGACGATCCACAGGATGTACACGAAGCCGGCCAGTGCGTAGGCGGTGCCCACGTGGGAGGTCGTCGGCAGCTGCACCAGCGGGATCGAGCCCATCAGGTTGTTGACCAGGATGAAGAAGAACAGCGACACCAGCACCGGGACGTAGGGGCGGAAGTCCTTCTCGCCGATCAGGTCCTTGCCGACGCTGTTGCGGACGAAGTTGTAGCTGTACTCCCCGAGGAACTGGAACTTGCCCGGGACCATCTGGCCCCGGCGCGACGCGGCGACGAGGAACCAGGAGATCAGGACGACGGAGAGCAGGACCAGCAGCATCTGCTTGCCGAATCCCTCGCCGTAGTGCGCACCCCACGGAAGGATCTCCGGAAGGTGCAAGTCATCAATCGTCGGGGGAACGAATCCCTCGGATTCGTTGGTAGCCGCCGGAAGCGCAAGCGCGATCAACGCGTTTCCTCTCTGCAGTGTCCGTCTTTGGGCATATCAGTGTCCGTCGGGTGATCGCACGGACGTGTACTTCGTGAAGTCATTGGGAGGCGGTGTCGCCGCGGTCTTGGCGCTGCCGGTAGGCCTTGCGGTGCTCGTTCGCCAGCAGGCATCCAGCCACGGCACCCAGGAGGGCACCGGCGATCCAGATCCAGCGAGTTTGCAGCAAGAAATCCAAGCCCCAGCCTATCAAACCGAAGGCCAGCAGCCCGCCAACGCCGTAGTTGATGAATTCGCGGGTCCACGAGCCGTTGGTCGGCTCGCGCTGGACCAGACGGTTGTCCTTCATCCTCGGTCCCCTCCGTCCGCCGGAGCGGACTCGTCGTCGTAGAGCTGGAAGCGGAATCGCGCGAAGACGGTCAGTTCCGTCGCCTGCCACACGACCACGCCGGCGACGCCGCCGATGAGGAACCACAGCCGGTCGAGCCAGGCGGGGGCACCGAGGAGGAACACCACCGCGCCGAATCCGACCACCTTGATGAGGTAGCCGAACATGAAGGCGCCCAGGGCGGCCCGGGGGTTGCGGCGCCCGACCACGTGGCCGATCAGCAGAGTGATCCCGAAGAAGACGAGGACGAGCGCGACGGCGCCCACGGCGCTGAGCGCGGCCTCGCCGCCGGCGGCGATGGCGCCCGCCGCGGCCAGCACGAGGGCGATCCCCGCCGAGGCGATCGAGCAGACGCGCAGCAGCTTCAGCCACGGCTGCGGGGTCTCCCCTGCCGCGCGCTGCATGTGCACGCCGTGCTGCTGCGGAGCGGTCCTGCCCATGTACGTCCCGTCGGTCTGGTCCTGGCGGAGAAGTCTGGTGCGGAGAGTGGCGGCCCGAGTGGCCCGCCGCACGGCACCGGATCAATTCTACAGTACGTAGAGCATCCGGCGCGCGCCCGGTCAGCCGTCGGCGTCGTCCGGGGTCTCGGGGCGCGTCGGGTGCTGGGGCCGGTCGAGGCCGGCGGCGTGGCGCCTCTGCGCCACGCCGCGGCGCAGCCACGGGCGCATCGTCAGGTAGGCGGCCCCCACGGCGAGCAGCAGGTCGACGGCGACGATGGTCTGCCAGTCGAACATGCGGAAGATGAACGCCACGGACCCGAAGGCCACGATCGCCGACCAGAGGTAGAGGACCAGGACGGCCTGACGCTGCGTGTAGCCGCCGTCGACGAGTTTGTGGTGGAGATGCCCGCGGTCCGCGGAGAACGGCGAACGGCCGTGCGCGGTGCGCCGGATGACCGCCAGGGCGAAGTCGAGCAGCGGGAGCAGGATCACCGCGACCGGGAGGATGATCGGCATGTAGGCGGGGACGTTGCGGAAGCGGTAGCCCTCCTGGGCGCCGACGTCGGCGGTCACCATGATCGCCGCGACGGACATCATCAGGCCGATGATGAGGGCGCCGGACTCCCCCATGAAGATCTTCGCGGGGTTGAAGTTGTGCGGCAGGAAGCCCAGGCAGGCGCCGAGCAGCAACGCCATCAGCATGGCCGCGAAGTTCGAGTGGTCGTACTGGTTGATGGTGCGGGCCAGGGTGTAGCAGTAGATGAAGAAGGCCGTGGCGCCGATGACCGCGACGCCGGCCGCGAGCCCGTCCAGGCCGTCGACGAAGTTGATGGCGTTCATGGTCAGGACGATCAGGAACACCGTGAGCGCGAACTGCAGCGGACCCGACTGCACGCCGATCCACCCGACGGGCATCGCCTCCAGGCGGATGCCCGAGAACGCCACCACCGTGCCGATGCTGACCTGCCCGATGAGCTGGACGTACCAGCGCAGGTCCAGCAGGTCGTCCACGATGCCCAGCACCAGGGCCAGCAGGGCGCCGACGAGGACGCCGACCGCCGGACGCGGGTCCGCGAACGAGCCCTGCAGGAAGTCCATCCGCGAGGCGACCCCGAGGCCGACCAGGATGGCGATGATCATGGCGACCCCGCCGAGCTTGGGGATCGGGACGCTGTGCACGTCGCGGTCCCTGATCGACGACGCTGCGCCGATCCGGAGCCCGATGCGCCTGACGAGCGGCGTCAGCGCGAACGCCGTCACGAACGAGAGCGCGATCAGGACGAGGTATGAGGACATGCGGGGCCGGTCTACCGTTCCGTCGTCTCGGGCGCGCCCGCATCGGCGTCGTCGGCCGGGACAGTGCTCTCCGGCACCGCTGGGCCCGAGCCGTCGGCGTCGCTCGCGGGCGCGTCCCCGTGCTCGACGTCCGCGTCCGCGGCTCCGGCGGGCTTCTCTCCGAGGCCGAGGAGCTCCGGGACGACGCGGCGGAGGTCGTCGAGGTCGATCGCGCCCTGGCGGACGACGGCGGGAACCTCGCCCGTGAAGTCGACGATGGTGGACGGCAGCGCGTCCTGCCCGCCCGGGCGGCGCTCCCCGTCCCCGAGGTAGACGGCGACGGCCTCGCCGAGCTGGTCCTCGGCCTCGTCGATGCTCGCCGCCGCCGGCTTCCCGGATCGGTTGGCGGAGGAGACCGCGAGCGGGCCGACGGCGCGGAGCAGCTCGAGCGCGACCTCGTCGTCCGGCATGCGGAGGGCGACCGTCCCCTTGGTCTCGCCGAGGTCCCAGGTCAGGGACGGCTGGGCGTGGAGGATCATGGTCAGCGCACCGGGCCAGAACTCGGCGGCGAGCTTCCGGGCGGCGTCCGGCACGTCGGTGGCCAGGCCGTCCAGCGTCTCCGGCCGCGGGATGAGCACCGGCGGGGGCATGGTCCGGCCGCGGCCCTTGGCCGCCAGCAGGGTGGCGACGGCCTGCGGGGAGAAGGCGTCGGCCGCGATGCCGTAGACGGTGTCCGTGGGGAGTACGACGCACTGTCGGGCCGCGAGGGCCTCCCGGGCGGCGTCCAGACCTGCGGTGCGGTCAGCGGCGTCCTGGCAGTCGAATCGTGAAGTCACGAGATGCATTCTCGCACGTTCTCCCGGCGATCCCCGGGAACCGCGGGGCTCGATTCAGGCGTCCCGGCGGACGGCCGACGTGCAGCGCGGCCTCCCGGTGAGATCGCGGTGCCCGGCGACCGAGGTCCAGGCCCCGGCCGCGCGGAACATGTCCTGCATGGCGGCCTCCTGCACCTCCGCGTGCTCGAGCGCGACGAAGCCGCCGGGCACGAGGAGGCGGGCCGCCGTGCGCTCGACGGCCCGGGGCAGCTCCATGCCGTCGGCGCCGCCGCCGTAGAGGGCGAGCGAGGGGTCGTGCTCGCGCACCTCGGGGTCCACGGGCACGGCGCCGTCGGGGATGTAGGGCGGGTTGGAGACGACGACGTCGACCGAGCCGTCGAGGTCGCCGAAGGCCGTGCGGAGGTCGCCGAGACGCAGCTCGACGCCGTGCGGGGCGAGGTTCTGCTCGGCCCAGGCCGCGGCGTGCTCGCTGAGCTCGACCGCGTGGACGCGCGCCGCGGGCAGCTCGGAGGCCACGGCGGCTGCGACCGCACCGGAGCCCGTGCCGAGATCGACGACGACGGCGCTCCCCCGCCGCTCGATGACGGCGGCGGCGGCCTCGATCGCCAGGCCGGCGAGCTCCTCCGTCTCGGGTCGCGGGACGAAGACGCCGGGGCCCACGCGCAGTTCGAGGTGACGGAAGTACGCGACCCCGGTCAGGTGCTGCAGCGGCACGCGGGCCGCCCGCTCGTCGACGAGCGCGTCGATCCGCTCAGCGTCGTCGGCCGCGAGGACGTGGCCGGCGAGTCGGAGCGCGCCGATCCGGCCGCGGCCCACGCCGAGGACGTGCGCGGCCAGGAGCTCGGCATCGGTCCGCGCCGAGGGCACGCCGGCCGCGGCGAGGCGCTCGGCGCAGTGCCCGAGGAACGGGTCCAGGCCCGGTGCCGGCACGGCCTACTTCTGCGCTTCGTCGCCGATGGCCGCGAGGCGCTGGGCCTCGTCCATCTCGATGCAGGACTGGATCACGGGCTCCAGCTCGCCGTTCATGACGGTGTCGAGGTTGTACGCCTTGTACCCCGTGCGGTGGTCGGCGATCCGGTTCTCCGGGAAGTTGTAGGTGCGGATGCGCTCGGAGCGGTCCATGGTGCGCACCTGGGAGGCGCGCACCGCGGAGTTCTCGGCGTCGATCTGCTCCTGCTGGTGCGCGAGCAGGCGCGAGCGCAGGACGCGCATCGCCGCCTCGCGGTTCTGGAGCTGGGACTTCTCGTTCTGCATGGCGACGACGATCCCGGTGGGCAGGTGCGTGATGCGCACCGCCGAGTCGGTGGTGTTCACGGACTGGCCGCCCGGGCCCGAGGACCGGTAGACGTCGATCTTCAGGTCGTTCGGGTGGAGGTCGATCTCCTCCGGCTCGTCGACCTCGGGCAGGACCAGGACGCCCGCGGCGGACGTGTGGATCCGGCCCTGGGACTCCGTCACGGGGACGCGCTGGACACGGTGGACCCCGCCCTCGAACTTCAGGTGCGCGTAGACGCCCTCCGCCGGGTCGTTCGAGCCGCCCTTGATGGCCACCTGGGCGTCCTTGTAGCCGCCGAGGTCGGACTCCGTGTAGGAGATCAGCTCGGTCTTCCAGCCCTTGGTCTCGGCGTAGCGGGTGTACATGCGCAGCAGGTCCGCGGCGAACAGCGCGGCCTCGTCGCCGCCCTCGCCGCCCTTGACCTCGAGGATCACGTCCCGCGCGTCGTTGGGGTCGCGCGGGATCAGCAGGCGGCGCAGCTTCTCCTCGGCGGCCGGCAGCGCGGCCTCGAGCTCCTCGGCCTCGGCCGCGAAGTCGGGATCCTCGTCGGCCATGGTGCGCGCGGCCTCGAGGTCCTCGCTGATCTGCTTCCAGCGCTTGTGCGCCTCGACGATGCCGTTCAGCTGCGCGCTGCGCCGCCCCAGCTTGCGAGCCTTCGCCTGGTCGGCGTAGACGGCGGGGTCGGACAGCTGCTTCTGCAGCTCGGCGTGCTCGTCGAGCAGGCCCTGGACGGACTCAAACATCACTCACTTCTTTCCGTTTCGCCCGGCGTCGGCGGTTCTGGCGGCGGCGCCTCCGGCGCGTGGCTGCGCGCCTGTCTAGTGTATGCGGTCGGTGCGCGGCCGCCGTCGTGCCCCTGACGGCCCCCGGCGGGCCGGAGGGCGGGCCCGACGGCGTTAACGCGCAAGCGCCCGGAGCCGCACCCCGCGCGGGGTGCGGCTCCGGGCGCGCTGCGTCGCTAGTTCTCCGACTTGGAGGCCAGCGTGGTCTTGCTGACCGTCATCAGGAACTCCGCATTGGACTGCGTCTCCCGGATCTTGGTGGTCAGGACCTCGAGGGCCTGCTGCGTGTCGAGGCCGGAGAGGACGCGGCGCAGACGCCACATGATCTTGACCTCGTCCTGCGAGAGCAGGTTCTCCTCGCGACGCGTGCCGGACTCGTTGACGTCGACCGCCGGGAAGATGCGCTTGTCCGCGAGCTTGCGGGACAGGCGGAGCTCCATGTTGCCGGTGCCCTTGAACTCCTCGAAGATGACCTCGTCCATCTTGGACCCGGTCTCCACCAGTGCGGTGGCGAGGATGGTCAGCGAGCCGCCGTTCTCGATGTTGCGGGCGGCGCCGAAGAACCGCTTGGGCGGGTACAGCGCGGACGAGTCCACACCGCCGGACAGGATGCGGCCCGAGGCCGGGGCGGACAGGTTGTACGCGCGACCGAGGCGGGTCATGGAGTCGAGGAGCACCACGACGTCCATGCCCATCTCGACGAGGCGCTTGGCCCGCTCGATGGCCAGCTCGGCGACCGTGGTGTGGTCGTCGGCCGGGCGGTCGAACGTCGAGGCGATGACCTCGCCCTTGACCGAGCGCTGCATGTCGGTGACTTCCTCGGGACGCTCGTCCACGAGGACCATCATGAGGTGCACTTCCGGGTTGTTCAGCGTGATCGCGTTGGCGATGGACTGCAGGACCATCGTCTTGCCGGCCTTGGGCGGGGACACGATCAGGCCGCGCTGGCCCTTGCCGATCGGGGCGACCAGATCGATGACGCGGGGTCCGACGAGCTTCGGGTCCGTCTCCAGGCGCAGGCGCTCCTGCGGGTAGAGCGGCACGAGCTTGTTGAACTCGACGCGGCTCTTGTTGTCCTCCGGAGCCTTGCCGTTGATGCTGGTGAGCTTCACCAGGGCGTTGAACTTCTGGCGCTGGTTGCCGGCGTTGTTGTTGCTCTCGCCGTCGCGCGGGGCGCGGATGGCGCCGACGACGGCGTCGCCCTTGCGCAGGTTGTACTTCTTGACCTGGTTCAGCGAGAGGTAGACGTCGTTGGAGCCGGGCAGGTAGCCCGAGGTCCGCAGGAACGCGTAGTTGTCGAGGACGTCGAGGATGCCCGCGACCGGCAGGAGGACGTCGTCCTCGGTCAGCTCGGTCTCGTCGACCTCGGGCTGGTTGCCCCGGCCGCGGCCGCGACGACGCTCGTTGCGGTCGTTGCGGTTGTTCTTGCGGTCGTTGCGGTCGTTGCGATCCGAACGGTCGTTGCGGTCGCCGCGCTCGTTCCGGTTCCGGTTCCGGCGGTTGCGGCGGTCGCCGCGATCGTCGTCGTTCCGGTCGCCGTTGTCGCCGCCCTGGTCGGAGTTCTGCTTGACCGGCTCGGCGCGCTGGTCGTTGCTGCGCTGGTCGTTACTGCGCTGATCGTTGCTGCGCTGGTCGTTGCCGCGCTGGTCATTGCGCTGCTCCGACTCGCTGTCGTCACGCTGACCGCGACGGCTGCGTCCACGGCGGTTGCGACCGCCGCGATCGCCCTGCTCGTCGTTGTTCTCGTCGCGGGCGGACTCCCGCTCGGAGCCGGCGTCGGCCTTCTCGGAGCCGTCGCTCCGGGCAGAGCTCTTGGCGTCCTGCGAGGTCTCCTTGGCCTGGCCGTTGCTCGCATCGTCCGGGGTCTGGCCGGAGGTCTCGGCGCGTGCCGAGTCATCGGACTGGCCGGAGGCCTCGGACTGGACGGAGGTATCGGTCTGCGCGGCCTCGGCCCGGCGGGATCCCCGGCGTCCGCGGCGGCCACGGCCGGCCGCGTCGTCGGAGTCGGCGGGGGTCTGCTCGGCGGCCGGCTCCTGGGGAGCCGACTCCTTCGCCGGCTCGACGGCCGGCGTCTCGGCCGCTGCCTGCGGCTCCGCGGCCTTCTGGTTGCGGCGTCCGCGGCTCGGGCGCTTGGCCGGGGCCTCGGCGGCGTCGTCGTCGGAGCCCGTCGTGGCGGCGGGTGCGTCGGCCTCGGCGGCCTTCGGCTTCGTCGCGGCCTTGGTGGCCCGGGACTTGGCCGGAGCCTTGGTCCCGGCGGCACCCTCGGCGCCCGACTGCTCGGCGCTCGACTGTTCAGTGGTCGACTGCTCGGTGGTCGGCTGCTCGGCGGACGCATCGGCGGGCTTCTTCGACCGGTCGGCGACGGCTCCGCCGCGCTGATGGTCGGCGATGGCCGTCACGAGGTCCGACTTGCGCATGCGGCGGGCGCCGGTGATGCCGAGCTGCGACCCCAGGGCCTGGAGCTGAGCCAGCTTGAGTCCGGCCAGGCCGGTGTTGTTGGCGGATGTCTTTTCCACGCCTGCTTCGAGGCTCGTGGTTTCTGTCACGAAGGTTTCCTTCTCCCTCGTCGGGCGGGTCAGGTCAGATCTGGCCCGCGTCATGGTGTCTCGTCAGGCACACGTAGATGGTGGTGCCTGACCTATGTCGAGAACACGCCGCGATGGGCGTTCGGACTCACGCGTGTCCGGCCAGAGGCGAATGCACTGAACACCGTCGACGGGCATCGGGGATGCCCCTGGACGTCTGGGCGGCGAGAGCCGCATTGGGCCGGAGGGAAATCATGGATGGAAGACCGATGCTCGTTCGCATCGCCAGCATGATCTGGCCGCTAATGCCTCTCAACCATAACACCCGAGGGGCTCAGGCCCGGAATCTCCACACGCCACGATCCGGACCCGGCGTCGAACTCGCCCGCGCGGACCCGCCCGGCCAGCTCCTCGGCCTGTTCGGTCCCGTGCGCCAGGACGAGCACGGTCGGCCCCGCCCCGGAGACGGTGGCCGCGTGCCCGGCGTCGCGCAGGGCGGCGATGAGCCGACTCGACTCCGGCATCGCCTCGGCCCGGTAGTCCTGGTGCAGGAAGTCGCGGGTGCCCTCGTGCAGCAGGGCCGGCGCAGTGGTCAGCGCGTGGATCAGCAGGCCGGCCCGGGCGGAGTTCGCCGCCGCGTCGGCGTGCGGGACGCTCTCCGGCAGCAGTCCACGGGCGGCACGGGTGGAGAGCTCGACGTCCGGGATCGCGACGACGGGGACGACGTCGGCCGACAACGGAAGTCGGTGCGTGCGCATCCGTCCGCCCTCGGTGAGGGACAGGGTCAGGCCGCCGTACACCGCCGGCGCCACGTTGTCCGGGTGCCCCTCCAGGCGGGCCGCCTCCTCGAAGAGGGAGTCGCGGCCGTCCAGCGAGGAGCGCACCTCGGCCGGGAGCAGCGCGTCCGCCGCCGCGAGGGCGGAGACGATCGCCGCGGCCGAGGAGCCGAGGCCGCGGCCGTGCGGGATCCGATTCGTCGCCCGGATCTCCAGGTCCGCGCCGACGACGCCGAGCTGCGACCAGCGGTCCAGGATCGTGCGGGCGATCAGGTGCGTCTCGTCGTCGGGCAGCGACTCGGCGCCCTCGCCCGTGACCAGCACGCGGACGCGGGCCTGCGGCGTCGTCAGCTCCTCGTAGAGCGCCGCGTCCTCGGGGGCGGGGTCCGCGCCGGATCGACCGTCTCCGGCCTGGCCGTCGCGGGCGAGGGTGCGGACGTCGAGCGTGTCCGTCAGGTCCAGCGCCAGGCCCAGGCTGTCGAAGCCCGGGCCCAGGTTCGCGCTGGTGGCGGGGACGGTGATGGTGACGTGCTGGCCGGTCCGGATGCCCGGCGCCTCCACGGGTGCCACGGCGCGCTATGCCTCCAGGCCGAGCGCCGCCGCCACGGAGACGACGTCGAACGGCACCTTGGTGGGCTGGACGTCGTCGCCGTCGGCGTTCTTCAGGGCCCACTGCGGGTCCTTGAGGCCGTGGCCGGTCACCGTGATGACGATCGTCTTGTCCTGCGGGGCCTCTCCGGCAGCGTGGTACTTGAGCAGGCCCGCGACGCCTGCCGCGGAGGCGGGTTCCACGAACACGCCCTCCTTGGAGGAGAGCCAGCGGTGGGCGGCGAGGATCTCCTCGTCGGTCACGGAGTCGATCAGGCCGCCGGACTCGTCGCGCGCGGCCTCCGCCTGCTCCCAGGAGGCGGGGTTGCCGATGCGGATCGCGGTGGCGATGGTCTCCGGCTCGGTCACCGGGTAGCCCTTGACGATCGGCGAGGCGCCCTCGGCCTGGAAGCCCCACAGGGTGGGCGTCCGGGTGGCGACCGCGGGCAGCTCCCCGGCGGTGGAGGACTGGTAGGGCGCGGCGTACTCCTTGTAGCCCTTCCAGTAGGCGGTGATGTTGCCCGCGTTGCCGACCGGCAGCAGGTGGTAGTCCGGGGCGTCGCCGAGGAAGTCCACGACCTCGAAGGAGCCGGTCTTCTGCCCCTCGATCCGGGCCGGGTTCACGGAGTTCACGAGGAAGACCGGGTAGTTCTCGCTGAGCTTGCGGGCGACCTCGAGGCAGTTGTCGAAGTTGCCGTCGACCTGGAGCAGTTCGGCGCCGTGCGCGATCGCCTGGCTGAGCTTGCCCATGGAGATCTTGCCGTCCGGAACGAGGACGGCGCAGGTCAGGCCGGCCTGGGCGGCGTAGGCGGCCGCGGAGGCGGACGTGTTGCCGGTGGAGGCGCAGACCACGGCCTTGGCGCCGGCCTCGACCGCGGCCGTGATGGCCATGGTCATCCCGCGGTCCTTGAACGAGCCGGTCGGGTTCATGCCCTCGACCTTGAGGTAGACCTCGTTGCCGGTGTGCGCCGAGAGCGCGGGCGCGTGCACCAGGGGGGTGCCGCCCTCCCCCAGCGTGATGACCCGGGTCTGCTCGGTGACCGGGAGGCGGTCTGCGTACTCGCGGATGACGCCGCGCCACTGATGTGCCATTTACTTTCCTTCGACTCGCACGACGGACGAGACCGCCTTGACGACGGGGAGCTGTTCGATGTCGGCCACCGTGGCGGCCAAGGCGGCCTCGCGGCCGACGTGCGTGATGATGCGCAGCCGCGCGGAGCCCGCGCCGCCCTCCGCCGAGGCGGTCTGGCGCATCGTCTCGATCGAAACGCCGTGCCGGGCGACGATGCCGGCGATCTCGGCCAGGACGCCGGTCTCGTCGGAGACGTCCAGGCTGAGCGCGTAGCTGGTGGCGGCGTCCGCGATGCCCAGCGGACGGGACGGGCGCGGCTGCGGCTCGGCGACCGATCCGCCGGCGGCCTGCGTGGCGCGGGTGCGCCCGATGGAGACGACGTCGCCCATGACGGCCGAGGCGGTCGGCGCGCCGCCGGCGCCCTGACCGTAGAACATCAGCTCGCCGGCGTTCTCCGCCTCGACGAAGACCGCGTTGAAGGCGCCGCGGACGGCGGCCAGCGGGTGCTCCCGCGGGAGGAGGGTCGGGTGGACGCGCACGCTGATCCCCTCGTCCCCGGCGGAGTCGGTGCCGCGCTCGGCGATCGCGAGGAGCTTGATGACCATGCCGGCGTCCTCGGCCGCCGCGACGTCCTCGGCGCTGATCGACGTGATCCCCTCGCAGTGCACGTTCTCCAGGGCGAAGGTGGTGTGGAACGCCAGCGAGGCCAGCAGCGCGGCCTTCGCGGCGGCGTCGTGCCCCTCCACGTCGGCCGTGGGGTCCGCCTCCGCGTACCCGAGGCGCTGGGCATCGGCCAGCGCCTGGTCGAACTGCGCTCCGGACGTGTCCATCGCGTCGAGGATGTAGTTGGTGGTGCCGTTGACGATGCCCATCACCTTCGTGATGTCGTCGCCGGCGAGCGACTCGCGAATGGGGCGGAGGATCGGGATGGCACCGGCCACGGCCGCCTCGTAGAGCAGCTGGGCGCCGCCGGCCTCCGCGGCCTCCGTGAGCTCGGGCAGGCGGGCGGCCAGGAGGGCCTTGTTGCCGGTGACGACGGACGCGCCGCGACGCAGGGCCCGCTCGATGTACTCGCCGGCCGGCTCGAGGCCGCCAATGAGCTCGATGACGATGTCAGCGCCGTCGACGAGGGCGTGCGCGTCGGTGGTGAAGATCTCCCGGGGCAGCTCGACGTCGCGGGCCGCGTCCGGGTTGCGCACCGCGATGCCCGTCAGTTCGAGCGGGGCGCCCACGCGGGCGGCGAGCTCGTCCGACTGCTCGAGCAGGATCCGCGCCACCTGCGATCCCACGTTCCCACAGCCGAGCAGCGCAACCTTCACAGTCATCAATCAGTACCTATCCCATGTCTCGGGCCAACAAGTCGTCTTCGGTCTCCCTGCGGATGATGACGCGCGCGCGTCCGCCCCGGACCGCGACAACGGCCGGGCGCCCCAGATAGTTGTAGTTGCTGGCCAAGGCCCAGCAGTAGGCACCGGTGGCGGGCACGGCGAGCAGATCGCCGGCGGCGACGTCCTCCGGCAGGTAGACATCCCTGACGACTATGTCACCGGATTCGCAGTGCTTGCCAACCACGCGGGAAACAATCGCGTCAGAGTCCGTCACACGCGAGGCGAGGACGGCGGTGTAGTCCGCGTCGTACAGCACGGGGCGCGCGTTGTCGCTCATGCCGCCGTCCACGGAGATGTAGCGGCGCGGCAGCGTCCCCTCCGGATGGTCGACCTGGACGGTCTTGCGCACGCCGGCCTCGTAGAGCGTGAACGCCGCCGGACCGACGATCGCCCGGCCCGGCTCGATGGACAGCCGGGGCGCCGTCAGCCCGTGCTCGGCGAGCGTCTCGCGGACGACCCCGGCCATGGCGGCCGCCAGTTCGGCCGGGGGCCTCGGGGTGTCCTGCTCGGTGTAGGCGATGCCGTAGCCGCCGCCGAGATCGAGCTCCGGCAGCTCCACGCCGTGCTCGTCGCGGACGCGGGCGAGGAAGCCCAGCATCTTCTGCGCGGCGACGGCGAACCCGGCGGCGTCGAAGATCTGCGAGCCGATGTGCGCGTGGATCCCCAGCAGCTCGATGCGCGGGTGGGCCAGCGCGGCCGCGACGGCCCGGTCCGCCGGCGCTCCCCCGCCGTCGTCCACCATGGAGAGGCCGAACTTCTGGTCCTCGTGCGCGGTGGCGATGTACTCGTGCGTGGACGCGTGGACGCCGGGCGTCAGGCGGAGCATGACGCGGCCGGTGACGCCGAGACGCTCGGCGATCGCGCCGAGGCGCTCCAGCTCGTCCAGGCTGTCGACGATGATCCGGCCCAGCCCCAGCGTCAGGGCCGTCTCGATCTCGGCGACCGACTTGTTGTTCCCGTGCAGGCCCAGATTCTCCGCGGGCACGCCGGCGCGGCGGGCGACGGCGAGCTCCCCGCCGGAGGCGGTGTCGAGGCGCAGTCCCTCCTCGGTGACCCAGCGGGCCACGTCGACGGAGAGGAAGGCCTTGCCCGCGTAGTAGACGTCGACGCCGCCGCCGAGATCGGCGAAGGCCTCGTCGTAGGCGTCGCGGAAGGCGCGGGCGCGGGCGCGGAAGTCGTCCTCGTCCAGGACGATCAGCGGCGTCCCGAACTCGCGGGCGAGCTCGGAGACGGGGAGGCCCTGCACGGCGACTTCGCCGTCGTCGTTCCGGGCGACCCCGGCGGCCCAGAGGGGCCCACGGAGCGCGTTGGCGTCGGCCGGGTAGGAGAGCCAGGCGGGGGCGAGTGCGGAGGCGGCCACGGGCTACATCCGCTCCGGTGCCGTGACGCCGACCAGCGCCAGGCCGTTGGCGAGGACCTGCGTGGTGGCGTCGTTGAGCCAGAGCCGGGTGCGGTTCAGGTCCGTGACCTCCTCGTCGGCCAGCGGGGCGACGCGGCAGGACCCGTACCAGCGGTGGTAGGCGCCGGCCAGGGTCTCCAGATAGCGGGCGACCCGGTGCGGCTCGCGGAACTCCGCGGCCTGTGCCACCTGGTGCGGGTACTGGGCGAGGAGGGCCAGCAGCTCGTTCTCGGTCTCGTGCGTGAGCAGCGACGCATCGAACGCGGAGCGGTCCACCCCCTTCTCGGCGGCGTTGCGGGCGGCCGCACAGGAGCGGGCGTGCGCGTACTGGACGTAGAAGACCGGGTTGTCGTTCGTCTTCTTCTGCAGCAGCTCCGGGTCGATCGCGATCGGCGAGTCGGCCGGGTAGCGGGCCAGCGAGTAGCGCAGCGCGTCGGCGCCGAGCCAGTCGATGAGGTCACGCAGCTCGATGATGTTGCCGGCGCGCTTGGAGAGCTTGGCCCCGTTGACGGAGATCAGCTGACCGATGAGGATCTCGATGTTCGCCTGCGGGTCGTCGCCGGCGCACGCGGCGATGGCCTTGAGCCGGTTGACGTATCCGTGGTGGTCCGCCCCCAGGAGGTAGATCTTCTCGGTGAACCCGCGGTCCTTCTTCGAGAGGTAGTAGGCGGCGTCCGCGGCGAAGTACGTGGGCTCGCCGTTGGCGCGCAGGAGGACGCGGTCCTTGTCGTCGCCGAAGTCCGTGGTGCGCAGCCAGACGGCGCCGCCGTCGTCGAACACGTGGCCCTGCTCGCGCAGGCGGGCGACGGCCTGCGCGACGGCGCCGCCGTCGTGCAGCTCCTGCTCGGAGAAGTAGACGTCGAACTCCACGCCGAAGTCCGCCAGCGTGGACTTGATGTCCTCGAGCTGGGCGCGGTAGGCGAGGTCGCGGATGACCGGGATCGCCTCGGCCTCCGGGAGCTCCTCGACGCCGGGGCGCTGCGCGCGGACCGTCTCGGCGAGCTCCTGGACGTACGCGCCCGGGTAGCCGCCGTCCGGCACGGGCAGGCCGTGTAGGCGGTTGTAGACCGACTGGGCGAAGACGTTCATCTGATGGCCGGCGTCGTTGATGTAGTACTCGCGGGTGACCTCGGCGCCGGACGCGCGCAGGACGCGGCCGATCGCGTCGCCGAGCGCCGCCCAGCGGGTGTGGCCGATGTGCAGCGGGCCGGTGGGGTTGGCGGAGACGAACTCGAGGTTCACCACGCGGCCGGCCAGCACGTCGTTGGTGCCGTACTCGCTGCCGGCCTCGACGATCTTCTTCGCGAGCGCGCCGGCTGAGGCCGCGTCGAGGGTGATGTTGAGGAAGCCGGGGCCGGCGATCTCCACGCCCGCGATCCCGTCCACGGTCTCGAGCCGGCCAGCCAGCAGCTGCGCGAACTCCCGCGGGTTCATCCCGGCCTTCTTGCCCAGCTGCAGCGCCACATTCGTCGCCCAGTCGCCGTGGTCCCTGCTCTTGGGTCGCTCCACCTTCACCGTCTCCGGTAGTTCGACCGCGAAGTCGCCGGCGGCGACGGATTCGGTGAGGGCAGCGGAAATGGCACGGGAGAGCTGTTCTGGAGTCACCCGTCAAGAATAGCGGTCGTGCCCCGGCGCGCGCCGCGGATGACCCGCGCGGCGCCGTCGTCGGTGCCGCCCGGCGAGGCCACGGACCCGATTTCGGGTTTGCGGGCCGAGTCCTGCTAAGCTCTTCTAGGTCCTGCGGCAGACATTGCGCGGGGCATCCCGCAGTAAGGCCCTCGTAGCTCAGGGGATAGAGCGTCCGTCTCCGGAACGGAAGGTCGAAGGTTCGAATCCTTTCGAGGGCACCGTCGAGAAGGCCCCGGAACCGCCGAATGAATCGGTGGTTCCGGGGCCTTCGTCGTACCCGCCGGCCTGCGCCGGCCCTCCCGGTGCTACTGGAGCATCGTGCGGTCGTCCAGCTGGGCGCCCTTGATCTTCTCGAACTCGTGCAGCAGTCCGGGCACCGTCATGGCGGCCTTCTCCTGGGCGTTCAGGTCCAGGATGATCTGCCCGTCGTGCATCATGATCAGCCGATTGCCGGCCTTGAGGGCCTGCTCCATGTTGTGCGTGACCATGAGCGTGGTGAGCCGGTGGCGCTCCACGGCCTCGATGGTCAGTCGGGTCACCAGGGCTGCCCGCTGGGGGTCCAGCGCGGCGGTGTGCTCGTCGAGGAGGAGGATCTTCGGCCCCGTCAGCGTGGCCATCAACAGGCTGAGGGCCTGGCGCTGACCGCCGGAGAGCAGGCCCACCTTGGTCTTCAACCGCTTCTCCAGCCCGAGCTCGAGGGTCTTGAGCTCGTCGACGAACTGCTCGCGCTTCCGGGCCGTCACGCCCGTTCCGAGGCCGCGGAACTTTCCCCGGCCCAGCGCGAGCGCGAGATTCTCCTCGATGGTCATCGTCGGGGCCGTGCCGGCCATCGGGTCCTGGAAGACGCGCCCGAGGTACTTGGCGCGTTTGAAGTCGGGCAGCTTGGTGACGTCCTCGCCGTCGACCAGGACCGTGCCGGTGTCCGGGAAGAGCTTTCCCGCCGCCATGTTCAGCACGGTGGACTTGCCGGCGCCGTTGGAGCCGATGACCGTGACGAACTCCCCCTCGCGGAGCGTGAGGTTGATGTCGCGCAGCGCGCGTCGCTCGTTGACCGTCCCCGGGAAGAACGTCTTGTTCAGGTTGGCGATCTCAAGCATTCTGGGCCTCCTTCTGCTCCGGCTCGGCCGTGGCGTCCGCGTCGGTGTCGCGGGCCCCGCGGGAGGTGATCCGCAGCCGGCGGCCCAGGGCGCCGAAGGCCTTCACCTGCGGCAGGATCAGCGCGAGCACCACGAGCACCGCGGAGATCAGCTTCATGTCGTTGACCTCCAGGCCGGCGTTGAGAGCGAACTGGATCACGACGCGGTAGATCACGGCGCCGAAGACCACCGCGAGGGCGGCCAGCCAGATGTACCGCTGCGAGAAGATCGCCTGACCGACGATCACCGAGGCGAGGCCGATGAGGATGAGGCCGATGCCCATGCCGATGTCGGCGAAGCCCTGGTACTGGGCGATGAAGGCGCCCGAGAGTGCGACGAGGCCGTTGGAGATCGCGAGTCCGAGGATCTTCTGGTTGTCCGTGCTGACGCCGAGCGAGCGGATCATCTCCGGGTTGTCACCGGTGGCGCGCATGGCCATGCCGAGGTCCGTGTGGAGGAACCAGACGATGATCGCCACGGCGACGAGGCAGCCGGCGAAGAGCAGGCCCGCCGAGGCCCACGTGCCCAGCAGGCCGTTCTCCCGCAGCGGGGAGAGCACGGTGTCCTGCCCGAGGAGCGGCACGTTGGCCTTCCCCATGATGCGCAGGTTGATCGAGTAGAGGGCGATCATCGTCAGGATGCCGGCCAGCAGGCCGTCGATGTTCCCCTTGGTGTGCAGCAGGCCGGTGATGACACCGGCGGCGGCGCCGACGAAGAAGGACAGGGCCGTCGCCACGTAGGGGTCGGTGCCGTTGACGATGAGGATGGACGCGGTGGCGGCACCGGTGGTGAAGGAGCCGTCGACCGTCAGGTCCGGGAAGTCGAGGATGCGGAAGGTCAGGTAGACCCCAAGAGCCATGATCGCGTAGATCAGGCCCAGCTCAACCGCTGTGATCATGGGTGGATCCCTTTGGCTTTGTAGTGGGAAGGGTGGTCCGGCATGACGTGTGGCCGGTCGCGGGACCGGCCACACGTCAGGCGGAGGAGTGGTGGGGGCCGGAGGACGACGGCGCGCGCGCCCTCCGGACCGGCGTCCTACTCGTAGACCTCGGCGGCCTCGTCGAGCATCTCCTGCGGGATCTCCACGCCGACCTTCTCCGCGGCCGTGGTGTTGACGTACAGCTCGACCTCCTCGATGGTCTCGACGGGCATGGACGCCGGGTCGGCCTCGCCGTCGAGGATCCGGGCGGCCATGCGGCCGGTCTGCTCACCGAGCTTCTCGTAGTTGATGCCGTACGTCGCGGTCGCGCCGCGCTCGACCGAGGAGCCGTCCGCGGAGATGACCGGGACGCCCTTGTCCTGGGCCACCTGCAGCAGCCCCTCGAGGGCCGAGACCACGGCGTTGTCGGTCGGCACGTAGAACGCGTCGACGTCGAGTCCGGCGGCGGCCTGCTGGACCTCGGACGACGCCGAGATGGCGGCCTCCTCGATGGTCAGCCCGAGCTCCGCCGCCGCTTCCTTGGCCCAGTCGACCTGGACCTGCGAGTTGACCTCGCCGGAGGAGTAGACGATGCCGACCTTCTTGGCGTCGGGGCTCAGCTCCTGGAGCAGCTGGAGTTGCTCCTTCACCGGATTCTTGTCGCTGGTGCCGGTGACATTCCCACCGGGCGCCTCGAGCGACTCGACGAGGCTGGCCTCCACCGGGTCGGTCACCGCCGAGAAGACGACGGGCACACCCGTCACCGACTGGGTGAGGGCCTGCGCCGACGGCGTGGAGATGCCGAGCACCAGGTCGATCTCGGAGTCCGCCGCGAACTGGCCGGCGATCGCCGTGTTCGTCGCCTGATCGCCCTGCGGGTTCTGCTCGTCGTACTCCACGTCGGTGTACCCGGCCTCCTCGAGACCGGCCTTGAAGCCCTCCCGCACCGCGTCGAGCGACGGGTGCGACTGGATCTGGCTGATGCCGATCTTGACGGAGTCGCCGGCCTCCGCGCCTCCGCCGTCGCCGCCGTTCTCCGAGCCGCCGCAGGCGGAGAGGACGAGCGCCGTCGCGGCCATGCCGGCCGCGAGCTGTGCTGCCTTTGCGAGTTTCATGTTGCTCCTTGTTGTTGCAGCGGGAATGCCCGCGCCTACGGGGAACGCCCAGTGCATTCGACTCCCCCACGAAGTACTCAGAATCCTACCCGTGAGGAACATCACTTTTTACTGTCGGCCGGGGTGGCCGTAGACGGATCCGCACCGGAGGCTCGGGACACCGTGCAGATTTGCGCCATCTGGCCAGCCCTGACGACGAATCGTCCACCCCGGGGCCGGAGTTGCGGCCGCTTCAGTGGACGACCGTTCGGATTGACCGGGGTCCGGCGGACGATCTACCCGGCTGCCGTGCCGGGGATCCGCGGCGGCGGGCGGGCACCGGCCGACCGCGAGCGGCAGCCCGGCCGGCTCGCGGATAGACTGGCGGGCATCATGGCCATCTCCCTGACCTACCCCGAGACACTGCCGGTCAGCGCACGGCGCGACGACATCATGGCCGCCATCCGCGAGAACCAGGTCGTGGTGGTCGCCGGCGAGACGGGCTCCGGCAAGACCACCCAGCTCCCCAAGATGCTGCTCGAGCTGGGGCTCGGCGAACGCGGCATGATCGGCCACACCCAGCCGCGCCGGCTCGCGGCCCGGACCGTGGCCGAGCGCCTGGCCGAGGAGACCGGCGTCGAGCTCGGCGAGGAGATCGGCTTCCAGGTCCGCTTCACGGGTGAGGTGTCCAAGCGGACGCGTGTGAAGGTCATGACGGACGGCATCCTGCTGGCGGAGATCAAGCACGACAAGCTGCTCAAGCGCTACAGCGCGATCGTCATCGACGAGGCCCATGAGCGCAGCCTCAACATCGATTTCCTCCTCGGCTACCTGAAACGGCTCCTGCCGCAGCGCCCGGACCTGAAGATCGTCATCACGTCCGCGACCATCGATCCGGAGCGCTTCGCGCAGCACTTCGGCGAGCCGGAGCGGCCCGCGCCGATCATCGAGGTCTCCGGCCGCACCTTCCCGGTCGAGATCAGGTACCGCCCGCTGAATCCGGCGGATGCGCACGACGCCGACGAGCTGGACGACGAGGCGGCGAGCCGCGACGAGGACCGGGATCCGGTGGATGCGATCTGCGACGCCGTCGACGAGCTCGCGAAGGAGCCGCCGGGCGACATCCTGGTCTTCCTCTCCGGCGAGCGGGAGATCCGCGATGCCGCGGAGGCCCTGCGGGCCAGGGTCGCCGCCAGCCGCCGGCTCGCGGGCACCGAGGTCCTCCCCCTGTTCGCGCGCCTGTCCCTGGCCGAGCAGCACCGGGTCTTCCGGACCGGCCCGCAGCGGCGCATCGTCCTGGCCACGAACGTGGCCGAGACATCGCTGACGGTCCCCGGCATCAAGTACGTGATCGACACGGGAACGGCCCGCATCTCCCGCTACTCGCACCGGACCAAGGTGCAGCGGCTGCCGATCGAGCGCGTCTCGCAGGCCAGCGCCAATCAGCGCTCGGGCCGCTGCGGCCGCGTCAGCGACGGCATCGCGATCCGCCTGTACTCGGAGGAGGACTTCGAGTCCCGGCCGGAATTCACCGACCCGGAGATCCTGCGGACCAACCTCGCGGCCGTCATCCTGCAGATGAGCTCGATCGGCGTGGTCCGCTCCCCCGCCGAGGTCTCCGACTTCCCGTTCGTGGAGCCGCCGGACGCCCGTGCGGTGAACGACGGCGTCACGCTCCTGCGCGAGCTGGGCGCCGTGACGGCCGGGAAGAGCCCCCGGGTCACCGAGATCGGTCGGCAGCTGGCGCAGCTGCCGCTCGACGTGCGCCTGGGCCGGATGATCGTCGAGGCCGGCCGGCGGGGATGCGCCAAGGAGGTCATGGTCCTGGCGGCCGCGCTGACCATCCAGGATCCGCGGGAGCGCCCGAGCGAGGAGACAGGTCTGCGCCAGCGCGCCGCCGAGCTCCACTCCCGCTTCCGGGACGAGAAGTCCGACTTCGCCAGCTTCCTGCTGCTGTGGAAGTACCTGCAGGAGCAGCAGCGCGATCTCTCCTCCTCCGCGTTCCGGCGGCTGTGCAAGAAGGAGTTCATCAACTACCTGCGCGTCCGGGAGTGGCAGGACCTCTTCGCCCAGCTGCGTCAGCTCGCCAAACCGCTCGGCATCACGCTCACCCCCGGCCCGGTCGACCCCTCCGGCCTCGAGGAGCCGATCCACACGTCGCTGCTCTCCGGGCTGCTCAGCCACATCGGCCTGTGGGACGACCGCAAGCGCGAGTACGTCGGTGCCCGCGGGACCCGCTTCGCGGTCTTCCCCGGCTCGGCCCTGTTCAAGAAGAAGCACGACTGGGTGATGGCGGCCGAGCTCGTCGAGACCTCGCGGCTCTGGGCCCGCACGGTGGCGACGTTCAAGCCCGAGTGGGTCGAGGAGGTCGCCGGCGACCTGGTCAAGCGCAGCTTCTCGGAGCCGCACTGGTCGCGCCGCAACGGTTCCGTGATGGGCTATGAGAAGGTCACTCTGTTCGGCATCCCGATCGTTGCCCAGCGCAGGATCCAGTACGACCGCGTCGATGCCGCTCTGGCGCGCGAACTCTTCATCCGCCATGCACTCGTCGAGGGCGACTGGCGCACCCATCACAAGTTCTTCCACCGCAACCGGAGGCTGTTGCAGGAGGTCGAGGAGCTGGAGACCCGTCTGCGCCGACGCGACCTGCGGATCTCCGACGAGGACCTGTTCGACTTCTACGACCAGCGCCTCGGCGCCGAGGTCACCTCGGAGCGCCACTTCGACCGGTGGTGGAAGCAGGCCCGCCGGGACGACCCGGCGCTCCTGGACTTCGACCCCGACGCCGTGCTCGCGGTCGACGCCGACGATGTCGACCTGGAGGCGTACCCGCGTCAGTGGCAGCACGGCGGCCTCTCGCTCGAGCTGACCTACGAGTTCAATCCCACGCAGGAGGCCAAGGACACCGACGGGGTCACCGTCCGCGTCCCCGTGCTCTTCCTCCATCAGTTGGACCCGGAGCGCTTCCGCTGGCAGATCCCGGGTCTGCGGCACGAGCTCGTCACCGCCCTGATCAAGTCGCTGCCGAAGCAGGTGCGGAAGAACTTCGTTCCGGCACCCGACGTCGCCCGGCAGGCCGTCGAGGCGCTCGCGCGGGACTTCGACCCCGCCGACGACGAGCTGGAGCCGTCCCTCGAGCTGGCGCTGCGGCGCCTGCGCGGCGAGATCGTCCCGCCGGGCTCGTGGAACTGGGAGGCCGTCCCGCCGCACCTGAAGCCGACCTTCCAGGTCATCGGCGACGGCGGCCGGGTCCTCGGCGCGGACAAGAACCTGGCACTGCTGCAGGAGCGCCTCGCCCCGGAGAACCGCCGCGCCCTGGCCGCCTCCCTCGGCACGGGCGGCGAGCAGCTGGCCGCCGCGGCGTCGCCCGCGGCCGCGGCGCGCGGGGCGAAGGTCTCCGGACGGAAGGGGCCGGCGGCACCGTCACGGCAGGGCGCGGCCGCCGGTGGCGGCGAGGCGGGGAAGGGCCGGCCGTCCCGGACCCCCGCGTCCGGGACGGCGTCGAGCGGGCGCGCGGGCGCGGGCCCCGGCGTGGTCTGGGAGCGGGCCGGGATCACCGACTGGACGGAGGAGGTCGGCCGTTCCGGGACTATCGAGCGGCGAGTGAGCTCCGAGGTCGCGGGCCAGACGATCACCGGGTTCCCGGCCCTGCTGGACGACGGCGACTCGGTCCGGCTGACGGTCTTCCGCGACGAGGACGAGCAGCTCTCGGCGCACCGCTCCGGCGTCGTGCGCCTGCTGATGCTGAAGGTCCCGTCGCCGAACCGCTACGTCCTGGATCACCTGAACAACACGGAGAAGCTGGTCTTCACGCAGAACCCGCATGGTTCGGTGGAGTCCCTGATCGCCGACTGCGCGCTGACGGCCATCGACAAGCTGGTCCCGGCCGACCTGCCCTTCGCCCGGGCCGACTTCGACGCGCTGTTCCAGCACGTGCGGGCCGAGCTGATCGACACGGTGTTCTCGGTGACCGCCGTGGTGGAGCAGACGCTCTCCGCCGCGCGGCGGATCAACCAGCGGATCAAGAAGGCGTCCTCGCTGGCGCTGATGCACGCGCTGAGCGATGTCCGGGCCCAGTTGGAGCAGCTGGTGTTCCCCGGCTTCGTCGCGGCGACCGGCTACGCCCAGCTGGCCCATCTCCCGCGCTACCTGCGGGCGATCGAGGTCCGGCTCGACAAGCTCGAGGCCGGTGCCGTCACCCGCGACAACCAGCACATGCTCGCCGTCCAGGCGCTCGAGGACGAGTACGATGCCGTCCTGGACCGCGTGCCCGCGGGCGTGCGGACGCCGGCGGCGCTGTCGCGGGTGAAATGGATGATCGAGGAGCTGCGCGTCAGCTTCTTCGCCCAGGAGCTCGGCACCGCGCACTCGGTGTCCGAGAAACGGATCAGGACCGCGCTCCGGGAAGCCGCAGCCGCGCTGCCCACCGGCCGCTGAGCACTGATCACTGGCGGCAGCGGCGCTGGCCACCGGCCGCAGCCGCGGTCCCCCGCACGCCGCCGAGGCGGGCTCCTGTTCAGTCCGTGGGGACCGCGTCGCCGTGGCCGGCGCGGCGCAGCGCCTCCCGGAGCGAGCCGGCGGCCGCGTCGAGGCTCTCGTCGTCCGTCGCGCCCTGCGGGTGGGCGAAGTCGTAGTCCGCCATCGAGTTCACGGGCCACACGTGGACGTGCAGGTGCGGTACCTCGAACCCCATCACGGTCAGGCCCGCCCGCGCGGACCCGAAGACCTGCACCTGGGCGTGGCCGATGGCCTGGGCGACCCGCATGACCTTCTCGAGCAGGTCCGGCTCCGCCTCCGTCCACCGGTCCACCTCGCGCCGTGGGACCACCAGGACGTGCCCCGTCGTCTGCGGCCGCACGTCCAGGAAAGCCACGACGCTCTCGTCGCTCCAGACGAAACGCCCGGGGATCTCGCCGTCGATGATCTTGGTGAATATGGTGCTCATGGCTCGAATGTACCCGACGGGCCGGGCCGATCGTGGCTCCGGCCGAGGACAGCGGCGGGCGCGGCTCAGACCCGCAGCGTCTCGCCCGCGCCGGGGTCGACGAGCTCGACGCCGAAGGGCGAGCTGAGCCGGGCGGCGTGCTCGAGGACCAGGCCGCGGCCGCGTTCGTTGAGGAGTCCGTCGTGGATCGGGACCGCCCGGCGGGGCCGGACCGCGATCAGGAAGTCGATGACGTCGGCGCTCCTGGACCACGGAGCATGGAGCGGGACCAGCAGGGTGTCGATCCGGTCCGGCGGGACCGTGAACGCATCCCCCGGGTGGTAGACGCTCCCGTCGACGACGTAGCCGAGGTTGGCCACATACGGGATCAGGGGGTGGATGACGGCGTGCTGCCCGCCGACCGCGCGGACCTCGAAACCGGCCACGTCGAACCGCTCCCCGGCCTCGACGGGATGGAGGCCGGACCGGTCCGGCAGTCGCGAGCGCAGGTCGCGGACGACCCCGGCGGGCGCGTGGAACGGCACCTCGGGGTGCTCGGCGAGCCACGGCACGACGACGTCGTGGTCCAGATGGTCGGGATGCTCGTGCGTCACGAGCACCGCGTCGACGGGTCCGGACGCCAGCGCCCCGGCGGCATCGGCGAACGTGCCCGGGTCGATGACCAGGGCGTGCCCGTCTCGCTCCAGACGGACGCAGGAATGCTCGAACCGCGTGAGTTCCATGGCTCACACCCTAATGACTGGCGCGGCCCGGTCAACCCCCGCTGGTAGGCTGGAACGGTTCTCAGGAAGCCGACGAGCAGGAGCGAGCGAGCATGTCCGGCACGCCAGACCCCACCCGCAGCACGGCGCAGGCGGCCGGCCCCGCGGGATCGGCCGCGGCGCCCTCCGCGCCGGGCTCCGACGGCCGGGAAGGGACCGTCCGGGTCACCCGCCAGCGGCGGGCCGTGACCGGCGCACTCGAGCAGCTCGACGACTTCGTCAGCGCGCAGGAGCTCTACCGGTGGCTCCACGACCGGGACCACCGCGTCTCGCTCGCCACCGTGTACCGGATCCTGCAGTCCCTCGCGGACGACGGCGACGTGGACGTCCTGCGCTCGGGCGAGGGCGAGGCGATCTACCGCCGCTGCGAGGTCACCGGGCACCACCACCACCTGGTGTGCCGCCAGTGCGGCCGCGCCGTGGAGATCGAGGCACCCATCGTTGAGGCGTGGACCGCGCGCATCGCGGCAGAGCACGGCTTCACCGAGCCGAGCCACACCGTGGAGATCTTCGGGCTCTGCCCCGACTGCTCGCGCACCTGAGCGCCCGCCGGCGATCGACCGCCGCTCGGGTTCGGACGCCGCACGGAATGCGAACGAGCGTCAGGCGACGACCCGGCGTCGTACCCGCGTCCGCCGCCACGCGATCACCCGACACACGGCGTAGATCAGGAACGAGAGCGTGGTGACGTAGGGACTGATCGGCAGCCGGCCCGCGAGGGCCAGCAGGATGCCGCCCACCACGGAGACGGTGGCGAACACCACCGAGAGCGCTACCGTCAGACCCGGCCGGGCCGTCACCGCGAGAGCCGCGGCCGCCGGCGTGATCAGGAGGCTGAGCACCAGCAGGGCGCCGACGATCTGGATGGACAGCGCCACCGCCAGTCCCAGCAGGACCATGAAGGCCACGGACAGCCACCCGGCCGGCACGCCGCGGGAGGCCGCGATGGCGGGGTCGACGCTGACGAACGTGAGCGGCCTCCAGATGACCAGCAGCCCGGCGATGACGACCGCGCCGCAGCCCGCCAGGAGACCGAGCTGGACGGTGTCCACCGCCACGATCTGGCCGGTGAGCAGGCCGAACTTGTTGGCGCTTCGGCCCTCGTACAGGGCCAGGAAGAGAATGCCGAGACCGAGGCCGAAGGGCATCAGCACGCCGATGATGGAGTTGCGGTCCTTCGCCCGGGCGCCCATCAGCCCCAGGACCAGGGACGCGAGCACGGCACCGATGATCGAGCCGCCGACGACGTTGGCGCCGATCAGGAGGGCGAAGGCCGCCCCGGCGAAGCTCAGCTCGGCGATGCCGTGGACGGCGAAGGCCATGTCCCGCATCATGACGAAGACGCCGATCATGCCGCCGACCAGGCCCAGCAGGGCGCCGGCGATGATCGAGTTCTGCACCAGCGGCAGCAGTTCGGCGTAGTTCTCGAACGAGAAGATGGTCGACCAGAGGTCGTTGGGGCTCATCGGGCGTTGTCTTCCGACTCGTGGATCGATTCGGTCTGCAGGCCGTGCGGGTGCTCCATGGTCTCCGGGACGCCGACGACGACGATGCGTCCGTTGGTGCGGATGACCTCGATCGGGCTGTCGTAGAGGTCGGAGAGCACCTCGCTGGTCATCACCTCGTCCACCGTGCCGATGTGGAACCGGCCGCCCGCCAGGTACACCACCCGGTCCACGTACTGCAGGACGGGATTGATCTCGTGGGTCACGAACAGGACTGCGGCCCCGTGGTCGCACGCCTGGTGGTGGATCAGCGACGACACGGCGCGCTGGTGGTGCAGGTCCAGCGAGAGCAGGGGCTCGTCGCAGAGGAGCAGTTTCGGATCGTCGGCCAGAGCCTGGGCTGCGCGCAGCCGCTGCTGCTCGCCGCCGGAGAGGATGCCGACGGGCTGGTCCGCGTACGACGACGCGCCGACCTTCTCGAGCAGCGCGTCCACGCGGGACGCGAGTCTCCTGCGACCGAGCAGCCGCGGTCCCCAGCGGTGGCCGTCGATGCCGAGGGCCACCATGTCGCGGGCCCGCAGGGGCGTGTCCTCGGCGAACGACTTCTGCTGCGGGATGATGCCGACGTTGCGCGCCCGCAGGTCGGGGGCGCGGCCGTCGATCCGCACCGTGCCGGCGGAGAGCTCCTTGAAGCCGAGGATCACTTTCAGGAGCGTCGACTTGCCTGAGCCGTTCGGCCCCAGGACGGCCACGAACTCGCCGGGCGCCACGTCGAGATCCAGGTCCTGCCAGAGGACGCGGTCGCCGAAGGCCATGGTGGCCCCGCGCAGGCTCACCGCGGGCGATACTGAGGCCGGGAGGCCGGCACGGTCCACGCCGCTCGCGGTTCCGCTCGACGTCGCCGGGGGGTTGGCGCCCGAGGGCGGGGTGGGAGGATCAGCCGGCAAGGGCCGCCTCCAGGGCATCGAGGTTCGTGGACATCCAGTCAGCATAATCCTGATCGTCCGGGAGCGTCTCGGTGAGCTCGACGACGGGGACCCCCGCCTCCTCGGCGGCCGATCGCACGGCCTCCGTCTGGGGGCTGGCGCTCTGCGGGTTGTACGCCAGCACGGCGATCTCGCCGGCACCCAGGGCGTCGATCAGCTCCTTCTGGAGCAGCGGCGGCACCGACTCGCCGGCCTCGACCGTCTCGCTGTAGCCCTCGGGGGTCGCGTCCGCCAGGCCCGCCTCCTCCATCAGGTAGAACGGGAGCGGCTCCGTCATGGCGTACTTGCGTCCGTCCGCGGTGGCGGAGAGCTCCTGAACGCGGGCCTCGAGCGCCTCGAGCTCCGCCGTCAGCGCGGCGGCGTTCTCCTGGTACGTCGACTGCCCCTCGGGATCGGCGGCGACCAGTGCGGCCGTCACCTCCTCGACGGCGGCCTGCATGACGTGGAAGTCGTACCAGACGTGCTCGTTACCCTCCGCGTGGGAGTGCCCCTCGTGGCCGTGACCGTCATGGCCTTCCTCGGCCCCCTCTTCGGCCTGCCCGTCCGCGGCGTGGTCGTGCTCGGACTCCTCCGCGGCGTGGTCGTGCTCTTCATCCTCCGCGGCGTGGTCGTGCTCGGCCTCCTCCGCGGGCTCCTCGCCGGCGGCCTCGCCGTCGGAGTGGGCCGTCTCGGAGAGCTCGAAGACGGTGACGACACTCGCTGGGTCGACATCGGTGTCGGCGATCAGCTGCTCCATGAAGGAGTCGTAGCCTCCCCCGTTGGCGATGACGACGTCGGCTTTGGAGACGGCCAGCTTGTCCTGCACCGTGGCCTCGTAGGAGTGCGGATCCTGCGCCACCGAATCGACGATCGAGTCGACCTCGACGCCGTCGCCGCCGATCTGCTCGGCGATGTCGCCGTAGACGCTCGTTGAGGCGACGACCGTGATACCGGCGTCGTCCCCGCCGCCGGAGGCGGGGTCGGTGGAGCAACCGGCGAGGACCAGGGTCCCGGCGGTGAGACCGACGGCGAGGAGCGGGAGGGGACGACGGCGCACGGAATGGCCTGCCTTTCGCATCGGCGCGGCGGGAGACGTGTCCCCCGCCGGCGCGAGTTCGAGAATGGGGCGTCCGGGCGGGGGTCGAGCCCCGGCCGAACGCCCCTACCCTACATCACATGCGAATGATTTTCATTTAGGCCGGCGGCTACGGGGTCGCGGCACTCGACCCGCTCGGGCCTCCCCGGCGCCGCGCGCCGCGGGACTGCGTGGCGTCGCGGATCTCGCCGACCAGTACCTCGATCACGTCCTCGAGGAAGAGGATCCCCCGGGTCTCCCCCTCGGCGTCGATCACGCGCGCCAGGTGCGAGCCCGTGCGCTGCATGACCGAGAGCGCGTCCTCCACCTCGGCGTCGTACCCGATGTTGGCCAGCGAGCGCAGGCGGGTGACCGGGATCGGGTCGTCGGAGCGGTGCGGGGGGATGCTCATGACGTCCTTGAGGTGCAGGTAGCCCGCCAGGTCGCCGCCCTCGTCCTCCATCACGAAGCGGGAGAATCCCGTCCTGCCCACGGCTCGCTCGAACTCGGTCGGGGTCGTGGTGCCCGGGAGGGCCACTACTTCGTGGAGCGGGACCATGAGCCCGCCGGCCACGTGCTCGGAGAACTCGAGCGCCCCGGAGATCACCCCGGACTCGTCGTCGACCAGGCCCTCCCGCGTGGACTCGGCGACGATGCTGTGGACCTCCTCGAGCGTGAACGTCGACGTCACCTCGTCCTTCGGCTCGACGCGCATCAGGCGCAGCAGGCCGTTGGCCACCCAGTTGAGCAGCGCCACGACCGGGTAGGACACCTTGGAGAGGGCGACCAGCGGAGTCGCCAGCAGGACCACGGCGCGGTCCGCGACGGAGACGGCGATGTTCTTCGGGACCATCTCGCCGAACGTCACGTGCAGGAAGGTCACCAGCAGCAGTGCGACGACGAAGCCCGCCGGTCCGGCGACGGCGTACGGGACGCCGACGGCCTCCAGCGGGCCGGCGACCAGGTGGTGGATCGCCGGTTCGGCGACGTTCAGGATCAGGAGGGAGCACACGGTGATGCCCAGCTGGCAGACGGCCAGCATGAGCGAGACGTGCTCCATCGCGTACAGCGCCGTCCTGGCCCGGGGGTTGCCGGACTCGGCGAGGGGCTCGACCTGGCTGCGGCGCGCGGACATGACCGCGAACTCGGCGGCCACGAAGAACGCGTTGCCGATCAGCAGGACCACGAGCCAGAAGATGCCCATCCAGTCGTTCATCGCGTGCTCCCCTCCTCGTCGGCGCGGCCGTCGACGGCGCCACGCTCACGGTCCGCCTCGTCGCCCGGGGTGGGGACGAACCTGACCCGGTCCACACGGCGTCCGTCCATGCGGACGACCTCGAGCGTGCCGTAGTCGCACTCGACGGAGTCCCCGACGGCGGGGATGCGCCCGAGCTGGTCCATGAGGAAGCCGCCCACCGTGTCGTAGGCGGCGTCGTCAGGGATCGTCAGGCCCTTGATCTGCTCCCCGACCTCGTCGGGCCGGAGCAGACCCGGGAAGTACCAGTCCCCGCCGGCGGCCTGGAGGACGCCGGGCAGCGTCCGGTCGTGCTCGTCCGCGACGTCCCCGACAATTTCCTCGACGAGGTCCTCCAGCGTGACGATTCCGGCGGTCCCGCCGTACTCGTCCAGGACGACGGCGACCTGCAGGTTGGCCTCCCGCAGGTCGGAGAGGAGCGAGTCCAGATGCACCGTCTCGGGGACCGAGATGATGTCCGACATGATGTTGGCGGCCACCAGGCCGGCCCGCTTCTCGCGCGGGACCGAGACTGCCTTCTTCACGTGGGTGACGCCCAGGATGTCGTCGGCCGACTCGCCGATGACCGGGAAGCGGGAGTAGCCGGTGCGGCGGGCGAGCCCGATGACCTCCACCAGCGGCTCGTCCGCGCGCACGGCCTCCATGCGCGGCCGTGGCGTCATGACGTCGGCCGCCGTCCGCTCGGAGAACCGCAGGGAGCGGGAGAGGAAGTTCGCGGTGTCCCGGTCCAGCGTCCCCAGATCGGCCGAGCGGCGCACGAGCGAGGCGAGCTCCTGCGGGCTCCGGGCGCTGGAGAGCTCCTCCTTGGCCTCCAGCCCGAACCGGTGCAGGACCTGGTTGGAGAACCCGTTGAGGACCACGATGGCCGGGCGGAACACGGCGGTGAACATCAGCTGCGGGCGGGCGAGCGCCCGGCCCAGCGGGAAGGCCTTCGCAATGGCGAGGTTCTTGGGAACCAGCTCGCCGATGAGCATCGAGAGCAGCGTCGCGAGCACCATGGCCACGATGAGGGAGACGGGAGCGGCCGCCGAGCCGAGGCCCCAGCCCTCGAGCACGGGCGTCAGGAGGCGGCCGACCGATGGCTCCATGACGTAGCCGGTCAGCAACGTGGTGACGGTGATGCCGAGCTGGCAGGCGGAGAGCTGGGTCGAGAGCGAGCGGAGGCAGCGCAGGAGCGGCTCCGCCTTGGTGTCGCCGGCGTTCACGGCCGCGCGGACGCTGCCCTGGTCCAGGGCGACGAGGGAGAACTCGACGGCGACGAAGAACCCGGTGCCGAGGATCAGGAGGAGGCCGAAGCCGAGGTAGAGGAATTCCATCTCAGAGCTCCCCCCGCGATCCTGCCGGGGCGGACGCGGGCAGGGCCCGTCTGGAGGGCTCCGAGCTGGACGCGTCACCGGACGCGTCCTCGGTGACCGGGCTGTGGTCGGGGCGGACCGACGGGCCCGGCGCGGCGTCGGAGGCCGCTGGGCCGGAGGCGGCCCGGTGGGAGGGGGTGTGGTGGGAAACAGAGACTGGGGCGATGCCGGCACTTCGCGCACCCTTTACGGTAGCGACGGGCCGGCCAAGAGAGTGACTGTCCATAAGGCCTCCAGTCTAGAGGCAAAATCCGATGCCTTGCAGGTGTCCGCGACACGCCCTGCCCCGGCGGCCGGGCGGCCTGCCGCGCTCGGCCGACGGCGCCTACTGTGAGGCATGGCCACTTTTCCGAAGGCGCGCTCCCCCCGGGGCCGGTCGCCCCGGAGCCCCTGGGAGCGCAGGGATCGTTTCGCCGTCGACGGGCTGCAGGTGGACGTCCTCTCCACCGGGCGGCTCCGCGGCTCGGACGCGCCCGTGGTGCTGGTCCACGGGATCGGCGTCTCGCCGCGGTACTTCGAACCGCTCGCGGCCGTGCTCGCCGCCCGGACAGCCGTGCACGCGATCGAGCTCCCGGGCTTCGGCACCACCCCGCGGCCGCGCCGCACGCTCTCCATCCCCGAGTTCGCCGACGCCGTCGCCGGGGCCCTGCGCCGAGCCGGCCTCGACGAAGTCGTCCTGGTCGGGCAGTCGATGGGCTGTCAGATCGCGGCCGAGGCCGCGGCCCGGCACCCGGGGCTGGCCGGGACGCTGGTGCTGCTCGGCCCCACGGTGAACGACCGGGAGCGGTCCGCGCCGCGCCAGGGACTCCGGCTCGCCCAGGACATGCTGCGCGAGTCAGCGGCGGCCAACGCCGTGGTCCTCTCCGACTACTTCCGCGCCGGGCCGGTCTGGTACTTCCGCACCCTCGGGGCGATGCTCGAGCACCGCCTGGAGGACGCCCTGCCCCGGGTTCGCTGCCCCGTGCGCCTGGCCCGCGGAGCGCTGGACCCGATCGCCCCGCCGGACTGGCTGGAGCGCCTCCGCCGGGTCAGCCCCGGAGCGGCGGTCTCCGAGGTCCCGGGCCAGGCGCACCTGGCGATGTTCGGAGACCCCCGCGCCGTCTGCCGGCTGTGCCTGCCCGCCGGCCGCGGCGCAGACGACGCCGCGGCGGCACCGTCTGCCCCCGAGGTCCAGCGGCCCCGGCGACGGGAGCCCCGGCGACGGGAGCCCCGGCGACGGGAGCCCCGGCCCGCGGGTGCCAGCCGCCGGCGAACGGGCTGGCGGGGAACGGGCTGGCGGGGAACCGGCTGGCGCAGGGCGCTGGGCTGGCTCCGGGAGCGTGTCCGGCTCGGAGTGGCCTGGGCCCTCGACTACGCGTACGTCGGGTACTGGCAGGTGCACGGCTTCCTCTTCCCGCGGGAGGCCGCGGCGTACGCGCGACGGCCGGAGGGATCCGCGAGGCAACCCGTGGTGCTCCTGCCCGGGATCTACGAGAACTGGCAGTTCATGCACCCGGTCGCCGAGCACCTCCACCGGGCCGGGCACCCCGTGCACGTCGTCTCGCGGCTGGGCTACAACCGCGGCACGGTCCCGGCGATGGCCGCCCTCGTCGCCGCCTTCCTCGAGGAGCGCGGGCTGCACGACGTGATCCTCGTGGCCCACAGCAAGGGCGGGCTGATCGGGAAGTACCTCATGACGATGCCGGGCGCGTCCGACCGCGTGTCCCGGCTCGTGGCCGTGAACTCGCCCTTCTCCGGTTCGGTCTACGCCGACTTCTTCCTGATCCCGAGCATCCGGGCCTTCTCCCCCAGGAACGCCACCCTGCGGCAGCTGCGGGAGAATTTGCACGTCAACGAGCGGATCACCAGCATCTACGCCAGCTTCGACCCCCACATCCCCGGTGGCAGCCGACTCGCCGGCGCCACCAACGTCGAGCTCGAAGCCATGGGGCACTTCCGGGTCATCGGCGACGCGCGGCTCCTCGCGGCCCTCGACGACGCGATCTCGGACGACACGCCGCACGACGACGTCTCCCGGCCCGCGCAGACCCCGCCCGAAGGGGGCTGACCAGCCGGGCGACGGACCGCGCCCGGACCGCTCGTCGCAGGGGGAAACGCCCCCGCCTCGTCGCCCCCGCGAAGATTCGCAACGGCGCCGCGATTGTCACTAGACTGGCTCGAGGTCCAAAACTGCACTGTAGCGGGATGACCGCGCGGTGCTTGCGGCGAGGCAACCCAAGGAAGAGGCGTATCAACGTGCCAGATCAACCGCACCACCAGCTGACGGAGGAATTCGGAGGCAACGAGTGGCTTGTCGAGGAGCTGTACCAGCAGTACCGCAAGGACAAGAACTCCGTCGACAAGAAGTGGTGGGACATCTTCGAATCGTTCGAGGACGGCAGCGACGCCGCCCCGAGCCGGGAGGCAGCGACGCCCGCCGAGGCCGACACGACGAAGGGATCGGCCCAGTCCGCCCCGCGTGCGGCGGCCACCCACGCCCGCGTCGTCGACTCGACCAGGGCGACCGCCGACGCCTCGAGCGAGTCCACCGCCGAGGAGTCCGCGAACCGCGTCCCCAGCGAGCCCGGCAAGAGCGACGCCGGGGCGAAGGGATCCGACGCCAAGGCCCCCGCCGAGGATGAGCCGAAGGAAGAGGCGAAGAAGCCCGCCAAGGCCGCGCCGATCCCGGCCGAGCTGCCCAAGTCCGAGCCCGTCGAGTCGACGGAGGAGGACAAGGTCTCCCCGCTGCGCGGGCCGGCCAAGGCCATCGCCACCAACATGGAGGCGTCGCTGACCGTCCCGACGGCCACGACGGTGCGCGCCGTCCCCGCGAAGGCGCTGATCGACAACCGCATCGTCATCAACAACCACCTCGCCCGCGCCCGCGGCGGCAAGGTCTCCTTCACGCACCTCATCGGCTTCGCCGTCGTCCGCGCCCTGAAGCTCTTCCCCTCGCAGAACGTGACGTACGCCGAGGTCGACGGGAAGCCCGCCGCCGTGCAGCCCGCGCACGTCAACTTCGGCATCGCGATCGACCTCCCGAAGCCGGACGGCTCGCGCATGCTCGCGGTGCCGAACCTCAAGAAGGCCGAGACCCTCAACTTCACCGAGTACTGGAACGCGTACGAGGACCTGATCCGCCGCGCCCGCAGCAACAAGCTCACGGCCGACGACTACGCCGGCACCACGGTGTCCCTGACCAACCCCGGCGGCATCGGCACCGTCCACTCCGTGCCGCGACTGTCCAAGGGGCAGGCCACCATCGTCGGCGTCGGCGCGCTGGAGTACCCGGCCGAGTTCCGCGGGGCCGCAGAGAAGACCATCGCCAACCAGGGCATCGGCAAGATCATCACGCTGACCTCCACCTACGACCACCGCGTGATCCAGGGCGCCGGCTCCGGCGAGTTCCTGCGCATCGTGGAGAGCCTGCTGCTCGGCGAGCAGGGCTTCTACGACGAGATCTTCGAGGCCCTCCGCATCCCGTACGAGCCCGTCCGCTGGGTCGCGGACAACCAGGTCGACGTGGACCTCGAGGTCAACAAGATCGCGCGCATCCAGCAGCTGATCCACGCCTACCGCGTCCGCGGCCACCTGATGGCGGACACGAACCCGCTCGAGTACGTCCAGCGCCGTCACCCGGACCTGGACATCCAGACCTACGGCCTGACGCTCTGGGACCTGGACCGCGAGTGGGTCACCGGCGGCTTCGGCGGCAAGCCCCGCCTCAAGCTGCGCAAGATCCTGGGCGTCCTGCGCGACTCCTACTGCCGCACCACCGGCATCGAGTACATGCACATCCAGGACCCGGTCGAGCGCGACTGGTTCCAGGACGAGCTCGAGCACGAGTACTCCAAGCCGACGCGCGAGGAGCAGCTGCGCATCCTCGGCAAGCTCAACGCCGCCGAGGCGTTCGAGACGTTCCTGCAGACGAAGTTCGTCGGCCAGAAGCGCTTCTCCCTCGAGGGCGGCGAATCGCTGATCCCCCTGCTGGACGCGATCATCTCCGACGCCGCGGACCAGGGCCTGGACGAGGTCACCATCGGCATGGCCCACCGCGGCCGGCTCAACGTGCTGACGAACATCGCCGGCAAGACCTACGCGCAGGTCTTCCGCGAGTTCGAGGGCACCCAGGTGCCCGGCTCGGTCCAGGGCTCCGGCGACGTCAAGTACCACCTGGGCACCGAGGGCAAGTACGTCTCGGACCACGGCAACGAGACCAAGGTCTACCTGGCGGCCAACCCGTCCCACCTCGAGGCCGTGAACCCGGTGCTCGAGGGCATCGCCCGCGCCAAGCAGGACCGGCTGAACAAGGGCAGCGACGGCTTCTCCGTCCTGCCGATCCTCGTCCACGGCGACGCCGCGTTCGCCGGCCAGGGCGTGGTCGCGGAGACCTTGAACCTGTCCCAGCTGCGCGGATACCGCACGGGCGGCACCATCCACGTCGTGGTGAACAACCAGGTCGGATTCACCACGGCTCCGACAGCGTCCCGCTCCTCCGTGTACTCCACGGACGTCGCGAAGATGATCCAGGCCCCGGTATTCCACGTCAACGGGGACGACCCCGAGGCCGTGGTGCGCGTGGCGCAGTTCGCGTTCAAGTACCGGGAGAAGTTCAACAAGGACGTCGTCATCGACCTCGTCTGCTACCGCCGCCGCGGCCACAACGAGGGCGACGACCCGTCGATGACCCAGCCGATGATGTACAACCTCATCGAGGCGAAGCGCTCCACCCGCAAGCTGTACACCGAGGCCCTCGTCGGCCGCGGCGACATCACGCAGGAGGAGGCCGACCAGGCGCTGCGCGACTACCAGGAGCGTCTCGAGCGCGTCTTCTCGGAGACCCACGCCGCCCAGACGTCGCCCATCCCGGTCATCAGCGCGGACGGCACGGTCAACGACCTGGAGCTGCCGGACTCGCAGCGCGACGAGGGCGTGTCCGGCCACCGGTCGACCGCCATCAGCGCCGAGACGCTCGCCCGGATCGGCGAGGTCCACACGGAGATCCCCGAGACGTTCACGGTCCACCCGAAGCTGAAGGCGCTGCTGGAGCGCCGGCACAAGATGGCCACCGAGGGCGGGATCGACTGGGGCTTCGCCGAGATGGCAGCGTTCGGCTCGCTGGCGGTCGAGGGCGTCCCGGTGCGCCTGGCCGGCCAGGACTCGCGCCGCGGCACCTTCGTCCAGCGCCACGCCGTGTTCCACGACCGGTCCAACGGCGAGGAATGGGTGCCGCTGCAGCACCTCTCCGACGACCAGGCCGACGTGCGCATCTACGACTCGCTGCTGAGCGAGTACGCCGCGATGGGCTTCGAGTACGGCTACTCGGTCGAGCGCCCGGACACCCTGGTGCTCTGGGAGGCGCAGTTCGGCGACTTCGTCAACGGCGCGCAGACCGTGATCGACGAGTTCATCTCCTCGGCGGAGCAGAAGTGGGGCCAGCGCTCGTCGGTGGTCCTCCTCCTGCCGCACGGCTACGAGGGCCAGGGGCCGGACCACTCCTCCGCCCGCATCGAACGCTTCCTGCAGATGTGCGCCGAGGACAACATGGTCGTCGCCAACCCCACCACGGGTGCGAACCACTTCCACCTGCTGCGCCGGCAGGCCTACGCCCGGCCGCGCAAGCCGCTGGTGGTCTTCACCCCGAAGCAGCTGCTGCGCCTGAAGGCCGCGGCCTCCTCCGTCGAGGACTTCACCCAGGGCGAGTTCCAGAAGGTCATCCCGGACGCCGGCGAGCTGGACGCGACGCAGGTCAAGCGCGTGGTGCTGGTCTCCGGCCGCCTGTACTACGATCTGGCGGCCGCCCGGAAGAAGGCCGAGGACGGGACGACCGCCATCCTCCGCGTGGAGCAGCTCTACCCGCTCCCGGTGGAGGAGATCCGCGCCGAGCTGGCGAAGTACCCGAACGCCGACGTCGTCTGGGCCCAGGACGAGCCGCAGAACCAGGGCCCCTGGCCGTTCATCGGCCTGAACCTGGCGGACCAGCTCGACCGTGAGCTACAGATCGCCGCACGCCCGGCCTCGGCGTCGACGGCGGCGGGCTCGCACAAGCGCCACGAGGTCGAGCAGGCCACCCTGCTCAACCAGGTGTTCTCGCACCAGGGCTAGCAGGCTGGAGCACGAGGGGGACGGACGCGGCCGCGTCCGTCCCCCTCGTGCTCCGTGCCGGCCACGCCGACACACTCGACTACCAGGGCGCGTTGCTAGGGTTGCCCTAACCCCACCAGAAAGGTCATTCGTGGAACAGCGCATTATCCGCCTCGTCGCGGTCGGCGACGAACTGCTGGCCGGGCACGGGGATCCGCGGGCACTCGGCTGGTACGGCCGCGTCCTGGCCCGCACCCAGAACGACGACGTGCGGATCGAGAGCTTCCAGCTCGCCTCGCCGCGGGAGGGCACCGAGGCGCTCGCCCAGCGCTGGCTGGCCGAGGCGGGGCCCCGCTTCTCCGAGGCAGCCGAGAACCGCGTGGTCATCGCGCTCTCCGACGCGGACCTCGACGGCGACCTCTCGACGGCCCGGAGCCGGCTGAACCTGGCGAACATCCTCGACGCCGCCTCGCAGTCGAGCATCAAGGCCCTGGTGGTCGGTCCTCCCCCGAGCCTCGACGCCGAGCGGAACAGCCGCCTGGCCGAGCTCTCTGCCGCCTACGGCGACGTCACGAGCCGCCGGCACCACGCTTTCGTGGACACGTTCTCCCCGCTCCAGAACCACCAGCAGTGGCGCTCGGACCTGGCGGCGAACTCGGGCATGCCGGGGCAGGCCGGCCACGGTCTCATCGCCTGGCTCGTCCTGCACCGGGGCTGGTACCAGTGGCTCGGAATCGCCGAGCCATCCGTCGGCTGAGGACGCGCCGCGTTAGGACCGGCCCCGCCGGTATGGAAGACTAGTGGGCAGTCCTTTTCGGATGAACGATCGAACGAAGGAGTCACCATGAGCAAGCGAGCTCGCAAGCGTCGCGACCGCAAGCGTGGCGGGGCGAACCACGGCAAGCGTCCCAACAGCTAGGCAGCACCTCGGCGGGACTCCTCCCGCCGCGAAGCGCAGGAGGCCGGCACCAGTCGAACTGGTGCCGGCCTCCTGCGTCTGCGGCGAGACCCGTCGCCCCTCCGGGCAACGGCGTCCACGGATCAGCCGTGGCCCACCTCGATCCGGATCTCGCTGATCCGCAGCATGATCCGGCTCTTCAACGTCTGCGGAGCCGTGTCCGTGCAGCTCCGCCGCACGACGGAGCGGATGATGCACTCGAGGTCGTACTCCTGCGCGCACTCCGAGCAATGCTCCAGGTGGCGCTTGACGTCGTTCAGATCCTCCTTGGACAGCGCACCGTCCAGGTATTCGTAGAGGCGCTCGATGCGCGTGTCATCGCAGTCGCCCAGCGAGTTGCAGTCGCCCATTTACTTCTTCTCCTGCTCAGTGCCCGTCGTTCCGGCGCCCGTTGCCTTCTTGCCTGCCGTCTCGGTGCCCGCCGTCTTGCCGCCGCCGTTCCGCCGCCCCACTCCGCGCTCGGCGGCGTAGTCCGCCAGGAGTTCGCGCAGCTGCTTGCGGCCGCGGTGGAGGCGCGACATGACGGTGCCGATCGGCACGCCGAGGATCTCGGCGACCTCCTTGTACGCGTACCCCTCCACGTCCGTGAAGTAGACCGCGAGCCGGAACTCCTCGGGAATGGCCGCGAGCGCGTCCTTCACCGCCGAGTCCGGCAGGTGGTCCAGGGCCTCGGCCTCCGCGGACCGCAGCCCGGTGGACGTGTGCTCGGCGGCCTGCGCCATCTGCCACTCCTCCACCGTGTCGGTGCTCGAGCGCTGCGGCTCCCGCTGCCGTTTCCGGTAGAGGTTGATGTACGTGTTGGTCAGGATCCGGTAGAGCCAGGCCTTGAGGTTGGTGCCCGGCTTGTACTGGTGGAACGCCGAGTACGCCTTCGCGTAGGCCTCCTGGACGAGGTCCTCGGCGTCGCTGGGGTTGCGCGCCATGCGCAGGGCTGCCGAGTACAACTGGTCGACGTACTGCAGCGCATCGGCCTCGAAGCGGGCGTCCCGCTCTGCGTCGGTCTCCGCCACGGCTCCGTCGGAGTCCGCTGTGATCAGGCCATCTGTTGAATCGGTCATCGCCGCCCAGTCTACGCTCGGGCTCGGCGCCTCCAACAGGACTCCTCCTGCGCGCATCCCCACCTCACTCCCGGTGCTCCGTCACCCGGCGGTCCGCCCGGTGTTCTAGAGTCAACGACCGGCCGACGCTGGCTATTCCCTGAGTACCCGTCATCCTGGGGCCCGGCGCCGGGAAAATCTGCAAGACTAGTGCCGACAACGCCGCCCCAACCAGTTGGAGGAAGAATGTCTGCCATCCGCGTGCTCGCCCGCCCTCTCCTCGCGTCCAGTTTCGTGTATTCCGGGTACGAGCGACTGACCAAGCCGCAGGAGACCGCCGACAACCTCCGCGGCAGCCTGGAGAAGTTCGCGGCCAAGGTCCCCCAGGTCCGCTCGCTCGCGGATCGGCCGGAGGCCGTCGCACGCCTGCTCGGCGGCGTGCAGCTGGTGGCGGGGCTGTTCTACGCGCTCGGCAGGTGCCCGCGCCTGTCCGCGGCGGCGCTCGTCGTGTCCTCGCTCGTCGGTGCCGCCGACGACTACAAGGACCTGTCCACCACGGACAAGCTCAAGACCGTGTCCCTCTCGGGCGGTGTGCTCCTGGCCGCCGCCGACACGAACGGCGCCCCCTCCGTCGCCTGGCGCGCCCAGCACCTCGGCCGCAGCGCCCGCAAGGACCTGACCAAGGCCGGCCAGAAGGCCTCCCGCACCGTCCGCCGCAGCGCCAAGAGCGCCGCCAAGACCGCCGAGGGCATTCTTGACCACTGACGCGCACGACGCGCCCAGCACCCCCCACGCCACGGCCGGTTGGCCCGCCCCGCGTGCCCGGTCCGGTGTCGACGCGACCGTCGTGGTCCCGGCGTCGAAGTCCCTGACGAATCGCTACCTGCTCCTGGCGGCGATCGCCGACGGACCGTCGCGGCTGCGCAAGCCGCTCCATTCGCGTGACTCGGTCCTGATGATCGCGGCGCTGCGCGCGCTGGGCGCCGGGATCGAGGAGATCGACGGGAGCGGCCCCTACGGCCCGGACCTCGCCGTCACGCCGATCGACTTCGCCCGCGAGGCCCACGGCTCCGTGGCCGTGGACTGCGGCCTGGCCGGAACGGTCATGCGCTTCGTGCCGCCGCTGGCCGCGCTCACCGGCCTGCAGGCAGCCTTCGACGGGGATCCGCACGCCCGCACCCGCCCCATGAGCCCGGTGGTCGACGCGCTGCGCCAGCTCGGCGTCGAGGTCGACGACGACGGGCGGGGCTCGCTGCCCTTCACGGTCGCGGGCGGGCGGCTCGCCACGGCCCCGGCCGACGGGCCCGCCCGCGTCCGGATCGACGCCAGCCAGTCGTCCCAGTTCGTCAGCGCGCTCCTCCTCGTGGGCGCACGGCTGCCCGGGGGCCTCGTCGTCGAGCACGTCGGCGAGTCCGTCCCCAGCCTCGACCACATCGGCATGACGGTCGAGGTGCTCCGCGCGAGCGGCGTGGACGTCGACGCGTCGGCGCCGTCGTCGTGGCAGGTGGCCCCCGGGGCCGTGCGCGCGTTCGACGTGGAGATCGAGCCGGACCTCTCGAACGCCGGACCGTTCCTGGCCGCGGCGCTCGCCACCGGCGGCACCGTCCGGGTCCCGGGCTGGCCCGAGCGCACCACGCAGGTCGGGGACCAGTGGCGGAGCATCCTGGCACGCATGGGCGCGGAGGTGGAGTTCGACGGCGGCGTGCTGACCGTCCGCGGCACCGGTGCCATCCACGCGGCGGACCTCGCCGACACGTCCGAGCTGGCCCCGACCGTCGCCGCCCTCTGCGCCCTCGCCGATGGCCCCTCGCGGCTCTCGGGGATCGCGCATCTGCGCGGGCACGAGACGAATCGGCTCGAGGCCCTGGTCGCCGAGATCAAGCGCCTCGGCGGCGACGCCGAGGAGACCGAGGACGGCCTGATCGTCCGCCCGCGCCCGCTGCGGGGCACGCTGGTGCGCAGCTACGCCGATCACCGCATGGCCACGTTCGCCGCGATCCTCGGCCTGGCCGTGGACGGCGTCGTCGTGGAGGACATCGCGTCCACCGGCAAGACCATGCCCGAGTTCCCCGACCTCTGGACCGATCTGGCCGCGACGGCCGAGCGGCCCAGACCGCCGGCGGAGGCCGGTTCGGCGCGGGCGAAAGGCGCCTGATGGGGCGGAGGCACGAGGACTGGGACGAGTCCTCCGTCCGGATCCGTCCCAACAAGCGGGGCACGCGCCCGCGCACCAAGGACCGGCCGGCCCACTCGGACGCGGTCCGGGGGCGCATCATCACGGTGGACCGGGGCCGCTACACGGCCCTCGTGGACGAGGGCCTGGCCGAGGAGCGCCTCGTGATCGCGGCCCGGGCCCGCGAGCTCAACCGCCGCCCCGTGGTCCCGGGTGACTTCGTCGGACTGGTCGGGGACACGTCCGGCCAGCCCAACACCCTCGCCCGGCTCGTGCGGATCGAGGACCGGAAGACCGTGCTGCGCCGCAGCGCCGACGACACCGACCCGGTGGAACGCGTCGTCGTCGCGAACGCCGACCAGCTGGTCATCGTCGTGGCCGCCGCCAACCCGGAGCCCCGCACCGGGTTCATCGACCGGGCGCTCGTCGCCGCGTACGACGCCGGCATCCACCCGGTCCTCTGCGTCACCAAGGCGGACGTCAAGGACCCGGCGGGACTGCTGGCGAACTACACGCACCTGGACCTGGACATCGTCGTGAGCCGCAGCACCGCGGACGAGGCGAGCGGCGTCGACGCGCGCTCCGCCGAGGGCGCGTCCGCCCGGCTCGAGCGGAGCGCGCTCGAGCGACTCCACGAGCTGATGGACGGGGAGGTCAGCGTGGTCCTCGGCCACTCGGGCGTCGGGAAGTCGACGCTCGTCAATGCCCTCACGGGGGCCGAGCGCGCGACCGGGGGCGTCAACGCCGTGACCGGCCGCGGACGCCACACCTCCTCCTCGGCGCTCGCCCTGCGGATCCCCGATGCGAGCTCCGGCACCTGGATCATCGACACGCCCGGCATCCGGTCCTTCGGGCTGGCGCTCGTGGAACCGGACCGGATCCTGGAGGGCTTCGAGGATCTCCTGCCGGGCTCGGAGTCCTGCCCGCGCGGCTGCACCCACGCAGCGACCGAGCCCGGGTGCGGGCTCGACGCCTGGGTCGCGTCCGGGGAGGCGGGCGACCACGGGCCCGAGCGGCTCGCGTCCTACCGGCGCCTCATCGGCGCCGAGGACACGGAGTCGGCCAAGGAGCTCGGCACCGTCCAGTAGCAGACGTCGCCGGCGGGAGTCCCGCGGCGGTCGCCCGCGGCCCGCTCCCCCGCCGGAGGCGCCGCCGCAGCGCCGGTCCGCCCCGGTCATGCGGCGATCCGCCGCGACGGCGCTGCGGTAGGTTGGAATCCATGACCCGCGACGTGATGACGTACAACGACGACCTGCGCCTGGCCCATGTCATGGCCGACAACGTCGATTCGGTGACCATGGACCGCTTCAAGGCCCTCGACCTGGCGGTGGAGACCAAGCCGGACATGACGCCGGTGACGGACGCCGACCGCGCGGCGGAGGAGGCCATCCGCGGCCAGCTGCGCCGGTCCCGGCCCCGCGACGCCGTGGTCGGGGAGGAATTCGGGACCACCGGCCACGGTCCCCGCCGCTGGGTCATCGACCCGATCGACGGCACCAAGAACTTCGTGCGCGGCGTTCCCGTCTGGGCCACGCTGATCGCGCTGATGGACGAGGACGAGCCCGTGGTGGGCGTCGTCTCCGCGCCGGCGCTCGGCAAGCGCTGGTGGGCCGCCAAGGACATGGGCGCGTTCGCCGGCAAGTCCATGACGCGCGCCTCCCGCCTGCAGGTCTCCAGCGTCTCCCAGCTCTCGGACGCCTCCCTCTCCTACTCCAGCCTGACGGGCTGGAAGGAGCAGGATCGCCTCGACGGCATGCTCGCGCTGCACGACTCCGTCTGGCGCACCCGGGCCTACGGCGACTTCTGGTCCTACTGCCTCCTGGCGGAGGGCGCCGTGGACATCGCCACCGAGCCCGAGCTCGCCCTGCACGACATGGCCGCGCTCGTCCCGATCGTCCGCGAGGCCGGCGGACGCTTCACCTCGCTCGACGGGGCGGAGGGATGCTACGGCGGGAACGCCCTGGCCACGAACTCCCTCCTCCACGACGAGGTGCTCGAGGTCCTCGCCCGCCGGCAGGGCTAGCCGCTTCACGGCCGGGACACGGATTGCGTGCCGCCCGGCTGGGGTGCACTATGGAGCCATGACTTTTTTAGGCATGGCTAAACCGACGGCGGGCACCGCCCGTCCCGCCGCGCCGCCTCCCGCCACGCCGCCCGTGCGCCGGCGCACGGCCGTCCGCGCGGCCGTCCTGCCCCTGGCGATCGGCGCCGTGGCCGTGCTGGGCTCCTGCTCCGCCCCGGCCGCGGCGCCGCCCGTCCCCAGCGGCACCGCCTCCTCGGCTGCCGACGGATCCCGGGCGGACGGCCCGGCCGAGGACGGACCCGTCGTCCTGACGACCTTCAGCGTGCTCGCCTCGCTCGTCGAGGAGATCGCCGGCGACCGGGTGGAGGTCCTCTCGCTGACGAAGCCCGGAGTCGAGATCCACGGCTACGAGCCCACGCCGTCGGACCTCGTCCGCCTCTCGGAGGCGTCCATGGTGCTCGACAACGGCCTGGGCCTGGAGCGCTGGTTCGAGCAGTTCACCGAGACGCTCGATGCCGAGCGCGTGGTGCTCTCCGCCGGCGTCGAGCCGATCGACATCGCCCAGGGCGAGTACTCCGGGCGCCCCAACCCGCACGCCTGGATGGCCCCCTCGGCGGCCGCCCTGTACGCCGACAACGCGGCCGCGGCGCTCTCCCGGCTGAGCCCGGAGGACGCAGGCTACTTCCGCGCGAACGCGGAGCGCCTCAAGGAGGAACTGGACGCCCTCGTCGACGACGCCGCCGCCCGGCTGCCGGACGACGCCGCTCTCGTGACCTGCGAGGGGGCGTTCTCCTACCTCGCCCGGGATCTGGGGCTGCGCGAGCACTCGCTCTGGCCGGTGAACTCGGACGTCGAGGGGACGCCGCGGCAGATCGAGGCGCAGATCGAGTTCGTCCGCGCGAACGACGTCCCGGCGGTCTTCTGCGAGTCGACCGTGGACGACGGCGCACAGCGGCACGTCGCCGAGGCGACCGGCGCCGAGCTGGCCGGGCCGCTCTACGTCGACTCGATCTCGCCGCCGGACGGCCCCGTGCCGGACTTCGTCTCGCTCCTGCGCCACGATCTCGAACTCATCACGGATGCCTTGGGAACGGAGGCCCGACCATGACCACCGCCATCGAGGTGCAGGGCGTCAGCGTGCACTACGGAACGGTCCGGGCGCTCGACCGGGTCGACTTCGCGCTGGAGACCGGCGAGCTGTGCGGGCTGATCGGGGTGAACGGCAGCGGCAAGTCGACGCTCTTCAAGACGCTCATGGGGCTCGTCGCCCCCGCCGCCGGAAGCGTCGCCCTCTTCGGGCGGGGCCCGGCGGCGGCCCGCAGATCCGGGCTGATCACGTACGTCCCGCAGGCCGAGGACGTGGACTGGACGTTCCCGGTCAGCGTCCGCGACGTCGTCATGATGGGCCGCTACGGGCGCATGGGCCGCGCGCGCCGGCCTCGGGCCGACGATCGCGACGCCGTCGCCGACGCGCTCGTCCGGGTGGACCTCGCCGGTCTCGCGGACCGGCAGATCGGGCAGCTCTCCGGCGGACAGCGCAAGCGGGCGTTCGTGGCCCGCGGGATCGCGCAGGGCGCCGAGCTGCTACTTCTGGACGAACCGTTCGCCGGCGTCGACGCGGCATCGGAGCGGCTGATCATGGACGAGCTCCGCCGCCTCACCGGTGAGGGCCGGACCATCCTCATGTCCACCCACGATCTCGCGGGCGTGCCCGAGTACTGCTCCCGCGCCCTGCTGCTGCAGCAGCGCGTCGTCGCGTCGGGGGCTCCCGCCGACGTGCTCACCGAGGCGAACCTGGCGGAGGCGTTCAGCGGCCCCGTCCGTGCCGGCCGCTCCGACCGTGCCGGCCGCCCTGACCGGTCCGTCCACTCCGACCAGTCCGACCGACCGGAGGCCACAGCGTGATCGAGACCGTCCTCAACGCCCTCCTGGAGCCGTTCTCCTACGGCTTCATGACGCACGCCCTGCTCGCGGCGCTGGCCGCGGCACTCGTCTGCTCGGTGCTGTCCTGCTGGCTCGTCCTCATGGGCTGGTCCCTCATGGGCGATGCCATCTCCCACGCCGTGCTCCCCGGCGTCGCGCTCTCCTACCTGCTCGGCCTGCCCTTCGCCGTGGGGGCGCTCGCCTTCGGACTCGGCGCCGTCCTGCTGATCGGCGGGCTGCGCTCGACGACGAATCTCAAGGCGGACACCGCGATCGGCGTCGTCTTCACTACGCTCTTCGCCCTCGGCCTGGCGATCGTCTCCAAGACGCCCAGCGAGGTCGACCTCGGGCACATCCTGTTCGGCAACGTCTTAGGCACGAGCACGGCGGAGCTGGTGCAGGTGGGCGCGCTCGGGGTCCTGACCCTCGCGATCGTGCTGTACCTCCGCAAGGACCTGACGCTCATGGCCTTCGACCCCGTGCACGCGCATGCGATCGGCATCAACACCCGGGTCCTGCACTTCCTGCTCCTGGGGCTGCTGGCCCTGACCGTGGTGACGAGCCTGCAGGCCATGGGCATCATCCTGGTGGTGGCGATGCTCATCATCCCCGGCGCCACGGCCTTCCTGCTCACGCGCCGGTTCGGCCGGATGCTCGTGTGGGCCTCGGGGCTCGGCGTGGCCTCCGCCGTGGCGGGACTCTACGCCGCCTACTACTTCGACGTCTCGGCCAGCGCGGCGATTGTCCTGACCCAGGCGCTCGCGTTCGCGGTAGCGTATGTGGCAGCGCCCGAGCAGGGCGTGATCCCCCGTGCCCGTGCGAGAAGGACCGCCGTGTGAATCCAGCGCCTGTGAATCCAGCGCCCGAGAACCCCGCGCCCGATGCGCCGGCGGCCGGGGCTCCGGTGCCCGCCGGCGGCCCGCCCCGCCTCAGCCCGAGTGAGGAGAACTACCTCAAGGTCGTCTACGCGCTGCGCGAGTGGGCGCCGGCGGACGTCACCACGGGCCGGCTGGCCACGGCCCTCGGCGTGGCCCCGGCATCCGCGACCGCCATGGTGGGCAAGCTCGTCTCGCGCGGTTTCCTGGACCATCCGCCCTACGGGTCGGTCAACCTGACGGCGGCGGGACTCACGGCGGCGCTCTCCGTGGTACGCCGCCACCGCCTGATCGAGTCCTTCCTCGTCGAGCACCTCGGGTACTCGTGGGACGAGGTCCACGACGAGGCCGAGGTGCTCGAGCACACGGTCTCCCAGCGCTTCGTGGACCGGATCGATGCCCTGCTGGGCCATCCCGCAGCCGACCCGCACGGCGACCCCATCCCGACGTCCCAGGGCGAGCCCCGCCGGCAGGATGCGGAGCGACTGGACGCGGTACTGGACGGCCGCGCACTGGTGGTCAGGGTCAGCGACGCGAGCCCGGACGTCCTGCGCGCGTGCGCGGAGGCCGGCGCAGTGCCCGGCGCCACGTTGGAGGTGGCCCTGGCCCGCAGGACGCTGCCGGAGGAGGCAGTCGGCTCCATCTGGGTCCAGCGGGTGGAGGCGTGAGGCACCCGTGACCGTCCGGACGGACGCCCGCGCCCTGCTCGCGGTGGCAGTCGGGGGCTTCGCGGGCACGCTCGCGCGTCTCGGCCTGTCCGCGGCGTACGACGGCGCCGCGCACCTGCCCTGGGGGACGCTCGCGGCCAATGCATCGGGCTGTCTGCTGCTCGGCCTCCTCACCGGCTGGTGGCAGGTCACGGGGCGGATGGGCGAGCGGTGGCGGCTGGCGCTCGGCGGCGGCTTCCTCGGCTCGTTCACCACCTTCTCCGCGGTCGCCACGATGCTGCCCTGGGCAGCCTCCTCCTCGCTCCCCGGCACGGTGCTGCCCGGCGCCGCGTTCTCGGCTCCAGCCGCGTTGTCTCCGGTCGGTTCGCCGACGGCGCTGGCCTGGACGCTCGGGATGGCGCTGGTGTGCTGCCTCCTGGCCGGCGTCGGCCTGGCGCTCGGCAGCCGGTACGCGACGGGGAGTCCTCGCGTTGGCTCCGCTCCGGCCTCCCCGCCCTCCGCTTCTGGCGGCCGCGGCGAACCGGGGAGCACCCGATGAGTCCGGGGCTGGTGCTCGCGATCGGGCTCGGGGGCTCCGCCGGCGCGGTCCTGCGTGTCTGGCTGGACGGCCGCCTCGCTCCCCCGCATCCGTTCCGGATCCCACGCGGCACGCTGCTGGTCAACGTCCTCGGCTCACTGGTGCTCGGTGCGGCGATCGTCGCGACGGGCTCGACGGCACTGGACGAGTCCGCCCGGGCGGTGGTCGCGGCGGGTCTCTGCGGGGCGCTGAGCACCTACAGCTCGTTCGCGGTCGCCTCGGCGTCGCTGTGGCTGGACGGCCGCCGGGGCGCATCCCTGCTGAACGTCGCCCTGAACGTGCTGCTCGGCTGGCTGGGGGCTGCCGTCGGGATGGCGGGGTCTGCCTGGGCGCTCGCGTCCCTGGGGGCGGGTTAGCGGGCCGCCCGGCGCCCGCCGCCGCCGGACTTGCGGGCCCGGCGGCGCTCGCGGGCGGTGGCCCGGCGCGCGGCGAGGTCTGCGTCCTGGGCGGCGAAGCCGCGGCGGAGACGCCAGTTCAGGCCGGCGGAGAGCAGGACCAGCAGCACGAAGATCCAGCCGAGGGTGAGGTAGTCGAGGGCGATCAGCACGATGGCGCCCGCGAGGTAGAGGATGTGCGCCACGAGACCGCGGAGCGGCCAGAGGAGGCGCCACTTCGACTGGGCCGAGAGGAACAACGCCGTTACCACCAGCGCGGGGATGCCGGCGGCGAGGGTCGCGACGAGCGGACTCAGACCGGGCACATCGATGGCCCAGAGAATCACCGAGCAGACGAACGCGACCTCGAGCACGAAGGATGCTGCGTTGGCTGCCTTCACGGGGATTCGCCTCTCTGCCGGATGGGTGAGTGCACACCGCCTCGCCGGGGACTCCCAAGGGTTCCGAACCGGACGGCGGCCTGACCATTCTATGGCACACCATCGGCCCGGACGCATCCCCGGCCTGCACCGTCGGATCGCACTCCGACGTGGGCTTCCGTGGCCCTGCCGACACGAGAAGAGGAGGGCCTCCGAACCCGTAGGTTCGGAGGCCCTCCTCTCGACGACGGGCCGGGGCATCGATCACGATGCCCCGGCACATCACAGGGTGGAGATGGCGGGAATTGAACCCGCGTCCGATGTGGTGTTGCCTGGTCTTCTCCGGGCGCAGTTTGCTGTGGGTTTTCTCTGCCCCATGAGCCGTCACGCAAACAAGCGGCTCGTCATCCCTGGGCACAGTCGCTAAAAAGTCCCGGGTGCACCAGCGACGAGTGCACCCAGCAGTGGCTATCTAATCGACGCCAGATTCAGGGGCGATAGCAACCTCTGGCTGACGGACTGTCTGGCTGCTTAGGCAGCGAGAGCGAAGTCAGTGCGCTTAGATTCGGCACTTATTGTTTTGCAGAGGGCGTTTACGAGATAACTCTGCATCCTCGGCCCGCTTCTCCCGACGCGACTCACACCGTCGAAACCGATCATCCCCGTATTCTGTTGTCAACGACGGCGAACCGTCGGCGACCTCCGCGGCCGGAACCGCAGACATTCAGTGTAACGCCACCGCCACCGGTTTCATTCCCGGCCCCGACGGCGTCGGCGCGCCGCAAGGCGGCAACCATTAACGATAGGCCACCCGGCGGCACCTGTCGACCCGGGCGCTCCCCGCTCCGGGGACGCCGGGGCCATCAGGCGCTGCGCCGGTTCCGCTCGCGCATCGCCCGCAGCGCCTCGCGGTTGTCCTGCTTCTCCCGCAGGGTCTGCCGCTTGTCGAACTCGCGCTTGCCGCGGGCCACAGCGATCTCGATCTTGACCCGGCCGTCCTTGAAGTAGAGCTGCAACGGCACGATCGTGTTGCCGGCGTCGCCGAGCTGGCGCTGGATCTTGGTCAGCTCCTGCCGGTGCAGCAGCAGCTTGCGCCGGCGACGAGCGGTGTGGTTGGTCCAGGAGCCGTTGAGATACTCCGGGATGTAGATCTGCTCGATGTAGAGCTCGTCCCGGTAGAACTGCGCGAAACCGTCGACGAGCGAGGCCTTCCCCTCGCGGAGGGATTTCACCTCGGTCCCGGTCAGCACCATTCCGGCCTCGTAGGTGTCCAGCACCTCGAAGTCGTGGCGTGCCTTGCGGTTGCTCGCGATGACCCTGTTGCTGGGATCCTTGGCCTCCGTCTTCTTGCCCACGGAACCTCCCTTCGTCGTCGTACTCACCCCATGGCAGATCATCCATCCTACGGCAGGTCCCGCGACGGGAGCGGCCCGCGGCGGAATCCGCCGCGGACCGCTCCAGACCGCCGCAGCGGCCCCGCCGGGAGGCCTACAGGAGGCCGAGCGGGTTGACGGCCTTGCCGTTGAGGATGGTCTCGAAGTGCAGGTGGCACCCGGTGGAGTTGCCGGTGCTGCCGACGTAGCCGATGACCTGGCCGCGCTCGACGTTCTGGCCCTCGCTCACGGCCTGCGAGGCGAGGTGGTGGTAGTTGGTCGCGAGCGCATTGCCGCGGACCACGCCGTGGTTCAGCGTCACCTTGTTGCCGGAGCTGCCGCCCCAGCCGGAGAACCAGACCTCGCCGTCGGCTGCCGCGTAGACGGGCCGTCCGCAGGCTCCGCCGACGCCCCAGTCGAGCCCGGCGTGCATGTAGCCGCCGGCTCCGCCGTAGTCGATGGTGCCGGCGGGCGTGGGCCGCCAACCGAAGCCCGAGGTGATGTAGGCGCCGGCCGGGGCCGGGGACTGGAGGCCCCACGAGCTGGTGCTCGCGCTGGAGCCGCCTCCGCCGCCGCTGCTGCCACCGCTGCTGCTGGGCGATCCTCCGCCGGCCTCGTCGGCGGCCTTGCGGGCCTGGTCGGCCTCGCGCTGCTTGCGCTCCGCCTCCGCCTTGGCCGCAGCGTCGGCGCGGGCCCGGGCGCGCTCGGCGGCCTCGCGGGCCTCCTCCGCCTTGCGCTTCGCCTCGGCCTCGGCCTTGCGGCGGGCCTCCTCGGCCTCGCGGCGGAGTCGCTCCTGGCGCTCGGCGATGTCGGCCACGACCTGCTCGTGCTCGGCCTGGTGCGCCTGGATCTGCTCCTGGATCTGCGGCTTCTTCGCCTCGAGCTCCTCGCTCAGCGCGGCGGCCTTGCTGATCAGCGAGTCGACTTCGCGCTTCTGGGCCGCGGCCTCGTCGCGCGCCTGCTGCTCGCGGGCCAGCGCCGCGTCGGCCTCCGCCTTGAGGTCCTTGATCTCCTGTTCGACGGCGGCCAGGCGGGCCTCGGCGTTGCGCTCGGTGGCTGCCCGCTGGGTGAGATCGGTGAGGGCGGCGTTCTGGCTGCGGAGCGCCTGCCCGGCGAGGTCGAGGCCGTTGGCGAGGTTGCCGCCGTCCCCCGCGCCGAGGATGAGGCTGAGGTCCGTGGAGACGCCGCCGCGCTTGTAGGCGGAGGTGGCGATCTGGCCGATCATCTCGCGGGTCTCCGCGATCTTCGCCTCGTCCTCCTCCAGCTGGCGGTTCAGATCGTCGCGCGTCTGCTCGGAGGCGGCCACGCGCTGGGCGAGGGCCGCCACCTCGTTGCCGGCGGCCTGGACGCGTCCCTCGGCGTCCGCCAGCGCCTGCTGGGCGGCCGGCAGCTGGGACTGGTACTCCTGCAGTTTCGCGGCGGTCTCCTGGATATCCTCGTCGAGGAACTCCAGATCCGTCTGCAGGCCGTCGATCTGCTGCTCGATCTCCTGCTTCTTATCCTTGAGGTCATCGGCGCGCGCAGTCGCACCGAGACTCAGGACCAGCATCGCCGCGACGGCGCTGCTCAGAACGGCCCGAGGCCAGGTGCAGCTCATTCGCTGTGCCAAGAAGAATCCTTCCGGTCGGCGCCCCGCAGTTGCGGGGCACGCGTTGGTGGTGCAGGAGTTGTCACGGAATGACAACGATCAAACCTTAAGGTACCGCCTCAAAGTTAACATTGACGAGACCCCGGCCAGAACCACGCCGAGCGCGATGAGGCCCGGGGCGATGATCCAGACGTCCGAACTCGAGATGAAGGCGGTGTCCGGGTACTCCTTGGCCAGCCGCCCCTCGATGAAGAACTGGCCCACCGCCCACAGGGCCCCGGTGGCCAGGGCGGCGCCGATGAGGGCGGCGATGACGCCCTCCAGGATGAAGGGCAGTTGGATCACCAGCTTCGATGCGCCGACCAGCCGCATGATGCCGGTCTCGCGCCGGCGGCTGAACGCGGAGAGCCGGATCGTCGTGGCGATCAGCAGGACCGCGCAGACGATCATCACGCCCGCGATGCTCAGGGACACGAAGGAGGCCACGGTCATGATGGAGAAGATCTGCTCCAGCAGCTCGCGTTGGTCCACGACGACGTCGACGCCGGGCATCGAGGAGAACAGCTCGTTGATGACCTCGTACTTCTCCGGATCGACCAGGCGGATGCGGTAGGACTCCGGGAGCTGCTCGGCGGTCACGGTGTCGACGATCGGCGAGTTCTCGAACTGCTCGCGGAAGTGCGAGAGCGCCTGGTCCTTGGACTCGTAGACGTAGTTCTCGATGTACTGCGCGACCGCCGGCGAATCCATCATCGCCTCGATATCGGACCGTTGCTCGTCCGTGACCGCTCCCTCGGCGCACGTCTCGCTGCCGTAGTTCTCGCCGCAGAGGAAGATCGCGACCTGGACACGGTCGTACCAGTACCCCTTCATCTGGCCGATCTGCTGCTGGAGCATGGCGGCGCCGCCGACGAAGGTCAGCGAGACGAAGGTGACGAGGACGACCGAGATGACCATGGAGAGATTGCGGCGCAGACCGGTGCCGATCTCGCCCAGAATGAATGCGAGCCTCACAGCTCGTCCTCCTCGGTGTCGAAGGGGGCGATGGCCTGCCCGCCTGCCGCGGGGACGGTGCCCTTGGCCGGGCGCAGCTCGCGCGTGCCGTCCGCGTTGACGATCGGGATCATGGCCGTGTACTCGCCGGCGCTCTCGTCGCGGACGACGCTGCCGTTGTCGAGCTCGACGACGCGGCGGCGCATGCTGTTGACGATGTCGTCGTCGTGGGTCGCCATGACCACCGTGGTGCCGTTCTGGTTGATCCGGTCCAGGATGTTCATGATGCCGACGCTGGTGGCGGGGTCGAGGTTGCCCGTGGGCTCGTCGGCCAGGAGGATGCCCGGCTTGTTCACGATGGCGCGGGCGATGGCCACGCGCTGCTGCTCGCCGCCGGAGAGCTCGTGCGGCAGCCGCCGCTCCTTGCCCTCGAGGCCGACCAGCTTCAGCACCTCGGGCACGGTCTCCCGGATGGCGTGGCGCTTGCGGCCGATGACCTGCATGGCGAACGCGACGTTACCGAAGACGTCCTTGTTCGGGAGGAGCCGGAAGTCCTGGAAGACGACGCCGATGCCGCGCCGCAGCCGAGGCACGCGCCAGGACGGCACGGAGGCCACGTTCTTGCCGGCCACGTAGACGCTGCCGGAGGTCGCGCGGTCCTCGCGCAGGATGAGGCGCAGGAACGTCGACTTCCCGGACCCGGACGGGCCCACGAGGAAGGCGAAGTCGCCGCGGTCGATCTCGAGGTCGACGTCGTTGAGGGCGGGGCGCGACTTCTGGTCGTAGACCTTCGTGACGCTCTCGAATCGAATCATGTCGGTTCCGCCCGCGCAGACCACCGGTTTCGATCATGGGCGCGGGACTTTTGCTGGGAGAAGTGACAGCACCGGCACCTCGCACTCTAGCCTCCGGCGGCGGCGCGCCCCGGCAGGAACCCCTGCGTGTCGTTATGGGTCCGTGACCGTGCGCCCCGCCCGGTCGGCCCCCGCCCGGTCAGTCCGTCGCCAGGGGCGCGCCGGTCGCCGCGACGACGTCGTCGACGCTCACCCCCGGAGCCGTCTCGACGAGCTTCAGCCCGTCCTCGGTCACGTCGATCACCGCGAGGTCCGTGATGATCCGATCCACCACGCCACGGCCGGTGAGCGGGAGCGTGCACTCGGGGAGGATCTTCGGCGAACCGTCCTTGGCCACGTGCTCCATGAGCACGATGACGCGCGCGGCGCCGTGCACGAGGTCCATGGCGCCGCCCGGGCCCTTGACCATCTTCCCGGGGATCATCCAGTTGGCGAGGTCGCCCGCGACCGAGACCTGCATGGCCCCGAGGATGGCGGCGTCGATCTTGCCGCCGCGGATCATGGCGAAGCTGGTCGCCGAGTCGAAGAAGCTGGCCCCGGGCTTCACCGTGACGGTCTCCTTGCCGGCATTGATGAGATCCGGGTCGACGTCCTCCTCCCGCGGATACGGTCCGACCCCGAGGATGCCGTTCTCCGACTGGAGCACCACCGTCACGTCGTCGGGCACGTGGTTGGGCACGAGCGTGGGCAGTCCGATGCCGAGGTTGACGTAGTCGCCGTCGTGGAGCTCCCTCGCGGCGCGCTGCGCCATCTGATCGCGTGTCAGTCCCATTTCAGGCCTCTCCCTCCGTCGCGCGGACGGTCCGCTTCTCGATGCGCTTCTCGATGTCGGTGCCGACCTCGACGACGCGGTGGACGTAGACGCCCGGTAGATGGACCTGGTCGGGGTCGATCTCGCCCGGCTCGACGAGCTCCTCCACCTGGGCGATGCACACCCGTCCGGCCATGGCCGCCGGTGGGGCGAACTGCCGCGTGGCCTTGTTGAACACGAGGTTTCCGTGGCGGTCGCCGCGCAGCGCGTGCACCAGGGAGAAGTCGGTGACGATCGACTCCTCGAGCACGTACTCGTTCTCGACTCCCCCGGGCGCGAAGGTGCGCACGTCCTTCGGCGAGGAGCCCTGCACGACGTTCCCGTTGGCGTCGTACCGCTGGGGCAGCCCGCCCTCCGCGACGAGGGTGCCGACGCCGGTGCGGGTGAAGAAGGCGGCGATCCCGGCGCCGCCGGCGCGGAGCTTCTCCGCGAGCGTGCCCTGCGGCGTCAGCTCGAGCTCGAGCTCGCCCGAGAGATAGCGGCGGGCGAACTCCTTGTTCTCCCCGACGTACGACGACGTCATCTTCCGGATGCGTCCGGCCGCCAGGAGGATCCCCAGGCCCCAGCCGTCGACGCCGCAGTTGTTGGAGACCACGGAGAGGTCCGTGGCCCCGGACTCCAGCAGCGCCTCGATCAGCGCCATGGGGTTGCCGGAGAGCCCGAATCCGCCGACGGCGAGGGTGGCTCCGTCCGGGATGTCGGCGACCGCCTCGGCGGCGCTCCTGAAGGTCTTGTCGATGGCCATGGGTCCTCCCGCGACGGTCTCGGCGGCCGGTCCGGCCGCCCAGTCCCGATCCTAACCCGGGACGTGGCCCGGATCACAGGGAGGAGTTAATGTCCGCTTACTCGGCGTTGGTGCGCTGACCTGCACGCCAGCGGATGCCGGCGTCGATGAAGTCGTCGATCTCGCCGTCGAACACGGCGCCGGTGTTGCCGACCTCGTGGTCCGTGCGCAGATCCTTGACCATCTGGTAGGGGTTCAGCACGTAGGAGCGCATCTGGTCGCCCCAGGAGGCCTTGACGTCCCCGGCGAGCTCCTTCTTCTTCGCGTCCTGCTCCTGCTTCTTGACCAGGAGGAGCCGGGACTGCAGGACGCGCAGCGCCGCGGCGCGGTTCTGCAGCTGCGACTTCTCGTTCTGCATGGAGACCACGATCCCCGTGGGGATGTGCGTCAGACGCACGGCGGAGTCGGTGGTGTTCACGGACTGGCCGCCGGGTCCGGACGAACGGAAGACGTCCACCTTGATCTCGTTCTCGGGGATCTCGATCGAGTCCGTCTGCTCGATGAGCGGGATGACCTCCACGGCGGCGAAGGACGTCTGGCGGCGGCCCTGGTTGTCGAAGGGCGAGATGCGCACCAGCCGGTGCGTGCCGGCCTCCACCGACAGGGTCCCGAAGGCGTACGGCGCGTTGACCTCGAACGTGGCGGATTTCAGGCCCGCCTCCTCCGCGTAGGACGTGTCCATGACCGCGGTCTGGTAGCCCTTGCGCTCGGCCCAGCGCAGGTACATGCGCATCAGCATCTCGGCGAAGTCCGCGGCATCGACGCCGCCGGCGCCGGCGCGGATGGTGACGACGGCGGCGCGCTCGTCGTACTCGCCGGAGAGCAGGGTGACGACCTCGAGCTCGGAGAGCGCGCGCTTGAGCGCGGTGAGCTCGTTGCCCGCCTCGGCCAGCGTGTCGGCGTCGTCCTCCTCGGCGGCGAGCTGCACCATGACCTCGAGGTCGTCGATGCGGCTGCCGATCTCGCGGACGCGCTTGAGCTCGTGCTGGCGGTGGGAGAGCTCGGAGGTGATCTTCTGCGCGGCGGCGGGATCGTCCCAGAGGTCCGGCACGCCCGCCGCCTCGGAGAGGCGGGCGACGTCGGCCTCCAGCTTCTCGACGTCGATCACCTGCTCGACGTTGGCGTAGGTGGCGCGGAGCGCGCGGATCTCCTCGGAAAAATCAATTGAAGCCATGGTGACCCAAGCCTACGCGATCGAGCACCGGCCACGGCCGCCACGCCCCGCGAGGCCGCGCCGCCGGGGCATGCCGACTCGAGCGGGCCCCACGGGTCAGCCGGGCAGCGGCGTGCCAGGGGACGGCACGGAGGCCTCCCGGCTCCCGACCCGGTCCCGGGAGAGCCTGCCGGCCACCCCGAGCGTCGCCAGGCCCCACAACAGCCAGCTGCCGTAGACGACGGCGCCGAGGGCCGGCCCCTCGGCGGTCGCCGTCGTCAGCGTCGCGTTCACTCCGCAGGCCCCGAGGCCCACGAGCATCAGGCCCCCGGCGGCGGCCACCGGGCGCGCCCAGGCCGGCGCGGGTGCGTCCCACCACCGCAGGGCGACCACTGTGGCCGCTCCGCCGAGCAACGCGAGGGCGACCGGCACGGCGTAGGCCGCGTCGACCCGGTGGCTCACACCGTGCGGCGTGAGCCAGTCGAGCCCGAGGAGCCAGAGGGTCTTCAGCACCGGATAGGCCACGGCGGCGCACAGTCCGGCGAGGGCCACCCAGCGGGGTGTCCGCAGCGGGCGGCCACCCCCGCTCCGCAACGGATCGCAGAGCGCCCACGCCGCCCAGAGGGTGAGAGCGGCGCCGACGGAGCCGACGAGGGCCAGCCAGTCGACCGGCAGCGGGATCGCCCCCAGCACCCGCAGCGCATGGAAGACGCCCGCAATGGTCGGGGGCAGGAGGAAAACCGTCGCCGCCATGCACCAGAGCCTGCGGCGCCGGATCGCGGCCACGCACATCAAGGCGAGCAACGCGCCGACGAGCGGCGCCCACGCCGGCGAGATGCGGTCCGCGTAGGCCGCCTGGCCCTGAACCGCGAGGGCGAGCCCCGCCGCGGCCGTCGGCACAGCGCACAGGACGAGCACCCGCCCGCTCCAGCCAGTGAACAGTGATCGGCGCACAGCCGCCCTCCTTCATCGCGTTTATTGGAGACTACTCTCTAGAGGGGCCTCTCGCCAGAGGGCTAGCATGGAGGGATGCCGGCAGCGAAGTTCTCCCACGACGGGATCCTGGACGCGGCGGCGCGCGAGGCCCTGGAGCACGGGACGGACGTGAAGGTCGGTGCCGTCGCCCGCCGGCTCGGCGCGCCCAGTGGCTCCATCTACCACCGATTCCCTTCCCGGGACGAGCTCCTCGTGCAGCTGTGGCTGCGCAGCGTCCGCCGCTTCCACGAGCACTATCTCGCTGCCGGCGGCGACCCCGACCCGCAGCGCGCCCTGCTGGGGATGGCCGTCTCCGTCGCCAGTTTCACGCGCGAGCACCAGTCCGACGCCGCCGCCATGACGCTGTTCCGCCAGTCCCGTCTGGCGGAGACAGCGCCGGTGTCCTGCCGGGCGGAGGTGGAGCAGGTGAATGTCGACGTCCACCGCCGGCTGGCCGAACTCGCCGAGGCGCGCTATCCCCGGCGGACGCAGCGGCACGAGACGCTGGTCCGGATGGCTGCGATCGAGGGGCCCTACGGGCTGGTCCGGCCCTACGTCCGCGGATCCGTTCCGGAGTGGCTGGACGAGGTCGTCGAGGCCAGTTCGCGCGGCATCCTGGCTCTCGGGGACTGAGCTCTCGGGGACTGAGCCAGGCGGCCGGCACTTCGTCGCCTGCACCCCGCCGCTACGCACCGGGATCGCTACTGCCGCATGGCCGTGCGGGCGTCGCCCGAGGCGTGGATGGGTATGCGCCAGGGGGTGATCCACCCGACGATGGGCGGTCGTACGGTGGCGGTCAGGCGGACATAGGCAGTCGTCCCGTCGGCCGAGGCACGCGCCGACTCCAAGCGGAGGCCCGTGAACCGCCCCTCGGCACGGATCGTGCCGAGGAAGGCGGACGAGCGCGCCCTCACGGTGCCGTCGGAGAGACCGACGCTCAATCCTTCGGAGGTGGTGGTGGCCCCGTTGGCGGCGGCGTCCGCTGTGCTGTCGGCGACCGACTGCAGTCGACGGGCCTCGAGGTTGACCGACGTCGCAGCCAGCATGGCGGAGAGGGCCAGCAGGGCGATCATGACGTATCCGATGATGAGCACGGTCGTCTGCCCGTCCTCGCCCTCGCCCGGGCGACTCGTGTCGGCGACGAGCCTGCGCCAGACGGGCGCAGCGTGATCGCAGCGCATCACAGGGTCCCGAAGACGCGTGTCGACTCGGCGCTGACGGACCCCACCGACGCCTCGACCCCGGCCGGCAGCAGCGGCAACGGGACGGGGACATGGACAGTGACCGTCACGGCCCCATCGCGGCTCATGCACCCACCATGGCACCGGTAGGTCATCTCGGCCTCGTTCGTGCCGAGCTCCATGTTCGCCACGGCCCGCTGGACGGCGTCGCCCGCTCTGGCGGCTCCGCTCGGCTCGTCGGGTGCGACCGCGAAGACCTGGGCGCCGTGATCCGCGGCGGCCACCGCGGCATAGCTTGCAGCCTGCAACTGGCTCGCGGCCAGGACGAGGTAGACGAGCGGCACGAGCAGGAGCACGCCCAGCATCGTGAACTCGACGATGGCGGATCCGGCGTCGTCGCGCCAGACGATCCGAGGCCCCGGATTCGTCCTCCTGCCGGTCGGACGGCACACCCGGGCGGGCCCCACGAGGGTGTCGTCAGTCATAGCGCAGTGCCTCCGCATCGATGCTCATGCGTCCAGCCACCGGCAGGAAGCCGATCAGCGGTACGTGGGTCTCCACCGTGATGCTCAATCCTTCCAATCCGCCGCGGCTGATGCCCCGTGCCGCCACGTCCTCGGCGAAGACGGGGGACAGCGATTCGCCGATGATCGCCCGGGTCCGAGCGGCCCCGTCGGCGGGACTCCGATCGGCCAGCGCGCCGTAACGGGCACCGGCCGCCGCGGCGTCCATGATCGTGTTCCGCACGTGGAGCACGAGGGTCAGCTGCAGCACGGAGAGGAAGACCGCCGTCAGGAGCGCGACCACCATGACGAATTCGGCCATGGCGGCCCCACGCTCACCGACTGTGCTCTCGTCGGTGCAAGGGAACTCGTCCGCGGGTCCGCCAGCGGCCGGCGGGGAGGCCGAGGCCGGGGACCTGCGGATACCGCAGTTCACCCCTGGTCGTCTCTTCCTCATCGGCCCCTCCGGTCCTGTTCCTGTAGAGTCCCACGCGCGTACGCTGCGATGCAGGGCAGCGTACGCGCGTCCAGCCGCGGTCAGCCCAGGCCGGACACGCGGTCGATGGCCTGCTGGAACAGGGCGCTCAGGCGGGGACCGGCGATCGCCAGCAGCGCGGCGACCAGGACGGCGGACATAAGGGTGATCATCACCCAGCCCGGCACGTCGCCGCGCTCGTCCCGGCGCACGCGCTCCGCCAGCAGCAGGATCGCGCTCATCGTGGCCAACAGGATGCGGTGGCCGATTTCCATTCTCATTCCAGGATTCTTCCTCATGCGTTTCTCCTTGTGATTGGACGGTGCGAGTTCGAGTCGCCGGTGGAGGCGGGACGGTCCGGGTAGGACGGTTCGGGTGGATGATTCACAGGTTCAGGTCGATCAGCGAGAGCCCGGGGAAGACAGCGAAGGCGACCGTCAAGGGGAGGACCCCGAAGACGACGGGCACCAGCATGCCGATCTCCTTCTTGCCCGCCGTTTCCATCAATTCGCGCTTGGCCGCGTCCCGGACGTCCTGTGCCTGGGCCCGCACGACGTCCGCTATGGGGGTGCCTCGCTCGATGGCCACGGTGAGCGCGTCGACGAAGCGGCCCATGGCGGCGAGCTCGACCCGCCGCGACATCGCCCGCAGAGCGAAGGCGAGCGTCTGCCCGGACCGCAACCCAGCGAGCGTGCGCTGGAACTCGTCGGCGAGGTCGCCCTCGGCAGTACGGGCGATGCGTTCGATCGCGCCCGTCGTGCTCTCTCCCGCCGCCACCGCCAGCGCGAAGAGCTCGGCGATGGCGGGGAACTGGCTCAGGATGCGACGCCGGCGGCGCTGCACCTGTTCTCTGAGGAACCATTCCCGGAGGGCGTAGCCCCCGACCGTTCCGGCGAGGATCAGGAGGCCGACGACGAACCAGTTGATGGTACTCAGTCCGGCGGCGACGAGGGACCAGACGACGGTGACGGTGAAGCCGCCGGCCGCCCAGATGAGCTGCGAGGCCCGGAACTCCGTCGGCGTCAGCTGCAGTCCCGCCTGCGCGAGCCGGTGCTCGAGATTGCGCCCGACGGGATTGATCCGGTTCACCCAGGCCAGCAGATCCCTGAACAGGGGGGCGAAGATCGTCCCGAGCGACCCGAAGGCGGCGTCCTCGCCGACGTGCTCGAGCAGCCGGGAGCCAGGGCGGCCGGTGCGTAGCTGCGGTGCGACTCGATCGGCGAAACTCGTCGCGCGCATGGCGGGACTGCGGATGACGATCAGCCATGCTCCGAAGCCGAGGGCGAAGCCGGTCACGATGGCCCCCGCGGTCAGGGCGCTCACTTGATCACCCGCTCTTCCTGCGGGAGGGTCCCGATCCGCAGCATCGCCCAGTAGCAGACCGCGGAGACGACGAGGCCCCCGACGAGGACAAGGGCCCCGGTGACCGTGGAATAGGCCGCGACCGCCTGTGGCTGCATCGCCAGCAGCAGCAGGATGACCCATGGAGCAGCAACGGCGAGGCGCGCAGCATTGACGGTCCAGGATTGGCGGGCCTCCAGCTCTCCGCGGGTCCGGGCGCTCTCGCGCAGGAACGTGCTCAGGGTTTGGAGCATGACGCCGAGGTCCGAGCCGCCGACCTCGCGCGTGATGCGCAAGGCCTCGACGATCTTGTCCGCGACCGGGTCCGCGAGTCGATCGCGGAGCCTCTGGATGGAGTCGTCGAAGCGTCCGGTGGCGCGGTAGTCGAGGGCGAACTCGCGGAAGTGCCCTCTGAGCTCGTCCGGTCCCTGGGAGGAAAGCTGGGAGAGGGCGTCGGGCAGGGGCAGACCGGCTCGGATCGCAGATCGCAGGTGGTCGACGACGTCCGGCCACAGTTCACGAAGGTCATTCGTCCGCTTGTTCGCTCGCCACCGCAGTACCGCAGTCGGTGCCAGTGATCCGAAGAGCCCGAAGACGGCGGCAATCACCGGCGAGGTCGTGAGGATCAGCACCACGAGGCCGACCAGGACAGCGCAGGCCGACGAGGCAGCATAGTAGCCATTGACGGTGAGGCCCCGGACTCCTGAGCGGAGGATCAGCCGTTCGATCCGACTCGTCCGCCTTAGGGTGCGGGGTCTGACCCGACGCGTCCAGAACGCTTGCCAGACGAGGAGCAGGCCCAGCCCCAGGACGGCTCCGAGCAGCAGGCTCATGGGACCGCCGCCAGGAGGTCGGCCGCCTGGACACCGTGTCGGTCGAACTTGTCGTGCTCCAGGTCGGCCGTCTCGTTCACGACCAGGGCCCCGCCGTGGCGGCCGAAGACTTGCGAGGTCTCGATGACCCCGCTCTCGACGCGACGACCGAGCTTGACGATCTCGGAGACCTGCCGGTGTCCGGCGGCGGTTCGCTCGCAGTGGACGACCAGGTCGATGCTGGACGCCACCGTGGGGACCACGAACTGGGCGGAGATGTTCTCGCCGGCGAGGAGCGGCAGGGTGCAGATCTTGGTGATCGCATCGCGCGCACTGTTGGCGTGCAACGAGGCCATGGCGGGGATGCCGGCGTTCATGGCGATCAGCATGTCGAGCGACTCGGCCTCCCGGACCTCTCCGACGATGACTCGGTCCGGGCGCATCCGCAGCGCCTCCTTGACCAGACGACGCATCGAGATCTCCCCGCCGCCTTCCAGGTTGGCCTGCCGGCACTGCATCGAGACCACATCGCGGCGCTTCACCTGCAGCTCGAAGATCTCCTCGATGGTGATGACCCGCTCGCGGTTGCCGATGGCGGAGGCGAGGCAGTTGAGCATCGTCGTCTTGCCCGCCTGGGTCGCCCCCGAGACGAGGACGTTCATGCCGCTGGAGACGGCGGCCTGGAGGTACCGGGCCGCCTGCGAGGTGAGGGAGCCGAGGTCGACGAGCTGTTCAAGCCGCTGCGCGCGGGCGATGAACTTCCGGATATTGACGGACCAGTGCTCCCGGGTGATGTCGGGGATGACGACGTGGAGTCGGGAGCCGTCCGGCAGCTGCGCGTCGACGAACGGCGACGAGAGGTCGAGCCGGCGTCCCGACGGCTTGAGCATGCGCTCGACGAGTACCTTGACCTCCTCGGCCTCCAAGCGAATCGACGTCAGCTCGCTGACACCGCCGCGGGCGCAGAAGACCTGGGTCGGCCCGTTGATCCAGATCTCCTCCACGTCAGGGTCATCCAGGAGCGGCTGGAGCGGCCCGAACCCGGCGACGGCGTCGAAGACCTCCCGAAACGCCTCGTCCAGCGTGGTCAGTCGAGGCAGTCCACCGCGGATCGAGCGCTGATCGTAGTCGCGGACAGCTTCGCGGACCAGCCGTCGGACCTCGTTGGGCTCGCGGGCCGGGTCGAAGCCGCGGGCCCGGATGACCTCGCGTACCTCTTCCTCGACGATCTTGACGCCGTTCACATGTCGCCCTTTCGCCGGCCCTCGTGGGATAGGTCTCATCCGTTGACTATCCGACCTTAGCCACGCCTCCATAGGACGACCAACCGGGCATGACCGATGTGGATAAGTGTTTCCCGGTCCACAACGGCGGCTCGACGAGCGGGCTCCGAGCCTCCCCCGCCCTAGGTTGAGAGTGCTTTGAGGTCCTCGAAACGAAAGGGATACCCGATGCTCGCCCATGTCACCGTGGCGGGGTGCACCGACGAGGGCGCGAGCTCGGTGCACCACTTCCGCGTCGAAGCCGCCGAAGCGCCGACGGGACGGATGCTCGCCGAGGCGCTCCGCGACCGCGGCTTGCGTTACGCGCTCTACGCGGGCGCCCTCCCCCTCGACGAGCTCCCCTCGCTCGACTCGGACGCGCCCCTGCTGCTCACTCCCTTTCCCCGGAGCCGCGAGGAAACCCATCGACCGCCCTCGCTCTGGCTCGTCACCCGAACGGGGCCGGACAGTGGCCGGGCGGCCCCGCTCTCACGGGGCGTCTACCGGATCGGGCGTGGCACGGGCGATTTTCCCGTGCTGGACCCGGCGATCTCCCGGGAGGGGGCGACGCTCGATGTCAGTCTGTCCGGCATCGTGCTCACCAGCGGCCACGGGGCCGAGTCGCCCGTCCGGCTCGGACAGGGCTTCCAGCTCGGTGCCACCGACCTCTCTGTGCTGGCGCCGCCCGAGCCCCGCGGTCCGTCCTCGGGTGTCTGGCCCCCTCCGGCCGAGGAGCTCGGCGAGGGGGCCGGCAAGTCTCGTCCCTGGCTGATGCTGACCACAGCGGCCGCGCCCGTCGCGATCGCCGTCGTCCTCGCCGTCGCACTGGGGTCGTGGTATTTTCTCGCCTTCAGCGCTCTGGGACTGCTCACCGGCGGCATACCCGCCGTCGCGGAGATCCGTCGGCGACGCCGACTCAGGACGAGCCTCGAGTCTGCGGCGACCCGTCGGGTCGAGGACTTGGAGGTGGCGTGCCCGCCTCTCGGCGACCTCGTCCTCGGAGTGCTGGCCGCGCGCAGGCCGACGCACCGCGTCGTCCCGGGGGCCGAATCTCCATCCGGGCTGTCGCAGGCGACGCCCCTGCGGTCGGTCGGCGAGCGCCCGGCGCACCCGCTGCCCGTCCGTCTCGGTACGGGTCCTGTCGCTCCCGTGGTCCGGTTCCGCGAGGGGCGCGAGCCCCGTGCGCTGCCGACGGCGCCGGGGCCGGTGGTCCTGGAACTCGCCCCCGGCAGCTGCGGCGCGCTCCCCGCGGCCGTCGGCAATGCGGTGGTGGTGCGTCTGCTCGACTTGGCAGCCCGTGGCGACGTGGCACTCGGCGTCTCCCCTGGCTGTGCGCTCCCGGTCGAGCTCGAGTTCGTGCCCGGTGTCCAGTGCGGCAGGCCGTCGGCGGACGCAGCAGTGCCGGGCGGAGCAGTGCCCGGCCGAGCGGTGCCGGGGGTGTGGCTGGTTCCGGAGTCCGAGCACGCCGCCGCGGCCGCGGCTGTCGCCGACTGGTCCCCGGGATCGTCACGCGCCGGCGGCACGGCCCCACCGGCCGTGGTGGTGTACGACGGCGTGGCGCGCCCGAATGACACCTGGCGGCTCGGCGCGTGGCCGCCGGGCACGCCCGCGTCCGCGGATCCGTCGGCGCGGGGAACCCGCTTCGCGGGCCCGCGGACGCCGGGGCCGACGGGGAGTAGGTCGCAGGAGCACTGGCTGGAGCTCGACGGCGAGCGACATCGCCTGCGTCTCGATGGCGCGCACGCGACGACGGTCCGCCGCTTCGCCGCCGCACTGGCACATTCGTCGCCCCGCGGGTCCCGCAGCGCCACGCTTCCGGACTCAGCGCTCTGGTATCCGTCTGAGTCGCGCTGGGCCGCCTCCTCGATCAGCGCGCTCCGCTTCGCACTGGGACAGGACGCGGCGGGAGCGCTGGATGTCGATCTCGTGACGGACGGCCCCCACCTCCTCGTCGCCGGCACAACCGGCTCCGGGAAGTCGGAGCTGCTCCGGACGATTATCGCCTCCCTCATCCACCGCTACGCGCCGGACGAACTGGCGCTGGTCCTCGTCGATTTCAAGGGCGGTGCGACTCTTGGCGCTTTCGCAGGCGAGCCGCATGCCCATGGCCTGGTGACCGACCTCAACGAGGAGTCCGCGGCCCGGTTCCTGCGCAGCCTGCGCCACGAACTGCGCCGACGCGAACGGATCCTCGGCCGGTTGGGCGTGCCGGGCTACAGCGCCGCGAGGACGACGACCTCGGGGCCGCCGCGCGCCGAGGATTTCCTCCCGCGTCTGCTGGTCGTCGTCGACGAGTTCCGCGTCCTGGCCGACGAGATTCCGGACGCGCTGCCCGAGCTGCTGCGCATCGCCGCCGTCGGCCGCTCGCTCGGCGTCCACCTGGTGCTGGCCACGCAGCGTCCCCAGGGTGTCGTCACTGCCGAGATGCGCGCCAACATCAACACGACCGTCTGCCTGCGCGTCCTGGGTGACTTCGATGCGCAGGACCTCGTGGGAACGACGGGGCCGGCCCGACTGCCCGGCGACCGCCCGGGGCGCGGATTCCTGCGGCGCAGCGGCCAGGACGCCTCCGAGTTTCAGGCAGCCCGCCTCTCCGACGGCGTCCTCGACTGGACGCTGACCGAACTGGGCTCGACCATCGGTGCGGCGGGTGCCTCCTCCGCCCACCGCGGGACGCGGCCTTGCCCGCAGGACTCGATCGGCGAGCCGCAGCCAGGGACCGAGCGGACCGTCCCACCCCTCTTCTCGCCGGAGCTGCCCCTGCGGCTCGACCCCGCCGACCTGCGGCGGGACGGCGACGGGGTGCCGATCGCTCTGCTCGACGACATCGCGCATCTGCGCCATCGTCCGCTGAACTGGTCGGCCGGCATGCGCCGGCTCGCGGTCGTGGGCGGCCCCCAATCCGGCGCCCAGCCGATGCTGGGGCACCTCATCGATCAGTCGGCCCGCCTCCGAGCCGAGCACCACGCCTACGTCCTGGACGGCTCCGGCACGATGACGCAGGGGCTGGAGGACCTCCCCCGCGTCTCCGGATGGGCCAGCGCGACCGATCCGCAGCGACTGGCCGAGGTCCTCGATGTGCTCGACGAGGCGCGCTTCGCGGCGCCGACGCTGATCGTCGTCCTGTCCCTCGCGGGGTGGTCCTCTGCTCTCGCGGCCCAGGACTTCGCCCGCCTCGAGGAGACGCTCGCGCGACTCGCGCGGTCGGCCGAGACGCGGAACATCAGCGTGATCGTCTCCGGAGATCGTGACCTGACCTCGTCGCGCTTCTTCGCGCTCGCAGAGCACCGACTCCTCTGCCCCACCGGCCTGGGGCGCGAGACCACCATGATGTGGCCTCGGACCGTGCCCGTGCGCTCCCATCCCGGCCGGTGCGTCTACATCGGACCGGACACCCCAGGCGACGGCATCGCCGCGCAGATGGTGTCGCCGCACTACGAGGGCTCCGAGCCGGGGCAGATCGGGCACCCGGAGCGCACTCCGATGCCCGCTCCGGATCGAGGGGCACCTCGAGCCTCCCTCGCACAATCCCGTGCGGTGCCGCTCCCGGCACGCGCGGCGCGCCCCCGAGACACCCTGCACACCCGTAGCAGCGCAGGGGATCCCCCAAGGGCGCCGGTCAGTGGTCTGCCGCTCGGCCTGCGCTCGCCGGATGGAGCCCCCTGGGTGTGGTCGCCCGGGCGGCTCGGCGTCGTGCTGGGCCCGGCCCGAAGCGGCAAGAGCACCCTGCTCCGGGCCGTGGGAGCACTGATCGCCGAGCGTCGGCCAGACCTGGACGTACTGCACTGCTCCGGTGGGGGCGATGCCCTGCCGCGCACCGGCCGGCCAGGGGTGGCGCCGTACGACGAACGACGGCCCGACCTGGTGCTGATCGACGACGCGACGCAGCTCGACCCGCAGGCGAGGCTGCACATCGAACAGTGGTTCGACGCCGGGTCCGCAGTGGTGATGACGGCTCGCACGGGGCCGCAGCTCCACACCGGCCTTCCCCTGGCGCACCACGCCCGGCAGTCGCCGGACGGCGTGCTCCTCTGCCCTCGTTCTCCCCGTGACGGAGAGTTCTGGAACTGGAGGATCACGGCCACGGGAGAGACGCGGCCCGGCCGTGGGCTGGTCCTCGTCGACGGCCGGCTCCGCAGCGTCCAGGCCTTCTCCGACTGACCGCGGGTCCGGCGACCGCGAGAGCGGTGCACGCTCCACTGTGAGGCCTTTGTTGAATGCCCGATCGCGCCCGCCGATCAAGGACCCGAGACGCACAGGGCTTGACCCAGTCGGCGGGTCTGATCCGATCGGCGGGCTTGATCCGGGCAGCGGGCTTGCTCCGGCACGCGGGCGGGGTTAGCCTCCGTCACATGGGCCAGCCTTCGCGCCTGTCCCGCTATCAGCGCCTCGCCCGGCGGCTCGTGCGGCCGCGCGTGGTCCTCGATGCGGCGGACGGCATCCACCTGCTCCAGCACGCCGACGTCAATGCCTACGTGGCCGTCGACGGCGAGCGCCTGATGCTCGTCGACGCCGGCCTCCCGGCCATGTGGAGCCCGCTCGTCAGGCTCCTCGGCGAGCTCGGAAGGACGCCGGAGGACCTCGACGCCGTCGTCCTGACCCACGGGCACTTCGACCATGTCGGGGTGGCGCGGCGACTGGGCGGCGCCGGCGTCCCGGTCCTGGTCCATCCCTCGGATCAGCGCCTGGCCGCGCACCCCTACCGGTACCGCTCGAGCCGGAACAGACTGGCCTTCCCGCTCCTCCACCCCGGAGGACTGCCGTCACTGGGCAGGATGCTCGTCTGCGGGGCACCGGTGGTCCGCGGCGTCAGCGGGACGCGGATGCTCACCTCCGAGGTCGCCGCGGCGCTCCCGGGGTCGCCACACCTGGTGCACTCCCCCGGGCACACGGACGGGCACTGCGCCCTCCACTTCCCGGAGCGTGGCGCTGTGCTCACCGGCGATGCACTCGTGACGCTCGATCCCTACACGGGCCGGCGTGGTCCGCGGCTTGTGGCTCGGGCCGCGACGGCGGACCCGGGCCTGAATCTCGCGTCGCTCCAGGCGTTGGCCGGCACGGGGGCGGACGTGGTCCTGCCCGGGCACGGCGACCCGTTCCGGGGCGGCGCGGCCGAGGCGTGCCGGCTCGCGCGCCTGGCCGGGGCCGCCTGACGAGTCCGTCCCGACGCCACGGCACCCGCCGGCCTAGGCTCCCCGCCCCGCGTCCGGACAGCAGGCTGCCCCGGCGCTCGCGCACCGGGGCAGCCCGTGGACACGTGAGAGATGGCCGCGGGTCGGTCCTATCGACGGTCGGCCGGCTCCCCACGACGGCGGAGCAACAGCGCCAGGCCGATCATGCCGACGCCGAGGACGAAGTGCAGCCAGTTGTCGGCCGAGTTCACCGGGACGAAGTTGGCGGCGCTGTCGAGGTCGATGAAGAGGCCGTAGAGCCAGAGCACCAGATAGATGACTCCGCCCCAGAGCAGGAAGTTGTACGCCCTCGCGTGGCTCTTGGCGAGCGCGAGCCCGGCGACGCCGAACAGCAGGTGGACGATGTTGTGCAGGACCGACACTTGGAAGATGCCCATGAGCATCGACTCGGAGTGGTGTCCCGCGAACGTCAGTTGGTCGTAGTTGGTGGTGATGCCGGGAATGAAGCCGAGGATGCCGACGAGCAGGAAAACAGCTCCCACGACGACGGCGGCCTTCTGCAGCGCGGTCCGGCCTGCCTCGGTTCTGGACGGTGTGCTCATCGGTTTGCCTTCCTTGAGATCGGGGCCGACGCTCCGGCCGCATTTGGGCTTTCAAGGGGACTAACAATGCTCAAGATAGGCTCATCGACACCGGCTGGCAAGGGTGGGCTCCGAGCTTTGGAGGGAGCTCCCTGGAAGCGCCCGAGCACTCTCTGGGAAGTCCCGCAGAACCTGTCCACCGGGTGCATCGATCCCTGTCGTTCGCCGACGTCCCGGCGTAGCGTTCTCATCCCGGGCCCTTCCGGGCCGGGGGTACCAAGCCCGATCGACCGGAGCGGCTCCCGAGCCGCAGGGAGGGATCATGAGAGCAGACGAGAACCCAGGCGACCAGGGGCCGGACGGCCCGAAGCTGGACGACGTCATCGACCCCGGCGCGGACCCGGTGGTGACACCAACCCGCCGCGGCCACGGCAAGATGCCCGAGGACGTGAGCGACGAGGACTACACGGCCGCCGAGGAGCGGGAACGGGCCGCCGCCGGCCTCGAGGACTTCGCTCCGGCCGACGTCCCGCCGGCGACCGACCCGGCGCCGCCGGGGACGTCCGACGAGGCGATCCGGGCCGAACGAGGCATCGCCGACGAGGATGGCCCGGATCTCGAGAGAGATCAGACGGCGAGCGACCAGACGAGCAAGCAGGCGGAGGAGTAGCCATGGCAGAGCGCGGCAGCGACAAGCACGGGCCCGAGCTGGACGAGGAGATGCAGCACGAGGCGGACGGCGGGATCAAGGGGGCCAAGCCGGCCCACCGCGAGGAGTTCCGGCAGAGCGAACCCTTCACGGACGACACGGACCCGCAAGAGGTGCAGGACGCACCGATGCGCGAGGACCTGACGGACGACGACCGCTGAGATGGGACTGCGCTGGTACTCGACCGTGGTCGACGCGGTGGACCACCACTCGCTGGCCCACTGGTGGGCCGAGGCCCTCGGATGGCAGGTGTGGGTGGACTCGGAGCTCGAAGCGGTGGTCGTCCCGCCGTGGGCCGGTGAGCTGGTCGGGCAGCTCCCCTTCGAACGGGTGCCCCCGGGGATGGTCTTCGTCCCCACCGGCGTGACGAAGAGCGGGAAGAACCGTCTGCACTGGGACTTCGCCCCGCAGAGCGACGACGAACGCGCAGCGGAGATCGAGCGCCTGGTCGGACTGGGAGCCTCCGTCATCGACGTCGGCCAGCCGGCCGACGCCACCTGGACGGTCCTGGCCGACCCGGAGGGCAACGAGTTCTGCGTGCTCTCGGCGCGTGACGCCTGACGCGCAGGGGCGGCCGGGCCCGGCCGGGTCAGGCTAGCGGCGGGCCTCCGTCGCGGCGAGGTGCTCGGTGGAGCTGCGGGAGAAGAGGCAGAGGAGTGCGACGGCGGCCGGCACGAGGAGCGCCCAGCCGGTCAGCGCCGTCGTACTGCCGTTGCCCGGGTCCAGCATGGGCACGGCGAGGATGATCTGGAAGACCTGCCACGCGACGATCGCGGCGCGGGTCCAGGCCTTGCCGGTGAGGTACTTCCACGCGACCCAGCCCTGCCAGGCCCCGGCGCCGAGCATCATGGCCAGGAGGAAGACGCGGCCCGGCACCCCGACGATCCCGGGCGAGGTGATCTCCACCAGGGACGCCACCGCCAGTCCGAGCATGAGGAGCGCCTCCGCGGCGACGACGGCCACCACGGTCAGGACTTGGGGGGTGCGCAGTCCGGCGCGCACCTGCCGCGACGGCTGCGGATCGACGGGATCGGAGGTCATGGGGACGAGCCTAGTCGGCCGCCGGCGGCCCGTTCGAGCCGGACGTCCGGGGCCGCTGCGGAGACCCGGGAGGAAAGCGCTGCGGCACCCTTTCGCGGCGGGCACATCATAGGGCAGAGTTGTGATGAAGGCCTCACCGGCGGGCCTCGTTTTCTCCAGTTGGACCCTTGTTTACGTATACGTAACGTGACAGCCTTGAATGTCGGCGATTTGAGGCACGGTGTCACGCGGCCCAGATCCGCTTCGACCATCGGGAACCCACCTCGAGAGCGCTGCCTCTCGGGAGCCTCGTCCCGATCACCACGTACCTCAGATTTAGGAGCATCATCGAGCATGGATTGGCGTAGTCGCGCGGCCTGCCTGGACAAGGACCCGGAACTCTTCTTCCCCGTCGGGAACACCGGCCCGGCCTTGTTGCAGATCGAAGAGGCCAAGAGCGTCTGCCGGACGTGTGAAGTGATCGATACCTGCCTGCAGTGGGCGATCGAGTCCGGCCAGGACGCAGGCGTCTGGGGCGGCATGAGCGAGGACGAGCGCCGCGCGCTCAAGCGTCGCGCCGCTCGCGCCCGCCGCGCCTCCTGACCGGAGGAACGGCCCCGGCGCTCCCCTGCGAGCGCCTCTAGCAGCAGGACAGCTGGCAACATGAGCCCCGCGGGCATCCCGGCCGCGGGGCTTTTCGCCGCCCCGGCGCCCGCGTCGGTCCGGCGCGACCGCGCGCGAGCTGACTACGATCGAACGGTGGCACAGTTGCGAGACGACCCACTCCACGGGCAGACGATTGACGGCCGGTACCGGATCAAGCACCGGCTGGCCCACGGCGGCATGTCCACGGTCTACCTCGCGACCGACCTGCGTCTGCACCGCGACGTCGCCGTCAAGCTGCTCTACCCCCACCTGGCGCAGGATCCCGAGGTCGTCGCGCGGTTCGAGGCCGAGGCCGTCAACGCCGCCAAGGTCTCCCACGAGCACATCGTCAACGTCCTGGACCAGGGCGTCGACGGCCCCCACGCCTACCTGGTCATGGAGTACATCCGCGGGCGGACGCTGCGCGACCTCCTGCGGGCCGAGGGCGCGCTGACGCCCCGCCGCACGCTGGAGCTGATGCACGACGTGATCGAGGGTCTGGCGGCCGCCCACGACGCCGGCCTGGTCCACCGCGACATGAAGCCGGAGAACGTGCTGCTCACGGCAGCGGGCCGGGTCAAGGTCGCCGACTTCGGACTGGCGCGCGCCACGACCAACCACACGGCCACGGGCACGCTCGTCGGCACCGTCGCCTACGTCTCCCCCGAGCTGGTCACCGGCGAACCGGCCGAGGAGCGCAGCGACCTCTACGCCGTCGGGATCATGCTCTACGAGCTGCTGACCGGACGGCAGCCGCATGCCGCCGAGCTCCCGATCAACGTCGCTTTCAAGCACGTCAACGAGACCGTCCCGCCGCCCTCCCGCCGCGTCCCGGGGCTCGCCCAGGATCTCGACGAGCTGGTCGAGTGGTGCACCGCGAAGGACCCGGAGAAGCGCCCGCATGACGCGCACGCCCTGCTCGGGGAGATCGAGCACATCCGGGCGACGCTCACCGACGAGCAGCTCGACGTCGTCGCACCCGCCGCGCTGGCCGCGGCGGACCGGGCCCGGGCCGAGGGCCCCGTCGCGGCCGCCGACGCGGCAGACGCCGCCGACGCGACGGATGTCCTCGCCGGGGACGACGACCCCTCCGTGGCATCGGATGACGCCGGCCCCGACGGGGCCACGGAGGTGCTCGGCCAGCGCAGCGGCGCGCCGTCGGACGCGACCGAGGTCCTTCCCGCGGCCGGCGATCACGGCCGCTCGGCCGGCGACGATCACACCGAGGTGCTCGCCCCGGACGGTTCTTCGCACGGCGACGACGCCACCAGCGTCATCCCGACTGACCAGGCACAGACCCGCGCCTACACGCGTGCCGTGCCCCGGCCGGCCGGTCCCGCCGACGCGCCCGCGGCCGCCGCCGAGGACGGTGGGTACGACGACGACGGGCACAGAGACGGAGAGCACGACGACGGGCGCGACGGCGCCGGCGCCCTGACGCCACGGCAGCAGCGCCGGCAGAGCAAGCTCGAGCAACGCCGGTGGCGCCGGACGGCGCAGGTCCCCACCGCCCGGCTGGAGCGGAACACCCGCGGGCGCGGCGTCGTCTGGGCCGTGATCGTCCTGCTGCTCGCAGCGATCCTCGGCACGGCCGGCTGGTTCTTCGGCGCGGGCCCCGGCGCGCCCGTGGTCATCCCGAGTCTCCAGGGGCAGCCGGCGGACCGGGCCGCCAGGGAGCTCGCGGCCCTCGGCGTCGAGGCGGCCCAGCGGCGCGTGTACTACGAAGAACTCGACAACGGGCTCGTCGTCGGGACCGAGCCGGAGGCCCGCACCACCATCCGCCGGTTCCAGGGCGTGGAGCTGATCGTCTCCCGTGGGCCGGACCTCTTCGCCGTGCCGAACCTCCGCGGACGCACCGCGGAGGACGCCGAGCGGCTGCTCGCGGACGCGCAGCTGGCGGTCGGGGAGCTGACCGAGGAGTACAGCGAGTCGATCGCGGCCGGGGAGATCGTCTCCCAGTCCGTGACCCCGGACAAGCAGGTCCGCCGCGGCACGGAGGTCTCCTTCGTGGTCTCGCGCGGCCCGGCGCCGGTGCCCGTGCCGGACGTGGTCGGCGAATCGCTCGACGACGCCGTGCGGCTGCTCGAGGCCGCCGGACTCGCCGGCGAGCAGTCCGGGACCGAACACCATGCGTCGATCCCGAAGGGCGCGGTCGTCTCCCAGAGCCCCGGCGAGGGCAAGCTCGAGTGGGGAAGCACCGTGTCCCTGGTGGTCTCCGAGGGACCGCGCATGGTCGAGGTCCCGAAGGTGACGGGCCAGCAGCTCGACACGGCCCGGCGCATCCTGGAGGACGCCGGCTTCGCGGTGAAGGTCACCGAGGGCACCTTCGGCATCATCTTCAACACGGTCGCCACCCAGGAACCGGCCGGCGGGAAGCTTCCGGAGGGCTCCACGGTGACGATCGGCGTCGTCTAGCTCCCGGGCTCGTCCTCGGGTGCGGGCTCGACGCCGAGCCCGGGCACGCCTTCGATGCGGGGCTCCCCGTCCGGGAGGAGCGCGACCCGGGCGTCCTCGTGCACCGAGCCGTCCTGCATCCTGAGATCCACCAGCGCGTGCGATCCGGTCCAGGTGTAGTCCTCGACCGCGGCGACCTCCGGCTCCGCCCGGAGCACGTTCCCGACGACGGCGTCCTCGGCGCGGCCCAGTCCGGCCATTCCGGCCGCCGCCAGCGCCGCCCCAGCGACGATCAGCGCCGCCCCCAGGAGGGACTCCACCCGGAGGCCGCGGCGCCGCGCGTACGTCTGCAGGGGCTCGGGGGCGCGCTTGAACACCCGCCAGCGGAAGAGCGCGTGGACCAACAGCGGCACTCCGAAGAGGCCGACGATGACCGCGCACGCCAGCAGGACCATGGGCGTCATGTAGTCGACGTCAGTGAACATGGCCCCACCCTAGCGCCGACGCCGGCCGGGCACCGCCGGCCGCGGCCGAGGCTCAGCTGCGCGGGCCCCGTGCGGCGAGCGCCCCGGAGACGAGGAACGCCATCTCGAGGGACTGGCGGTGGTTCAGGCGCGGGTCGCAGAGCGACTCGTACAGATCGTCGAACTGCTCCTCGCGGATCGGGTCCGCCCCGCCGAGGCACTCGGCGACGTCGTCGCCGGTCATCTCGACGTGCAGGCCGCCGGCCACCGTGCCGAGGGCGTCGTGGACCTCGAAGAAGCCGCGGACCTCGTCCATGACGTCGTCGAAGCGGCGTGTCTTGTACCCGTTGGCGCTGGTCACGGTGTTGCCGTGCATCGGGTCCGTCACCCAGAGCACCTCGGCACCGGAGGCGGTGACCTTCTCCACCAGGGAGGGCAGGTTCTCGCGGATGTTCTTCGCGCCCATGCGGGTGATGAACGTCAGGCGTCCCGGCTCGCGGTTCGGGTCCAGCTTGTCGATCAGCGCGAGCGCGTCGTCGCCGGACGTGGTCGGCCCGAGCTTCACCCCGATCGGGTTGCGGACGCGCGAGAGGAAGTCGACGTGCGCGCTGTCCAGCTGCCGGGTCCGCTCGCCGATCCACAGGAAGTGGCCGGACGTGTCGTAGGGCAGCCCCGTGCGCGAGTCGGTGCGGGTGAGCGAGCGCTCGTAGTCGAGCAGCAGCGCCTCGTGGGCGGCGAAGAACTCGGTGCGCTTCAGGGCGTCGAAGTCCGCTCCGCAGGCGTCCATGAAGCGGACCGCCCGGTCGATCTCGGCGGCGAGCGACTCGTACTGCTTGTAGGCCGGGTTGGCGCTGAAGCCCTGGTTCCACTGGTGGACCAGCCGGAGATCGGCGAAGCCGCCCTGCGTGAACGCCCGGATGAGGTTCAGCGTCGAGGCCGCCGTGTGGTACGCCCGGACCATGCGGGACGGATCGTGCCGGCGGGACTCCTCGGTGAACTCGAACCCGTTGACGATGTCGCCACGGAAGGCCGGCAGCGTCACGCCGTCGCGGGTCTCGGTGTTGGACGAGCGCGGCTTGGCGAACTGGCCGGCCATGCGGCCCATCTTGATCACAGGCATGGATGCGCCGTAGGTCAGGACCACGGCCATCTGCAGGATCGTCTTGACGCGGGCGCTGATCTTGTCCGCCGTCGCGCCGTCGAACGTCTCGGCGCAGTCCCCGCCCTGGAGCAGGAAGGCCTTGCCGCGCGCGGCCTCCGCCAGCCGCTGACGCAGCACGTCCACCTCGCCGGCGAAGACCAGGGGCGGCAGCGACGAGAGCTCGTCCACCGCCCGCGCGTGCTCGTCTGTTCCGCGCCAGTCCGGCTGCTGCTGGATGGGCAGCTCGCGCCAGGCGTCGAGGCCCGGGTCTGCCGCCGGTCCGGGGATCGGCGTGGTCAGTGGCTTGGGGGCTTCTGCAATCTCGCTCACCCGACAAGCGTAGGCCCGGACGACGCCGCCTCCCAGTCCGTCCGTAATGTGAGCAGTCGGCGCGCGCAACGCTGCCGGGTCAAGGCGCCTCCTCGTCCCGTGCCGGGCGCGGGGCCCGGCTGCCCGGCCCGGCCGCGGCCGCACTGGAGTGCGCCAACCAGGCGGCGAGCCCCAGATGGGCAACGGAGCCGACGAAGTCCCAGGAGTCGGGCAGGAGGAGGAGCAGCTGACCGATCACGAGCGAGACGCCCACGGTCCAGAGCCCGGCCCGGAGCAGGGCCTTCCGCAGGGCCGGGCTGCCTCCTCCCCACAGGACTCCGGCCAGGAGGAGCCACAGGCCCACCACCGCTCCCGGGGGCACCGTGAACCAGGTCCAGAGGGCGAGGAGGCCCCCGAGTACGACGTCGACGACGGCCGTGTAGAGGCCGAGGAAGACCCGCCGGGAAAGCATGCCGAGCACGAGGACCCCGATGAGCGGCACCAGGAGGAGGATCCCTGCGACCGCGCTCGCTGCAGCGCCCCAGGGATGGCTCGGCTCGGCCCAGGCGGCCCCGAGCCCCGGGTAGGCGGCACCGGCCAGGCACCCCACGCCGGCGCTGCCCAGCAGCCATCTCCTGGCGACCGCGGCCTGGCCCGTCATCGGCGGGCCATCCCGGCGCCGGTGCCCGGATGAGGGCGCGGGAACCGCCGGCGCGTCACGCCGCGGCGTCCGGACCGTCCCCGGCCGCGCCCTTCCGCGCCCCCTCGGCCTTGGCCTCCTTCTTCTGCGCATCCAGCTTCGCCTTGACCGTGGATGCGTACGCGTCGACGTACTCCTGGCCGGAGAGCCGCATGATCGCGTACATGATCTCGTCGCTGACGGAGCGCTGGACGAACCGGTCGTCCTCGAGGCCGGCGTAGCGGGAGAAGTCGAGCGGCTCCCCGATGATCATCCCGACGCGGCGGATGTTCGGGACGGTCTTCCCGATCGGCTGGACCTTGTCGGTGCCGATCATGGCGATCGGCACCACGGGGACGCCGGTGGCCAGCGCGAGCTTGGCGACGCCGAGCTTGCCGCGGTACAGCCGGCCGTCCGGGCTGCGGGTGCCCTCCGGGTAGATGCCCAGCAGCTTGCCGTCCAACAGGGCCTTCTCCCCGGCGCCGAGCGAGCGGGCGGAGGCCGCGCCGCCGGAGCGGTCCATGGGCAGCTGGTTGGACATGCGGAAGAACGCCGCGGTGACCCGGCCCTTGAGCCCGGGGCCGGTGAAGTACTCGCTCTTGGCGAGGAACACCACGGGCCGGTCCACGGCGACCGGCAGGAACACCGAGTCGGAGACAGAGAGGTGGTTGCTGGCCAGGATGGCGCCGCCGGAGGCCGGGATGTTGTCCAGTCCCTTGACCCAGGGCCGGAAGAGCAGATTGACGAGCGGACCCACGATGAACCGCTTCACGACCCAATAGAACACCGGTGCTTGCCTCCGCCTGTCGTACAGAACAGTCTTCCGTTGCGCCCGACGGGGTGACCGCGGCCGTCGCTTACGATCTACTCTAAGCACACGGGAGCCCGGCGCGCCGCATCGCCGGGTGCGTCCCGTGGGTCAGGAGCGCACCATGACATCGCCAACCGCGACATCGCCGATTCCACCGGCCGGGTCCACCGGGCGGGCCGTCCTGCTCGTGCACGGCTTCACGGGCTCGCCCGTCAGCCTCGAGCCGTGGGCGGAGGACCTGCGCCGACGTGGGTTCGCGGTCTCGCTCCCCCTGCTCCCCGGGCACGGGACCGCCTGGCAGGACCTGGTCTCCGCCCGCTGGCCGAGTTGGTCGGCCGCCGTCCTGCACGCCTACGACGAGCTGCAGCGCAATCACGACCGCGTCTACGTCGGCGCGCTCTCGATGGGCGGCACGCTGGCCCTCGAGCTCGCGACGCACCGCCGCCCGGCCGCCCTGGCCCTGGTCAACCCCGCCCTGAGCTTCGGGGACCGCCGCGCGCGGAGCGCGGGGCTGCTGCGGCACGTGGTGAAGTCGACGCCGGCGATCGCGAACGACATCGCCCGGCCCGGCCAGGACGAGGGAGCGTACCCGCGCACCCCCGTGGCGGGCGTGGCGCAGCTGGGCGCACTCATGAAGCACGTACGACGGCGTCTGCCGCTCGTCGTGTCCCCGATCGCGACGTTCACCTCGGACACGGACCACATCGTGCCGCCGTCGGACTCCGGGGTCATCCACGCCCGGGTGGGCACTCCGGCGGAGGACCGACGGGCGACGCGGTTGCCCGAGAGCTACCACGTGGCCACTCTGGACTACGACGCGGAGACGATCTTCGCCGAGAGCGCCGAGTTCTTCGGCCGCTATTGAGGCACCGCGTGGTTACTATCCAGTAGGATTGTGATGCAGGCCACCGATGCGTGGCTCGAAGGACCGGCCCGGCAGCGTCAGCCGCCGCGGACCCGCTATGGATTGGAGGATCCAGTGCACCCGTCACCCGTGCGCGAGAAGAGCGTCCCGCCCCTCGTCATCAGTCCCGAGGATGCCAACACCACGGACTTCGTGCTGCGCCAGGAGACGGAGCGGCCCGACCACGCGCTGTTCTCCATCCCGTCCGCGGACGGGTCGTGGAGCGATGTCTCGGCTGCCGAGTTCGCCCGCGACGTGCGCGCAGTGGCGAAGGGGCTGATCGCGGCCGGCGTCGAGCAGGGCGCCCGCGTCGGGATCATGTCCCGCACGCGCTACGAGTGGACGCTCGCGGACTTCGCGATCTGGTTCGCCGGCTGCGTCTCCGTGCCGGTGTACGAGACGTCGTCGCCGAGCCAGGTCGCCTGGATCCTCGGCGACTCGGGCGCGAGCGCGGCCTTCGTGGAGACGGGCCGGCACGAGAACGTGGTGCGCACCGCCGCCGAGCAGGAGGACCTGCCGCTGGAGCACGTGTGGCAGCTCGAGGGCGACGGCCTGGACGAGCTGCGCCGGGCCGGCGCCGAGGTGCCGGACGCGGAGCTGGAGCGCCGGCGGAAGTCGCTGCGCCTCGACTCGGTCGCGACCATCATCTACACGTCGGGCACCACCGGGCGGCCCAAGGGCTGCGAGCTCACCCACTACAACTTCGTGGACCTCAGCGACAACGCCGCGGCCGTCATGGGCGACTGCGTCCACCCCGGCGCCTCCACCATCATGTTCCTGCCGCTGGCGCACGTGTTCGCACGGTTCATCGCCGTCCTCGCCGTCGCCACCGGTTCCCGGGTGGGCCACACCCCGGACGTGAAGAACCTCCTCGGCGACCTGCAGTCCTTCTCCCCCACCTTCCTCCTCGCGGTCCCCCGCGTGTTCGAGAAGGTCTACAACAACTCGATGCTCAAGGCGGAGGACGGCGGCAAGGGCAAGATCTTCCACGCCGGCGCGGACACGGCCATCGCGTACTCGCGCGCTCTGGACTCCGGACGCGTGCCGCTGCCGCTGAAGCTCAAGCACGCCCTGTTCGACAAGCTGCTGTACTCCAAGATCCGGCATGCGATGGGCGGCAAGGTGGAGTACGCGGTCTCGGGCGGGGCACCGCTCGGCGAACGGCTCGGCCACTTCTTCCGCGGGATGGGCGTGATGATCCTCGAGGGCTACGGCCTCACCGAGACCACGGCGCCGCTGACCGTGAACACTCCCAAGCTGAACAAGATCGGCACCGTGGGAGCCCCCCTGCCGGGCAACGCGGTGAAGATCGCCGAGGACGGGGAGATCCTGGGCAAGGGCGTCTGCGTCATGCGCGGCTACTACAACCGCGAGGACCTCTCCGGGGAGGCGTTCGTGGACGGCTGGTTCCGCACCGGTGACATCGGCGAGCTCGACGCGGACGGCTACCTGCGGATCACGGGGCGCAAGAAGGAGATCATCGTGACCGCGGGGGGCAAGAACGTGATCCCGGCGCTCCTCGAGGACCAGATCCGCTCCCACGCGATCGTCTCGCAGTGCCTGGTGCTCGGCGACCAGAAGCCCTTCATCTCGGCGCTCGTCACGATCGACGAGGAGGCCCTGCCGGGCTGGCTGCAGCGGCACGAGCTCGGCGACATGTCGGTCGCCGAAGCCGCGGGCCATCCGAAGCTGAAGGCGGAGATCCAGGAGATCATCGACCAGGCAAACACGACCGTCTCGCAGGCCGAGGCGATCAAGGAGTTCCGCGTGGTGCCGTCCGACTTCACCGAGGACTCGGGCCACCTGACCCCGTCGATGAAGCTCAAGCGGGCGCAGGTCCTGAAGGACTTCCAGGCCGTGGTGGACGATATCTACTCCGGCACCAAGCCAGCGCGCTAGGAGCCGGGAGGCCGCCCCGCGGGCACGGCAGCGGGGCGGTCAGCCGCGCAGCTGGTCCACCACCAGGGCGGCCAGCTCCATGGCCGCCTCCCGCGTGGCGGGCTTGAGCCGCTCGATGTCGACCTGCGAGCCCTCGGCCAGATGTGGGTCGAACGGCAGCCGCACCACGTGCTCCACTCGGGAGGCGAAGTGCGCCTCGATCTCGTCGATGTTCACGCCCCGGCCCAACCCGGCCGACTGGTTGATGACGACGATCGCCTTCTCGGCCAGATCCGTGCGGCCGTGGGCCTCCAGCCAGGACAGCGTCTCCGAGGCGAGGCGCGCCTCGTCGACGCTGCCGCCGGAGACCAGCACCACGACGTCGGACTTCTCGAGCGATCCCTTCATGACCGAGTGGACCATGCCGGTGCCGGAGTCGGTGAGCACGATCGAGTAGAACTTGCTCGCCAGATCGGTCACGGCGCGGTAGTCGGCGTCGTCGAAGGCCTGGGCGACGTTCGGGTCCGTGTCCGAGGCCAGAACGTGCAGGCGCGATCCCTCCCGCGCGGCGTACTGCGCGAACTTGGAGAACGAGTCGATCATGAACCGGTTCTGCACCAGGTGGCGGGCGGTGAACCGGGTGCCGCCCGGCGAGCGGTCGCTGAGCGTCCCCCGGTCCGGATTCGCGTCCAGCGCGATCACCCGATCCTCGCGGACGCTGGCGAGCGCCATGCCCAGCAGCGTGGTGACGGTGGTCTTGCCGACGCCGCCCTTCCGGGACAGGACGGTCACGAACCGCGTCCCGCCCTCCAGGGGCGCCTTGATCTTGTGCTCGGTGAGGCGCGCCAGGCGGACGGAGTCCGAGTCGCCGACGTTGACGCGGCCGAACGTGGCCTTGTAGAGCCAGCGGCGCCAGCCGGCCACCGGGGCGCGCTGCGGCAGCTCCAGCAGGCGCGACGCCGTCAGGTCGCTCGCCTGCTCGGCCTTCCTGGGCGCCGACTCCTCGCGAGTTGCCGATTCGGCCTCCGCTCCCCCGGCCGCGATGGTCGACGCCGCCCCCGGCCGTGCGCCGGACTCTGCCGCCGGGAACCGCGTGCCGGATGCCCCGACGGCCTGCTGGCTCGTCGCGGCGCTCTCCACCTCGTCGGCGGGGTGGAACTCCATTGCGGCGACGAACTCGTCATCGGCTTGGTTCGACGCCGCCTGCGACTCGCCGGGCTCCGCGGCCTCGGGCTCCGCGGCATCGCTCTCCGCTGCACCGGACACCGCGACCTCGGGCTCCGCGGTATTGGTCTCTGCGGCATCGGACACCGCGGGGTCGGCGGCGCTGACGGATCCGGCAGCACCGGCGGCGGGATCCGACGGGTCGGCGTCGGACTGCGACGACCCCGCCTGGTCGGGCGCGTCGGCGGAGGCGGCCTGATCGGCCGTCGCGTCGGCTGTCGCATCGGCCGAGTCCGCCGCCTGCTCGCGTGCGTCGTCGCCGGGGTGCTCCTCGCGTTCCTTGTCAGCCATGGTGGCCCCTTCCTGTGGTCGGTGAACCCTGTGGTCGGTGAACCCTGTGGTCGGTGAACCCTGTGGTCGGTGAACCCTGTGGTCGGTGAGCAGCGGCCCGTCGGCCTGAAGTCAGCAATACCCTAACCTACGCGCGGAAGCGCCGGAGGGCCGGTCCCGCACCCCTGGGCGGGGGTGCGGGACCGGCCCTCCGGCGGCTCGCCGAGCCGTCGCCGCGCGGTGGCCGCGCGGCGGGACTCCCGGGATCAGGCGGGATCGATCACCAGGAGCAGGTCGCCGCCGTCGACCTGGGCCGTGCCGGCGATGGCGATCCGGGCGATGCGGCCAGCGACCGGCGTGGTGATGGCCGCCTCCATCTTCATCGCCTCGATGGTGGCGACGGTGCCGCCGGCCTCGACCGTGTCCCCGACCTCCACCGTGGCGGTGACCGCGCCGGCGAACGGCGCGGCGACGTGCCCGGTGTTGCCCGGGTCCGCCTTCTCCGCGGCCTTGACCGTGGACTCGACGTTGCGGTCCCGCACCGTGATCTGGCGCATCTGCCCGTTGAGCGTGCACATCACCGTGCGCATGCCCTTCTCGTCCGGCTCGCCGATGGCCTGCAGGGTCACGAGCAGGCGGACGCCCTTGCCGAGGCTGATGACGTGCTCGGCTCCCGGGGTCATGCCGTACAGGTAGTCCCGCGTGCCGAGGATGGAGACGTCGCCGTACTGGGCCCGCAGGTCCTCGAAGTCCCGGGTCGGGCCCGGGAAGAGGAGCCGGTTGAGCGTGGACCGGCGCGTGGCCGAGTCGGCCTGCAGCGCCTGCGAGTCCTCGGCCTCGAGCTCCTCCAGGCGGACCTTGACGTTGCGGCCCTCGAGCGCCTTGGACCGGAACGGCTCCGGCCAGCCCCCGGGCGGGTCGCCGAGCTCTCCGGAGAGGAAGCCGATGACGGACTCCGGGATGTCGTACGCCTGCGGGTTCGCCTCGAAGGCCGCGGGGTCCACGCCGGCGCCGACGAGCTGCAGGGCCAGGTCGCCGACGACCTTCGAGGACGGCGTCACCTTCACCAGCCGGCCGAGGATCGCGTTCGCGGCCGTGTACATGTCCTCGATGGCCTCGAACCGCTCCCCCAGCCCCAGGGCGATGGCCTGCTGGCGCAGGTTGGAGAGCTGGCCGCCGGGGATCTCGTGCCGGTAGACGCGCCCGGTGGGCCCGGCGAGGCCGGACTCGAATGGCGCGTACATCGCCCGCACGGCCTCCCAGTACGGCTCCATGGCCGCCGCGGCGCCCAGGTCCAGACCCGTGTCCCGCTCGGTGTGCTCGAGCGCGGCGACGAGGGCCGACATCGAGACCTGGCTGGTGGTGCCGGCCATGGACGCGACGGCCGTGTCCACGGCGTCGACGCCGGCGTCGATCGCCGCCATGATGGTGGCCAGCTGGCCGCCGGCGGTGTCGTGCGTGTGCAGGTGCACGGGCAGGTCGAGCTCGGCGCGCAGGGCCGAGACGAGCTGCCGGGCCGCGGCCGGGCGCAGGAGCCCGGCCATGTCCTTGATCGCCAGGATGTGCGCGCCGGCGTCGACGATCTGCCGGGCCAGCGACAGGTAGTAGTCCAGCGTGTAGAGCTTCTCGTCCGGGTCCGTGAGGTTGCCGGTGTAGCAGAGGGCGACCTCCGCGACGGCCGTGCCGGTCTTGCGCACCGCGGCGATGGCCGGGGCCATCTGGCTCACATCGTTCAGGGCGTCGAAGATCCGGAAGATGTCGATGCCGGTCTCGGCCGCCTCGGCGACGAACGCGTCCGTGACCTCGGTGGGGTACGGCGTGTAGCCGACCGTGTTGCGTCCGCGCAGCAGCATCTGCAGCGGGACGTTCGGAAGCTCGGCCCGCAGCAGCTCGAGCCGGCGCCAGGGGTCCTCGCCGAGGAAGCGCAGCGCGACGTCGTACGTCGCCCCGCCCCACACCTCCATCGAGAACAGCCCCGGCAGCGTGTGCGCCATGGCCGGGGCCGCGGCGAGCAGGTCGCGCGTGCGGACGCGCGTGGCCAGCAGCGACTGGTGCGCGTCGCGGAACGTCGTGTCGGTGACCGCGACGGCCTCGGTGGAGCGCAGGTGGGCGGCGAAGCCCTCCGGGCCCTTCTCGAGCAGCACCTGCCGCCAGCCGTCCGGCGGGACGGCGCCGGCCGGGCCGTCGAACGGGCTGCGCTCGGGCTGCTCCGACTTGTCGCCGGGGAAGCGCGGGAGCTTCTGGCGCGGGTCGATGCCCTCGATCCGCTCGCCGTGCGGCTTGTTGACCGTGACCTCGGCGAGGTACGTCAGCGCCTTGGTGCCGCGGTCCTGCGACCGGTTCCCGACCAGCAGGTCCGGCCGGGAGTCGATGAAGTCCGTGGCCACGTCCCCGGCGACGAACTGGGGGTCGTCCAGGACGTTCATCAGGAACGGGATGTTCGTGGCGACGCCGCGGATGCGGAACTCCGCCAGCGCGCGCCGGGCGCGCCGGACGGCCATCTCGTAGTCCCGGCCGCGGCAGGTGAGCTTCACCAGCATGGAGTCGAAGTGCGGGGAGACCTCCGCGCCGGTGAAGACGGTGCCGCCGTCGAGCCGGACGCCGGAGCCGCCCGCGGAGCGGTAGACGCTGATGGTGCCCACGTCCGGGCGGAAGCCATTGGCCGGGTCCTCGGTGGTGATGCGGCACTGCATCGCCGCGCCGCGGATCCGCAGGTCCTCCTGGCGGATGCCGATCTGCTCCAGCGTCTCGCCCGCGGCGATGCGCATCTGCGAGGAGACCAGGTCGACGTCGGTGATCTCCTCCGTGACGGTGTGCTCCACCTGGATGCGCGGGTTCATCTCGATGAAGACGTGCTGCCCGGCCCGGTCGCCGACGGTGTCCACGAGGAACTCGACCGTGCCGGCGTTCTGGTAGTCCAGCGCCTTGGCGAACTTCACGGCATCGGCGTACAGCGCCTGCCGGATGTCCTCGTCCAGGTTCGGCGCCGGGGCGATCTCGATGACCTTCTGGTGGCGGCGCTGCAGCGAACAGTCGCGCTCGAACAGGTGGACGACGTCGCCCTGGCCGTCGGCGAGGATCTGGACCTCGATGTGCCGCGGGCGCAGGACGGCCTGCTCGAGGAAGACGGTGGAGTCGCCGAAGGCGGTCCCGGCCTCGCGCATCGCCGCGCCGAGGGACTCCGGGAGGTCCTCGCGCCGGTCCACGCGGCGCATGCCGCGCCCGCCGCCGCCGGCGACGGCCTTGACGAAGATCGGGAAGCCGATCCGGTCGGCCTCGGCGAGGAGGAAGTCGACGTCGTCGCTCGGCTCCGAGGACTCCAGCACGGGGATGCCGGCGGCGCGGGCCGCTTTGAGCGCGGCGACCTTGTTACCGGCGAGCTCGAGCACCTCGGGGGGCGGGCCGATGAAGGTGATGCCCGCGTCGCGGGCGGCCCGTGCCAGGTCGGGGTTCTCGGAGAGGAACCCGTATCCGGGGTAGATCGCGTCGACGCCCGCCTCGCGGGCGACCCGGACGACCTCCTCGACGTCGAGGTAGGCCCGGACCGGGTGCCCCTCCTCGCCGATCTGGTAGGACTCGTCGGCCTTCTGGCGGTGGATCGAGCCCCGATCCTCGTAGGGGTACACGGCCACGGTCTTCGCGCCGAGCTCGTACCCGGCACGGAATGCGCGAATCGCGATCTCGCCGCGATTGGCGACCAACACCTTCTTGAACATACGGCTCCTGAATGTCTTTCGATCGGCAGGGCGGATGCCGGGAGGCAGCACGCAGGTGCTGGCCGTCCGACGACGCTGTCAGTCAGCTCCGCTAACGCTACAGCGCCGCCCCGCGCGCGGGGAACAGCCACGTCACAATGGATCTTGGCGTGGCTCCCCGGCCCACCGGCGAGGGTTGGGGCGCAGCACGCCGCTGACCGTATGATGTAGTGGATAGATCGCCGGATTCAAGACACAGAAGGGGACGTGGTCGGTTCCGTGCAGGTTGTCAGCATCAGCAGTCTCAAAGGCGGGGTCGGCAAGACGTCCGTAACGCTTGGGCTGGCCTCTGCCGCCCTGTCCGCAGGGATCCCCACGCTCGTGGTCGACCTGGACCCCCACGCGGACGCCAGCACGGGCCTCGGGGTCTCCCTGAACCGCCCGGAGCAGGAGATCGGCCGCCAGCTCAAGGCCGCCCGCAAGGCGGACCTGGAGGCCAGCGCGGTCCTCAGCCCGTGGACCCAGCGCGCCGGGCAGGGCTCCGGCCAGAACGGACCGGCCCCGGTGTTGGACGTCGCCGTCGGCGGCGCGTTCGGCAGCATCTACGACCGTCCCGACCTGCGCACCCGCGACCTGAAGCGGCTCAAGACGCTGCTGGACCGGACCGGCCGCTACAAGCTCGTGCTCATCGACTGCCCGCCCTCGCTGAACGGCCTGACGCGGATGGCGTGGATGGCCAGCAGCCGGGCGATCCTGGTGGCTGAGCCGAGCCTCTTCTCCGTGGCCGGCACCGAGCGCACCATGCGCGCGCTCGAGTTGTTCCGCAACGAGTTCACCTCCGGCCCGGCCCGGGCCCACGTGGTGGCGAACCGCTACCGCGAGACCTCCACCGAGCAGCGGTTCCGCCTCGGCGAGATGCGCAAGATGTTCGCGGACCAGCTGCTGACCCCGGTGCTGCCGGAGCAGCCGGACTGGCAGCAGATCCAGGGCGCCGCCTACTCGGTCCACCAGTGGCCCGGCGAGGACGCCCGCCGCACCGCCGGTCACTTCGACGAGCTGCTGCGCGGCGTCACCGGGACCGTCGCCGCGCGCCGTCCGCGCCAGCGCGCCACGGTCTAGACCCGCCCGATCCGGCCCGGCTCACTCCGGCCCCGCACGGTCCACCGGGCCGCGCCCAGCACCACGAGAGAACGACGTCGGCACCCGCCCGGGTGCCGACGTCGTTCTGCGTCTGTCTGGGTTCTCTGACTATCTGGGTTCTGTGCCTGCCTGGACCGTGCCCCGTGGCTGGGGGGGGCGGACCGGCTCAGCTGGCGGTGCGCTTCTTCTCGGCGCGGCGGCGGCTGAGCTCGTCCTGCGGGAACAGCTCGTCCTCGGCGTGCTCGCTCGGCAGCTCGGAGAGGCTGCCCTCGACCTCGCGCCAGACGCGGCCGACGGCGATGCCGAAGACGCCCTGGCCACCCTGGACCAGGTCGATGACCTCGTCGGCGGAGGTGCACTCGTAGACGGACGCGCCGTCGGACATCAGGGTGATCTGGGCCAGGTCCTCGACGCCGCGCTCGCGCAGGTGGGAGACGGCGGTGCGGATCTGCTGGAGGGAGACGCCGGTGTCCAGGAGGCGCTTGACGACCTTGAGCACCAGGATGTCGCGGAAGCTGTAGAGGCGCTGGCTGCCCGAGCCGCGGGCGCCGCGCACGGCGGGTTCGACGAGTCCGGTCCGCGCCCAGTAGTCGAGCTGGCGGTAGGTGATGCCGGCGGCCTTGCACACGATCGGGCCACGGTAGCCCGCGTCCTCGTCGAGGACCGGGAGATCCTCGGTGAACAGCAGTCCCTGTGCATGAGTGACGGCCTGGGCGTCCTCGCCCGTCTGCGTCGCGCCGTGATCACTGGTCGGACTCACGTGAACCCTCCTTGTCTTGGTCTCCCCTTGGGGAAGTGCTCACGCGGCGGCGCCGATGGACGCCTCCATCCATTGTGCCGGTGCCGGGCCGCGCGGGGCAACGGGAAACCTTGGCTCTGACGCTACGGGGGTCCGGGACGGGGGTCAACGACCTTCAAGTTTAACTTGAGGGCGTGTCGCGAGCACACCGACCTGAGAGGTCGCCGGGAACGGTCGCGCGGCACCCGCGGGCGGGTGTCAGCGGAAGTCCTCGGGCTCGATGTCGTCGAGGAACTCGCGGAACTCACGCACCTGCTCCTCGGCCTCCTCCGGCTCGGAGCGCTCCTCCTGGCCGCCGTCGCCGATGATGACGCCGGCTTCGTCGAGGACGGCCTCCTCGCAGGTCAGGGGCGCCCCGGTGCGGAGCATCAGGGCGACGGCGTCCGAGGTGCGGGCGTCGACCTCGGAGCCGTTGGAGAGGTGGAGCCGCGCGTAGAAGACGGCGTCCTCGACGGCGACGATGCTGACGCCGGTGAGGACCAGGCCGGCGGCGTCGATGACGCTGGCCAGCAGGTCGTGCGTCATGGGGCGCGGCGGCGTGATCCCCTGCAGGCTGGTGGCGATGGAGGCCGCCTCCGGAGCGCCGATCCAGACCGGCAGGTGGCGGGGGCCGTCGACCTCCTTCAGGAGGATCAGCGGCTGGTTGGAGGGCAGTTCGATCCGAACGCCGACGATCTCGAGTTCACGCATCTGCACTCCTCCGGCCGACGGTGCGGAGCCCCTGACGGGGATCCCTTCCGTCCAGCCTAGTGATCGAGCTGGGAAATGGCACCCTGCACCAGTGCGCTGTGCAGGGAGAGGCAGGCGTCGCTGATCTCCCGCGCGGTCTCCTGGGCGTGGGCCCGGGAGGAGGCGCTGCGCCGGGAGCTCACGGGGGCGATGGCCCCCTCGACCAGGCTGATCTCGCGGTCCGCGGCCGTGCGGAAGGCCCGCAGGTGGCGCGGCTCGATGCCGTGGCCGGCCAGCTTCGCGGCCGCCTTGACCACGCGGAGGCCGTGCTCGTCGAAGCGGCCGTCCTCCTCGCCGATCAGCCCGTACTGCAGGAGCTCGTCGATCAGGCCCTCGTCCGCTCCGGTGGCGCCGATGAGCTCGGCGCGGGTCAGCGCGCGGGTGTGCCCGGCGATCTCCTGGGCGAGCTGCTCGGTCACGCTGCGCGGGGCGAGCTGGAGCCCGCCCGGGAGCTGCTCGGGCCGCTCGCCGCGGTCCACGGCGTCGAGGTAGTCCTTGATGACCTTCAGCGGCAGGTACTGATCCCGCTGGAGGGCCAGGATGAAGCGCAGCCGGTCGATGTCGCCGGCGGTGTACTTGCGGTAGCCGGCGGCGGTCCGCTGCGGGGTGATGAGCCCTTTCTCCTCCAGGAAGCGGATCTTGGACGCGGTGATCTGCGGGAAGTCGTCAGAGAGCTCGGAGAGGACTTCGCCGATGTTGTGAACCTGGGGCCGCGGCGCCTCGGCCGCGGCCCCCCGGTGCGCTTTCGCAGATGAAACCAATGAACCTATTCCTGGAGTGTGTCGGTGGCCGGTGGTCCCCGGTGCCGGACGGGCTGGCCGGGCGGCGCCGCGGTGGACGTCCCGGGCGCTAGACGTCCGCGCCCTAGACGTCCGCGCGCCGGGAGCCGGCGTAGAACGTGAGTCGGAACTTGCCGATCTGCACCTCGGTGCCGGTCCGCAGCCTGACGGCGTCCACGCGGTCGTGGTTCACGTAGGTGCCGTTGAGGCTGCCCGAGTCCACGACCTCGAAGTCCTGGCCGCGGCGGCGGAACTCCGCGTGGCGCCGGGAGACCGTGACGTCGTCCAGGAAGATGTCGGCGTCCGGGTGGCGGCCGGCGGTGGTCACGTCCTGGTCCAGCAGGAAGCGCGCGCCGCGGTTGGGGCCGGAGTGGGCGATGAGGAGCGCCGAGCCCTCCGGGAGCGCTGCGATGGCCTCGCGCTCCTCGATGGAGAGCGATGGGTTCGCCACGGCGGCGTCGGCCAGCGGAGGCAGACTGATGCTGGTGGTCTCCGTCGCCTGCTCGCCGGGCGCGCGTACCGCTTCGCCCTGTCCCTCGTGAGCACCCATGGCGTCTCCTCCTCTTGTACCGATCCGGCCACTGCCCGGCGCCGATGAGTTCTCGATCGCCAGCATGGCCTACGTCCCAACAGACTAACCCAAGTTAATCATGTTGTTATCACTCGATGCACCTAGTCCGGTGCGATTTCAGCGCAATTCACAGGTCGGCCGGCGGGCTTGACCAGCCCGCCGGCCGACTCCCCCGCGTACCGGCCGCGCGGGGACGCCTCCTACTCGGCCTCGACCAGGACGGCGACGGTGCGCCCGGGCACCTTCACGGTTCCGCTGGCGGCGTCCCACGTCGTCGTCTTGACGACGTCGTCCGAGCCGTCGGCCTGCGCCGACGTGAGCGCGTACTCCCGTCCGGCGAGCCCGGGCACGGTCTCGGTGACGGGCTCCGGCGAGGCGTTGAAGACCACCAGGGCCCCGGCGAGACCGGGCGCGACGTCCTCGCCGAGCAGGTCGTCCACGTGCATGACGACGACGCCGGCGGTGGCGTCCGGCCCGCTGTTCGGGAACGTGACCTTCTGCTGGATCAGCTCGGCGGAGCCGAGGGTCAGCAGCGGCACCTCGCTCCGGATGCGCAGCAGGTCCAGCGCCATCGCCTCCGCCTGGGCCATGGCCGCGGCGTCCGGCTTGAGCGCCGGGTCCTCGAGCAGCGGGGCCATGTGGTCCCACTTGGCCTCGTTGTCCGCGGCGGGCGGCAGGCCGGAGCCGAACGTGCTCTCCTGGCCGGTCCAGTCGATCCGGTTGAACCAGTCGCCGGAGTCGTAGCTGTTCCGGTCCAGCGACTTGGAGCGCAGCAGCTCGGTGCCGGCGTGCCAGAAGGACACGGACTGGGAGAGCGTGGCGGTGGCCAGCGAGAGCGTGTTCATCCGCACGCGCTCCTCCATGGTGGTCTCCCGCGGGAGCTTCAGGACGGAGAGGTCGTAGAGCGTCTCGTTGTCGTGCGCGTCCACGTAGTTGACCACCTCGCCGGGCTCCGCGGCGTAGCCGGCCGGCGACCCCCGGTAGTCCAGCTCCTCGCCCCGCTTGACGGTGCCGTCGGAGGCGGGCAGCCGGTAGTCCCGGAGGTTCCCGGCCAGGCCGAGCCGGACCAGGTCCGCCTGGTGGGCCAGATCGGCGAGCGCCTCCTCCGCGCTGCCGTTGACCGGATCGCCGTTGGGGTCCGTGCCGAGGCCGGTGCCGAAGCCCTGCTTGAAGGTCGACGACGAGTCGACGGGGCTGCCGCCGTGGACGGCGTCGCGCAGCCGGTCGTTGAAGGTGCCGATGCCGGTTCCGTCCACCTGGCCCTGCGTGGCCTGGACGAACCGGGCGTTGTCCGCGACCTCGCCGAAGTTCCAGCCCTCCCCGTACAGGTAGACCGAGGATCCGTCGACGCCGTCGTCCTCGAGCGTGAGCTCGTCGAGCGCGGCGCGCACGGCCTCCATGTTCGCCCGCGAGTGGTGGCCCATGAGGTCGAACCGGAATCCGTCCACCTTGTAGTGCCGGGCCCAGAGGACCACGGCGTCCACCATGAGCTTCTGCGCGGCGGCGTGCTCGGTCGCGACGTTCTGGCAGCAGGTGGAGGTCTCCACCTGCCCGGCGGCGTCGAGCCGGTGGTAGTAGCCGGGCACCACGCGGTCCAGGACGCTGCGCTCGGCCTGCCCGGAGGCGGCGGTGTGGTTGTAGACCTGGTCCAGGACCACCTCGAGGCCCAGGCCGTGCAGGGCGCCCACCATGGTGCGGAACTCGGCGACGCGGAACGCGCCGTGCGGCTGCCGGGCGTAGGAGCCCTCGGGGGCCATGAAGTGGAACGGGTCGTAGCCCCAGTTGAAGCCGTCCCCGGCGGCCGCGGCGGCGATACAGGCCTGCTGCTCGCTGGAGGCGGGTCCGAAGGTCTCGAGGTCGCAGTCCGGCACGGCCTGCGCGGCGCGGTCCTCCTCGATGGTGGCGATGTCGAAGCTCGGCAGCAGGTGCACGGTGGTGATGCCGGCGTCGGCGAGCTGGGCGAGCTGCTCGGTGCCCGCGCTGTCCGCGGCGAAGGCGCCGTAGGTGCCGCGCAGCTCCTCGTCCACGGTCTGGTCGCCGATGGAGAAGTCGCGGATGTGCAGCTCGTAGATCGCCCGGTCCACGTCCTGCTCCACCGGGTCCGCGGCGGCCTGGCGCCACTGCTTGGGCTGGTGGTGCGGGCTCTGCAGGCTGACGGCGACGGAGCGCTGCGAGTTCAGGGTCAGGGCCACGGAGTAGGGGTCGGTGACCAGGTTGGTCTCGATCCGCCCGGTCTCCGGCGCGTAGACGCGCACCTCCCACTGGTACTCGGCGTCCGCGAGCCGCGGGTGCCCGGGGACGGTCCAGGTGCCGCTGGCGGGGTCGAGCTCGGCCTCGTGGCGGGTCGGGTCGGCTCCGGAATCGTCGCCCTCGCTGGTGCCGGCCGGCCAGGTCAGCAGCGTGGCGGTCTGGGCCGTGGGCGCCCAGAGCCGGAACGTCGGCTTCCTGCCGGTGAACGTGGCGCCCAGCTCGACGTCGGCGAGCGCCTCCGCGTAGAGGTCGTCCACCGCGCCGGGGACCTGGACCCCGGTGAAGGCCGTCAGGATCGGCTCGGCGATCTCGTCACCGGTCTCCCCCGCATCGGCATCCGCGGCGTCGTCCGCCTGCTCCTCCGCAGCAGCGGCGTAGCGCGCCAGGGCAAGCTGGCCGCGTAGGAGCGCGGCGGCGTCGTCCGTCTCGAGGCGGAGGGCCAGGGACTCGGCGAGGTGCGGGAAGCGCTCGCGCTGCTCCGCCGTCAGGCCGCCCTCGACGGGCGTCAGCGGGATCGGCTCGGCCCCGGTGACGGTGCCGTCCTCGAGCTGGAGGGCGGCGTCCGCTGAGGCGAAGAGCGCGAACGCGTCGCCGCTGCCGAGATCCGCCGGGAGGGCCAGGGTGGTCGCGTCGATCCAGTGGGCGTGTTCCTCGCCGACCCCGGCGACGTCGTCGGCGGCGTCGTCCCCGGAGGAGATCTGCAGCATGTGGGTCTCCAGCGTGTAGGCGAAGGTCACGGGCGAGCCCTCGGCGGCGGTGAAGGCGTGGTTGGCGCCGTCGCGCGCGCCGTCCACCCCGTAGTTCTCCGCCCAGGAGAGCCCATGGGCCACCTTGGCCTCGTAGGAGCCCGCGGGCAAGCCCTGCGCGGTGAACTCGTAGACGCCGTCGCCGTCGCCGTCGGACATGAGCGTGCCGAGGCAGTCCGGCGCCCAGTCGGCAGGGCAGCCGAGCTCGTCCTGCAGGCTGCCGGGCAGCGTGACGATCGGTCCCTCGGCGTCCGACTGCGCGATGCTGGTGCGCGGGTCGAAGTAGAAGGTGACCGGGCCGCCCTCGTGCGTGTAGGCGAGGTTCGCCCCGTCGGGGGCGCCGTCGGCCCCGTAGTTGGTCTCCCAGGAGCCGTCGACGGCGACCTTGTACTCGTAGTCGCCGGCGGGCAGATCGAATGTCCCGGCGTAGACGCCGCCGGGCTGCTCGGTCAGGGCGGCGGCCTCGCAGGCCGGATCCCAGTCGCCGGCGCAGCCCATCTCCGAGTTGTGGCTGCCAGGGACGGTGACCAGGTCCAGGTCCGGGTCGGGGGTCACGGGCTCAGTGCCGGTGACGCTGTTCCCGACGGAGGCGTAGGTGGAGGCGGCGAACCGCTCCCCTGCCGCGTTGACGGCGACGGCCCGGTACTCGATCAGGGTGCCATCGGCGAGCGCGCCGGTGTCGTGGAAGACGCGCGGGGTGGTGTCCTCGGCGGTGCCCAGCGGCGCCCACTCGGCGGAGCCGGCCACGCGCCAGGCGAAGCTGGTCTCGGCCCAGCCCTCGGCGGCGGATCCGGAGGCGTCGGCCGCGTCGGAGCCCGCTGCATCGGAGTCGGCTGCGCCGTCCAGGTCGACGGCGACCGGGGTCATCCCGTCGACGCCGGCCCCGGCGGCGGGGCCGCCGATCTCGGGGGCGAGTTCGTGCGCGGTCACGGTGGCGTCGGCCTTCAGCACGACGGCGCCAAAGGCCGGGACGGTGACCGTCGCCTTCCCGGCGGCGTCGGAGGCGACGGCCGTGTCGGTGCCGTGGAGCGGCGCGTAGGAGGCGTCCGCGGTGAGGGTGGTCAACTCGACGCTGCGCTCCTCGGTGCTGTTGTTGACGGCCACCAGGTACTCGGTCTTCTCGGTCCGGTCCACGCGGGCGAACGCGTAGACGCCGGGTCCGTCGGCGGCGTGCAGCTCGATCTGCGCGCCGGCGGCCAGGGCCGGGTGCGCCTCGCGGAGGGCGGAGAGCTCGGCGATGTGCCGATAGAGGGGCGCGTCGGCGTCGTACCGGTCCACGGAGCCGGCGGTCTCGCCGGTGACCAGGGGCTGGTCGGCGTACTCGGTGACCTCGGTGGCGAAGAGCGACTGGCGGGCGTCCTTGTCGCCGCCGGTGCCGGCGAAGCCCTGCTCGTCGCCGTAGTAGACCACCGGCTGGCCGCGGGTGAGGAACATCAGCTCGTGGGCCAGCTCGTCGCGCTGGAGAGTGTCCCCCTGGTTCTGGAGGAAATGGCCGATCCGGCCCATGTCATGGTTGCCGAGGAACGTCGGCAGCGCCGTCGCGGAGGTGGACGGCGTGGTGTAGTAGTCGTCGCCGGCGAAGAGCCGGGAGAGGACCTGCGCCGAGTTGCCGCCGGCGTACCCGGCCGCGCCGGACTGGAAGGCGAAGTCCAGGACGGAGTTCATGTCCGATTCGCGCACGTACGGGGAGAGCTTGGCCGGGTCGGCGTCGTAGACCTCGCCGAACATGAAGAAGTCGTCCTTGCCCTGGGCCTTGGCGTAGTCGCGGACCTCGGCGCTGAAGGTCTCCCAGAACTCGAAGTTCACGTGCTTGGCGGTGTCGATGCGGAAGCCGTCGATGCCCAGGTCCACCCACTGCTGGTAGACGTCCACGAACCCGTTCACCACGGTGGGGTGCTCGGTCATCAGGTCGTCCAGGCCCACGAAGTCGCCGTAGGTGACGGACTCACCCTCCCAGGTGGAGTCGCCGCGGTTGTGGTAGAGCGTCGGGTCGTTGAGCCACTCGGGGACCTTGATCCCGTCCTCGGTCACCACGGGCTCGTAGGGGAAGGACGTCGCCGCGTCCAGCGCGGGGAACGTGCCGGTCCCGGCGTAGTCGGCGGGGTCGAAGACGTTGCCGTCGGCGTCCCGGTAGGGGCTGGTGGCCTTGTCGACGTAGGCGTGCTCTCCCCCGGCGTAGTCGATCACGTCGGCGGTGTGGTTGGTGATGATGTCGAAGTAGACCTTGATACCGCGGGCGTGCGCGTCGTCGATGAGGGCCTCGAGCTCCTCGTTGGTGCCGAGGTGCGGGTCGATCTGCGTGAAGTCGGTGACCCAGTAGCCGTGGTATCCGGCGCTGGCGTCGGCGCCCTCGCCCTGCACGGGCTTGTTCTTGAAGCTCGGCGTCAGCCAGATGGCGCTGGTGCCGAGGCCCTCGATGTAGTCCAGCTGCGAGTGCAGGCCGGCGAGGTCGCCGCCGTGGAAGAAGCCCTTGTCCGCGGGGTCGAACCCGTGCGTCAGCCGGTCCCCGGCGATCCCGGCGGTGTCGTTGGCCGGGTCGCCGTTGGCGAAGCGGTCCGTCATGACGAAGTAGAACTGCTCGTCGCTGCCGGCCTGGCGGACGGGGTCGGCGACCAGGGCCGCGTCCTCCTCGGTGTAGCCGGCCGCGAGACCGAGGGGCTGGAGAGCGACGCGGTGCGTGGCGTCGTCGTACGTGAAGCGCAGGGTGGACTCGCCGGCGATGGTCAGCGGGATGTTCTCCTGCCCACCGTCCAGGCCGTAGGCCTCGTCCCAGGCGTCGTTGAGGGCGGCCTTGTACTCGTACGTGCCGGCCGGGAGCGTGAATTCCGCCGCGTAGACGCCGGGCTGGTCGGTGGCGGCGAGCTCGGTGGCGTCGCAGGCGGGCTGCCAGTCCTCGGTGCAGCCGAGCTCGTCCTGGAGCGAGCCAACCAGGGCGACCGTGCGCTCCTCGGCCGCAGCGGGCAGGACCGCCGGGCCGGCGGCCAGCGTGGCGAGGACGACGGCGGGGGCCGCCGCGAACGCGAGGGGCCGCCGCCAGCTCCACCGGCGGGGGCGGGAACCCTGACGATACTTCTCCCCCGTCGAGTCCTGCGTACTCGCGTTCTGTCCGTCTGGGCGCGCACCGGTGCCCGGCCAAGAAATCCTCACGAAGGCTGCCTCGTCTTCTCTGCATCAGCGCAGCGTGCCCGCTGCTGGTGGGTCCCGGCGGCGCGGACCGGACCGGAGTCGCGAGGAATCGCATGGATCCGGCCGGCCCGCAGCGCACCGGAGGTGGAGTGATACAGAGCACAGTAGGCGGGCGTCGACGACGAGTGCAAGCGTTTCCACTATTTACATGGTTTGCAGGAAAACAGGGACGCGGAGAGCGGAAAATGAAACGGCGAGGGCCCCGGAGCGCATGCTCGCGGGGCCCTCGCCGTCGGACACTTCAGCCCTCCGCCTCGGCCACTTAGGGGCGATCGTCCCGCCGCCCCGCCGCTCATGGCGACGTCCCGAGGCGAGGGCGGGAACCGGACTACTGGCCGGCGGGCTCACCGACGCGGACGAGCATCTTGCCGATATTGCCGCCGCGCATCATGTCGAGGAACGCGTCGACGGTGTTCTCGATGCCGTCCACCACGGTCTCGTCGTAGGAGATCTTCCCCTCGGCGAACCAGCCGCTCATCTTCTCCTGGAACTCGGGGGCGACGTGGAAGTAGGAGGCCAGCGTGAATCCCTTGAGCGTGAGCCCGCGGGTGATCATGTTGGCCATGTTGTCCGGCCCGGCGGGCTTCTCCGTGGTGTTGTAGCCGGAGATCGCGCCACAGAGGGCACCGCGGCCGCCGTCGTTGAACGCGGCCATGGCGGCCTCCAGGTGGTCGCCGCCGACGTTGTCGAAGAAGACGTCGATGCCCTCGGGGGCGGCCTTGGCCAGCAGCTCGCGGACGTCGCCGTCCTTGTAGTTGAAGGCGGCGTCGTAGCCGTACTTGCCGGTGAGCAGCTCGACCTTCTCGGCGGAGCCGGCCGATCCGATGACGCGCTTGGCGCCGAGGAGGCGGGCGATCTGGCCGACGGCGGTACCCACGGCGCCCGCGGCACCGGAGACGAAGACGGTCTCGCCCGGCTGGAGCTCGGCGATCCGGGTGAGGCCCACGTAAGCGGTCAGGCCGGTCATGCCGAGGATGTGCAGGTGCACGGAGTCGGGGACGCCGGGCAGCTCGGGCAGGACGCGGAAGGTCGAGGCGTCGGCCTGGACGGCGTCGGTCCAGCCGTGCTGGTGCAGGACGAGCGCGCCGACGGGGACGTCGGCGGCGGCGGACTCGACCACGCGGCCGACGGCGCCGCCGCCGATGGTGGTGCCGAGTTCGTAGGGGGCCACGTAGCTGCGGGCGTCCCTCATGCGGCCGCGCATGTAGGGGTCCACGGAGACGAACTCGTTGCGGACCCGGACCTCGCCGGGCTGCAGGTCGCCGCAGGAGACCTCCACGGTGCGGAAGTTCTCCGGCGTCGGCCACCCGGTGGGGCGGGAGACGAGCTGGATCTGCGTGGTGCTGAAATCAGACATGGGTGGTCGGGTTTCCTTTCTGCGGTGGGGCAGGTGGATAGAGGGGCCGGGAGGACCTCAGGAGGCCAGCCCGACGATCAGCGCGACGACGCCGAGCGCGGGGACCACGCCCTGCTTGAGGGCCGCGGAGCGCTTCTCCGGACTGGAGAGCAGGAGGACCAGGCTGGCGGCGACCATGGAGCCGGCGCCGACGAGGACCAGCGTTGCCCCGACGGCCGTGTGGCCGGCGAGGAGCACGCCGATGCCGAGGAAGACGGCGACGGCGAGGAACAGGTTGTAGAACCCCTGGTTGAACGCGAGCTCCCGGGTGGAGCGCGCCTCCTCCTCGCTGGTGCCGAACACGGCGCGGGCCCGCGGGCTCGTCCAGGCGAGGGATTCCAGGTAGAAGATGAAGACGTGGATCAGGGCGGCGACCCCGGCGAGTACGAGTCCTGCGGTGATCACAGCGGCCTCCAGTTCGGTGCCCGTCGTCGCCCCGGGCTGGTTGGTATCGACGGGACCAACCTATACTGTAAAGGTCTGTACAGAAAAGGATGGTGAGCGATGCCACGGACCCAGGCGTTCGCCCGGGACGACGTCGTCCGAGCGGCCCGCGCGCTCTTCTGGCGCTCCGGCTACGACAACACGTCCATCCCGGAGCTGGAGCAGGCGACCGGACTGAGCCGCTCGAGCATCTACAACACATTCGGCTCCAAGCGGGGGCTCTTCGACGCCGCCGTGCGCAGCTACTTCGACGAGATTCTGCGGCCGCGGCTCGGGCCCCTGCAGGCGGAGACGGTGGAACCGCACGCGGTGCTCGAGTATCTGGACGGCATGCGGCAGGCCTTCGAGCAGGCCGGCTCACTGCCGGCCACCTGCGGCTGCCTGCTGATCAACGCCGCCGGCGCCCCGATCGGTCAGGACGCCGCGGTCGCCGGGATTATCGCGGAGTACCGGAGCGAGCTGCGGGCCGCGATCGAGCGCGGCATTGAGGCCCATTCCCCCGGGCTTCCGGGAGAACGAACTAGCCAACTGGCCGACGTGGTCACCGGGCTCATCATCGCCGCCTTCGCCCTGATCCGAGTCGCTCCAGCCGAGGCCGCTGCGAGTCTGGGCACCGCCCGCGACCTCATCTGTCCCGCCGGCGCGGCATAGAGACATCCCCCGTCCGGATCGGACAGTGTAAGGCGGCGCCGGCACCGCGGCACCGCCTCCCGATGGTGGTCATTCGCCCGGTTAGAGTGACGGATATGAGCACCGATGGGGTTCCCACCACTGAGACGGCCGCCCCCACCGCAGGCCGGGCCGTCGGCGCGATCCTGCGCCGGCCCTTCCAGGCCGGCTTCTTCCTCACCCTCGGCGGCCTCGTCGCGTTGGCGCTCGGCGCCGCCCTGACCAGCCTCTCGACCGTCCTGGTCTATGTCGCGCTGGCGCTCTTCATCGCCCTCGGCCTCGATCCGCTCGTCCGCCGCATCTCACGCGGGAAGCTCTCCCGCGCGTGGAGCATCGTCCTCGTGTGCTTCGGGTTCGTCGTGGCGCTCGCTGGGGTGCTGCTGCTCATCATCCCCACCGTGGTGAACCAGGTGGCGCAGTTCGTGCGGTCGTCCCCCACGCTGATCGCGGACTTCCAGGAGTCGGATCTCTACCGGTGGCTCGAGGAGACGTTCGGCGACCGCGTCGGCTCGATGCTCGCCGACGCGCAGTCCTTCCTGACGGACCCCACGAATCTGGCGGCCATCGGCGGCGGGGTCCTGCAGATCGGTTCCACGCTCGCCACGGCGCTCTCTGGCATCGTGATCGTCCTCGTGCTGGGGCTCTACTTCCTCGCCTCCCTGCCGGCGATGAAGTCGTCGCTGATCCGGCTGGCCCCAGCCCGCAATCGAAAGATCGTCCGTGAGCTGACGGAAGAGATCACGGCCTCGGTCGGCAGCTACCTCGCCGGCATGGTGGTCCTGGCCCTGTTCAACGCAGTGTTCACGTTCATACTGCACCTCATCCTGGGGTTGCCGTTCCCGCAGCTGATGGCCGTCATCGCTTTCTGCATCACCCTGATCCCACTAGTGGGACCGGTCCTGTTCTGGGGTATCGGCACGCTCTTCGCGATCTTCACCAGCCCCACGGACGCACTGATCTTCGCGCTCGTGTATCTCGTCTACATGCAGCTCGAAGCCTATTTGCTCACGCCGCGGGTCATGAACCGCACTATCTCCGTGCCTGGCTCACTCGTGGTCATCGGGGCGCTCGTCGGCGGAACATTGCTCGGCTTGCTCGGAGCTCTCGTGGCCATCCCCGTCACGGCAGCAATCCTGCTCGTCATCAAGCGAATCGTCATCCCGCGGCAGGACGCGAAGACGTGATGATCAGGCCGAACCTCAAGGATGTGCTGAGTCAATCGTGCGACGACGCTGCTATCGGGAATCGGGCCGGCGTAAGCGTGGATGCCGCGGAGCAGGTTCGGCAGCTCAAGCCGGAGGATGCAGGGGTACGAGTTCACGAATGCCGCGTCGGCTTATTCTGCGCCCGGAGCGCGCAACGTTCCAAGGGCAAATGATCTGATACGTCGATTCTCTTCGGTCCGTTCTGCGTCGAGGCCAGTTGCCGGAGTGCTTCCCCAGCCATGCCGGTCTGCAGCTAGGAACCGGAGTTACTCGTTCGAGTCACGAGGTAACTCCAAGGTTCGTCCGGCCGGACCGACTCACACGCTTTCCGCGCGGGCAGTGACCTGACGGATGAACCCCCGCCTCGTCCACTCCGGGGCAGCCTGGCGTGAACAGACAAAAAGTCCTGAGCCGCGACACAGTTCGTAAACGATGTCGAGGCTCAGGACATTCGTCGCGCTGACAGGATGTGAACCTGCGGCCCCCTTGGCGGATCCGGTCCATTTCCGGTCTCCGCCGACCGTCTCGGGAACTCGCGGACTCCCCTGTGTTTACCGGGAACCGAGCGGTTCGCGTGGTCCGAGTGTACCTGGTTGGTGGCGGGTGGCTCAGATGGGTATCCGATGGTCACCTCAATCTTCGTTCGTGATTCGAACGCGTTGCCGTGCCTACTCGGTACTCTCATCTCATGGAGCCCTCTAATCGCGCGACCATAGGTCTTGATTTCACAGCCATCGACTTTGAGACGGCAAACCGATCGCGTGCATCGGTGTGCGCAGTTGGCGCCGTGCGCGTTCGGGATGGCGCCATCGTGGATGAGTATCGCGCTCTGGTTTCACCCCCGCCAGGCTTCGATGGGTTCGAGGACGGAAACATCCGAGTACACGGGCTAACCAAAGCAGATGTCACGGAAGCGGCGTCGTGGGATGAGGTATACCCGACTCTCCTACGCTTCATTGGCGGCGACCTTCTCGTCGGCCACAACGCACGCTTCGATGTTTCCGTGCTCCTCAACGCCACAGGCGTGTACGATCTGCCGTGGCCCGAGCTGGACACTTTGTGCACCCTTCAGCTATCTCGTGCGGCGCTGCACGTCCCGTCTTACTCTTTGCCGTGGGTCGCGAACCACCTCGGACTCGGTGACTTCGAACACCATGACCCGTTAGCGGACGCACGGATGACCGCACTCGTTCTCATCGCGTTAGCGCAGCTGAAGAACACGACATCACCTCTCCAGCTCGCGGAATCGCTCGCTGTTCCTGTCGTTCGAACTTTCATCGATGAGGCCGAAGCGATCGCCTCCGAGTTGGACTCCTCACCGGATCCTCTCATCGCCACTGGATTCGCCGGTCAAGCGGTCTGCTTCACCGGCGCCCTACGAATGATGATTCGCGATGAGGCGCGCCGACTGGTCGTGGAGCATGGTGGCCTGGCGCAGTCGGGGGTCAACAAGAAGACGACGATCCTGGTCACCGGGGACTTCGACTCGCGTACCTTTCGCCCTGGGGCGAGCTTCTCAGCGAAGCTGCAGAAAGCCTTCGACCTCGTCGACGCTGGTCAGCCCCTGGAGATCATCACCGAGGAAGACTTCGTCGCTCGCCTGTCCCTGAGCGAAGAAGCCCTCCGAAGCCGCATCTCCCAAGCAGGAGTCACCCGACGAAAGCTTCCTGATTGGGTTCTCGTACAAGCCGGCACCGATCCTACAGACGATTACTGGGCGTGGTTCAACAGATCACTTGCACACCCCGAAGGGCGCGCAAGTGGAGGTGAAAGGTGCATCTGGTGTGACGCGCCGGTCAGCCAGAGTGCGCATTGGGTTCATCGTGATCGCCACGTCTGCAGCGTCCACTGCAATGAGCGTCTCAAGCGTGCGGCAAGCCGCGCATGGGACCGAGCGGGTATCCGCCGTCCTGCAGAGCAAGCGCCATGGGAGTGGTGACGAGAACGCACGGGTGTGAAGAACGAATCGGTGACAACTTGACCTGTCACCAATTCGTTCTTCACGCCCGGTGACGTTAGGCACCACCAATCGTGGAGGCCTTCTCCTTATCCGGGCGTCGCCAAGGTGCTTACCCGGAACAGCTAGGTCACGCCCCTCCAGTTTCGTGGCTTCCTTCAGCCGGATGGTTCGCGCCGACCGTGGTGGCATACTCCCCGGTGAGCACAAACCATCTGACACGCACGGGTGGCCCAGCCGACGATCCTTCGGGAGAAGACGTCGGTGACGAACGCGGTGTAGCAGAACCCGGCGGTGGTGCGCACGTAGGTGATGTCCGCGACCCACAACCGGTTCGGCGCCTCGGCGCGGAACCGACGCTGGACCAGGTCCGGGCGTTCATCCGGTGTTCTCGCCGGGACCGTGGTGCGGGGCCGGCGGCCCCGGACGACTCCGTGGATGCCGGCGGCGCGCATTAGCCGGGCGCACTGATCCCGCCCGAGCTCCCATCCGGCACGGCGCATCACTCGAACCATCTTCCGGGCACCGTAGACCCCGTAGTTGACCGTGTGCAGCCGCTTCAACTCACCGATCAGCAGCTCATCGCGCACCGTGCGGGCGGACTTCGGGCGGGTCTTCGCCACCCGGTAGCCGCGAGAAGTGATGAACCCACGCTCTGACCGGTTCAAGACCTTCGTAGATGGCCTCGACCCCGAACTGATCCCGGTAGAAATCGATGTACCGGATCATCTCGTCATGGGACGGTCGCACTCCGCGCACGGACTAAGCCGACGCGGTCTTCAGGATCTCGTTCGCCCGCTTCAGCTCGGCGTTCTCCCGCTTCAGCCGGCGGATCTCTTCCGCAGCATCCGTGCTCACTCCGGGCTTCCGGCCCGCGTCGATGTCAGCGACCTCGCACCACCGGCGCAGCGCCTCGGTCGAGACACCGAGCTTCGTCGCTGTCTCCCTGACCACGGTGTAGCGCGTCGGGGCACCGTCGGCTTCCAAACGCTCCGTCACCATGCGCACGGCACGGTCCCGGAACGACTGTGGGTACTTCTGGGGCATAGCCCAATCCTCTCAACAGGAGATCGGAACTAATCCCAGGGGGTTCAGGAACCGTTGCACTCAGATACCACCTGCACAGGAGAAATCAGAGCTGAGCCTTAACCAGGATCGCCTCGCCCGGGTCTACTCCTGGCGCAAAAGCAAGCGTCGGCAGCTCCGCGCCGTCAAGCCCTGCCAATTCCAAAGCCACCTGCCCCGCCATATGGGCCGAACGCACAGACTGGCCGTTGGCGATCGAGGCATAAAACTGAGCCGCATAGTTGATGGCATCGCCATCGGCGATGGAGTCAGCCATTCCGACGGCGAAAGGGACTGCTTCCTGCACGAGCTGATCGATCTGGGCCGCAGACTTGCAGGCGTTCAACAACACAAGCAACGGCGGTTCATCAGCCGCTACCAGGGCATGCAGGAACGCCTCAGCCGTCACCGGATGGCCCTTGTGTGGAGAGTCGTTCTCATACTCGAACACGATCAGGTCTTCGTTGCTGTGTCCCGAGAAGTGCACGATATGGGGACGGAACCTAATGATGCCATCCAGCAAGTCGGCGATGGTCGCTGCAGGGCGCACATCGAGCTCGATCGAGTCGCGGTGCAGCGCCGAATCGACGGCCGTTCTGATGCGCTTCTGCTCGCGCCCAACACGAAGATCGCCTTCTGAAGCGGCTCCAAGCAACAGCACCCGGAGTTTCTCGGGTTTGGGTGCGCGGATCTCTCGGAGCGCGTCCCCCACGATCCGTTCAGTGCGGGCCAAACGAGCATGGGCCTCAGCTTTCTCTGTGGCCGTTCGTCGAGCGGCGGTCACTTCCTCCCGTCTTCGCTTCCGCTCGGCTGCGTTGACCTCGGAGACTTCAGCTTTCCGAAGCCTTGACTGGAACTCTAACTCCTGCTTCGCATAGCCAGATGCCTTCGTTTGCCACCTATTGGCCTCCTTGCCGGCAGCGGCCGCCTCCTTATCCCTTTGCGCGGCCAGGCTCAATTTCGATCTCACCGTCGAATCGTTCTTGCTTTTCGATGCTTCTTGCCTTGCTTTATCGGCTTCCGCACGCTTCTTCGATTCCTTGTTCCGAAGATCACCGGCCTTCTTCTCGGCGTCTACTCGGTGCTTACTCCGAATTTCCAATTCTCTACGATATTGCTGCGTCCCCAACTTGCATCCCCCAAAATTCCCTCGATGACATTAGCGTACTAACTCCGGCCGCTCATTGAGTCTGTTTTGCCCGTTAGCACTGATCTCCGCGGAGCCGGAGGGCTTCTTTGGTCTCGCACAAGCGGCGGGAGGCCAAGGCAATGGAGCACCTGTCCCCTGCTTCGAGCGGCGTCGACGAGCTAGATGTGCGTTTTCATCCAGGTGCCCATCTTTTCCGATAGACCATAGGTCGCCCAGCGCTGCCCATTGATTTCGATGACGAGGACGTCGTCGTTCGCGTCAATGTGCTGCGTGATTCCGTTCCGGAGCTGACCTGTGGTCAACGAAGTCTTCACGAAGAAGGAGCTCGCCAGCGGCCTCGCCCAGGCCTTGTGGGACTTCAGGTATTCGATGAGTTTGTTGTAATCCTGCCCGGTTTTGTTGAGGTCGTAGTTGACCCAGTGAACTGCCATGGCCCCCCCCTGTGGGTTCCGCTGGTTGACGTTGGGGCGGGCCGGCGGCGTTGGGCCGCCGGCCCGCGGGGTGTCACTTCTCGTTGCTGACGCCCTTGTGCTGGTTCGGGCTGCCGTTGAGGATGCGACCCGTGGTGCTGTCACGCTTGAACCAGGTGTTGCCACGCTTGAACTCGCTGCGGCTTTTGACTGCTCCGACGCGGTGTCCGCGTCCGGTGTTCTTGGCCATACTCTTCTTCACCTCCGTTCTGGGAGCCGTGGTCCGCTGTGCGGGGCTCTCATGGTGTAGTCGAGACAGGGGCGCGGAGAGTTAGGGTCACTCTCGGCAGGAGGCGCATAGCCCGTCGATCATTATGTGCGGCTGGTACTGGATGAAGCAGGCGGTGCACTGGATCTCGCGCTTGGTCTGCCGCGCGCAAGGGCAGTCCTCGCAATGCGGGCAGAACGCCCCGCTGCATTCGGGGCAGGGGTACCCGCGGCGTTCGAAGGCGGATCCGCAGCAGTACCCGCTGAGCAGGGGCCTGGTATCGAATTCTCGGGGCGCGTTTGGGTGGAACCTGGCCGCGTCCCAGAGATCCCTGGAGCAGAGGACGGCGAGTACGCGCTTGTCGTCGCCCATGGCGTCGATGTAGAAGTCAGCGGTGGCTCCCCATGGGGTGCGCCAGGGCAGGCGCCTGCTGGTGCTCTTGCCGGGGGCGAGTGCCAACAACGGGTGTTCGTCAGTCAGTTGCTGTTGGGGCCAGGGGAACACGGCCGGCCAGCCTCGGTGGGGATCGGGTTTGATGCTCGCATGAGTGACGGATCGGGTGTACCGGTCGATGATGGCAATGGCGCCGAGCCCTGGCAGATGTTTAGCCAGGGCGATGGCGCAGACTGGTCGGCTCGCCTGTGTTGCATCGTATAGCTCGATGAGGTGCCTGGCCCTAATCGGACCGTCCCTCACGATCGTTTGGGCAGCCGCCTCGGGAAGCAGTAGCCGTTGGGCGATGCGGTCGCAGACGGTCTCGAGCAGCTTGGGAGGATCTGGCTGTTCGGCCAGCCAGTCATAAATGCCAGATGTTTGGTCAACGAGCCAGTGGCCGGCCTCGTGGGCGAGCGTGAAGTTCTCCCTGCGGCTGTGGGGTGTTGGCGCGTAGAGGACCACGCCGTCTTGCAGAAAGGAGACGCCATCACAGGCGCCCCCTTCTGCCCGGGTTCCAGCCAGATGATTGACAGCGGTGGCGGTCAGGCCCAGGTCCTCGCGGATGGCTCCGAGTGGGTCGGTTGCGAAGCGCGCCTGGGTCGCTTCGGGTATCAAGGAGAGCGCCTGCTCGACGCACGCCTCCAGACTCATGGATTTCCTCGTCTCTGGTCGGTCCCTTCGATCGCGTCGACGAGGACTCCAAGAGATTCCAGAAGCTGCTCCGGACTGGGGCGCTCTCCTCGGTGCACAGTGGCGAGCATTCGACTTTCCAGAGCGGCGCTTGCGAATGCGAGAGAGACCTTCTGGGCGTTCGCCCAGCGGGTCACGAGCTGCGCGAACCGCGGGTTGCTCCGAACGGATTGAACCAGATCAGGCAAGGGCTGCTTCACCGTTTTGGAGATGAGGCTCTCGACCGGTGTGCGCAGGATCTCGGCAATGGCTTGTACTTCGGCCGGGGATACGTCTGCTGCACTGCGTGTCTCCCAACGGAAGACGTCGGCTGCGCTCACTTCCCACCCGCGCTGCTGGAGGCGAGCAGCCAGGTCACTAACGGCCAGTCGGGAACGTTTGCGCGCTCGCGATAAGGAGGAAGGGTCAAGGCTGCATTCGGCGTCGGGGACAAGACCTAGCATGGCCGCAACTGGGTCATCCTCAAGAGCTGGAGCCTCCTGTGCAGAGAGCCAGAGCGCATCGGCTACGCCCGCGAGCTCAGCTATCTCTACTCGTTCGTGATCGCTGAGCTGCGCTTCCTCGAGTATCCGCTCGCGATCGTCTGGCCGTTCGAACAGCTCGACGAACAGGCGTTCGCGTTCATCGTCATGCATCGCTTGTTCCCTCCTTCCTCGTCATCTCTTCTCTCATGAGCTTCAATGCGCGCTTGACCATTTGGCTGATCCTCGGCGGGGTCACTCCCAGTTCGGCAGCGACGTCGGCGCGTGCCCGGCCGAGAGCGACCGTCGCCCATACGGCCGTTCGGTGGCGTTCGTCGAGGACGGCCAGGCTCTCCAGCGCGAGTTTCACCTGTTCTTGTCGATGGAGTTCATCCACGACATCCTGGGCGAGATCGCCGTCCTCCGGTCGATCACGAACCCATTCGTCGAATCCGTCCCCGGCATGCCTAACAGGTGCAGAGCGAATCCGGTCAATCGCTTTACGTTTCACAGCCTGGACGAGGAACGCTTCCCAGTTCCGAACCTCATACGACGGCGGCGAGCTAATGATCGACACAACCGCATCCTGGACCACATCAGAAACCTCCGACAGCAGGCCGGCCCCACGGAGCGCCGAAGCCGCAACCCTATGCATCACGTGCTTGTAACGCTCGTAGAGTGCCCCGATGTCCGGCACCGCGGCGCTCACCCCTGCTCCCCGCGCCGCCGGGCCCGGCACCAACTCCCGCCAAGTTTCTCTCTCATAGCGACTGCCCCTCCTCAGTCCGTAGTCGAAACAGCAGCGCCAGCAGTTAGCCACCAGGCTTGCTCCCACAAAAAAGATTCTCCAACGCCACAGGCATCACCGGAACCCCACACCCTCGGAGACCCGAAAGCTTCGAAATGAACCGCCCTGGGATTAGTTTCGGGGTTCACGCGAGGACGGCTGCTCTCGCTCGGGTTCCATAGTAGGCGGCTTCGATCTCGGCAGGGTCCGGTAGTCCAGGGCTTCGTGCAGTCGCTCGATGTTCCACCAGGGGACCCAGCGCATCGTCTCGAACTCGACCTCGGTCACGGACGGCCAGGCCGGTCGAGCGGGAATCAGCTCGGCCTTGTGGAGACACCAACCGCTGGCACCTCCAGCAAGAAGGCCTGCACGCCCCCTCGACCTCCACGATCCGACGGATCCTCACCCGAGCCGGACTCGTCCGCCCCCGAGCCGCGCAATCGGCCCAAGAGCTCCTACGTACGCTTCGAGGCCGACCTGCCCAACGGCTGCTGGCAGGCCGACATCACCCACTGGTTCCTCGCCGACGCCACGCGCGTGGAGATCCTCGACTTCCTCGGCTCCCGCTCCCGCTACACGACAGAGCCGCCTTCACCTGTCTCGGGACATCGTTGACACCTACGGCGTTGAGCCGGGCATGGGAAAGCAGAAGAACCTCGTCATCGTCCGCTCCGTGCTCCAGCAGGCCCTGAGCGTCACCGCGGCCGCCACGAAGTACAGCGTCAGCCGGCAGTGGGTCTACGCGCTGTCGGTCGAATACTGCTCCAACAAGCTGTAAACCAGCCCCAGAGCGCGGACACCGCAGGCCCGGGGAACGTACACCGCTTGATGTCCGAAGCGCACGGTCCGACGCTCCCGGAGCCGAACGGTAGCACCCTCAGTAGACGACCGATTCGACGGGCCGCAGCCTCACCGCCAGATGGCGAACAAACCCGCACCCAGGCACGAAAAAAGGAGGTCCTCCGAACCCATAGGTTCGGAGGACCTCCTTTCAACGATGTGCTGAGACATCTGTCAACGATGTCCCGACACATCACAACGGTCGGGCTGACAGGATTTGAACCTGCGACCCCTTGACCCCCAGTCAAGTGCGCTACCAAGCTGCGCCACAGCCCGAAGTTTTCGCAGACGTTCTCCCCGCCGGGGCGGGGTACCGTCTGCGAAAAGCTCCTTGAATACTGTACCCCATGTCGGCCGTCCGCCGTGCCACGGGGCTCCCCGTGCGACGTCGGGAATGTCACGAAACGCGACCCCGCGCCGTCGTACAGAGCACTCCCGGCTAGCGGTTGCGGCCGCGCTTCTCGCGGACGCGCATGCTGATCTCGATCGGCGTGCCCTCGAACCCGAAGGTCTCGCGCAGGCGCCGCGTGATGAAGCGCCGGTAGCCCGGATCCAGGAAACCCGTGGTGAACAGGACGAAGCGCGGCGGACGGGCCGACGGCTGCGTCGCGAACAGGATGCGGGGCTGCTTGCCGCCGCGCACCGGGTGCGGGTGCGCGGCCACGAGCTCGCCCAGGAACGCGTTGAGCTTGCTGGTAGGGATGCGGCGGTCCCAGGACTCCAGCGCGGTATCCAGGGCGGGGACCAGCTTGTCCTTGTGCCAGCCGGTGCGGGCGGAGATGTTCACGCGCGGGGCCCACTCCACGTGCGCCAGGTCCCGGTCGATCTCCTTCTCCAGGTAGTACCGGCGCTCGTCGTCCAGCAGATCCCACTTGTTGAAGGCCAGGACCAGCGCGCGGCCGGAGTCGATCACCATCTGCAGGATGCGGACGTCCTGCTCGCTGAGGACCTCGTCCACGGCGAGGAGCACCACGGCCACCTCGGCCTTGTCCAGGGCCGCCTGCGTGCGCAGGGACGCGTAGTAGTCCGAGCCGTGCGCCATGTGCTGGCGGCGGCGGATGCCGGCGGTGTCCACGAAGCGCCACGTACGGTCGCCGAGCTCCACGAGCTCGTCCACCGGGTCGCGGGTGGTGCCGGCGAAGTTGTCGACGACCACGCGCTCGGAGCCCGCGAGCTTGTTCAGCAGCGAGGACTTGCCGACGTTCGGGCGGCCCACCAGCGCGATGCGGCGCGGGCCGCCGCGCGGGATGAGCCCGCCGTACGCGGAGTACTCCGGCAGCTTCTTCACCAGGTCGTCCAGCAGGTCCGCCGTGCCGCGGCCGTGCAGCGCCGAGACCGGGTAGGGCTGGCCGAAGCCGAGCGACCACAGCGCGTGCGCCTCGGCCTCCTGCATGATGTCGTCCACCTTGTTGGCGACCAGGAAGACGGGCTTCTTGATCCGGCGGAGCATCTTCATCACGGACTCGTCGGTGGCGGTGGCGCCGACGGAGGAGTCGACCACGAAGATCACGGCGTCCGCCAGGTCGGCGGCGATCTCCGCCTGCTCGGCCACGCGGGCCTGCAGCCCCTTGGCGTCGTGCTCCCAGCCGCCGGTGTCCACGAGGGTGAAGTCCTGCCCGCCCCACTCGGCCTGGTAGGAGACGCGGTCGCGGGTCACGCCCGGCACGTCCTCCACCACGGCCTCTCGGCGGCCGATGATGCGGTTGACCAGGGTCGACTTGCCCACGTTGGGGCGGCCGATGATCGCGACGACCGGCGGGAGCGAGTCCTCGCCCTCGTCGTCGAAGTCGTCGTTCATGCTGGCGAGGAGCGCGGCGTCCTCGTCGTCGAGGTCGTAGTCGGCGAGGCCGGCGCGCAGCGAGGCGACGCGGGCCTCCGCGTCCTCCTCGGAGATGCCGGCGAAGCGCTCGGCGACGTGGTCTTCTCCCGAGGGCAGGTACTCGTCGCCGTCGCCCGTGGTGGGGGTGTCGGTCATGTCAGTGAAGTTCCTTCGCTTGCTGGGGAGAACGTTGTCAAGAATCGTTCCAGTCTATCGGGCCGGTTCAGGCCCGCGGGGCCCGTTCCACGAGCGTCAGGACGGCCTGTACCGTCTGCTCGAAGTCCAGGTCGGAGGAGTCCAGCGTGTGGACGCCGTCGGTGGCGGTGGTGAAGTTGGTGACCGTGGAGTCCTTGGCGTCCCGCTCCACCACCTGGCGCTGCAGCGCCTCGGCGGTGGCCCCGCCGAGCTGCAGCCCGCGGCGGCGCATCCGCGCCTCCTCGCTGGCGGTGAGCAGGATCCGGCAGTGCGCGTCCGGTGCGACGACGGTGGTGATGTCCCGGCCCTCGGCCACGATCCGCGGCTGCTCGCCGATGATCGCGCGCTGGCGGCGCACCAGCTCGGCGCGCGCCTCCAGGTTGGTCGCGACGGCGGAGACCGCCTCGGAGACGAACGGCTCGCGAATGGTGGTGGTGACGTCGGTGCCGTGGATGGCGATCCGCTCCAGGCCCGGGTCCGTGCTGATGGACAGGTCCGCCTCGCGGACCGCGCGGGCCACGGCGTCGGCGTCGGTCAGGTCCGTGCCGGCGTCGAGGCAGTGCCACGTCACCGCCCGGTACATGGCGCCGGTGTCCAGGTAGGCGGCACCGAGGCGGCGCGCGGCCTCCTTGGCAACGGAGGACTTCCCGCTGCCGGAGGGCCCGTCGATCGCGACGACCAGCCGCTCCTGTGCGTTATGGGACGCGGTGTTGCCGGACGCGGAGCCGCCGGCGGCCTGGGTCTCTTCGGGTGCGGTCACTGGATCACCTTCCATTGGCGGTCAGAGAGGTACTGGGTGAGCTCCTCGCTCCGGCCGGGCAGCACGGAGAGCTCCACCATGCCCACCTGGTGCCCGGAGGAGTGGTCCATGCGCAGGTCCTCGAGGTTGACGCCGGCCTCGCCGACGTCGGCGAGGAGCCGGGCGATCTGCCCAGGCCGATCGTCCACGATCACCGTGACGACGGCGAACGCGCGCGGCGGCGAGCCGTGCTTGCCGGGGATGCGCGCCTGCCCGGCGTTGCCCTCCTCCATCAGCTTCGCCAGGTCCAGCAGCGCCCCGTCGGCACCCGGGTCCTCCAGGGTGGCGATGAGCCGGTTGAGGTCCTCGCGGAGCCCGTGGAGGATCTTCACGACCTCCGGGGCGTTGTGGCTGAGGATCTGGATCCACAGCCGCGGATCCGACGCGGCGATGCGCGTGGTGTCCCGCAGGCCGTTGCCGGCCAGGGACAGCGCGTGCGCCGGGGCGTTCATGAGCCGCGAGGCCAGCAGGGAGGAGGCGATCTGCGGGAAGTGGGAGACCAGTGCGACGGCGGCGTCGTGCTCCGCCGCGTCCATCCGCACCACCGTGGCGCCCAGGTCCGCGCCCAGGTCCGCGGCCGTGCGCACGGCGGCCGGGCTGGCGTCCGCGTGGGCGCAGACGACCCACGGCATGGCCGTGAAGAGCTCGCCGCGCGCCGCGGCCGGCCCGGACTTCTCCCGGCCGGCCATCGGGTGCGTGCCCACGTAGCGGGACAGGTCCCCCGGGGCGATCTCGCCGGCGTCGGCGGCCTGCCGCAGGGCGGCGAGGATGCTGGCCTTCACGGACGCGATGTCCACGACGGTCGCCTCCGGGTAGGTGCGCAGCGCGTCGGCGACGACGGCGGCCGCGACGTCCGGCGGCGCCGCCACGACCACGAGCTGCGGCTGCAGCGCGGCGGCGTCGTCCTCTCCCCCGCCGAGGATGCGGCCCGCGCCGATGTCCTGGGCGATGGCCTGCGCGGTGGGCGACGGATCGGACAGCAGGACGTCCACGCCCAGGCGGCTGAGGCCGAGGCCGACGCTGGCGCCGAGCAGGCCGGTGCCGAGGATCAGCACGGGGCCGTGCAGGTGCGTCTCAGTCATGGTGTCCTTCCGTCGTCGTGGTGGAGCAGGCGCCCCCTCCAGGGGCGCGATGCGCTGGGTGCCGGCCCGGCGCTACATGCCCACGGAGGCGAGCAGGTGCCCGACCTCCTGCGGGCCGAGCGCGCGCACGGTCCCCTGCTTCTGGTCGCCCAGGCGCAGCGGCCCCATCTCCAGGCGCACCAGGCGCTTGACGGGGAAGCCGACCGCGTCGAACAAGCGGCGGACGATCCGGTTGCGGCCCGAGTGGAGGACCACCTCGATGAGGACCTTGCCGGGAGCGGAGTCCACGAGCTTGAACGAGTCGACGTTCGCGAAGCCGTCCTCCAGGCGGAGGCCCTTCTTCATCTCCGCGCCGACGCCGTGCGGCAGCGGCCCGTTGACCTGCACCAGGTACTTCTTCGGCACCTCGTAGGAGGGGTGCGTCAGGCGGTTGGCGAGCTCGCCGTCGTTCGTCAGGACCAGCAGGCCCTCGGTGTTCACGTCGAGCCGGCCGACGTGGAAGAGGCGCTCGTCGCGGTTCTTGACGAAGTCGGAGATGCACTTGCGGCCCTCCGGGTCGTCCATGGTGGAGACCACGCCGCGGGGCTTGTTGAAGACGTAGTACTTCAGTTCCTCGTTGGTCTGCACGCGCATGCCGTCCACGTGGACGGCGTCGCGGGTGGGGTCCACGCGGACGCCGAGCTCGGTGACGACCTCGCCGTTGACCTCCACGCGGCCCTCCTCGATGAGCTCCTCGCTCACGCGGCGGGAGGCGACGCCGGCGTTGGCGAGGACCTTCTGCAGGCGCACGCCCTCGCCCGAGGACTCGGTGCTGGCCGGGCGGGAGACGGGGCCGCGCTGCTTGCGGTCCACGGCGCCGAGCTGGCGGCCGAACCGCTCGCCGGCGAACGCCTTGGTGGGCTTGGTGCCGCTCTTGCGGGGCTGCGGCTTGCCGCCGCGCGCGTCCGGCTTGCCGGTGGACTTGCCGAACTTGGCGCCCGCCTTCGGGCCGCCCCGGCCCGCACCCGGCTTGCCTGCACCGGACTTGCCGGCGCCCGATTTGGGCGCGCCGAACTTGGAGCCCTCATACCGGTCGCTCTCGTACCGGTCGCCGTTGTCCTTCGGCCCGTCGGTCCGCGAGGACCCGGGACGCTGCCCGCCCGAGCGGGGGGCGCCGGAGCGGGGTCCGCCCGACGACGGGCCTCCCGTGCGCGGTGCGCCCTTGCCGGACGGCTGGCCACCCCGGCCCGGGGCTCCACTGTTCCTGCCGGGGGCTCCGCTGTTCCGGCCGGGGGCGCCGCTGTTCCTGCCGCCGGCGGCGGGCTTCTTGCCGCGGCCGGAGCCTGACGGTGTCTGCTTCATGCTGTGTCCTTACATCGACTCGCCGGTCGGCCGCTCGGCGGCGCCGGTTCGTCTCTCTCGTCTCGTGTGGTCGGCGGGCGCATCCCGCAACGCTGGCGGTGGTGCGCGGTGCGTGCGCGGGGCACGCCGGAAAGTCAGAATTCGCCGTCGAGCCCGTCGAGTTCATCGACGCCCGGGAGGTGCGGCGACAGCTTCGGCAGCTCGGAGATGCTGCCCAGACCCAATCTTTCCAGAAAATACGACGTCGTCCGATACAGGAGGGCGCCCGAAGTCGGGTCCGTGCCCGCCTCCTCGACGAGTCCGCGCAGGGTGAGCGTCCGCATCACGGAGTCGACGTTGACCCCGCGGATGGCCGCTATCCGCCCGCGAGTAACCGGTTGACGATACGCGACAACGGCCAGAGTTTCAAGCGCCGCCTGCGTCAGCCGGGCCGTCTGGCCGTCCACCACGAACCGGGAGACAAAGGGAGCAAAGTCACGTCGGGAGTAGTACCGCCAGCCCCCGCCGATCTCCCGCAGCTCGTATCCGTGCCCCTCGGTGGCCTCGGCGATGGCCTCCAGCTCCGACTCCACCTCCGTGGCGGAGACGCCGAACACCCGGGCCAGCTGCGCCGCCGGCACCGCCTCGTCCACCACCATCAGCACGGCCTCGAGGCCGGCCCGCAGGCCGCCGGGCAGGTCCTCGACGTCGACCCCGGTGTCCGGGCTCGCCGCCGACCGCGCCGCCGAGGCCTGCGCACTGGTCGATGCCCGCGCGCTCGTCGATGCCTGCGTGCTCATGGTTCCTCCGTCTCCTCGTACTGCGTGGCCGCGGATTCCTTCTCAGCGGGCCCCGGCCCCACGTCGTCGTACTCCTCCTGCAGCCGGTCCGCGCTCCAGGTCTCCTCGTCGCCGGTCCAGCGGACCTGCAGATCTCCGAGCGGGTCCGCCTGGTCGAAGTCCACCACCTTGTCCCGGTACATCTCCAGCAGCGCCAGGAAGCGGGCGACCACCATCAGCGTCGAGTCGGCGTCCGCGGTGAGCGCGGCGAAGCTCAGGCTGGAGCCCGCCCCGTCGGCGGCCTCGGAGGCCGCCCGCAGCAGCTCGGCGATCACGGCCGCCTGCTCCCGGACGCTGACGGCCGGGGCGTGCAGGTGCCCCAAGCCCACCTCGGTGGCCGGCATCGGCTTGGGGGCCAGGGCCTTCTCGGCGATCGCCGCGAAGTCGGCGATTCCGGTCTTCCAGACTAGCTCCGGCAGCAGGGCGGCGAACTCCGGCTCCAGCGAGACCTGGCGCGGGTAGCGGCCGCCCTCGCTGACGTACCGGCGGTTGATCTCCGCGGCGACGGCCTTGAACGCCTTGTACTGCAGCAGCCGGGCGAAGAGCAGGTCGCGGGCCTCCAGGAGGGCGATGTCCTCCTCCGACTCGACCTCGCCGGAGGGGACCAGCCGGGCGGCCTTGAGGTCCAGCAGGGTCGCGGCGACCACCAGGAACTGCGTGGTCTCGTCCAGGGCCTTGTTCCCGACTCGGGTGCGCAGCTCCTTGATGTAGGCGATGAACTCGTCCGTCACCGCCGCCAGGGCGATCTCGGTGATGTCCAGCTCGCGCTTGCCGATCAGGTTCAGCAGGACCTCGAACGGCCCGCTGAAGTGCTCCAGCGTCACGGCGAAGCCGGCGGGGGCGTCCTCCCCCGCCGGCTTCGCCGACTCCGCTGCGCTCACCTCGCTCATCGCGCGGGCGCCCCTCCCGGTCTCCGGTCCGCGCCCGCGGTCTACGGGGCCCCGCCGCGGGCGATGAGCTCCTTGGCGAGGTTGCGGTAGGCCTCGGCGCCCGGGTGGTTCCCGGCGTAGCTGGTGATCGGCTCGGCCGCCACGTTGGCGTCGGCGAACTTGATGGTGCGCTTGATGACGGTCTCGAAGACCTTGTCCCCGAACGCCTCCAGCAGCCGGCCCACCACCTCGCGGCTGTGCAGCGTCCGTGCGTCGTACATGGTCGCCAGCACGCCGTCGATGGACAGGCCCGGGTTCAGGCGGTCCTGGACCTTCTCGATGGTCTCGACCAGCAGGGCGACGGCGCGCAGCGCGAAGAACTCGGCGGTCAGCGGGATGATCACGCCGTGCGCCGCGGTCAGCGCGTTGACGGTCAGCAGGCCCAGGGACGGCTGGCAGTCGATCAGGATGACGTCGTAGTCGTCCTGGACCTTGCGCAGGGCCAGCGCCAGGACCTGCTCGCGGGCGACCTCGTTGACCAGCTGCACCTCGGCGGCGGAGAGGTCGATGTTGGCGGGCAGCAGGTCGATGTTCTCGACGCCGGTCTCGATCAGCGCGTCGGCGATCTCCGTCTTGCGGTCCATCAGGACGTTGTAGACGGTGACGTCGAGATCGTGCGGCTGGATGCCGAACCCGGCCGAGAGCGCGCCCTGCGGGTCGAAGTCCACCAGCAGGACCTTGCGGCCGTACTCGGCGAGCGCGGCGGCCATGTTGATGGTGGACGTGGTCTTGCCGACCCCGCCCTTCTGGTTCACCATGGCGATGATGCGCGCCGGGCCGTGCACGCTCAGCGGCTCCGGCTCCGGGAAGTGGGTCAGCGGACGCCCCGTGGGCCCCAGGACTGGAGGCTCGTTCAGCAGCCCAGCGCGGGGACGGGTTCCCTTAGTCTCACTCACGGTTGCAACCACTTCTTCCGTCGTCGTGTGTCTAACTCGTTCAAGGCTAACGCTCCGCCGCCCGGCCGCGACGCGTTCCGTTCACCGGCGAGCCTTTACCTTGAAGCTGAGGTGAAAGGTTCCCGTCGACGCGGGAGGGCCCCGTCGACGCGGAAGGGCCGGGTACGACGGCGCCGCTCGCCGTCGTACCCGGCCCTCCCCCGGCGCTCCCCCGGCGCAGTGCGCCGGTTCCGCTCGAGGGACCGCCCCGTGCCGGCCGCTAGTGGCCGACCGTCTCCATGGTCGCCTCGTCGAACGGGCGGCGCCCGGAGAGGACCTCCTCGGTCTGCGCGCGGTCCAGCTCGCCGGTCCACTTGCCGATCAGGAGCGTGGCGACGGCGTTGCCGGTGAAGTTGGTCAGGGCGCGGGCCTCGGACATGAACTTGTCGATGCCCACGATCACGCCCATGCCGTCCAGCAGGTCCGGACGGTGCGCCTGCAGGCCGGCGGCCAGGGTCGCCAGGCCGGCGCCGGTGACGCCGGCGGCGCCCTTGGACGCGATGATCATGAACACCAGCAGGCCGATCTGCTCGCCGAGGTTCATCGGCATCCCCATGGCCGTGGAGACGAAGAGTGCCGCCATGGTCAGGTAGATCGCCGTGCCGTCCAGGTTGAAGGAGTAGCCGGTGGGGACGGTGATGCCGACGACCGGCTTGGAGACGCCGGCGTGCTCCATCTTGGCGATGAGCCGCGGCAGCGCAGACTCGGAGGACGAGGTGGAGAAGATCAGCAGGTACTCGCGGGCCAGGTACCTCAGGAGCTTGAAGATGCTGATCCCGGTGACCATCTTCAGCAGCCCGCCGAGGACCACCACGATGAACAGGGCGCAGGTGGCGTAGAAGGCCCCCATGAGGACGGCCATGGAGCCGATCGCGGCCCAGCCGGTGGCACCGACCACGGCGGCGATGGCCCCGAACGCGCCGATCGGGGCGATCCACATGATCATCATCATGAGGCGGAAGACCACGGCCTGGATGTTGCGGATGGCCCCGAGGACCGGCGCGCCGCCCTCGCCCATCTGCTGCAGCGCGAAGCCCACCAGCAGCGCGAGCACCAGGGTCGGCAGGACCGGGATGTCACCGGGGATCATGCCGAGCAGGAAGTCGACGGTCGCGTTCTCCTCGCCGGCCGAGGCCGCATCGTACGGCTGCAGCTGCAGGCCCTCGCCGGGGTGGATGATGTTGCCGACCACCAGGCCGATCGCCAGGGCGAACGTGGACATGACCATGAAGTAGCCCAGCGCCAGGCCGCCGACCTTGCCGACGGTGGCCGCCTTGGCGATCGAGCCGACGCCGAGGACGATGGTGCAGAAGATCACCGGGGCGATGATCATCTTGATCAGCGCGATGAACATGGTGCCCAGCGGCTTGAGGTCCTTCCCGACCTCCGGGGCGATCAGGCCCACCGCCGCGCCGAGCACGACGGCGGCGATCACCATGATGTAGAGCCAGTGCGTGCGGTCCTTCTTCTTCGGCGGCGCCGGCTGGCTCGGGCGCTCGTCGACGGCCGTGGTTCCAGCGGTCATTTATCCTCCTAGGGTGGTCCCGCGTCCGGGAGGAGCTCGTCGTCGAGCCCCGCGGAAGGGGAAGATTTCACCACCCATCGTGGGAGACGTGTCCCAGAACACACTCCTTGCGTTCATACTGTTCACGCGCACCGGACCGGAAGGGGCACGGCATGAGCCTGGCGAGACGCCTCTTCCTCTGGCAGCTGGCCGTCGTGGTGCTGCTCTCCGCGCTGCTGGCCGCCGTCAGCTACGACAACACGCGGGACCGGATGCGGGAGGAGACCGCGGCCCGGGTCCAGAGCGTCTCGGCGACCCTCGCCAACGACCCGTTCGTCGCCGCGCACCTCGCCGGCCCGGATCCGACCGCGCAGCTCCAGCCCTACACCGGGAAACTGCTGGAGGAGGCCGACGTCGACTTCGTGACCATCATGACGCCGGACGGCACGCGCGTGACGCACCCGGACCCGGCGGAGATCGGCCGCCCCTACCTGGGCACGATCGAGCAGGCGAGGGCGGGTCGCCCGCACGTCGAGGAGTACGTCGGCACGCTGGGCCCGTCCGTCCGCGCGATCAGCCCCGTGTTCGTCACCGCGGCCCCGGGCGGGGGCGACGGCGCGGCCCCCGGCACCACCGAACCCGGCACCACGGAACCCGGCACCGTGGACCCGGCCCTGGGCCACTCCGAGCTGGTGGGCCTGGTCGCGGTCGGCGTCACCTCCCGCAGCCTGGACGTCGCCCTCGCCTCGGACATCCCGGCGATCGGCCTGGTGGCCGGGCTGGCCCTGGGGCTCGGCGGGATCGGCTCCTATGCGATCGCCGGCTACGTCCGCCGGGCCACCCTGGACCTCGGCCCCGAGCAGCTGCGCCGCCTGTTCGACTACTACGACTCGGCCCTGCACTCGCTGCGGGAGGGGCTGCTGCTCACCGACGCGACGGGCCGGCTGGTCCTCTACAACGACCGGGCGGCGCAGCTCCTCGGCCTCTCCCCCGTGGACCCGCGGCACCCCCGAGCCGTGGAGGACGCGGGTCTGCCGGAACCGGTCGCGCACCTGATCGCAGACGGGCGCACCGCCGAGGACGAGGTCCACCTCGCCCACGGGCGCATCCTGATCCTCAACCAGCATTCCGGCGAGCGCGGCGGCGTGGTCACCACCGTGCAGGACCACACCGACCTGCAGTCCCTCGCCGGCGAGCTGGAGTCCATGCGGACGCTCGCCGACGCCCTGCGCGCCCAGACGCACGAGCACGCGAACCGCCTGCACACGGTCGCCTCCCTCATCGAGCTGGGGCGCACCGACGAGGCGCTGCGGTTCGCCGTCGAGGACCGCCAGGCCTCCCAACAGCTCACGGACGACGTGGTGCGCTCCCTCGACGAGCCGTACCTCTCGGCGCTGCTGGTCGGCAAGGCGGCTCAGGCGCACGAGCGCGGCATCGAGCTGACCCTCACGGCCTCGGGCGAGCTGCCGCCGGACTCCCTCGACGCGCGCGACCTGGTCACCATCACGGGCAACCTGCTGGACAACGCGTTCGACGCCGCGGCCGAGGGCGCGCAGCGCCGCGTCTGGGCGGACTTCGCGGCCACGGGCGAGGAGCTGCTCATCACGGTCGCCGACTCGGGACCGGGCATCGACGACGAGCTGATCGAGGAGTTCCTGCGCTTCGGCGCGTCCTCCAAGATCCCGGCCGCCGCAGGCCCGCCCGAATCCGGCATCCCGCCCGGCTCCGGCGCCCCGTCCGGCACCGGCGCCCCGTCTAGCTCCGGCGCCCCGCGCGGCGTCGGCCTGGCGCTGGTGCGCCAGGCGGTCCTGCGCCTCGGCGGGACCCTCGAGATCGAGAACGACGGCGGCGCGATCTTCACCGCGACGCTCCCCCTGCGCGGGGACGCCGCATGAGCGCGCGGGAGGCGGGCCGGTCCTGGCGCGTGCTGGTGATCGACGACGAGCCGATCATGGCCGCAGCCCACGCCGACTTCGTGGCGCGGGTCCCCGGATTCGAGTGCGTGGCCGTCGCCACCAGTGGGCAGGAGGGCCTGCGGGAGCTGGACGCGCAGGCGGCCGCCGGGGCGCCCGTGGACCTGGTCCTGCTGGACATGAACCTGCCGGACCTGCACGGACTGGACGTGGCCCGGCGGATGCGCGGCCGCGGCAGCACCGTGGACATCATCGCCATCACCGCCGTCCGCGACCTGGCGGTGGTCCGGACGGCCGTCTCGGCGGGCATCACGCAGTACCTGATCAAGCCGTTCACGTTCGCGATGTTCGCCGCGAAGCTGGAGGCGTTCGAGCGCTTCCACTCGTCGCTCACGGCCGGCGCGACCACGCAGGACAGCATCGACAGCGCCTTCGCCGCGCTCCGGCCGCAGACCTCCGCGGCCCTGCCCAAGGGCCTCATCCGGGAGACGCTGGAGCAGATCGCGGACCTGCTGCAGTCGGATGCCGCGGGCGGCCGCGGGCCGCGCTCCGCCGCCGAGGTGGCGGAGGCCCTGGACATGTCCCGGGTGACGGCCCGCCGGTACCTGGAGCACCTCGCCGCCTCGGGGCAGGCGGGCCGCCAGCCCCGGCACGGCACGCGCGGCCGCCCGGAGTTCGAGTACGCCTGGTCCGTCGGCGACTGAGCCGCCCGGAACGGCCTTTCTGTATACAGAAGGCCCTCCAGACCGACTCTGTCGAAGCGATCCCCGACGCATGCGCCCGCTTCGACCTCCGAAGGGACTCCCCCGATCCGCCGGCTGTGTATACACTGGCCGCATGGGACACCGGCAGAGCGACATCGCGGGCGGCCGCGCCAGCGACCGCGCCTACGCGGTGCTGCGGCGCGACATCGTCGAATGGCGTCTGGAGCCCGGGACGGTCCTCGGCGAGGTCGAGCAGGCCGAGCGGATCGGCGTCTCCCGCACGCCGCTGCGCGAGGCGCTGGCCCGGCTCGTGGCCGACGGGCTCGCCGTCCAGCAGCGCGGCCGCGGCGTGGTCGTCTCCGACGTCTCCCTCGACCACCTGGACCACCTCTTCGAGCTGCGCAAGGCCCTCGAGACGGCCGCCGCCCGGGCCGCGGCCCTGTCCCTGCGCGGCTCCTCCGCCGCGGTGCACGCCGGCGACTTCGCCGCCCTGACCGAGGCGTTCCTGGCTGCGGCGGACTCGTCCAGCACGGAGCGGCCCGACACGGAGCGGCCCGACACGGAGCGGTCCAACACGACGGACCGGGCACCCGCCGGCGCCGAGGCGCGGGCCACCACGGCCGAGGCGCTGGAGCAGGTGCGCGAGCGCTACTACGAGCTCTCCGGCCGGCTGGACGAGCTGGTCGACGGCGCCGCCGCGAACCCTTACCTGGCGCAGGCGCTCCGGCAGCTGCGGGTCCACCTCGAGCGCATCCGTCGGCTCGCCCGCGACGACCTGCCGCGGCTGCGCGCCTCCGCCCGCGAGCACGCGGCGATCGCCCGGGCCATTGCCGCCGGCGAACCGGACGTCGCCGCGGCGGCCACGGAGGTCCACCTCTTCCACAGTCTCGCGCACATCGCCGCGACTGCCCGCTCCACGGCCGGACCCGGCGCGGCCCCCGACGCCACACCCGGCGCCGCGCCCGACGCCGCGCCCGACGCCGGCCGGCGAGCGGCCCCCGCCTAGCCCAGAGAACTTCCACTACTTCCGACCGAGAGGAACACCATGCAGAAGCACGAGGTCCGTGTGTACCGGAGCGAGGAGAACCTCGCCCGCGAGGACCAGCTCGCCTACCAGATCGCCCGCGTGGCCGCGGACCCGGTGGAGGTCTCCCCGGACGTCGCGGACATGATCGTCAACCGCATCATCGACAACGCCTCGGTCGCCGTCGCGTCCCTGAACCGGGCCCCCATCGTGGCCGCACGGGCGCAGGCGCTGACCCACGCGCCATCGTCGGGCGGCCCCGGCGCCCACGTCTTCGGCATCGGCGAGCGCGTCTCCCCGGAGTGGGCCGCGTGGGCCAACGGCGTGGCCGTGCGCGAGCTCGACTACCACGACACGTTCCTCGCCGCCGACTACTCGCACCCCGGCGACAACATCCCGCCGATCCTCGCCGCCGCGCAGCACACCGGCGCCGCGGGCCACGACCTGGTGCGGGCCATCGCCACCGGCTACGAGATCCAGGTCAACCTGGTCAAGGCGATCTGCCTGCACAAGCACAAGATCGACCACGTGGCGCACCTCGGGCCGTCCGCCGCGGCCGGGCTGGGCACCCTGCTGGGGCTCGACGTCGAGACGATCTTCCAGGCCGTCGGCCAGGGCCTGCACACCACCACGGCGACCCGCCAGTCGCGCAAGGGCGAGATCTCCACGTGGAAGGCGCACGCCCCGGCGTTCGCCGGCAAGATGGCGATCGAGGCCGTGGACCGCGCGATGCGCGGGCAGACGTCGCCGGTCCCGATCTACGAGGGCGAGGACGGCGTCATCGCCTGGATGCTGGATGGTCCCGACGCCCGCTACGAGGTGCCGCTGCCGGAGCCGGGCGAGGCCAAGCGGGCCATCCTGGACACGTACACCAAGGAGCACTCGGCCGAGTACCAGGCCCAGGCCTGGATCGACCTGGCGCGCAGGCTCCACCACGAGCACCCGGAGGCCACCGACCCGGCCAACGTGGCGAGCATCCTGATCCGCACCAGCCACCACACGCACTACGTGATCGGCTCCGGCGCCAACGACCCGCAGAAGTACAGCCCCACGGCCTCCCGCGAGACGCTGGACCACTCGATCCCCTACATCTTCGCCGTGGCCCTCCAGGACGGCGCGTGGCACCACGTGGACTCCTACGCCCCCGAGCGCGCCGGGCGGCCGGACACCGTGGCGCTCTGGCACAAGGTCACCACGGAGGAGGACCCCGAGTGGACGCGCCGCTACCACTCGCTGGACATCGCCGAGAAGGCGTTCGGGGGTTCCGTGGAGATCACGCTGACGGACGGGACGGTCCTGCGCGAGGCGATCGCCGTCGCCGACGCGCACCCCCTCGGCGCGCGCCCCTTCGCCCGCGAGCAGTACATCGCCAAGTTCCGCACGCTCGCCGAGGGCGTCGTCGCGGAAGCCGAGATCGAGCGCTTCCTCGCGGCCGTGCAGGACGTCGAGCGGCTCGGCGCCGGCGAGCTGGGCCGGCTGAACCTCGTGGCGGCCGACGGCGTCATCGACCCGGCCGCCGGCCCGAAGGGACTCTTCTGATGCTGTACTCGACCGTCACCCCCGAGCGGAAGCGCCGGACCCTGCGCGAGCAGCTCGTCCCCGGCGCGGCCCGGCAGTTCCCCGGCGCGTTCAACCCGCTCTCGGCCCGCCTCATCGAGGACAAGGGGTACGACGGCGTGTACATCTCCGGCGCGGTCCTCGCCAACGACCTCGGCCTGCCGGACATCGGCCTCACCACGCTGACCGAGGTCGCGACCCGGGCCGGGCAGATCGCCCGCATGACGGACCTGCCCGCGATCGTCGACGCGGACACCGGCTTCGGCGAGCCGATGAACGTGGCCCGCACCGTGCAGGAGCTCGAGCACGCCGGACTCGCCGGCTGCCACATCGAGGACCAGTTCAACCCCAAGCGGTGCGGGCACCTGGACGGGAAGAACGTCGTGGACCTGGACACGATGGTCAAGCGGATCGCCGCCGCGGCCGACGCCCGCCGGGACCCGGACTTCCTGATCATGGCGCGCACGGACGTCCGCGCCACGGACGGGCTGCAGGCCGCCGTCGACCGGGCGAGGGCCCTGGTGGACGCCGGGGCGGACGCGATCTTCCCCGAGGCCCTGCGGAGCCTCGAGGAGTTCGAGGCCGTCTGCCGGGCCGTCGATGTCCCCGTCCTCGCGAACATGACAGAATTCGGCAAGTCGGAGCTGTTCACCCGGGCCCAGCTGGCCGCGGCGGGCATCGCCGTCGTGATCTACCCGGTGACGCTGCTGCGGTCCGCGATGGGCGCGGCCGAGCGCGTCCTCGAGACCATCGCCGCGGACGGCACCCAGCAGGCCGCCGTCGAGCAGATGCAGACGCGCCAGCGCCTGTACGAGCTCGTGGACTACGAGGCGTACAACCGCTTCGACTCGTCCGTCTTCAACTTCCAGGTCCCCGGCCTGGACGCGACGCGGGAGCCGCAGGCCCCGCAGGCACCGACCCAGCATCCCCAGCCGTAGAAGCACCCGGAAGGAAGAGGCATCATGACGGAGAACGAGATCAAGAAGGGCCTCGCCGGCATCGTCGTCGACTACACGGCCATCTCCAAGGTCAACCCCGAGACCAACTCGCTGCTCTACCGCGGCTACCCGGTCCAGGACCTGGCGGCGCAGAAGAGCTTCGAGGAGGTCGCGCTCCTGCTCTGGACCGGCGAGCTTCCCGGAGCGGACGAGCTGGCGGAGTTCGTCGCGTTCGAGCGCGCCCACCGCACGCTCGACGCCGAGGTGAAGGCGGCGATCGACCTGCTGCCCACCACCTGCCACCCGATGGACGTGGGCCGCACGGCCGTGTCCGTGCTCGGCGCGCTGCACCCGGAGGCCGAGGACTCCTCCCCCGAGGCGGAGCTGGAGAAGGCGAAGTCCCTGTTCGCGAAGTTCCCGGCCGTCGTGGCGTACGACCAGCGCCGGCGGCGCGGCCAAGACCCGGTCGAGCCGCGCGAGGACCTCGACTACGCGCAGAACTTCCTCTGGATGACGTTCGGCGAGGAACCGGTCGCCGAGGTCGTGGACGCGTTCCGCGTCTCGATGGTGCTCTACGCGGAGCACTCCTTCAACGCGTCCACGTTCACGGCCCGTGTCATCACCTCCACGCTGGCGGACCTGCACTCGGCCGTCACCGGCGCGATCGGCGCGCTGAAGGGCCCGCTGCATGGCGGGGCCAACGAGGCCGTCATGCACACGTTCGACGAGATCGGCGTCCGCCCCGACGAGAGCCGCGAGGAGGCCGCCGCCCGGGCGAAGGAGTGGATGGAGCAGGCGCTGGCCGAGAAGAAGAAGGTCATGGGCTTCGGCCACCGCGTCTACAAGCACGGCGACTCGCGGGTGCCGACCATGAAGCAGGCGCTGGAGGCGATGGTGGCGCACTACGGGCGCGCCGAGCTGATGGGCCTCTACGACGGGCTGGAGCAGGCCATGGACGAGGCCAAGGGCATCAAGCCGAACCTCGACTACCCGGCGGGCCCGACCTACCACCTCATGGGGTTCGCAACGGAGATGTTCACGCCGCTGTTCATCGCCTCGCGGATCGTCGGGTGGACCGCGCACGTGATGGAGCAGCGCGCCGCGAACGCGCTCATCCGCCCGCTGGCCGCCTACAACGGTCCCGACCAGCGCGAGCTGTAGGGGCGGCCGGCGCGGGCCGTCGGCAACGAGGGCCGGCGGCCCCGGACGCGACGAGCCCGGAGGCGACGAGCCCGGAGGCGACGAGCCCCGCCGTCCGGTCAGTCGGCGGGATCAAGGACGGTGGCGGTGTACTCCGCCACCGTCTCGTTGTCGGCGGCGAGGACCACGCGCACCCGGGCGACCGCGTCCCCGGCCGGTGCGACGACGTCGGGCAGCCAGCGCGCCGAGTCCTGCCACATGGTCTCCGCCGGCAGCGCGTCGAGCCGGTGCCAGCGCGGCTGGAGCTCGTCGGTCTCGGCCGGCTCGCCGGTGACGACGGCCGCGCCGTCGGAGGTGCGCGCCCCGGCCTCGACGCGGAAGACCGTGCAGTCCATGTCCGCGGCCGGCTGGAAGGGGAAGACGAAGTCGATCCGCGCGACCTCCCGCACGCTGGCGAGTCCGGCGGGTGCGACCTCCAGGCCGGTCTCCTCGGCGAGCTCGCGCACGGCCGCGTCGACGGGGCTCTCGCCCGGCTCGATCTTGCCGCCGGGCAGCACGGTCTTGCCGGTGGCGAAGCCGCGCAGCTTGACGCCCAGCAGCACCGCCGGGACGCCGTCGTCCTCGACCCGGACCACGGCGCAGAGGACCACCCGCGTGGGCCCGCCGGCGGCGCTCATGTGGCCCTCGGGTGGGCGGTCGCGTAGATCTCGCGGAGCGTCTCGGCGGTCACCATCGTGTAGACCTGCGTGGTCGTCACCGAGGCGTGCCCGAGCAGCTCCTGCACCACGCGCACGTCCGCGCCGCCCTCCAGCAGGTGGGTGGCGAAGGAGTGGCGCAGCGTGTGCGGGGAGACGTCCGCGGAGATCCCGGCCCGCTCGGCCGCGGTCTTGAGCAGCGTCCAGGCGGACTGGCGCGAGAGGCGGCCGCCGCGCAGGTTCAGGAAGAGGGCGGGCGTGCCCCGCCCCTTGGTCACGAGCAGCGGGCGGGCTCGGACCAGGTAGGCCTGGAGCGCCCGTGCGGCGTAGGAGCCGACCGGGACGATCCGCTCCTTGGAGCCCTTGCCGAACAGCCGCACCACCGCGGGGCCGTCGGCCTCCCCGGCGTCCTCGGCGATCGCGTGCAGGTCGTCCACGTCCAGCCCGACGGCCTCGCTGATGCGCGCACCGGTGGAGTAGAGGAACTCGAGCAGGGCCCGGTCCCGCAGCCCCGCCGGGGTGTCGGCGGGGACCGCATCGATCATGGCGGCGACGTCGGCGACGCTCATCGCCTTGGGCAGGCGCGACCCCGTGGCCGGCGGCTTCAGGTCGGCGGCCGTGTTGTCCGGGGTGACGCCCTCGAGCGCCCAGAACTTGTGCAGTCCCCGCACGGCGACGACGGTCCGTGCCGCCGAGCGCGCGGTCAGGGGCGCGCCGCCGTCGTTCCCGTCGCGGAGGTCCTGCGCGAAGTCGGAGAGCAGCCGCGGGGTCACGTCCCCGGCGTCCCCGATGCCGCGGCCGGCGAGGAAGCGCGTGTACCGCCCGATGTCGCGCCGGTACGCGGCGACGGTATTGGGGGCCATGCCGCGCTCGATCGTGAGGTGCTGGAAGTACGTGGCGACCTGCCGGTCCAGGGCCGTCCGTGGCGCCTGCTCGGCGGCGTCATCCGGCCGGGCGGTCCCCGGTCCGGGGCCGGCGGCGGGCCCCGCCTCGGCGGCGCTCATGGGCGCAGGCGGGGGTGCTCGTCCCACGGGGAGTCGGCCGGGCGCAGCCCGGCGAAGCCCGTGGCGGCCGCGGCGTGCGCGGCGAGGATCCCGACGACGGCGGAGGGGTTGTGCAGGCGCCCCTCCAGGACGAGTCCGACGGCCTCGTCGAGCGGGACCCAGGCGCTCTGCATGTCGGCCTCCTCGTCGGTGCGCAGGTGCCGTTCGTGCTCGGGCACCTCGCTCAGGCCGCGGGCCAGGAAGACCCGCTGCGCCTCGGAGGAGTAGCCGGGGGTGTTGAAGAAGTCGGTGAGCACGTGCCACGTCTCGGCGGCGAGGTCGGCCTCCTCGGCGAGTTCCCGGCGGGCCGCCTCGAGGGCCGGCTCACCGTCGACGTCGAGGAGCCCCGCGGGGATCTCCCAGAGCCGCATGCCCACCGGGTGCCGGTACTGGCGCTGGAGGAGGATGCGCTGCTGCTCGTCGAGGACCACGACGCTCACGGCGCCGGTGTGGTCGATGTAGTCCCGGACCAGCGGCTCGTCGCTGTGCGGGAAAGCGAAGCTCTCCGTCACGACGTTCCAGATTCGGCCGGTGTAGACGGTCTCGGACGACAGCGGCGCGCAGGGGTCCACCGCGTCCTGCAGAGCCCTGCTGGGCTCGACGCCGTGGTCCCGCTGCGCGCCGTCGTTCCGGGGCATGGCTACCGGGCGGCCTTCTGGTGCTTCAGGGCCGCCTCGATCAGGCCCGCGAAGAGCGGATGCGGGCGCGTGGGGCGCGAGCTGAGCTCCGGGTGGGCCTGGGTGGAGACGTAGTACGGGTGGACGTCCGCCGGCAGCTCCACGAACTCGACGAGCTCGTTGTCCGGGGAGGTCCCGGAGAAGACCAGGCCGTTCTCCTCGAGCTGCGCGCGGTAGGCGTTGTTCACCTCGTAGCGGTGGCGGTGGCGCTCGGAGACCCGATTCCGGCCGTACGTGCCGGCCACCACGGAGCCCTCGGCGAGTCGGGCCTCGTAGAGGCCCAGCCGCATGGTGCCGCCGAGATCGCCCTTGCCGTCGACGATGTCGAGCTGCTCGGCCATGGTCGCGATGACGGGCGTCGTGGTCTCCGGGTCGAACTCCGTCGACGAGGCGTCGGCGAGGCCGAGCACGTTGCGGGAGTACTCGATGACCATCGACTGCAGGCCGAGGCAGAGGCCCAGGGTCGGCAGCTTGCGCTCGCGGGCGAACCTCAGGGCGCCGAGCTTGCCCTCGAGGCCGCGGATGCCGAAGCCGCCGGGCACGCAGATCGCGTCCACGCCGGCGAGGGCCCGGGCGGCCCCCTCCTCGGTGCTGCAGTCGTCGGACGGGACCCAGCGGATCCGCACCTTCGTCTGGTTGGCGAAGCCGCCGGCGCGCAGCGCCTCGGTGACGGAGAGGTAGGCGTCCGGCAGGTCGATGTACTTGCCGACCAGGGCGACCTCGACCTCCTCCTTCGGGTGGTGGACGGCGTCGAGGACCTTCTGCCACTCGGTCCAGTCGACGTCCTTGAACTTCAGCCCGAGCGACTGGACGATGTAGGCGTCCAGACCCTGCTCGTGGATGATGACGGGGATGTCGTAGATGCTCGGGGCGTCCGCGCAGTTGATGACGGCCTCGGGGTCGACGTCGCAGGTGCGGGCGAGCTTCTCGCGCATGTCGTCCGGGATCTGGCGGTCGGAGCGGATGACCAGGCTCTCGGGCTGGATGCCGATGGAGCGGAGGGCGGCCACAGAGTGCTGCGTCGGCTTGGTCTTCAGCTCCTGGGACGGTCCGATGTACGGGACCAGGGAGACGTGGACGAAGAAGGCATTGCTGCGGCCGATGTCCTGGCGGACCTGGCGGGCCGACTCGAGGAACGGCTGCGACTCGATGTCGCCGACGGTGCCGCCGATCTCGGTGATGATCACGTCGGGGGCATCGGGCCCCTCGGCGGGCAGGCGCATCCGGCGCTTGATCTCGTCGGTGATGTGCGGGATGACCTGCACCGTGTCACCGAGGTAGTCGCCGCGGCGCTCCTTCTCGATCACGGTCGAGTACACCTGGCCGGTCGTCACGTTGGACATGCCGGTGAGGTTCTCGTCCAGGAAGCGCTCGTAGTGCCCGAGATCCAGATCGGTCTCGGCACCGTCGTCGGTCACGAAGACCTCGCCGTGCTGGAAGGGGTTCATCGTGCCCGGATCGACGTTCAGATACGGGTCGAGCTTCTGCATCGTGACCGACAGGCCACGGGCTCGGAGAAGATGGCCGAGGCTGGAAGCCGTCAGTCCCTTCCCGAGCGAGGACGCCACACCACCGGTGACGAATATCTGCTTTGTCGTTTCGGACCGGGACTCACGGGAAAAAATACGCTGCACCACGGAATTCTAGCCTACCATTCTCTGCCACCACGTGGACTTCTCGGGCTCCCGGTACGGCCGTTCAGGCCATCACGGAGACGTGTTCTCGGGCGGTTCTCAACAGTTCCTCGGCGTGGGCCTGCGCCGTGTCGGACTCCTCCTGACCGGCCAGCATCCGCGCCAGTTCGCGCACTCGCTCGTTCTCGTCCAGGAGGACCACGTCGCTCTGGGTGACTCCGCCCTCGGGGTCGCCGGCGGCGCCCGAGTTCTTGATCACTCTGATGTGCCGGTCCGCGTAGGCGGCCACCTGCGGCAGGTGCGTGACGACGATGACCTGCACGTGCCGGGCCAGCATGGCCAGCCGACGGCCGATCTCGACCGCGGCCTTGCCGCCCACGCCGGCGTCGACCTCGTCGAAGACGAACGTGGGCACCGGGTCGACCGCCGCCAGCACCACCTCGATGGCCAGCATCACGCGGGAGAGCTCGCCACCGGACGCGCCCTTGCCCAGCGGGCGGGGCGACGAGCCGGAGTGCGGCTGCAGGAGCAGGTGGATCTCGTCCTGGCCGTGGCGACCCAGCTCGCCGGTGGGACGGACCTCGGCGGAGAACAGGGCGTCCGGCATCGCCAGGGCGGCGAGCTCGGCGGTGACCCGCTCCGCCAGGTCCGCGGCGGCGGTGCGGCGCAGCTCGCTGAGCGACTCCGCCGTCGCGTGCAGGCGGGTCTCGAGCTCGGCCTTCTCCGTGGTCAGCGCGTCGATGCGGCCGGAGTCGTCCTGCAGCTCGTCCAACCGCTCACGGCTCGTCTGCGCCCACTCCAGGACCTCGTCGATGGTGGGCGCGTACTTGCGGATCAGCCGGTTCAGGTCGGCGCGGCGGGACTCGAGCTCGGCGAGCCGCTCGGGCCCCTCGGTGTCGAGCCCGGTCGCGTAGCTCGCCACCTCGGTGGACAGGTCGGAGACGAGGTAGTTGATCTCGGTGAGCCGCTCGGCGAGGGCCTTGAGCTCGGCGTCGTCGTCCTGGACGCCCTCCAGGGCGCCCTTGGCCGCGGCGATCAGGCCGAGCGCGTTGTACTCCTCGCTGAACTCGCTGCCGGCCAGCGCGGTCTGGGCCGTGAGCGCCGCCGTCCGGAGCCCCTCGAGGTTGGCGAGCTTGGTGGCCTCGGCCTTGAGCAGCTCGTCCTCGCCGGGCTCCGGCGCGACCGCGTCGATCTCCTCGAGCGCGGCCTCGAGGCCCTCGGCCTCCCGCAGCCGCTCGCGGGCGGCGCCGACGAGCTCGTCCAGCTCGGCGGAGACGGTCCGCCAGCGCCGGTAGTCCTCCCCGTACTCCTCGAGCACGGCGGCCAGGTCCGCTCCGGCGAACTTGTCCAGGGCCTGGCGCTGGGCGGTCGCGCCGGTGAGGCGCAGCTGGTCGCTCTGCCCGTGCACGGCGACCAGGTCGCTGCCCAGCTCCCCCAGTAGACCCACCGGCGCGGCACGGCCCCCGACGGCGGCCTTGCTGCGTCCGGCGGCGCTGAGGAAGCGGGCGATGATCAGATCGGACCCGTCGTCGTCGTGCTCCACGAGGGCACCGGCCTCCTCGGCCCGGGCCACGACGGGGCTGCCCGGGGGCAGGCGGAGGCTCGCCTCGGCGACGGCCTGCGCGGCTCCGTGGCGGACGGCACCGGCGTCGGCGCGGCGGCCCAGCAGGAGCCCGAGCGCGGTGATGACCATGGTCTTGCCGGCGCCGGTCTCGCCGGTGACCACCGTGAGCCCCGGGCCCAGCGGCAGGGTGGCCCCGCCGATGACGCCCAGGTCGTTGATGCGGATCTCCTCGATCATGCTCGACCCTCCGTCCCGTGCTTGCGCCGCGGCTCCACGACCTCGACGCCGTGCGCCACGATGGGCAGCGCGGTCGAGACCGGATCCATCTCCGGGTGGTGGACCGGTCCGCGCCAGCCCGCCGTCGGCAGTTCGAACTTTCGCACGAGGCGCTCACTGAATGGCGTCTGGTTCACTCGTGCGAGCCGCACCGGCGTGGCCGAGCGCGTCACCTCGACGCGCGATCCGGGCGGCAGGTTGATGCTCCGCCGCCCGTCGCACCAGAGGACGGCCTGCGCGTCCGTGCGGGCGAGGATCTCGACGGCGATCTCCGACGTCGGGGCCACCACCAGCGGCTTGGCGAAGAGAGCGTGGGCGCTGATCGGCGCCATGATGAGCGCCTCCAGCTCGGGCCAGACCACCGGGCCGCCGGCGGAGAACGCGTAGGCGGTGGACCCGGTCGGGGTCGCCAGCACCATGCCGTCGCAGCCGAAGGTGCTGATCGGCCGCGCGTCGACCTCCATGACGATCTCGATCATGCGCTCGCGGTCGGCCTTCTCGACGGCGGCCTCGTTCAGGGCCCAGGTCTGGGCGACGCGCCGGTTGCCGAACCAGACGTTGACGTCGATGGCCATGCGTTCCTCGACCGTGTAGTCGCGGTCCACGACCCACCTGACCGTCTGCGTCAGGTCAGACCGGTCGCTCTCGGCGAGGAAGCCCACGTGGCCGAGGTTGACGCCCAGCAGGGGTACCTGGGAGCCGCGGACGAGCTCGGCCGAGCGCAGCATGGTGCCGTCGCCGCCGAGGACCATGGCCAGGTCGATCTCCTGCAGGGTCGAGTCGACGCCGAGCGAGAGGACCTCCGGCATGGGGTGCGGCAGCGCCTGCGTCAGCTCGGCCAGCTCGTCGGGCAGCATGACGGGCATCAGGCCCGCGTCGCGCAGGGTGACGCAGGTGTCGAACGTCGCCCGCAGCGCGTCGGACCGCCCGGTATGAGCCAGGACGAGAATCCGTCGCATACATTCCTTCCGTGTTGCCGCTCGTGGGTCGGTCACGCGTCACCGGCCGCGGTCGCGGCGGCCCCCGGGGGCGGCAGCGCGCGGCATTGCGTCAAGAATAGTCAACCTCGTTGATCAGCGTACCCGCGGCGCGGACCTGTGGACGGGCCGTGCCCGGCCGGGCGAGCCAGAGGAAGAATTCCACGTTGCCATCCTGCCCCGGCAGCGGGCTGCGCGCCATCCCGCGGCACTCCAGGCCGGCGTCCTCGGCGGCTTCGGCGACCTTCAGCACGGCCGAGCGCCGCTGCTCAGCCCCGGTGACGACGCCGGTCCGGGCCAGGGCCTCCCGGCCCACCTCGAACTGTGGCTTGACCATGAGCAGGAGCTCGCCGCCCGGGCGCGTCGCGGCGGCGAGCGGACGGACGACGAGCGTGAGCGAGATGAAGGAGAGGTCGGCGACCACCAGGTCCACGGGGCCGCCGATGTCGCCGGGGTCGAGGCGCCGGACGTTCAGGCCCTCGTGGACGTGGACGCGAGCGTCCCGCCGCAGCTCCGGGACCAGTTGGTCGTGGCCGACGTCGACTGCCTCCACCTCGCGCGCACCGCGGCGGAGCAGGACATCGGTGAAGCCCCCGGTGGAGGCCCCGGCGTCGAGGCAGCGCCGTCCCTCGACGGCGACGTCCGGATAGCGGTCGAGGGCGCCGGCGAGCTTGTGGCCGGCGCGGCTGACGTACTCCTCGCCCTCGGTCTCGGACACGCGGAGGACGGAGTCGCCGGGGATCTTCAGGGCGGCCTTGCCCGCGGGGCGCCCGTCGCAGGTCACCCGGCCGGCGGTGATCAGTGCGGCCGCGTGGGTGCGGGAGCGCGCCAGCCCCCGCGCCACGAGCTCCTGGTCGAGACGCGCCACTAGGCGCTCTCCCCGGACGGACCGCCAGCCCCGCCGTCCGTGTCAGCGGCGGCTTCTCCGGCCACGTGCGTCAGGCCACTCCCCTCGGCCACCCGGCGCAGTCCGGCGCGGTGGTCCTGCTCCGAGCCGTCGAGGGCGGCCTGCAGCGCGTGGTGGGCCTGCTCGTACTCGGCCAGCTGCTCGTCCAGGGGCAGGTCGGGGACGCCGGCGAGACCGTCGAGCACGCGGTCGACGGTCTCCTGGCCGGTGGGCTCGGGTGCGGGCGTCTGCTCGTCGCTCATCGCGGATCCGCTCCGTCGAAGCGGATGTCCTCGGGCTCGGCGGCCGCCTCCGGGTTGACGCGCCACCAGAGAGCGCAGGCCGCGCGCCAGGCGTCGAGGGTGTCGTCGCTGAGGACGAGCGCCCGACCGTCCAGCGCGGCCCGGCCGTCGCCGCACGCGGCGGACGCGTCGCCGTCGTCCTCCGTCCCGGGGTAGGGCCGGTAGAGGTCGCCGAGGGTCTCCAGCAGATACTGCGGCCGCTGGTCCGGCTCCGCGGCCAGGACGGTGCGCACGGTGTCGATCCCGGTCAGGACCGCGGCCGTGGCGAACCCGGCGCGGTTGCCGCCCAGGATGTCGGTGTCGAGCCGGTCGCCCACCACGAGGGGACGTTCCGCACCGAGCCGCTCCGCCGCGTGGTGGAACAGGTAGGCCTCGGGCTTCCCGGCCACGGCGGGTGTTGCACCGGTGGCGAAGGCGACGGCATTGACGAGCGCCCCGTTGCCGGGCGCGATCCCCTCGGCGCGCGGGATAGTGAAGTCCGTGTTGGTGGCGACCCACTCAGCGCCCGCGTTGATGGCGTAGGACGCCTCGGCGAGGTCGGCCCAGCCGAGGCCCGGATCGAATCCCTGCACGACGGCGTCGGGCCGCTCGCGGTGGTCGCTCACCGGCTCCAGGCCGCGGTCCTCGACGCAGGAGCGCAGGTACTCGCTGCCGGTGATCAGCACCTTGGATCCGGCCTCGAGGCGATCGGCCAGGAGCTCGGCGGCGGCGTCGGCGGATCCGAAGACGGATTCCGCCGACGCGGGGGCGCCGAGCCGCCGGATGTGCTCGGCGACCTTGGCCGGCGACCGGGACGCGTTGTTGGTGATGTAGCCGAGACGCACGCCGGCCTGCTCGAGGCGGCCGAGTGCCTCGGCGGCGCCGTCGACGGGCTCCTCGCCCGCATAGACGACGCCGTCGAGGTCCGCCAGCAGTGCATCGAACCGATCCAGCAGCACGGCTACTCCGACTTGTCGGACGATTCGTCGGAGCCGGCGACGGCCTCGTGCTGCACCGCCTCCTCGGCGGTCTCGTCGGACGCATCGACGACCTGGAGACCGTCCTCCTCGTCGACCCCCTGCTCGTCCTCCGGCTCCGCGGGCTGCTCCTCGTCGGCACCCGCCGCAGCGATGTTCTCCTCGCCCGCGTTCCCCTCGCCGGTCTCCGAATCGCCGGCACCCTGATCGTCGGCATTCTGCGCGTCGGCATTCTGCGCGTCGGACGGCAGGATGTCCTTGACCCGCGGCTTGGGCTCGTCCTCCTCGTCCTCCCCCAGGTCCATGATCTCGGGATCGGCGTAGTCGCCCAGGCCGAGCGCACGCTCGGCGATGGCCACGCGGGCATACCACTTCTCGGCCTCGCCGTGGCGGCCCAGCTCCTCGAGGGCCTCGGCGTAGACGGTGAACAGGCGCGGGCTGAATGAGTACGCGCGGTTGATGTCCAGTTGCGGGATCTCCAGCTCGGCCAGGGCCGCCTGGTGGTTCCCCAGGTCGGCCTGAGCCCCCGAGGCCACGATGGCCATCTCGACCTTGAGCGGGGTGTCCAGGTTCGCGGCGTCCTCGGAACGCGCCAGCTCGAGGGCCTTCTCCGGACGGCCGAGGCCGCGTTCGCAGTCGGCCATCATCGGCAGATGGACGTTCGAGCCGCTGATCCGGCGGAACGTGCGGAATTCGCGCAAGGCGTCGGCGAACTGGCCCGCGGCGTAGGCCGTGAGGCCCACGGCCTCGCGGACGACGGCGATGCGGCCACCGCGGCGACTGGCCGCCAGGGCGTGCTCGTAGGCAAGCTCCGGCTCCAGATCGACCAGGCGCCCGGCCATGACCAAGTGCTTGGCGACCCAGGTGCCGTTCGGGTCCTCGAGGTAGCGCAGCTCCGCGCGGGCGGCGCGGTCCAGCTCCTTGCCCGTGACATCGTCGTCGATCTCCGGGGAGCGGGGACGGTCCGCACGATTCGAGCTGCGGAGGTCACCACGCTTCGGGTTGAACGAGCTCTGATCCCGGTTGGGGCGGTCGGAGCGCTCTGCGCCGCCGGAACGACGGTCGTCACGGTGGCCGCCGTCGTCACGCCGCGGACGGGCACCGGCAGGCTTGTCGCCCTTCCAGGGAGCCTTGCCCCCGCGGGCCGGGCCTCGACCGCCGTCGTTCTCGCGCTTCTGGTAAGCGCCCTCGCGCCGGGGACGGTCGTCGCGGTTGCCGAAGCCACCGCGCTGCTCGCCGTCACGCTTCTGGTAACCGCCTTCACGGCGGGGACGGTCGTCGCGGTTGCCGAAGCCACCGCGCTGCTCGCCGTCACGCTTCTGGTAACCGCCCTCGCGCCGGGGACGCTCGTCGCGGTTGCTCTGCCGGTTGTCCCGGTTGCCGAAGCCACCGCGCTGCTCCCCGTCCCGCTTCTGGTATCCGCCCTCGCGCCGGGGACGGTCATCACGGTTGCCGAAGCCACCGCGCTGCTCCCCGTCCCGCTTCTGGTAACCGCCCTCGCGCCGGGGACGGTCATCGCGGTTGCTCTGCCGGTTGTCCCGGTCTCCGAAGCCACCGCGCTGCTCGCCATCGCGCTTCTGGTAACCGCCCTCGCGGCGGGGACGGTCATCACGGGTGGTCGGACGACCCTCCCGGCTGCCATAGCCGCCGCGCTGGTCGTTGTCGCGCTTGGCGTATCCACCGTCGCCACGGGGGCGGTCGTCGCGGTTGCCGTAGCTCCCCCGCTGCTCACCGCGGGGAGCGTTGCCCCGGTCTGTGTCGCGGGACGGGCGGTCTCCGCCACCGTTGTACGGCCGCGCCCCGCCGGCACGATTGCGCTGACCGCCTTGCGAGCGGTTGGAGTTAGCGCCGTCCGGACGGTCGGCACCGGACGTGCGACGGTCATCAGCCACGTGGCCGTTCCTCTCATTGGGGTTTCCCTGTATCCGCCGGCCCCTCGAATGGGGTGACGGCGGTGAACATCAAGATGCAAGTCTACTGGAGGCCGCCAAGCCGGGTCCGCCGTCGGGGCGGTCTCGTCTATCGCCCCGCTCACAACCGGAGGCAGGAAACCCGGCGGCGTTCCTGCCCTGCGCGGGCCGTGTCGAGAGCCGCCGACCGTCCAGCGCGTGCCCGCTGCCGGGTACGTCGTTAAACAGGTCAGGCCCCCGCGTTGGCGGGGGCCTGACTGTAATGGTTGTCCGGCGGCGACCTACTCTCCCACACCCTCCCGAGTGCAGTACCATCGGCGCTGTGGGTCTTAGCTTCCGG